>DATJHH010000023.1:0-6076 GCA_035494115.1 Xanthobacteraceae bacterium
ACCGTCGCGACCACCGCCGCCGAGGCATTCAAGCTCAAGCGCGGCGTCTGCCAGGACGGCACTCACATCTTCATCGCCGCCGCGCGCCACCTCGGCATCCCGGCGCGCTACATCGGCGGACATTATTGCCGCACGGACGACAAGGGCGCGCAGGGCGCCGGCCACGCCTGGGCCGAAGCCTATATCGACACCCTCGGCTGGGTCGGCTTCGATCCGACGCACGGACTTTCGCCGACCGAGGCGCATGTCCGCGTCGCCGTCGGCCTCGATTATCTCGGCGCCGCGCCGGTTCGCGGCACGCGTCATGGCGGCGGCCGCGAAACCATGAATGTCTCGGTCCGGGTGGCGCCGACGACTTGGCAGGCACAATCCCAATCGCAATCGTGACCGGCGATGCACGCGCTATTGACCGAGTGAGCAAGTTGCCCGAGAAGGCCAAGCGACCGTCCGGCGGACGCTTCCGCCTGTCCCCATCTCAAAGATCAAACCCATGACCTATTGCTGCGGTATTCTCGTGCGCGACGGCCTCGTCATGATCGCCGATACGCGCACCAATGCCGGCCTCGATAACGTATCGACCTTCCGCAAGCTACACATCTACAGCGAGCCCGGCGAACGCATCATGGCGCTTGCCTCCTCCGGCAATCTGTCGCTGTCGCAGACCGTGCGCTCGATGCTCACCGAGGGCATCGAAAATCCGGAGACCGGCGAACTGGAAACGCTGATGAACGCGCCCACCATGTTCCAGGCGGCGCAGCGCATCGGCAAAGCGGTCCGCACCGTACAAGGCATCGACGGCAAGGCGCTGGCCGAGGCGTCGGTCGATCACGACGTCGCGTTCCTGTTCGGTGGCCAGGTCAAAAACGGCAGATTGCGTCTCTTCATGATTTATTCGGCAGGCAATTTCATCGAGTGCACCACCGACACGCCTTATCTGCAGATCGGCGAACACAAATACGGCAAGCCGGTGCTCGACCGCGCCATTTCCTACGACACCGATCTCTATGACGCGCTCAAGATCGGGCTGATTTCGATGGACTCCACCATGCGCTCCAATCTCGGCGTTGGGATGCCGATCGACCTGCTGGTCGCGCGGCGCGATGTCTGCGACTCCGAGGTCAACTATCGCATCGAGCCGGGCGAACCCTACTTCCAGGACCTGCGGGAGCGTTGGTCCGGCGCCCTTCGCGCCGCCCACATCGCCATTCCCCGCCCGCCCTACCGGACCCCGGGCTGAGGCGTCCACAACGCTGCGAGACGGGCCGTGCCCGTCTCTACTCTAGCGGGTCGCGGCCGACGATAATCCGTCAATCTTTGATGTGGATGTTGTCGCGCTTAGCGACGGTGCCCCACTTCGTCTGCTCGGCCTCGATAAAGTCCGTCAGACCCTTCGGGGTGGTGCCGGCCGGCTCGAGGCCCATCTGCGCAAACTTCTTTTGCGTCTCCGGGTCGGCCAGCGCCTTCTGCACTTCAGCGTTGAGCTTGTCGATGATCGGCTGCGGTGTACCGGCGGGTGCCAACATGCCGACCCAGTCCGAAATGTCGTAACCTTGGACGCCGGCCTCCGAGATGGTCGGAACGTCGGGGTGTGTCGGCGACCGCTTCAGCCCAGTCATGCCCAGCGCCTTGACGTGCCCGGCCTCGACCAACGGCCAACCCGCGCCCTGACCGCTGAAAGTCATCGACACCGTGCCCGCCGCCGTCGCGGGTGCGGCTTCAGATGCGCCTTTGTACGGGACGTGCAGCAGTCGCACGCCGGCCATCTGTCCGAAAAGCGCGCCGGCCATGTGCGCCGCCGATCCGACGCCAGCCGAGGCATAACTCAGCTTGCTCGGCTCCTTCTTAGCGCGAGCCACAAGCTCCTCAACCGAACTCACCTTCACGGACGGATTGACGATCAGCACCAGCGGCGAGATCGCCAGTCGGCTGATTGGAAGGAAGTCTTTGGCCGTGTCGTACATGAGGTTCTCGCGCACGACCGGGTTGATACCGAGAATGCCGAGGTTGGCAACCAGCAGCGTGTAGCCGTCGGGATCCGCGCGCGCGACAGTCTTGGCGCCGATGCCACCATTGGCGCCGGGCTTGTTCTCGATGATGACAGACTGGCCGAAATCTATGGCCATCTGATTGGCGACGAGACGCGCCGCGAGATCGGGGTTTCCCCCCGGCGGGAACGGCACGATAATTCTGATGAGCCGCGACGGATAATCCTGAGCATGCGCAACAAACGAACCCGCCGTTGCGGTTGCGATGACGCCGGCGAGCGCAATCATGATTGTTTTGCGAAGTGACGCCATATGTCTCCACCCTGTTTTTGCTAGGCCGCAGCGATGCGCCGCATGCCCGTCGCAAGGAGCCCGTCATTGACAGCGAGCTTTAACTTACTTACCGTTAAGTTAGTTGAGTTGAAAAAACCTGTCAACGCCGGCCATGCAGAAGACGCGCAATCGCGAGCGAACCCGCAGCAACATCGTTGCTGCCGCCCGCGCTGAATTCGCGGCGCGCGGCTATGCCGGGGCGCGCATGGAGCAGATCGCGCAACGCGCGGGTGTGACCAAGGAATTGATCTATCATTACTTCCGCGGCAAGGAGCAACTGTTCGAGCAGGTACGCACCGAACAACTCGCCGACGCCACGGCCGATCATCCGCTGCCGCAAAATCCCTTGAGCGACGACGGCTCGCACGATGTCTCTTCGCTATTCGCCTGGCGCTTCAACCGTATGCTTGGCGACCTCGAATGGATCAAATTGCTGACGTGGGAAGCCGCGCAGACCGACATTGCGCCGCCGAACGAAGAAAGTCGCCGTGCCGTCATCAAACATTCTGTTGCCACCATCAAGGCGGCGCAGAAAGAAGGACTGCTGCCGCCCGAACTCGACGCGCGCTTCGTGCAGCTTGCGATGTTCGCGCTCGCCACCTATCCCCTCGCCTTTGCCCACATCACCGCGATGACCACCGGCATGGCGCCGTCTGACAAACGATTCCAAACCGCATGGACGGCGTTTCTGCAACAGCTCGGCGCGCGCCTTTTCAAGCCGCCGCATGGCCGCGCCGCGGACGCGGCAATGCCGCCGTCTTCTTCGAAGCGCCGGCGGCCACGGATCGCGAAAGGAAAACCATGAGTAAGCTTCTCACCGGCAAGATCGATCCGAGCCGTATTTGCATGCTTGAGATCCCCCGCGTCGCTGCCGACGTTATTGCCCGCTACAAGGCGCTGGGCGACGCGACCTGCGCCGTGTCGGATGCGCTCGACGAAATCGGCATCCGCGGCATCGTCGCCGGCTCACGGCTTATTCCAACCATCGCAGGCGCGCGTATGGTTGGTCCGGCGCTGACGCTGCGAAATGTACTGAGGCAGGAAGATCCCGCGGTGCTCGCAGACCGCAAGGACAACCGTTTGGCCGAAATCGAATGCCATAATCTATCCGCACCGGGCGACGTCATCGTCGTGCAAGGCGCCGCGGGCGTATCGAACTTGGGCGGTGTCGGGACCAAGATCGGGAAGCGCCAAGGCGAAGCCGGCGCGGTCGTCGATGGCGGAATCCGCGATGTCGGCCAATCGCGCGAACTAAACTATCCAATCTGGTCCACCGAACGTACGCCGGCCACCGGAAAATGGCGGGTCGAGGCGGCAGAGATCAACGGCCCGGTTGTCATCTGCGGCGTGCGCGTTGAAGCCGGCGATCTCGTCGTCGCCGACGACACCGGAGTCTGTTTCGTGCCGCGCGCGTCCATCATGAATGTGCTGTTGTTTGCCGAGAAGAAGACCAAGGCGGAACAGGACAAATGCGACGAAGTCGATCGAGGCGACTCAGTACCGATGCTCGCTGGCGTGAAGGCGGCAAAATAACGGGGCGACCAGCGCGGAAATCACGGAGAAGAGCATCATGGCGATGACAATGGCGGAGAAACTGCTGGCCGGCGCCGTCGGCCGGACGAGGGTCAAGCCCGGCGAAATCATCGCGCCCGATCCTCAATTGGTTATCCTGCATGATGGTTACGTCGAGACTGCGCATCGCCAACTCGCGCAGATCGGCTACAGGCGCATTACCAATCCGGATCGCGTAGTGATCCTGACCGACCACAACGTCATCAATACGTCGCCTCGCGCCATCGAGCAGTCGCGCGCCAATCGACGCATCGCCGCGGAGTGGCAGGTCGGCGCGTTCTTCGATGTTGGCCGCGGCGGCCATGGCCACATCTACCCGATGGAAACCGGCATGGTGCGGCCGGGCATGTTCCTCATCGCCTATGACATGCACTGTACGAATTTCGGTGCCATCGGCGCCTTCGCCATGCGCGCCGGACCGGATATTCCGGTTGTGCTGGCCACAGGCACTTTGTGGACGATGGTGCCGCAGACATTACGCATCGACCTTACTGGGGCGTTCAAGCCCGGCGTCTATGCTCGCGATCTCGGTTTTAAACTGTCTTCTGACCTCACCTCCGGGCGTCTCGGCGTCGAATTCGACGATCGCGTTGTCGAGTTTGGCGGCCCAGCGACCGCGGCGATGGCGGTGTCGGAGCGGGTTGCATTGTGCAACACGCTGACTGAGATCGGAGTCAACAACGTCTTGTTTCCGCCGCTGTCCTTCGACGGCAGCAAAACCGCGGATGGTGTCATAAGCGACGACGACGCAGCGTTCGAGAGCCGCATCGTCATCGACCTGAGCGAACTCGGTCCTCAGGTGGCACTGCCGGGCGGTCCCGATCGTGCGGTCGATATCGGCTCAGCCGTCGGCCGCCCGGTCGATCAGGCTTGCATCGGCTCCTGCGGTTCGGGGATGTACGAAGACTTCGAGCGCGCTGCCGCGCTGCTTCGCGGCAAGAAGATAGCGCCGAATGTGCGCTTTTTCATCGTGCCCGGCACCATCTCGATCGCTCAACGGATGATGGATTCCGGCCTGACGAAAGACTTCATGGATGCCGGAGCGATCTTCTTGCCGGCCGGTTGCGGCCCTTGCGCCGGCGGTGTTGGCGCGCCGCTCGGCCCCGGCGAGGTGTCGATCTCGACCGCGGCTACCAACGGCGCGGGGCGCATGGGCGCCAAGGACGCCGAATGCTATCTGGCCAGCCCCGTCACGGTCATGGCCTCTGCGCTCGCCGGTCGCATCGTCGATCCGCGAGACCTGACAGCCGGCACTCCTGCTTAAGGACACAAACATGGCTATCGAAGGCGGCTGGAAAACACGCGGCAAAGCTCACGTTCTGGGCGACAACATCCTGCATGACGGCGGCGTCATCCGGTTTGACCTGGTGACATCGCGCGTCCAGGACCCGGCGCAGTTGATCCCCTATTTGTTCGACGAGATCGACCCGACGCTCAAGGAGCGTATCGAGCCCGGCGATTTCATTGTCGCCGGCAAAAACTTCTTCTGCGGCAAGGCGCATAATCAAGGCATGATCGCGATGAAGGCTCTGCGGCTTCGGGTTCTGTGCGAGTCGATGCCATTTCGCTCGTTCCGGGCCGCCACCGGCGTCGCGCTGCCCTGCATGATCAATTGCGAGGGCATCACCAGCTGGATCGCAGACGGCGATCAGATCGAAGCCGATTTCGACAGCGGTGTGGTCCGCAACCTGACCAGCGGAAGATCCGATCAGTTCCCGCCAATCCCGCCCGAGATCAAATCCATCCTCGACGAAGGCGGCATGCGTGGCATGCTCGAGGCCTGGCTGCGGGGCCACCCCGAACTGGCGCAGGAGCCGCCCCAGCGGGCGGGCTGACCGGACCGAGCTGGCAAACTCCGGGTGTCACACCGGCGCCGTGCTGCGGCGAAAACGTCTTTTCCCGGCCTATTTGGATACTTTATTCCGGCATAGAGGACGTTTTTACCTCCGATTAAGCCCGCTCACCGAATTCCGGCCTTTCCCTCCGGCGCCATCGCCAAAATGGCAAAATGAAAGCGATTGGCAAGCTTTAGCCCCTACATTCCGCCCAATTGTCCAGCGGGCAGAGTGTTTTAGGGGTATCTGTTTGCGTTCGCCGGTCCACGCGAGACACACCGACGACCCGACCTTCAGCAATTGGGACCGCGCGCGGTTGAGCGTCGTTGTCCCGATCGGCGTCATCGTCGC
>DATJHH010000024.1:0-2013 GCA_035494115.1 Xanthobacteraceae bacterium
AGCGCCGCTGTCATCTTTATAATAGCGCTCACGCCGGCCCACGGTGCTGAAACCTGCCCTCGCATACAGCGCACGCGCGGGCAGGTTGTTTTCCTCGACTTCGAGAAAAACTGTCCGGATACCGGCGCCCGCGAGGTAGCCGAGATGGGTCTGGACGAGCGGGCCGGACAGGCCGCGTCCGCGCATGTTGGGCGCAATCGCGACCGACAGAATTTCCGCCTCGTCCGCCGCCATGCGCGAGAGGATGAAGCCTGCGATGGCGCGGCCCATCCGCAGCCTGTGTGCGAGCACGCTGCGGTCGGCCAGCAACTGCTCGAACTCACCGACATCCCATCCACGATGAAAGGATGCCTTGTGCAGCCGCGCCAGGGCGGGCGCGTCGCGCAAATTCGCGGGCTCAACCGCTGCATCGCCGCGCGATAGAAAAAGCGACAGGAATTTTGAGACGAGGCCCGGCATCAGCGTTGCGCCAGTTCGGCCTTGGTCTTGGCGTCGGGCGCACGCAGGTAATAAGGCCGTGGCGGCGCTTCATCGGGGTCCACGCTGGCGCCGAGCCATGCGACCCATGCGATGTCCGGCGCAGCCTGCCGGTCGACTGATGCGGGCGGCTCGAATTCCGGGGGCCATTGCGCCGCGATCATGTCGGCTGCATCGCCGACAATATGCGCAGGACCGAAGCGCGCAGCGCGGAAAACGTCCTCAAGAGGCATGATGGCGGGTTTGATGAGGCTCGTGCCGTCGCCGGAAAAGACCTGGGCGTAGACATGGCCATGGCGGGCATCGATCGCCGCGATCACCGGCGTTTCGCTTTCCCCGTCGATCAGCGGCGCGGCATAGGCAGCGAGCGTGGTGATGCCGACCACGGGGCGGTTGGCCGCAAGGCCAAGCCCGCGACCCGCTGAAATGCCGACCCGAAGCCCGGTGAAGCTGCCGGGGCCGACCGTGACCGCGATCCGGTCGAGCGCGGAATAAGAAAGGCTGGCCGCCTTCATCACCTCGTCGATCATCGGCATCAGCGCTTCGGCGTGGCCACGCTTCATCGGCAGGCTCTGCCGCGCGCGGAAGGCTTCCGCGTCGGTGTCGAGCACCGCGGCAGCGCAGGATTCCAGCGCGGTATCGATAGCGAGAACGAGCATGATGGGCGAATAAGGTTTTCGTGAAAGGGCGAAATCGCAGGCTTCAAAGCCTGCCGGGGTACGCAAGCATTCAGAAAAATAAATGGCCGGGTCAAGCCCGGCCATCGTCAAATCGTCACTCTCGCGCGTGCGAGGAAGACTTACATCGGCCTCACTTCGACAACGTCGGGCACGTAGTGCTTGAGCAGGTTCTGGATGCCGTGCTTCAGCGTCGCGGTCGAGGAGGGGCATCCCGAGCAGGAGCCCTTCATGTCGAGGAAAACGATGCCGTCCTTGAAGCCGCGGAAGGTGATGTCGCCGCCGTCGCTGGCGACCGCCGGGCGAACGCGGGTTTCCAGAATGTCCTTGATGATGCCGACGGTCTCGGCGTCGGCTTCGTTGAAGAATTCCTCGGCATGCGGTCCGGCATCCGGCTGCGCGCCGTCGGCAAGGATTGGCCCACCGGACATATAGTGTTCCATGATGGTGCCGAGGATGGCGGGCTTGAGATGCTGCCAGTCGCCGTCGTCCTTGGTGACGGTGACGAAATCGGAACCGTAGAACACGCCGGTGACGCCGGGAATCTCGAACAGTTTCACCGCCAGCGGCGAGCGCGCGGCGCTGTCGCGGCTGGTGAATTCCATTGTGCCGCTGTCGAGCACGGTGCGGCCGGGCAGAAACTTCAGCGTGGCGGGATTGGGGGTAGTTTCGGTCTGGATAAACATGGGTGTCTCCAACGCATCGCCGGTTCAAGGCTGGCGCGATCGGGTTGCGGTGCCCTCTCCTAACAGATGGCGTTGTAAAAAGCACGATCAAGACGGCAACGCAGATGGCCGCCTTGAAATAAGGTCAGGAAGACAGGGGATTAGCGCCGAAATGCCGCAGGATTCGGGCTATT
>DATJHH010000025.1:0-2632 GCA_035494115.1 Xanthobacteraceae bacterium
CCCGGCAGAGGCTGGGATTTTGCGAATTTCCGGCCGGTGGCCGTCGGCGCGTGAATTTCTCCTTCGTCATTCCGGGGCGCGGCGAAGCCGCGAGCCACTTCGTGGCGCCCCGGAATGACGACAGAGTTTGTTGCACGCCTCTACAACGACGACATCCCATGCAAAGCCGCATTGCTCGACTGCTTGCGCTTTTTGGCGACGCAAGGGTAACGTCGCGCCTTCAGATGATGGATCGAGATCCGATTAAATGACCCGCATCGCTGTCGGCGGCTTCCTGCACGAGACCAACACCTTTGCGCCGACCAGGGCGACCTATGACGCCTTTGTGCATGGCGGCGGGTGGCCCTCGATGGTCAGGGGCAACGACGTCCTGACCATCCGCAATATCAATGTCGGGCTTGCCGGCTTCATCGATGTCGCGGAAGCCAATGGCTGGGAACTGGTGCCGACCATCTTCGCCGCGGCGACGCCGTCGGCGCATGTTACCAAAGACGCATATGAGCGCATCGCCAAGGTCATGGTCGATGGCATCGCGTCGGCAGGACCGATCGACGCCGTCTATCTCGACCTGCATGGCGCTATGGTCGCCGAGCATTTCGATGACGGTGAAGGGGAAATTCTTTCGCGCGTGCGAAAGGTGATAGGCAAGGACGTGCCGCTGGTCGTCAGCCTCGATCTGCATGCTAACGTCACGCCGGAAATGGTCGATCATGCGGACGCGCTGATCGCCTATCGTACCTATCCGCATGTCGACATGGCCGACACGGGACGCGCCTGCGCAAGGCATCTCGCTCTGCTGCTAAAGTCGAAGCAGCGTTTCGCCAAAGCGTTCCGGCAACTGCCCTTCCTGATCGCGATCAGTTGGCAATGCACCAACGACCAGCCGACCAAGGGCATCTACGAGAAGCTCGCCGCGCTCGAAAGCGACGCCGTGCCGACGCTGTCCTTTGCACCGGGATTTCCGGCCGCCGATTTCGCCGATTGTGGGCCGAGCGTGTTCGCCTATGGCCGGACGCAGGCAGATGCCGATGCTGCCGCGGACAAGATCGCGGCCATCATCGAAAGCCATGAAGACGATTTCGACGGCAAGATCTATTCGCCCGATGCGGGCGTGCAGCTTGCGATGGAACTGTCGAAGACAGCGAAGAAGCCGATCATCATCGCCGATACCCAGGACAATCCCGGCGCCGGCGGCGATTCCGACACCACGGGCATGCTGCGCGCGCTGGTGCGCAACAAAGCGGGGCGCGCCGCGACCGGCGTGATCTACGATCCGGAATCGGCCAAGGCCGCGCATCAAGCAGGTGTCGGCGCGACCGTCACGCTGTCGCTCGGCGGCAAGTCGGGCATATCAGGCGATGCGCCCTACAAGGAGACCTTCATCGTCGAGAAATTGTCCGACGGCAATTTCATCGCCCCGGGCCCCTATTTCGGCGGGCGCGCGATGGAGATGGGACCTTCGGCGTGCCTTCGCATCGGCGACATCCGCGTCGTCGTCGCCTCCCACAAGGCACAGCTCGCGGACCAGGCGATGTACCGCTATGTCGGCATCGAGCCGACCGAACAGAAAATCCTGGTCAACAAGAGCTCGGTGCATTTCCGCGCCGATTTTGAGCCGATCGCCGAAAAACTGCTGATCTGCGCCGCGCCGGGCGCGATGCCGGCCGACACAGCCGCGCTGCCCTGGACGCGGCTGCGTCCGGGCATCCGCATCAAGCCGAACGGTTCTCCTTTCATTCCACAAACCAAATCACGTTCAACCGGATAGAGAGACATGCCGACCATTGACCGCATCGAAGCCTTTGCCGACGAACTCACCGCGATCCGGCGCGACCTGCACGCGCATCCCGAGATCGGCTTCGAGGAGGTGCGCACCTCTGGCATCGTCGCTGACAAGCTCACGCAATGGGGCATCGAGGTGCATCGTGGATTCGGCGGCACCGGCGTGATCGGCGTGCTCAAGGGCAAGGGCGCCAGTGGCAAGCGCATCGGGCTGCGCGCCGACATGGACGCGTTGCCGATGGAGGAAAACACCAACCTGAAATGGCGCTCGACCATTCCCGGCCGCTTCCATGGCTGCGGCCATGACGGCCATACCACCATGCTGCTCGGCACTGCGCGCTATCTCGCCGAGACGCGGAACTTCGACGGTACCGTGCATTTCATCTTCCAGCCGGCGGAAGAAGGCCTCGGCGGCGCCCGCGCCATGATCAAGGACGGGCTGTTCCAGAAATTCCCCTGCGACGAGATCTACGGACTGCACAACGCGCCGGACCTCAACCATGGCGAGGTCGCCATCCTGCCGGGCCCCGCGATGGCCGGTGCCGACTTTTTCGACATCAGTATCCACGGCTATGGCGCGCATGGCGCGATGCCGGAACGCTCCAAGGACGCCGTCGTGATCGCCATGACACTGGGGCAGGCGCTGCAAACCATCGTCAGCCGCAATGTCGATCCGCTGCAGGCGGCAGTGCTTTCCATCACCCAGATACATTCGGGTTCTGCCTATAATGTCATTCCCGGCGAAGCCTGGCTGTGCGGCACGGTGCGTGCCTTCTCCGACGAGGTGCGCGCGCTGATCCGCGAGCGCATGCGCGCGATCTGCACCGGCATGGCGGCGGCCTATAATTGC
>DATJHH010000026.1:0-2042 GCA_035494115.1 Xanthobacteraceae bacterium
TCGCCGTCGCCGACATGCTGTACAGCGCCGGCTGATGGATGTGGGCGCAGAACGTCATGTGCGCGGACGTGCCGCCGAGGCTGCGCGCGGCTTCCACGGTGCTCGCGACGTAGATCCAGCTCTTCGGGCTGCTGGCATCGGAATGCACATAGAGACGGTATTCATCGTTAAGCGTCAGCGGCAGGTTCGCGAGGAACCGCCGTTGCGGAGCATCCAGCACGCCGCGCGTCCACTCGATCGCCATCTGCGCCTCGGCATTCATGCTCTCGCTGGGCGTGCCGATAGCGCTGTCGTGGTTGCCCATGACGGCCATGGCGCCTTTGTCGACAAGGTCCATCACCGTCTCGACCGCCCAATCCGGGTCGCCGCCATAACCGACATAGTCGCCGAGCAGCACGAACCGTTCCGCGCCCCGCTCGCGCGCCTGCGCAAGACAAGCCTCGAAGGCCTGCCGATTGGCATGGATGTCGGCGAAGAACGCAATCAGCATGGCCTGGCCCGGACAACACGACGATGCCGAGATTGCGGCACCGGACCATGATCTTTGTCAAACGATCCGACCACAACAAAGTCCCCACCTGGGGTTGCGCAATGCCGTCGGCGTGCGGAAGATGACCACGCCGCGTCCGCCAACCAATGACGGCGTGAGCCGATGAACAAAACATAACGAAAAGACAAAAGGGGAGGATCATCATGAGGATTGATGGGGCCATCAGTGCAGGCACGCGACGCATCGCGGCCGCGAGCCGGTGCGCGCTTATGCTCGCCTTGGCAGGCGCGCTTGCCTGGCCGGCGGCTGCGAGTGCGGCCTATCCGGACCGCGTCATCACCATCATCGTGCCTTTCGCGCCCGGCGGCCCAACCGACATCATCACCCGCCTTGTGGCCGAGCCGATGAGCCGGGCTCTCGGTCAGCAACTTGTCGTCGAGAACGTCGCGGGCGCCGGCGGCACGCTCGGCGCGACCCGCGTCGCGCGGGCGACACCGGACGGGTACACGCTGCTGATGGGCAATCTCGGCTCGCAGGCGGCCAGCGTGGGCCTTTATCCGAAGCTGCCTTACGACCCCAAGACCGATTTCGAGTTCATCCTCAATACCGGCGGCACGCCGATGGTTGTGGCCGCCAAGAAGGATCTTCCGGTCAAGGATTTTCGTGAGTTCATCGCCTATGTGAAGGCGAACGCCAATAGATTGAACTACGGCACCGGCGGCGTCGGCGCGACGTCGCACCTGACCTGCCTTTTTCTCGACTCCCTGCTGGGCGTCAATCCGACGCATGTCCCGTTCCGCGGCTCGGGTCCCGCGCTCACGGCGCTGTTAGGCGGGCAGGTCGACTACGTGTGCGATCAAACGGTCGGCGTCGTTCCGAGCATCCAGGGCAAGACGATCAATGGGCTGGTCGTCGCGGTGCCCGCGCGCCTGTCGGCGATCCCCGATGTGCCGACCTCGACAGAGCAGGGTCTGCCGGAATTCCAGGCGGTCGGCTGGAACGCGCTGTTCGCGCCCAAGGGCACGCCGAAGGAGATTGTCGACAAGCTCAACACTGCCGCGCGGGCCGCGCTGAAAGATCCGAACGTCAACAAGCGCCTGCAGGAGTTGAGCGTCGAATTGCCGAGCGAAGAAGCGCAGACGCCCGAGGCGCTGCGCGTCTTTGTCGCCAAGGAAATCGACAAATGGGTGCCGATCATCAAGAAGGCGGGTGTCTCGGTGCAGTAGACGCACCCTCAAACTGGCGTCTCCGCGAAAGCGGAGACCCTTACTCCGCAGCCTATCGAGAGACTACGGCGTAGGGGTCCCGGCTCGCGCTCGGTGGCTCGATCTTCAGCAAGGCATTTGTGACGTAACTCGCGCCGACCGCTCGGTCGTCGCCGCGCGCCGCGATCTTGATCCGATCGATTCCTATCTTGGAAAAGTCCCTCTACGCCCACAATTGCGACGCATTGCAATCGACTTTTGTATAGACATTTCGCCGGTTCGGTGGTGGAGGCGTTATGTCCGACCAAATCATCCAAATCCGATCCATCGCGCTTGCTGTTGCGCTT
>DATJHH010000027.1:0-2975 GCA_035494115.1 Xanthobacteraceae bacterium
CGCCTGCCGGTGCAGGCGATCTACAAATTCGACGACCGCCGCATCATCGCGGGCCGCATCGAGGCCGGACAACTTTCACCCGGCGATGAAATCGTCATTATGCCTGCGGGCAAGATCGCCAAGATCAAGACCGTCGAGAGCTGGCCGAACACCCCCGTGAACGGACCGCAAGCTGCCGGCCGCTCGGTCGGCATCACGCTCGACCGCGAACTCTTTCTCGAGCGCGGCGATGTCATCGCCCACACGGCCACGGCGCCGCGCGACACCCGCCGCCTGCACGCCCGTATCTTCTGGCTGCATGAAGCGCCGCTGAAAACCGGCGACACTGTTCTCGTCCGCATCGGCACGATGGAGAGCCGCGCCACCGTAGTCGCCGTCGAGAAGGCGGTCGATCCCGGCGAATTGACGGGCGTCGCAAGCACCTCGATCGCGCGCAACCATGTCGGCGAAATCGACCTTTCACTCGCAAGACCCGCCGCCGCCGACCCCTATGCCGACAACCCGCGCAACGGACGGCTGGTGATCGAAGTCGGCGGCCGCATCGCAGGCGGCGGACTCGTGCTCAGCATCGATGCCGGACAGCGCGCGGTGCCGGTCGATATCGTCCCCGTCGAATCCGCTCTGCAACCGCAAGAGCGCGCAGCGCGGCATCATCACTCCGGCGCGGTGCTGTGGTTCACGGGCCTGCCCGGCGCAGGCAAGTCGACGCTCGCACGCGCGCTGGAGCGCAGGCTGTTCAGCCGTGGTGGCTCCGCGATATTGCTCGACGGCGACACGCTGCGCGCAGGCCTCAACAGCGATCTCGGATTTTCCTCCGACGACCGGCGTGAAAACATCCGCCGCCTCGCCGAAGTCGCAGCCCATCTCGCCCGCAACGGCCACATTGCCATCGTCGCGGCTGTCTCCCCCGCCGCAGAGGACCGCGCCCAGGCTCGCCGCATCGCCGACGACCTGTTCCATGAGATCTACGTGTCGACATCCGCCGAGGTTTGCGAAAGCCGCGACCCGAAAGGCCATTACGCCAAGGCGCGGGCGGGCGGCCTGCCCGGATTCACCGGCACCGGCACCGATTACCAGCCACCCTCCACCGCCGAACTTGTGCTCGACACCGCGACCCGGCCGGTTCTCGAGGCGGTCGGCGAGATCGAGCGCATGCTGCTTGCGAGCCACGTCCTCCTGCAGGAACCGATGGATATTGCCGCTCACATCTGAAGGCAGCGGACACGCTTTCCTCCGTGCGGGGCAAAATCTGTCATCGCGCGGAGTAAAATTGTAAATTTTGTAAAAATAGATTTGCAAAATCGCAACGCTTAGTCGTTTTCGTGCGCCATAGGTCTAATAGGTGCTATGCAGCAAAACACTTCTCTTTATGGGGTGTTTATCGTTAGATCGTCCCAATCCAATTCATTTCGGCGGACATTTCATTCCATTTTTTGAAATGGCCGCCAGTGGCTGTTTGGGAATGGGACTGAAATGACTCGCACAGAAATCGCCGGCCTGAAGATTGCTCCTGTCCTCGCGGAATTCGTCGAGAAGGAAGCCGTACCCGGCAGCGGAATTTCCGCCGAGAAATTCTGGAACGGCGTCGCCACGCTCGTGAAGGAATTCGCAGCAGACAATCAGGCGCTTTTGAAAAAGCGCGACGAATTGCAAAAGCAGATCGACGAATGGCATCGCGCCCATCGCGGCAAGCCGATCGACCTCGCCGCTTACACCGCGTTTCTGAAGGAGATCGGTTATCTCGTTCCCGAACAGCCGACGCAGCCGGTGAAGACCGCCAACGTCGACGACGAAATCGCCCACATTCACGGCCCGCAGCTCGTGGTGCCGCTGAGCAACGCGCGCTATTCGCTCAACGCCGCCAACGCGCGCTGGGGCAGCCTGTATGACGCGCTATATGGCACCGACGCCATTCCCTACGACGCCGATTACAAAAAGAACGGCTACGACAAGAATCGCGGCGCCAAGGTCATCGCGAAGGCCAAGGCGTTCCTTGACCAGTCCGTGCCGCTCGCCAAGGGCAGCCATGCCGACGTCACCGGCTATTCCGTTGAGAAGGGCGAACTGGTCGCACGGCTTGAAGGTGGTTCAACCGCGCTGAAGAACCCGGCCCAGTTCATCGGCCATCGCGGCAATGCCGCAGCCCCTTCGGCGGTCTTGCTGGTCAACCACCGCCTGCACATCGATATCGAGATCGACCGCACGGCCACGATCGGAAAGGACGATCCCGCCGGCGTCAACGACATCGTCATCGAATCCGCGGTGACGACGATTCTCGACATGGAGGACAGCGTCGCCGCCGTCGATGCCGAGGACAAAGTCCTGATCTATCGCAACGCCCTTGGCCTGATGCAGGGCACGCTGAAAGCCGAATTCAGCAAGGGCGGTAAGACGCTGCATCGCGAACTGAACGACGACCGCGCCTATGTCGGCCGCGACGGCAAGGAAATCACGCTCCCCGGCCGCAGCCTGATGCTGGTGCGCAATGTCAGCATCCACATGTACACGGACGCCGTGCTCGATGCAGCCGGCCATGAGATTCCCGAAGGCATTCTCGATGCCGCCATCACCGCGCTGCTCGCGCTGCATGATCTGAAGCAGCGCCGCAACAGCCGCGCTGGTTCGGTTTATATCGTCAAGCCGAAGCTGCATGGCCCGGATGAAGTGGCGCTGACCGTGCGTCTGTTCGGACGCGTGGAAGAAGTGCTGTCGCTGCCGGCCAACACGCTCAAGGTCGGCATCATGGACGAGGAACGCCGCACCACCGTCAACCTCAAGAACTGCATCCAGAACGCATCCGAGCGCGTCTGCTTCATCAACACCGGCTTCCTCGACCGCACCGGCGACGAGATCCACACTTCGATCGAAGCCGGCCCGCTGGTCCGTAAGGCCGAGATGAAGGCAAGCGCCTGGATCAAGGCTTACGAGGATTCCAACGTCGACACCGGCCTGCTCGACGGCCTTCCCGGCCATGC
>DATJHH010000028.1:0-94713 GCA_035494115.1 Xanthobacteraceae bacterium
CACCATCCCCGAAGCCGGCGATGCGCTCATCGCCATGATCCTGCGCACCGCCAACGGCCGCCTCACCGCCGCCGAATCCCTCGGCCATCGCGAATTCGTCCTCACCAAACTCTACAGAAGCGCGTGAGATCAGCGCGCGGCTGCAGCTCTTAATGGCCACTCGGTTGAGGTTTCGGTGTTAGACGACGGCCCGCCAGCAGGTGGAGTGTTGATCTGCCGCATGGGAACAAAAAAGAAAGGCATGCAAAGTGCTGTCGCGTATTCCGCAAAAGGCCTGCCCTCGGACATGATCCGAAGCGGGCGCCGCATTGCGATTAGAATACGCGCAAGGTATTGATCGAGAGCATTTTCTTCGCGAGACCGGATTCCCATTGAGCCAAGGAAAATGCTCTAATGTGCGTCCGCAAATGCTTCGGATGTGATCCGGGGGCATCTGCTTGCGACCAGAATACGCGCGCGATCATGCCGTGACGACAAGCGCCGACAGAGCGCAATCCCACTGTCTGGGAGAACGAAAAGGGTGGACGTTGTATGGTAACCGAGCGGCTCAGTGAGGCGCCCAAGTCGCCGTCGTCGACGCCGGCGATTGGTGCGCCGGTCATTGTCTCTGAAAATCTGACGATCGGTTACAAGCTGCACCGCGAGCGCAAGAAGCTGACCGCGCTGCGGGATATCACCCTGACGGTCAATCGCGGTGAATTCGTCGTGCTGGTGGGCCCGTCGGGCTGCGGCAAAACAACCTTCATCAACGCCGTCGCGGGGCTTGTCCAGCCTTGGGAAGGCACGGTCAAGGTCAAAGGGCTGCCAGTGGCCGGTCCCGGTCCCGACCGGGCCATGG
The DNA here is from genome assembly GCA_035494115.1 of Xanthobacteraceae bacterium. Lineage (GTDB taxonomy): Bacteria > Pseudomonadota > Alphaproteobacteria > Rhizobiales > Xanthobacteraceae > DATJHH01. Next base: position 839 of record DATJHH010000028.1, read on the forward strand.
TGTTTCAGGATTATGCCCTGATGCCGTGGCGTACGGTCGAATCGAACATCCGCATGCCGTTCGAATTCCAGAAACTCGGCCTTTCCAAACAGGAGATGGACGAGCGCACCAACCGCGTTCTCGATCTTGTCGGTCTGAAGGGTTTCCGGAAATCATATCCTTACGAACTTTCGGGCGGCATGAAGCAGCGCGTCGGCATCGCCCGCGCGCTGGTCTCCGAACCGGATATCCTGCTTGCCGACGAACCGTTCGCGGCGATCGATGCCATGACGCGTGAAGCGATGCAGAGCGAACTCGAGCGCATCGTCTCCAAGACCGGGCAGACGGTCGTCTTCATCACCCATTCGATCGATGAAGCGATCACGCTCGCGGATCGCGTCGTGGTGATCTCGTTCCGTCCCGGCCGCATCAAGGAGATTGTCGACATCAATCTGCCACGGCCGCGGTTCGACTACGATCTCAAGACGCTGCCCGAATATGGCGAACTCTATGATCGCATCTGGCGGCTGGTGAAGGACGAGGCCTTTGCGGCCGCGCGCGGAGCATAACGATGAGTGCACTTGAGCGAAGCGAAAGCGCGTCCACGGACGGAGAAGGCGATTCCGGCCGTATTCAACAGACCGAATGGACGTTGCGCGAGGTCTGGGATCGTTGTGGCGGCGGTGTTGTGACGGTGATCAACCTCACCGCCTTCTTCTGCATTTGGGAGCTGTTTGCCCGCGCGGGGATCATCAGCCCGCTGTTCTTCCCCAAAGCGAGCAGCATGTTCGTGGCGCTATGGCACGGCCTGACCACGACGGCGCCGCCCGGCGCGGTGATTTCAGGCAGCATCCGCGACCATCTGCTTTATACGCTGACCAATCTCGGCATCGGGCTTGTCATCGCCTGTTTGGTCGGCATTCCGGCCGGCCTGCTGATGGGCGGCAACAAATATATCGAAAAGATTTTGAGCCCCTATGTCTGGGCGATGGCGTCGCTGCCGCGCATCGCGCTGGTGCCCTTGTTCATCTTGTTCCTCGGTTTCTCGGTCAAGATGCAGATCACTATCATCGCGCTGTCGGCCGTCTTTCCGATCATCATCAATTCCTGGGCAGGAGTGAAGACGACGGACAAGTCGCTGCTTGCGGCTGCGCGTGTCTTCGGCGCCAGCCGTCGCGAGCTCTACATGAAGGTGGTGCTGCCCTACACGCTGCCGTTCATCATCTCGGGAATTCAGCAGGGCATCGGGCGTGGTCTGGTCGGCGTCATCATCGCCGAAATCTTTGGCGGATCACGCGGCCTCGGCTACCTGGTGACCCGTTCGGCCGACACGTTCAATTCCGCGCTCATGTATGCGGTGTTGTTCTTGCTGGTCGTGGTGTCGCTGTCGCTCGTTCAGCTCACGCGCTGGTTGGAGGCCTACGTCGCTCCGTGGCGGCGCGTTGACGGAGTGTGAGCCGAAAGAAGTCATCTGTGGGTTTAAGTAAAACAACAATCTGACGGGAGAAACGCAATGAAGAGACACGATATACTTCTACCGCGCCGCGATGTTTTGAAAATGGGCGGCGCCGGTCTGTTGGGCACATTCATCGCCGCGTCGACGCTCGATATCGCCGGAGCGCAGACGCCCAGCATCAAGAATATTCATGCCAACCTGAACAAGCTCAGGATGGGCGATTTCAATCCGAATTACGCCACCCAATGGAGTTACCGTCTGGCGCAATCGCTCGGCTATTTCAAGGACGTCGGCATTGACGATTTCACCGTGACTCTGACCGACCAGTACATTCCGGGTCTGATCGGTGGCAGCCTCGATATCACCCATGGCGACACCAGCGTCATCCTGAGTGCCGGCAGTGCCAGTGGTCTGCCGATCAAGTTTATCTCCTGCTACCGGGACCATGAGTGGTGGATTCTGGGCGTGCGCAAGGGCATCAACAAGCCCGAGGACCTCAAGGGCAAAAAGATCTCCGGCGGCTCCCTGGATGGACGCGGCACGTGGATCATGAAGCAGGTCGTCAAGAAGCTGGGCCTCGACCCGGAAAAGGACGTGCATTTCGTTCCCGTCTCCGGCGCATCCGATGGACGGTTACAGGCCGTCCTCGCCGGCACCATCGATGGCGCAAGCCTGCTGCCGCGTCATAAAGCGGGACTGGAGGCCGCCGGAGGCAAGTTTATTTTCCAGGAGAAGATACCCGCGCCGCAGGAAGGCTATGCGGTCATGGGAAGTTGGCTCGAGAAGAACGAGAAAACCGCTTACGCCTATGCCCTGGCCGACGTCAAAGCGCGGCAATGGTTGTTCAAGCCGGAGAACAAGGACAAGGCCTACAAGATCATGGAGGATCTTGGCTACTCGATCCCGGCCGCCTTCAAGGCGCAGTACGAGGTTGAATTGGCCCAAATCAGTCCGGATGGCGGATTCGAGAGTTCCGCGGCGATGGACACGTTCGTCGCCTCTCTGGCGGAAACCGGCAATGTGCCGAAGGGACTCGACTGGCGCAAACTCGTTGACATGAAATACGTCTGGGCGGCGCAGAAGGCGCTCGCTCTGCCGCAGCGTCCGGCTTCCATCTGACCTGACAATCACCATCCCGGCGGCGTGAGCCGCCGGGGTTTTTGCGGGGATTCGCCCTACGACCGATCCCCCGCGGCGCAGCGTGTGCGCTTGCTGCTGGGCCGGAAGGCCTCCGATCGGCTTGCCCTCCTGTGGGCCTAGGTCTTCTCAAGCCTTAGTTTTCCCCACCCGACCTGCAGCCTCAAAGTCCGTCCCTGTCTTGCGGAAAAGGGTATCCGGGTCATAATCGATGTGCGGCATACCGATGAGTCTGCCGTCATTCAGGGGGGCGCAATCATGACTATGTCAGACACGCGTACCGCGACGAGTCGGCTTTCAGATCGCTGGAGCCAGCTCATCCTCGGCTTGATCGCGATGATGTCGATCTCAAGCCCGCAATATGTATGGACGTTGTTCACGTCTTCGCTCAACAAGGAACTCGGAACGACGCTTGCAGAATTGCAGTGGACATTTTCGCTGCTGATCATTTTGCAGACGTGGTGTTCGCCGCTGCAGGCCTATCTCGTCGACCGTTTCGGGCCGCGTCTGCTGATCTCCGTCGGCGCGCTTTTGTCGGGCGGAGGCTGGGTGCTTTCAGCCTATGTCCATAATATTTGGGCGCTCTATTTCACCTACGGCATCATCTGCGGATTCGGCACTGGCATCATCTATGTCGGTATCATCGGCCTGATGGTGCGCTGGTTTCCCGATCGGCGCGGGCTGGCCACCGGCCTCGCCGCCGCCGGCTACGGTTTCGGCGCATTCTTCACGAGTTTCCCGATCGACTCCATGATCAAATCGTCGGGCTATGCGCATACCCTGATCGTCTGGGGAATCATTCAGGGCGTGATCGGGATCGCGGCAGCGCAGGGCTTGCGCACCCCGCCTGAAGACTGGCTGCCGGCGGGATATTCACCCGAAACAGCAACGACAGTGCAGGTGAGGCGCAGCTTCACGCCGAAAGAAATGCTGCGGTCACCCGTCTTCTGGCTCCTATTTTTTATGATGAGCCTGATGTCGACCAGCGGCCTGATGGTGACATCCAATGTCGGACCGTTCGCTCGCGACTATCACGTTGCGGACGTGCTGGTACTCGGAATGGCGGCGCTGCCGCTTTCACTCACGCTCTCGCGCGTGACCAATGGTCTGACGCGGCCGTTTTTCGGTTGGGTTTCCGATCATATCGGCCGCGAATACACGATGGCGCTGGCATTCACACTTGAAGCGCTCGCGATCCTGCTCCTGTTCGCTTTCCTCGATCATCCGGCGATGTTCGTGGTGATGACCGGCATTGCGTTCTTCGGCTGGGGAGAGATCTTCTCGCTGTTTCCCTCGACCCTGACCGATACCTTCGGTCCGAAATTCGCCGCGACGAATTACGGCTTTCTCTATATCGCGCAGGGTGTGGGATCGATCCTGGGTGGTCCGGCCGCGGCATTCCTCAAGCAGACAACGGGAAGCTGGACGGCGGTGTTCGTCATCGTCGTCATTCTCGATGTCCTGACTGCGCTGCTCGCTCTCACAGTTCTGCGGACCATGCGGCAGCGTCATATGGAGGCGGCGTGACGCGTTCCGTCACGATGCGCCTGCTTGGCATCGTGGCGGATCGTTGTGCTATCGCCCGTAGTAAAGCGTCACGGTGTGCTTGGCCTCGGCGAAGAACAGCCAGCGTTCGGCCAGCATGCCCGGCACCTGTGACGCGACGGCGATCAGTGCGGCAAACGTGGCGATCGGCCCATCGATCGCCACGGCGAGTGCTGTCGCCGCGAACGGAATGGCGAACGCAAAAACGTGCACGAAGAGCCTGACTTTCGTCGCGTGCTTGCGGCCGATGCGGTAGCCCATTTCCTTGAGCACATAATTCTCTTCGGTGTGCGGCCATTCCATCGAGCGGACGGTGCCGCCGGCGAGCCCGGTCGCGCTGTTCGCCGTGGTTGTGGAAACCGATGTGTCGTTGGACCGCCAGGTTGCAATCTTCCACGCCCAGCCGAGGACAATCGCGGCCAGCGCCACGATCTCGATCGGGCGGCCGCTGATACCCCAGAGGCGAAAAATCGCGGCAAGCAGCACCGACCCCGTCATCAGCGCATAGATCAAATAGGCCGGCAGCGTGAATGCGCTCGCCCATTGCCCAATGGGCTTGAGCGACGCGTAGATCATGCCGGTACAGACGACAGTGATGACCGCGCCGACAGCGGCGAGTAGCCCGGCCGCGAGGATGCCGCCGTTGAATTGGCCCAACAAAACCCAGCCGAAGGCAAACACCACCGCCGGAATGTAGGTCGCGACGCTGGCGACGCCTTCGCGCGACAGCCACGACGATCGCCATTGCGAAAACGCACGCCACGCGCGTTCGGGCCGCCCGAGATGCAGCGTGGAGGACAAAAGCCCGGCGGTGATCAGGCCGAGCGACAGACCGAGGCTGACGAAGCCGAACCAGCGATCCGGCGGGACGAGGCCGAACGCGGCGAACACGCCGAGCAGCGCCAGCAGGCCATAGCCCGCGCCCGTCGCCGTCGTGAAGAAGATGACCGAGAAAGCAGGGTGCATGATTCAGTGTGACTTGACGTGAGGCTAACGCGACAGGACGCGATCGACCCAGCCGAGAAATCCGCCCTCGACAGAGACGGACTCAAGGGCTGGCGCATCGATTTCAACAGTCCGGTCGCTGCGGGTGCGGGGCGGGAGATATTTGTTGGTCGGCGCGTAGCCGAGTTCAGGCATCAGGTCGACGCCGCCACGCTCACGCACGAGTTGCGACACGGCGGAATTGGAGTCGCCGAGATCGCCAAAATGGCGCGCGCCTGTCGGGCAGGCCGCGACGCAAGCCGGCACGCGATCGGCTTCCGGCAGGTTGTCGTTGTAGATGCGGTCGATGCACAGCGTGCATTTCTTCATGACGCCGACGTCGGTGTCGAACTCGCGGGCGCCGTAGGGGCAGGCCCAACTGCATAATTTGCAACCGATGCACTTATCTTCATCGACGAGCACGATGCCGTCCGATGTCCGCTTGTAGGAAGCGCCAGTCGGACATACCGTGACGCAGGCCGGCTGTTCGCAGTGCAGACATGAGCGTGGAAAGTGAACGGTGCGCGAGCCGCTCTCGCAGGCGTGCTCGTAAGTATGAACGCGATTGAACCAGACGCCGTCGGCGCCATCGCCATAGGGATTGATGTCGGTCAGCGGTGCCATCTGCCCACCGGTGTTCCATTCCTTGCAATTGGTGACGCAGGCCTGACATCCGACACAGGTGTCGAGATCGATGACGAGGCCGAGTTTCTTTTCTGTGCTCGTCGGCAGACTGGTCATTCGGCGGCCTCGCGCGCGCGGCGGAATTGCACGCCAAAACGAAGTTTTTTCGGCGGTGCCGGAAGATCGGGCGGGGAGGGGATCGATGCGAATTGCGGTTCGGTCTGTCCGCATTCGGCTGCGGCGCATTTGCGTAAACTCACGCGCAGGTCGAACCATGCGGCCTGCCCGGTGATCGGATCGGCATTCAGATAGCGGCGGCGATTGACGTCGGGAGGGAGCAGATCGCTGATGGCGTGATTGAGCAAAAAGCCGCGCGTCGCTTCAGGTGCTGCCGCATCGAGCATCCAGGCGCCGCGGCGCTTGCCGATCGCATTCCAGGTCCACACGGTGTTGCGGTTGACGCCCTCGACCAGCCGGACTTGTCCCTTCACGCGGCCATGATGGCTTTCGATCCAGACCCAATCGTCATCCCGAAGGCCCAAACACGCACCGATGTCGTGATGGACGAAGAGGCGGTTCTGGCTGGTGATCTGCCGCAGCCACGCGTTCTGCGAACCCCATGAATGGTACATGTGCATCGGCCGCTGGGTGATCGCGTGCAGCGGAAACGTGTCCGTGTCGATCGCGGCTTCCTCGAACGGCGGATACCAGATCGGCAGGGGATCGCAGTAGGTGTCGAGCCGTTTGCGTTCGCTGGGCGGCGGCACGACCGTGCCGTGTCCGCGCGCCGCCAGCCGAAAGCGCTGCATTGGCTCGCTGTAAAGCTGGAACAGGATCGGATCGGGTTTTGACAAAAATCCCATCTCGGTCGCGAAGGCGAGATACGAGCGGTTCGCCATCTTGTAGTATTTCTGGTCGGCCGCGAGTTCATGATGCCAGAAACCGCCATTGGCGATGTAGCGATCGAGCTGGTTTGGATTGACCGCACCGCGGCCCTTCGATTTTCCATCAGTGCCGCGCCAGCCGGCGAGCGGACCGACACCCGGCGTGCGTTCGTGGCGCACGATGTAATCGGCGTAGTCGCGATATGTCGGCTTACCGTCCGCCTCGGCCATTCCGGGCAAGCCGAGCCGCGCGCCGATGTCGAGCAGCACCGACTGGAACGGCCGGACGTCGCGATCCGGCTCCACGACCGGATGGCGGATCGCATCGCCTGGACCGTCGGCATCGCTGATCGGCCGATCAAGCAGACTGATGCAGTCGTGACGCTCGAGATAGGTCGTGTCCGGCAGCACCAGATCGGCGTAAGGCACGGTCTCGGAGAAATAGGCATCCGAATAGACGATGAAGGGGATCTTGTAATTCCCCTGTGCGTCCTTGTCGGTCAGCATGCGCAGCATGTCCGGCACGTTCATCGACGAATTCCATGCCATGTTCGCCATGTAGAAGAACAGCGTGTCGATCGGATAGGGATCTCCGCGCCAGGCATTCGCGATCACGGCATGCATTAAGCCGTGCGCAGCGAAAGGCGCTTCCCAGGAATACGCCTTGTCGATGCGCACCGGCGTGCCGTCGGGGGCGATCATCAAGTCTTCCGGTGCGGTGACGAAGCCGAGCGGCGCACCGGCGAGCGGTGTGTTCGGACGTCCGCCATCCTTGCCGCAGGGCTTTGCGGAGGGCGGCGCCGGCTTCGGATAAGGCGGCTTGAAGCGGAAGCCGCCGGGAACGTCCACCGTGCCGAGCAGAACCTGCAGCAGATGAATCGCGCGGCAGGTGTGGAAGCCGTTGGAATGGGCGGAAATCCCGCGCATCGCGTGCATCGATACCGGCCGACCGCGCATGGTTTTGTGCTCGCGGCCGGCCCAATCGGTCCACGCGACAGGGAGTTCGATCGCCTGCTCGAAGGCGACATGGGCCAGCTCTGCCGCGACGCGCCGGATCGTCTCGGCCGTAATGCCGCAGCGTTCGGCAACGGCATCCGGCGAATAGCTGTCGTCGAGATAGCGCTTTGCGATCAGTTCGAAGACGGGCACGCATGTGCGCCCGTCGACACGGACTTCACCTTTGAGCGCTGGCGTGATTTCGGGATCGAGCGCGTCGACGGCGCAGGCCCGCGCCTTGTCCCACGCCAGCAGTTTGCCGTTCGCATCGCGTAGCAGCATCCCGTCGTCTTCGGTGCCGGGCTCCTGGATCACCAGCACATGCGCATTGGTGTAGCGCACGAGATAATCGAGATCGACGCGGCCGGCCTTGAGCAATTCATGCACCAGCGCCAGCACGAACAGTCCATCGGTGCCGGGGCGGATGCCGATCCATTCGTCGGCGATGGCGTTGTAGCCGGTGCGGCAGGGATTGACCGACACCACCTTGGCGCCGCGCGCCTTGAGCTTGCCGAGCCCGATCTTGATCGGGTTGGAGTCGTGATCTTCGGCGACCCCGAACAGCATGAAGTAGCGCGTGTGCTCCCAGTCCGGCTCACCGAATTCCCAGAACGATCCGCCGATGGTGTAAAGGCCCGCGACCGCCATGTTGACTGAACAGAAGCCGCCGTGCGCGGCGTAGTTCGGCGTGCCGAATTGCATCGCCCACCATGAGGTGAGCGATTGCGACTGGTCGCGACCGGTGAAGAAGGCGAGTTTTTTGGGATCGGTTGCGCGGATATTGCGCAGGCGATCCGTCACGATGGTAAGAGCTTCATCCCACTCGATCTCGCGAAATTCGCCGGCGCCGCGTTCGCCCACACGCAAGAGGGGCTTGCGCAGCCGCGCCGGGCTGTAATGCTGCATGATGCCGGCACTGCCCTTGCCGCACAGCACGCCGCGATTGACCGGATGGTCGCGGTTGCCCTGGATGTAGCGGATCGCGCCGTCCTTGATGTGGACGTTGATCCCGCAACGGCAGGCGCACATGTAGCAGGTCGTCTGCTTGACGACGTCGGAGACGATTGGCGATGTTTCGACACCGTCGTCTTCGGACGGCGCCTTCGTTTCCGACAACGAGGTTTGTGTGGACGATGTGTTGGCGCCGGCGCGCGGGGCGGGCTGCGGAGAGTGATCGACATATTCCAGAGCCCGGGTTTTCGGGCCCGGCCCACGCATGTAGTGCAATTCCGGACGGTAGCGCGTGGGCGCGCCCGCACCAAAAAATTGCTTCATCACGGGACTTAAAACGTGGGCGAATTTCCCCAAAAGTCGGCTCCAGCAGGACGTTTATTCCATCTCGACCATAGGACTCGCTGATTTAGCGAACCAATGAATTGTTATTGTCAGTTCAATCAATAAAATCGATGTTTACAGCCAAGACCAGCCGCCGTCTCTCTCCCGCGAAATCTGGACTGGCGCGCCGGTCCCAAACGGGCTTGCTGGGCGGGACGTCGCGATGCGCCACGAAGCGTTGACAGTCGCCGGGCGCCGGTGTGTTATTCCTTTGAAAAGAATATCATTCCGTTGAACGGAATTAAGCGGCCTCCGTGACACAATCTGCCGACACGATGACGCATCCCTTGGGGAGAAACAGACGCGATGACGGAATCCGGTACTTTGGTCGCCAATCCGGACGCAGCGAATGCGGACGAGCGTTTCGTTGCGCCTGATCTGGTCGCACGTGACCCGGCAGGAAAGCCGCGCCTGATCGGCGGCCGTTGCCGCGCCTGCGCGCAGCTGAGCTTTCCGCGCGCGGCGGTGTGTCCCGGCTGCTTTTCGGAAGACATCGACGCGGTGTATCTGGCCGAGGAAGGCACGCTCTATTCCTACTCCGTCGTGCATCAGGCGCCGAAAGGCTGGGCTGTGCCTTACGCGCTTGGTTATGTCGATCTCGCGGACGAGGTGCGCGTGCTGGCCCATCTCGACGTTCCCGCGGACAAGCTGGCCATCGCCATGACGATGCGGCTCGGCATCGGCGTTGTCGGTGCCGACGCGTCCGGTGCTCCGCTTCTGAGCTACACCTTTACGTCTGCTTGAGGTTCACCATGCGCGATGTCTGCGTCATCGGAACGGGCATGATCCCGTTCGGCAAATATCCCGACAAAACATTGGCCGAGATCGGCTGGCCTGCGGTGAAGGAGGCGATCGTCGAGTCGGGCGTGCCGCACAACGAGATTGACGCCGTTTATTGCGGTTCGGCGCTGGGCGGCATGCTGTCGGGACAACGTGTGATGAAGGCGCTCGGCCTCACCGGCATGCCGATCATCAATGTCGAGAATGCCTGCTCGTCGAGTTCTTCCGCGCTTGCGCAAGCCTGGACCGCCGTTGCGAGCGGGCAGCACGATATCGTGCTCGTCGTCGGCGTCGAGAAGCTGACGAAATTCGGCGGCGGTACGCTGCCCCTGGAGAAGGAAGACTGGGAGGTCAATCAGGGCATGGTGATGCCGGCGCTCTATGCCATGCGCGCGCAGCGCTACATGTATGAATACGGCCTCACTGCGCGGCAACTCGGAGAAGTGTCGGTCAAGGCGCACGACCATGGTGCGCTCAATCCCAATGCGCAGATCAGGAAGCGCGTCACGATCGACGAAGTGATGGCGTCGCGCCCAGTCGCCGATCCATTCACGCTGTGGCATTGCTGCCCGACCGGCGATGGCGCGGCTGCGCTCGTCATCGCCAGTGGCGACATCGCGCGCAAACACAAATCGGACCCAGTGCGTATTGCCGCATCGGAAGTTACGTCGGGCCTCTACACCAACGGCTATCGCGACATGACGTGGGCGGAATTGACGGCGCGCGGTGCGAAGGGCGCTTACGACATGGCGGGCATCGGCCCCGACGATGTCGACGTGGCCGAAATCCACGACGCCTTCACCATCGCCGAACTGATGTATTACGAAGCGTTTGGCTTTTGCGAACGCGGCCACGCCTACGATCTGCTGTCGAGCGGCGCCACGTCGCTCGGCGGTGATATCTGCGTCAATCCATCCGGCGGGCTGTTGTCGCGCGGCCATCCGGTCGGCGCCACCGGCGCGGCGCAGGCCGTGGAAATCGTGCGCCAACTCGAAGGCCGCGCGGGCGCGCATCAGGTCAAGGACGCCACGGTCGGCATCGCGCACGCGACCGGCGGCGGCATTGCCGGCCTCGACCACGGCGTCTGCTCCATTCACATCTTCGTCCGATGACGTCTTTGCCCTCCAACGATTGCCTTCTGCATTCCGTCGAAGCCGCGATGCCGCGCGCCGCTGCGCGCTCGCCGCACGTGCAACGGGGAGGGTAGCCGTGGGCGCGAAACAATTCGGCGCCCGCGTGGCGCGGCTGGAAGACCCGGCCTTGCTGACCGGCCGCGGAAGTTTTGTCGACGACCTGAAATTTCCCGACATGCTGCACGCATGCTTCGTGCGCTCGCCGCATGCCCATGCCTTGATCCACACAATCGACAGCACCGCGGCGCTCGCCTTGCCGGGCGTGCATGCGGTGCTGACCGCCGACGATCTGCCCGCGCCCATGGGCAGAGAACGCATGCCGATGCTGGTTCCGAACCCGGCCATCGCGGCTGTTCTGACGCAACATTGTCTGGCGCGCGAGGAGGTCTGTTACGTCGGCCAGACAGTGGCAGTCGTTCTCGCCGACAACCGCTACATCGCCGAGGACGCCGTCGCGCTTGTCGCTGTCGATTACGAGGTGCTGCCGGCGGCGAGTGACTGTCGTGAGGCCGAGAAAGCTGATACGCCGCGCACCCATACGACGCTTGGCACCAATACCGCCGGCAAATTTTGCATGGCCTATGGCGACCCGGATGCAGCCTTTGCGTCGGCGCCGCACGTGTTCACGGAAGAGATATGGCAGCATCGCGGCGGCGGCATGGCGTTGGAAGCCCGCGCCGTCGTTGCCAATCCGGACGCGACCGCTGACCACATCACGGTGTGGTCGGCGACGCAGACACCGCATATCTGCCGGCGCATGCTTGCAGACCTGCTCGATCGCGATCTGGAATCGATCCGGGTCATCGCGCCCGATGTCGGCGGCGGTTTCGGCCCGAAGGCGATCTTCTATGCCGAGGAAGCGGTCATTCCGGCGGCGGCGCTCAAGCTGCGCCGGCCGGTGAAGTGGACCGAGGATCGACGCGAGCATTTCCTGTGCGCCACCCAGGAGCGCGACCAGTTCTGGACCGTCTCCATCGCCGTCGACGATCAGGGAAAAATTCTCGGCGTGCGTGGCACGCTGCTGCACGACACCGGCGCGTTCGTGCCGTGGGGCATCATCATGCCCTATATCGCCGCTGCGACCATGCCGGGACCTTACGTGATCCCACACTATGCACTCGATGTCCGCGTGGTGCTCACGAACAAAGTGGCGACGACGCCCGTGCGCGGTGCGGGCCGGCCGCAGGCGGTGTTCGCCATGGAGCGGCTGATGGATCGTGTCGCTCATGAATTGAAACTTGATCCGGCCGAGGTCCGTTTTCGCAATTTCATCCAGCCGCAGCAGATGCCTTACGCGGTCGGCCTGACGTTTCGTGACGGCAAGCCGCTCGTCTATGACAGCGGCGATTATCCGCAGGCGCAGGCCGAGGCGCTGCGCCTGATCGACTATGCCGGATTTCGGGAGCGGAAATCCGCTGCGCGCGCGCAAGGGCGCTTCATCGGCATAGGCATCGGGAATTATGTGGAAGGCACCGGGCTCGGCCCCTTTGAAGGGGTCACGGTGCGGGTTCTACCGAACGGCAAGGTCGCGGTGGCGACCGGCGCCACCAATCAGGGACAGGGCACCCGCACGACCCTGACGCAGATCGTCGCCGATCATGTCGGGTGCCGCATGGACGATATTGTCATGACTGTCGGCGATACGGCGGCGATCGCGCAAGGCATCGGCGCGTTCGCCAGCCGGCAGGCTGTCAATGCCGGCTCATCCGCCACCATCGCCGGCGGCGCCGTGCGGGTGCAGATCGTGAAACTGGCGGCGCAGACGCTCGGCGTGACGGAGGACGACATCGATGTCGAGGATGGCGTTGCGATTGCGCGCGTCGGCAACCGGCCATCGCTGACCTTCAGGGAGCTTGCGCGGCTGGCGCAAGGCATGCCGGGATTCTCGCTTGCGCCGGGACAGACGCCGGGGCTCGAACACACTGCGTATTTCGCCCCGCCGCAGGCGTCCTACTGCTCGGGCACCCATATCGCCGAGGTCGAGGTCGATCCGATGATCGGCGCCGTCAAAATCGTGAACTATGTCGTCGCGCACGACAGCGGCAACATCATCAATCCGATGATCGTCGACGGCCAGATCCAGGGCGGTGTCGCGCATGGCATCGGCAATGCGCTGTTCGAATGGATGCGATACGACGAGCAGGCGCAGCCGCTGACGACCACGTTCGCCGATTATCTCATTCCGTCCGCGACGGAGGTTCCGGCCTGCCGCATCGCGCATATCGAAAGCGCGACGCCGCTCAATCCGCTCGGCGTCAAGGGTGCCGGCGAAGGTGGCACGATCCCGGCCGCCGCAGCGATCGTCGCGGCCATCGAGAACGCGCTGTCGGAATTCAACGTGCACTTTTCAGAAACGCCGCTCATGCCCGATCGCATTGTCGATGCGTTGCGCGCGGCCGGCGCCTACGACACGCTGGAGGACATCACATGAGCAAACTTGCGTCAGGAGAAAGTCTCGGCACGGTCAAACGCGTGATCGAAATCATCCGCTTCTTCAGCGAACGCGGCGAGGCCACGCTCAAGGACCTGTCGCAGGCGCTGTCGCTCGCGCCGAGCACCTGCCATCGGTTGTTGGATCTGTTGGGTCAGGATGGCTTTGTCGAGCAGGACAAGACCCATCGGCGTTACCGTATCGGGCGTGATCTGTTTCGTGTCGCCGCGCTCATCCAGTCGAAGCACGATATCCGCGCGATCGCGTTACCGTTCCTGCGGCAATTGGTCGATGCCTGCGACGAGACCTGCGTGCTCAGCCTTTATCTGCCGTCCGAGGGGAAGATCTTCTTTGCCGAGAAGATCGATTCCAGCATGCTGTTGCGCTACCAACTGCCGATGAATATCCCGATGTCGGTGCTCTGGGGCGCGAGTGGCCGTTCGATTCTCGCTTTTCTCGCCAAGGAAGATGTTGATCGCATTCACGCCGCGGAAGACCACGCGCCGGCCTCAGGAGAGCCGCTGCCTGCGCGCCGAACGCTCGAGAAGGACCTCATCGCGATCCGCGAGCGCGGCTACGATATTACATATGGCCAGAAGATCGCCGGCGCCGTCGGTTTTGGCGCGCCGGTGTTCGGCATCGACGGAAAGGTCGTCGGCAGTCTTTGCGTGACCGTTCCGGAAGCGCGGATCACGGCCAAGAACCGTCCGTATCTGGGCGAACTCGTGCGCGCGACGGCGGAACGGCTCTCTACCGCTCTTGGTTCGCCACGCCACAATCGTTTCAAGGCGAGCGCGTGATGAGGATGTCATCGTGACAGAACACGAAAAAAAGCCCCGACCGCTCTCGCATTTGCGCGTGCTCGATCTCACGCAATTCCTGTCCGGGCCGTATGCGACCCAGATTCTCGGTGATCTCGGCGCAGAGATCATCAAGGTCGAGTCGCCGGAAGGCGAGATGACGCGCAGGCTTCCCCCGCATTTCGTTGGCGCGCAGAGCGCCTATTACCTGTCCGTCAATCGCAACAAGCGCAGCCTCGCGGTCGATATGAAGAACGAGGCCGGGCGCGCGCTCATTCGCGACCTTGCGGCTGCATGCGATATCGTGGTCGAGAATTTTCGGCCCGGCGTCCTCAAGCGGCTCGGGCTTTCCTATGACGATATTGCCGCCCGCAAAACGGACATCATCTGGTGCGCCATTTCCGGCTTTGGTCAGGACGGTCCCTATCGCGATCGGCCCGCCTATGACATGATCGTGCAGGCGATGTCCGGCGCCATGTCGCTCACAGGCGAACCGGACGGCCCGCCGGTGCGCTCCGGCATTCCGCTGGGCGACATCGCGGCCGGCATGTATGGCGTCATCGGCATTCTTGCCGCGGTGAGCGAGCGCGAACACAGCGGACGCGGCAAGCTGATCGATGTCAGCATGCTCGATTGCCAGGTCGCGATGCTGTCCTATCAGGCGGCGTATTGTCTGGCCTCGGGCGAGGCGCCGGACCGGCAGGGGCGCGGTCACGATTCCATTCCGACCTATCGCGCCTTTACCTGCGGCGACGGCATCGATGTCGTCATCACTGCCAACACCGAACGCATGTGGAGCGGCCTGTGCGGCGCGCTCGGACGTCCCGATCTCGTTGCCGACGAGCGCTTTCGTTCCAACGAGCAGCGCTACGCCAACCGTGAGGTGCTGTGGGAGATTCTTGAAGCATGCTTTCGCAGCAAACCGTCGGACGTCTGGATCAATGATCTGGTCGCCGCCGAGGTCCCGGCCGCGATCGTGAATACGCTCGACCGCAGCCTGAGCGATCCGCAAGTGCTTCATCGCAACATGGTGCTCGCTATCGACGGACCGGACGGGGAGACGCTGCGCGTCGCCGGCAATCCGATCAAATTCACCGGCGAGCCTGAGCCGAATTATTGCTATCCGCCCGCGCTTGGAGCCGGCAACCGGGCGGTTCTTTCGCGCGTGCTCGGATTGACGGATGAACGGATTGACGGACTTGAGCGTGAGGGAGTGTTCGACGGGAAACGCAAACCGCTGCCCGCGCGCTAGACGCAACTGCAAAGATAGAAAGACACTGTCATGAGTGCTGTCACCAAAACAACGCAGGGCGCAGCGGGCGCGAAGCCACGGCTCGATTTCCAGGAGCATCTCGCCGATCTCGAAGCGCGGGGTCTGGTTCGGCGCATCGATCGCCCGATCAACAAGGATACCGAATTGCATCCGCTGGTGCGCTGGCAATTCCTCGGCGGCATTCCGGAGGACGAGCGGCAGGCTTTCGTCTTCACCAATGTCGTCGATTCCAAAGGCAAAAAATACGACATGCCGGTCGTCGTGGGCGCGCTTGCGGCCTCGCCGCGGATTTATGCGGTGGGCATGGGCAAGGACGTGTCCGGGATCGGCGAAGCCTGGCTTAGCGCCATCGCCAATCCGATCGCGCCGACGCGCGTCAACGGCGCCGCCTGCCAGGAGGTTGTCATTACCGGCGATGACCTGCGCAAGCCGGGCGGCGGCCTTGCGCTGCTGCCGGTGCCGATCTCCACACCGGGCTTCGATGCGGCGCCCTATCTGACGGCGACGCTGTGCACCACGCGCGATCCCGAGACCGGCGTGCAGAATTCGGGGACGTATCGTGCCGGGCTGAAGGCGACCGACCGGCTCGCCGTGCGCATGGTCGCGCATACCGGCGGCGCGGGCGGCTATCTGCACTGGCTTAAATATCGCGACCGCAAGGAAAAGATGCCGATCGCCATCGTCATCGGCGCCGGCCCGGTGGTCGTCTTCACCGGTCCGCAAAAACTCGGCGTCGATGTCGATGAGATGGGCGTTGCGGGTGGGCTGGCCGGCCAGCCGATCCGCATGGTCAAGGGCGTGACTGTCGATCTCGATGTGCCGGCCGATGCGGAGATCGTGATCGAGGGACTGATCGACACAGCGGTGCTCGAACCCGAGGCGCCTTTCGGCGAGAGCAACGGCTATGTCGCGCTCGAAGCGTTCAACATGCCGATGCAGGTCACTGCGATCACGCACAAGACGTCGCCGGTCTTCGTCGACATCATCAGTCAGGTCACGCCGAGCGAGTCGAGCGCGATCAAGAAGGTTGCCTATGAGCCGCTCTTCCTGGCCCATCTGCGCGACCAATTGTCGATCAAAGGCGTGCGGCGGGTGATCATGCACGAGCCGCTGACCAACCTGCGGCCGGTGATCTTCGTGCAATTCGCAAGCGGCACGCCGCGCACGGAAGTCTGGCGCGCTTTGCACGGCACGGCGAATTTTCAGGCCGGATGCGGCAAGATCGTCGTCGCCGTCAGCGACGATATCGATCCGTCGAATATCGATGCGATGCTGTGGTCGCTGGCCTATCGCGCCAATCCGATCGAGGATGTGCATATCGCGCCCTACCGCAGTGGGGTGCAGGGGGCGCAATACGGCGAGCGCGATGCGGATTCGACGATGCTGATCGACGCCACGCTCAAGCGTCCGATGCCGCCGCTGGCGCTTCCAACGAAGCCGTTCATGGAAAAGGCGCGTGCGATCTGGGAAGAACTCGATCTTCCGCCGCTCACGGTGCGGCCGCCCTGGCATGGCTACACGCTCGGCGACTGGACCGAAACGTGGACACGCTTCGCCGAGCGGGCGACTGCGGGCGACTGGGAGAAGAACGGCGAGGAAACCTTTGCGCGCCAGCGCGGCGGCGTCACGCCGGAGACATCCGTCCGCGCTGTCGAGAGAAGCGGCGACGACAAATCATGAAGGTCGTTATTTTTCGCACTGCGGCAAAGCACAAAATCAGCGTATGGCTGCACAAGAAATTCTGTTGAGTGGAATATCGTACCGTTATGCGTTGACCGGCAGCCAGGGCCGAAATAGCGTTTCTGGAATAGGAGCGTTCGCAAAGCGCCGGCGGCCGACACTGCCGGAAATGCCGGGCGCGATGCGTTATCGTGATGCGTTATAAAGACAAAAGCTGCCAAACGGGGGATGACTATGGCGAGTGATCATGTCGCGACGGCCGAGGAGCCGGTCTTCGAAGTCGGCATCGACGAGAAAGTACCCTTCAACCAACTCGTCATTCTCGCCTTCCAGAACATCTTTGGCATGACGGGAATGTTCGTCTTCCCGGGCCTGTTCGGCCGGGCCTTCCAGATGTCGCCTGAACAGATCGCCTATCTCTACGGCATGATCTTTCTGGTGTCCGGCATCACCACGTGCTTTCAGGCGGTGGGATTGCTGCGGCTGCCCATCGTCCAGGGACCTTATGTCGGCAGCTTCATCGCCCTCATGATCCTCGGTCATCTGCCGGGCGCGGGACTTGATGTCGCTTTCGGTTCGTTCTTCGTCGCCTGCCTGATCTGGGCGGCGCTGACGATTCCCATTCGCGGGTTCAGTTTTGTTGCGTTGTTCGGTCGCTTTTTTCAGGCGCCGATGATCGCCGGCGTCATGGTCATTCTGACGATGATGCAGATCGCCGTCGTCTCGCTGCCCAACTGGATCGGCCATCCCGGAACGCCCGGCTTCATGAAGATCAACATCCTGGTCGGATTTGTTGCGGTCGTGACCTTCATGGCGATGACGATTTACGGAGGCCGATGGCTGCGCCGGGCGGCGATCCTGTCGGGGCTGATCCTCGGCACGATCTGCTATTCGCTCTTCATCCACATATCCTTCGCACCGGTTGTGAGCGCACCCTGGCTGGTGACGCCAAAAATTTTCCCGTTTGGATTTGCGGTGCGTCTCGATGCTGTCCTCGTGTTTCTCGTCATCCTCGTACCGGCGAGCATCTCGACCATGCCGCTCTACAAAGTGGTTGCCACGTGGGGTAACCAGCCGATCAGTTCGATCCGCATGTCCGAAGGCTGTTTCGGCGCGGCTTTGGGATCGGCGCTCGGTGCGCTTGTCGGCACGTTCAGCATGTTCGTTTATCCCGACAATATGGGTATGGCGCGCGCCACACGCGTCGGCTCGCGCTATGCGACCTTTGCCGCCGGCGTGCTGCTCGTTCTTCTCGGCAGCATCGTCAAGTTCGATATGCTTCTTGTGCTTGTTCCGGTCGTGGTTCTCGGCGGTATCGCCACCGTGCTGTTCGGCATCGTTCTCGTCCACGGCATCCATCTGCTGACGGACGTGAAGTGGAACGATCGCAACCTCATCATCGCCGGCGCGGCGCTGATGGTCGGGATGGGCGGGCTGTTCGTCTCGCCGGAAGTGTTGAAGGAGATGCCGCTGGTCATGCAGCTTGTCCTGAAGCAATCGGCGGTCACCGGCGGCGTCACGCTGTTGGTTCTCTATGCGCTGCTTGGCCAGGACAAGGTGCCGGTCGAAACCGAAGAAGAAAATCGCTTGGAACAAGTCTCTTCTCCAAGTCACTAATCTCCAAGCCACTGAGATCGTGTCTCGCGCTGACCCTGCGTTTGGGCCGCGCGTCCGTTCCGTGTGTGTGTGAAATGACGATGCGTTTCCTGCCGCTGCGCGGACGTTCTCGCGGCGACCGGACTTTTGGCGCGTTGGAATTCTACGGGCTCTTCTTGATGGGCCGGCTCGACATTGCGTGAATCGTGCTGGGCCGAAGCTGGGTGTATCCAGATTGCCAGATGGTGCTCATCGAGACAGTGTTGCGTTTACGAATGATGACTTCGCCACGCGTCGTTTTCCTCAATTCGCCGCAACGCGCATGGCGGACATGCACGGCGCGCTAAATACCGACGTCCACATTCTCGCCAAACAATCAGCGAACATTGCACGCGTTCATTCGCCGTTCGCCCAGCGCCCGCGGTTTGCATGACATGGCGATGCCCATCGCCGGTGCTTGCATGACAGTCCGCTCTCGGTGTTCAAAAAAACAAGATCAAGGAGGAAACCATGTCCGATAAGCGGCCCCCCATAGATGTGAACCGTCGTGCTCTGGTCTCGGCATTTGCCGTCACCGGCGCCGCCTCATTGGTTGGCGCGGGTCGAGCGGCCGCGCAGGGCGTGACCACCTCGACCCAGACTGGCGGCGAGAGTTCATCCACGCCATCCGGTAACATTCCCGCGGCGACGAACGGAAAGCCGCTGCCGGCAGAAAAATCCAGCCCGCCGACCGCGAAACAGATGTGGGCTGAAACGGAAAAGCCTGCCGAAGAACCTGTCTTCGTCGGCCGTACCGGGTCCGACTATATGGTCGATGTTCTCAAGGCTCTGGATATCGATTACATGGCCACGATGCCGGGTTCGAGTTTCCGCGGCCTGCATGAATCGATCATCAATTATGGCGAAAACAAAAAGCCTGAATTGTTGACGTGCCTGCATGAGGAAATCGTCGTCGGCATGTGTCACGGCTATGCCAAGACCGCGAACAAGCCGATGGCGGCGTTGCTGCATGGCGTTGTCGGCGTCCAGCACTCGGCGATGGCGGTCTATAATGCCTGGGCGGACCGGGTGCCGATCCTGATGATCGCCGGCAACAATCTCGACGCGTCAAAGCGCCGGCAGGGCGCGGAGTGGGAGCATTCGTCGGTCGACAACGGCGCGATGTTGCGCTCGTTCACGAAATGGGATGCGCAGCCGGTTTCGCTGGATCATTTTGCCGAATCGACGCTGCGCGGTTATGCGCTTGCCGTCGAGAAACCTTCTGCGCCTGTCCTGATCATGGCCGATTCCGAATTGCAGGAAAAGCCAATCGACGCAAAGCCGAAATCGGTTCCAGGTTTGAATCGTCCGCGTCCGCCGGTCGGAGACGGCGGCGCACTCGCCGAAGCCGCCAGAATGCTGGTCAATGCCCAGAACCCGGTCATCATCGTCGACAAACTGGTGAGCACGCCGGAAGGCATGCAACACCTGGTCACCCTGGCGGAGACGCTGCAGGCACCGGTCGTTGACAAGTACGGCCGCATGAACATGCCCAATACGCATTATCTCAACCAGACCGGTCGCGGCCGCGCCTTGCTTCACAATGCCGATGTCATACTCGGTCTCGAACTCAGCGATTTCTGGGGCACGGTCAACACTCTGGTCGATGTCGTGGAGCGCTACTCGCATCCGACCGCCAATCCGAAAGTGAAGCTGATCGGCATCAGCACGCACAGCCTGTTGATCAAGTCCAACTTCCAGGACTTCCAGCGCTATCAGCCGATTGATCTCGACATCACGGGCGATGGGCAGGCGACCCTGCCTTATCTGATCGAAGCGGTGAAGAAGGCTCTGCCGTCCGGTCACAACGCGGCCTCCGATGGCCGTGCGGAAAAGATGAAGGCGGCACACAAGAAGTCGAAAGAGCAGGCGCGTCTGGCTGCCAGTTATGGATGGGATGCGACGCCGATCAGCACCGCGCGGATGTGTGCGGAGGTGTGGCCGCTTATCAAGGACAGCGACTGGGCGCTCACGGCCGGCACGTTGAATTTCATGAACAACTGGCCGCTGAAGCTTTGGGATGTCACCAAGCATTATCAATACGGCGGCGGAACCGGCGGCGGCGGTGTCGGCTATGGCGCGCCGGCCGGTATCGGTTCGGCCCTGGCGCACCGCGAACATGGCCGCCTCGTCATTGGCATGTGGGGAGACGGCGACCTGATGTGCTGTTCGGCCGCATTATGGACGGCCGCCCATCACAAGATTCCCCTGGTTGCGATCGTGCATAACAATCGCGCCTATCATCAGGAATTGATGCACGTTCAGCGTATGGCCAATCGGCACCAGCGCGGAATCGATCGCACATGGATCGGAACGACGATCCAGGATCCGCCGATCGACTTTGCCAAAGTCGCGCAGGGCCTTGGCATCGAGGGGATCGGGCCTGTTGTCGACCCCAACGATCTCGGGCCGGCGCTCAAGAAAGCCGTCGCGCTCGCCAAAGCCGGCGAGCCCGTGCTTGTCGATGTCGTCAGCCAGGGCCGTTGAGGGAGGATCACCATGAAAAATTATATTGTCACCGGAACGCTCTCCGCCTGCCTGGGCCTGTTTTGTCTCGCCGGTCCTGCGTCCGCGCAGAACGCCAAACAAAATGCCAAGCCGATCGCACAGCAGACGGAAGGCGCCGCACCTGCCGGACAGAAAGCGGCCGGCGATGTGCGCAAAGGCCACGCTTTATTCCTGAAAGACGGTTGCCAGCAATGTCATGGCACGGTGGGGCAGGGTGGTGGCGGTGGTCCGCGTCTCGCACCCGATCCGTTGCCTGCCGAAGCGATCGAGACCTATGTCCGCAACCCTGCGGGCCAGATGCCGCCGTTCGGCGAGAAAGTGCTTAGTCACGACGATATCGTGAACATTCACGCCTATCTCGCCAGCGTGATGCCGCCGCCGGCAGTCAAGGATATCCCTGCCTTGAACGTTGACTGAACGCGTTGGCCTTGTGTTGATTGAAACGAGGGTGTGCGCCACGTGCGCATACCCTCTTTTTTATGGGCCGAATGCTGCGTTTGAACACCGCATTCGGCAAAATGCTTAGGGCCGTAGCAATCGCTGTCCGACGGCACCTGCGATCAGGCCGAAGCTGGCTCCGATCGCCTTGACTGAAAAGTCCGACCATCGCGCATGCCGTCCGAGGCTCACGACTTGCATCCATTCCAATAGGCCAATCGTTGCGACGATCCCTATCAGCACGAGCGGGAGGCGTCGGGGATAGGCGAACGCGAATATGAGCCCGATAAATGCGAGCGCAAGAAAACGTTCGAGGTTGACAGAGTACCCTGTGACGGGCCGCACGCTGATTGGCCCATCGGTGACGACGACGAGGACAATAAGGGCTAGCCAGGCGACAATGCGAATAAAGGTCCGAATGTGAGGGGTTATGGTCATAGTCCTACAGGTGTAGCCCGCGGGGCTTGAGGTCAATCAATTTGGCTAAACTTACCGGGTTGACAGGCGCCCCTTGAAGATTACAGTGATATATCACTGTAATGGCACGGGCATATGTCGCAAATCGCCGCCAAATCACTTGAAACGCTGCAGAATCGGTCGCTTGCCGTCGATTCTTTCATCATCGCTGGATGGACCGGGCGTGACCGCGCCGCTGTCGAGAAACATATTGTTGAGTTGGAAGCGATCGGCGTGCCGCGGCCGTCGACGACGCCGATTTTCTACCGCGTGGCCGCCACGCGCGTGACGACGGCATCGGTCATCGAGGCGACAGGCGGCGCGTCGAGCGGTGAGGTGGAGTTCTGCCTTTACAGTCACGGCGGCGAATTGTGGGTCGGCGTCGGTTCCGACCACACGGATCGTGAGGTCGAGAAAATCAACATCACGGTCTCGAAGCAGATGTGCGACAAGCCGGTTGCCTCCGATTTCTGGAAATTGCGCGATGTGTTGCCGCATTGGGACAGGCTGGTCCTCCGCTCCTTCATCGCCGAAGGCGGCGAACGGCGTCTTTATCAGGACGGCACCGTCGCCGCGATGATCCACCCGGAAGAACTTCTTGGTCTTCTCGGCCGCCCCTTTCCCGACAAGACGCTGATGATGTGCGGCACGCTCGCTGCCAAAGGCGGCATTCGCCCATCCTCACGCTTCGACTTCGAACTGCATGATCCGGTTCTCAACCGGACCATCTCGCACGGTTATGACATTTGCTCTCTGCCGGACGTCAAATGAGCGCACGAGCCAAAACACGGACCGCGCCGCCGAAAGCCGCATCGGCGCTTGTCGCCGAGTTTGACGGCGAAGCGACGGCTGCCGAACCGCGTTCGCTCAGCGATGTCGCCTACGAAGCCATCAAGCACAGGATTACGACCTGCGCGTTCAAGCCCGGTGAAGTCATCAACGAGGCCGGTCTTTCCGTCGCGCTCGGCATCGGTCGCACCCCGGTGCATCAGGCGATCGGGCGGCTGATGCACGAGGGCATGGTCGACATCATTCCGCGCAAGGGCGTGATCGTGCGGCCGGTCAGTCTCGACGAGAGCCTTGAGATCATCGAAGTGCGGCTGCTCAACGAAGGCTATTGCGCGCGGCTTGCGGCTGACCGCGCCGACCGCGACGAGATCGCGCACATGACCGACGTCCTGGCGCGGGCGGGGCAGTGGATCGCGACGCGCAACAGCGAACAGCTCATGCGGCTTGATCGCGAATTCCATATTGTTCTGGCGCGCTCTTCGAAGAACGCCATTCTGGCTGAATATCTGTCCCGCTTGCATGACCGCTCGTTGCGCTTCTGGTTTATCTCGCTCACAGCGCCGGGACACCATGAAAGCGTGCAGGCGCAGCACGAGGATATTCTCGATGCGATCCGCCGCCGCGATGCCGATGGAGCGGAATCCGCGATGCGGTCGCATATCGAGGCCTTCCGCAACAATCTGACACACCGCGTTTAATGGACATGAAGTTGGTTTCGCATCACGCTTGAGCGCAAGAGGCATACGGCAAGACGATGGACACGCGTAAACTCGTACTCATTGCAGGTGGCGGCCCGGTTGGCCTGTTCTGTGCTTATCTGCTCGGCCGCGCCGGCATCGCCGTGCGCGTCTTCGATGCAAACCCCGATTTGCAGGACGATCCACGCGCTGCCACGACACATCCGGCGACGCTCGAGGTTTTGGGTAAAGCCGGTCTTGTCGATGACATGCGGCGCGTCGGGCTTGTGGCGCCGATCTTCCAGTTCTGGGATCGCCCGAGCGGTCAACTGGTTGCGCAGTTCGATCACGCGCTGCTCAAGGACGACACAGCCTACCCGTACGTGATCCAGTGCGAGCAATTCAAGACGACGCGCATTCTGTTCGCGCGGCTCGCGGCCATGCCGAATGTCGAAGTTCTGTTCTCGCATGAGGTGATCGGTGTCGAACAAAACGACAGCGGCGTCAGCGTCACGGTGCGCCACGAGGGAGCCGAGCAGCGGCATGGCGGCGCCTATCTGATCGGCGCCGACGGTGGCCGCAGCATCGTGCGCAAATCATCGGGCATCACCTTCGATGGTTTCACTTACCCCGAGCGCTTTCTCGTCCTGACGACGCCTTTCGATTTCCATGCCAATCGCGGCTATTGCATCCGCAGCTATTTCGCCGACCCGGAAGAATGGTGCAATTGCTTCAAGGTCGCGGCGGACGGGCCGCCCGGCCTCTGGCGCACGGTGTTTCCGACCGATCCGAATGCCTCCGACGATGCGGTTATGAACGATGAAGCCGTGCAGGCGCGGTTGCAGAAATTCTTCCCCAAGGCCGGCCCCTATGAGGTCGTGCATCGCAACCTCTATACGACGCACCAGCGCGTCGCGAGCACGTTCCGTGTGGGTCGCGTGATGCTGGCCGGGGATTCTGCGCATGTGAACAATTCGATCGGCGGCATGGGGCTCAATGGCGGCCTTCAGGATGCGGCCAATCTCAGCGAAAAGCTGATTGATGTCCTCTGCGACGATGCGACCGATGCGGTGCTCGAGCTTTATTCGCTTCAGCGTCGCACGGTTTCGATTGAATTCGTGCAGCAGCAGACCATCGCCAACAAGAAGCGCCTCGAAACGCGCGAGCCGGAGCAGCGCCGCCGCAATCTGGAGGAGTTATCGCAGACTGCTGCCGATCCGAAGCGGGCGCGGGACTTTCTGCAGCGCGCCTCGATGATCACGATGCAGCGTCGCGCCGAGTCGATCTCACAGAAGGAAGTGGCATGAGCGCGGGAA
This sequence comes from Xanthobacteraceae bacterium, assembly GCA_035494115.1. Classification (GTDB taxonomy): domain Bacteria; phylum Pseudomonadota; class Alphaproteobacteria; order Rhizobiales; family Xanthobacteraceae; genus DATJHH01. Next base: position 25,695 of record DATJHH010000028.1, read on the forward strand.
AGACGACGCGTCCGCCGGACGCCAACGCGACGCTTGCGCGGCGCCCGTTCGTGCGCCACGCGGACGCGTTCAAGTCGGGCAGCGACACGCCGTCGGCCTTTCTCGATCGTTGTCTTGCCGCCATCGACACGCATAATGGTGGTATTCGCGCCTTCGTGACGATGAATGTCGATGCGGCCCGCAAGGCCGCCGATGCCGCATCGGCGCGCTGGCGCGCAGGCAAGCCGCTGTCGCCCATCGACGGCATGCCGGTCGGCATCAAGGATGTCATCGAAACCGTCGACATGCCGACAGGCATGGGTTCGCCGCTCTACGACGGCTGGCGCTCGCAACGCGATTCCGCAACCGTTTATGCCTTGCGCGAAGCCGGTGCGGTCGTCGTCGGCAAGACGGTGACGACGGAATTCGCCGCGACCGTGCCGGGGCCGACGCGCAACCCGCACGATCTTTCGCGCACCCCCGGCGGATCGAGTAGCGGATCGGCCGCGGCCGTGGGTGCGGGCTTCCTGTCGGCGGCGCTCGGCACACAGGTCGTGGGGTCGATCCTCCGTCCGGCGAGTTATTGCGGCGCGTGGGGGTTCAAGCCCACGGTCGGCGCGCTCAATCGCGGCGGCAGCCACGATTACATGAGCCAGAGTTGCGCCGGCGTCATCGCCGCTTCCGCCGATGATTGCTGGGCCGTAGCCTGTGCCATCGCCGAACGCGCCGGTGGCGATCCCGGCGCGCCGGGCCTGTACGTGGAAGACGAGGCGGGAGCGTCCGCAGGCGGACCGTTGACGCTCGCCTCTTTGCGGCTTCCGGGTTGGGACAAGGCCGATCCGCGCGCGGTGAGCGCGCTTGATGGCGTTCTCGATAGGTTGCGTAAAAGCGGCATCGCGGTTCGTGACGTGGATCTCAGTGAAACTCTTGCGCCGGCGCTGCCGCTCACGCGCAAGATCAACGGCTGGGAATCGCGCTGGCCGCTCAACACGTATGCGGATCGCGCGGCCGGCAAGCTCAGCGCCGCGATGCATGATCGCCTCAGGGAAGCCGAAGCGATGACGCTGTCGGGATATCGCGCGGATACCGCGCAGCGCGAAGCCATTCGCAGGGATTATGCAAAGCTTGCTGAAACGGCTTCAGCCTGCATCACGCTGTCGGCGCCCGGCGTGGCGCCGCAGGGCATCGCCGCGACAGGCGATCCGATTTTCGCCGTGCCGTCCTCGCTGCTCGGCGTGCCGGCGATCTCGATGCCGCTCGCGACCATCGACGGCCTGCCGCTTGGCATCCAACTCGTCGGTTTTCGCGACAAGGACGCCACCCTTTTCGCTGTCGCGCGGCGCGTCGCCGCCGTCATGGACCTTGCATAATGAACAAAGCCGTGACCCCTGTGCGCGATGAGACTGTACCTGACGCGCTCAAGCGCTTCATCGATCAAGGTGCCGATGCGCGCGGCTATCCGGATTTGCACGCGCATGTGCTGGCGCTGGCAAAGCAGGGCTTGCTGATCGTTGTCGATGAGCCGATCAACAAAGACACCGAGATGCATCCGCTGGTGCGCTGGCAGTATCGCGGCGGTATTCCCGAAAGCGAGCGCAAGGCGTTCCTGTTCACGCAACCGACGGATTCGAAAGGCCGGCGTTACGACAGCGCCGTGCTGGTTGCGGGACTTGCCGCAACGCCGGCGGTGTATCGCGTCGGCTTCGGCCGCCCGCTCGATCAGATCGGCGAGACCTGGATCAAGGCCATTGCCAACCCGATCGCACCGCGCGTCGTCACGCAGGCGGCGTGCCATGACATCATTACCGAAGGCGAGGCGCTCGATCGTCCGGGCGCGGCGCTCGACGGCATTCCGGTGCCGATCTCGACGCCGGGCTGGGACAACGCGCCGTATCTGTCGGCCGGTCATTACATCACCAAGGATCCCGACACAGGCATCCAGAATCTCGGCAATTATCGCGGCCAGCTCAAGGCGCCGCGCCGGCTCGGCATGAATCCCTCGGTCGAATTGCGCGCCGGCATCTACGCTCACTGGCTCAAATACAAGAAGCGTGGCGAGCCGCTGCCTTGCGCCGTGGTGCTCGGCTGCCCGCCCGCCGTCTCCTATACGTCGGTGCAGAAGCTGCCGGAAAATCTCGATGAGCTCTCCGTCGCCGGCGGTCTCGTCGGCCAGCCCATCGACGTGGTGCGCGCGCGCACGGTCGATCTGCTGGTCCCGGCCGACGCCGAGATTGTCATCGAGGGTTTCATCAATACCGAACTGCTCGAGCCGGAGGCGCCGTTCGGCGAATCGCACGGCTACGTCAATCTGCAGGAATACAACGCGTTTATGGATGTGACGGCGATCACCCGCCGCCGGCAGGCAATCGTGCCGTCGTTCATCAGCCAAGTGACGCCGAGCGAGTCGAGCGTCATCCGCAAGGCGGCGATGGAGCCGGTCTATCTCAACCATCTGCGCAACGGACTCGGCATTCGCGGCGTCAAGCGCGTGTCGATGCACGAGCCGCTGACCAGCCTCTATGCCGTGATCGCCATCGTATTTGAGCGCGGCGTGCCTGACACCGAAGTGTGGCGCGCGCTTTATGCGGCCTCCACCGTGCATCGCTTTGCCGGCAAATGGATCATCGCCATTGATGAGGACATCGATCCGGAAAATGCCGATGCGCTGTTTTGGGCAATGGCTTATCGCTGCCAGCCCCAGCATGATCTCAAAATGCTCGACCGCAAGGACCCTGGACACGGGCCGCGCGGACCACGCGACGGCGGGGAGAGTGCTTCAGTGCTCATCAACGCGCTGTTGAAAGGAGACTACGCGCCGGTGGCGCTGCCCAAGCGCGAATTCATGGAGGACGCCCGCAAGATCTGGGATCGCCTCGGTCTTCCTGCGCTCAAGCCGGAAACGCCGTGGCACGGCTATGATCTCGGCGTGTGGCCGCCGGAACTCGAGCGCCAGGCCAGGCTCGCGGCGCAGAGCGATTATTTCAGTTTCAGTGACGACTTGATCCGCGGACGGCGCGCCGACGTGGAAATGAACGAACCTTTGACGCGCAAATGAAAACAAATGGCCGGGAGGATGGTGTTCTGGAGCACGACGCAAACGTTCTGCACCAGCCGCCTCACACACGAAGGAGAACGCCCATGCTACGGAAAGCGATTTTAGGCTTGGCTTTCGCGAGTTTCGCGCTGCTGCCAAACGCGGCTTCGGCGCAAAAAGTCTGGCGCCATGGAATGGTGCAGGCCAAGAGCGACGCCGGCTTCGCCATGATGGCTGCCAAGCGCGGATTTGCGAAGAAGCACGGGCTCGATCTACAGATCGTGCAGTTCAAGGGCGATGCGCTGGCGCTCAAGGCGCTGATCGCCGGCGAAATTGAAAGCTACGAAGGCAGCCCCGGCTCGCCGATGATCGCCGTCTCGCGCGGCGCGGAGCTGAACACCGTCGGCTGTTACTGGCCGGGCCTGACCTACACAATCTTCACCAAGCCCGACGTCAATTCGGTCAAGGACCTCAAGGGCAAGACCTTTGCCATTTCCTCACCCGGCGCCTTGCCGGACCTGTTCGCCCGCGCCGTTCTCGAGAACAGCGGCATTTCGCCGAAAGATGTGAAATTCGCGGTCATGGGCGCCGATGCCGACCGCTTCAGGGCGGTCGTTGCCGGGGTCGTCGGGGCGGCGGCGTCGTCCAGCGAATTCATCCCGATCACCAAGAAGATGGGCATCAAGCCGCTCATCAGCGCTCATGACGTGACGCCGAATTTCCTCCGCTTCTGCACCTATATGTCGACGAGCACGATTTCCTCGCGCAACGCCGATGCGGTAAACTTCGTTGCCTCGGAAATCGAGGCGTTCCGGCACGCGATGGCCGACAAGGCCGATACGATCGCGCTGACGAAAGAGATCATCAAGCCGAAGGCTGACGATCCGCGTCCGGAATATATCTACGACGAAGTCGTGCGGCTCCATGCCATTGATCCGGAAATGTCGATCCCGATGGACAAGCTCAAATGGATGGAAGACCTGTTCAGGAAATCCGGAACGCTGAAGTCCGACATCGACCTCAAGAAGTTCGTCGACGCCAGCGTGCGCGAAAAGGCGCTCGCCATCGTCGGTCCGCCGAAGAAGTAGGGCGCAGAAAGGATTAAAATGGCACTCGTCAGCCTGCAGGACGTCTCGAAGATCTATGCGCTGCACGTCGGCAAGGAGACGCAGATCGTGCAGGCGCTCAAGTCGGTCAGCTTCGAGGTCGCGGAATCCGAGGTCGCGATGCTGATCGGTCCGAGCGGATGCGGAAAAACGACCGCGCTGCGCATCCTCATGGGACTCGAGACGGCATCCTCGGGTGTCGCCTCGGTCGGCGGCAACGTCATCAATGGCTGCGGTTACGACCGCGGCCTCGTCTTCCAGCATGCCGAATTGCTGCCTTGGCTCTCGGCCCTGCAGAACGTCATGTTCGGGCTTGAACTCAAAGGCGTGCGCGGATCGGAGCTCAAGGACACGGCGATGCACTACCTCGAGCTCGTCAATCTGAAGGATGCCGCCGATCGCCGGCCGTATCAGCTCTCCGGCGGGATGAAACAGCGCGTCGGCATTGCCCGCGCGCTCGCGATCGACCCGAAGGTCCTGCTGATGGACGAGCCGTTCGGCGCGCTCGACGCACAGACGCGCGAATCGCTGCAAAGTGAATTGCTCGACATCCAGCAGCGCACGAAGAAGACGATCGTCTTCGTCACACACGATCTCGACGAGGCCGTGCTGCTCGCCGACCGCATCATCCTGATGCGCGACGGCGTGGTGGAGGAGACGGTGCAGGTGCGTCTTCCCGGCGACCGTCGCAACATGGAAGCCGTGCGCACCAGCCATGAATTCGTGGAGACGCGCCATTACGTCTGGAAGGCGTTGCGCGCCTATGGCGGCACGCAGCACTGATGCCTGCAGATGTCGCGCAATGAAACGCGGAAAAGGTGATCGACATGACGATGGCCGAGAAGGTCCAGATTGCACCGCCGGCGCGGCCGCCCGGTGAGACGATGAAGATACGCAAGCCGTTTCCGCGCTGGGCGATTACGAGCCTGTCGATCGCGATGATCCTCGTCTTCTGGGAGATCATCGGACACAATGTGAACCCGATCTTCGGTTCGAGCCCGACCGCGATCGCGGCGGCGTTCTGGGAGCTTTTGCGCTCGGGCGATCTCGTCGCGGCGCTGCTGCAGAGCCTGCAGGCCTTCGTCGTCGGCTACGTTCTTGCCGTCATCATCGGCGTGCCGTTGGGTCTCATCATCGGCCGATCGCGCGTTCTCGAAGCCGCGGTCGGTTTCATTATCATCGGCGGTTACGCGATGCCGCTGGTCGCGCTCGTCCCTCTGCTGGTGTTGTGGCTCGGCCTCGGCTTCACCGTGAAGGCGGCCATCGTTCTGCTGATGGCCGTATTTCCGATCGTCATCAACACCTGGCTCGGCGTGCGCGCGGTTCCGAAATCGCTGATCGAAGTCGGCAAATCCTTCGTCGCCTCGGATTTCACGATACTGCGGCGCATCGTGCTGCCGGCGACGATTCCCTACATCATGGCCGGCATCAAGCTCGCCGTCGGCCGCGCCGTCGTCGCCATGGTCATCGCCGAATTCTTTACCGCGATTTCCGGTCTCGGCGCCATCATCATCAACTCTGCCAACACCTTCGACACCGCCACCATGTTCGTGCCGGTGATCGTGCTGATGGTTCTGGCGGCGGCGCTCAACGGTTTTGTCGGTTGGGTCGAGAAGAAGGTTGCGCCGTGGCAGGCGGAAATTTCCGGACGTGCCGATGCGTAAGCCATGGTTGAGCTTGCGAGATGCTGACGCCGGCTGCGTTTGGATAATTGAAGAACTGATTTGGAAGTGAGCGTGACATGAAGCTGGCCGTGCCGGATATGATCTCGAACTCGTATTTTCCCGCGATCGCGGCGGCCGAACTTGGCTTTTTCGCCAAACAGGGTCTCGATGTTGAAGTCGAATTGTTGTTTCCCGTGGACAAGGCCTATGAGGCCATGCGCGACGGCGCCGTCGATTTCGTCGGCGGTTCGGCGCATTCCGCGCTCGCCGCCTTTCCGCAATGGGATGGCGTCAAGCTGCTGTGCGCGCAGTCGCAGGGCATGTACTGGTTTCTGGTCATGCGTGCCGATCTCAAGGCGCAACGTAACGATCTGAGCGTGGTCAAAGGCAAGCGCATCGGTGCGGCGCCGTGGGTCGAGATGGGGTTGCGCCGGCTGCTCATCACCGCCGGGTTCGATCTCGAAAAGGATGGCATCACGATTGCTCCGGTCCCGGGCGCTCTCACTGCCGGCGTCAATTTCGGCGTCACGGCGGCGCAGGCGCTGGCCGACGGCAAGATCGACGGTTTTTGGGCGAACGGGATGGGCACTGAGGTCGCCGTGCGCGAAGGCATCGGCACCGTCGTGATCGATGTCCGCCGTGGCGACGGACCGAAAGAATGCTTCAACTATACGGAGGCGACCATCGCCACGACCGACAAGATGCTGGCGAAAAATCCGCAAGCCGCCGCGGGTGTGGTGAAGGCCATGGTCGCAACGCAGCAGGCGCTCAAGGCCGATGTCAGCCTCGCGACGAAAGTGGGCGCGAAATATTTTCCGCCGCGCGAGACCGCGCTTATTGCCGACATCATCGCGCGCGATCTGCCGTTTTATGATGCGAGCATTTCGGAAAGCTTCGTGCAGGGCATGAACGGTTTCGCGCGCGACGTCGGCATTCTCGGCCGCGACATGCCTTATGACCATGTCGTTGCCACGGCGATGCGTCCGCTGTGGGCGGCGTGACGCGGGCGGATCACCTCTTTCGTAGAATTATTTGGAGCGGTTATGGCCATCAACAAACTTCACGACGAATTCCGTACGCTCGATATGGACACGGGCTGGGAGGTGCCGGCGGGCTATCCTTCCGGCATCCAGCAGAAAATCCTCTCCGGTGCGCTCGATGAGCCGAACAAGCGCGGCAGCCGCACGCGGCTATTGCGTTTCGTCGCCGGCACCTACACGACGAAGCCGTTCGTGCATGAATACTGGGAAGAGGTGTTTCTCGTGAGCGGCGATCTTACGGTCGGGTCCGATGAGAACGGCAAGGGCGGAGAAGGTTTTGCGCCCTTCACCTATGCCTGCCGGCCGCCCGGCGCGGTGCACGGTCCGTTCCGCTCCGACACCGGCTGCCTTCTGCTCGAAATCCATTATTACGATCCCGCATGACCGCTCAGACAATGAACGCCGCGCCGACGCTTGATGACCTTTCGCGCGCGCTTGCTGCGGGCAAGACCACAAGCCGTGCGCTGGTCGAAGCCTGCCTCGCGCGCATCGATGACAGCGAGGGAGAAGGCGCGCGTGTCTTCCTCCATGTCGATCGCGAAGCCGCGTTGCGCGCAGCCGATGCGATGGATGGTTTGCGGCAGGCGGGCGCTGCGCCGTCGCGCTTTGCCGGCATTCCGGTTTCGATCAAGGATCTGTTCGACATCGCCGGTCAGGTGACGCGTGCCGGCTCGCGCGCGCTCGACCATGCCGCGCCAGCGACACAGGATGCGCCGGCCGTGGCACGCCTGCGGGGCGCCGGCCTGATCGTCATCGGGCGCACGAACATGAGCGAGTTTGCATTCTCCGGTGTCGGTCTCAATCCGCACTACGGCACGCCGCGCAGCGCTTGGGATCGCGAGACGGGGCGTATTCCCGGCGGCTCGTCATCGGGCGCGGCCGTGTCGGTGAGCGACGGCATGGCGCATGCTGCGCTCGGCACCGACACCGGCGGGTCGTGCCGGATCCCGGCGGCCTTCAACGGTCTCGTCGGCTACAAGCCGACCACGAACACAGTGCCGACGGCGGGCGCCATTCCGCTCTCGACGACGCTGGATTCCATCGGGCCGCTCGCGCGCAGCGTGCGGTGCTGCGCCAGCCTCCACGCTATCTTGGCCGGCGAGGCGGACGCGGCGCACGCGCCTGCGGATATCGCGCGGCTGCGCATTGGCGTTCCGAAAACCTATCTGCTCGACGGCTGTGACGAAGATGTCGCGCGCGCTTTCGAAGCTGGTTTGTCAAAACTATCGGCTGCCGGCGCGCTGGTGCGCGACATCGCCGTCCCCGAGATCGACGAGATTCCGGGTTTCAATGCGCGCGGCGGTATCGCGCCGCCCGAAAGTCTTGCCTGGCATGAGTCGCTGATTGCGCGCGCCGGACACGCTTACGACCCGCGCGTTCTGGTGCGCATCATGAAGGGCGCCGAGCAGAGCGCGGTCGATTTCGTGCGCCTGCTCGCGGCACGGCGATCGCTGATCGCGCACTTTCGCCAGCGCATGGAGGGCTGGGATTGTCTGGCCTGTCCGACGACGCCGATCGTGCCGCCGCCGATTGCGGCGCTTGCCGAGGACGCCGACTATGCGCGGCTCAACGTCCTGGTGCTGCGCAACCCGTCGGCTTTCAACGTGCTCGACGGCTGCGCGATTTCGCTGCCGCTCGTCAGGCCGCCAGCGCCGCCGGTCGGGTTGATGTTATCTGTCGTCGGCGGTCGCGATGCACACCTGTTCCGTTGCGCGGCGGCGGTGGAAGCAGCTCTCGCCGTAGGCTGATATATTTTTGTCAAAGCTATTCGGATAAGGTCGTGGGCGCAATCGAACCGCGGTCAGGACAATCCGTTGACCCCAATCCTTTATGCCATCGGCGACGTGCATGGTCAGGCGCGATTGCTCGTTTCGCTGCTCGACGCGATAAGGCAGCACGCCGGCGATGAGGTTTGGCGGGTCGTTTTTATCGGCGATTATATCGATCGCGGGCCTGACAGCGCAGGCGTGTTGTCGATCGCGCAGGATCTGCATGCCGATGGCCGCGCCGTCTGCCTGCTCGGCAATCACGAAAGGGTTTTGCTCGACGCGGTGTCCGATCCTGCGGCCATGGAGCGCTGGATGAAACTGAGCGGTGCGACGACGCTTGCGTCGTTCGGGACCGATACGATCGCCGGCATTCCGCCCGGCGTCATCGACTGGCTCACTGGCCTTCCGACCTTTCATGAAGACGCGCTGCGATATTATGTGCATGCGGGTCTTAACCCGGAGCGGCCGTTACAGGACCAGACCGACCACGATCGCCTGTGGATGCGCGGTCGTTTTCTCACCGAAGAGCACGATTTCGGAAAATTCATCGTCCACGGCCACACGCCGCAGATGACCGGCCAGCCGGATCTGCATCCCTATCGGGTCAATCTCGATACCGCCGTCGGCCAGACGGGCATTCTCACGGCAGGCATTTTCGACCAGACCCAGGGCGCGCCGACCGGCTTTCTGCACGCGCACGCGTCATGATCCGTGCGTGGCGGCAGCGGTCGCGCCGCGTCTGCCGATGATCCCGTAAACAATAACCGGGATGCTCGTCGTGATGACGAGTGCAATGCTGCTCATCGCCATACCGAGACCGACCGATCCTTGATCGAACTGTCGCCAGATGAACGTCGCGATCGTCTGCATGCCGACAGGAGCCACGAGAATCGAGGCGACAAGCTCGCGGCTTGCAATGGCAAAGACGAGGAGCATGGCCGAGAGAACGCTCGGCGCGACGAGTGGCAGCACGATGCGCCGGAAAGCGCGGATTGGCGTCGCGCCGGAAATGCGTGCCGCGTCTTCCAGATTATCGCCGACCTGGCGCAACGCAGCGTGCGCATAGCGGATAGGATAAGGTAGAAGGATGCAGCAATACGCCATGAGCAGGATCAGCGGGGTGTTGTACGGCGTGAGCGGCAGCCACGGCTGGTTCCAGGCAAGGATCAGCCCGACGGCAACGACGATGCCGGGAATGGTGTTCGGCAACGCCGCCAGCACGTCCAGCGCCCGCGCGCCGCGCACGCGCAGCTTCACGATCGTATAGGCGACGAGAGTGCCGATAAGGCCGGTGACGAGTGCAGTCGCAACGGCGAGCAGGAGGCTATTCTCGAGGGCCGCAAGCGCACCGTTCTGATTATCGGCAAGCTGGCGAAACTGGCGCAGGCCGAAATTATGCAAAGTGAGGCCACCCGACAGCGTATCGAGCGAAGCGGCGGTGACGACCGCAAGGAGCGGCATCACCGTCGCGAGGACGGCAATCGTCGTGAATCCTGCCATGACGGGTAAGCCGGCGGCCCCGAGCGGACGGCGCAGCAGCGGCTCGGGCTTTCCGCTTTGGGTCGCATAGGAGCGGCTGCCGACGATCCGGCTTTGCATCTGGAATGCCGCCATCGCCAGCACGATCAGCAGCAGCGACAGGATCGAGGCGCCGGACAGATCGATCGGCCAATCGGCCACACGAGTTTCGATGCCGGTGACGAGGACGTCGAATCCGGAATGCGACCCGAGCGCCGCTGGCGTGCCGTATTCTTCGATGGTCATGGCGAAGACGAGAAGCAGGCTGGCGAGCAGTGCGGGGCGCGTGAGCGGAAGGGTGATACGCCACAGCACCGCAATCGGATGTGCGCCGAAGACGCGCGCCACGTCAGGCAGGCGCCCGCCGATCGCTTCCACGCTGCGCGACACGGCAAAATATACGACGGGGAAGACGTGCAGCGCAATAACGCAGACGATGCCCGCAAACGAAAAAATAAAGCCACCCGCGTCCACGCCTGTCATCTGCGCCAGAAAGCCATGCGGCTGCAACGCCATGATCCAGCCCAGTGTCGCGATGTAAGGCGGCATCATGAACGGGATGAGAAAAATCAGGTCCCAGACAGCTCCGCCCGGCAGTCGATAGGCAGCGCGCAGATAGCCAAGGGGTGCGCCGATCAGGGCGGCCAGGATGACGACGCAAAGGCCAAGCGACACCGTGTTGCGCGCAAGCCGCCACAGCAGCGGATCGCCGATCACGCTGGCAAAATGGCTGAACGGCGCTTTGAGGCTGCCGCTGCCGATGGACGGAAAGATCGCCTGCAGAACAACGAACGCGAGGGGGACGACGACGATGCCGAGGAGCGAGAGGATTGCCGCCGCGGCGAGCGGTCGCGCTCCCCGTGCCCGGGTTGCGGTCATTTGCTCATCGTCTTGCGAAACGTCGCGAGGATTTCGTCACGCTTCGCGTAGGCTTTTTTCGTGTCGGTCTGGAGCAGCTTGATGTCCTGCAGACGCGGGCGATCAGCCTTGATATCCGCTCGCGCAGGCATGAGATAAACCTTCGCGACCTCCGCCTGTCCTGCGTCGGACAGCATATAATCGACGAGCTTCTTGGCTTCGGCCTGATGCTTCGATGATTTGAAGATCATGATCGGGCGCGCTGCGGCCACCGTTCCCGATGCCGGAAAGATGACATCGACGGACTCGCCCTTCGCCTTCTGTTCCAGTGAAATGTAGTCGACCGCGCCGAACACGGCCGCCTTGGCGCCCTGCAACACGGGGTTAAGCGCTTGCGCATTGGCGCCGGCAACGATCGCGCCGTTGGCCTTCAGATCCTTGAAAAGCTGCCAGTTGCCGGACGCTCCGATGAGCCCGGCGACGAGTTCGAACGAGGCGCCGGATTGCGCCGGATCGGGTAGCGTGACGAGGTCTTTATAAGCGGGTTTCGCGAGGTCTGCCCATTCCGCGGGCCGCGGCGTCTTGCTTTTTGGATTCCAGACAATGCCGAGCGCCGAGATGCCTTGGGCGACGGCGGTGTCGGTCTTCAGGGAAGCCGGCACCGTTCTGGCATTGGGGCTGGTATAGGCAAGCAGCAGACCGCGCTTCGAAAAATCCTCGGCGGTGTCCCACGACGCCGAGATCAGCACGTCGACGGCGGGATTGGACGCCTCGGCTTCGACGCGCGCCATCACCTTTCCGGTCGTGGCCTGAAAGACCCCGACATCGATGCCGGTTTTCTTTTTGAATCCGGCAGCCAGATGGTCGATGAGGTTGGCCGGCCCGGCGGTGTAAACGGTGAGCTTGCCTTCCGCGCGGGCCGGCAGCGAAAGCGCAAGGTTCGCGACGGCTTGCATCGCGACGGTCAGCGTCAGGACGGACAAAGTTTTACGCGGCATGTTCCAACGTCTCCAAATCTCTTCGTTCCGTATCTGCGGTTTCGGTGGCGACGGAGGAGAACCAGAACAGGTGTTCAGGTGCGAAGCCGACACCGACGGTTTCACCGAGAGAAAGTCTGTGGCGGCTCGCCACGGTCAGGTCGTAGGTTGTGGCTCCCGCGTCGATATGCACCGTGTGGTGGTGACCCTCCACGCCAAAGCGAGTCGCCGCGATCGTTGCCTTGATCGGCATCGTGTCCGGATGGCCTAGCACTGGCGCAGCGCGCGGCAGCAGCACTGTCGCGGATGCGCAGCCAGGGCCGCATTGGCACGGTGCGATGACGACGGTGCTGCCCGACAGGGTCCAGCCGGCGGGGCCGCGATCGACGTTCAAAAGGGTGCCGAGATTGAGGAAACGGGCGACTTCCGGAATCGCGGGAGACTGCACAAGCCGTTCCGGATTGTCGATCTGCAGGATACGGCCTTGGTCCATGACGGCCACCCTGTCGGCGAGCGCAAAAGCCTCGGCGTGATCGTGGGTGACGTAAAGGGCGCTCAGCCCGAGCGTGCGGACGAGTTGCCCGATTTCACCGACGAGGTTTTCGCGCAAGCTACGGTCGAGATTGGATAGCGGCTCGTCGAAGAGGACGAGATCGCGTTCGCCGACGATCGCACGTGCGATGGCGACGCGCTGCTGCTGGCCGCCGGACAGGGATGCGGGATGGCGATCGTCGTAGCCCGCCAGACCGACCCGCGCCAAAGCTGCGGCGACGCGCGGGGCGCGATCGTTGCGCGGGACGCCAGTCATTTCCAAGGGAAAGGCAACGTTCCTGCCAACACTCAAATGCGGCCAGAGCGCATAGTCCTGGAAAACCATGCCGAGCGCGCGCCGTTCCGGCGGCACGAAAATGCGCGCGGCGATATCGGCGACGGGCGTGCCGTCAATTTCGATGCGGCCTTGCGCGGGGTACGCCAAACCCGCCACCAGACGCAGCAGGGTGGTTTTCCCGCAGCCTGACGGGCCGAGGAGGGCGATGACCTCGCCGCGCGGCAGCGAAAGATTGATGCCATGCAGGATCGGGTTCGATCCGATCGCATAGGCGACGTCAGAGAGGCGGACGGTGAAGGCCTGCGCACCGCCACTGCATCGTTCTGCCATCCTCGTTGACCACCTGCCGTTGTGCGACTGGCAATGACGTACGAAGGTTCGATGACAGTCGCGTGACAGGTTTCCACGTGACAGGTTTGCACGTGACAGCGGTGCAGGCCGGAAACACTAAAAGGGCGGGCTCAGCTTTCGCCGGCCCGCCCGCATGGGGACATGACGATGGTCGCAAGATGCCTTTGCCTTGTCAGGCTGATCTTGCAGGACTGATCTTGCCAACCGATATGGCCGACCGGTCGTCCCTTACACGCCGTTCTTTTCAAGAACAGCCTTGCACTGCTTCTTGAGTTTTCCGCGGTTGTGCTGCAGGCAATCGAGAATAACCATGTCGCCTTGATTCATGACTTTGCGGCAGTATTTGACAACGTCCGGCTTGCACGCGTCTTCGTCGGATTTCGTTCCCTGACGATGCTGCGCAAAAGCGCCCGAAGCGGTGAATGACGCGAAGACAAGCGCGACTGCGAAAGATTTCTGGAGAGGACGAAGGCTCATTGTCGGTTCCAATATCGCTGCAGAAAATGCTATGCAGATTCTGAGATGAATGAGTGGATGTGATGGCGGATTCGTATCACGTCGGCAAGTTCAGGGTCAAAGTGACCGGATGCAATAAAGTGTTACATTACCTCTGGCGGGTGGTGAGGCTCAGTGCGTGAACCAGCGTTCATCGCGTTACCTTATCGAAGCGCTACGTTTGCGATCGTTCTGTTTCCGGCAAACCCAGTTCTTTCCGAACGGTGGGAATGGCATTCCCCACCTTATTGACGGCTTCGATAATCACGCCCTCGGGCTTGCCAAAATGTTTCGCCCAAAATCGAAGCTCTTTCGGACGGTCGATTCTGACATGCGCACGGTCGGGCCGATGCGGCTTGGTGGGGGGCATTGGTCGGTAACCGTGTCTCTGGTGTGCGGTTCATGGAGCGCGCGGGCCCATCGCGATAACTTCGTCGAGAGGGGCTGGATATCGGTTTAAACAAAAAGACTGCACGATTTGTTCCCACTCTTGCGCCGCGTTCCGGTTCTTTCCCGGTCCCGGGCGCCTTGTCCGCGTCGCCCTATATTTTCCGGGGAGAAGTCCTGCCTACAGATGCTATTCGGGGTAGAATTGGCCGCTATATTTGAGGAACCGGAAAAAGAACAAACGCGAGCCACGCTGTGTCCGACAAAAAGCGCAATTCCGCCTTGCGGCACACTGTCCTCGAATCTCGGCAAGCCTTCACCGTCTCGGCGCTGTCCGAAAAAATGCATCATCGCCTGAGTTCGCAGGCTGTCGCAGGGATCGCGTGAGCGCGCGTACCAATTTGCGGCTGCGCTCAGGATCGCCGCGGCGGTCTGTGCATTAACAGCCCTTTAATACCTGCACGGCCGTCGAATCGGCTGACGCGATTCGTTCTTTGAGAACAGAAGGGGGCGTCTCCGCGAACAATCAGACATCTTCGCCGCAGCAGCCACTTCGCTGCAACGGCCGCGCATCCAGTATGCGCGCCCGCCTCATCCCTACCGGATGTTTGGCGGCCATTTGCTGTCTGATTTATTGTAATTCGATCGATGCGTGGCGTCATTTTCTTCGGCTGCTACAGCAAGTTCTCGATCCGGATCGGAAGCTGACGGATGCGCTTGCCGGTGGCGTGATAGACGGCATTGGCGACTGCTGCCGCCGTGCCGACATTGGCGAGTTCACCGAGGCCTTTGACGCCGGCAGGGTTCACGTCGCTATCTTCTTCCGACACGAAGATGACATCGACCTCGCCGATATCGGCATTCACCGGAACGAGATAGTCGGCAAAATTGTCGTTGACGTAACGCGCCGCGCCCTTGTCGATTTCCGTCGCTTCATGCAGCGCCGAACTGATACCCCAGATCATGCCGCCCATGAGCTGGCTGCGCGCCGTGCGTGGATTGACGATGCGGCCACCGGCAAAAGCGCCGACGATTCGCGGCACACGGATTTCGCATGTGCGCTTGTGGATGCGCACTTCGACGAATTCCGCACCCATGGCATACATCAACTTGTCGCCATGCGAGCCACCGGCAAAGGCGATCTTGCCTTTGAACAGATTCTTGGCGGCGTTCGATTTCACGCCATGGGGCACGAACTCGGCATATTCATCGATCTCCCCGACGTTCGCGTCGGCAAGCAGTTCGGACAGCGGCATCGATGTGCCGTCTGCGCCGTCGATGCGTCCTTCCGCGAGACTCAACGCCGTCATCGGCTGGCCGGCGAGCGCGCCTTTGTTCTGCGTCGTCGCGGCACGGAAAATCTTCTCGCGCATGGCGGCGCAGGCCTGCATCACCGCCGAGCAGGCGCTGGCGGTGGTGTTCGAGCCGCCGGCCACGGGGCCGGCCGGCAGGGTACTGTCGCCAAGCTGCACGTCGACGTCATCGAGCGACAGCCCGAGTTCTTCGGCGGCGGTCTGGCCGATCACGGTGTAGGCGCCGGTGCCGATGTCGTGGCACGCGGTCTGGACCAGCACTTTGCCGTCCGGTGACAGGCGAACGCGTACTGCCGCGGGCCCGGTGTGGGTCGGATAGACCGCGGTCGCGCAGCCCCAGCCGATCAGCCAGTCGCCGTCCTGCATCGCGCCGGGCGCGGACTTGCGCTGCGACCAGCCAAAAGCTTGTGCGGCTTGGTCGTAGCACTGCATCAGCGAACGGCTGGAATAGGGCTTGCCGCTGATCGGGTCCTTTTGCGTATCGTTGATCCGCCGCAATTGCACCGGGTCCATGCCGAGTTTCACGGCGAGTTCGTCCATCGCGCTTTCGAGCGCGTAGATATAGGGCACGACCGGCGGCGACCGCATGAAACCCGGCGTGTTGCGGTCGGCGTGCACGAGCGACACCTTGGTGCGGACGGCGCCAAAATCATACATCCGCGCACTGTCCTCCACTCCGGCAACAGAATAAGGGTCAGGACGCGAGGTGATCTCTTTGCCGTCATGCTCGAAAGCGACGATCTTGCCGTCCTTGCGCGCGCCCAACTTGATGCGGTGCTGGGTTTCGGCGCGATAGGTCGCAATGGTAAAACCCTGGTCGCGTGTCGGCACGAGCTTGACCGGCCGGCCGAGCACTTTTGCGGCAAGCGCGACAAGGCTCGTGCGCGGTGTCAATTGCGCCTTCGAGCCGAAACCGCCGCCGACATACGGACTAATGACGTCGATACTGTCGGGATCGATATCCAGACACGTCGCAAGACTGTTCTTAAGGCCGTAAACGAACTGGCTCGGCTCGAACACCGTGAGCCGGCCGCCATTCCATTGGCACGTGGTGGTGAACAGTTCGATGGCGTTGTGGTGTTGCGTCGGCGTGCCGTATTCCGCCTCCATCACGATGGCGGCTTTGTCGAGCGCGGCGTCGACGTCGCCGACTGCAGGAAATTTCTCGTCGAGCTTCTCTTCTTCCACACCGGCTGAACCGAACGTTGCGCTCGGCTTTTCGCTCGCATAGGTCGCCTTGACGCGATAGGCGGCTTCGCGCGCGGCTTCGAATGTTTCAGCGACGACCATGGCGATGATCTGCCCGTCGTGCGCGATCTCGGGGCCGAGGTTCTGGATCGACGTGGACGCCGACAATGCGCCGGAGAGTGGCACCGGCTTCAGTGCGCCAGTGTTTTCATGCGTGAAAATCTCGAGTACGCCGGCGACGGCTTTGGCCTCCGCCAGATCGAGCGCGGTGACGCGCCCCCTGGCGATGGCGCTGGTGACGAGCACGGCGAAGGCCGGATTCTCGACCGCCATGTCGGAAGGATATTTCGCGGCGCCGGTGACTTTCAGCCGGCCATCGATGCGCGGCTCGGGTCGGCCCATATTGGCTTTGGGCTGCGGGGCTGCTGCGTTCATGTCAGGCCTCCATCCGGGCGGCCTGCAGCAAGGCGCGCACCAGCGTGCGTTTCCCGAGCGCGACCTTGAAGCGATTTTCCTCGCGCGGCTTGGCAGCCGCAAAGGCAATGTCTGCCGCCGCCGTGGCCGTGGCTTCATCAAGGAGTTTGTCGCGCAATGCGTTCTCCGCTTCGGCGGCGCGCCACGGCACGGTGGCGACACCACCCAGCGCAATGCGCGCCGCGCGAACCTTGCCGTCAGCGAGATCGAGCGCCACGGCTGCGGAAGTCAGCGCGAATTCGTAGGATTCCCGATCACGCACTTTCAGATACAGTGACCGTTTCGTCCACGGACCAGCCGGCACAGTGATACGTGTGATCAACTCCGCTGGTTTAAGCGTCGTCTCGCGATCCGGTGTCTTTCCCGGCTGACGGTGCAATGCGGAGAATTTCATGCGCCGTGCACCGCCGGGACCCGTCACCTGCAATTCAGCATCGAGCGCGATCAGGGCTTGCGCGAAATCGCCGGGATAGGTGGCGATGCAGGCGTCGCTGGTGCCAAGGATGGCATGGGTGCGGTTATGCCCGTCCATCGCCGCGCAGCCCGAGCCGGGATTGCGCTTGTTGCAGGCCTGCCAGCTCATGTCGCGAAAATAAGGGCAGCGGGTGCGCTGCAGGATATTGCCGCCGAGCGTCGCCATGTTGCGCAGTTGCTGGCTTGCGGCGAGCGTCAACGTTTCGGCGATGACCGGATACTTATCCCGGACGACCGGACTTGCGGCAGCTTCCGCCATGCGCACGAAGGCGCCGAGATGCAGGCCTTCGTCGTCTTCCGTGATGTCGCCGTCGGATTGTGCCAGACCGTTGACGTCGATCAGCGTCTCCGGCCGCATCACGTCGAGTTTCATGAGGTCGAGCAATGTCGTGCCGCCTGCGAGAAACGCGCGCGGCGCCAACGTTGCCGGCGCATCCGCATTCATCCGGGCCGCAGTCGCTGCCTTGACGGCGGCCGGCGCGTTTTCCGCACGTTCGTAGTGGAACGGTCGCATGCTCAAGCCGCCTTTGTTTTGGATGGTCGCGTCGGCTGGCGCATGTGCGCGCGCGCCTGCTTGATGGCATCGACGATGTTGGGATAGGCCGCGCAGCGGCAGAGATTACCGCTCATGTATTCGCGGATCGCGCCATCATCGCCCGCATGCCCACTCTCGACGCAGCCGACGGCGGACATGATCTGCCCCGGTGTGCAATAGCCACACTGGAACGCATCATGATCGATGAACGCCTGCTGCATTGGATGGATTTTGCCGTCCTGCGAAAGCCCCTCGATGGTGGTGACGGCGCGGCCTGCGAGCGTGACGCAGAGCGAGAGGCAGGACAGGACCGGCACGCCGTCGACGTGAACGGTGCAGGCGCCGCATTGCCCGTGATCGCATCCCTTCTTGGTGCCGGTGAGACCGATGTGCTCCCGCAGGGCATCGAGCAGTGTCGTGCGCGGATCGAGCGTCAGGTTATGGTCTTTGCCGTTTATACGCAGGTCGACCGTCGCGGCGGGCGAGGATGACTTCTTGTTGCTCTGGCCGGCACCACGGGGGGAGCCTTGCGATCGGGGGGCGGCATCCGCTTCCATACGCAGTTCCATGTTTCTGGGAGGCCGCTTGAGTGCAGCCGATGGACATGAACGCTGCAGATGCAAACTGGTTCAATGAAAGGAACAGGTTAGGGCACGCGTCCAGCCCTGAGAAATCGCGCGAGCATTCACGGCAAGAATGCAAGGCGCGGGTATCAAGGCGGGGGTCCATTGGCGCGTTTTCGATCAGAACGGCGCGATGTCTCAGACCAATGTCTAATCCGTCACCCGTGGCTGTCACGTCTGGAGCGTCTTCCAGTTGAATGAACCGACAGCCCAAACCAAAGACTGTCATTCCGGGATGCGCCACTTGGCGCAGGCCCGGAATCCATGCGCCCGGCGGTGATTATGAATTTCGGGTTTGCTCGCGAAGAACGCGCGCCCCGGAATGACATCGTAGAAGTATGATTCAAGACAGGTCAGAAATGCCCGAGCTCTTCGCCGAGACGATCGCATTGGCGCGCTGCGCGAGATAGGCGTCGAGCGTGCGCTGATCGGTATCGGGGGCTTCCGGATCGGCCCAGTCGTCATCATCAACATCAGCGCCGCGCAGAGGCACGATCTGCGTATGCGGACGGTCAAGCCATGCGTCGAGCCGCGCCCGCGCTTTGTCGCTGAGGACGCGCAGCGGCCGATTGTCCCGGCGCAACTCTGGAATAATGAGCCGGCAGCTTCGGCCTCTGCTGTCACAAGCGGTGACCAGCGCATCGACGGCGTCGCATTGGGCATCATCCATCAGCGCGGAGACGATGATGATCGGACGCCAGTCCGCCTGTTGCACGAGCTTACATGCGGCGGCGACGTCGATGGCTGTATCCGGCGCCACGCTGCTGCTGACGCCGAGGATCAACGGTACCGTGGCGCCGTCGTCCGCCGCGACCACGACATCCGCGAACAGAAATTTGATCTGTTCGACGTCCTTGGCGATTTCGGCGTCGGTGAAGCGCGGGTCGTCGAAAGGAATGAGGTCGGGATGCAGCCGCCGCCTGTCGTCGCGTGTCGGTGCATAGGCCCAGCCGTCGATGCGGCGGTCGGCGCACCAGCGGTCGTGCTCGAGTCGTGCCAGCCGGCGCAGCAGCGCATCCTCCGCGGTGCTTTGCGCGCAGGGCAGGATCACGGTCTCCCGCGCCTGCGGCGCGACCGCGGCCGTGTCTGTGCCGTGTCCAAGGTCGATGAGGCCGGCGGTCCACAATTTCTGTGGCAGATGCCAGGCGGCGCGGCGATTGGCCGAGCGATAGGTTTCTGCCAGATCGTCCCAATCGCGTCCCGCGCCACTGCCGCCGAAAAGCCGGCGATAGGTGTCATGCAGCCGCCGCGCCGTCACATCGGAGCCCGTGGTGAGGCGTCCGAGCAGGTCGGGCGCAGCAGCAATTCCGTCGGTCATCGTGAACCGGCGCGCGATGTCGTGCGGCCGGTCGAGCGGCAACGCCAGATGCACGGCCGGCATCGCCGCCTCGGACAGGACATGCGCGGGTGCCGCCAGCGCATCAAACCGCTTCTGCACGTCGGCAATCGCGGCCGTTGCGGCGAGCGTCGTGGCTTCATCGTCGAGGCAGACGAAAACGGCCGTCAGCGCGCCGGCGACCCCGTCATCCTCCACGAGATTGGTGAAGACCGCGCCGGTGCTTCCGGGCGCGCAGGCCGCGAGCACGACTTCGACCGATTGATCGATCTCCGGCATCTCCTGGCTGATTGCGTCGCGCACCCGCGCGGGGTCGGGAACGACCAGCGTGATGCGCGGCTTGGCGAGATGTCCGGCAATTCCGGCAAAGGCCACTTCCTCGAAACAGGCGCGGCCGAGCGCCGTGAAGCCGACGATGATGGCATGGAGGCGGTCCTGATTGCGCCAATAGGCCTGATCGAACAGGCGTTCGCGCGCCACGACCGTGCGCGCGATCACTGACGCCACGCCGAGCAAGGACAGGCGCGGACCGCCCCCGACGGATTCAAGCCGGTCGGTGATGGCGCGGCGCAGGCCGGAATCGCGGATATGCGCCGTCACCCCTGACGTCAGACCATGGCGTTGCCTCTGCGCAAGCAGCGGATGCAGGATCGCCGCTGTTGCGCGGTCGCTGTCGGCATCGACAAAGACGTGCGGCACACGATCGGCCGCTGCCGCCGCGATATCGATGGCCGCATCCCCGGTTGCGCGCAAAATGGGATAACGCGCGCCCTCCGCAGGGCCCGCGGTCACGCGCAGGACCGGCCCCTGTGACGCCCAGTCTTCTGCGACCGCGCGGGCCAGTGCCGTGTCGCCGAAGACGACGCGCGCGTCGGTCGCACCGTCCTGCCGGCCAGCCGGTTCATTCAGCATGGAATAAATGCCGTTGTTTGGGCGTGAGGCCGCCGGGATAGCGTTGCTTGATCAGGGCGACGAGATCGTCAGTGCGTTCGAACACCGGCAGCATCGCCAGTGCCAGCGCATCCGAAGTCATGAATCCGCTGCCGCCGCGGGTCGCAAAAACCTTGCTGGTGTCGCTGTGGAGTTCGCTGGATCGCGAAAAAACGATCTGCTCGAGGTCGAAGTCGTAAACCAGCAACCCGTTTCGCGCTATCGCGGCAAACTGCGTCCCATGTGCGCTGAAGACGCCGTCCGTGAAGGAGGAGTTATTGCCGCGCGCCAGACCGGTAAAATCATCCGAGCGTGCGATCACGCGCGCGGAGCCGTCCGTCAGGTCGATCCACTGCAGTGAATGCTCGGGCATCGCGACCACCATATGCCGCCCGTCCGGCGCGAATTTCAGCCAGTTGGCCTGAATCTTGACCTTCACCTCGCGCGCGCCTTTGAGGATGGCGTCGCGCTCCTCCTGGTCGAGCATCGGAGACTTGACCGCCATCATCATCATCGGGCCGGACAATATTCCAAAAATTTGAACGGTCTGGAGAACGGCGCCGTCCGGCAGCGAACGCACGGTCATCAGTCCCTTCGAGTCGACGAAGGCCGCACGGCGCGACGCGGCGTCAATCCCGACCGCCGTATGCCCGGCGTGCAGATTCGGGCTCGAATGCGTCCACAGGATCTTGCCGTCGTCGAGATCGCGGAATTCGAGAGCGCCATCTTTTCTTTCGCACAGGATGCCGGCTTCCGATATTGCTGCAACGGGACATGCGCCTGGGCCCGCAAGCGCCTTCACGGTGAGCGCTTCACCGGATCGATCGACGCGCGCGAGCGCGCCGGTGGCGCTCTGCACCGCGACACGGGTCGGCGATGTGGGGAGGATTGCGGCCACGGCCGCGTCGAAGGCTTTGGCTGTGAAAGCTTTGGCTGTCTTGTCGGCGTCATTTGCGAAAGAGTGAAGCGCGACCTCGCCGTCCTTTCCGCCGATCGCTACGCTTTTGGAGTCCTTGGCCCAGGCGAAGATCGAAAAATTCTTGGCGCGCGCCGGGGAGGCGGGCACCGCGATGCGATCTGTGCCGGCGATCGGATCCCAGACCCGGAAGCTGCCGTCGGAATATTGCGCGCCGCCCAAGGTCAGATCGGGAGACCCGGTGAATTGACTGACGACAAGAGGAATGTGAAATCCCTTGATCTCGAATTCGAGCGCGAGCTTCTTGCGTAGCGAGATGTCCTTGCTCGACCAGCGCGTCGCCGCCGGCGTTGCGGTCACGGTGGTGAACACCTGGCCGTCAGGATCCATGATCAGTTGATTGACCGTGCCGCCATCTTCGCTGCGATAGAAATAATGCAGGTCGGATCCCGGGGTTTCGAGCCGGCTGACGCCATGTTCGCCGTAGAGCGCGTAGTAATCGTAATTGCGATAACCGCTCGCCACATAGTGGCCGACCAATCCGTGCGGGATGTTGGTGCCGGGCAGCGTGCGATTGTTTTCGGTGTCGATGTAAACCAGATTGGGCGCCACATTCACCGCGATCTGCTTGATTATCGTCGATGCAGTGACATCGGAAACCGTGCCGAGCGGCAGACCGACGCTTTTGCGCTCCGCCAGTGTGTCGGGATCGAGGAAAGCCAGCCGGCCTTTGAGCGCGCCGTCGCCGGCACCCATTGCGATCGCGCCGTTTTCGCCGGGGACTTTCGTGAAGGCGAACAGGATGTCCTTTCCCGTCGGACGGCTCGCATGATCGGTGAGGTCGCCGGGCGACAACCGCCGCACCATGCCGTCGGCAACGATCATCAGCAGGTTGCCGCCATCACTCACCGAAACGGTGCGGGCCTCCGTGAAATGCCGGGTCGCCACGGTTTTGGTCACGAGATCGATGCGGATGAGATTTTGGCCGTCGGCCGACTGGATAAGAATGCCGCGATCGGCATCGACAAAGGCCATGAATGGCGCTGCGCCGAATCCGGGATTGCTCACGACGATGTCGCCGGTCTTGAGGTCCTGGACCCGCATCTCGCCGTTGTCGCGCAGCAACGCGATGCGCGTGGCGTCCGCCGTCAGCAGGGCTTTCACCGCCAGTCCGCCGGGATTGGGTATCTCGCGCAAGGTCTTTCCCGTGCGCGGATCGATGATCGTCATCGCCTTTTCCGTCACCGCGACGAGCCTGTCTCCCGTGGCCGACAGGACGGCGGCCGATGCGTTCGGCGGAAGCGTGATGTTGGCGATCTTGCGTTCGCCATAGAGGCCGTCATAGGCGGCTAAAATCGTATCGGCGACGAGAGGGCGATCGTTACCGGCCTGCTTGTCCGGTAACGCGGCGAGCAGCAATTTCATCGCCAGGGTGGTGGCGCCTTGCTCTTGCAGCTTGCCCGCCGCCTCGGTCAGATGCAGTGACTGCGCGACCAGCGCGGCATTGCGCTGGCGCACGGCTTCGTCGCGTTGCTCGACAGCGACATGCTCCGCCGTGACCGCGCGTTGCCGCTCGACCATCGCCCAGATCGTCAGGGCCGTGAGGCCGGTGATTGTCATCGCGCCGGCTGTGTAGATCCGCCGATAGACCCGCGCCCGCGCGCGTTCGAATTCCCGCGTCAGCGCCGGAAGTTCGCCATCAGCAATATCGTAGATGCGCGCCAGAATTTTCGTGAGCTGCGCATCGTAGTCGGCGCCGCGCCGCCAGCGCGTGTAGCTCGACGGCGAGAAGAAGCGCAGATCGGCCCAGTCCCAGCGGTCGGATATCTTTGCCAGCGCGTCGGGCACGCGGTCGGTCGGTGCGCCCGGCCCGAGCAGCAGGAGGATGCGGGCCGGATCCTTGCCGGCATTGAGGAACGTATCGATTTCGCGTTCGACCCAATTGGGCTCGCCGCCGGGCAGCTTTTCGAAGACGGACGGCGTCAGCAGCAACAGCAGATTGTCGGAGCGCTCGACCGAGGGTGCGATGTGGTCGTTCCAGAAGTCGGTATGCGAGCGCTGATACGACATGTCGAAGAAGACGCGATTGAAGCGCCCGCCGACCCGCTCGTCGTAAGCCGAGACCTTGGCGACAAGTTCGCGCGGCGGCTTGAACGTGCCGATGCGCTCGCGCAACCAATGTGCGATCTGTCCGCCATCGCCGCGGCGGTAGGAAATGAAGGCGAGATAATGCTGGGCCAGGGGCGAGGCCGCATCCGGGCGGGATGGCAGGCCATCGATGACGGGAGCAAACTGGTTCATCTCAGGTCCCGCCCAACCGCCGTCCGTGCGCGATGAGGCGCTGCATCTTGACCCGTGCGGCCGCGATCTTCATCGCAACGTGCCGCACCCGACGGCCTCGCCGCAGGCCTTGCCGTTGGGGCCCGGCGACGCGAGGGCGCAGACGGTGGCGTCGTTCGTCAGATCGAGCCGATCCGTGCGGTTCGCCATATGAAGGATGACGATGCAAAATCCGGGTGCGCCGATCTCGTTTGCCGCCATGCTGCCGCCGCCGATGACCACACTGTGATTGCGGTTGTCGCTGTCCTGCCGGCGGACGGCCGGATTGTCGGCCTGCGTTGTCTTGCCATTGCGCAAAGCGATAAGCCGCGACAGGCCCTGCGTGGAGCCGCGCTTGAACAGGATTGCCGCGCGATAGGTCATGGGACCGGAAGGGGTCGACGCGCCGAAATCGACGACGAGCGAATTCGGATCATTTTGAATGCGGTCGATCTTGTAGACCGGGTAAGGCGTGCGAGGCGTCAGGACAGCGATGTTTTCGGGCGTGACGCCTGTATTCTGCGGCGTGTTTTGGGGCCGTTGCGGCTGTGGCTGCGGCTGGGGTTGCTGCGGCTGTTGTTGTGGCTGGGGTTGTTGCTGCGGCTGCGGCTGCGGCGCCTGCGGCTCAGGCTTACTGCTGAAGGTATCGGACATCATGCTGACGCCGGCCATGGCGGCGACGACGACAACGGCAATTCCGATCCATTTCTTCAGATCTGTATTCGGCGCGGCTCCGGGAGGAACGGCGGCCACGCCGGGTGCTGGAGCCTGCGGAATGGCCTGAACCGTCTGCACGGGAGCGGGCTGCACCGGCTGGACATAAACCGGCTGTACCGGAATGGGCTGCACGGAAACCGGTTGAACCGGCGGCGCTGGCGCAGGGAGTGGCGCTACGGGCGGCGCTGCAACCGCGGCCGGTTGATAGCCGGTGAGTGCGCGCGCCCAGGCGATGACGGCGCCGCGCGCGAATTCCGCCGAGATGCCGGTATTGTTGGAAAATTGTGCCGCTTCGCGGGCGACCTCGATGTCCGACACCGGTGCGGCGCGCAGCCGGCCGGGCAGGCCGTCGTCATAGGCCATCATCAGGATGCGCGATTCGCGTAACGATCCCGGCGCCCGATCGCGCAAGAGTCCGAACAGGCGGCGTCTGTTTTCAAGCAGCGCGTTGCCGTGTTCGCCGATCAGTGCGGCGAGGATGGACCCGATATCGTTTGTGGTGCCGCTCTGGTTCATGGATCTCACACCGGGTCGATGGGCTGTTCGTTTTATTTGAGGGTTGCGCAACCAAGTGATTTGCTGGCTTCGATGTCGCATTGGCCGTCCGGCTTGACGCCGTACGCGCAAAAAGATTTGCCCGGCGCGGTTTCCGGAACGGACGTGTTCTTGCTCAGCGTCGCGAAGACGCACGCCGACCTGACATTGCCCGTATTGTTCGCCAGATTTCCCGACACGACGACGCTTTGATCCGTCCCGCTCAGCCATCGCCGCAGCGGCACGTTGCCTGTGGAAGCCGTCTGACCATTGCGAACCGCTACGATTGCACCGGTTCCGCCATCCGTCCCCTGATAACGGATCGCGGCGGCATAAGACGTGTCGCCGCCGTCCTCGGTCGCGAACTTGAACGTCAGGATGTTGCCGGCTTCGTGCTGGGTCTGGATCGTCGGGTAACGGCCGCCGCCGATCAGCGCCGTTCCATCGGCGACGGTGGTGCGTTTGGGCGCTGCCGGGGTGGCAGGTGCCGACGTCGGCGGTGTCGATCGTGGGGATGCCGGGGGCGAATTTCCGGCCATCCTGAAAAACTGCCCCGGCTGGAGGACGCCGGTTGCCAGTCCGGCCACCGCCAGAACGCCGACGCCGATGACCGCCAGGGCCGCGACCTTGATCACCTTCCCGGCCGCGCTTGGCGCCAGGCTTTGTGCCGGCAGGCTGTTGGGCGGCAGCGGTCCGCCGCCCGGATAGGCCCCGGTGTAGGACTGGACTGGTGGCGGCGGCGCGCCGGCGCCGGGCAAGGGCTGCACGGACGGCGCACCGAGCGATTGCACCGGCGGGGGCGGCAATGGCGGCACAGACTGCGGCAGCGGCTGAACCGGTGCGACCGGCACCGGCTGCACGGCTGGCGGCATTTGCGGCGGCAGCGGTTGCACGGCCGGTTGAGTCTGAACCGATGGTGCTGGCGGGATCGGCGCCGCCGGTGCGGGTGCAGGGGATGCCGTCGCTTCCTGCGGCGTATAATCGGTCAGAGCTTGCGCCCAGGCCACGACCGCGGAACGGGCAAAACTGTCGGACAGGCCGGTGTCGTTGCTGACGCGGTGGCTTTCCTGCGCCACCTCCACGTCGCCGAGCGAGGGATGGGCGCGCAGCCGCGCCGGCACGCCCGCGTCATACGCCGTCAACGCCATGCGGATCGCGCGCGTCTCCTCAGGCAGCTTGTCGCGCAGCAGGCCGATCAACCGCCGCCTGTTGGAAAGGATGGCGCCGCCCTCGCGCGCGGCGATGTCCTTCAGGACGGCAACGAGGGCCTGGTCTGCTCCGGTCTGCTCGGTCATCGCGTCTTGCTATCCTCTTGTCTGTTGTCCTGGCTGGCCGGTGTCCCGTGGACCGCCACACCGCGCGCCGTTGTCATCAGACCGAAATTACCAGACCAGATCGCCGGCCGCCGCGTTTTCCTGCGCAACGCCTTGTGCGATCTGCGCGATCGGGTCGGCCGAACCGACCGGCGAGGACACGCTTTTCATCGGCACGGAGGCGGCCCATTTGATGCGATTGACGAGGGCGGCGGCGCTGTTGGCCTGCAGCGGCTTCACTGTCGGCGAGGCGATGAATTCCTGCAGCAGGCCGAGATCGGCATCCGACCCGATCGCGATCGCGATGCGGACCGCTTTGGCGCCGTATTCGGACGCGAGGAACGCAGCGAGGCCGTTTTCGGATTCGTCCGTGGGCAGGCCGTCCGACATCAGGACCACGACCGGCGGCAATTGCCGTCCCGGCATGCCCGCGGCCGACATTGCCTCCGCCAGCGCCGTGAAGGCGGCGCCCATATTGGTTTCTCCGCCGGCGACCATGTCGTTCCATACGAAATCATTGATCGGAATCGCGTCCGGCACCGGCCAGTCGACCGTGTCGGAGAAACGCAGGACGCGGACCATCACGTCGACTTCCGGGTTGTCGGCGGCGGCCTCCTTCATGGCGGGAATGGCCGCGCGCACCGCATAATTGAGCGAGGCGATGCGATCCCCGGACATCGATCCCGAGGTGTCGATCGCGAAGATGAAATGCAGCTTGCGGCGCGAGACGTCCATCTGCGCGATATTCGGAAGCACCTGATCGGTCATCGCTTGCACCCTTGTGTCGCCGCCCGTGAATCACGCGCGCTTCTGTCTTACTGGAGTACGATGATGTCCGAAAAGCGCTTCATGCCTTTCGGACATCATGCTTCCCGCAGAACCACACTCTAATACGTCTGGATATCCACGACGAACGAACCGAAGACGAGCTTCGTGCCCGCCGTGATCCGCAGGTTCTTGCCCGGCGGCACCGTTGCGGTCGCGCCGTCCGCGGTCAAAGCCGTCCAGGCGGTGGTGCCGGTGTTCTGCAGGCCGAGAATCTCCGGATTTTGCGGATGGTGGCTGATTTCGCCGGTGGTGCCGGGCGGGACGCCCTGGGCCGAGAAGAGTGACGCGAAGTCGATGCTGCGGCCGGCTTCGAGCGCAAAGCGTGCCGTGCTCGTCCCGATCGAATAGCGGTCACCGGCCGGACGCGGCACGACCGGAGCGGGCGCCGCCGGCGGCGGAGCCGAAACCGTATTCGCGGCCGCACTCACCATGTTGCCGATATTGCCGACCACGCCCCTGAAGGTGGACATGAGGCCGTCGAGCGCTTGCCCCGTTGTCGCAGGTGCGGTTGCCGCCGCACCCGGCGCTGGCCCTGCACCTCCGACATACGGCGCTGGCGCCGCCGGCTCTACTGGGGCGTTGACCAGGATGGAGTCGTTCGCCACCGCCGGTGCGCCGTACCACGCCAGCGTCAACTGCTTGGCCTTGAGCAGGCAACTCACGAACAGCAGGATCGTCGCGACCGTGACCGCCGCGTACCAGAATGGCGGGAAAGGCAGCACGCCGACGGAATCCCACAGGCCGTGCAGCAGCGCGGCGGAGAGATAGCCGATCAGCATCAGCTTGATCCATTGGCGCGGATAGCGCACCGCAAGACCGATGAAATATCCGGTGATCGCGGCCCAGGCCATGTGACCCGATACGCCCTGGAGCACCCGCGGGATGAGCAGCCGGAAGCCGAACAGAAGTCCCATGGCCTCCGAGTTCGACGCTTGAGTCACCTTGTGAACCGTATTGGGGACATACTGCACAAGCGTCTCGAGGAGGATGAAGGCGGCTCCGGCCGCGAAGCCCATCAACAGGCCATCGAGCGGGCCACGCAACGCCAGCGCGGTCTTGATGTCGTTGGCGGTGAAATTCATCGACACCAGACGGCCGAAGGTCGGTGCTGTGCCGATGGGCGTGGGGCCGATCGAGCGTGCAAGGAAATAAGCGAACAGGATCGGCGTCGCCTTGAGCATTTCCTCGCACATGCCGGCGCCGAAGAAGTACGAGATAAAATTGGCGATGAACGAGGTATTTCCCGCGGCGAGGTCTCCGCCGGGCAGAATTTGGCGGAACACGATCACGTAAATGAAGAAGAAATACCGGAGAAGGAGGTAGGCGATGAGGGCGGGGACCAGATACCAGAAGAAGGGCTTGCTTTCGTTGGAATAGAAATAGATTCCGAGGAAGATCGAAACAACGCCCAGTATCGCGATCACGTCGAAGTAGGCAAAGAAGCTCGCTCCGCTGGTGGCCGGCATCATGAACATCGCGACGACCGCGATGCCGACAAGCAGCAAGGGCACGAGCACCTTGCTTTTCCAGATATTGATCTTCGTCGACTTGAACGGGATGATTTCTGATTCACTCGGTCCGCTCTGATCGCGCGGGATCGGCGGCATGAATTCATTCGGATTCTGTGCCATGCGATGGTCCTCAATCCTTGAAATGTGTGGCGATCGGTAACGATGCGGCGGCGATCGAGGGCGCATGCCTGCGTCGGGTCGGCCGGCGTGCGGCCGAAACGAGCGAAGCATTCATGCTGCTGGCGAAAAGATGCGCGTGTGTGTGGTTGACGTGAGTACGCTTGAACACGAAACCGCGGCCCCCCGACCGGTCATGGCACGGCATGACGTCAAACCCCGTGCCCGGTAACAATTGCGTTTACACGCATAACTTGTCAATGACGATCGCGCGTTAGTCCTATTTTTCAAGAGGTTTGGGCGCTCCGTCCACTTTTGGACTCGGCAATGCTGTTGGCGGCGTCGGATCGGCCGGCCCCGTATCCGGCGCAGGCGGTGCCGCGTCGGCAGGTCGTCCCAGGACGCCAGCCGGTTTGCCGATGGTCGCAGCCAGAAACTTGACCCCGGGCAGATAGGGCTTGATCGCGTCGCCGGCGATGGCCGCGGCATAGGTGCCAACAAGGCCGCCGAGCAAGATCCCGATGATGACGGCCCCGACAGGCCGGGGCCGGCGCGTCGGTCCCTGCATTTGCGGGTCTGGCGAAAGACGACGCGCCGCCGGCCTTGCGTCAGTCTTCGCTGTTGCAGCCGGGTCAAGCGCGGGTGCCGCCGCGTCGTGGTGTTCGACCGCGTAAATGGCGACCGACGTATCGTCGCCGCTGCCCATCTCGGAGCACCGCGCCAGCCAGGGTTCGAGTTCGGCGACGACTGCGGCAAGGCCGCGCGAGCGGCTGGCTTCGCGATATTGCCGGACCACCGGCAGGGCGGCATTGATGTCTTCGAAGGATTTCGGAAATCCGTCGGTCGTCGCCATGACGAAGTCGGGCGCGGCAAACGGGTTCGGCGCGCGAAACAACGAAATCTTGAAATGTTCGGCCGCGTCCGGCAGGCACAGCGAATAGGTCTGTTCGCCTTCCATCTCGTCGTCGGGAAAGGGCACTTCGATGTCGCCCGACGGCGCGCCGATGAAGATATTGCCGTCGCCGAGCTGCATCAGCAGCGTGATTCCGGGGCCGATCGCGGCGGCGAGGCAAGTCGAGCCGTAAACGGTATGGCTGGCAAAACCCGGCGCTTGCGGAATCGGGTCGGCGGCGATGTCGGTTTCGACGCGCGCGCGCCAGCCTGCGACCACCGCCTTGGCGAGCGTCGAAATATTGCGCTCCAGCGTCTCGTGCTCGCGCAGCCTGCCGTCTGCCGTTGCCTCGCGCAAAACCGCGATCGCGGTCTCGACGCCAAAACGCGAGCCACGGTCGCTGCGATAATGCGGTGCACTGCCATGTCCGTCGGCGGCAGCGATATAGGTCCACAACCGCGACTGCTCCCAGGCGACAGAGTCCTGGTTGGGCTTGCCGTGGGCGATATGAGCGGCGCCCCGGGCGCTTGCTCCGCCCGCGGATCCGATCAGCGAGGTGATGACTTCTCTCATAACCTCTGTCTCCCGTTCACACGTGATCGGCGTCCGCGATCGTTCCGTGCCGCCCACCAAAGTCAATGTCGAGCCCGTCGACGATGCGCACCGTGCGGTCGGGCGCGACGGTGACGGTGCTGCCGTCGCGCAACTGTCCGCTCCACGGATTGTGCGTGAGATTGTGCAACCCGATGATGGCGGGGTTGGTCGGATGCTGATCGATGCGTCCGACCGGCTCGCTTAAGCCCACCGCCGCACCGGCGCTGACGTGATGCGGATAGAGTTCGTGTCCGGGCAGGATCGCGATCAGGTAGCGGGCAAGGCTCATGCGCGTCGGGCGCGGGACGGCCTGTCCGCAGGCGCTGCAGGTCGGCATCGTCTGCATCTCGCCGTCGACGGGTGTTTCGAAGCCGCAGCCGGGACAGCGGGTGACTGCATCGCGCAAGCGCGCGAGGATGTTGCGCCATTCCGTCTCGATCACGCGCCCGGAATTGGCGTCGGTGAGGCCGGCGGTGAAGGATCGCGTGAACAGGTCGCGCAACGCGTGCGGCATCGCCTTCCAGCGCGCGACGATCCAGTCGTGATGGTGCGGCACCGGGCCGTTCGCCGGATTGACAGGATCGAACAGGAATAGAGGCTCGGTGCCGTAGAGCTTGCGTTCGGCCGCGGCATCGAGCGTGACGGTCTCGGCTTCGCGGCGTCCATCGAGCGGGTGCCAGCCGAAGATGATGTAGAAGAACAGGACCGCCATGGAATAAAGGTCGGTCTTCATGGAAGGGATCGCTTCCCGCCGCACGACTTCCGGAGCCATGAATTTGCGCGTGCCATAGACGCCGCCGAGCTGGCCGTCGACGGTGATGTTGTCGGCATCGCAGATGAGAATGCTGCCGCGGATCGGATCGACGAAGAATGCGCCGAAATTGACGTCCTGATAGCAAAAGCCCTTGGCGTGCAGGGTCTGGAAGCTGTCGGCAACCTCAAAGCACGCCGTCGCCCTGGCCTCGAGCGTGAGTTCGAGACGGCGCGGCGGCGCCACGATGATGTCCTTGAGCGGGCGGCGGTCGCCGCTCATCAGTGGCATGACATAGCCGAATTCAGCCCGGCCCGGGACTTCCGCAAGATCGATCGGCCAGAGATAGCGATTGTCCGGGGGCCCGAGTTCGACGAGACGAGCGATGCGCTGGCGCACCGTGACGTCCTGGCGCACCACGTTCGGGTGATACCATTTGAGCGCCAGCCGCCGTCCGCCGACATCGCAGATATAGACCGCGCCCTGGCCACCAGCGCCGACGACCTGTCCGACGATTCCGGTCGCCCCCGATCCGACCAGCCGAATGGTTTGTCCCTGCGGAAGCTGGGAGGGAATCTCACTCATGTCTTACAGACGGATCATTGGGCTTTGCCGGGTGCTGGCGCGGTTATCGGTACAGGCTGTCGAGGCCGCCATAGAGTTTGGTGCCGGTGCGCTCCACATCGCGCTTGCTGGTGCCGAATGTCGAATAGATGTGCAATGTCTGTCCGTCGGTCGCATAGATGGTCTGGAAGGTCATGTCGACGCGGCCCACGCGGCATGCCATCTCGGTCATGCGGACGTCGATGGCGCTGATCTTGGTCTGCTTTACCGTTTCGTGCGGCCCGAAACTGACGCATCCCTTGCGCAGGCCGCCCACGAATGCGGTGATCGAGTCATCGAACGACCCGCCGAGATTGCGCACCATGTACATCGACAGCAAACGCGCCGAGGATTTGGCGACATAGTCGCCGTTCTTGTCGGTCTCGACCTTCGTGTTGCGGCTGAGATGGCGGTGGACGAAGTCGGCATATTGCTCGATCGATAGCTTCACGAAGCCGACGGGCGCACTGCCGCCGCTGGCAACCGGCGCTGCCGAGCGGCCACCGCCCTGCAAGCGGGCGCGGCCCTCCTGCGCGGTCTTCTGGTTCGGATCGATGCGCAGCGCCGCGTCGTAATCGGCGAGCGCCCGCGGGCGGTCGTTGCGCGCGGCATAGACGTCGCCGCGTTCCGCGTAATAGAGCGCGGTGTTCGGTTTGAGCCGCAGCGCGGCCGCATAATCATCGATGGCGTTGCCGTAATCGCGGATGCGGAAACGGGCGAGGGCGCGCGAGCGGTAGAGCGTATCGTCGCTGGGCGAGAGTTTGATCGCATCACCGTAATCGGTGATCGCCTGCGGAAAACTGTTCATCTCGAAATAGACATCGCCGCGACCCCAATGCGCGTTGACATAAGTGGGGTTGAGCTGGATCGCGGTCGAGAAATCGGCAAGCGCGTGGGCGTAATCCTTCTTGGCGGAATACGCGTCGGCGCGATTGCTGTGGGCGATGCCGACAACGGCCTGTTGTTCGCGGCCGCTCTCGATCACCTTGGTGCAGCCGACAATCTGGATGTCGCGGTCTTTGATCTGTTCGCAGTCGGCACGCACCATGCTGTAGGCGACATCGGACATGCCGCCTCCTTTGCCGCCCGCGTTGCCCGAAGGCGCAGCCTGCGGTGCAGGTGTCGCCGGTTGAGCGGGCGCCGGTGTCGCCGGCCGCGCGGCGACGGGGCCGGTGATGTTCTGCGCGAGGCAGGTATCGAACGCGGCGAAGGTGGGACCGCTCTGCGCGAGCGGGACGGTGTAGGTGCCCATCGGCACCGTGACAGTGACCGATGCGGCTTGGCGAACCGCGGTCTGCAAGGCCGGGCTCTTGATCATGTCGATCAGGAACAGGGTCGGCTCGGCGACGAATGCGTTCAGCGTCTCCGTTGTCGTTCCGACCGTGAGCTTTGCCGTGAACGACTGGCCCGCGGTCATCTTCCAGGCCTTGGAGAGGAAGAAGATGGTGTAATAGTCGTTGTTGCGCGTGAAGCCGACGGCCGGCACGGCGCCGTTCTCGCCACGTCCCATGATGCAGTGCTTGAACGTGCTGCCATTCTTATAGGGAACGACGTTCCACGGTCCTACCATTTCGGCCCGGACCGGGGTGACAAGGAAAGTTGCGCCCAACAGGGCTGAGCCGAGCAAGGTCGCGAAAGAGAGCAGGGGCCGTACAGACATGAAACGCTCCGACGAACTCTTGGATGATGGGGGACGGACGGCGAACCTGGCGGGGTTGCTACTGCACCTGCCGCGTCTTGCCGGACTGATAGATGTAGGTGCAGGATTTCGCGTTGACGCGCCCGCAGGCCGCACCGCCAGTCACGAAGTGCAAGGCGGGCCGCCTGTTCACGTTGACTATGCGATAGGAGAGGACGTTCTCGTCAAAAACTTTTTGCCAGTCGCTCCCGCCGGAATAGGTGAACAGTTCGAGGCCGCATCCGCCGCTGCCGCAGAACGGGTTGAGCGCGCCCTCGCAGCGCAGTTTCGCGAAATCGACGATCCAGTCGGGGCCGCCCTTGCCGGTGAAATCCAGCGCCTTGAGCATGGCATCGGTATTGGGACGGCCGCCGCTCTCGCGGCATTCCTTGGCGGCGATCTGTAGCTCTTCCGCCACGTTGTCGGGCGCCATTGCAGCCTGCGCTTTGCCACTCAGCGCGGATGCTGCACCGAGCAGCCCCACGCCAAGCAATACGCTGGCGATCAGCCGCACGCCCGCTTCAACCCGAACCATGGAAAGCCCCCGCCCGAATGATCCTGCCCACACTATAGTACAGGCCATCACCAGGACGTAGCGGAGTTTGCATGCTTGGTTACGGCGCGCGCGATCTTCGGTCGCAAGAGGGACACGGCGGCGCATGCCGTGCGGCTTTGCTAGAGTCGCGCGGTGATTCTCAATCGGCGGCTCCGGATCGGGAGCGCGGGACTGGAGCGCATGCCTCATCACGTTCGGCGCATTCTTGCGGAGAGACGGTCGACAAGTGGACAGAGCGAGCACGGCGCTCCGGTGCCAACTCGCATGCGGCGTGCCGCCCTGGCTTGCGTGGCGTCCATGCTTTTGCTGGCGGGCGCGCATCGCGATGCCGCCCTGGCGCAGGCCGTCGCGCCGGCACCCGCGCCGTTGCAGTCCGCGCCTCTCCGATTGGCTCAAGCCGAACCGACGGCAGGGGACATCGCGGAATACAGGCGCAGGCTGGAAATCTATCTTGCCGCCCGCGCGCAGTTCGAAAGTGTCGCGCAGCCGTATTGGAAGGCGATCGGCGACAAACGGCGCTTGCGTTTCGCCAAGCGCCATCGCGGCGAGCCGATCGGTCTCGCCGACTACGTGCGCACGCAGCCGCCGCTCTATGCCGGACCGCCCCGGCCTGTCGACCCGACGAACGAAGAGCAACCGCGCGAAAATCGGCCGATTCCCGTTGCCGCCGATTTCATCCGGGATGCAATGGAACAGTTCCGCTTCGTGCCCGAGCAGCCCAAGAGCGAACTGGACTACAAGCGCGCCTATGCGCGCGTCGCGGCGGCGGCCGGTCTGACACGCGAGCAGATCGTGCGCGTTTACAGCTTCGAGTCCGGCGGCAACGGACATTATGACGTGCAGGCAGGGCTCGAGAGCAAGCGGCCGAAGGCGCGCGCGATCTCGACGGCGCTCGGCTACAACCAGTTGCTCAACGCCAACAGCGTGGAACTCTTGGCCGAGAAGGGCGATACGATCCTGCACGCGCTCAAGGCCAAGGCGCAGGCGGCGACCGGCCCGCGCCGTGCGGCGCTCGAAAAGAAGCTTGATGTTGTTGCCAAGATGGTCGCGTTCTGCCGCTCGGTGCCAGACACCTGGAGCCGGCATGTTCGCCTCGGCAACACGGCCAAAGGTCTCGCCGTCCACGCCATGTCGCTCGATGTCGATGTCGGGCCGTTGCTGCAGACGCACAAGCTTACGACGTCGGTCGTCTTTGCCCGCCGCAAAGGTTACACGGTGCCGCTCACGGCAGCCGAACTCGAGATGATGAACCTCACCGGCGATGGCAACGGCTTCGACATGGTGTTGATGCCGGCGGCTTTGCGCGAACAGGTTCCCACCGCGAACTTCTTCCAGCGCTCGGGCTACGAGCGCAATCCCGTCGCGATCCGCAACAATGTCGTGTCAAAACTGCTCGCTGCGACCAATGCGCGGATGGACCGGGAAGCCGCGTTGCCCGGCGCGCGCGACCTTGCTGCTGCGTATCCGCGCTGACGATGTGATCCTGATTGTCGCACGTGCGCGTGGTATGCCACGGGTAATTCATTGAACGTGCGGTACATTTGAGTGCGCACCGATGATCGCGCATGGCTGACAGGCAAATTCGCAGCCTGGGACTATACCCCGCGGCGATAGCGTCCTAAGAAATGGGCTGGCGTTCGCCAAATTCATTCCAAAAAAGCGGAGGTGAGTGGGAGAGATGAAGCTCAAGGATCAGGTCGCCATCATCACGGGCGCGGGCCGCAACATCGGCGAAGACACGGCAAAGCTCTTGTCCCGCGAAGGCGCCAGGATCGCCGTCGTCGATATGGACAAAGGGCGCGGCGACAAGGTCGCAGCCGATATTGTGGCCGCAGGCGGCGATGCGGCCGGCTTCGTGGCCGACATTTCGTCCGACTCCGATGTCGCGAAACTGGTGCGGGACGTCGAGGCCAAGTTCGGCCACATCGACATCCTCGTCAACAATGCGGCTATTTCCGACAACAAAACCATTCTCGATATCACCAAAGCGGAGTGGGACAAGGTGATGGCGGTGACGCTCACCGGTCCGTTCCTGATGTGCCAGCATGTCGCGAAGTCGATGGTCGCCAAGAAGGTGGCCGGCAAGATCGTCAATATCGGCTCGACATCGGGCTTCTTCGGCCGCACCCGCGCCATCGCCTACACCACCGCCAAAGGCGGCGTCGCCAATTTCACGCGCTCGCTCGCCGTGCAGCTTGCGCCTTACAAAATTCGCGTGAATGGCATCATCCCGAACAAGATCGGCTCTCCGGTCGGTAAGGATGAATTCGATCCGTCGCGCCCCGTCGTCAATCTGGTCAGCCGTCCTGGGCTGCCGGAGGATCTCGCGCGGGCAATCCTGTTCATGGTCTCGGATGATTCCGCGTTCATTGCAGGCGAGCTTCTGTTCGTCGATGGCGGCCTTTCCGCGATGATGAACGGCGATTGGCGTCCGCAGTAATCACTGCCGCACTTTAAGATATGGACCGGGGCACCGAAGAGGCCCCGGCGCCATTTGAATTTTCGCGAATTTCAAGGGACGGAAAAACAATTCATGACCGGGGTGCAGGCCCGCTACAGGTTGGGCGTCGATGTGGGTGGCACCCACACCGACCTCGTTCTCCTCGACACGCAGGACGGCGCCCTGCTGGTCGAGAAGGTTTCGAGCACGCCCGCCAATCCGGCGATCGGCGTACTCGACGGCGTGCGCAAATTCATCGCGCGCGGTATCGATCCTGATGCGATCGGGTTTTTCGCGCATGGCACGACGATCACGACCAACGCATTGCTTGAAATGCGCGGCGCGAAAGTGGGCCTGCTGATCACCAAGGGCTTCCGGGCGATCCAGGAGATCCAGAACCAGGCGCGCGACGGCAACCTGTTCGATTATTTCTACAAGAAGCCCACGCCGATCGCGCCGCAGAGCCTGACGCGCGAGATCGCCGAACGTGTCGACCATGCCGGCACTGTGTTGCAGGCGCTCGACGCCGATGCCGTGCGCGCCGCCGTTCGCGATCTCTACGATGCGGGCGTGCGGTCCTTCGCGATCTGCTATCTTTTCTCGTTCGCCAATCCCGCGCATGAGGAAGAGACGCGGCGCATCATCAAGGATGAATGTCCCGACGCGACGGTCTCGCTGTCGAGCGAGGTGCTGCCGCGCCTGCGCGAATGGGCGCGGATGTCGACGACACTCGTCAATGCGTATCTCGAGCCTGTGCTGGTGCGCTATATCGGCCATCTCAACGACAATCTCGACGAAGTCGGCGTTGTCACGCAGCAGCGCTTCCTGATGCAGTCGAACGGCGGCGTCATGCCGTTTACCGCGGCGATCGCCGGCGGGCGCACCGTGCATACACTGTTGTCGGGACCGGCAGCCGGCGCGCAGGCGAGCGCCTATCTGTCCGGTGCCGCGGCGCAGGCGGGGCTCGTCACCCTCGACATGGGCGGCACCAGCGCCGACATCGCCTTCATCGAAGGCGGCGTACCGCTCGAAGTGACCGAAGGCGTGATTGGACGCCGGCAGATCGATGTGCCCTCGCTCGACATGACGACAATCTCGGCCGGCGGCGGTTCGCTCGCGGGTGTCGATTCCGGCGGCTTCCTCACGGTCGGGCCGGAGAGCGCAGGCGCGCAGCCGGGACCGGCCTGTTACGGGCGCGGCGGCGAACGGCCGGCAGTGACAGACGCCGACATCGTCTGCGGATTCCTCAATCCGAATTATTTTCTCGGCGGCACGCAGACGCTCGATGTCGATGCCTCGCGCGCCGCACTCGATAAACATATCGCCACACCATTGAAGATGACGGCACTGCAGGCGGCATCGGGCATCCGTCGCATCGTCGATATGCGCATGGCCGACGAGATCCGCGTGTTCGCGGCCAAACGCGGCGTCGATCTGTCGAGCTTCACGTTGTTGCCGTTCGGAGGCGCCGGCGCCGTGCATGCCGCGGCTGTCGCCGAAGAACTCGGCATGCGCCGCATCCTGGTGCCGCCGCGTCCGGGTGCGTTTTCCGCCCTCGGCCTGCTCTGCACCGACGTAATCCATGATTACATCAAGTCGGAGCTAAAACCGCTGCCGGAGATTTCCGCAGCCCATGCGCAGAAGATTTTCGCCTCGCTCGAAGCCCGCGCCTGCCAGGAATTGGCTGAAGAAGGCATGGCGCTTGAAAATTTAAGCTGCGCGCGCGAATTGGACCTGCGTTATGTCGGCCAGGGTTATGAACTGCGCGTGAGCCTCGACGGTCTCGCGCCGAAGGGTGTGACGACGCAGACGCTTATCGCCGCGCGCGAACGCTTCGATGAACGCCATGCTCAAATCCATGGTCATGCCGCGCCGGATCGCATGGTCGAAGTGGTGAGTTATCGCGTGCGCGCACGCGTCGCGGTGCCAAAATACAAGCAGGGTGCATCTCCGTCGTCAGGCGCCGCGTCGAAACCGAAGCCGAAGGGCGAGCGCACGGTCTATTTCGATGCCGCGACGCCGGTGCAGGCGGTTCTTTACGAACGCGACGGGCTCGATATCGGCGCGCGTGTCGCGGGGCCTGCGATCGTCGAGCAGTTCGATGCGACGACGGTGATCCCGCCCGGCTGGTCCGGACATGTCGATGCGCAACGCAATCTCGTTCTGGAAAGGACGCGCTGACATGGTGGCAATCGCGAGTGCGGACAAAACGTCAGACAAAGCTCCGGACAAAGGTGCGGTCATGGATGCAGTCACGGTCCAGATTCTGCGCAACAAGATCGGCAGTCTTGTCGACGAGATGCATTATCATTTCTATCGCTCCGGCTATTCCACCATCATCCGCGAAAGCCGGGACTTTTCCTGCGTGATCCTCGATCGCGCCGGCCGGTTGATCGTCGCACCGCCGATGTTTTTCCACGCGCCGGTCTATCGCCATCTCGTCGGCCGCATCCTCGAAGTCTATGGCAAGGGAAGCGGCGACGACGGCATCAATCCCGGCGATGTTTTCGTCAGCAATCATCCTTACGAGGGCGGCATTCCGCATGTGTCGGACATGGCTTTCGTCGCGCCGGTGTTTGACAAGGGTGAGATCGTCGCATTCTCCGGTAGCCTCGCCCACAAGGCCGATGTCGGCGGCACGATGCCGGGTTCGACATCGGCCAATGCGACGGAGCTTTTCCACGAAGGCCTGCTCGTTCCGCCGATAAAAATCTGGAGCAAGGGTCGCGCGCTGGCCGATATCGAACGGCTGATCCTCGCCAATACGCGCCAGCCCGTGCTGGTGCGCGGCGACGTGCAGGCGCAGATCGCCGTGACCCAGATGGGCGCAAACCGCGTCGGCGAATTGTGCGCGCGGTTCGGCGCATCGACCGTGACCGGTGCGTTTTCCGCCATTCTCGACGGTGCCGCGCGCGAACTGCGCGAGGCGATCAGCAAGCTGGCGCCCGGTACGGCATCGGCTGAAGGCTATCTCGACAATGACGGCGTCGATCTCGAAAAGCCGGTCAAGCTCGCCGTGACGATCACAATCAAGAATGGGCAGGCAATCTTCGATTTCACCGGCAGCGACGACCAGGCGCGTGGCCCCGTCAATCTGCGCCCCTCGATGGTCGAGGCCTGCGTGTTTTACGCCCTGATCGGCGCGCTCGGCCCCGACCTGCATTTCAACGACGGCATGCGCGACGTGCTGATGTTCAAATTCCGGCCGCGCAGCATCACCAATGCCGAAGCGCCGGCACCCGTCTCGAATTACCAGATGGTCAACCTCAAGCTCGTCGATGTGATCCTCGATGCGCTGGCGCATTTCACGCCGCAGCGCGCGATCGCCGGCGCGGGATCGTCGAGCGCAATGCTGATCCACTGGCGCAAGCCGCGGCCGGGTCAGTCTGCCATGCAATACGAGATTCTCGGCTCCGCCTATGGCGGCGGCACGGGCCATGACGGCACCTCCGCCAGCGCCGTGCATCTGAGCAATCTGCACGTCACGCCGATCGAGATTCTCGAATCCGAGTTTCCCTGCCGCATCACGCGCTTCGAGCTTGTGCCCGATTCAGGCGGCGCCGGGCGCTGGCGCGGCGGCCTGAGCATGGTGCGCGAATATGCGCTGCTTGAGGATGCGACCGTGATCCGCCGTTTCGACAAAACGCGCTTTCCACCGAATGGCGTCGGCGGCGGCAAGAACGGCAATCGCAGCCGCTTCGTCATCGATGTCGGTACCGATCACGAGCGCGACACCGGCGCTTCCGGCCGTTATGAGATGAAGGCGGGCACGCGCCTGCTGCTAGAGACCGCCGGCGGTGGCGGCTATGGCGACCCGCGCCAGCGCGATTTTGCCGCCGTGCAGCAGGACCTCACCGAAGGATATATTTCGGTGGAGGGCATTACGCGCGACTATCACATGAAGAAGCCAGCATAGGAGACGACACGAATGGCCGAGGCGTCAACGAAGGAGCGCGTGGGGATTGTCGGTGCCGGCCGCATGGGCCTCGCCATGGTCAAGCATCTCGTCAAGCACGGCTACACGGTGACGGCCTGCGATATCGACAAGGGCAATGCGGAGAAGGCGCGCGGCTTCGGCGCCACGATCGCGGCGACGGCGGCCGATGTCGGCAGGGCTTCGGATTTTGTCATCCTCGGCGTCGGCTATGACGAGGAAGTCAACGACGTTGTTCTCGGCGACAACGGCCTTCTGAAGACGCTCAAATCCGGCGCGGTGATCGCGGTGTCGTCCACTGTGGCACCGGACACGGTCAAAAATCTCGACAAGGTTGCGGGCGAAAAAGGCGTTTCCATTCTCGATGCGCCGATCTGTCGGGGGCGCTGGTTCGCCGACGAGGGCAAGCTGCTGGCCTTGTTCGGCGGCAAGGCCGATGTCGTTGCGCGCGGGCGCACGGTGTTCTCGACCTTCTGTTCGGATATCGCGCATCTCGGCGATGTCGGCCACGGACAGGTCGGCAAGGGCTTGAACAATCTGTTGCTCTGGATCACCAGCATCGGCCTCATCGAAGCCGGCCGCGTGGCGGAATCCACCGGCATCGATCTGCCGACACTGCGCGATGCGCTGATGATGAGTTCGGCGAAATCGCAGGCGCTGGAAGACTGGGATCAGACCAGCTTCACCTGGGCGCTGAAGGACATGCAGATCGTCATGAAGATGGCGGACCAGGGCGGTCTTTCGCTGCCGATCTCCGGCGCGGTGAAGGAACTGGTGAAGGAAGCGCGGCGCATCAAGGCGTCCAATCCGCCGCAATGGACGAAGCCTGCCAAGTAAATAAATCGCGCAAATAAATCGCGCGAAAACGAATAGAAACAACACGCATAAGAACAAGCGGGAGATTTAGCAGATGGCATTTTCGACCTGGCGCGGCCTTGCAGGGCTGGTCAATCCGACCCTGCGGCCAGGGATGACCGAAGAGGTGATCCGATTGCTCCCGGAAGGCATCGGCGTGCTGCCGCTGTTTCTGAACATCTCGCGCGGCACCGAGGAAGAATTTCACACGGTGATGGGTGCCTACGAGAAGAAAATCGCGCGGCTCGTGGAGCAGAAATGTGACGTCATCCATCCGAACGGCGCGCCGCCCTTCATGGTGCTGGGTCTCGAAGGCGAGAAGCGCATCGTCGGCGGCTGGGAAGAGAAGTACAAGACGCCGATCTTCACGGCGCCGCAGAACCACGTCACTGCGCTCAAGGCGATCAATGCAAAGACCATCGTCGGCGCGAGCTACTTCCCCGGCAAGATCAACGACACATTCGCCAAATATTTCCGCGATTCCGGCTTCAACGTGCTGGCGATGGAAGGCATCGATGTGCCGTTCAACGAGGCGCAGAATCTGTCCGGCGAACAGGTTTATTCGCACATCAAGCGGAATTTTCTCAAACACAAGGGCGCCGACGCCATCTATATGCTCGGCTCGGGCTGGCGCACGCTCAACATTATTGAGATGCTGGAGCAGGACCTGCAGGTGCCGGTCATCCATCCGGTGCCTGCACGCGTCTGGGAAATCCAGAAGCGCCTGCATGTGCGCGAACCGCGCCAGGGTTTTGGCATGCTGCTGCGCGATATGCCTTGAGCCTGACGCATGGCCGCGTCATACAGCCGGCAATAGCGAAGAAAAAAACGAGGAGGATGCGCGATGACCATGATGGTGCGGAAGATGAAGGCGGGGATCGCGCTGCGTGCCGCCGCGTTGCCGGCGGCGTTGATGATGCTGGTCGCGCTGATCCACCCGGCGGCGGCGGAGTCCGTTGCGGATTTCTACAAGGGCAAGACGATCAAGGTCATTGTCGGCCTGCCGCCTGGTGGCGTCTATGACATCTCGGCGCGCATGATGGCGCGCCATCTCGGCGATTACATCCCCGGCCATCCTAATCTGATCGTGCAGAATCTTCCCGGCGCGGGCGGTCTTGTGGTCGCCAACCGGCTTTATGCAGATACGTCCGTGCAAGACGGGTTGACGCTCGCGGTGATCGAGCGCTCGGTCGCGCAGCTTGCAGTCGAGGGCGATCCCAAGGCGCATTTCGATCCGCAAAAATTCAACTGGCTGGGCAGCATGTCGTCCTACAAGAAGGACGCCTATCTGCTGCTGATCAATGCCAACAATCCGGTGAAGTCGGTGGAGGATCTGCAGAAGCCGGGCGCGTCATTGCGTATCGGCGGCGGCCGCGCCGGCTCCAGCAATCGTTTCTTCGCGCTCATCGCCAAGGACGTGCTCGGCCTCGATCACATCAAGATCATTCCGGGCTATCCGGGCGCGACCAACATCTTCCTCGCCATGCAGACCGGCGAGGTCGACGGCCAGGTCATCGGCTACGGTTCGAGCATGGCTGGTCAGCGCGCGTTGTGGAATCAACACAAGCTGCGCGCGTTGTTGCAGTTCGGCCGTGTCGATCGCCACCCCGATTTCCCGGATGTGCCCACGGGCCGTGAACTCGCCAAGACCGACAAGCAGCGCGCACTGGTCGAATTCGCGGAGCTTGCCTTCTTCATGGCGATGCCGATGCTGGCGCCGCCCGGCGTGCCGCAGGACCGCGCGCAGGCGTTGCAGAAGGCTTTCATGGATATGTGCAACGACCCGCAATTCGTCGCCGATGCGAACAAGCTCGGTCTCGAAGTCAGCC
This sequence comes from Xanthobacteraceae bacterium, assembly GCA_035494115.1. Taxonomy (GTDB): domain Bacteria; phylum Pseudomonadota; class Alphaproteobacteria; order Rhizobiales; family Xanthobacteraceae; genus DATJHH01. The sequence goes on from DATJHH010000028.1 coordinate 68,962, forward strand.
CGGTCGATGCGCAGGGCATCAAGACGCTGCTGACGCGTGCTGCGGCGACGCCGAAGGATGTCATGGAGCAATACAAGAAGCTCACCGGCTCCTGAGCATTCCGCGCCAGTCGCGCGCAAGAAAACATAAGGACGACCAACATGAGTGCCGGTGCGGCTGACAAGAATTCCAAAAATGCCGATACCAAGAATGCCGATACGATGGGCAATCCGGTCGGCGGCGGCGTCAACGCGTCGGGCCCCGACCGGCTCGCCGGCCTCACGCCCAATCTCACCTACACGGATTTGCGCGGCTGGATCGAGGAGGCGCGTAAGCTCGGTGAAGTCCGCGAGGTGAAAGGCCTCAACTGGCAGGAAGAGATCGGCATGGCGTCCGAGGTCATCCTGCATGAGGACACCGCGCCGTGCGTGATCTTCAGCGATGTGCCGGGCACGCTGCCGGGCAGCCGCATCTTGGTGAATTTCTTCGGCGGCGTGCGCCAGCGCATGACGCTCGGCTTTCCCGCCAATCTCACCAAGCTCGAGTTGAGCGAGGCGTTTCGTCTCCACTACATGAGCGACATCAAGCAGATTCCCTACAAGGTCGTGAATGACGGACCGATCTTCGAGAATGTGATGAAGGGAGACGATGTCGACGTCACCGTCTTCCCGACGCCGAAATGGCACGAGGACGATGGCGGCCGCTACATCGGCACCGGCAGCTTCAACGTCACCCGCGATCCCGATGAGGGCTGGTACAATTGCGGCACCTATCGCGTGATGATCCACGACCAGAAGACCGTGGGCTTCTACATCTCGCCCGGCAAGCATGGCCGCATCCAGCGCGACAAATACGAAGCGCGCGGCGAGCCGATGCCGGTCGCCATCGTGCTCGGCTGCGATCCCATGAGCTTCCTCATGGGGTCGAGCGAAATCCCCTATGGCGTTTGCGAATACGACGTCATTGGCGGCATTCGCGGTTCGGCCGTGGAGGTGGTGAAGACGCCGATCACCGGGCTGCCGGTGCCGGCCAATGCCGAGATCGTCATCGAAGGTTTTGTGCAGCCGGGCAATGTGAAGCCGGAGGGACCGTTCGGCGAATGGATGGGCTATTACGGCAGCGACGTGCGCGAAGAGCCTGTGCTCGACATCAAGGCGATCTACTATCGCAACAATCCGATCCTGCTCGGTTGCGCGCCGCAGCGGGCGCCGGACGAGATCGCCCGTTATCGCGCGCTGACGCGCTCAGGGATCGTGCGCGAAAATATCGTGCGCGCCGGCGTTCCGTCGGTGACGGCGGTGTGGGCGCATGAAATCGGCACGGCGCGGCTGTTGCTCGCAGTCGCCATTGATCAGAAATATCCGGGCCACGCCAAGCAGGCCGGGCACGTCGCCTGCATGTGCCATTCCGGCGCTTATGCCGGGCGCTATGTCATCGTCGTCGATGACGACATCGACCCGTCGAGCCTGGAAGAGGTGATGTGGGCCGTGCTGACGCGCTCGGATCCCGCGACGTCGATCGACTTCATCACCAATGCCTGGTCGACGCCGCTCGATCCGCGTATCGAACCGGAGCGCAAGGCCAAGGGCGACTTCACCAACAGCCGCGCCATCATCGACGCGTGCAAGCCGTGGCATTGGCGCCATGAATATCCCAAGGTCAACGCGCCCTCGCCGGAAAAGAAGCGCATCGCACGGGAGCGGTTTTCGTATCTGCTCAAGTAGCCGGCGCTCGCGCCAGGCTGCGGTAGCAAACCGATGGCCCGACGCGTGGCAAGTGCAACGTGACGGCCAAATCGAAAAAGTCGCGATCTAAAACAGGAGTATTGCGTTCATGGCGGTGCGGATTGGTACGGCTGAGCCGGAGAGCACGTTCAAGACCCAAGGCGAGGCGCTCAAAGGCCTTCTCGATGATGTCCCCGGCGTCGGCCCGGTCACGGTCGAGGAATCGCCGGCGGCGAGCATCGACAATGCCAATCGCCTGCATCAGGGCGAGATCAATTTCGGCTTCATGGCCGCAAACTGGATCGGCCGTGCGCGCGAAGGCGACGCGCCGTTTCGCCAGCCGATCGATCTGCGGATCGCAGCGCCGATGAATGCGGGGCCGCTGTTCTTCATCGTGCGTGCGGATTCTTTGATCCGTCATGTCGGCGACCTGCGCGGCAAACGCGTCATCGTCGGCCCGGAGCGCAGCGGCATGACCCAGCACGCTCACAGCATTTTGCCAGCAATCGGCATAAAGTTTGAAAACTTCACGCCGATCTATCTCGATTTTGCCGCCGGCGCCGAGGCGCTCAAGGCGGGCAAGGCCGATGCGCAGTTGCAGTGTCCGATCCCCAACAAAGTGATGACGGCGCTTTCGGACAGCACCGATATCCGTGTGCTGCCCTATGAACCGCAGGACCTGCGGAAGGTTCTTGCAGCCGTCCCGTTCTATCGCCCGACCGTGATGCGCAAGGGCGCGTTCCGGGGGCTGACTGCGGATGTCGAGCAGCCTGCGGTGGTGAACCTGCTGATGACCCATGCGCGCGAGCCGGACGCGCGCGTCGGCGCGCTGGCGGCAGCGATCGCCTCGGGAACGAAAGATCTGGCGCGCCGCAATGCGCTGTTCGACGGCATGGATCGCCTGTTCACGCCGATGCGGGAGCAGGGCGCGGCCGCCTGCGAATTCGGCGGCGTTATGCTGCATTCCGGCGCGGCGGCGGCTTATCGTAAGCTCGGGCTGCTGGCGTAAGCGGCAGAGCCGTGTTGGTGATATTGATGCGGCCGAACAAAAAGAGCCAAGGGAGAGAGCCATGACGACGGGACGAGTGCGAAGGGAGCTGATGCGAGCGGGCATCTTCAGCCTGACGGCACTGATGCTGTGGGCGGTGAATGCTCCGGCGCGGGCTGACGATGTCGCGGACTTCTACAAAGGCAAGACGGTCAACATCTATATCGGCTATCCTGTCGGCGGCACCTACGATCTCTATGGGCGTCTCGCCGCGCGCCACCTCGGCCAGCACATTCCCGGCCACCCCAATGTCGTTGCGCAGAACATGCCCGGCGCCGGAAGCGTCAAGGCTGGCAATTTCATGTATGCGGTCGCACCGAAAGACGGGACGGCGCTCGCCGTGATTGCCGATACCGCTGCGACCGAGCAGTTGCTCGGTGATCCCGGCATCCAGTTCGTCACGGCAAAATTCAACTGGATCGGCCGCATTTCGTCGAGCCTTAACGTGCTTGCCGTGCGTGCGGGCGCGAAGGCGAAGACAGCACAGGATTTTTTCAAGGATCAGACCATCGTCGGCGGCACCGGCCCGACAGCGCCGTCCGTTGCTTATCCGCGCGTGCTCAATGCCTTGCTCGATACCAAGTTCAAGGTCGTCACCGGCTATGTCGGTTCTTCGGACAGTTGTCTCGCAGTCGAGCGTGGCGAGATCGACGGCTGCACGCCGGGTTGGGTCATGGTCAAGTCGATCAAGCAGAACTGGCTCAAGGACAAGTCCGTCAACGTCCTCCTGCAATGGAGCAATGAGCGGCATCCCGATCTTCCCAACACGCCGACCATGGTCGAATTGGGCAAGACGGCGCAGGACAAGGCCGTGATCGCGCTTTACGCCAGCGCGACTGACCTCGGCCGCGCGCTGCTCGCCCCGCCGAACGTGCCAGAAGCGCGCGTGAAAGCGCTGCGCACGGCCTTCATGGACATGATCAAGGACAAGGACTTCATCGCCGACCTGAACAAGGCGCATATGGACCTCGACCCGCTCTCCGGCGAGGCTTTGCAGAAGCTGATCGAGAAAGTCAGCGACGTGAAGCCTGACGTTTTGGAAAAAGCGCGCGCGATCCGGGCGCAAAACAAGTAAGCGGCGGGAATCCGCCAAATCGTCACGCGCGGGTTTGACCCGCGCATCCGTCTGCTTCGAAGATGGATTGCCGGATCGAAGTCCGGCAATGACAAGATAAAAAGGGGCGGCCATCGGCCGCCCCTCATTGATATTCAGGCTTGGCGCGCGTCAGTGACCGCGCACGACGTCCTTGTAGGCCGGCTTTTCCTTGAGGAAGCCGCGGTCGGCCATCCAGTCGACCTTCTCCTGGAATTCGCTGGACTTGTAGTCCTGCACGCCGAGCAGTTCAGGCATCATGCCGGACTGCCGCATCTCCGGCTTGACGTCGCGGAGCAATTCATCGCGCGAGCGCGCATCGTTCTCGCGCAGCCAGGCGACGGCCTTGTTGAGCGCACGTGTCAGCTTGCCCGCGGTCTCTTCGTCGACATCGTCGCTGGCGACGATACCGCCGCGCCAGCGCAGGTCAGCAAGGCTGCGCGCACCGGCTTCGCGAGCCCGGCTCACCAGCGGCTCCATCAGCGCCGCGGCCTCCGTCTTGCCACTGAGTAGCGCGTCGAGCCGGTCATTGGCGTGGACGAGCTTGATTTCGTCGAACGGGACGCCGGCGGCTTCCAGCGTTTCGATGGCGGCATAGAAGGTGCCGGCGTGCCAGGTCACGGCGATCGGAATGTTGCGCAGGTCGGCGACGGATTTGATCTTCGAATCCTTGCGGACCATCAACGACCCGGTCCGCGCCGTGGTGTCGAGCCCGATGATGCGACCCTTGCCGAGTTGCTGCACGCGCTCGATCGCGCCCCACTCGCAGACCGGATAGACCTCAAGCGCGCCCTTCTGGAGCTGGGATTCCTTCCAGCGATCGGGAAAATTCTCGACGCGTCCATCGACGCCCTGCGGATTGTCCTCGGTATATTCGATCTTGAGGCCTTCGGCCTCGAAGAACCCTTGTTCAACCGCGACGCGCCAGGGGCGATCGTGGGCATTGCTGTCACCTTGAAGTCGGATCGTTTTTGTCATGTCGCGTTACTCCAGTGGATCGGTCCAGTACTATCTAAGCATGAGATTAGGCGGAAAAACGGCTCTGTCCGGTAAAACGGCTCCGCTTGGTAAAGTTGCGGTGTCGTTTGCATTTTGCAGCCGGCGCGCATGAACCGGCGCGCGTGAGTATGCGCGTTTTATGACAAAGCGGCCGGTTCGAAAAGGACCGGCCGCTTTGCAGCACACGCAGGGCTGCCAAGCAGTCTTTATTCAAAAACCTCGTTGAACTTCTTCTTGATCGCCCCGGCATTCTTCTCGATGTAGCTGTAGTCGACGGGGGTCGTCGTGATCGAGGCCAGCGGCGCGTTGCCTTTCGGCGGGGGAATATCCTTGCGCGCCGCGTAGCCGCCAGAGGCTGGCACCAGCGCCTGGGCCTCTTTCGATAGCAGGAAGTCGACGAAGACCTTTGCGGCGTTGGGATGCGGCGCATCGGCGATGATGGCGGTCGGCGACGGGATCAGGAAGGTGCCGTCCGGTGGCTCGATGGTTTTGATCGCCCGGCCCTCGGCGCGCGCGCTCGTGGCATAGGAGTCGCTGGCCCCCACCGCGATCAGCCGCTCTCCGCGTTTGACCATCTCCACGACCTGCTGTGCGCCCTGGACGACCATCGTGTCGTTCTTGCGCAGTTTTGCGTAATAATCCCAGCCGAGGGTTTTTGCCGTCATGCCGACGACCGCGAGCTGCAGCGACGAAAAGGATGGGTCCGCCATCACCATTTTGCTTTTGTGTTTCGGATCGAGCAGATCCTTCATCGTCTTCGGTGCGTCGGCGTCCGAAATCTTGTCGTCACGGTAGTAGTTGGCGACGATGTTCAGCCGCTGCCCGACATAGAAATTGTGCGGCTCGATCGCGTCTTTCGGCACCTGCTCGATGCCATCGGGCTTGAATGCGGTGAAGGCACCCTTTTCCGCCAGCATCGTCATTTCCGCCGGGTCGGAGGTGGTCAGCACGTCGCAGTACGCGCGCTTGGCATCGCGCTCCTGGAGATAGCGGCGCATGATCGCCGATCCGCCGGAGCGGAACAGTTCGACCTCGAGACCGGTCTTGTCCTTGAACATGTTGACGAGCTGCTGCGCCTGCTTGATCGGCGCGGAGGTGTACCAGACGATTTTTCCTTCGGTTTTCGCGGCGGCCATATCCGCGGCGGCGAAAGCGGGGGCGGCGGTTGCGATCGCTGCGGCGCCGATAAGGCCTGCCAGGAGGCGACGTCGGACGTTCATAGATGTTTCATCCCTTTTTCAGCCTCGTTAAGGGGAGGCATTTTCGTTGCGCGCGCCATCGGCAAAAAAGTGGGCACCGGTTTTGCAATCGGAGGACGCGCTGCTTATGCTTGAGAGCATTTTCTTGCGGCTATCCGGACTCCACTTGGCCGGAAAATGCTCTAATGTGCCGATGATCAGGTCGGGCTGGCGGCAGGTCAAGCCGCTTGGGCGGGACATATTCGCCCAAGGGGACTCTGCGCCTGCGCCATCAAAGGCTGCACCTGCGCCAATCGATGAGGAAACGCAATGAACATCCTGGTGAATACCGCTCCCGCCCGCGCCAAGGGCACCGAACACTGGACCGACATCGACGGCCAGAAAATCTTCCTGTGGGAGAAGCGGCGCACGGCAGAGCCGTCGCGCGGCACGATCCTGTTCGTTCATGGCTCCTCGATGGCCTCCACGCCGGGCTTCGACCTGCAGGCGCCGGGCGTCGATTACGTCTCGGCCATGGACTGGTTCGCCGGCCAGGGCTTCGATACCTGGTGTTTTGATCATCGCGGCTACGGGCGCTCCTACAAGGGTGACGACATGCTGGCGACGATCGCGCAGGGCGCGGACGATCTCGCCGCCGTCAGCGACTACATCATGAAGACGCGCGACAGCGGACCCCTGTATGTCTACGGTATTTCATCGGGCGCGTTGCGCGCTGCGCTGTTCGCCGAACGCCATCCCGAGCGCGTCAAGCGGCTCGCACTCGATGCCTTTGTGTGGACCGGCAAGGACAGTCCGACGCTGGCGCAGCGCAGTAAGAAGATCGCGCAGTGGAAGGCGACGACACGGCGGCCGGTCAATCGCGAATTCATCAACAGCATCCACACCCGCGACGGCGTCTATACCGTCAACCCCGATCTGGTGACGCCGTATGTCGAAGCCGTGTGCTCGCTCGACGATTCGATTCCCAACGGCACCTATATCGACATGTGCGAAAATCTTCCCGTCAACGATCCGCTGAAAAACAAGGCGCCGACGATCATCATGCGCGGGCAATATGACGGCATTGCCAGCTTCGGCGACATCATGGCCTATTTCGAGAAGCTGCCGAACGCCGACAAGGAATTCGCGGTGATGCCCGACATCGCGCACGGCTCGTTCACGCAGATGAACTACATGCGCGCCTATCATCTTCTCTTCAGCTTCCTGACCCGGCCGGAGCCTGCGCTGCGCAACGCGCCGAAGGCCAAGATCGCCGAGACCGCGCATAATGCGTGACGGCGCGGCCACAGCGGATCGGCGTCATCGCACGGAAATCGGGAGGACCGATGGGCAAAACCCTGTTCGACAAGATATGGGACAACCACCGGGTCGGGCAGCGCGCGGACGGCCGCGACCTGATCTACATGGATCGGCACATCGTGCATGACCTGCACGGTCCGCATGCCTATGAGCAACTTGAAAAAGGCGGCCGCGGCGTGCGCCGTCCGGACCTCACCTTCTCGGCGCTCGACCACACGGTCTCGACGCAGCCCGGCCGCGACGACACCACCAATCCCGAAGGCACTGCGTTCCTGCGCGCCATGCGCGAGGTCAGCCGCAAACACGGCGTGAAGATCTTTGATCTCGGCGACCGCGATCAGGGAATCTCGCATGTCATCGCGCCTGAGCTTGGCATGGTGTTGCCCGGTGCTACCCACGCGGTGCCCGACAGCCATGCCTGCACTGTCGGCGGCCTCGGTGCGCTCGCCTATGGCGTCGGCACCACGGAGCTGACGCATATCCTGGCGACCCAGGTGCTGCCGCTGCACCGGCCGAAGGGCATGCGGGTGACGCTTGACGGCGCGCTCAAGCCGCATGTCACGGCGAAGGACGTCGCCTTGCGGGTGCTCGCCGAAATCGGCGTCGAAGGTGGCAGCGGCTACGTCATCGAATATGCCGGACCGGTGATCGACGCGATGCCCATCGAAGGTCGGCTGACGCTGTGCAATCTCATCATCGAAATGGGTTCGCGCACCGGGCTTGTTGCGCCTGACGAAAAAACGTTTGCGTGGATCAAGGGTCGACCGTGGGCGCCGCAGGGCGCATCGTGGGATCAGGCGATGGCGCAATGGCGCGATCTCTTCACCGACGCCGATGCCGTTTTCGACAAGGAAATCCGCATCGATTGCACCGATCTCGAACCGCAGATCACCTGGGGCACCGATCCGAGCCAGGTCGTCGGCATTTCGGACCGCGTGCCCGATCCCGGCGACGCTGCAGCGGCACAACGCTCCGCATTGACCAAGGCGCTCGACTACATGGGTCTCGCGCCGGGCGCGCAGCTTGCCGGCACGCCGGTCAACCGCGTCTTCATCGGCTCCTGCACCAACAGCCGCATGCCCGATCTCGAAGCGGCGGCAAAGATCGTCAAGGGCCGCAGGGTCGCCGACGGCGTCGTCGCGATGGTGGTGGCCGGCTCGTCCATCGTGAAACGGCAGGCGGAAGCGGCCGGCCTCGACAAGGTTTTTCGCGACGCCGGATTCTTTTGGGGCGAGTCCGGTTGCTCGATGTGCGCCGGCAGCAATGGCGACAAGGGGCAACCCGGTGAGCGCTGCGTCTCCACGACCAACCGCAATTTCGAGCATCGCCAGGGCCGCTTCGTGCGCACGCATCTCGTCAGTCCCGAAACGGCGGCGGCAACAGCCATTGCCGGGCGCATTGCCGACGTGCGCAGCATGACGGAGGCCGGCCGATGACGCCATTCATCTCCGCGCATGGCGCCGCCGTGCCGCTGCTCGAAGACGACATCAATACCGATCAGGTCGCGCCGGTGCAGGAGGCGCGTAGCCTCAAGCCGGATTACAGGCTGCTGTTGTTCAAGCGCCAGGCGCGCAGCGCCTACGGCGTCGAAAATCCCGACTGGGTTCTCAACAAGCCGCAGTTCAAGGATCGCGCCATCCTCGTTGCCGGCCGCAATTTCGGCTGCGGGTCCTCGCGTGAAGCTGCTGTGTGGTCGATGCAGGCGAACGGCATCACCTGCATCATCGCGCGCAGTTTTGCAGAAATCTATCGCGAGAACTGCCTGCAGAACGGCGTGCTGCCGGTGGTGCTTGCTCCCGACCAGCAACGGGCTTTCGAGCAGCGCGTGATTGCCGTGAACGGCGCAGGGCCGTTTACAGTCGATCTGCGCACGCAGACGATCAGCGGCCCGGGCGGGCCGGACCTGTCATTCGATATTCCGGCTTCCGACCGCACGCGGCTGCTCGAAGGGCTCGACGATATCGGGCTGACGCTCAAGCACGACGCCGACATCGCGGCCTGGGAAAAGCGCATCGCCGCCTCTCAACCCTGGCTGCAAACCGCCGCGGACAGCCGCGGACCGACGATCTGAGGACGCAAATGATGACCGTACGCAAGCGCTTTCGTCAATTGATGGATGCTCCCGGCTGCGTCGCCATGCCCGGCGCTTATGACGCGCTGTCGGCGCGGCTGATCGAGAACGCGGGTTTCGAGTCGATGATCGCCGGAGGCTACGCTGCCGTCGGCAGCATGCTGGCGCAGGCCGACATGGGCCAGTCGAACATGCGCGACTATTGCGATCATTACGCGCGCATCTGCGGCGCGGTGGACATTCCGGTCTATGCCGATGCCGACACCGGCTTCGGCGGCACCAGCAATGTCCGGCAGATGATCCGCGCTTTCGAAAGCGCCGGCGTCGCCGGCCTGTTCATCACCGACCAGACGTTCCCGAACCGCTGCGGCTATCTGCCGGGCAAGCAGGTCGTTCCGGCCGAACAGATGGTTGCGAAAATCAAGGCGGCGCTCGATGCGCGCACCGATCCCGATTTCTACATCTGCGCGCGCACTGATGCCGTGCTTGTGGAAGGGCTCGATCGCGCGATCGAACGCTGCCAGATCTACATGCAGGCGGGCGCCGACATGGCGAAGCCGCAGGCCGTCGATACCATCGACGACATCAAGCGCGTGATCCGCGAGGTGCCGAGCCGGCATATGGCGACGCTGTCGCAGGCCAAGGGCGGGCGTCACATGACGGTCACCGAGCTTGATGCCGCCGGCGTGACGGCGGCGACGTTCCCTTCTATCGCGCTCTTTGCCGCGGCGAAGGGCGTGCGCGAGGCGCTCGGCGTGCTCAAGCGTGACGAATCGCTTGAAAATGTCGGCGAGCACCTGATCGCGCTTGACGATTATTATGCGGTCGTAGGCCTCAAGGCGCAGATGCAGCGCGAGGAGCGGTACGATTCCGAGGCGGCGGCTCTGGTGCGCAAGCAGGCGGCAGAGTAGCGGCGCTATTTCAGGAAGAAGCGCCGCAACTTTTCTGCGACGTCACCAGGCGCCTGCACTACCATGATGTGGCCGCTGTTCACGGTGGCGATCTCAACGTTGCGGAAGCGTGTCGAAAGCTGACGCACATAGGCGGGCGGACGCATCTCGTCATGTTCGCCTGCAAGCAGCAGGCATGGGCAGGTGAGGGCGCCGATCGCTTCATCGAGCGCAACTTCGGTCAGCATGCGGTTGGCCAGCGCGTAGCAGACTGGGTCGATGGCGAGGAAACGCGCCCGGTGCTCGGCATAGGTTTCTGCATCGGGGACGGCATCGCGCGGATAGGTTTTCTCGAACACCACGTCGATGATCGAGGCCATGCCGTCACGCATCGCCTTGTCCGACCGGTCGAGCAGATAGTTGCGCCGGTCCGGATTGACCGAGAGCGACGGCGCGAGCAGCGCCAGCGCGGCAACCTCCTGCGGCCGCGACGCGGCAAGGGCAACGGCGACCGCGGCGCCCGAGGCGACGCCGGCAACGAAGTAGGGCGGCGGCAGGCGTGCGCGTTCCAGCAGTACCAGGATGTCGGCGGCGAGGTCGTCGACGGAGAACGGCGCACGCACTTTTTCCGACCATCCCGCGCCGCGCTGGTCGGACGCGAAGATGCGGAAATCATCGACCAGATACGGGACGACATGGTCCCAGCTTTCCAGTGTGCCCGCGAGTTCATGGATCAGCACGAGCGTCGGCGTGCCGGCGCTTTCGCCGCCCGACACGCCATAATGAAGGCTGAGGCCGTTGGCCTCAGCCCAATCTCGCTTCATCGCAGTCCGTTCTGCGCCGCTCGCGTCGGTCATCGCCGTGTCAGCGCACTACTTTCAGCCCGGCTTCCTTGAGCGTGTTGCGGATCTTGCCTTCATAGGTCGTGAGAAACTCCTTGGTCTCCTTTGGACCGAGGAAGTCGCCGCCGAACGAGTTTTCGTCGAGGTATTTTTTCCATTCCTTGGTCTGCGTCGTCCTGCGCAGCAGGTCTGTGTAATAGGCGACGGCGTCAGCCGACATGCCGGGCGTTCCAACCACCCCGCGCGCCTGTACGACATCGTCGCCGGGCAGGCCTGAATCCTTCAAGGTCGGGACGTCGCCGAAACCGGGCAGCCGCTTTTCGCTGACCGAAGCGATGATGCGCAGCTTGCCCCCGCGCACCTGTTCGCTGGCTTCACTCGGCTCGAGGATCATCATGTCGACATGGCCGCCAAGCAGCGCGGCAAGGCGGCGGCCGCCGGAAGGAAACGAGATGAATGCCCAATGCGCGCCCGTCGCCTTCTGGATGATTTGGCGCACGACATTTTCGCGCGACGTGATCGATCCGCCGGACTCTTTCATCTGGCCGGGTTTTTCCTTGGCCATCTTGATGAAGTCCTGCATCGACTTGATCGGCGAGTCGGCGCGCACCACGATCAGCGCCGGCTCCATGGTCAACCGCGCAATCGGCGTCATGTCAGTGACGAGCCGGTGCGTCGCTGCTTCCTGGACCAGCGGATCGGTGAGCCAGATATTGGTGTAGAGGCCGATGACCTGGTTATCGCCCTTCTTGCTGTAAATATAATTGGCGGCCGAGGTGCTGCCGCCGCCGGGCTTGTTGACGACCTGCACGCGCACCGGCGCAAGCTTCTCCGCCTCGATGATGGTGGCGAGCGTGCGCGCCGTGACGTCATTGCCCGAGCCCGGACCGCCATGGACGACGAAATCGATCGGTCCTGAAGGCTTGAACTCGGCCTGCGCCGTGGTTGCGGCAAACGCGCCGATTGCCGCAAACATGGCGGCCAGCAATGTTCTCTTCGACATTTTTTGTTTCCTCCATCGTGACCGCTTTTCTGCGGCCAGTTTTCAGGTCGGGCTCAACCGTTTTCCGTGATCGCGCGCAAGCGGGCGCGATTGAGGCGGCCAAGCAGCGGCGAGATCAGAATGATGACGGCCAGCGCCAGCATGATCGCCGACATCGGGCGCTCGACAAAGGTCAAAGGATCACCCTGCGACATCATGAGCGATTGGCGCAGGGCCTGCTCCATGGAGTCGCCGAGGACGAAGCCGAGGAGCAGCGGGGTCGCCGGGAATTTCAGCTTGCGCATCACGAATCCGAGCAGTCCGAACAGGCTCAGCAGGCCGAGATTGAACACGTTTCCGGTGGCGGCATAGACGCCAACCATGGACACGCCGAAGATCAGCGGAAACAGCATGTGCACGGGCAGCCGCAGGATCTGCGCGAACAACGGCACCAGCGGCAGGTTGAGGATGATCAGCATGGCGTTGCCGATATACATGCTTGCGACCAGCCCCCAGAACACGGTCGGGGATTCCTGGATCATCATCGGTCCGGGCCGGACGCCCCAGAGCACCAGCGCGGAAAGCATGATCGCCGTGCTCGCGCCGTTGGGAATGCCGAGCGTCAGCAGCGGCACGAGTGCGCCGCCGGTGTCGGCATTGTTGGCGCCTTCGGGCGCCGCGACGCCTTCGGGCACGCCGGTGCCGAATTTCTCCGGATGGCGCGAGACGGCTTTTTCGAGGCCATAGGATACGAAGGAGGCGATGGTCGCGCCCGCCCCCGGCAGCACGCCAAGGATGAAGCCGACGACGGAGCCATTGAAGAAGGCGAAGCGGCAGGCCTTCAGTTCCTGCCAATTCGGCAGCAGGTTCAGAATGCCCTTGGGCACCGGCAGGATCTGGCTTTCCTCGCCGTCCTCGATACTCGCCATGACCTCGGCAATGGCGAAGACGCCGATGGCGACGACAGTGAAATCGAGACCGCCGAGCAGTTCGCTTTGCCCGAAGATGAAACGCGCCTGGGCGCTGAACAAATCGGTACCGATGCTGGCCAGCCACAGCCCGACGAGAAGCGCAAGCAGGCCCTTGAGCAGCGACTCGCCGGACAGCAGCACGACGAGCGCGAGGCCAAGCACCATCAGCGCGAAATATTCCTGCGAGTTGAACGACAGCGCGAAGGCGGCGACCGGCGGCGCCATCAGCGAGAGCGCGACGACGCCGAATGTGCCGGCAATGAAAGAGGCGATGGCCGCGATGCCCAGGGCCGCCCCGGCGCGGCCCTTTCGCGCCATCTGGTAGCCGTCGATGCAGGTCGCGACCGACGAGGATTCGCCTGGAATGTTGAGCAGGATCGACGTGGTCGAGCCGCCGTATTTTGCGCCGTAATAAATGCCGGCCAGCATGATGATGCCGCTCGCCGGATCCATCTTCAGCGTCAACGGGATCAGCATCGCGATGGTGGCGGCAGGGCCGAGACCGGGCAGGATGCCGACGACGGTGCCGAGGAAACATCCCAGGAAGCACCACCCAAGATTATTGAGTTGCAAGGCGACCGAGAAACCGTGCGCGAGTCCTGACAAGACGTCCATTTTCAGAATCCGAATATGCCGACGGGAAGTTGCAGCCCCAGGGCCCACGGAAAGATGATTTCAAAGCCGAGCGTGCAGAACATCGCGGTGAGCGCCGCCGTGAGAACCGGTTGGCGGAAAATGATCAGCACGAAAAGGAACGTGAATAGCGTGAAACTGATGATGAAGCCGAGCGGCGCCATCAGCGCGATGGAAAGCGCGAAGGCGGCCCACGTGCCGAGCGCCCGCCCGGTCATGGGCCAGTCGATTGGCTTGCCCGCATTGAATGTCGGCCGCAGCAGCGTGCTGCCGATGAGCGCGAGAGACAACACGATCATTCCGACGCCATACCAGAATGGAAAGAACGCCGGTCCCGGTCCATCGGGGCTGGAATAGCCCCATCCGCTGGATTCAACGATGATGAATATTCCCAGAGCGGTCAGGACCACCCCGGAAATAAAGTCGCCACTCCGCAGGGCATTTTTGATCGGCAAGGCTTCCATCCCAAACGTATTTTTATTGCAGGCATCCCTTGGGGAAACGGTCGGCAATGTCAACGGTCGACAAGCGGCCGAAACGCAATGCGAAACGTCCTGTCACACCACCTGCGGCTGGACCGGGAGACGGCGGGCATAATCGATCAGCGCGTCGGCGATGAAATCCGGTTGCTCGGCAATGGCGGCGTGGCTCGCATGTGGGATCGTGATGATCGTGACCCTGTCCCCGATCGCCTGCTTGAAGGCGATGGCGTCATCCGCGTGCGCGAGAGGGTCGTGGTCAGGCTGGAGATAGAGGATCGGCGCCGTTCCGCCGGCGTAATCCTCGTCGCGGCTGGTCCTGTCACCGGCCACGCGTTCCATGGTCAGGACATCGGGATGCCAGCCGGCGAGCCATGACCGCGCATCATTGCCCGGCGCGAAGAAGGCGAATTGCAGCGCTGCGATCCGTTCATCGTCCGGCAATGCGGGATTGGCGCTTTTCCTGATTGCCTCGCGCACCACGGGCGGGCTCGGCGCGATGCCGACATTCGCCGCGATCAGGCTGATGCCACGCACGAGGTCCGGCCGGTCGGTCGCGAGCAGCCGCGAGACGCGATTGCCGAATGCGTGGCCGACCACGAAGGCGGCTCCGGCATCGGCCTCCTCGATCACCGCGGCGATGTCGTTGGAGAGATCATGCAGGTCGATCCCGGTCATCGCGCCGCGGCTGCGGCCGATACCGCGCGGCTGCGGCCGCAGCACACGGAATCCGGCCGTCGCCATGCGTGCGGCGATGGCGTCGAAATCCTGCGCCGCTCGGCCGAGCGATGGCAGCATCACGACAAGCGGTCCGCTGCCCTGATCGAGGACTTCAAGCGTGACGTCGCCACGCCTCACGATGTGCGCTGCCGCCAAAGGGGAGGGGTTGTTTATCGCCGCCGTCGTGTTCACTGTCACCCCATGGCCCGGCGGCCGTTATTGTCAGGCCGCTTTTATTGTGCGAATGCCGTTTGCGCGGCGCAATTTACGGCAGCGGCGCGCGCCGGTCAAAACAGCCGGACGGGCGAAAAGAACAGGGAAGGCATTTGCATGAGCGCTGAAATCACCAATCACGAATTCGCTGTGCGCGAAGAAGACGGGATCGCCCATGTCGATCTCAACCGTCCGGACGACGGTAACGCGATGACGCGTCACATGATGACGAAGATCGCAGCGCTGGTCACCGAACTGGCACACAAGCCCGATATCCGTGTCGTCGCCCTTGAAGCGCGCGGCACGCATTTCTGCCGTGGCCGCGACGCGAGCGGCGAGCCAAAAGACCTTTCCGCCTACGATATGCGGCATAAATCGTTCCAGCCGGTGCTCGGCACCTATTCAGCGTTCATGGAAGCGCCGGTGCCGGTGGTGGCGCTGGTGCAGGGATCGGCCGTGGGCTTCGGCGCCGCGATGGCGGCGGCCTGTGACGTGACGCTGGCGTCGGATGCGGCGCGCTTTTCGTTCCCGGAGATCAAGCACGGTATTCCGCCGACGCTCGCGATGTCGGCGCTCGGTCCGCGCTTGCATCCGAAAACGCTGTCCTATCTGATCTATTCGGGTGAAGAGATCAGCGCGCAGGAGGCGGTCACTTTCGGTCTCGCCAGCACGGTCTATCCGAAGGCGAGCTTCGAACGCGATGCGGCCGCGTTCCTCAAGACAATGGCGTCGCGTCCGCGCCTGATCCTCGAGACGATCAAGAAATATCAGACGCGCCTGCCGGAACTGTCGCCCTCAATGGCGACGGAATATGCCGGCACGCTGATGGCGGTGTTTCGCACGGCGGGGAAATAGCAGTTGCGACCATCGCTTCCGCAAAACGATTGCGCCGCGCGCTACTGCACGGCGCAATCGATGCGGATTTCACGCAAGGCGCCGATGGTGAAGCGGTCGCCGGGCCAGACCAGCGTCGTCGAGCCGTATTCCTCGATCAGCGCCGGACCGTCCGCCGAAAAACCGGGTGCCAGCGCATCGCGCTGATAAACGGCGGTTGCCGCAAAGCCGTCGCCAAAATGCACCTGCCGCGTATCGGCGGCACCAGCATCCATCGCTGCGCGCGGCAGGTGCTCCAGCGCCGGCCGGCGCATGCGCGCAAAGGCCGAAAGATGCAGGGCCTGGAATTCCGGCTGCGCGCGCGTGTCAGCATGGCCGTAACGGCGCGTGTAGTCGCGTTCGAAGCTGGCGCGCAGGCCGTCGACGCCATCATGCAGCGAAATCGGAACGGTGATGTTGTGGCGCTGGCCGACATAGCGCATCTCGGCGCGATGTTCGAAACTGATGTCGGCTGCGCCGAAATCTTTTTGCAGCGCGGCCCGCGCTTCCGTCTCCATCTCCGCGAAACCGTCTGTGAGCGTCGTGACGGATGCGCCGGACAAAACCCCGATAAACGTTTTGGAGAGGTCGAGGCGCGCATCGGCCAGTAGCATGCCGAGTGCCGAGAAATTTCCAGGCTCCGGCGGCACGATGACGAGCGGAATCGATAGTTCGCGCGCCAGTGCGCTCGCATGCAGCGGCCCGCCACCGCCATAACAGAACAGCGCAAATTCACGCGGGTCGAGGCCATGCGCGATGGACACCTGTTTGATCGCACCCGCCATGATGACGGTCGCGATCGACAAAATGCCTTCCGCCATGCGCAAGCCTGCGTCAGGTCCGGTAAAGCCGAGCGGGCCGGCGAGGCGGTCGACGGCAGCGTGCGCGGCCTTTGCATCGAGCGTGAGTTCGCCGCCGAGGAAACGGTCGGGCGCAAGGCGGCCGAGCACGAGATTGGCGTCGGTGACGGTGGCCTCAGTGCCGCCGCGCCCGTAGCAGGCCGGCCCCGGCATCGAGCCGGCGCTTTGCGGGCCGACATGCAACCGGCTTTGCGGATCGAGCCAGGCAATCGAGCCGCCGCCCGAACCGACTTCGACAATGTCGATGACGGAGGAGCGGATGGGAAAACCCTTCACATAGCCGCCGGCATAATAGGTCGATTCCACCGAGAAGCGGCCATTCTCGATCAGCGCGCATTTTGCCGTGGTGCCGCCCATATCGAACGCGATGACGTTCTTCAACCCCAGCGTTTCGGCGTAAGCGGACGCGCCGATACAGCCGCCGATCGGCCCGGATTCCACAAGCGCGATCGGCTGCCGGCAGGTGCGCTCGACTGACAGCAGGCCGCCGTTCGAGCCCATCATGGAGAGCGAGCCGGAAAAATCGCGCGCCTCAAGGTCGTGCGCGAGTTGTTGGACGTAGCGGTTCACCTGCGGTCCGACGAAAGCGTTTGCGGCGACGGTCGAGGTGCGTTCGTATTCGTACCATTCACGCGTCAGTTCGATGCTCGACGTGACGAACATGTGCGGCAGCCGTTCACGCAGAAATTCCGCTGCTGCCGTCTCGTGCACGGCGTTGGCGTAGGAATTCATGAAGAAGATGCCGACGGATTCGAAGTCGCCGCCTTCAAGCTCGGCTGCGAGCCGCTCCAGTTCGTCCATGGCGAGCGGCGCGATGACTTCGCCTTTCGCGTCGATGCGCTCGGTCACTTCGTAGCGCTGCGCACGCGGAATGAGCGGATCGTCGCGGCGATAATGCAGGTCGAATGGGTCGGGCCGGTTGCCGCGGGCGATCTCGAGAAGATCGCGGAAACCGCGCGTTGTGATCAGCGCGGCGCGCGCGCCACGGCGCTGTATCAGCGCATTGATGACGAGCGTGGTGCCGTGATTGAGAAGCCCCGCCTCCGCCGGCGAAAGTCCGGCCTTGCTGAAACAATCGAGAATGCCTTCGACGAAATTGCCGTAAGTGGTGGGGCTTTTCGTATAGGCGACGTGCTGTCCGGAATCATCGTAGGCGACGAGGTCGGTAAACGTGCCGCCGATGTCGACGGCCACGGAATAAGGCATTCCTGCGTGTCTCGCATGTTATGGACGGAGTCGTGAGCGCCGCCCCTATTATAGATGGCGGTTGCTCACGCCGTGCGGCTTACTTCTTCTTTTGTCCGAGCATGCCCTTGATCCGGTTGATGACGGATTCGGAGCGTTGATACGATTTGGCGATGATCTGCTGGATTTCTTCGCCGGTCTTCGGGTTGTCGGCGCCGAGCTTGATCTTTGCCTGTTCTTCCTGGAATTGCGGATCGTGCATCGTATCCATAAAGGCTTTGCGCAGGGCGGCGACGCGATCTGCCGGCACGCCGGGCGGCAGGCCATAGGGCCGACCGACCGCGAGCGGCGCGGCCGCCTGATCGATCAGCTCACGATCGGCGTCATTCTTGGCAAGATCGCGCGCGAACGGCACGTAGTCGATCGCCTTTTCCTTCTCGGCGCCGATCTGCACCAGCATTTTCACTTTCTTCTCGGGAATCCAGGTCGGCCGCGTCGCCATCAATGAATTGTAGAAAGCGCTTGGATAGCCGTCGATCTCGCCGCGCTCCATGGCCAGCAGCGCATCGTTCTGTCCCGGATAACCGACGATGATCTGCATGTTGGCGCCCAGGGTTTCCATGAAAACCTTGCCATAGAAACTCGGCGTCGAATTTTCGCCGGAAGAACCCATGCGCAATTGGTGCTTGTGGGTGTCGGCGATGGTGTTGACCGGGCTCGTGTGCCAGATCGTGAGGACCGCGGTCTCCGGTGCCGGCGAGCCGATCCACTGAATCTTGTTGGCGTCGTATTTCGCCTCCTTGGTGCCGTAGAGCGGCTCGAACGGCACGTTATTCTGCGGGGCGATGATGGTCGTGCCGTCTTTCGGTGCGATCCTGTAGCCGTAATTGGTCGCGACGATGCCGCCTGCGCCAGGCATGTTCTTGACGATGACCGTAGGATTGCCGGGGATATGCTTGGGCATGATGCGCGATATGAGACGGGCGAGGGCATCGTAACCGCCGCCGGCCGCGCTGCTCACCAGCAGGGTGACGGTCTTGCCTTTGTAGAAGTCGGAGACGCTGTCCGCGCGCGACGGCGAGCCGCTGAAAATCATGAGACCGGCGGCAAGTGCGGCCGGAGCGAGGCTGCGGCACAGACGGCGCACGTTCAAAGGCTGTCGGTGCAAGTTGAGATTGGTCATGGTCTTCATCCCCGTGTTCGCCCGCTATCGTTGTATTTTTTGACCGCCGCTCGTTAATGAGCCGACGATCCCTTGACCCCCAGAAGAATGCGGCCATATCCGGCCGCTGCCGTATCCCACATCAGGGCGTGATGGGCGGAAGCGGCATAGCAATCACGGAATATGCGCTGCAAAGGGCTGTCGTTGTAAAGGGCGCGACCCCCGGCCGCGTTGAAAAGTCGCTGTGTCGCTGTGATCGCCAGTTGGGCCGCATAAGCGGCGTTGCGCCGTCCATGCAGCACTTCGGCGCGGCTCACGGTCTCGCCGCGTTCCATCTTCTCCATCGCCTCGCGCACCGGAGACAGATACATCCGCGTCGCGGCCTCGATCTCGGCCGACGACTGGCCGACGACCATTTGCGTGCCGGTCTGTTCGGCGACGACCGTGCCGCGCGATTTGCGCGGAGATGTGTAACGCAAATATTCTTCCAGCATGGCCTCGGCCGCGCCGACGGCGACGGCGGTGTAGCTGCATGTCGAAATGCCGCCGCGCGGCATGTGGAAGACCGGCGCGTCGTATCCCTCGAGGCCCGGCACTTCACCTGCGTCGGAGGCTTCCTTGTCGACGATGCGATGTTCCGGCACGAAGGCGCCGTCGACGACGAAGGTCTTGCTGCCGCTGCCGCTCAGGCCCATGACTTGCCAGTCGTCGACGATGGTGATGTCGCTGCGCGGCACGAGCACGTTGACGCCCTGGCGGCGTCCGTCGGCGTGTTCGATGTGGCCGGCGCACATGACCCATTGCGCATGGTCGACGCCGCTCGAAAACCCATGACGTCCCGACCACAGTACGCCGCCGTCGACCGGCTTGCCCTTGCCCACCGGCGCGACGGCATTCGACAGCCGCGCCCGCGGGTCCTTGCCCCAGACCTCGTCCTGCGCCTGTTTGGAGAAGGAGGTGAGCTTCAGGGCGTTGTCCGCAAGCACCATGTAGACCCAGGCCTGCGAGGCATCGCCGCGCGCCAGCGTATGCACCGCGTCGCAATAGATGTCGTAAGGCAGTTCGGAGCCGCCGTAGCGGGCCGGCATGCAGACGGCGAGAAGATCGCTTGCAACATAGTCCGCGATCGTCGCATCGGGGCAGCGGCGCAAGTTTTCAGCCTCCGCAGCGCGTTCACGCAAGGCGGGGATGAGATCGCCCGCGCGGCGGCGCACGTCCTCCCGGGTCATGATCGGAGCGGCTGGCGCGGAGAGGGGGGCGATTCGGTTCATTTCTTGGTTTTTATCCTAGGTATGTTCTTGCATGATGCAGGCGATCGGCCGCAGATTTCAAGCGTTGATTGCGGGGTGCGATGCGGAGTGGTTCGCGTTGCGTTGCCAACCGTTCGGGACAACGGTGCCGATCGGGTGCGCAGACCGGAGGATGGACGGGCTATGATCGACTTGAAGAAGCTGGGCACGCAGGCGGGGCGGGTGGTCAGGGCGGCACACACCGCGGCCACGGCGCCCGTGGCGACCGAAGCGGAGCCGGACGCGCGGCCGACGTTTCAGGCGCAAGCGTCGGGTCTCGCGCTGATCGACGATCTCGTTCTCGCCAACCGCATTCTCTACGCGCGGGGCGTGCTCGATTCCTTTGGCCATGTCAGCGTGCGCCATCCCGAAGAGCGGGGGCACTTCTTCATGGCGCGCAGCATGGGACCGGGGCAGGTCACGGCCGCCGATATTCTCGAATTCGATGCCGACGCCAACGCGCTCGACCAGCGCGAACGGGCGATCTACAGCGAGCGCTATATCCATTCGGAGATCTATCGTGTGCGGCCGGATGTCGCTGCGGTGGTGCACAGCCATTCGCCGGGCGTCATTCCCTTCGGCGTCACGCCGGTGCCTTTGCAGCCGATCTCGGTGACGGCGCCGTTCCTGTTCACGGGCGTGCCGATCTACGATCCGCGCGACGCCGGTGAAAGCGAGATGCTGGTGCGCAATCCCGCGCTCGGGCGCACGCTCGCCATGCTGCTTGCCGACCATGCGGTGGCGCTGATGCGCGGGCATGGCAATGTCGTGGTCGGACCCACATTGCGCGTGGCGGTCACCCGCGCTGTCTATACGGAAGTCAATGCGCGGCTGCAGACGCAGGCGGTGATCCTCGCCGCCGGCGGCCCGATCAATTTCCTGTCGACGCAGGAAGCCGCGCGGCTCGAAGAAATGGCCGCGCGCGAAGTCGCCGGCACCGGCCGTGGCGCTGATCGCGCCTGGGAGATGTGGCGCGCCGAGCTTGAGGCCGGCCACGGCGATCATGATCACGAGCATTAGGCTGCAATTCAGTTCAGTTAGCCCGCAGCCCAACCAGCGATGATCATTCCGGAATACGCTTTGCCTCAGCGCTTCCATCGTCATGCCCGCCACCGGGTCCGGCCAAACGCCGGCACGATGATAAACTCCAGCTTGACGGCATAGACGCAAATACTGTCATGCCCGCGAAAGCGGGCATCCAGCCCTTCACAACAGATGAAAGAAACGCTGGGTACCCGCTTTCGCGGGTACGACAATGGGGAATGCGCGCAACGCCAAAAGTAAAACGCGCGCCCAGAGGACGCGCGCTTGTCGACGTGATGCGATGATGGACCGCGGACGAATTATTCGTCGTGGTTGAAATTCTTCTCCTTGTCGCGCGGTACAAAATTGCCCTGCGTCGGCGAGGGGTCCTTCATGCGCTTTTCGACGGTCGCCTGGAACAACATGTTCATGAACAGGAACATCGGCTTCGTCTTGATGACCAAAGCGCGCGCCGGCTCCTTCGTTTCATTGTTGAAGTGCTGGTGGACGCAATTGTTGTGAACGATGGCGATGTCGCCGGCCTTCCAGTCGTAACGGATGCCGTCGTGAATCTCGTAACCCTGGCCATCAAGGATGTAGAACGCCGCTTCGTTGACATGACCGTGCTTGCCGGTCTTGCCCCCTGGCGCGTATTCTTCGAGATGGATGTGCAGGGTCTGCGTCATCCCGTCTTCCGGCTCCATATAGTGTCGGCTGAAACTCTGCGGGCCGCCATCGAGCTTGAGGTCCTTGCCCTTGCGCACGCGCGGCACATCGCGCAGGCGCTTCAATTCGTCCTTCAGCGCATAGGAGCCTTCGAGGGCGCGGACGAAGATGCGCTCTTTGTCGGGATCGTGTGCCTTGTCGCCCATCAGTCATCTTCCTTCGGAAATGCGAGAACCGGCCGGGGCAACCCCCGGCCGTCTGGTGCTGATTTGTCCCATTGTCGCGCGTTCGCGCGTGCGGTGCAACAGGGCCGCCACCCTTCAGATGTCAGGCCGGGGTGAATTTCGGCACCGTGACGTCGCTGGCAACGTCGTCGAACACGACATTCACCGGCATCTCGCAACGCACCTGATCGACCGGGATACCGACAACGTTCGACAGCAGCCGCGGCCCTTCCTCCAGCTCGATCAGCGCCACCACATAGGGAACTTCGCCTTCGAAGGCCGGGTGATAGACGCGGTGGAAGGTCACGAAGCTGAAAACCTTGCCGCGGCCGGACACCGCCTGCCAGGAGAATTTGGACGACAGGCAGTGCGGGCAGGTCTGTGACGGCGGGAACCAGAATTGTCCGCAGGAATCGCAATGCGGCAGCGACAGGGTGTGGGATCTCGCCGCCTCCCAATAGGGTTGCGATTCCGGCGCGGGTTTTGGAACGGGTTTCGTGGCGGTCATCAGGCGCGTCCTAAAATCAGGGTTGAATGGCAGACCTGGTTGCCGCCATGGCCGGAAATCAACGCGATTTCCGCGTCCTTCACCTGACGCTCGGCCGGATAGGTGTGACGCATCTGGCGAGCACCCTCGACGATCTGCAGCACGCCCTCGACATGCGCTTCGGAAAGCTGCCCGCCGGACGTGTTGGTCGGCAGCCGTCCGCCCATGCGCAGCGCGCCGGAACTGACGAACGCACCGCCTTCGCCCTTTTTGCAGAAACCATAATCCTCGAGTTGCGTGAGCACCATGTAGGTGAAGCAATCGTAGATCTGGGCGGTGTCGACATCCTCCGGCCCGAGCCCGGCCATGGCATAGGCGGCTTCGCCGCTCTTCTTGGCCGCCGTGACGACCATGTTGTCGTCGGCAAACCAGCCGCGGGTGTTGTTGTAGGTGCCGAACCCCTTGATCAGCACCGGCGGCTGCTTGAGGTCGCGGGCATGCTCGCGGCGCGTGACGATCAAGGCGCCGGCCCCGTCGCTGCGCAGGCTGCAATCGAACAGACCGAACGGCGCGACGATCTCGCGGGCCTCGCGATACTGCTCCATGGTCAGTGGCTTCTTCATCTGCGCGTCGGGATTGCGCAGCGCGTGTTCGCGGAAGGCGGTTGCGATGGCGCCGAAATCATCGCGTGTCGTGCCATAGAGATGCATGTGGCGCGTCGCGCCGAACGCGTGCGCAGCGGTGGCGCCGAAATAGCCGTATTCCGGGCCGAATTCCTTTGCCCGCTGACTTTCGGGGCGCGTTTCGTTGCGTACGCGCGCTTCTTCCGAGGCATGCGTGCGCGACCATGAGTTGCGGCCAAAACCGCAAATGACGGTTTTTGCCATGCCGCCCTGGATCGCCATCACCGCGAGTGCGATGGACAAAATCTGGCTGGCGCCGCCATTGGTCAGTGTCGTCGAGAATTTGACGTTGATGCCGAGCCGCTCGCCGATCATCTGATGATGGCTGTAGGAGTCGTCGGGTCCGCGGCAGATGATGCCATCGATGTCCTTCACCGACACCCCGGAATCGTCGATGGCGTTGCGCATGGCTTCGATCAGCAGATCGAGGCTGGAGGTGCCGGGCACCTTCCCGAGCCGGCTATGGCCTGCGCCGACGATGGCGCAGGTGTCGCGAAAGGAGCTTGAGGATTCGATCATGTCCGATCCTTGATGAGAAAGATCATGGGTGCGCGCATGGTTTATTTCGCCAGTTCGCGGATGCGTTTGACGATGTCCGGCGGCGAGGCATAGACGCGGTCGAGCATGGCGTTGATCTGCGCGCCGGTCACCGGATCGATCTCGACCTTTTGCTTGGCCGCCGCTGCCAGAAATTCCGGATCCTTCATCGTCTTGTCGAACGCTTCACGCATGGCGTTGCTGCGGTCTTCCGGCGTGCCGGGCGGCATCAGGAAGGGCCGCCCCATGACCTGTTCGGCAAACGCGATCTCGAACATCTGCTTTTGCTTGGGCTTGCTGACGACTTCGATGGCTGTGGGCGCGTCCGGATATTCCTTATCGCGCGTCATCCCCATCTGCATGATGACCCTGGCATCGCCTTTCTTGATCCATGGGTTCATGCGCGCACGGAAGGCTGCCGATGATCCGCCGGAGATGTGCGCATCGGTTTCCTTACGCTCGACGGCCATGAGCGCGGCCTGCGATCCGGCATAGCCTTCGACCGGCTTGATCTTGCTGCCGATGAAGGCGTTGAGCATGCGGGCATAGATCGAGGTCGGCGAGGTATGCGCGGTCGAACTCACAGTGATCTCCTTGCCGGGCAGGTCCTTCCACGATTTGATGCCGGTGTTCGTATTGACGATGAACAGGCCGATCTCCTGCTGCGGCGAGCCGAGCCAATGGAATTTGCGAGCATCGAACTGGCCGCCCGGATTGTTGGGTTCGTACAGCTTGAGCAGGGCGTTGTTGCGCTGCAGGCCGCCGATCGTGCTGCCGTCCTGGGGTGCGACCCTGTAAAGATAGTTAGCCGCCTTGATACCTTCGGCGCCGACCATGTTCTGGACCACGATGGTCGGATGGCCGGGAATGTATTTCGGCATGAATTGCGCGAGCAGCCGCGCATATTGGTCGTAGCCACCGCCGGGCGAGGCTGACGTCGTCAGCGTCACCGTCTTGCCCTTGTAGAATTGCTCGACCGATTGCGCATGGACCGACGACAGCGCCAGACCGATACCCGCGCTCAGGCCAACTGCCAAGTGAGTCAGTTTGGCGAGAAAGCGCCGCGATGGTGCAAGCCGCATGGTCATGTCGTCCTCCGCCGTTTCTTGTTTTCTGTTGGCGTCTTCATCATGCGCCGCAATCACGAAGACTCAAATCCTGTTGCATTATCCTAGAATACATTAGGCGTTGGCGCGCAAGGCCGCCAAAACCTCTTCGGTGTGTTCGCCGAGATCCGGCGCTGCGGAATGAATCGCGGGCGGGGTCGCCGACATGCGCAAGCCGTTGCGCACCAGCCCGACCTTGCCGACGCGGACATGCACGACGTCCTCGCGCATTTTCAGATGTTTGACCTGCGGGTCGTCAAAAGCTTCGGCTAGCGTGTTGAGCGGTGCGCAGGGCACATCGGCTGCGCCGAGCTTGTCGAGCCAGGTTTCGCGCGTATCCGTCTTGAAGGTGACGGCCAGTCCCTCGTTGAGCGCCTCGTAATGTTTGCCGCGCGACTCCTTGGTCTTGAAGCGCGGGTCGGTCAGCCATTCCGGCTTGCCTGTGACGGCGCAGAGCGCTTCCCAGAATTTCGTCGGCGAGGACAGATGGACGACGAAGGGCTTTCCATCCCCGG
>DATJHH010000029.1:0-107418 GCA_035494115.1 Xanthobacteraceae bacterium
CACCATCCCCGAAGCCGGCGATGCGCTCATCGCCATGATCCTGCGCACCGCCAACGGCCGCCTCACCGCCGCCGAATCCCTCGGCCATCGCGAATTCGTCCTCACCAAACTCTACAGAAGCGCGTGAGATCAGCGCGCGGCACGGGTGCCATGATCGTCATCTCCGAGTTCATGGATGAGGATGCCATTTGTGACATCCTTGGCGGCCATGACGTGGCCTACGACCCGGCGCTTGTCGATCGCCGCGACGACCTGCTCGCCGCGGTCGCGCAGGCCCGCATCCTCATCGTGCGCAACCGGACAAGCGTCGATGCCGCGCTGCTCGATCGTGCGCCGCAACTTGTTGCTGTCGGCCGCCTCGGTGTCGGGCTCGACAATATCGATGTCGCCGCCTGCAAGGCGCGCGGCGTTGCCGTCTATCCAGCGACGGGCGCGAACGACGCGGCGGTTGTCGAATATGTCATCGCGTCCATGCTCGTGCTGCTGCGCGGCGCGTTTGCCGCTACCGATGCGGTGATCGCAGGCGCGTGGCCGCGCACGAAGCTGATGGGCCGTGAAGCCGGCGGCAAGACGATCGGCCTCATCGGCTTTGGTTCGATCGGGCGCAAGGTCGGCGCGTGTGCCGCGGCGCTGGGCATGACGATTGCCGGATACGATCCGCATCTTCCGGCCGGCGACGCGGCGTGGTCGCAACCGTGGGGCGATGTTTCCGCGTGCAATCTCGACAGTCTGCTGCGAAACAGCGACGTGGTGTCGCTGCATGTTCCGCTCACCGACGCGACGCGCAACCTGATCGACGCCAGCGCCATCGCCGGCATGAAGCGCGGCGCTATCCTGATCAATGCCGCGCGCGGCGGCGTGGTGGATGAAGCGGCTGTCGCTGCGGCGCTGCGCACCGGACAACTTGGCGGCGCTGCGCTCGACGTGTTCGAGCAGGAACCCTTGACCAAAGAGCACGGTGGCATTTTTGCCGGCTGTCCCAATCTGCTGCTGACGCCTCACATTGCGGGCGTGACCGTGGAAGCCAATACGCGCGTGTCGCGGCTTGTGGCGGAAAAGATCCGCGATCATCTGGCGGGAGCTTTGTGATGCCGACCCTGACGCTCGCCGATGCCGATGCCCTTGTCGTCCGCACGCTCACCCGTTGCCGCACCGATGCCGACAACGCGCGCAGCGTCGCGCGGGCGTTGGTCGCCGCCGAAGCCGAAGGCCAGGGTGGCCATGGACTCTCGCGCCTGCCGAGCTATGCCGCGCAGGCCAAGGTCGGCAAGGTCGATGGCTTCGCCAAGCCGACACTGGAATGGCGCCGCCCCGGAGTCGCGATGGTCGATGCCCGGAACGGCTTCGCCTATCCGGCGCTCGACGCCGCAATAGCGGTGTTGCCGGACGCCGCGCGGAAAAACGGCTTGGCTGCGGCGGGCATTCATCGCTCGCACCATTGCGGCGTCGCCGGACATCCGGTCGAACGTCTTGCCGAAGAAGGATTCGTGGCGCTGTTGTTTGCCAATACGCCGAGCGCGATCGCGCCCTGGGGCGGCTCGAAAGCGATGTTCGGCACCAATCCCATCGCATTCGCCTGTCCGGTGCCCGATCACGCGCCGATCGTGGTCGATCTGTCGCTGTCAAAAGTCGCGCGCGGAAAAATCGTGGCCGCTCAGCAGAAGGGCGAACCGATCCCCGACGGCTGGGCGCTCGATGCGGCGGGCAAGCCGACCACCGATCCGAAAGCCGCGCTGTCCGGCACGATGCTGCCGCTCGGCGATGCCAAGGGCACGGCTCTGGCGCTGATGGTGGAACTGCTGGCCGCCGGCCTGACCGGCGCGAATTTCGCCGCCGACGCGTCATCATTCCTCGACAGCGAAGGTTCGCCGCCCGGCACCGGGCAACTCATCATCGTGTTCGATCCGGCTGCATTCGGCGGTCCAGGCATGCTCGCGCATTTTGCCGCTCTCGCCGGCGCCATCGAAGCGCAACCGCACGCGCGTCTTCCGGGCGCCCGACGCGCCGCGGTCCGGGCGCAGGCCGCGCGCGAGGGCGTGACAATTGCGGATAGCCTCTTCGCCGCCATCGAGGCGGCTTAGGTTCCGGTCACGCGTTTTACGGCGCGAGCAACGTTTTCACGCGCGCGACCACGGCCGGCGGCGTGCTGAAGAGGTTTTCGATCACATTCTGCACGTCTTCTCCACGGCTCGGTACGACATCGAGGCTCACTTTGTTGGCGTCGGCGATGAGTTGCTTGTCGTGCAGCGCCGTGTCGAAGGCGGCGCGCAAAATCTTGATCTGCGCATCAGGCACGCCCGGCGGTGTCAGGTAGGATTTTCCGAATGCCTGCTGGAAGCCGACGATCAGTTTTGTGGCCGCGAGCGTCTCCGGATCCTTGATGAAGGCCCAGGGCTGCGGCACGCCCATGGCGTCGAGTTCGGACACCGAGTCCAGTCCGTCCTGCACCAGGATGTTGAGCTTCTTGTCGCGCAGCCAGTCCGGCTTCTGGGCCTTGAGCGAATTCCAGTCGAGGCCGCAGGTGCCTTCGATCTCGCCTCGCTCCATCGCCAGGAACAGACTGCCCGGTCCGGCATAGCCCGACACGATGTCGAATTTCACGCCCGAGGCGCGCTGGTGCATGTAGGCGTAATCGAGCGTCGGCGCCCCCGAGGACGTCCCGCCGATGATGATCTTCTGCTTCAGAGCGTCAGCATAGGTCTTCACCCTGGCGGTGTGATAGGCCATGCAAACGCGTGTGCCGTGCTCGGCCCCGGCGAGATAGATGAATTTCGCCGGATCGAACTTGTCGTTGGCCTTCGGGTCGATCAGCTTGCCCATGATCGGATTGGCTTGCAGCGACGCGATGACGGTGCCGTCGCGCGCCGCCACGCGCTGCATGTAGGCGGCCGCCGTCGCGCTGCCCGCGCCCGGCATGTTCTTGACCACCACGGCGGGATGGCCGGGAATGTATTTGGTGAGATACGGCGCGATGATGTGCGCGTAGATGTTGTATCCGCCGCTCGGACCCGTCCCGACCACGAAGCTGATCGTCTTGCCCTGATAGAAATCCGTCGCCGCTGCGGGCGCGCTCGCCAGGCACGCGCAAGCTGCCGACACCATGCCGAATAGACTGATCGCGCGCTGATGTTGGCGTTCATGCACCGTCGAAAAAAAACTCATTGGTGTCCTCCTTGTGACGGCGCCGCGTCCGTCACCATTTTTATTGTCTGTCACACACCGCACTGACGTGAAACGCAACGGCTATCGTGTCATGGTCTTGCTGAGTGAGGCCTGCGGCAAATAGGAGCCGGCCTCACGCAGACTGACGACGAGTTGCTCGGTGTCGAGGTCGCAGGCCGGTTGGCCGGTACGCATGCTTTGCACGGCGGCGGTCGCGGAGGCCTGTCCCATCATGAAGGCGGCCGATTGCGCGCGGATCGAGCCGTGCACTTCGGTATCGCTGGAATGGCAGCGTCCGGCGACCCAGAGATTCTCCCAGCCCTTGGGCACGAGGATGCTGTAGGGAATGCCGACGCTCGAACCCTTCGGCAGTTTGCCGGCGCCGTGCATGTGCTCCATGAACTTCTCATATTCTTCTTTCGACGCGTTGGTCGCGTGCACGTCGGCGGGCCGGTTGTAGACGGCCACCTGATCGGCGAATTGCCGGCCAGCGCGATAATCGTCGATGGTGAGTTCGAATTCGCCGATGATGCGGCGCGTGTCGCGCACGCCCATCACGGGCGAGGTGGAAGCAAGCTCGATGCGCTCGCAGCCCGGTACGTAGTCGCGATAGAATTCCATGTATTCGACGGCGAGCTTGCGGCCGTAGATCATTCCTTCCGACAGGCTTTTGGAATCGAGCCCGTCGAGATTGTAGATGTGCCCGGCATTGAGATTGCCGGTCACCGCGCCGACTTTCTTCATGCCGGCGATGAAACGGTCGGGATGGGAAAACCGCCCGTCGGCGTTGGCCTGCGGCAAATATTCCTGCTTCACCTTCTCGCGCACGGCGTCGGTGCCGCGATTGCCGGTATAGGCCGGGTGGTCCCAATTGATGCCGGAAAAGGTCGAGCACACGGTGGCCGGCGCATGCGGCCAGTCGCGGCCGGCGATCTTGCACGGCACCTTGCAGGCGGCGGCCAGCACGGCATCGCCGGTGGCGTCGATAAAGGTCTTGGCGCGGATGTAAGTGAGGCCTTCGATATTACTGATGATGGCGCCGTCGACCGTGAGGCCTTTTGTTTCCGCGTCGATGACCTTCGTGAAATAACGAATGTCGACGCCGGCTTCGACGCAATACTCATCGAGCAGCCGCTTGAGCGCTTCCGGATCGAATGGGATCCAGCGATTGTAATGGGTGATCCAGTATTCCGGCGTCACTTCCGGGCCGAGATAGCCGCGCGCGTGCATCGCCTCGATCAGTTCGCGGGTGAAACCGCCGACGAGCGTGCGCGTGCCGTCGCCCATGGGGCCGAATGTGCAGACGAGGCCGGACGTCGACATGCCGCCGAGGCAACCGGTGGCTTCGACGAGAAGCACCTTTGCGCCCTGGCGTGCGGCGCAGACAGCCGCCGCCGTTCCGGCCGGGCCACCGCCGCAGACGAGGACGTCGTAGCTTTCCTCCACGGGGATCGCGCGCGTGAAATTGTAGGAAGCCATGAGCGGGATTGTCCTGTCTGAGCGCCGCGTGTGCGGGCTTTTCGTTCTTGCAGATTTTTCAATCTGAATGGGCGCACGGCTTGCGCCGGCTGGGGTTGATCTGGCGGTCAAATTAAACCAAGCAGCGCAGGGGGTAAACCGGCGCATGACGGGCCGTTATTCACACGCAACAGAGCCTTTTCCGCAGCAAAAATTCGAAAACGTGCACCTGTGGCCGAATTGCAATATTCGGCTTTGCGAGATGTTGCTAAGCAGCGGGGGGTATTTGAACGGCGTTTTTTAAACAGGGGGAATTATGAAAAAGATTTTATTGGCTTCAGTCGCTTTGTTTGCAATGGCCTCGATGGCTTCGGCCGCGGATCTGCCAGCACGTATGTATACGAAGGCGCCTGCGGTGGCTCCGGCCTGGAGCTGGGCGGGCTTTTACGCCGGCGTGAACGTCGGCTATGGCGGCGGTGAAACAAATTACCCGATCTCGGCAGGCGGTTTGGGCGTCGCCGAGATTGACATCACGTCAAGCGGA
Organism: Xanthobacteraceae bacterium; assembly: GCA_035494115.1. GTDB lineage: Bacteria > Pseudomonadota > Alphaproteobacteria > Rhizobiales > Xanthobacteraceae > DATJHH01. The sequence goes on from DATJHH010000029.1 coordinate 5,165, forward strand.
TTCATTGGCGGCGGTCAGATCGGCTACAATTGGCAGACCGGCAATGTCGTGTACGGACTTGAAGTTGATTTTCAGGGCTCCGGCGTGGAAAGCAAGTTCGAGGAAACCCTTCCCGGTTTTGGCAGCATCGCCATTGGCACGACGACGGATTATTTCGGAACGGCGCGTGCGCGCATCGGCACGACGCCGTGGGATCGGTCCCTGCTCTATGTGACCGGCGGCCTTGCTTACGGTCACACGACAACCAACTTTGGTATTATCGGCGGCGGATTCGGCAGTCCGGACATCAGCAACGACAAGATTGGCTGGACCGTGGGCGCGGGCCTTGAATACATGATTGCCCCGAAGTGGTCCTTCAAGACGGAATACCTGTATGTGGACCTGGGCCGCGATGATCTCGATCTCACAGCTCTCGGGGGCTTTCCAGGCACAATCTCCGAGGAGTCGCGGATGCATGTCGTGCGCGCCGGCGTGAACTATCACTTCTAAGCCAGACTGGTGGTGAGCAAAAAAAGGGCCGCATGACTGCGGCCCTTTTTTGTGCGTCCCCAGCATCCTTCAAGTCTGCTCGATATCCGGACCTGGGATTGTCTTGGCCGTGTTTGAACGAAACGCGTTCCGGGTCACGGCAATGCTCCGTGATGGGACCAAGGATTTGACCGCCTCAGCGGGCGCGATTGGCCTCCTGGGCCTGACTGAGCAACGTCGTCAGCTCCTTGACGGATTCCGTCAGCAGCGCGACTTCTCTCTCGCGGAGCTGGTCGAGTTTCTGATGCAGAAGCTCGATCTCAAGCTCGGCCTTGATGTTGATCTGGTAATCGCATTCCGCCGCCTTGCGATCGATGTCCTGCTGCCGGTTCTGGCTCATCATGATGAAGGGCGCCGCGTACGCCGCCTGGAAGGAAAGCGCTAGATTGAGCAGGATAAAGGGATAAGGATCCCATTGCTGCACATAGGCGGTGATGTTGAGGACAATCCAGACGAACAGAATGACGGTCTGAACGATAATGAAGGGCCACGAGCCCATGGTCGAGGCCACCGAATCCGCAACCCTTTGGCCGAAGGTCAAATGATCCGCGGGTAGTTGCAGGTTGGCGTGGGGTTTGCGCAGCGCGCGTCGCGCCGCCCGAAGCTCGCAGAGAATCTGCTCCTCGGTTTCATGCAGATGGTGTTTCAACGTGGTCATGGAATTCATGATGTCCCCCAGATCAGCCAGTATTTTCTGACAATAGCGGATTTGCGGGCATCGCGACAACGCGGTGCGGCGGGTAAACACCGCCGCCGCATCTGCCGCATCTGATATTATGTCGCGTCGATGTCTCGCGCCGGTGCCGTGTTTCCGGCACGGGCGTCGGTAGGATCAGCCGTTTTGCGGAACCCGAGTCGCGCGTGAGTTGAGACGCCCGTAGCTCTTCCGGAATTGGCTGACGGCTTGCGCGACCTTTTCGGCACTCTCGCCGCGGTCGATGTGTCTCAGCGCCTGCTGCACATCCTGCAAGCTCGCCTCGAGCGGATGCGTGAGCACGTGTTCGCCGAGCGCCGACAGACTGCGAAGGATGGTTTCCTCCACGCGACGCACCCGGTCATGCGGCAAGGTCAGCAGCAGGATCGAGAGGGTACGCATGATCTCCGCCAGCGTCTGATGCTGCATCGATTCGGAGGCGACCACGGCGAGGGATTCGAGCGCTTCGATGGCTTCCTGCGTCACCCGGTCGGTGTAGACGACCGGCGACTTTGCATCTTCCGGAACGGTGCCGTCCGCCGCCCATCGCGCGAGGATGTCGCGCAGGCTTTGGCAGACGAGGATGCCGGGCATCGGATTCGATTTTGCGGTCGAGACGGATGTCCAGCCGATGATCGCGAGCTGCTCGATGCCGAAGGAGGGATCGCTGTTGAGATCGCGTCCGTCATCGAAGGTGATCGCCCGCACGGCCGTATCGCGAATGGCTTTATACCGATCGTGGGCCGGCGGACCCATGGAATGGATGTCGATCAACGGATCGCCATAGGCGATGTAGGCGCCGATGCCCGCCAGCATCTCGATTTCAAGGCGCTCGTGCGACGTCTTTTCGTCGTCGAGCAGCGCCGTCCTGATCGCGCCGATGTCAATCTTCGACAAAAAGCCGCTCTCGGACGAGCAGATCCTGCTCCTGCTCGTCAGGCTGCCGCTCGTCTTCCGCCGCGTCTGTTCGAGGAGAGATTTTTGCGTCTGCCGGGCGCGCAGGATGTAGTGGTGGATTTCCTTGACGATTTCGGCCGGGCGCATCTGATCGATTGTGTTGTAGATCAGCACGACAACGATGCAGAGTGCCGCCGAGGTCAGGATGATCGCGACCAGCGCACCGAAGATCGGCCGGTGGACGTCGCTCACCGTCGCGAGCGTGAGAAGAACATAGACGCACAAGCCGACGAAGTAGCCGAAATAAAGCTGGTTCGATCGGCGCCGGAGAAACTGATCGAAGACCTGACTGGTCAGTGCCGAAGCGCCCTGCTGCACGGCGATCAGCAGCAGCGAGAACGTGATCGACGTGACGGTGATGATGCTGCTCGCGACGATGCCCAGGAGATTGCCGATGGCTTTCGCGTCACCCAGCAATCGCGCGAGCCATTTCAAGCTGGCGATGCTGTTCTGGTTCGACCAGGCGATCTCGTCGACAATGTATGTCGCCCCCGCGAAGACGACGAAACAAACGACCATGGCGATCGGCAGGCCGAGGAATTCTTTGAATGCGCGCCGGACCGCTTCAAAAACCCGGTTCCGGATACTGGTCGCGACGTTTGTCATTATGCCCACTGCTTGCTGATCGCCGCACTGTACGGAGTGCCGGTGTGAAACGTGAGTGCCAGTGATGTCACAGGCAAGGCAGGCAAGGCAGGAACCGCAGCGCGTATGCGTCCTGGAGCATTTTCCCCGCTCTAGGGCTGGATTGTGAGCACTCTAATGCAGCCGCGGTTTTTTCAGGACTCGCGTGCGATCTGAGGATGTCACCGTGACCGAAAAGGTCGAGCCGTCGCGATAGACGAGCAGCGGTACAGCGGCGCCGACCGTGCCCATCGCCCAGATGCTGCGGAACAGGTCGGCGAGCGTCTCGACCTCCTTGCCCGACACCGAGAGAATGACATCGCCGGTGCGCAGCTTTGCACGCTGGGCAGGCCCGTCTTTCGCCAGCCCGACGACGACGATGCGGTCGTCGACCTCCGCGCAATAGACGCCGAGCCAGGGCCGCGGCGGTGACGCGCGCTGGCCGGTGCTGAGCATGTCGTCGAGAATCGGTTTCAGCAGGTCGATCGGCACGACCATGTTGAGATTTTCCGATCCCTCTTCGCGCGGCTGCTCGACCTGCAGTGAACCGACGCCGACCAGTTCGCCCGCAGGACTGATGACGGCCGTGCCGCCCCAATTCGGATGCGCCGGCGTCGTGAACAGCGCCTCGTCGAGCAGATATTCCCAATAGCCGGCGAATTCCTGTTTGGCGGCAACGCGCGCCGCGATCGAATGCGCGCGTCCGCCGGCGCCACCGACCACCACCGCATCGCCGACTTTGAGGGCCGATGACGCGCCGAGCGGCAGCACCGGAGCATCGAGACGGGCCAGCGCCTGCACGAGGCCGAACCCCGTCGGCTGGTCGTAGCCGACGACATGGCCGGGAAAGGCACGTCCATCGGCAAGCGTGATCCAGATCGAATCCGCTTCGGTGAGCAGATAGCCGATGGTGAGCACGAGGCCGTTCTCTCGGATCAGGATACCGTTGCCCGAACGCTCCGTGCCAAGCGTCTCGGCCGAATGCGCATCCTGCGGAATGACGGTGTGGATGCCGACGACGGCGGAGAGCGCACGGTCGAGGTCGTAGGAATAGTCCTCCGACTTGGGCTGCAACATCGCCGGGATTTTCCAGTCGCCGTCCGAAGACATTATAATTGTCCTTGATTCCGATTTGACGTTGACGTCGTCCTTGAGCGCGACTGAGACGGATCCTAGCGCTTATTCCGCCAAAGAGAGTACCGGTTTTGCGATCATGATACGCCCAAGGTATTGGGTTGCGCACGTCGTTCGTTCCAATACCTTCGCGGCGATCCCGTCAACTCCGCATGCATCAGTTTGTTGCACCCGTTGCAGCGCGTCTTATTTGGGGAGCCAGTTCTTGCCCTGACAGGTCTCGGCCCGACAGGTCTTGGCCTGACATGTCCTGCTCCTGAGTCTTCTCCTGGGTCTCCCCGATGACAGCAGATGGCCCTATATTGCGCGCGAGCTTTTCGAGGGAGCGATTGCCTGTCCGTGCTTGCCAAGCCTCATCATAAGACGCGGCCGCCGCCAGGCCGGATGCGGCACGCTGTGCCGCCGGTGCTGCGTACTGCCTTTTGTGTGGTGCTGGTGTCGGTGTTGGGGAATGTCGCGGTGATTGCGCCGGCCAAGGCCCAAAGGGCGTTTCAAGGAGCGTCTCAAGGCGAGGGAGCATCCCCGGGGGCGTCGAAAGCCACGCTCGAGGCTGACTATACAATCACGGCGGCGTCGGTGCCGGTCGGCAAGGCGGCGTGGACGACCAGCATCACCGGCGACCGCTATGTCTCGCGCGCCGTCGGACGCGCAGGCACCGCTATCACCTTTTTCTTCAGCGGCCAGGCCAGCGTCGAAACCCAAGGCGTGTTGCGCAAGGGCATGCTGCAGCCCGAAGCATTCGCTGCCAAGGTCGCCGGCGACGACGACAAAGCCGACATTAAGATGTCGCTCACCGACGGCACCGTCTCGGCGCTCTCGGTCACGCCGCCTGATACCCTGGACCACGTGCCGGTCACGGCCGATCAACTACACGGCGTTGTCGATCCGCTCTCGGCGCTGCTGATCGGCAGTGCCGGCGCGGGTCCGCTCGGCGCGCGCGAAAGCTGCCAGCGCACCCTGCCGATTTTTGACGGGCGGCGGCGCTACGATCTCGTGCTCTCCTACAAGCGACTCGACAGGGTGGAGACCGCCATCGGCTACCGAGGCTCCGTCGTCGTCTGCGCGGTGACCCTGCGCGCCATTTCCGGCCAGCGCCGCGGCAGCCCGCTCGTCACTTATGCGACCGACGGGCGCGAGATCGAATTGTGGCTGGCGCCGCTCGGCGCCACGCGTATGCGCGCGCCGGTGCGGTTCTCGATCGCGAGCCTGCTCGGCAATCTGGTGATCGCCGCCGATCGCTTCGCGTTTCACACGCCGACGGCCGCGCAATAGCGCAGAATTAAGAATCGCAACGAGCGTTTTAATTTTTCGCATAGGACCGAGTCTGCTAGGATTCCGCTGTCTCGGCTCCGAATCACCGCGCCGGTGTGGCTGTCCGGCTGCGCGCTGGTGAACGCAGCGGGCCCGTGCTGTCCGCGCGTATCGCTTATGTCGTCGTTATCACCGTTGTGCGTATAGCGATCCGAAGGATCGTCATGCGCAGCGTTTGGGCCCGGCGTGGGCCGGCTCCGCGTAGATGCCAGGGATTGCGAATGTTTCCGAGCCTCCGCCTCGTCACCGCGGCTCTTTTCGCCACCGTGCTGCTGGCCTTCACCTTCGTCTTCGTCTCCGCGCGCGTGGCGCACGAAGCGATGGGGCAACGCAGCGCACGCGCACACGGCGCCGTGCAGGAGACGATGCTGTTGTCGCGCGACCTCGTCTTCGTGACGGCCGTGCCGGAGACCGTCGCGATGCGGGCAGCAAAGCCTGCGACGAAGTTGGCGCCCGGTATCAGCACCTATGTCGTGACGCCTCCCGAGACCGCGCCATCTTTTGATGCTGCCCCTGCTCCTGAGGCCGCCTCCGTCCCCGAGACGAAATCGCCGGTGCCCGCGCCGATCAAAACGGCGTCGCAAAAGCCGTCGCAAGACGTGTCGCACGACCAGATACCCCAGGAGAGGTCACGCGATCCCGACGCGCACGCGCTTTCGGAAAAATCCGCTGCGGTCCCTGCCGCTCCGGATAATGCGCCCGAAGGCGCGTCCATATCCGACAGTGTGAAAATCGCCATGCCCGCCCCGCAAGCCGATTCATTGGCGGCGTCGCAGGCTGGACAAAAGACGGCGCTCATCGCCACGGCCCCCGATTCTGCGCAGGAGCCGGCGCCCGGCAGCAGCGCACCACCGGCTTCCACGCAGACGGAAGACGCGAAGACGTCAGGCCAGCCTGGAACCGATTTGTCCAACGCAGCGAAGCCCGCTCCGGAGGAACCCGCCGCTCTGGCAGCAGCAGCGCCTCATGCGGCCGGTGCCGATGCATCCGCTGCGCTCGCCTCCAAGACTGCGGAGTCCAAAACTATGCAGCCCGAGACTGCGCAGCCGAAGATCGCAGAGCCGACGCTGGCTGAATCCAAGACGGTCAAAGCCAAGACGGCCGAATCCAAAATAGGGGAATCCGAAACGTCCGCGCCAACGGCACTGGCAGCACTGCCGCACACGGCCGAGATCAAACCGGCATCGCCTGCGCCTGCCGTTGTCGCAGCACCGGCTGCGCCGACGCTGGTGATAGCTGTTCAAGCCGCGGCATCCGCAACGCCAGCGCCGCCGCAGGCGAGTCAAAAGCCGTCCGAAGAGGCATCCAGAGAGCCGTCCAAAAACGTCGCTCTGCTGGAGAACCAATCAGTGATGCCGGCTGATCATGCGCCGGCAATCACGCTGGCGGATACAGCACCGAACGATGTCGTGCCTGACCTGTCGGCGGCCGGCACTCTTGCGCATGTGCCGCTGCCGAAGGCGAAGCCCGCGATCAGGACGATCCGATCGGCCGCCGTCAGCCCGGCAAAGCCCGCGATAGCAAAGCGCGCGAAAGTGAAAGCCAAGCCCGCCCGCAAACCGAAGCCCGTGCGTCGTGTTGTGAGGCAGCAGATCGTGCGCCCGGCTGCACCGCCTCCGGCACCGCAACCCCCGCCGACGCCGGGCTTCCTGTTCGGCAATTGAAGGCGCGGCGCTCATTGTGCGCCGCTCTCATGCGGCTACAGCGCAGCGATGCGCGTCGCGAGCGCGCGTTCATGGCGTTGATTGAGGAAGCGAGCCTGCGCGACCGGATCGGCGTTAAAACGCTAAAACCATCTCTCGTGGATGCGCAGGGTGTCGCCGGGGCGGAGCGGATAGTTGAGCGGCACGTCGGCCTTCACGGTCTGCCCGTTGAGCAGGCGCGTGACGGTAATGTCGGACTTTGCGGCGCGCGGACCAAAGCCGCCGGCGATGGCCACCGCCGTCTCCGCCGTCATGTTGGGCACGAAGGCGTATTGGCCCGGCGTCGTCACCTCACCGAGGATGAAGAACGGGCGATACTGCTCGATCTGCACAGTGACCTGCGGGTCGCGGATGAAGCCGCGCTTCAGATGCTCGGCGATGGCGCGGGCGAGTTGCTGGGGCGACAGGCCGCGCGCCGGCAGCATGCCGATGAGCGGCAGCGTGACATTGCCAGACGCATCGACCGGATAGGTATTGGTCAAACCGTCCTGGCCGAAGACGGAGATGCGCAGCCGGTCGCCGGCATCGAGCGTGTACGCCGCCGGCGTTTCCGGCGCGTAGGCGGACGGCGTCGCGGCGATGACGAGAGGCGCCCGGCCGGCATAGGGGTTGGGCAAGGTGCGCGGCGCGGCGGAAAGGCCCGGCCCCTGCATGCAGCCGCTAACCGTGCCGGCCAGCAGCGCGAGCAAAGGCAGGAGAGACAGGCGCATCGGCCGCATCGGCAAGGTCCAGGCTTTCACGCAAAAAAGTGCGCAGAAACTGCAAGCCTGATTAACGTCTTACATGGTTAACAATTGGTTGCGGCGCGGCCGCATCGCCCGGCTTTTGAAAAATCGTGCCTTTCAGGAATAAGCGAAGAGTCCGATTCAGCGACGCTGGATCGGACTCCAGCACCTGATCACGACGCCGCAGCCGCAGCGCCGATGGGGCAGGACACGCCGGTGCCGCCGAGCCCGCAATAGCCGCCCGGATTCTTGGCGAGATATTGCTGGTGATAGTCCTCGGCGAAATAGAATTCGCCGGCATCCGCGATCTCGGTCGAGATCGGGTCGAAGCCTTTCGCCTGCAGCGCCTTGTCGTAGGCCGTCTTGGAGGCGTCCGCGGCTTTGCGCTGCGCGGGCGAGAACGTGTAGATCGCCGAGCGATACTGCGTGCCGACGTCATTGCCCTGACGCATGCCCTGGGTCGGATTATGGCTTTCCCAAAACGCGCGCAGTAGTCTGTCGTAGGAGATTTTTTTCGGATCGTAGACGACGAGCACAACCTCGGTGTGTCCGGTGCGGCCGCTGCAGACTTCTTCGTAGGTCGGGTTGGGCGTCGGTCCACCGGCATAACCGACAGCGGTCGTGTAGATGCCGTCGCCGAGTTGCCAGAAGATCCGCTCCGCGCCCCAGAAACAGCCGAGACCGAACACGGCCTGCTCCAGCCCTTCGGGATAGGGACCCTTCAACGAGGTGCCGAGCACGGCATGCTTGGCGGCGGTCGGGATCGGCGTCGCGCGGCCTGGCAAGGCCTTGTCGGCCGTCGGGATGTCCAGCGATTTTTTGAACTGAAACATGGATGAAGGCTCCCTTGGGTTCTCAGGCGATCTGACGGGAATATAGGTCTTGCGCCACCCATGCGCATGCCCATGCGCGGCATGGAGGTGCCGGTGCGCATCACATCGACGCGAGAAGAGGTCTGGCCGCGAGATCGGGTTTGGACGCGAGATCAGGATCGCGGAAAATCTAATTGCGCGCGTAGCCGATGAGCGGCTTCTTGCGCCGGCCGGCGAGGATGAGGATCGCCCCCACGACCAGCAGCGCCGCCCATGTCGGCTGGTCGAGAAGCGTCTTGATCACCGGATCCCAGAGCCAGACGCCGATATGCTGTTCGACCCAGGGGCGTGCGGCCACGAGACTTGTCTGATGCAGGTCGGACCAGGTCTGGCCGAGCTGGGTGATCATGACGGTATGGTCGGCCACGGACTTGGTGGCATCATAGATAAAGGATATGAACCCGGCAGCGAGGGTCACCAGACCGAGAAAACGCAAGAGCGAACGGATCATCGCGCGGCTGCCTGTTTGATTTTCGCCAAGGGATGGCGCGTATTCCGCAAAAGTGACCGGTTTTGCGATCGGAACACGCGCCCAGTCGTGATTGAGAGCATTTTCATAGGCCAACGGGATTTCGCTCCGCTGCAAAATGCTCTAGCGCATCGGTCGCGACCATTCAAACCATAGCATTCGCAAAATCGCATTCCCTTGAACCCATCTTTGGGACCTCTGATCCGCATCCAGAAATCCGGCCCCGCCGCTTGAGCCGGGCCACCCCCATCCGCTAACGTCCCGGCCCCGGCGCGATGCCGTGAGCGAAAGCTCGTCAGGCCCGTGACGGATTGCCCCACGAAGGAGTTCCGATGTCCGACAAGAAACCAGCGCGGCCCAACCGCCCGACATTCACCGACCAGGAAGCGCTGCTGTTTCATTCGGAGGGTCGTCCCGGCAAGCTCGAAGTCGTCGCCACCAAGCCGATGGCGACCCAGCGTGACCTCTCGCTCGCCTATTCACCGGGTGTCGCGGTGCCGGTGCTCGCCATCGCCGAAAACGAGGCCACAGCCTACGACTACACGACGAAAGGCAACTTCGTCGCCGTCATCACCAATGGAACGGCGATCCTCGGCCTCGGCAATCGCGGCGCGCTGGCGGCCAAGCCGGTGATGGAAGGCAAAGCCGTGCTGTTCAAGCGCTTTGCCGACATCGATTCGATCGACCTTGAACTCTCGAGCGAGGACCCGGAAGAATTCATCAATTGCGTCAAGCTGCTCGGCAAAAGCTGGGGCGGCATCAATCTCGAAGATATCAAGGCGCCGGAATGCTTCATCATCGAGCAGAAGCTGCGCGAGTTGCTCGACATCCCGGTCTTTCATGACGACCAGCACGGCACCGCGATCATTTCCGCGGCCGGCCTGTTGAATTCGCTCGATCTCACCGGCCGCAAGATCGAAAACACAAAACTTGTCTGCAATGGCGCGGGCGCGGCCGGCATCGCCTGCCTGGAGCTGCTCGAAGCCGTCGGCTTCAAGCACGAGAACCTGATCCTTTGCGACACCAAGGGCGTGATCTATCAAGGCCGCACCGAGGGCATGAATCAGTGGAAGTCGGCGCATGCAGTGAAAACCAGCGCGCGCACGCTCGCCGACGCGCTCAAGGGCGCCGACGTATTTTTCGGCCTGTCGGCAAAGGGCGCGGTGACCAAGGAGATGGTCGCTTCGATGGCGAAAAATCCGATCATCTTCGCCATGGCCAATCCCGATCCGGAAATCACCGCCGAGGAAGTCGCCGAAGTGCGCAACGACGCCATCATGGCGACGGGCCGCTCGGATTATCCCAATCAGGTCAATAATGTCCTCGGCTTTCCCTATATCTTCCGCGGTGCGCTCGATGTCCGCGCTACCGCGATCAATATGGAGATGAAGATCGCGGCTGCGCGCGCGCTGGCCGCGCTCGCGCGCGAGGACGTGCCCGACGAAGTGGCCGCCGCCTATGGCAGCCGGCCGAAATACGGTCCCGACTACATCATTCCGGTGCCGTTCGATCCGCGTTTGATTTCCGCTATTCCGGCGGCGGTCGCCAAAGCGGCGATGGACAGCGGCGTGGCGCGCAAGCCGATCACCGATATGGATGCCTACCGCGCGCAACTCGAAAGCCGCCGCGATCCGGCTGCAGGCGTGTTGCAGCAGGTCTATAGCGGCCTGCGGCGCAACCCCAAACGGGTCGTCTTCGCCGAAGGCGAGGAGGAGCAGGTGATCCGCGCGGCGTCGAGTTTCGCGCATCAGGGGCTTGGCACCGCGCTTTTGTGCGGGCGCGAGGAAGCCGTGCGCGCGGTTGCGGCTGAACTTGGCGTCGAACTCGGCGGTAAAGTCGAGATCATCAATGCGCGGCTCTCCCACCGCACCACCGATTACGCCAATTATCTCTATGAGCGCTTGCAGCGCCATGGATACCTGTTCCGCGACTGCCAGCGGCTGGTCAATCAGGACCGCAACCACTTCGCGTCCTGCATGGTCGCGCTCGGCGATGCCGATGCCATGGTCACCGGTGTCACGCGCAATTATTCCGTCGCGCTTGAGGACGTGCAGCGTTGCATCGATCCCAAACCCGGCCATCGCGTCATGGGCGTGTCGCTGGTGCTGACGCGCGCGCAGCCGGTGCTCGTCGCCGATACGGCCGTGGTCGAGATGCCGGCGGCCCAGGACCTGGCTGACATCGCAGTCGAAGCCGCCAACGTCATGCGCCGCATGGGGCACGAGCCGCGCATCGCACTGCTCGCTTATTCGACGTTCGGCCATCCGGCTGGCGAACGCTCGGAGCGCATCCAGGAAGCGGTCCGCATTCTTGATCAGCGCCGGCTCGATTTCGAGTATGACGGGGAAATGGCGGCCGACGTCGCCCTGAACCACGCGCTGATGATGCAGACCTATCCGTTCAGCCGGCTGAGCGGGCCGGCCAACGTGCTGGTGATGCCGGCGTTCCATTCGGCGTCGATCGCGACGAAAATGTTGCAGGAACTGGGCGGCGCGACGGTGATCGGGCCGATGCTCGTCGGCCTCGACCGACCGGTGCAGATCGTGTCCCTCGGGGCCAAGGACACACAACTCGTCAACATGGCAGCCCTTGCCGCCTTCAACGTCAGCGGTTGAGGCGCCTATTTCGCAAAAAGCCCGTCCTCGGACATGACCCGCGGGCGGGAGCCGCTTTTGCGGTCAAATATGCGCGCGAGCGATGGGCCGGGACGGGCGGGGCGGCCTTCCCCCGCAGGGCCGGAACTGCAGCGGGAATTGACGCGGCGCGCGGGCCTGACTATAAGCCTGCTCAAAGGCGGCGAGTGTCATCGCCGCCGCAGTTTTTTCACGCCGGTATTTTGACGCCAAGCGTGGCCCGTTGCGAAGAAATCCTTCGTTCCCGGTCGCGCTGAATATCAGCCAAGCGCTTACGGACAATCCATGGCCAATACTAAATCCGCCGAGAAGGCGACCCGCAAGATCACACGCCGCACGGCCATCAACAAGGGCCGCCGCACGCGCATGCGCACCGCGCTGCGCACCATCGAGGACGCCATCAAGACGGGCGACCAGGCGACGGCCCAGGCCGCGCTGAAGAACGCCGAACCGGCGCTGATGCGCGCCGCGCAGAAGGGCGTGATGCACAAGTCGACGGCAAGCCGCAAGGTGTCGCGTCTGACCAAGCGCGTGGCCAAGCTCGCGCAGTAGTCCGCATCGGCGACACGCCGCGACGAATTTCGCGACGAACGACAATTCCAAAAGGCCCCGGCATAGACCGGGGCCTTTTTATTTTGTCGCGCGTGCGCGTGGCATGCCACGCGCATCGTTCGCGGCGCGGGCGCGCGCATCCTGCGCCGAGACGACCTACGGCAAATGACGGAGATCAAATTTTTGCAAATCGGATTTCGTTGCAGCAAGAGACAGTTTTTGGAGATCGCGATGGTGTCGAATGATGCGACGCACCAACAAAGACGAACGCGGCGAACCAAAACGAATGAAAAACGGAAATCGAGGCTGATGTCCCCCGTCCACGCCGCCATGGAATCCGGCTACCCTATTTTTTCAGTCAGAGAATGTTTCGATTTAAAAAGCGGTTAGCCGGAATACGAGAGGAAGCGGTTGCAAAAATGAGGAATCTTCGTGGCGCTGCATCGCAGCGAAATACGGATTCTGGCGAAGTGTTGCAGTTTTTTAACACCTGTGTGTCCTTGCTGAATCGTCGCGCGGATTCAACACCTTGTCGCTGGCACCGGTGGCCACGCCGCGGCGAAGCAGGACGGCACGCATGCGGCGCGCTCTATGCGCCGCGATCAAACGCGTTGCGGCTGCTCTATCCATGTGTATGTTGAGTTCATTCCCGGGGCTTCGGGAACGTCTTCTGCAAATCGGTCGATCCAAACTCATCATGGATGGGGATGGGAGATTCGTGCCCGGTCTGATCAAGCGACCTGTCTTGTTTGGTCGACTGTTTGTTTTGATTTCGGATCGGCGCGTGTTGAAGACTTGAAGCTTTCATCGTGGCGGAGCGGCCGTCGCGGGGAAAGCGGGACGACAGGATGAGACGATAAACCGGCACATAAGCCGGCAGAGAATACGGGGACGACGATGAGGCTGAATACGACGCAGATGTTAGGCGTGACGGTGCCTGGGGGGCATATCGCGCGACTTACTCGGCTTGTTTCGCATTTTGCGCGCGTCCGCGCGCGCACCGGTGAAGGTGCGCAGCGTCTCGCGAGCATCCCGTTCCATCGCAGACGGAGTCCCGCGGCAGCGACCGCCTGACACGCAAGCGACCGGCCGATCGGGCCTTGTGGCCCGGCGGCACAAATAGACACCTCCACCTATCAGTTCTGATTTTGTGTGCGTCCCGATTTGATGCCACCGGCGCGGCTGCGTCGCTGGAGTCAGGCGTTCCGAACACGACTGTTGAAATGAGAAGAGCCATTCTGATGAACGACAAATCCAAGGATCAATGGACCCGCGTAAAGGAGAGGCTCCGCGCCGAGGTGGGCGAAGACAATTACACCAGTTGGTTCGCCAGCATGGATTTCGACGGCGGGGAAGACGAAGGCGTGCGCCTCACGGTGCCGACGCGGTTTCTCAAGAGCTGGATCCAGTCGCATTATCTTGAAAAGCTGATCGGGTGCTGGCAGGCGGAAGATGCACAGATCATCCGCGTCGACATCAATGTGCGGTCCGCCATCATCCGCTCGATGCAGACCAAGCCGAAGGCGCCGGCTCTGCCTGAACCGCATCGCAACGGCGTCGAGCACAAGCTCGACGGCGCAGCCCGCACATTCAGCGCTCCGGCCTCCGCCGCGCATGAGGCGCTCGGCGGCTCGCCGCTCGATCAGCGGCTCACCTTCGACAGCTATATCAAGGGACCCTCGAACGAACTCGCGCTCGGCGCGGCGCAGCAGGTCGCGGTCGGCCGGCGCGGCGAGCCTGTCGTCTTCAACCCGCTCTACATCCATGCCGGCGTCGGTCTCGGCAAGACGCATCTGCTGCAGGCCATTACCTGGGCCGGCAATACCGGCGGCGAGCGCAAGGTGCTTTACCTCACCGCCGAGCGCTTCATGTACGGGTTCGTCTCCGCGCTTCGCAACCAGACGGCACTGGCGTTCAAGGACGCGCTGCGCGGCATCGACGTGCTGGTGATCGACGACCTGCAATTCCTGCAGGGCAAGTCGACACAGGCGGAGTTTTGTCACACGCTCAATGCGCTGATCGATGCCGGCCGGCAGGTGGTCATCGCGTCCGACCGTCCGCCATCCGACCTCGAGAGCTTTGACGAGCGCGTGCGGTCGCGCCTCGCCGGCGGTCTGGTGGTCGAGGTCGGCTCGATCGGCGAGGATTTGCGCACGCGCATCCTCAAGGCACGCATTTCCGCGGCGCGCCATTACCATCCCGGCTTCGACATGCCCGATGCGGTGATCCAGTACATCGCCCGCAGCGTCACCCATAACGGCCGCGATCTCGAAGGCGCGCTCAACCGCCTGCTGGCGCACAGCAAGCTGACCGGCCAGCCAGTGACGCTCGAACTCGCCGAGCGCGAAGTGCGCGATCTCATCCGTCCGCAGGATCCGCGGCGGGTCAAGATCGAGGACATCCAGCGTCTGGTGGCGCGGCAGTATAATGTCAGCCGCGCCGACCTCCTGTCCTCGCGCCGGACCGCCAATGTCGTGCGGCCGCGTCAGGTGGCGATGTATCTGGCCAAGGTGATGACCTTGCGCTCACTGCCGGAGATCGGACGCCGTTTCGGCGGCCGTGACCACACCACGGTGCTGCATGCCGTGCGCAAGATCGAGGGCCTCGTCGGCGGCGATGTCGCGCTCGCCGAGGAAATCGATTCCCTCAAGCGCCAGCTCCAGGAATAGGCCGCGGACGAAGCGCCGGTCGCGCCACGCTTTACCTCTCCCGCATGCGGGGGAGGTCGACGCCTAAAGACCGATTTCGGATGGCCGTTTCATCAACACGCATCCACAGACGACACGCCAGATAGTGGTTGGCACGGGCGATCAGTTTTCCTAACCTAGCCGCCCTTTAACCCTTTCTCCCTCACGTCACGCGATCGCCAGAGCTTGCAATAGTCCGCTTGGAATAACCTGCTTGGGACGTCCGCTTGGGATAGTCCGGGTCAGTCCCGGGATGCCAGAACGGCCGGCCCGTCGATCGGGAGCCCGCAACGGGTTCAAGCGCGTGGGAAGAATGCACCGGAATTGAGCGGCCAAATGAAGGTCACTGTCGAACGCGCCGAGCTTCTCAAGTCGCTGGGCCATGTCCACCGCGTCGTCGAGCGGCGCAACACCATTCCGATCCTGGCCAACGTGCTGGTGCGTGCGGACGGCGCCAAGCTCAGCCTCAAGGCGACGGACCTCGACCTTGAAGTCATCGATTCCGTCAGCGCCGAGGTCGGTCCCGGCGGCGCCACCACCGTGCCGGCGCATATGTTCTACGAGATCGTCCGCAAATTGCCCGATGGCGCGCAGATCGTGCTTGAGGCGAGCGGCGACCGCGCCGTGCTCACCATTCGTGCCGGCCGCTCGCGCTTCACGCTGCAGACGCTGCCGGAAAGCGATTTTCCCGACCTCGCAGCCGGCGAGATGACGCACACCTTCACGCTGCAGGCGAAAGACCTGAAACGCCTGATCGACAAGACGCAATTCGCGATCTCGACGGAAGAGACCCGCTATTATCTCAATGGCGTGTACCTGCACACCGCGACCAGCGGCAAGGCGGCCATGCTGCGCGCGGTCGCGACCGACGGGCATCGTTTGGCGCAGATCGAATTGCCGACGCCCAAGGGGGCTGAAGGCATGCCGGGCGTCATCATTCCGCGCAAGACCGTGGGCGAAATCCAGCGGCTGATCGAGGATACGGCGACCGACATCACCGTCGAACTCTCGCAAGGCAAGATCCGCTTCACCCTCGGCGACATCGTGCTCACCTCGAAGCTGATCGACGGCACATTCCCCGATTATGCGCGCGTCATCCCCGCATCCAACGACAAGCTGCTCATCGTCGACAAGAAGGAGTTCGAGAAATCCGTCGATCGCGTCTCGACGGTGTCGAGCGAACGCGGCCGCGCCGTCAAACTCGCCTTGAGCGCCGGGCGGCTGCAATTGTCGGTCACCAATCCGGATTCCGGCAGCGCGACGGAAGAACTGGAAGTCGAATATGACGGCGAGCCGCTCGATATCGGCTTCAACTCGCGTTATCTCCTCGACATCGCCTCGCAGATCGAAAGCGAGTCGGCGGTGCTGCGTCTGGCCGATCCCGGCTCACCGACGCTGATCCAGGAAAAGGACGAAAGCAACGCGCTCTATGTCCTTATGCCGATGCGGGTCTAGGCCGCCGCCGAACTTGGCTTGCGTCGCGATGCGACGATCGGACGTCTCCGCACGGCATGTCTCCCTCCATTCGGAATGTCATGCCCCGCGAAGGCGGGGCATCTCTGCAAAAAGAGGGCGGTCCATGTGGCGCAGATCGCCCGCCTGCGCGGACGATGACAGAGTGGGTGCAAAGCAGAGGACTCGGTCATTGCGTGCTACCATCCTGCACACGTGGCGCCGATGAGCACGGTCCACATCACGCGCCTGAGCCTGTCGAACTTCCGCAACTACCATGCCGCCAAGATCGATGTCTCGGCGCAGAGGTTGGTGCTGGTCGGGCCAAACGGCGCCGGCAAGACCAACGTGCTCGAAGCCATCTCGCTCCTGACGCCCGGACGCGGCCTGCGCCGCGCCACCTTCGATGAGATCGCGTTCAGCGAAGGCCACGGTGGCTGGGCCGTCTCGGTGGAGATCGAAGGCGCGCTCGGTCTCGCGACGCTGGGCACCGGCATCGAGCCGCCGGGGCAGGGGATGCAGGGGGCGCCGATCACGCGGCAGTGCCGGGTCGATCGCGAGCCTGTGGCCTCGGTCGCAGCCTTTGCCGATCATTTGCGTGTGCTCTGGCTGGTGCCGGCCATGGACAGCCTGTTCTCCGGTCCGGCCTCGGAGCGCCGCCGGTTTCTTGACCGGCTCGTGCTTGCGGTGGATTCCGGCCATAGCGCCCGTGTTGCCGCGCTCGACCGCAGCCTGCGCTCGCGCAACCGGCTGCTTGAGGATTCGCAAGCCGACAGCCATTGGCTCGATGCGGTCGAGCATGAAACCGCCGAACTCGCCGTCGCCGTGGCCGCGCTGCGCGCGGAGACCGTGCAGCGTTTGCAGGCCGCGATCAGTGCACGCGACGATGGATCGGTTCCGTTTCCGGCAGCGGCGATTTCCCTTGCCGGGTGGATGGAACAGGCGCTGCTCGCCGAACCCGCCGTCGCGGTCGAGGATCGTTATCGCGATGCGTTGCGCGCGAACCGGTCGCGCGACGCCCAGGCCGGGCGGACGCTGGACGGTCCGCATCTGACGGATTTTGCCGTCCGTTACGCCGCCAAGAACATTCCCGCCGCCGATGCGTCTACCGGCGAACAGAAGGCATTGCTGATCGGCCTGATCATGGCGCATGCGCGGCTCATCACCGACATGACCGGCAGCGCGCCGTTGCTGCTGCTCGATGAAGTCGTGGCCCATCTCGATCCGGCGCGCCGCGACGCGCTCTACGCCACGCTCGAAAGCATCGGTTCGCAGGTCTGGATGACCGGAGCTGATCCGGCTGCGTTCGCAAGCCTGGCCGGCCGCGCGCAAATCTGCCGCGTCGACGCCGGCATGATCACGGCGACATGACTGCCCGTTTTTCTCAAGGCACTGTTTAGCCACGATTTCTTCAAAAACGTGACAACGGAACGTTTGTCGCAGGCTTGCATTGGTTAGTCATGCGACACATTCACGATTGTCCTTTGATGGAAAAAAGAAGTTCGAAGGGCGGTGCAGTTGAACTGAAAGAGTAGCCAATCATGATGCAGAGCAAGGAGCGGATCTATCAGCGCTTGGAGGGTTCGCTGGAGACGATCCGCAGTGAGATGGAACGTGTGGAAATCTGGGCGTCCGCGCTTCACGGCTTCAGCGCGCCGGTGCCCGACTATCAGCCGGACGAGCGCTACATGTTGCCGACGAGTTCGGATTCCGGGCAGACGCCAAAACTGGTGAAGGGTGCAGATCAGCGCAGGTGATGTGCAAGTCAAGGTAACAAGTCGCGGTAAAAGTCACGGCAAAACGACTGACGTTTGAGAGGGCAGGTGCGGGGGCGCGCGCTTGTCCTTTCACTTTTCGGGGCCTCTTATTTCGCGCGAAGAAGGGTTTTCGATGAGTTTGTGCCGCTTGAAATCGCGCCATGCCGCAGCCTTTTCGCGGCCTTTCCGCGGGCATTGAAAACGGTGTTGAAGCAACCCATATAATCAATAGAAATCAGCAACTTGGAGGGTGCGACTTTGCCCTGTACGAGGGCGATTTTTCATGTCACACCAAAGCGTCCTTCTTCACCTCATGCGCTGTTGATTCGAAGGCCGCTGATTCAAAGGTCTGCCGATGGCTGACGCCGCTCGCCAACCCACCCCATCTGTCACGCCGCCCGCTTCCGACTACGGCGCTGAATCGATCAAGGTCCTCAAAGGTCTTGATGCGGTCCGCAAGCGCCCCGGCATGTATATCGGCGACACCGATGACGGCTCCGGCCTGCATCACATGGTCTATGAGACGGTCGACAACGCCATCGACGAGGCGCTGGCGGGCTATGCCACCGCGGTGACAGTGGTGCTCAATCCGGACGGATCGTGCCTGGTGCGCGACGACGGCCGCGGCATTCCGACCGACATCCATAAAGGTGAGGGCGTGTCGGCGGCCGAGGTCATCATGACCCAGCTTCACGCCGGCGGGAAATTCGACCAGAACTCCTACAAGGTGTCCGGCGGACTGCACGGCGTCGGCGTCTCGGTCGTCAACGCGCTCTCAAGCTGGTTGAAATTGCGCATCTGGCGCGACGGCAAGGAACATCTGATCGAGTTCGCCCACGGCGAAGCGGTGGCGCCGCTCGCCGTCATCGGCGATGCCGGCGACCAGCGCGGCACCGAAGTGAGCTTCCTGCCGTCGACGGAAACCTTCACGCAGACCGAGTTCGATTTTGCGACGCTGGAACACCGTCTGCGCGAACTCGCCTTCCTCAATTCCGGCGTCACCATCGTGCTGTCCGACATGCGTCATGCCGTCGAACGGCGCGAGGAACTGCGCTATGAAGGCGGCGTCGAAGCTTTCGTGAAGTATATCGACCGCAACAAGACCGCGCTCGTGCCGACTCCGATCCTGGTCAAGGCCGAACGCGACGGCATCATCGTCGAAGCGGCGTTGTGGTGGAACGACAGCTACCACGAGACCGTGCTCTGCTACACCAACAACATTCCCCAGCGCGACGGCGGCACGCATCTCGCCGGCTTCCGCGGCGCGCTCACCCGGCAGGTGACGAGCTATGCCGACAGTTCGGGTTTGTCGCGCAAGGAAAAGGTGGCGCTGACCGGCGACGACACCCGCGAAGGCCTCACCGCGGTGCTCTCGGTGAAAGTGCCGGACCCAAAGTTCTCGTCGCAGACGAAGGATAAGCTGGTTTCCTCCGAAGTGCGGCCGGCCGTGGAGAATGCGCTGAATGAAGCGCTGCACGCGTGGTTCGAAGAACATCCTTCGGAAGCCAAAACCATCGTCGGCAAGGTCGTCGAGGCCGCCGCTGCGCGCGAAGCGGCGCGCAAGGCGCGCGACCTGACGCGGCGCAAGGGTGCGCTCGACATCGCGTCGCTGCCCGGCAAGCTTGCCGACTGCCAGGAACGCGATCCGGCGAAATCCGAAATCTTCATCGTCGAGGGCGACTCCGCCGGCGGCTCCGCCAAGCAGGGCCGCAACCGCGAATTCCAGGCGGTGTTGCCGTTGCGCGGCAAGATCCTCAATGTCGAGCGCGCGCGTTTCGACAAGATGCTGGGAAGCCAGGAGATCGGCACGCTGATCACCGCGCTCGGCACCGGCATCGGCCGTGAGGAATTCAATCCCGACAAGCTGCGCTATCACAAGATCATCATCATGACGGATGCCGATGTCGACGGCTCGCACATCCGCACGCTGCTGCTGACCTTCTTCTTCCGGCAGATGCATGAATTGATCGAGCGCGGCCATCTCTACATCGCCCAGCCACCGCTCTACAAAGTCACGCGCGGCAAATCCGAACAGTACCTCAAGGACGAACGCGCGCTGGAAGACTATCTCATCGCCGGCGGGCTCGACGAAGCGGTGTTGCGGCTGGCCTCCGGCGAGGAGCGCGCCGGCGCTGATCTGCAGCGTCTGCTGGAAGAGGCGCGTACGGTGCGCACCATCCTCACCGGCCTGCACAGCCGCTACGATCGCAAGGTCGTCGAACAGGCGGCGATTGCCGGCGTGCTGACGCCTTCGGTCACCACGGACATCGCCACCGCAGACGCGGCCGCGGATTACATCGCCCGCCGGCTCGATTCGTTGTCCGACGAAACCGAGCGCGGATGGGAAGGCCATTTTGTCGAAGGCGAGGGTTTCCAGTTCAGCCGCATCGTGCGCGGCGTCAAGGATGTTGCGATCATCGACACCGCGCTGCTCGGTTCGGCGGATGCGCGCAAGCTCGACGAATACGCGGTGTCCCTGCAGGAGGTTTACGCGCGCCCCAGCATGTTGCGGCGCAAGGGTGACGAGAAGCCGATCTACGGGCCGCTCGGCCTGTTCGAAGCCATGACCGACGCCGGCCGCAAGGGCATCGCGCTGCAACGCTACAAAGGTCTCGGCGAGATGAATCCGGGCCAGTTGTGGGAGACGACGCTCGACGTCAATGTCCGTTCGCTGATGCAGGTCAAGGTGAAGGAAGTCGACGAAGCCGACGACATCTTCACCAAGCTGATGGGCGAACTGGTCGAGCCGCGCCGCGAATTCATTCAGGACAACGCCCTGACCGCCAGCGTCGACGTCTGACGCGCGATTTCCTTCGTTTCACGTCGAGCGGCGGAAGGCGATGATCGTTGCCGTCTTGCTTGCGGTCTGACTCTGCGCGATCCCTGTCATCGGCCCCGAACGGGTGGCATGACAGGACGTACGCGATGACGCCGATATGTTCAGCTCTTGTATGTTCAGGCCCTGCTCGATCACACGCGCCCTGAAGGCAGCCCGCAGGCAATCGCTGAAATCATCGGTGTAATCGCCGTCAAATTCCGCACAACCGTTGGTGAAAATCCGACAGATCGTCGGCGTCTTCTCCGCCGGACTGCGCGGTTCTTCGCGAACGTGGTCGCCATTCTTGTCGCTGGCCATGGATGGATCTCCAATAACCGCGATGTGCGGTCATCTCAGACCGCGCCATCCTTGTTGATAATGAAGGTGGCGCCGACAGCGGTGTTTTGGGGGAAACCGCTGTCGGCGCCCGTCGGCTTACCAGAAGGAGGGGTGGCTGCCGACTGTTCGGGCAACGGATGCAGAAGGCGACGTCCTGTTGTGCGGAGCGACGACTGCGTCCGTGCAGGGAAGCTGGAACGTGTGAGCCTCATGCGCATGGACGGGTGCATCCATGACGGGGGTGCCATTGCTCCCGTGCGAACCGAGCTGCGAGGTGATGCGCATGGTCCTTGTCACGTTCACATTCGGTTGAGATGAATAGGCGGCATTTTCCTCTCCAGGGCGTTTGCCTTGCGCGGTCGCCGTACGCTGAACATGAGTGACAAGCCGCACTGTCCACTATGACCGCAAACGCGGTGTCGGCAATCACTCGGAAGGAGAGTGTCCGCACGGATGACGGCGGTGATGAAATGATACGTCGTGATATCAAATGTGTGTGAGGCGATGATGCAGATGCCCGACGCGACAGGGCGCTTGTTCTTATGAGTCGCGTCTTGTGAGCCCATGAATTTTCTTATGAGTCATAACTTTTATGAATCACGGCGTGGATAGCGCGGCAGTCGTGAACGACTGAGGCTTGATCTCTTCAGCGATCAAATCTCTTCAGCTATCAAATCTCTTTAGCGATCAAGCGGACATGCAGGCGTGTCACGATCGTCGCACGTCAGACGATGCGATGATTTGAGATCAACAATGCTGGCGCGCTCGCGATAAAAAATTTTGTCATCCGCCATCGGGGCGGCGTTTCGTGAATTTCTGTCACGGTTAACGAGACACCGATCGCGTTGCGCGCAAGCTTTGGCAGTCACACGGACGACAAGGGGGTTGCGAAATGGGGCGCCAGGCCCGCTCCGATCTGCAGACGTTCATGACGTTAATGCTATCGATACATTCGTTTAGACATATACGTATGTATACTCGCTTGCCGCCCACGCCACGGTTAATATTTTGTGTACTTCAAAAGCCAATCCGTTCTGCAAGAGAGCATCGCGACAAGAAAAATGAGGCCATAACCAGCTCATAGCTTCACGCTTGGGGGCGTATTATGTCAGCGTTATCGTCCAGTAGTGTACCCGCACCAGCTTCGACGACGAAGCCATCCATTCTGATCATCGATGCAATGGAGATAAGACGCGCCAGCGTCTCAAGTCTTCTGCAGACGTGGGCTGTAGCCGACAATGTGAAGCTTTGTTCAGCTTCGTTGGAGGAAGCCCGTCAGCTTCTGGAGCAGGACCACAGCTATCGCATGCTCATCTTCAGCATCGGCGGCGACTCCCTGTCGAACGCGGTCGCACAAATCGAAAGTATTCGCGCGGTCGCGCCGCAAGTTCCGCTGGTCATCATGTCGGATTCCAGCGGCACGGATAACATCATTCTTGCCCTCCACGTCGGCGCCGTGGGTTACGTCCACACCGGGGCCTTGCTGGATGTCGTGCTGCTGGCGCTGTCGTTTATCCTGAAGGGCGGCTCCTATTTCCCCGTCGAGGCGCTCCGCCAGATGGATATGGCGCCGCTTCCCAGCCTTTGTCCGCATGGTGACGGCGGCCGCAGCAGCGGATCCAACAACGGCGGAGACGTGGGCCATTTCAATGACCCATCCCACAGTGCCCTGGCTTATGAGCTTGACGATCTTTCGTCGACGTTGACGGAGCGCCAAAAGGCCGTTTTGGAATGTCTGCTGAAAGGCGATCCGAACAAGGTCATCGCGCGCCGTCTCGGAATGTCGGAAACGACGGTCAAGGTGCATGTCCGGCACATCATGCGAAAGCTCGGTGCCAGCAATCGCACGCACGCGGCCGTACTCGTCTGCAATGCGCGGAGCCTTGCGGAATGGCCGGGCAGCGTCGAGGGCAGCTACACGCCGCTGTCCATTGTCGCCGGAGCGAGCCCCGCGATCTGAATCGCGTCGCTCATCCGGACAAGATCGACAAGCGTCTTTGCTTGCATCTTGTGCATGATATGACCGCGGTGCACCTTGACCATGACTTCGCTCAAGTTGAGCTCCGCGGCGATCTGCTTGTTCATGAGGCCAAGCATCAGCAACCCGAGGACGTCACGTTCGCGTGGCGTCAACAATTCGAATTTGGCGTTCAGCGCCTGCATTGCTTGTTCGCGATCAAGTCTCCGGCGATCTTTTTCAAGACCGATGCGGATGGCTTCGAGGAGTTTGCGTTCGCGCACGGGTTTCAGCAGGAAGTCGACGGCGCCGCTTTTCATGGCGCAGGCCGACATCGGCACATCGCCATGTCCGGTCACGAAGACGACCGGGATCTTGATGCCTTCCCTGGTCAGCTGGCGATGGAAGTCGAGCCCGCTTTGGCGCGTGCCCGGAAAGCGGATGTCCAAAACAAGGCAACTGGGAATATTCGGCCGTGGGTACGACAGGAATTCCTCGGTGGATGCGAGCGCTTCTACGGCCATGCTGACGGACCGCAGGAGATTGACGAGGCTGCGTCGCACCTGGGCATCATCGTCAACGACGAATACAAGGCTTTCTGTATCGGTCATCTTTGCACCATGATCGGTAGGCTTACGCGAAACTCGGTTCCGTATGGCGACTGCGGTGTCGCGGATATCCCGCCGCCATGATTTTCGACAATGGTGCGGCAGATCGCGAGGCCCATGCCCATGCCGTTCTGCCGCGTGGTGTAGAAGGGCGTGAATACGCGACCGAGCCAGTTCGGATCGATTCCGTCGCCAGCGTCGATGACACGGATGACGACGGCGCTCTCCCCTTCGTTTTCTGTCCTTATCTGCAGATCGCGGCTTCGGTCGGTGACGCCGGCCATCGCCTCGGCGGCGTTGTTCACGAGGTTGAGGATCAGTTGCTGAAGCTGAATGGAGTCGCCGCGGACAAACTGGTTCTTCGCGGCGAACGTCTTGGTGACGATGATGCCCCGTTCGAGAAGCATGGCGCCGGCCAGGGCGAGGACATTCTCGACGATTTCGTTGGCGTCGACCTGCTCGAACTCTGGCCGGCTGCGCCGCATGAGCGATCGGACGCGGCCGATGACCTCGCCAGCGCGGTCCGCGGCAACGGCGATTTCTGCGAGCGACGTCCGGACCTCTTCGATATCCGGAGGTGTCCGGTTGAGCCAGTTCTTGGCTGCGTTGGCGTTGGCGGCAATTGCCGTCAAAGGCTGGTTGATCTCATGGGCGATGGCGGCCGTCGTTTCGCCAATCGTTATGATGCGTGAAAAGCGTAACAACTCGCTTTGCGCTTCACCCAGGGCAACTTCGGCGCGCGCCCGTTCCACGATTTGTGAAATCGCCCATTTATTGGCCGTTTCCAATTCGGTGGATCTGAGGCGGACGCGTTCTTCGAGTTCTGCGCCGGCTCGCTTCAGCGCTTTTTCAACGCGCCGCCGCTGCAGGCTGATTTTGTAGGCGAAGAGGCAGCAGGCGAGAAACGACAGCGACCACAAGATGTCTTGCGGTCCGAAGTCCAATTTATAAAGCGGGCGCAACAGGAAATAGTCGACCGCCATGGTCGAAAGGATCGCGGACAGAAAACCCGGTCCAGCGCCACAGAACCACGCGCTGAACATCACCGCCGCGAAGAAGAAGAATTGGTTCGGCATCCCGGCCGCGAAATAGCGCAGCGGGACCGAGATCATGCAGGCAACAGCGACCGCGGCGATCGCCAGCAGGTAAGCACCGGCACGTCTTACACGCCTGTACTTTGCCCAGGTTGTTAGGGCGCGTCGGAGACGAGAGTATCCATGGCGATGTGGAAAGTCGTTGCGAGTCGTTTCGCGGAATTGCGCAGGAACTGACTCCAGCTTCGACAACATGGCGCCCCCAAGGGGCTATTATACCGTTGCGGCCCATACGGATAAAGTCGGGAATCCGCGGTGGCTGTCGTCTTTAGGGACGATAATCAAGATATCCTTAAGGGCGAATCACAGAAAAAATCACGCGCCGCGATTGTGTCGGCCACGCGCCGCCGGCTTGTGATCTTCAACGCCGACGCGCGGTTGGAATTAGTACTAAGTCCTTGTTCCTATTTGCTTTACCGCAAGGAAATGGCTCGCATGGTGAAACGATGGGGAGCCGCCGTTCATGGGGCGCCGGCAGCGTTCTAATGGAACCGAGGGGCGGCCGGCCGAAACAGGCTAGTGGCCCGGCAGCACCACGATCTTCGGCGGCGGAAGCGTTGACTTCGACACCACCAGCATCGGCACCGGCGCCGTCTCGACGGGCCAAATGGTGCCAACGTGATCGAGGAAACGCTGCAGCGTCGCTGCGCCGAAATAATGCATCGGCAGCATCACCTGCGCCTTGAGCGAACGCAGGACGTCGACCATCCCGTCGAGGTCGAGCGTGTAACTGCCGTCGACCGGCACCATCACCACGTCGGGGCGGCCGATCTCATCGAGTTGCTGCTGTGTCAGCGTGTGATGAAGATGGCCGAGATGGACGACGCACAGGCCGGCGATTTCGAAGATGAAGATCGAGTTGCCGTTGCGCTCGGTCGCGCCGCTCCAGGTCCGTGTATTGGTGACGACATTGCGGATGCGCACATCCTTGTATTGGACGTCGTGACGCGCGGGCGATCCGTCCGGCGTCCACCCACGCAGCACCATTTTGATGCCGGGGTCGGGAGCGTCGGTGTAGTGCGTGATATGGGCGTGGTTCATCGTCGCGATGTCCGGCAGCACCGCGGGCCGTACGAAGTCGTTGTAGTCGGTGGCGATGCGTACGCCTTGCGGGCTCTCGATGAGGAACGTGGCGTGGCCGACGAATGTCAGTCGTACGTTGCCGGGATCGAGCGACACGCGTTGCGGCCGGATGCGATCCTCGCGGCGCGCGACCAGGCCGGTGCAGGATGCGCGCATTTCGGGTTTTGCTGGATCGGCCTGCGCGATGCTGCCGCGCGGCGCGCCTTGTGCGCATGCGGCGAATGGCTGAGCAAAACACGCCAGCCCCGCGATGGTAACTGCTGCGAGCCATCGAGCGGACATGGCACACCGTTCCTCATCAAGGACGGCAAGTCTGACACGATTTGGTCAGTCCTGCCACGGCACCAAACGCAAACGGCGCCCGCAGGGGCGCCGCGAAGCGGACGGAGATGATGGAACGTGGGCCGCTTAACGCATCGAGGTGATGATGCCCTTCGGTGTGACCACCACCCATTTTCCATCCTGACGTTTGATGGTCTCGACGCGGCCGACGCCGGGCAGCATCGATCCGGGACCGACTTCGAACACGCCGGCATAGCGGCTTTCAACCAGCGCACGGCCGCGATAGATGTCGCGCAGCACCCAGCCCGTGACCACGGCGGGCCGGTCCGGCCTGGCTTGCAGGTCTTTGCCCTGAATGTCCCTGGCCTGTTCGGCCAGGGTGCGCTCTTTCGGCGCTGTCTCCCTGGCGGGAATTGAACCGGTCACGTCGTCTTTCGCGTGCGCATCGGTGGCGCTGGCGTTGCTCGCCGTGACGGTGTTTGCCGGTGTCGCGCTCAGGACGACGCGACGTTCGATGCGCCCGAGCGAGTCCTGGATCGCAGCGAGCTTGGTGGTCGGGTCGTTCTGCGCCTTTTCGTTATGCTCCATGCGGTCGGTGATGCGGGCGAATTGGGTGCTGGCGAGGCGTGCCGTCGAATCGATGCTTGCCTTGAGCTTGCTGATGTCGCTCTGCGATTTTGCGATGATGGTCTTCAGCGCATGAATCTCTTTCGTCGGATCGATGACGCGAGTTGCGGGTGAGGCCGGCGTATCGGAGGCCATCGCGAGGTAGGCGATCCCGGCCGTCGTTGCTGAACCGATCATGGCGCCGAGCGCTGCGGCCAGTGCGACCGCTGCCGCGAGCAGGGCGAAGCGGTTGGTGCCGGGCGCCGCGGCCTCTTCCGTCGCCTGCGCGCGCGCGCCGGCATGCAAAGAGGAGTCGGCCTTGATCGTGGAATCGGCCTTGAGCGACTCTTGCTGGGAGGGTTCTTGCGCCGCATCGAACGGCGTGGCGTCGTCGGCCGCGATCGAGGGCGATGCGATATCGGCATGGCTTCGCGCCACGCCAGCCGGAACGATCGGCGGTAAATCCATGCCGGCTTCGAGGCCGTCGAGATCCGGCGCCGGCCGGATCACCACCGGCGCTGCCTCGGCATCCCGCGATTCATTTATGTTGATCTGACCGCCCTTGTGCTCGCTGTGCTCGCTCACAAAAACCTCCTGAAAACGCCACGCTGGCTTCACCAAACGCTAACCATGCCGAGTTACGGTTTGGTTACTACGCGGCGTCTGCAGGACGA
This sequence comes from Xanthobacteraceae bacterium, assembly GCA_035494115.1. Taxonomy (GTDB): domain Bacteria; phylum Pseudomonadota; class Alphaproteobacteria; order Rhizobiales; family Xanthobacteraceae; genus DATJHH01. The sequence continues at coordinate 32,724 of DATJHH010000029.1, forward strand.
TTTTGCGTGAGGTTTAAAGCGCGAGGCCGTTGTCCGCCGCGAGCGTGGCGAGTGCCGTTTCAGGCCGCGCGCCGAGGTGCTGGATGACCTCCGCGGCAGCCAGCGCGCCGAGCCGGGCCGCCCAGAAGAGATCGGCGTCGCGCGCGACGCCATAGAGAAATCCGGCGGCAAACAGATCGCCCGCGCCCGTCGTATCGACGAGGCGTTGGACCGGATAGGCCGGCACGGCCTGCGTCTCCTCGCGGCTCACCACCAGGCAACCTTTCTCGCTGCGCGTGATGGCGGCGAGTTTCACATCGTTGCGCAGGGCCGTGACCGCGGAGTCGAAATCCGCCGTCTGATAAAGCGATTTCAATTCGCTTTCGTTGGCGAAAAGCAGATCGACGGTGCCGTCGCGCACCAGCGTCAAAAATTCCTCGCGGTAGCGGTCGACGCAGAACGCGTCCGACAGGGTGAGCGCAACGATGCGCTCGGCCTTGTGCGCAAGCTGTGCCGCCTTGAGGAAGGCCTGCTTGGCGTGCGGCGGATCCCACAGATAGCCTTCAAGATAGGTGATCGTCGCGGCTGCCACTGTCTTTTCGTCGATGTCCGCGGGCGTGAGGTTTTGTGCGGCGCCGAGATAGGTGTTCATGGTGCGCTCGCCGTCGGGCGTGACCAGGATGTAGGAGCGCGCCGTCGACGGGCCGTCGCTGTCGCCTTGCGTGGTGAAGGCGACGCCGGCGGCGCGGATGTCGTGGGTGAAGGATTTGCCAACGGTGTCGGTCTTGACCTTGCCGACAAAGGCGGCCTTGGCGCCGAAACTCGCGAGGCCGACAATGGTATTGGCGGCCGATCCGCCGGAAATCTCGATCGCGGGGCCCATGGACTCGTAGATGCGTTCGGCGCGGGATTCGTCGATCAGGCTCATGCCGCCCTTTTGCATGGCGTGGCCGACGAGGAAGTCGTCGTCGGCGCGGGCGATGATGTCGACAATGGCGTTACCGATTCCAAGGACGTCGTAATCTGCTGACTGCATCATCTCTTCGCTATGATTGTGGGGAAGGGCTGGCGGGCGCGGACTATAAGCACGATCCGCGAGTGAGAACACAGTTTTTGGACAAGATTGTGCGCGAGCAAAAGCACATGCCCAAAAGATGTCACGCGATGCCCGGAATAATCGTTTGCTTTGCAAAAAATGAGCCTGCGAAGAGGCGGATCGCCGGCGAATTTACCCGCCGTTGCTTGCCAATCGGCCGGTGGTACGACAGAAACGCTGCACGCATTCCGGGTTTAGCGTGTCCCAGAGGGTTCTGCGATGGCGATGGCGCGTGATGTAACGACCGTCGGTTCGGCGACGCTGCTTTCGCGGCTGCTCGGTTTTGCGCGCGATGCCGGTGTTGCCGCGGTACTCGGCGCGGGCGTGTTGTCGGACGCTTTTTTCGCCGCCGCGCAGCTTTCGAACCTGTTCCGCCGGCTTCTTGCCGACGGCGCGCTCAACGCCGCCTTCGTGCCGTTATGGATCGCCACGCGCGACACGCACGGCATCGACGGCGCGCGCCGTTTCGCCATCCGCGTGGCGCTGACCCTTTTTGTTGTGCTGACGCTGATCGTTTTGGCCGGCATCGTTTTCGCGCCGCAACTGATCGCCGTGGTCGTGCCGGGATTTTCCGTTGCCTCCGCGCGCGGCGCGGCGGCGGTGCAATTCCTGCGCCTGGCGCTCCCCTATGTCGCGATCGCCGGCCTGGTTGCCGTGGCATCGGCGGTTCTGAATGCCGAGAAGCGCGTCGCCGCGGCGTCCCTCGGGGTCGTTATGTACAACGTGGTCGCGGTGGCGATTGTTTCCGGCCTCATCGCCACCGGCACGATCGCCAGCGTTCGTGCGGGCGAAATCCTGTCGCTCGGCATTGTCGCGGCGGGCTTTGCACAATTGCTGGTCGTCGGCACCGCGCTATTCACATTGAACAGGCTTTGGCCCGCATCCGCGCGACGGTCAGCAAGCGAAAGGATGCCGGTCGCGCTGCCGCATCGCACCCGCCGTTTCTTTGCCCGCGCATTGCCCGGCCTCGTCGCCGCCGGCGTGCCGCAGCTCAAACTCATCGCCGGTACCATGGTGGCCTCGGCCGCACCAAGCGCGGTCTCCTGGCTCTATTACGCCAACCGGCTTTATGAACTGCCGCTCGGCGTCGTGTCAGTGATCGTCGCGTCCGTCATGGTGCCGTTGTTTGCCGCCGGCGTGCGCGCGGGCGACGAAAACGCGCTCCACGCCGCCCAGCGGCGCGCCGCCGAAATCGGCCTCGGCCTTGCCTTGCCGGCCGCTGCCGGCCTGATGATCTTGGCGGAGCCGATCGCCGCCGGCCTGTTTCAGCGTGGCGCGTTTGGGCCGGCCGACACCGCCGCCGTCGCGGCAGCGCTCACGGCCATCGCCATCGGCTTGCCCGGCCATGTGGTTGAGAAAATTTGCGGCGCCATTTCGTTTGCCCGTGGCGATACGCGCACGCCGATGCATACGGCGCTCGTCGCCCTGGGGGCGGCCGTGCTCGGCGCCGTCTTTCTGTTTCCGCGCTATGGGGCCGTTGGCGTCGCCGGCGCGATTGGCGGTTCGGCCTGGATCGGGGCTGCAATCCTCGGCACCGTGCTTGCCCGGCGCGACTGGCTGCATCCGCAGGTATTCGGTGGCCGAAACATCTTTGGCATCGCTGCTGCGACGGCGATCATGGCGGCGGCGCTGATCGGGATGCTGGCCGTCGTGCAGAACGGCGGTATGGCCGCGGCTTCCACGACAGGCCGGCTCGTGGAGCTGATTTGCCTCGTGGCGCTGGGGCTTGCCGTTTACGGCCTCATGCTGCGAGCTTTTCGGGTCATCAAATTCGCCGATCTGGTCCGCGCCGTCGTCCGGGCCTGACGCGACGCCCTTGATCCCGCCTGCATCTCCGTGGCATCTGCGGGTCACACGATCCTGCGAAAGGTTTTACGATGTCCACCGACCCGGCTGCGGCAAAATCCGCGTTCAAGGAGCTTGTCTTCTCCGGCGTGCAGCCGACCGGCAATCTGCATCTCGGCAATTATCTCGGCGCGATCACGAAATTCGTGACGCTGCAGGAGACGCATGACTGCATCTATTGCGTCGTCGACATGCACGCGATCACGGTCTTCCAGGACCCGGAAGAATTGCCGAAAGCGACGCGCGAAGTGACGGCCGCCTTCATCGCCGCCGGCGTCGACGCGAAGAAGAACATCATCTTCAACCAGAGCCAGGTGCCCGGTCACGCCGAGCTTGCGTGGATTTGCAATTGCATTGCCCGCATGGGCTGGCTCAACCGGATGACGCAGTTCAAGGAGAAGGCGGGCAAGGATCGCGAGAACGCGTCAGTCGGGCTTTACGTCTATCCCGACCTGATGGCGGCCGACATTCTTCTCTATCGCGCGACCCACGTGCCGGTCGGCGAGGACCAGAAGCAGCACCTCGAACTCGCCCGCGACATCGCGCAGAAATTCAACAACGACTTTGGCAAGTCGATCGCCGCGCGTGGCCATGCCGGTGCTTATTTCCCGCAGCCCGAGCCGCTGATTCAGGGGCCGGCGACACGGGTGATGTCGCTGCGCGACGGCGCCAAGAAGATGTCGAAGTCCGATCCGTCGGATTATTCGCGCATCAACCTGACCGACGACGCCGACGCCATCGCCCAGAAAGTGCGCAAGGCCAAGACCGATCCGGAGCCGCTGCCCAGCGAGGAGAAGGGTCTCGAACAGCGCCCCGAAGCTGACAACCTCGTCGGCATCTATGCGGCGCTCGAAGGATCGAGCAAGGCGCAGGTGCTCACGCAGTTCGGCGGCAATCAGTTCTCCGCCTTCAAGGCGGCGCTGGTAGACCTGTCTGTCGCCAAGCTCGGGCCGATCGGCGCCGAGATGAAACGCCTCGTGCAGGACCCGGCCTATATCGACTCGGTGCTCGCCAACGGCGCGGAACGCGCCAATGTTCTGGCCGAAGCCACCATGCGCGACGTCAAAGATATCATCGGGTTCATCCGGCGCTGAAGCATGATCCCGAAAAGCGGGAACCGGTTTTCGGATAAGATCATGCTTCCATAAAAAAGCACGGCAGGACCGTGCTTTTTCTGTCTTGTTTTGTTGCGCGAAGGCTCAGACCGGCCGCACCTCGACCACGTCGGGCACGAAATGCTTCAGCAGATTCTGGATGCCGTGCTTGAGTGTGGCAGTCGAGGAGGGGCAGCCCGAACAAGAGCCCTTCATGTTGAGATAGACGATACCGTCCTTGAAGCCGCGGAAGGTGATGTCGCCGCCGTCATTGGCGACCGCCGGCCGCACGCGCGTCTCGATCAATTCCTTGATCGTGGCCACGGTCTCGGCGTCGGTCTCCTCGAAGAATTCGCCGGCTTCGTCATTGTCGACGCCGCCCACGCCCTCCATGATCGGGTCGCCCGACATGAAGTGCTCCATGATCGCGCCGAGCACGGCGGGCTTGAGCTGCTGCCACTCGCCGCTGGTCTTGGTCACGGTGATGAAGTCGGAGCCGAAAAAGACGCGTTCGACGCCGGGCACGTCGAACAGGCGCGCCGCCAGCGGCGACCGTGCTGCCGCCTCGCGGTTTGGAACCTCGAGGGTGCCGCTGTCGAGCACCGTCTTGCCCGGAATGAATTTCAATGTCGCCGGATTAGGCGTCGATTCGGTCTGGATGAACATGGCGTGCTCCATGCGGAGGCCGGGCCGGATTCTGGCCAGTATGCGACCTGCCTGCTTTCCTCCTCAAAGTGGCGCGTTTTCCAGCAAATACAAGGATTAAAACGATGCTTTCGGCGGTCTTTGGGAAAGGCCCGGGCGACTACGACATCGCGTCGATATCCTCGTCGGCGAGGCTGCCGGGCACGAGCGCGATGGGAATTGGAAATTCTCCCGCCGTACGGGCGATATTGCCGATCAACGGGCCCGGTCCTTCGGCGCCGGCGCCGGCCGCGAGCGCCAGCACGACGATGTCTTCGTCCTCGTCGATCAGCTTGAGGATTTCTTCCACCAGGTCGCCTTCGCGAATCACCCGTTCGGGCGTGATGCCGGCGACGCCATTGGCGCGTCCGGCATAGCGGTCGAGCGCGGCATTGGCGGCCTCGTGGGCTTCGGCGCGCATGATGTCGGCGACGCCGAGCCATTGCTGGTTCTGGTCCTTGAGGTCGATGACGTACAGCATCACCAGGGCGCCGCCGATGCGTGCAGCGCGGCGTGCGCCGTAATAGACGCCGCGATCGCACTCCGTCGTGTTGTCGATGACGACCAGGAATTTCGGTTTGTGGCCGGCCTCGTAGCTGCGGCGCTTGCTGCTCATGGGGTCTCCTCGTGGACGGCGCGGCGGGTGGGCGCTTGCGGATCGTGGACGACGGATCGATCCGGCGCGCGTTCCCGTCGCATGATGGTGCCACGCACGACGGGGCGACCACAAGTCGCCTCCGCTACCGTCGCCGCGATAGCCACCGCATCAGCGAGCCGTTGACAGGTTTGCGTCGTCCGTTGACAGCGCCGGACAAGAATGCGCTTTTTGCGCGCATGTTCGTACTCGCGATCGACACCGCGCTCGAAGCCTGCTCTGCCGCTGCGGTCGACACCGAGCGCGGCCTGCTGGCGAGCGAATCGCACACCATGGCGCGCGGGCACGCGGAAAGCCTGATGCCGCTCATTGCCCGGGTGATGGATAAGGCGAATCTCCCTTTTATGCAGCTCGATCGCATCGCGGTGACCACCGGTCCCGGCAGTTTTACCGGATTGCGCGTCGGCGTGTCGGCGGCGCGCGGCATTGCGCTGGCGTCCGCAAAACCGGCGGTCGGAATCACGACGCTGGCTGCGTTCGCAGCACCTTATCTCGCCGTCGACGATGAGGGCGCTGTCGCCTCAGTCGTCGATGCCCGGCATGGGAATGTCTATCTGCAGATTTTTGGCCCCGGCAGCCGCACGCTGGTGATGCCGCGCATCGCGCCGATGCGCGACGCGATCCGGCTGATCGCGCAGGAATCCGCGCGCGTCGTCGGTTCCGCAGCGCATGTGGTTCGCGATGCCTGGCCGGCGCATATCGTGTCGCCGACCGCGATCAATCACCATGTGGCGCCCGACATCACGTGGGTGGCGCGGCTCGGCGCCACCGCGCGCGAGCCGCTGGCGCCGGTGACGCCCGCCTATCTGCGGCCGCCGGATGCGCATCCGCAGACCGCTGCCCGTCTGCCGCGCCGATGATGGCGTGGCTGCGCCGTTTTTTCGGACTTGTCTTCGCGCGGCCCGAACCGGCCATCACCGAGGCGCGTACGCGCGATGCGGCGGCCTTGGTGCCGCTGCATGCGGCCTCATTCAACCGCGGCTGGAGCGAGGAGGAATTCGAGCGCCTGCTGATGGATCGCGCAACGATCGCCCATGCGGCGCGGGTCGGGCGGCGGCTCGCCGGCTTCATCGTGTCGCGGCTCGTTGCCGACGAGGCCGAGATTCTTTCTGTCGCCGTATCCGTGCGCGATCAGAGTCGCGGTATCGGGCGGCTGCTGCTGACCGCCAATATGCGGCGGCTCGCGGGCCTGGGCGCGCGCACGATCTTTCTCGAAGTCGATGCCAACAATACCCCGGCGCTGCGGCTTTATCGACGCGCCGGTTTCCGCGAAGTCGGCCAGCGTGCGGCTTATTACCGCGATCCGGCGGGAAAAACCTCCACTGCGCTCGTGCTGCGGCGTGATCTCGCTTGAGCGCGAACCGGCTGGGGCGGCAGGTGAACCTGGGCGATGGACGGGATTTGCGGTAGTTCCTATGATATCGCGCGTGTGAAGGAGAGCAGGGGTCGTGCCGAACAATTCCGACATCGAGGCGCAATGCGTCGCCAAAGGCATGCGGATGACGGAACAGCGCCGCACCATCGCACGGGTCCTCGCCGGCAGCGCCGATCATCCCGATGTCGAGGAGCTTTATCGCCGCTGCGCGGAGATCGACGCGCGCATCTCGATCTCGACGGTCTATCGCACGGTGAAATTGTTCGAGGATGCCGGCATCATCGAACGCCATGATTTTCGCGAAGGCCGCGCCCGCTACGAGCAGCACCGCGAATCGCATCACGACCACCTCATCGATCTGCGCAGCGGCAACGTCATCGAATTCCAGTCGGAAGAGATCGAACGGCTGCAACGCGAGGTCGCGCGCCAGCTCGGCTACGATCTCGTCGATCACCGGCTCGAACTCTACGGCATTCCGCTCGACGGGAAAAAGAAGCAGTAGATGCTGCGGCCTTTTTTCGTTCTGCCCGCGTTTGCCCTGCTGACCACGCTGCTCACCGTCTGGTTCTGGCTCGCGCGCGTCCTGCATCTGCCCGGCACCGACACGGCGGCGCTGGTTTATTGCCGGGTCATCTGCAGGCTGTTGCGCGTGCGCGTCGTGAGCCACGGCGAGCCGCGGCAGGGCTGCGTGCTGGTCGTCGCCAACCATACGTCATGGCTCGACATCCTGGTCATCAGTTCGGTCGCGCCGGTGATGTTCGTCGCCAAGCGCGAGGTCGCGGCCTGGCCGCTGATCGGCGCAACGGCAAAAATGCGCGGCACGATTTTTGTCGATCGCACCCAACGCCGGCAGAGCAAGGCGGCGAATGCCGAAATCGCCGCCCGCCTGGCGTCGGGCCAGCCCGTGGTGCTGTTCGCGGAAGGCACCTCGAATGATGGTAACCGCGTGCTGCCGTTCCGCTCGGCTCTGTTCGGCGCGGCCCGCGATGCCCTCGCCAATGCCAGTGACGGTCAGTCGATTGCCCTGCAGCCGCTGTCGCTCGCCTATACGACCCAACAGGGCGTGCCGATGAACCGCAGCCAGCGGCCGATCGTCGCCTGGTATGGCGATCTCGATTTCGCGCCACATCTGCTGCATTTCGTGCGTCGCGGCGTCGTCGATGCCGTTTTGGTCTGGGGGGACCCCGTCCCCTATGACGGGTCGGCCGACCGCAAGGATCTGATGAAACGGCTCGAATCCGACGTCAAGCAACAGCATGGCGCGATGCTGCGCGGCCTCGCGCGTGCCGGTGAACGACAGGCCTGAAGGCATTTCAATCGCGGCTGAAAACCGCTACAACGAACCCAGCGGGCGAGGCCGGCAGGGGCATCCTGTCGCGCTATTGGAGCGCCCTGAAGTTCGGAATGAGCGAACGACGTAAAGTCCACATCAAGTCCTATGGCTGCCAGATGAACGTCTACGATTCCAATCGTATGGCGGACACGCTGGCGCCACACGGCTATGTCGAGACGCCGACGCCCGACGACGCCGATCTCATCATCCTCAACACCTGCCATATCCGCGAAAAGGCCGCCGACAAGGTCTATTCGGAACTCGGCCGGTTGCGGAAAATGCGCCTACAATCCGCCGATCCCGACCGCCCGGTCACCATCGCCGTCGCCGGCTGTGTTGCTCAGGCGGAAGGCGAGGAGATTTTGCGCCGCGCGCCCTCGGTCGATCTGGTCTTCGGCCCGCAGAACTATCATCGCCTGCCGGACTTTTTGACGCGCGTCGGCAACGGCGCGAAAGTCGTCGAGACGGAGTTCCCGATCGAAGACAAGTTCGGGCAGCTCGGCGCGCCGAGCCGCAAGGCGATCCGCGCACGCGGCGTGTCCGCCTTTGTCACCATTCAGGAAGGCTGCGACAAATTCTGCACCTTCTGCGTCGTGCCCTACACGCGCGGCGCGGAGAATTCGCGGCCCGTCGCAGCGATCGCGGACGATGTCGCGCGGCTCACCGATGCCGGCGTGCGCGAAGTCTCGCTGATCGGGCAGAACGTCAATGCGTTTCACGGCGACGGCCCGGATGGAAAGCCGTGGTCGCTGGGCCGGCTGATCGAGCACATCGCCGCCATGCCCGGCATTGCGCGCATCCGCTACACGACGAGCCATCCGCGCGATGTCGATGACAGTCTCATTGCCGCGCATCGCGACATTCCGGCGCTGATGCCGCAACTGCATCTGCCGGTGCAGTCGGGCTCGGATCGCATTCTCGCGGCGATGAACCGCCGCCACACCCGCGCCGACTATCTTGCCTATCTCGCGCGCCTGCGCCGCGCCCGGCCGGACATGTCCTTCACCTCCGATTTCATCGTCGGCTTTCCCGGTGAGACGGAAGCGGATTTTGCCGACACGCTGTCGCTGATGGACGAGGCCGATATCACCTGCGCGTTCTCGTTCAAATATTCGCCGCGCCCGGGCACGCCGGCCGCGGAGATGCACGATCAGGTCGATGAGACGATCAAAAGCGAACGGCTCGGCCGTCTGCAACGCGTGATCGACCGCCATCAGACCGATTTCAACCTGTCATGCAGAGGTCGTACGCTGGATGTCCTGTTCGAGAAGATCGGCCGCCATCCGGGGCAGATCACCGGCAAGTCGCCCTATCTGCAACCGGTGCAGGTGTTGGCGCCGGCATCACTGATCGGGACCGTACGCCGCGTGACGATCACGGATTTGAGCACCAACAGTCTGCACGGACGCCTTGCGGAGCGTGCGGACGGGTCCCATCCTGAGCCCCATATCGAGTCCCACGCTGAGTCCCACGCAATGCCTCCGGTCCAGAGGCCGGATCGGGTTGCCACAGGAGGCTGAACGATTGCGCAAGAACGGAGCCGACACCACTGCCACCCCGCCCGGGCCTCTTTCTTTGGAGGAGGATGAGCAGACGGCCTCGGCAACGCAGCTTGTCCTTGCTTTCGACGACAATCGGCTTGCCTCGTCCCTGTTCGGCCAATACGGACAGAATCTCGCGCTGATCGAGCGCAAGCTCGGCGTCGTTGCCAGTTCGCGCGGCAATCAGGTGACGGTCGAGGGGTCGCGCGATGCCTGCGAACAGGCCCGCCGCGTGCTGCAGGGGCTTTACGAACAGCTCAAGCGCGGCGCCGATGTCGCAACCGGCGATGTCGAGGCAGCGATCCGTCTCGCCATCGCACAGGGGTCGCTGTTCGACTTCGACCCCGCCGCCGGCCGCGCCAAGTTCGACGAGATCAACCTGCGCAAGCGCCCCGTGCGGGCGCGCACCGCCGCGCAGGATGCCTATATCCGCGCGTTGCGCCGCCATGCGCTGGTGTTCGGCACCGGCCCGGCCGGCACCGGCAAGACGTGGCTGGCGGTGGCCCATGCGGTGCAGCTCTTCGAGCGCAAGGAAGTGGATCGCATCATCCTGTCGCGGCCGGCGGTCGAAGCCGGCGAACGGCTCGGCTTCCTGCCCGGCGACATGCGCGAAAAGGTCGATCCCTATCTGCGCCCGGTCTATGACGCGCTCTACGACCTGATGGACACGCGCATCGTCGAGCGCGCGCTGCAGTCGAACGAGATCGAGATCGCCCCGCTTGCCTTCATGCGCGGGCGCACGCTGTCGAACGCCGTCGTCATCCTCGACGAGGCGCAGAACACGACCTCGATGCAGATGAAGATGTTCCTGACGCGATTGGGCGAGAACAGCCGCATGATCGTCACCGGCGATCCGAGCCAGGTTGATCTTCCGCCCGGCCAGATTTCCGGCCTTTCCGAAGCCGTGTCGCTGCTGGCCGGGGTCGAAGGCGTCGCCGAGGTCGCGTTCCGCGCCGAGGACGTGGTGCGCCACGAACTCGTCGGGCGCATCGTCGCGGCCTATGACCGTGCGGGCGCCGCGAGCGGGAGAACGCAGCGGCCTGCAGGGGCTGCATCTGCCGCGCCAGCGCGGCGGGAGTGATGCGCCGTGCCGGCGTCAGCAGACCTGCTTGTCATCGACGTTTTGATCGAATCGCCTCTGTGGACGGATCAGCCGCAGAGTGAGGCGGCGGTCGTGCGCGCCATCCGCGCCGCCGCCGGTCGCGTGCCCGCGGCGGGCGAGGTCGCGGTGATGCTCGCCGACGACGCACGGATCAGAACGCTCAACGGTGCCTGGCGCGGCCTCGACAAGCCGACCAATGTGCTCTCGTTCCCGGCCGCGGCGACGGGACTGCCGGGGCCAGCGGGGCAGGAAGCGGCCCTTGGCGACATCGCCATCGCCTACGAGACTGTCGCGGCCGAAGCGCTTGCCGCCGGCAAGCCTTTCCTGCATCACCTGATGCATCTGGCGATTCACGGCTTTCTGCATCTGCGCGGCCACGACCACGAGACCGACGCCGAGGCGGAAACCATGGAAGATCTGGAACGGGATATCTTGCGCGGTCTGGATGTGCCCGATCCCTATGCCGTCGCCGACGAGGACGTCTGAGCATCATGGCCACCCCGTCTTCAACGCCTCAGGCTGGTAGCGCTGCGGATTCGTCCGCGACGAGCGCGCCGGGCGGACCCGATGAAATCCGCAACCTGCCGGCCGTCATTCCGCCGCGCGTCAATCCGCGCGAACGTGGCGAGGACTGGCTCGGCCGCGTCATGCGCGCACTGTTTGGCTGGAAGCCCGGATCGCTGCGCGCCGACCTCGAAGTCGTGCTCGCCGACGGCGCCACGAGCGAAAGCGGCTTTTCGCCCGAAGAGCGCACGATGCTCAGCAACATCCTCAAGCTGCGCGGCAGCCGTGTCGAGGATGTGATGATGCCGCGCGCCGACATCATCGCGGTGAACAAGGATGTTTCGCTCGGCGAACTCGTGAAGGTGTTCAAGGACGCCGCGCATTCGCGCCTCGTCGTCTATGACGATACGCTCGATGATTCCATCGGCATGGTGCATATCCGCGATCTCATCGCCTTCATGACGACGCATGCGGTCGCGCCTGATGCGCCACCGCATGATGCGACGGCACCGGTGGAGAGCCAGAAGACCTTTGCTGCCGGGCTCGACCTGTCGCGTATCGATCTGTCGATGCCGCTCGCCAAAACCGACATCGTGCGCAACATGCTGTTCGTGCCGCCGTCGATGCCGGCCGTCGACCTGCTGGCAAAAATGCAGGCGACGCACGTGCATCTCGCCCTCGTCATCGACGAATATGGCGGCACCGACGGTCTCGTCTCCATCGAGGATCTGGTGGAAATGATCGTCGGCGATATTTCCGATGAGCACGACGAGGAAGAACCCTCGACGATCACGCGCCAGGCCGACGGCGCCTTCCTCGCCGATGCGCGCACCGAACTCGAGGAGGTCGCCTCGGTCATCGGTCCCGACTTCGACGTCGGCGACGCGGCGGAAGATGCCGATACGCTTGGCGGCTATCTGGTGATGAAGGCGGGCCATCTGCCGGTGCGCGGCGAACTCGTGCGCGGTCCTCTCGGTTTCGAGATCGAAGTGCTCGATTCCGATCCGCGCCGGGTCAAGCGCGTGCGCATCTTCCGCAGCAAGCGCGCCGACTGGGTGCGCGAGGAACGCAGTCGCGGGCAGGAACGGAGCGATGAACGCGCGCCAGCGCCGCCCGGCGAGAGCGCGGAGGCCCGTGACGCGGCCGCGGCCGGTGAAGCATCCGGCAAGGGCACCGAAAAGACCGGGCCGGACAAGATCGAAGCCGGCAAGCCTGAAGTTGGCAAGACTGAAGCGGGCAAGACGGAGTCCGAAAAGACCGAGATTGGAACGGCCGGGGGCGGCGCGACAGCGCCGGAAAGAGACGGCGCCGCGTGACGAGCCTGCGTCCTGCGCCAAGGATCGCCAACGCGATCGTGCTTGCCTGGGGCTGGCGGCGGGCGCTGATCGCGCTTGTTGCGGGCGCGGCATCGGCCCTGGCGATGGCGCCGGTCGATGCCTTCCCGGTGATGTTCCTGACGCTGCCGGTGGCCGCGCTGCTGATCGACGGCTCTGCCGCCGGGCGCTGGAACGGGATCGGGGCTTCAGCCGCCGCCGGATGGTTTTTCGGGTTCGGCTATTTTCTCGCCGGCCTCTATTGGGTCGGCTACGCATTTCTGGTCGACGCAAAGACATTCGGTTGGCTGCTGCCGTTCGCGGTCATGGCGCTGCCGGCGGGCCTGGCACTGTTCATGGCGTTCGGCTTTGCGCTGGCGCGCGTGCTGTGGACGCAGGGCGCCACGCGCATTCTTGCGCTGGCCGCCACGCTCACCGTTTCCGAATGGCTGCGCGGCCACATCCTCACCGGCTTCCCGTGGAATGCGCTCGGCGATGCGCTCACCGGTTTCCTGCCGTTGGCGCAAGCGGCGGCGTATGTCGGCGTCTGGGGGCTGACATTTCTGGCGGTCGCGATCTTCACGACACCTGTTGTCATTGCCGATGCCGGCCTGCGGCCGCTGCGGCGCTGGCTGCCGTTTGCGTTCGGTGTCGTCGTGCTCGTCGCGCTTGCGGGCGCCGGCGCATGGCGTCTTGCATCGATGCCGACGCAGTTCGTCGATGGCGTCAAGCTGCGCCTGATCCAGCCCAATCTGCAGCAGGACGCGAAGTTCAACTATTCCGCCAAGGATCGCGTGATGGCGCATTACCTCGCGTTGTCGGATCGCGCGACGGGTCCGCAGTCGAGCGGCATCGCCGATGTCACGCATCTGATCTGGCCGGAATCCGCCTTTCCGTTCTTCCTCACGCGCGAAGCCGACGCGATGGCAAAGATCGCCGATCTGTTGCCGCCGCAGACGACGCTGATCACGGGCGCTGTGCGCGCGCGCGAGCCGGTGACCGACGCGCGGCATCTGCGCGCCTACAATTCGATCTATGTGATCGGCGGCGACGGCACGATCCTCTCCGTCTATGACAAAGTGCATCTGGTGCCGTTCGGGGAATATCTTCCGTTCCAGGATTTTCTCGAGCGTCTTGGTCTGCAACAGCTCACGAAATTGCCTGGCGGATTCCTCGCTGGCGATCGTCATCGATCGATCGCGATACCGGGCGCGCCACGCGTGCTGCCGCTGCTCTGCTACGAAATCATTTTTTCCGGTGACACCGTGCCGCTGTCCGATCGTCCGGGCTGGATCGTCAACCTGACCAATGACGGCTGGTTCGGAATCTCCTCGGGCCCGTATCAGCATTTTCTGCAGGCGCGCGTGCGCGCCATCGAAGAAGGTCTGCCCGTCGTGCGCGACGCGAATGACGGCATCTCCGCGGTGATCGATCCGCTCGGTCGCGTCGTGGATTCACTGCCGCTCGGCGTTGAGGGCGTGCTCGATTCAAGCCTGCCGAAGGCGATCGCGCCGACGTGGTATGAACGCGCCGGCGACAGCATGCCTGGCTTGATGATTCTGGCCGCGCTCGCCGTTGTTATCCCGCGCCGCCGCCGGCGTGCGTAACGCACAGTTTTTTTGGCTTGCGACTTTCGGGCGGCTGCAGCGAACAGAAGAGGTAACGCGGGGATGCGGGCCCGTGCCAGGACACCCTTCCAGGCGTATCTGCAGTTGCAATTGCCTGCATGATACCGCGCGGAGTGCCGCGAAATAGCCGCAGAAATAGCGTGCAATTGTGCACTCTCATTGACGCCGAAAATCGTAATCGAGTAAGTTCGCGGCCAGATTGCAGAATGCGATGAGGTTCACTTGGTTACTGCCGCCTTACGCAAAAGGCAGCGATTTTTTGGTTTAACTTCAGCGTTTTTTTACAGCGTTTCACGAACGCAGGACTACCCCTGATAGCCCTTTTTGGGAAATGATGGGATGCAGTTGCGCGCAGAGAGCGCAGCGAGGAGTCACCAATAATAATGGCCAAAAAGGCACCCAACCCCACGGATAAGCACGTCGGCAGTCGCGTGCGCATGCGGCGCATCATGCTGTCGATGAGCCAGGAGAAGTTGGGTCATGCATTGGGGCTGACGTTTCAGCAGGTGCAGAAATACGAAAAGGGTGCGAACCGCATCGGTGCGAGCAGGCTGCAGCAGATCGCGCAGATCCTTCAGGTGCCGGTGTCGTTTTTCTTCGAGGGAGCACCTGGCAGCGAGTTCGCCGTCGATGGTCTCGGCGAAGCGCCGTCGCCGGCTTACGTGTCGGACTTCCTGGCGACGTCCGAGGGGCTGGCGCTGGTCAAGGCCTTCATCCACATCAAGGATGCGAAGCTGCGCCGCCGCGTCGTCGATCTCGTCGAGCAGATGGCGCGCCAGGATGACGACGACGACAAGAACGACGTTTGACGCGCCCCGCGATGGTCGACGCGTGACGATCAACCGACGGCGGCGCGCGGTTGCCGCCGCCAGCGGGAACTCACGATTGCCGTCCTTGGCCGCCGCGAGGGCGAACTATGCTCTTGCCCGTCTCCCGTGCCGGTCTCGTGTTCCGGTATTGGCATTTTTGCCAACCTGACCTTGACCCCCCGCTGATACGCTGCAACAACGCGACCGCCAATCGACCTGGGCCGAAGCCGGCCCGTATCGGGAGAACGCTAGGTGTCGCGCAACAACTACCTTTTCACGAGCGAGTCCGTTTCCGAAGGCCATCCCGACAAGGTGTCCGATCGTATTTCCGATGAGGTGGTGGACGCCTTTTTCGAACTCGGGCCCAAGAATGGCTTCGATCCCAACCAGTTGCGCGTCGCCTGCGAAACGCTGTGCACGACCAATCGGGTCGTGATTGCCGGCGAGACGCGTGGCCCGGCCATGATCTCCCCCGATCTTCTGACCGAGCGCGCCCGTGCCGCGATCAAGGATATTGGCTACGAGCAGGACGGGTTCCACTGGCAGAACGCCAAGATCGAAGTGCTCCTGCACTCGCAGTCGGCCGACATCGCGCAAGGCGTCGATGCCGCGGGTAACAAGGACGAAGGCGCAGGCGACCAGGGCATCATGTTCGGCTATGCCTGCAATGACACGCCGGACCTGATGCCGGCCCCGCTGTATTATTCGCATCTCATTCTCAAGCTGATGGCGGACGCGCGCCGCGCCGGCAAGGCGCCGAAGCTCGGCCCCGATTCCAAGAGCCAGGTCACGATTCGCTACGACAACGGCAAGCCGGTCGAAGCGACCCAGATCGTCGTCTCGACCCAGCATCTCGACGAGACGATGACATCGGAAGACGTGCGTCAGCTTGTCGAGCCGTATGTTCAGAAGGCGCTGCCGCAGGGCTGGATCAACAAGCACACCGTGTGGCACGTCAATCCGACCGGCAAATTCGTCATCGGCGGTCCCGACGGCGACACCGGCCTCACCGGCCGGAAAATCATCGTCGACACCTACGGCGGCGCGGCTCCGCATGGCGGCGGCGCGTTCTCGGGCAAGGATCCGACCAAGGTCGACCGGTCGGCGGCCTATGCGGCGCGCTATCTCGCCAAGAACGTCGTGGCGGCCAAATTGGCAGAGCGCTGCACGATCCAGCTTGCCTATGCGATCGGCGTCGCCAAGCCGCTTTCGGTCTATGTCGATCTCGGCGGGACTGGTAGCGTCGATGAGGCGAAGCTCGAAAAGGCATTGTCGGAGGTGATGGACCTGTCGCCGCGCGGCATCCGCGAGCACCTCAAGCTCAGCCGCCCGATCTATGCGCGCACGTCGGCCTATGGCCATTTCGGCCGCACGCCGGACGCCGATGGCGGCTTCTCGTGGGAAAAGACCGACCTCGCCGAGACGCTGCGCAGCGCGCTCGCCTAAAGCGGGGTTCGGCGGCGGCCAAAAGGCTGCGCGCCGCCATTCTCCCGGGTCGCGTTCCCAAGTCGTGCTCTCATGCTCCCGGGTCATGTTCCCGTGACACGCCCCCGGGGTCATGTTCCCATGACACACTTCCATGTCATGCCCCGCAAAAGCGGGGCATCAGTTTGTTCTGTCATGCCCCGCGCAGGCGGGGCATCGTGGCACCCATGATGACGCGACCCGATGATCTGAACGGCGCGCCGGGCGAGCGGACGAGTGCCTTCTTCGGACGGCGCAAGGGGCGTCCGTTGCGTACGCACCAGGCGCAGGCGATGGAGACGGTGCTGCCGTCCCTCGCGATCGACCTGACGGCACCCGCCACGCAGGAACTCGGCCGCCTGTTCGGTCAACGGACCGACATCCGCCTGGAGATCGGCTTCGGCGGCGGCGAACACCTTGTGACGCAGGCGGCGCACAATCCGGACGTCGGCTTCATCGGCTGCGAAGGCTTTATTAACGGCATCGCCAAAACGGTGACGGCCGTCAGTGCCGCTGGGCTGGACAATGTCCGCATCCATGCCGGTGACGCCGCCGAACTGATCGCCTGGCTGCCGGACGCCGCGGTGTCGTGCGTCGATCTGCTCTATCCCGATCCGTGGCCGAAGCGGCGACATTGGAAACGCCGCTTCGTGCAGGACGATTCACTCGATCGGATCGCGCGCATTCTGACGCCCGGCGGCTGTTTCCGCTTCGCAAGCGATATTCCCGACTATATTGCCTGGACGCTCGAGCGCGTGCTGCGCAATCAGCATTTTACGTGGACGGCGGAAAAGGCCGACGACTGGCGCCGCCCGTGGCCCGGCTTTTGCCGGACGCGCTATGAAGCAAAGGCGCTGCGCGAGGGCCGCACGCCCTGCTATCTTGTCAGCATGCGGAAATAAAATTCAGTTCTCGACGCTGTCGTTGGGGCGCGCCTGCCAGAAGCGCACGACGCGGCTCGCTGTCTCCGGTGACAATTTCTCGAAATTGCCAAAAGCTTCGTCGAGCATTTTTGTCGTCATCGGCGCAAGGCTCGGACGTGCCGTCAGCAGCGCGCGCGCTCCCGCCCAGCCGATACCAATGGCCCGGCACAGGATCAGCGCCGGGTCGGGTCGGTCGCCGGTGAGCAGGCGGTCGGCCGTCTCAAGCGGGATTTTGCACAGCATCGACAGCGCGACCACGCTCTCTTCGAACTGTCCGGCTTTGGCGAATTCCATCAGCGCAGCGTGGCCAAGCTGTCCGGCCTGGCGCATGGCGGTCACGGTCTTGAGCGCGGCCGTATAATCGCGCGGCTGCGCCCGATCGCCGATCTCCGCCGTCACCTCCATCAGCACGCGCCGGATTTCCGCTGCCGTTTCCGGCCGGGCCTTTGCGAGCAGCCGCTTTTGCACGACTTCGCTTGCCTGCGCGAGCAGAGTGCGGAACAGGCGCGGCGGAACGTCACCGCGCAGCGCCACCGTTTCGGCGAGCCGCGCATCGCCTTCGGCGCGGCGCACAAGGGTCGTAAATCCGCGGTCGGAAAAATGCGCTGCCGCGTTTTCGGCGACCGCGTGGGTCACCTGGCGATTGCCGCGGTCGATGAGCACATCGGTGATGGTCGGGCCGATATCCTTGCGCGCCGAAAGGGCAAGCAGATGGTCCTGGCTCATGTTGCGCGCGACCGCGAGGAGATCGGGTTCGCCGAGCCGCCGCGAGCCGCGCAGGACCGGACCGGCGACGGAGATGTCGCTGTCGTGGGCGAGCCGCTGCAGCGCGTGGATCGGCGCGTTCGGGATCGGCGCCAGCCGCGTCGCCAGATGCGCGCGCGCCTTGGTCTCGATCTCGTCGATCAGCAGGCCGAAGACATCGTCGAAGAGTTGGATATGTTCGTCGCTGAACTGGCTGGCGCTGTTCACGAACAACGAGGTGATCTGCGTGAGCGCGCGCTCGCGCTGTTCACCCGTCCCGCGGGTGAACGCGTCCTCCAGTTCTGGAATGATTGAACTGCGCGCAGACATCACAGGGCTGTTCCTGACGAGTTTTGGCAATGAATTCCCTAAAGCGGTGGTATGCGGCCGGTCCGGGGAGGCTAGAACGGGAGTCTGAAAGAACGGTTAGGGGCGGTGATGAAATCGGGGGTATCCGGTGGCGGTCCTGATCTGCCTTGCATCCGCGGGCGAAATCACTATACTTTCAGCCATTCCAAATTCTCATAACGGTCCATGACCGATTGTTGAGAGTGGGCCCCCCGGGACCCGCTCTTTTTTGTTACCGGAACCCGGCCGCAGCAAGGCGTTGCGGCCCTCGCAAGCGACCCATGGTCTCTGACGATTCGATGACGCAAGACACGACACAGGGCACAGTTCAGGACGGAGAGCACGATCCGCGGCAGGAACGTCTCGACGAGCCCCGTCTTGTGGCCGAGCCCGGCCTTTCCGCGCGCATCGCCGCGATCGCCGATCCGGTGCTGCAGTCGCTCGGCTATCGTCTGGTGCGCATCAAGGTATCGGCGATGGACGGACTGACCGTGCAGGTGATGGCGGAACGCCCGGACGGTTTGATGGCGATCGAAGATTGCGAGGCGGTCTCGCGCGCGCTGTCGCCGGTGTTCGACGTGGCCGATCCGATCGAGAAGCAGTACCGGCTGGAAATCTCCTCGCCGGGCATCGACCGTCCGCTGGTGCGCCGTTCGGATTTCGATCGCTATGCCGGGCATATCGCACGCATCGAGATGGCCGTTCCAGTCGAAGGCCGCAAACGTTTTCGCGGAACGCTCATCGGTAGCGAGGGCGATCGCGCCCGCGTGCGGCTCGAAGAGACTGCGAAGGATGGAGCGCTGGACGCTCTGCTGCGCATCGAGGACATGGCGGAAGCGCGGCTGGTGTTGACCGATGCGCTGGTCGCCGACGCGCTCAAGCGCGGCAAGGCCGCAGAACGCGACAGCCGTGCCGCCCGCTCGGCGGCGCGACGACGCGAGAAAAATAGCAAACACGGAAAGACTTCACAGCCCGCGCCGCAGAACGAGCGCGACGCCCAACACGAAGGAGACTGAGCCATGGCCGTCAGCGCCAATCGGCTGGAGCTGTTGCAGATCGCCGAAGCGGTCGCCCGCGAGAAATCGATCGATCGCAGCATCGTCATCGCCGCGATGGAAGACGCCATCGCGAAGGCCGCGCGCTCGCGCTACGGCAGCGAGACCGACGTGCATGCCGACATCAACGCCAAGACCGGCGAATTGCGGCTCGCGCGCCACATGCTCGTCGTCGATGTCGTCGAGAACGCGTCGAACCAGATCAGCGTCGAGGACGCGCGCAGGCGCAATCCCGCAGCGCAGGCCGGCGACACCATTGTCGACACACTGCCGCCGCTCGAATATGGCCGCATCGCCGCGCAGTCAGCAAAGCAGGTGATCGTGCAGAAGGTGCGCGAGGCCGAGCGCGACCGGCAGTATCAGGAATACAAGGACCGCATCGGCGACATCGTCAACGGCATCGTCAAGCGCGTCGAATACGGCAATGTCGTCGTCGACCTCGGACGCGGCGAAGCCATCGTGCGGCGCGACGAGATGCTGCCGCGCGAAGTGTTCCGCAACGGCGACCGCATCCGCGCCTTCATCTATGACGTGCGCCGCGAGCCACGCGGACCGCAAATCTTCCTGTCGCGCACGCATCCGCAATTCATGGCAAAGCTGTTCACCCAGGAAGTGCCGGAAATCTATGACGGCATCGTCGAGGTGCGCTCGGTCGCGCGCGACCCCGGTTCGCGTGCCAAGATCGCCGTGATCTCGCGCGATTCCTCGGTCGATCCGGTCGGCGCCTGCGTCGGCATGCGCGGCTCGCGCGTGCAGGCCGTGGTCAACGAATTGCAGGGCGAGAAGATCGACATCATTCCGTGGTCGCCCGACATCGCGACCTTCGTCGTCAATGCGCTGGCGCCGGCCGAAGTCGCCAAGGTCGTGCTCGACGAAGACAAGGAGCGCATCGAGGTCGTCGTGCCGGATGCGCAGCTTTCGCTCGCCATCGGCCGCCGCGGCCAGAACGTGCGGCTGGCTTCGCAGCTTACCGGCTGGGATATCGACATCCTCACCGAGCAGCAGGAATCCGAGCACCGTCAGGCTGAATTCGAGAACCGCACGCGGCTGTTCATGGAATCGCTCAATCTCGACGAAGTGGTCGGTCAATTGCTTGCTTCGGAAGGGTTCACCTCGGTCGAGGAACTGGCGCTGGTCGATCTCAAGGAACTCGCCAGCATCGAAGGGTTTGACGAGGAAACGGCGGAAGAGTTGCAGACCCGCGCGCGCGAAAATCTCGCGCAGGTCGAGGCCGAATACGACGCCCGGCGCAAGGAACTCGGCGTTGAGGACGCGGTGCGCGAAGTTCCCGGCGTGACGACCGCGATGCTGGTCAAGTTCGGCGAGAACGACGTGAAGACCGTCGAGGATCTCGCCGGTTGCGCCACCGACGATCTCGCCGGCTGGAGCGAGCGCAAGGATGGCGAGACGACCCAGCATCCCGGCTTCCTCGAGGGCATCGATGTGACCCGCGACGAGGCCGAGGCCATCATCATGCAGGCCCGCCTGCAGATGGGCTGGATCACCGAAGCCGATCTCGCGCCCGCGGCGGCCGAGGAAGGCGAGGCCGAGCCGACTGAAACGGAAGAAGCCTGAGCGAAAGCTGTGGCGAAAGACCGATTATGCACGCTGGCGAAACAGAGACGGCAGAGCTTGATCGCGGTCCCCGACAAACCAGGTCGGGGCGCGCGAAATCAGTGCGCGAGCGGGCCTGTATCGTCAGCCGCACGGTCAAGCCGCTTGCCGAACTGATCCGTTTCGTCGTCGCCCCTGACGGAGCGGTGGTCGCCGACCTCAAGGCGACGCTGCCCGGCCGTGGCGCCTGGGTCACCGCGACCCGCGAGGCTGTCACCGAGGCGGTGCGCTGCAAGGCGTTCGCCCGCGCCTTTGGCAAATCGGTCACCGACACCGGGCTGGTGGCGCAAACCGAAGCGCTGCTCGAGCGTTCGGCGCTCGATGCGCTGGCCATCGCCGGCAAGGCGGGGCAGACCGCCGGCGGCTTTGCCAAGGTCGAGGCGGCGCTTGCCCGCGATCCGGTTCTGGCCTTGCTGCATGCCAGCGATGGGGCCGCCGACGGTCTGCGCAAGCTGGAATCCGGCATCTGGCGTCGATTTGGGGGCGAAGACGGGCAGGAGGGGGATGAATCCCCCGTCAGAACGATTACATCGTTCTCGTCGGCTCAATTGGATTTGGCATTGGGGCGGGCAAGTGTGGTACATGCTGCCGTGCTTGCCGGACCCGCGGGCGACGCTTTTCTTTCGCGGTGCTCACGCTTAGACCGCTTCCGGGCCGGCAATCCGGGCGATGGCAGAAATCGAAAGGCGTCCACAAAGGGCGTCCGAAGTTAGGATTTGAATGACGGATACGAAAAACCCGGGTGAGAAATTGAGCGTCGGCTCCGGCAAGACGCTGAGCCTGAAGCCGCGCACGGAAACGGGCGTTGTGCGTCAGAGCTTCAGCCATGGCCGTTCTAAGCAGGTCGTGGTCGAGAAGGTCAAGCGCCGCATCGTCGGTGCGGAGCCGAAGGCCGAAGCAGCCCCCGCGCCCGTCCCGGAAAAGAAGCCCGCCAGCCCGGTTCGTTCCGCGCCAGTCGCGCGTGCTGCACCGGAAGCGCGTCCGGCGGCTCCCGCGCCCGCGGCGAAGCCGGCCGGCATGCTGCTGCGCACCCTGACCGAAGAGGAACGCGCCGCGCGTGCCCGTGCGTTGGGCGATGCGCGCGTGCGTGAGGCCGAGGACCGCAAGACCGCCGTGGAAGATGCGCGCCAGCGCGCTATCCGCGAGGCCACCGAAGCGGTCGAGCGCACCGCCGCCGAAGCCCGCAAGCGCGAAGAGGAAGAGCGCCACCGGATCGAGCAGGAGGCCAAGCGCAAGGCCGACGAAGTCGTCAAGAAGCGTCTGGGTGAAGAGGAAAAGCGCCCCGCCGGGCCGCTGAGCCGGACGCTGCGTCCCGAAAAGGAAGAAGAGGAAGCCCCCCGCACCGTCATTCGCCGTGGACCCGGTGGTGCGCCTGCGCGCCCGGTGCCGGCGCCGAAGCCGACCCGTACCGCGCCGCAAAAACAGCGTGGCCGTCTCACGCTGGTGACGGCGCTTGATGCCGATGAAGTGCGCGAGCGTTCCGTCGCCGCCTTCCGCCGCCGCACCCAGCGCCTCAAGGGTCATGCCAGCGATGAGCCGAAGGAAAAGCTCATCCGCGATGTCACGATCCCGGAAACCATCACCATCCAGGAACTCGCCAATCGCATGGCCGAGCGCTCCGTCGATGTCATCAAGCTGATGATGAAGCAGGGCCAGATGGTGAAGATCACCGACGTGATCGACGCCGACACCGCCCAGCTTCTCGCCGAGGAGATGGGCCATAGCGTGCGCCGCGTTGCCGAATCCGACGTCGAGGAAGGTCTGTTCGATGCCCCCGACGAGGCCGAGAGCCTGGTTCCGCGTCCGCCTGTCGTGACGGTGATGGGCCACGTCGATCACGGCAAGACCTCGCTGCTCGACGCCATCCGCTCCACCGAAGTGGCGGCCGGCGAAGCCGGCGGCATCACCCAGCATATCGGCGCCTATCAGGTCACCTCGCCGCAGGGCGGCAAGGTGACCTTCATCGACACGCCCGGCCACGCCGCGTTCACCGCGATGCGCGCGCGCGGCGCCAAGGTCACCGACATTGTCGTGCTGGTTGTCGCTGCCGATGACGGTGTCATGCCGCAGACGGTCGAGGCCATCAATCACGCCAAGGCGGCGAATGTGCCGATGATCGTCGCCATCAACAAGATCGACAAGCCCGACGCCAAGCCCGAACGCGTGCGCACCGAATTGCTGCAGCACGACGTGCAGGTCGAATCCTTTGGCGGCGACGTGATCGAAGTCGAGGTTTCCGCCATCAAGCGGACCAATCTCGACAAGCTGCTCGAATTGCTGAGCCTGCAGGCCGAAATCCTTGACCTCAAGGCCAATCCCAACCGCGACGCGGAAGGCACTGTCGTTGAAGCGCGTCTTGATCGCGGCCGCGGACCGGTGGCTTCCGTGCTCGTGCAACGCGGCACGCTCAAGATCGGCGACCTCGTCGTCGCCGGCGCCGAATGGGGCCGCGTGCGTGCGCTGACGTCGGATACCGGCGCCACCGTGCAGACGGCGGGTCCGTCCACGCCGGTCGAGGTGCTCGGTTTCAGCGGACCGCCGGAGGCCGGCGACCGTCTCGCCGTCGTCGACAGCGAGTCGCGGGCGCGCGAGATCACCGCCTATCGTTCGCGCCAGAAGCGCGACAAGATGGTGGCGCGGCAGACCGGCAAGCGCGGTTCGCTCGAAGAGATGATGTCGCAGCTCAAGACATCGGGCCGCAAGGAATTCCCGCTCGTCATCAAGGGCGACGTGCAGGGCTCGGTCGAAGCGATCATCGGCGCTCTGGAAAAGTTCGGCACCGACGAAGTCGCTGCGCGCATCATCCATTCCGGCGCCGGCGGTATCACCGAATCCGACGTCACGCTAGCGGAAGCGTCAGGGGCTGCGGTCATCGGCTTCAACGTGCGCGCTCATAAAGAGGCGCGCGATCTTGCCGATCGCACCGGTACTGAAATCCGTTACTACAACATCATCTACGATCTCGTGGATGACGTGAAGAAGGCGATGTCGGGCCTGCTCACGCCGGAACGGCGCGAGACCATGCTCGGCAACGCGCAGATTCTCGACATCTTCAATGTCTCGAAGGTCGGCAAGGTCGCCGGCTGTCGTGTCACCGACGGCACCGTGGAACGCGGCGCCAATGTGCGTCTGATCCGCGACAACGTGGTCATCCATGAAGGCAAGCTCTCGCAGCTCAAGCGCTTCAAGGATGATGTGAAGGAAGTCGCGGTCGGACAGGAATGCGGTATGGCCTTTGAAAACTATCAGGACATGCGCGCCGGCGACGTGATCGAGTGCTACCGCGTGGAGACGATTCAGCGCACGCTCTAAGTCCAAGTCTTAGGTCTGCGTTCAAGTCTTAGGTCTGTGCGGAACGCCCGCTTGTAACCACCTTTGTCATGCCCCGCGGAAGCGGGGCATCCGGCCCTGAAAACGCTGGATCGCCCGCTTTCGCGGGCGATGACGGAAAGAGTTTTGATGCGCAACAAGAAATCTCACCACCGCGACAGCGGTTCCGGCGGCTCGCAGCGCTCGTTGCGCGTCGGCGAACTCGTGCGCCATGCGCTGGCCGAAATGCTCACGCGCGGCGACATCCACGATCCCGTGATCGAGGGACACCTGATCACCGTGCCGGAAGTGCGCATGAGCCCCGACCTGAAGCTGGCGACGATCTACATCATGCCGCTCGGCGGCCGCGATGGTGATGAAGTCATCGCCGCGCTCGATCGCAACAAGCGCTATCTGCGCGGCGAGATCGGCCACCGCGTTAACTTGAAATTCGCACCTGACATCCGGTTTCGAATCGATGAGCGATTCGACGAAGCGGAACGGATCGAGAAACTTTTGCGAACACCGCAGGTGCAGCGGGATTTGAGCGACGGGAATAGCGACGGGAATGACGATGAATAACCAGACGGGCCACAAACTGTCTTCGCCGCTCCCGCCGGCCGAAAAGGCCGATGCGCAAACCCCGGTGACGGAGACAAGCGCAATCGAAAGGAACGCGATCGAAACGTCTCCGCCCGATTCTTCCAATCCGGCCGGGGAGGACGACCGTGCGCCGCGTCCGCGCCGCCAGCAGCAACAGCGCAAGCGCGACCGCCGCGACGTGCACGGCTGGATCATGCTCGACAAGCCCGTCGGCATGACCTCGACCCATGCGGTTGCCGCGATCAAGCGGCTGTTTTCGGCCAAGCGCGTCGGCCATGCCGGCACGCTCGATCCGCTCGCCTCCGGCGCGCTGCCGATCGCACTCGGGGAAGCGACGAAAACCGTTCCCTTCGTCATGGACGGCCGCAAGGTCTATCGCTTCACCGTGCGCTGGGGCGAAGAGCGCGACACCGACGATGCCGAGGGCCGGGTCGTCGCGACGTCTGCGGAGCGGCCCGATGCGGCTGCGATCAACGCACTGCTGCCGCGCTTCATCGGCAGCATCGAACAGGTGCCGCCGCGCTATTCGGCGATCAAGATCGCCGGCGAGCGTGCCTATGATCTCGCCCGCGACGGCGCGGTGGTCGAGATGCAGAGCCGCACGGTCGAGATTTATGCGTTGACGCTTGTCGGCCAGCCCGATGCCGATCACGCCGAGTTCGAGGCCGAATGCGGCAAGGGCACTTATGTGCGCGCCATCGCCCGCGATCTCGGCCGCATGCTCGGCGTTCATGGTCATGTCAGCGCGTTGCGGCGGACCCGCGTCGGCGGCTTCGGCGAAGACCTCATGATCACGCTCGATGCGCTCGAGGCGCTGCATCAGCGCGCGGCCGCCGGCGAAGTGCGGCTCAACACGGCGCTGCTGCCGGTCGAGATCGCGCTCACCGATCTGACCTGCATTCCCGTGAGCCGGCCGGATGCCGCACGCATCGCGCGCGGCCAGTCGGTGATCCTGCGCGGCCGCGATGCGCCGATCGTCGAGGGCATCGTCTATGTCACCGTCGGTGGCAATCTTCTGGCGCTGGCCGACATGGAGAACGGCGAGATCGTGCCGCGGCGGGTGTTCAATCTCGTCGGCGAGACCGCGCCGAAAGCCTGATTGCGGGGAATTTTGCCTTTTTAAGCGGGAATTTCGCCCCGAAACTTGTCTCGGGACGAGAATTCCTTCGATTTTATCGATGCTTAACGGCTCTTGCCTTGACCGTGAGGGGTTCGTCCTGTATGTCCCGCCTGCGCAGAGGGTGAGCATTGATCGCCCCCTAAGCGCGCGACCCCGCTGGACGACATCCCGGCCTGGCCGCAACAGCAACCCGAAAAACAAGGATTTGAACGATGTCGATTACGGCTGACCGCAAGGCTCAGGTTATCAAGGACTACGGCACGACCAAGGGCGACACGGGTTCGCCGGAAGTGCAGGTTGCGATCCTGTCGGAGCGCATCACCAATCTGACCGAGCATTTCAAGACCCACGCCAAGGACAATCATTCCCGTCGTGGTCTGCTCAAGCTCGTCTCGCAGCGTCGTCATCTTCTCGATTACATGAAGAAGAACGACGAGGCCCGCTACAAGTCTTTGATCGAGCGGCTCGGCATTCGCCGCTAGGATTTTGCGCGCCTTTCCGGCGCGCAAAATCTGCAAGTGATGCCAACCGCGCGTATTCCGCAAAAGTCGATACCGGTTTTGCGATACGCACCAAATGCAAGAGCGCGGACATCCGCGCGCATCGGGCGAAATTCATTCGCCTTCCATCCGGCGGCAAGGGTGCCGTCGGTCACAAGGAGCGGGCAAAAGGGTTTGTCCGCTTGTCCGTAGAAAGCGCGAAAGCCATGGCAGGATCGCCAGCCGCTCGTCTCGTCCGGGAATAACCCCACGGGTTGAGCGTCTCGCCGTCTTGCTCATGGCTTTTTTGTTTTCGCGAAAACCATGAGAGACAAGATAATGTTCGATATTCATCGTGTTGAGCTCGACTGGGGTGGGCGTACGCTGACCCTCGAGACGGGCAAGATCGCGCGGCAGGCCGATGGCGCCGTGTTCGCGACCTATGGCGAGACCAAGGTGCTGGCCACCGTCGTGTCGTCCAAGCATCCGAAGGAAGGCATCGATTTCCTTCCGCTGACCTGTAATTACCAGGAAAAGACCTATGCCGCCGGCCGTATTCCCGGCGGTTATTTCAAGCGCGAGGGCCGGCCGACGGAGAAGGAGACGCTGGTCTCCCGCCTCATCGATCGCCCGATCCGTCCGCTGTTTGCCCACGGCTATCGCTGCGATACCCAGGTGATCGTCACCACGCTGTCGCATGATCTGGAAAACGATCCCGACATCCTTGCAATGGTCGCGGCCTCCGCCGCGCTCACGCTGTCCGGCGTGCCCTTCATGGGCCCGATCGGGGCGGCGCGCGTCTGCTTCATCAACAACGAGTATGTGCTCAATCCGCAGATCGACGAGATGGCGGACACCAAGCTCGACCTCGTCGTCGCCGGCACGCAGGACGCCGTGCTGATGGTGGAATCGGAAGCCCACGAGCTGAACGAAGACATCATGCTCGGCGCGGTGATGTTCGGTCACCGTCATTTCCAGCCGGTGATCCAGGCGATCATCGACCTCGCCGAAAAGGCCGCGAAAGAGCCGCGCGACTACAAGGCCCCGGATCTCTCCGACGTCGAGAAGGCCGTGCTCACCATCGCGGAGAAGGATCTGCGCGAGGCCTACAAGATCACCGCCAAGGCGGAGCGCTATGTCGCCGTCGACAAGGTGAAAGAGAAGGTCATGGCCGCGCTTTGCCCGGCTGATGGCGAAGCCAAATTCCCCGCCGAAAAGGTCAAGGCGGTGTTCAAGGACGTCCAAGCCCAGATCGTGCGCCTGAACATCCTCGACACCGGCAACCGCATCGACGGCCGCGACGTGAAGACCGTGCGTCCGATCGTGGCGGAAGTCGGCGTGCTGCCGCGTGCGCATGGCTCGGCGCTGTTCACCCGTGGCGAGACGCAGGCGCTCGTCGTGGCGACCCTCGGCACCGGCGAAGACGAGCAATACGTCGACGCGCTGCAGGGGACCTACAAGGAAACCTTCCTGCTGCACTACAACTTCCCGCCCTTCTCGGTCGGTGAGACCGGCCGCATGGGTTCGCCCGGCCGCCGCGAAATCGGCCACGGCAAGCTCGCCTGGCGCGCGATCCGCCCGATCCTGCCGGCGCATCACGACTTCCCCTACACGCTGCGCGTCGTCTCGGAGATCACCGAGTCGAACGGCTCCTCGTCGATGGCGACCGTGTGCGGTACGTCGCTGGCGCTGATGGATGCCGGCGTGCCGCTCAAGCAGCCGACGGCGGGCATCGCCATGGGCCTGATCCTCGAAGGCGAGCGCTTTGCCGTGCTCTCCGACATTCTCGGCGATGAGGATCATCTCGGCGACATGGACTTCAAGGTGGCGGGCACCGAAAACGGCGTCACGTCGCTGCAGATGGACATCAAGATCGCCGGCATCACCGAAGAGATCATGCGCATCGCCCTGGCCCAGGCCAGAGACGGCCGCCTGCATATCCTCGGCGAGATGTCGAAGGCATTGACGTCGGCGCGCGCCGAACTCGGCGAGCACGCTCCGCGCATCGAGATGTTCTCGATCCCGACCGACAAGATCCGTGAAGTGATCGGCACCGGCGGCAAGGTGATCCGCGAGATCGTCGAGAAGACGGGCGCCAAGATCAACATCGAGGACGACGGCAGCGTGAAGGTGGCGTCATCCAACGGTGAGTCGATCAAGGCGGCGATCAACTGGATCAAGTCGATCGCCTCCGATCCGGAAGTCGGCCAGATCTACGAAGGCACCGTCGTCAAGGTGATGGATTTCGGCGCGTTCGTGAACTTCTTCGGTTCGCGTGACGGCCTCGTCCATATCAGCCAGCTCGCGTCGAGCCGCGTGCAGAAGACCTCCGACGTCGTCAAGGAAGGCGAGAAGGTCAAGGTCAAGCTGCTCGGCTTCGATGATCGCGGCAAGGTGCGCCTGTCGATGAAAGTCGTCGATCAGGAGACCGGCGAAGACCTCGAGGCCAAGCAGAAGGCTGAGCGGGACGCACAGCGCGAACCCGCCGCCGAAGCCGGCGAGTAATTTTCGCATCCATCAATTGCGAAAAGGGCGGCCTTGGGCCGCCCTTTTTTGTTTGTTGGCGATAGTTTGGAGAGCCATCGCAAAAATCAGCGGCGGCGAAATCCGGCATAGATGAAATCCTGGGTGGTGCCGAACGGCGTGCGGTGCTGTTCCGTCTCCTGCGTGTAGATGGCGAAGTCCGGGCCGAGCCGGTTCGCCAAGGTGTCCGCGCTGTAACGCTGGACGGGTAGCCCGCTGCATTTCTCCGGTCCTGTCAGGGCAAAGGTGGACAGGATCACCCTGGCTCCTGGCTTGGTCGCCTGCTTGAGGACTGCGATATAGGCGTCCTGCGCCGCCTTATCGATCAGAAAGTGGAATACGGCGCGATCGTGCCAGATGTCCCAGGTCTGCGTCGGCTGCCACTGGGTCACGTCGGCGACAATCCATGCGATCTTGTCTGAGGCATTGCCGATCCGTTCTTTCGTGCGGCCGAGCGCAACAGCGGAAACGTCCAGTAGCGTCAGTTCCGAATAGCCAGCGAAAAGCAGGTTGTCCGCAAGACGGGACGCGCCCGCTCCGACGTCGATGATCTGTGCGCTTTGCATCGGCGCGGCGGAGCGGATCATGTCCAGCGAGCGACTCGGACCCGGCTGATACCAGCTTATGTCGTCGCCTTTCGCGATATAGGTGTGGTCCCAATGCGAACTGTCCGTCATCGCCTTGACCCCTTCGCTTTCGCCCGCGTTTCGCGTGTCGTCTCGAGCCGCGGCTTGTTCTCGTCGTATCCGAAGCGCCCGGCAAAGGCTTCAAGGCTGTCGCCGGCATTTGCCGGTTGTGGCGAAAGCGGCCGGGATGGCTTTTCGGTGGGAGCAAGCGTCGCGACGCCGAGCGCTTCGACGATGAGCGCGCCGAGCGCTTCAAAATCCGCCTTGCGGGTCGAGGCGCGGCGCCATGTCATGCCGATGATGCGGCCCGGTTCGGGATCGCTGAAGCTCAAGAGTTTCACGCGGTCATCGCGCACCTCGACATCGACGGCGACGCGCGGCACCAGGGTGATGCCGTAGCCGTTCGCCACCATCTGCATCACGGTTGCAAGACTCGTCGCGCCGAGGCCGACGGTCGCGCCGCGCCGGTCGGTGGCGCAATAATCGAGCGCCTGATCGCGCAGGCAATGACCCTCTTCGAGAAGGATCAGACGCTCACGGTCGATGTCGCTGGCCTTGACGCGCGCCGTGCGCGGCACCGGGTCGGTGGCCGGCACCGCGAGCAGGAACGGGTCGGCGAACAACGGCTGGGATTCCAGTTCGCCGTCGGGCACCGGTAGCGCCATCAGCGCCACGTCGAGTGCGCCGCGGTGCAATTCGTCGAGCAGGCCCGCCGTCTGCGTCTCGCGCAGATCGAGGCGCAGGTCCGGATGCTGCTGCTGCAGATACGGCAGCGCGCGCGGCAGCACGTATGGCGCGAGCGTGGGGATGACCCCTAGCCGCAATGTGCCGACCAGCAGCTTGCCGTGATGGCGTGCGAAATCCACGAGGTCGCGGGAGGCAACGACAATCTGTTCGGCGCGCGCCGCCATTTCCTCGCCCAATGGTGTGAGGCGAACCTCGCCGGGCCGGCGTTCAAGCAGGACGCCGCCGATTTCCTTTTCCAGGATTCGGATCTGCATCGAAAGCGCCGGCTGGCTTACCGCGCATTCTTCCGCCGCGCGGCCGAAATGGCGATGGCGCGCGAGAACGCAGAGATACCGCAACTGCCGCAAGGTGAGCATGCGATAAGATAAACTTATCGATGCAGGCAATCAATCCGATTAGACATTATCAATTCTAAGGTGGATAACGGCCCACACGAACCCGTTCGAAAACATTCGAACACCCGAAGAAATGACCGACGATCGGAGAGAAACATGGACGCAAAAACTGACGAAAAAGACGCGGGCAAATGTCCGGTGATCCATAGCAAAGGCGGCCATCGCAACCGCGATTGGTGGCCGGATCACCTCGATATCGGCGTGCTGCATGCGGTCCATCCTGCTGCCGATCCGATGGGCGCGGCGTTCGACTACGCCAAGGAGTTCAAGAGTCTCGATCTGGATGCCGTGATCAAGGACCTGACGGCGTTGATGACGGACTCGCAGGAGTGGTGGCCGGCCGACTTCGGTCACTACGGCGGCCTGATGATCCGCCTCGCGTGGCACAGCGCCGGCACCTATCGCATTGCTGACGGCCGTGGCGGCGCCGGCGCCGGTCAGCAGCGTTTTGCGCCACTCAACAGTTGGCCGGACAACGTTCTCCTCGACAGGGCGCGCCGGTTGCTATGGCCGATCAAGCAGAAATACGGCCGCAAGATTTCCTGGGCCGACCTCTACGTTCTCGCCGGCAACGTCGCGCTGGAATCGATGGGCTTCAAGACGTTCGGCTTTGCCGGCGGCCGTGCCGATGTCTGGGAGCCGGAAGAACTCTACTGGGGTCCCGAGGGAACGTGGCTCGGCGACGAACGCTACAGCGGCGAGCGCCAGCTCAGCGAGCCGCTCGGTGCCGTGCAGATGGGCTTGATCTACGTGAATCCGGAAGGCCCGAACGGCAGGCCGGACCCGGTCGCGGCGGCCAAGGACATCCGCGAAACGTTCTTCCGCATGGCGATGAACGACGAAGAAACCGTCGCGCTGATTGCCGGCGGCCACACCTTCGGCAAAACGCACGGCGCAGGCGACGCATCACTGGTCGGCCCGGCGCCGGAAGCCACCGCGATTGAGGATCAGGGTCTCGGCTGGAAAAGCAAATTCGGCACCGGCAGAGGGGCCGACGCGATCGGCAGCGGCCTGGAAGTCACCTGGACGCAGACGCCGACGAAGTGGGACAACAACTTCTTCGAGACCCTGTTCAAGTACGAATGGGAGCTGACCAAGAGCCCGGCCGGCGCTCACCAGTGGCAGGCGAAAGGCGCTGCCGCCATAACCCCGGACGCCCACGACAAATCGAAGAAGCATGTGCCGGCCATGCTCACCACCGACTTGTCGCTGCGGTTCGACCCGATCTACGAGAAGATCTCGCGGCGCTTTCTCGATCATCCGGATCAGTTCGCGGACGCGTTTGCCCGCGCGTGGTTCAAGCTCACACACCGCGACATGGGCCCGATCGTACGCTATCTCGGTCCGCTCGTGCCGAAGGAGACGCTGATCTGGCAGGACCCGATTCCGGCCGTGAATCATCCGTTGATCGACGACAAGGATGCCGCTGCGCTGAAGGCAAAAATCCTCGCCTCCGGCCTCACGGTGTCGCAGCTTGTCTCGACAGCCTGGGCGTCGGCCTCGACGTTCCGCCGTTCCGACAAGCGCGGCGGCGCCAACGGCGCGCGCATTCGTCTTAGCCCCCAGAAGGACTGGGAGGCGAACCAGCCGGCTCAGCTCAAGACCGTCCTTTCCAAGCTCGAAGCGATCCAGAAGGAGTTCGGCAAGAAGGTTTCGCTCGCCGACCTGATCGTTCTCGCCGGCAACGCCGCGGTCGAAAAGGCTGCCAAGGATGCCGGCGTTGATGTGAAGGTGCCCTTCACGCCGGGGCGCATGGACGCCTCGCAGGAGCAGACCGACGTCGATTCCTTCGCGCCGCTCGAACCGCGTGCCGATGGCTTCCGCAACTATATCAGCGCCAAGCCGCAGTTCATGGCGCCTGAGGAGGCATTGGTGGACCGGGCGCAATTGCTGACACTGACGGGTCCGGAGATGACGGTGCTCGTCGGCGGCTTGCGTGTTCTCGGTACAAATTCCGGAAACGCCAAGCACGGCGTCTTCACCAAGCAGCCGGAGAAGCTGACGAACGACTTCTTCGTCAACCTGCTCGACATGAGCACGGAGTGGCAGACCCCGAATGCCGACGGTATCTATGAAGGTCGTGACCGCAAGACGAAGGCGGTCAAGTGGACAGCCACCCGCGTCGACCTGATCTTCGGCTCGCACTCGCAGCTTCGCGCGCTTGCGGAGGTCTATGGGAGCAGCGATGCGAAGGAGAAGTTCGTGAAGGACTTCGTGGCGGCGTGGACCAAGGTGATGAACGCCGATCGCTTTGACCTCGCACCGCAGCAGATGCTGCAGGCGGCGGAATAAGCAGACGCGATCGCGTTTGTCATCGCCCGCGCAGGCGGGCGATCGGGGCTCGTGACGCGAAGGTGACTTTACGAGATGCCCCGCTTTCGCGGGGCATGACAGGAGTCAGTTTGCTTGTGCCGTTCAAATCGGCGCCGCTACTCCGCGGCGCTTTGCTTTCCGTTGCCATTCGCGGCGGCTTCGGCGCGCAACTCGTCCGGCTGCGGCATGGCGATGACGTTGTAGCCGCAATCGACGAAATGGATTTCGCCGGTCACGCCGCCGGAGAGGTCCGACAGCAGATAAAGACCCGCGCCGCCCAGTTCTTCCAGCGTGACGCCGCGCTTGAGCGGCGAATGCTGCTGCTGGAAGGCGAACATGTAGCGCGCATCGTTGATGCCGGCGCCGGCCAGCGTGCGGATCGGCCCCGCCGAAATGGCGTTGACGCGGATTTTCTGTGCGCCGAAATCGACCGCGAGATAGCGCACCGACGCTTCAAGCCCGGCCTTGGCCACGCCCATCACGTTGTAGTTCGGCATCGCCCGCAGGCCGCCATTGTAAGTGAGCGTCAGCAAGGAGCCGCCGTTCGGCATCATCGCCGCCGCGCGTTTGGCGACCTCGGTGAACGAGAAACACGAGATCACCATGGTGCGGATGAAATTCTCGCGCGTGGAGTCCGCGTAGCGGCCCTTGAGTTCGTTCTTGTCGGAAAAGCCGATGGCATGGACGAGGAAGTCGATCGTGCCCCATCTGTCGGCGAGCGTTTTGAACGCGGCATCGACAGATGCGATGTCCTCGACGTCGCAGGGGATGAGGAAATCCGAGTTCGCCTGCTGCGCGAGCGGCTTCACGCGCTTGGCCAACGCCTCGCCCTGATAGGTGAAAGCGACTTCGGCGCCGTGTTCGGCCAGCGATTTCGCGATTCCCCACGCGATCGAATGATCATTGGCGACGCCCATGATCACACCGCGCTTCCCCTCCATCAGTTTCTGCATTCCAACTCCATGCCGGCGCTTGCGCCGTGAACCACAGCGTTACGGTAATATAACGCCTGATCAGGCGTTCAGTTTCTTGAAGACGACGGAGGCATTGGTGCCGCCGAAGCCGAAGGAATTCGAGAGCACGCAATCGAGTTTGGCGTTGTCCACGCGGTGGCGCACGATCGGGATGTCAGAGAAGACCGGATCGAGCGTCTCGATATTGGCGCTCTCGCAGATGAATCCGTTGTTCATCATCAGCAACGAATAGATCGCCTCCTGCACGCCGGCCGCGCCGAGCGAGTGACCACTCAGCGATTTCGTGCCGGAAATCGGCGGGCATTTGTCGCCGAACACCGTGCGGATCGCTTCGATCTCGCGGACATCGCCGACCGGCGTCGAAGTGGCATGCGGGTTGATGTAGTCGACCGGTGCGTTCGCCGTCGCAAGCGCCATCTTCATGCAGCGCGCCGCACCTTCGCCCGAAGGCGCCACCATGTCGAACCCGTCCGAGGTCGCGCCGTAGCCGGCAAGCTCGGCGTAGATTTTCGCGCCGCGCGCCTTGGCGTGTTCGAGTTCCTCGAGGACCAGCACACCGGCGCCGCCGGCGATGACGAAACCGTCGCGATTGGCGTCATAGGCGCGCGAGGCCTTTTGCGGCGTGTCGTTGTACTTCGACGACATTGCGCCCATGGCGTCGAACAGGTCGGACAGCGTCCAGTCGAGTTCCTCGCAACCGCCGGCGAACATCACGTCCTGCTTGCCGTATTGGATCATCTCGCCGGCATTGCCGATGCAGTGGTTGGAGGTCGCGCAGGCCGACGAGATCGAATAGTTCACGCCCTTGATCTTGAACCAGGTGGCGAGTGTCGCCGACGCGGTGGACGACATCGCTTTCGGAACGGCGAAAGGTCCGATGCGTTTCGGCGAATTGTTTTTCCGGGTGATATCGGCGGCCTCGACCACGGCGCGGGTCGAAGGACCGCCGGAGCCCATGATGATGCCGGTGCGTTCATTGGAGACGTCGCCGTCTTCGAGGCCCGCATCGCGGATCGCCTGCTCCATGGCGACGTGATTCCAGGCCGCGCCGCCGCCGAGAAAACGCATCGCGCGGCGATCGACGACCTCTTCGGCATTGAGCGTCGGCGCGCCATGCACCTGACAGCGGAAGCCGAGTTCGGCGTATTTGTCGGCGCGCACGATGCCCGACTTGGCCTCGCGCAGGCTGGCGGTGACTTCCTGCGTATTATTTCCGATGGACGACACGATACCCATGCCGGTCACGACAACGCGTCTCATTCTGCCTCACAAATTATCTGTCGGCCCGATCACCCGGGTGCCATGCCTAATCTAGGACCTGATCGCACACGATGAAACAGCGCGCGGCACGATCGTTCCTGCATCAAGATCCGGGGTGAGGTGAAAGAATGACCTTATGCACCGCTCGGGGCCAACGCGGCCTCTTGCTGGAACAGCCCGACCTTGAGGTCGGATGCCTTGTAGATGACGTTGCCGTCCGCGGCGAGCCAGCCATCGGCAACACCGAGCACGAGTTTTGAGCGCATGACGCGCTTGAGGTCGATGCCGTAAACGACCTTCTTCACGTCGGGCAGCACCTGGCCGGAAAATTTGACTTCACCCATGCCGAGCGCGCGGCCCTTGCCCGGCGAACCGAGCCAGCCGAGGAAGAAGCCGAGCATTTGCCACAGCGCATCGAGACCGAGGCAGCCGGGCATCACCGGATCGCCTTTGAAGTGACAGGCAAAGAACCAGAGATCGGGCTTCACATCGAGTTCGGCGCGGATCAGCCCCTTGCCGTGGGGGCCTCCGGTTTCCGAAATCTCGGTGATGCGGTCGAACATCAGCATCGGCGGAAGCGGCAATTGGGCGTTGCCTTGGCCGAACAATTCGCCGCGCCCACAGGCCAACAAATCTTCGTAACCATAATGACTGCGCTGATTCTGCATTCCAGCTCTGTTCCTCTGGCAAGGCCTGATTTTCTGGGCCACTCCTAACACACGGAAACCAAGGGTGAAAGAAGCGCTGTTTGGAGCATTTCCAATGATGGCGCGGCACTTTAGCAGCGATTCAGTAGTTGCGATGGAGTTGCATCTGAGCGCAACAACACGTATCTTCCTTTTAATAGCAACCAGTTAGCTAGGGATCGTCTGGGCCTTTCATGACCTACGCACCGACCGAGAAGATGTTGAAGACTGACATGGTACCGCCGGCCGGACCCATGAATGCGCCGATGTCTGCATTGCGTGCGCGCAACGACCTCAACGGCTGCCCGTGGCACGACGTCAAGTCTCTGCTGCGCCGTGTCGGATTGCGCCCCACCCGTCAACGCATGGCGCTTGGCTGGATTCTGTTCGGCAAAGGTGACCGTCATTTGACGGCCGAGATGCTTTACGAAGAAGCCTCGAAAGCCAAGGTCGCCGTGTCGCTGGCGACGATCTACAACACGCTGCATCAGTTCACCGACGTCGGCCTGCTGCGTCAGGTCGCAGTCGACGGGTCGAAAACCTATTTTGATACCAATGTCAGCGAGCATCACCATTTTTTCGTCGAAGGCGACAACGCGCTGCTCGACATCTCCGGTCCCGACGTGATCGTCGGTCAGGCGCCGGTGCCGCCGGAAGGCTACGAGATCGCGCGCATCGACGTCGTCGTGCGCCTGCGCCGCAAGCGCTGAGGTCTGCGCTGCTTGACGGCGTGACTGGTTTGAGAAAGTTCAACGGCGGGCCTGCGGCTCGCCGTTATTTTTTATCCTGTCATCGCCCGCGCATACCGGCGACCCGATCCGAGACGTCACGCGTCAGTTGATCTTCTCGCCGGGATAGACGCCCCACAGATGCGACTGTTCGACCCAGCCCTCAAAGCCGTCTCCGGTGACGCGGCACCAGGCGCCGTTGCATGACTTCACCATGGCAATCACGCCGGGCGCGAGTTTGGCGTCGATCGCGCTGGTACGGCTTTCGCTGTCGTAAAGCGGCACCGGCGCGTCGTTCTTTGCGATCACGACACCGGAGCGCCGGCCCGAGAGCATCGAATGATACATCCAGCCTTCGGTGCCGTCGCCGTCGCGCACGCGCCGCCAGTTCTCGTATTCTGCGGTGATCTCGACCGGCAGGCCGGCGCGTTGATAAAGCCAGCTCACATCGTATTGCTTGCCGGGCCCGACATGCATGTTGACCTTGCTCGCCTTGATGCTGACGAAGCGCGGCACCGGCAGGCCGCTTACCGAGCCGGTTGCCAGATCGCTGGCCTGCGCCGCGC
The DNA here is from genome assembly GCA_035494115.1 of Xanthobacteraceae bacterium. GTDB lineage: Bacteria > Pseudomonadota > Alphaproteobacteria > Rhizobiales > Xanthobacteraceae > DATJHH01. The sequence continues at coordinate 70,159 of DATJHH010000029.1, forward strand.
CGGTTTTGGGGTGCACGCCGGGACTGGCGCACAGCCCGAAGGCCGCGAGGACGACGGCGGCGATGGCATTGCAGCGGAGTTTCTTTGTCGGGGCAGCAGGCGATATCACGGCAGTTCTTCTCAATTCAGGTCGGATGGAACGGGATTCTCAAACGATGCGGTCCGCGCGACGCGGCCTAGACGGACAACGCGTGGCCAGTAACCGGCTTGTTTCGGCATACCCATCTGTTAGAGAGGAACCGAAGTCGAAACGCTCACTGCACCGCGCCAACCGCAGTGTCGATGAACTCGGTTAATGACACCTCAATACGGTGATCTGAGCCGACCTGTCGGCTTCTAACGAGGCCGAACGAGACCCAAAAACGAGACCCATCGAGGACCCGTGTCATGGCGTCGCGCAAAAAGCCTGTCGTGCTGGTGACCCGCAAACTTCCCGAGCGCGTGGAAGAACGGATGCGGGAACTTTTCGACGTCCGCCTCAACAGCAAGGACTGGCCGCTCGGCGCCGACGATCTCGCCGAGGGCATCAAATCGGTGGACGTGCTGGTCCCGACCCTGACCGACCGCATCGACGAGAAATTGATCGCGCAGGCTGGCCCGCGCCTGAAGCTGATCGCCAATTTCGGCAATGGCGTCGACCATATCGACGTCGTCGCAGCGGCCGCGGCCGGCATCACCGTCACCAATACGCCCGGCGTCCTGACCGAGGACACCGCCGACGCGACCATGGCGCTGATCCTCGCCATGCCGCGCCGCATCGTCGAGGGTGCAGGCGTGATGCTCGACGGCGACTGGGACGGCTGGTCGCCGACATGGATGCTGGGTCACCGCATCACCGGCAAGCAACTCGGCATCATCGGCATGGGCCGCATCGGGCAGGCCGTCGCACGGCGGGCGCGCGCGTTCAAGCTCGAGATCAATTATCACAACCGCCGGCCGGTCGCGAAGACCATCGAAAAGGAATTGGAGGCGACCTATTGGGAGAGCCTCGACCAGATGCTGGCGCGCATGGACATCATCTCGATCAACTGTCCGCACACGCCCGCGACCTATCACCTGCTGTCGGCGCGGCGGCTCAAGCTCATCCGCAAGGACGCCTATATCGTCAACACCGCGCGCGGCGAGGTGATCGACGAAAGCACGCTGACGCGGCTGATCGATTCAGGCGCGATCGCGGGTGCAGCACTCGACGTGTTCGAGCATGAGCCGGCGGTCAATCCGCGTCTTCTCAAGTTGGCACGCGAGGGCAAGGTGATCCTGCTGCCGCATCTCGGCTCGGCGACGATCGAAGGCCGCCTTGCCATGGGCGACAAGGTCGTGATCAACATCAAGACCTTTTTCGATGGTCACAAGCCACCGGATCGCGTGCTGCCAAAGATGCTGTGACGCTTATGCCGCCGCGGCGGCGTGCGCGGAGAGGTCGCGAATGGTCGGATGCTTGCCGGTCAGCGGATTTTCCGGGTCCCAGGCATAGCGCAACGTCTCGAAGCGCATCGCGCGGGCATCGAACATCAGCAGCCGGCCGACAAGACTTTCGCCGAAGCCGACGATCTCGCGGATAACCTCGAACGCCATCAATGAGCCGAGCACGCCCGGCAGTGCGCCGAGCACGCCGGCTTCCGCGCAGGCGGGCACCGTGCCGGGCGGCGGCGGTTCGGGAAACAGGCAGCGATAGGTCGGATTCGGCGTGCCGTCGGCCGCACGCTCATGGGCGCGAATGGTGGTCAGCGTGCCATCGAACGGGCCGATCGCGGCGGTGACCAGCGGCTTTGCTGCGAAGAAAGCGGCGTCGGCGACGAGATAGCGCGTGGCGAAATTGTCCGAGCCGTCAACGATGATGTCGTAGTCGCGCATCAGCGCCAGCGCGTTATGCGGCGCGATCCGCGTCTCATGCGGCGCGACGATCACATGCGGATTGAGCCGCGCGATGACGCTTGCCGCGCTGTCGACCTTGGCGCGGCCGATATCGGGCGTCGCATGGATCACCTGCCGTTGCAGGTTTGACAGCGAGACCGTGTCGTCATCGACAATGCCGAGCGTGCCGACACCGGCGGCGGCGAGATAGAGCAGCACCGGTGCGCCGAGGCCGCCGGCGCCGATGACCAGCACGCGCGCCTTTTGCAGCGCCGCCTGGCCGGGGCCGCCGACCTCATGCAGCACGATATGGCGCGCATAGCGCTCGAGTTCTTCCGTCGTCAGCATTGTTTCGTCAAATCCTTGGCCCAAGACCCTGAAGGGCGGTCGCGGCGCCCCCTTCATCTCGCGTTCCCACCCCCGCAGGTCAAGGGCTTGCGCGACTGCGTCCCACCCACTTCACCTCTCCCCATTGGGGAGAGGTCGGATCGCCAACGGGTCGGCGCGAAGCGCCACCCGATGACAGGCTCCGCGATCCGGGTGAGGGGGTCATGCCTCTCGTCAGTCCCAACGCCCCTCACCCCAGCCCTCTCCCCACAGGGGAGAGGGAGCTGACAGTCTAGCGGTTTCCGAATTGTGGTTTCCGCTTTTCGATGAAGGCGGCCATGCCTTCCTTCTGGTCCTGCGTCGCGAACAGTGCATGGAAGACGCGGCGCTCGAAGCGCATCCCTTCGGCCAGCGACGTTTCGAACGCACGGTTGACGCTCTCCTTCGCCGCGAGGGTTGCGGCGCGCGGCATCGCCGCGATGGTGGCGGCGGTCTTGAGCGCCACGTCCATCAGTTCGGCAGCCGGCACGACGCGCGAGACGAGGCCGCAGCGTTCTGCCTCGGCTGCGTCCATCATGCGCCCGGTGAGGATCAGGTCCATGGCCTTGGCTTTGCCGACCGCATGGGTCAGCCGCTGCGTGCCGCCGATGCCGGGAATGATGCCGAGAGTGATTTCCGGCTGTCCGAATTTTGCCGTGTCGGCCGCGATAATGAGATCGCATTGCATCGCCAGTTCGCAGCCGCCACCGAGCGCGAAGCCGGACACCGCCGCGATGACAGGCTTGCGCGCCTCCGCCACGCGATGCCACGCTGCTGCAAAATCTTTCTTGAACATGTCGAAAAAAGATTGGCCGGCCATTTCCTTGATGTCGGCACCGGCGGCAAACGCTTTCTCCGAGCCGGTGATGAGAATGCAGCCGATCGCGTCATCCGCTTCCAGCGTATCGACGGCAGTCGCGACCTCGCGCATCAATTGCGCATTGAGCGCGTTGAGCGCCTGCGGGCGATTGAGTCGTACCACGCCGACCGCGCCGTGGGTTTCGAGCAAAATGGTTTCGAACGGTTGCGCGGATTCAGAACCAGGCTTGGCATCGGGCATTTTCGGTCCTTCGGATTGCGTGCTTTCGGATTTGCTGGGGGCGGAACGCATCCTTCCATCCTTGACGGCCGAGCGCTAGCATCAGCGCGGCTGACATCAAAAATCTGGGAGGTCAATCATGAAACGAGCCACGACGCCGGTACGGTCCCGTTCACGCACCAAATCGCTGACCAAATTGGGGACCATGGCCGGATTGCAGGCCGCGACGCTTGCTGCCGCGCTTTGTCCGGCCGCGCTCAGCGCGCAGACCGCGTCCGAGCCGTCGCAATCCGAATCTCCGATGTCGCTGGCAAAGGACGGGTTTTTCTACGTCGGCGGCAAATACGAGACGGTGGACGGACACCGCTACGTCACCGGCCAGATGTATGTCGAATATCGCGTTCCGTCGAACCAGACGCATCCCTATCCGATCATCATGGTGCATGGCGGCACACGCACCGGCACCACCTACACCGGCACGCCGGACGGCCGCGAAGGCTGGGCGCAGTATTTCGTGCGTCAGGGCTATGCCGTCTATGTCGTCGATCAGCCGGGGCGCGGCCGCTCGGGGTATCTCGACAAGACCTACGGACCGCAGCGCCATGCCGACGCGCAAAGCGCGGAGAAGCGCTACCTGCGCGAGGAGGACGCAAAGCTGTGGCCGCAGGCGCATCTGCACACGCAATGGCCCGGCACCGGCAAGCCCGACGATCCGGTTACCATGGCGATGGTGGCGAGCTTCGTTCCCGAGATTCAGGACTTCAACAAGCAGCAGGTGCTCAATCGCGATGCCCTCGTCGCCTTGCTGGAGAAGATCGGGCCGTCTGTCCTCATGGTGCATTCGCAGGCCGGCGCCTTCGTCTGGCCGGTGGCGGATGCGAAACCTGATCTGGTGAAAGGCATCGTCGCGGTCGAGCCCAACGGGCCGCCGGCGCATCGCGTGGAATTCGTCGGTGCTCCGGAATGGTTCAAATACGGAAAGCTGACCGCGCCCTATGGGCTGACGTCTCTGCCGCTGACCTATGATCCGCCGGTGAAGGATGCGTCGGAACTCAAATTCGTGCAGCAGGAGAAGGCGGACGGCGAGGGGCTGGTGCGGTGCTATGCGCAGGCCGAACCCGCGCGCCAGCTTCCGAACCTGAAGAAGATGCCGATCCTGCTGGTTTCGTCGGAGGCTTCCTATCACGCGCCCTACGACCACTGCACGGTGAAGTACCTTGAGCAGGCGGGAGTGAAGCCGACCTTCATGAAGCTTGCCGACCTCGGCATTCACGGCAACAGCCACGTGATGATGCAGGAGAAGAACAGCAAGGACATCGCCGCGGCAATGGCCGGCTGGCTCGACAAGGCCGTCACCGCGCCGACGCAAAAGCATGCGGACAAAGAGACGAAATGACATTCGCGTCTGCTAACGGCTTGGTTGAATGCAAGAGATCGCGGCGACCGCGGAGCGCTCCCTCTCCCCGGCGGGGAGAGGGTGGGGGTGAGGGGCTTTCGACCTATCAATACTCTTCTCCCCCTCACCCGGACCGCTGCGCGGTCCGACCTCTCCCCAATGGGGAGAGGTGAGTAGAGCGCTTGGAATATCAATTATAGAGAGGCGATTTCTCCTCCGGAGACGCTAATCGCGCCCCTCACTTCTGACAGGTCGGGCAATAAAACGTCGACCGCCCGCTCTGCACGATGCGGCGCACGGTGCCGTCGCAGCCGCGCGTCGGGCATGGCTTGCCTTCGCGGTCATAGACGCGGAAGTGATGCTGGAAATAGCCGAGATCGCCATCGGTCTGGCGATGGTCGCGCAGCGACGAGCCCCCGGCTTCGATCGCATCCTTGAGCACGGCCTTGATGGCGTCGGCCAGATGCTCGGCCTTGTCGGTCGGTTTGCCGTTGCGCCCGGCGAGGGTCGAGGCGCGGCGCTTCGGCGACAGTTTTGCGCGGTTGAGCGCCTCGCAGACATAGATGTTGCCCAGCCCCGCGACGACGCGCTGATCGCTCAGCGCAGCCTTGAGGCCGGTCTTCTTGCCGGTGCAGGCCTGCGCCAGTGCGGCCGGACCGAACTCATTGCCGAGCGGCTCCGGTCCGAGCGATTTGAGCATCTTCTCGTCGTCGAGATGCGCGCGCGGCGCGAGGTTCATGAAGCCGAACCGGCGCGGATCGTTGAACGTGACCGTCGCGCCATTGTCCATGACGAACACGACGTGATCATGCGCCGTCAGCTTTCCGCGCTCATGGTGAAAGTGTCCCGGCGTCGTGTCGGTCTCGTGCGTGACGCGGAACGAGCCCGACATGCCGAGATGCATGATCAAGACCTCGCCGGACGACAAGTCCGCCAAGAGGTATTTGCCGCGCCGGCCGAGCGCCGTCACCGTCTGGCCTTCGATCCGGTCCTTGAAATGCGGCGGTAGCGGAAAGCGCAAATCCTGGCGCCGCGCTTCGACCTTGACGATACGCGCGCCTTCCATGGCGGGGAGCAGACCGCGGCGGACCGTTTCGACCTCGGGCAATTCGGGCATCGATCAGCGGTGCTCTTGAAGCGCGGCGCGCACGAGCGCCGGGAGAATGCGCGGTAAACTGGGGCCGCCGCGCCCAAAACCGCTTAACGACAAATGCGACATTCCCCTCAAGCTCCCCGCCAGATATGGCATAATGACAGGCACGCCGGTGGTGTGCCAAAAGCACGGGTGTTTTCAGCTATTTGGCCGAAAAGGGCGGTTTGAGCAATGGCGCGTGAGGAGTGGACCCATTACGGCTTCCGCGAGGTGCCCCTGACCGAGAAGCAGGGGATGGTGGATGACGTCTTCCATTCGGTGGCCGCCCGCTACGACCTGATGAACGACCTGATGTCGGCCGGCCTGCACCGGGCCTGGAAGGACGCGTTGGTCACTGCGGTCAACGCGCCGAAAACCGACCGGGCGTTCCGGCTGCTCGATGTGGCCGGCGGCACCGGCGACATCTCCTTCCGCGTCATCGACAGCGGCGGCCCGGCCGTCACCGCCACCGTCGTCGACATCAACGAGAACATGCTGGCCGAGGGCAAACGCCGCGCGGAAAAAGATGCGCATGCGCGCCGCCGCGACGATGCGATCCGCTTCGTCGAGGGCAATGCCGAGGCGCTGCCGTTCCCCGACCGGCATTTCGATGCCGTCACCATCGCCTTCGGCATCCGCAACGTGCCGCGCATTCCGCTCGCGTTGCAGGAAGCGCATCGCGTGCTGCGACACGGCGGCCATTTCCTCTGCCTCGAATTTTCCTCTGTCGATGTGCCGGGGCTCGACAAGCTCTACGATCTCTATTCGTTCAACATGATCCCGGCCATGGGGCGCGCGGTCACCGGCGACGCCGAAGCCTATCGCTATCTCGTCGAGTCGATCCGCCGCTTTCCGAAGCCCGACGCCTTTGCGGCGATGATGGAGGAAGCAGGGATGCGCCGCGTGACGCATCAGCGCATGAGCGGCGGCATCGTCGCGCTGCATTCAGGCTGGCGCCTGTGATCGCGACATTTGCGCATATCGCGCGTCTGGCGCGCGCCGGCTTCGTGTTCGCCCGCTCAGGCGTGCTGGCCAGCGTCGACCAGCAGCCGCTGCCGCCCGGCGCACGCTTTGCGCTGCGCATGGCGCGGCTGATCGAGCATCGCGGCAACGGCAGCGATGCCGGACGTCTTGCCCGCGCGCTGACCGCGCTCGGCCCGACTTACGTCAAGCTCGGCCAGTTCCTCGCCACGCGTCCGGATGTCGTTGGGCCGCGGCTTGCGCGCGATCTCGAAAGCCTGCAGGACCGCATGCCGCCGTTCGCGCAGAGCGATGCGGTGCGCATCATCGAGACGGCGCTCGACAAGCCGGTCGCAAAGATTTTTTCCACCTTTGGTCAACCGGTGGCCGCCGCCTCGATCGCGCAGGTGCATCGCGCCGAAGTGACGGACGCCAACGGCACGCATGCTGTTGCCGTGAAGGTGCTGCGGCCCGGCATCGAAGGACGCTTCCGCGCCGATCTCGCCTCGTTCTATTTCGCCGCGCGCAACGCCGAGGCCGGTTCGCCGGAAGCGCGCCGGCTGCGCATGATCCAGGTCGTCGACACTCTGGCGCGTTCGGTGCGCATCGAAATGGATTTGCGCATCGAGGCCGCCGCGCTGTCTGAGATGGCCGAGAACACCAGGGACGATCCGGGCTTTCGCGTGCCTACCGTCGATTGGGACCGCACCGCGCGCGACGTGCTGACGCTCGAATGGATCGAGGGCACGCCGCTCACCGACCGCGCCGGCCTCGAGGCCAAGGGTTTCGATCTGCCGAAACTCGGCGAGACGGTGATCCAGGCTTTCCTGCGCCACGCGCTGCGCGACGGCTTCTTCCACGCCGACATGCATCCGGGCAATCTGTTCGTCGATGACGACGGCCACCTCGTTGCGGTGGATTTCGGTATCACCGGACGGCTCGGGCCGAAGGAGCGCCGCTTCCTCGCGGAGATTCTCTACGGCTTCATCACCCGCAACTACCAGCGCACGGCGGAAGTGCATTTCGAGGCCGGATACGTGCCGCGGCATCATTCGGTGGCGGATTTCGCGCAGGCCATCCGCGCCATCGGCGAGCCGATCCACAATCGCACCGCCGAAGACATCTCGATGGCGAAGCTGCTGACGCTGCTGTTCGAGGTCACCGGACTGTTCGACATGCAGACGCGGCCGGAACTGATCCTGCTGCAAAAAACCATGGTCGTTGTCGAAGGCGTGGCGCGCAGCCTCAATCCGCATCTCGACATGTGGCAGACGGCGGAGCCGGTGGTGCGCGAATGGATCGAGCGCAATCTCGGGCCGATCGGAATTCTCGAAAGCGCGGCTGGCGGCACCAGCGAAGTCGGCCGCTTCCTGACCAGTGTGCCGTCCCTGCTCACGCGCGGTGCGCAGCTTCTCGACCAGATCGAGGACGCGACCCGCGACGGCATCACCCTGTCGCCGCAGACCATTGCCGCCATCGCCGCCGCCGAAGCGCGCCGCACCCGCTGGCAGACGCTCGGCATCTGGGCGCTGGTCGTGGTGCTGGTATGGTTGCTGATCCGGGTGTTTTAACCACGTGCGACCGCGCGGGTTGGCGGGCCTGACCGCACGGCCCATATGCGATAAAGTCTGGAATGCGCCAAGACAGGCGCGATGGACACGATGATGCGCCAGGACAAAGGGATCAAAAACACACGCATTCTGCTGATCGTCGGCGGCGGTATCGCTGCCTACAAGGCGCTCGACCTCACGCGCCGGCTGCGGGAGCGTGGCGCGAGCGTGCGCTGCGTGCTGACAAAGGCGGCGCAGGAATTCATCACGCTGTTGAGCGCCGGAGCGATTTCCGGCGAGCGCGTGTTCACGGACCTGTTCGATCCGCAAAGCGAATTCGATGTCGGCCACATCCGGCTCGCGCGCGACTGCGATGCCGTCATCGTCGCGCCGGCGACCGCCGACCTGATGGCAAAAATGGCCGGCGGTCATGCCGACGATCTCGCAACCGCCGTGCTGCTTGCGACCGACAAGCCGATCCTGCTCGCACCGGCGATGAACCCGCGCATGTGGGTGCATGCCGCGACCGCGCGCAACGTCGCGCAACTCGTTGCCGATGGCGTGACGCTGGTTGGCCCCGGCGCCGGCGAAATGGCCGAACCCGGCGAAAACGGTGTCGGCCGCATGGCCGAGCCGCTCGAGATTGTCGCCGCGCTCGACACGCTGATGACGCAGCCGCCGCTCTCCGGTCTGCTCGCCGGCAAGCGGCTCATCGTCACTTCCGGCCCGACCCATGAGCCGATCGATCCGGTGCGCTACATCGCCAATCGCTCGTCCGGCAAGCAGGGCCATGCCATCGCTGTTGCCGCCGCTGCGGCTGGCGCGGAGGTCACGCTGGTGCGTGGGCCGGTCGCGCTGCCTGACCCCTCGGGCATGACCGTCATAAGAGTCGAGACCGCGCGCGAAATGCTCAACGCCGTTGAACAGGCGCTGCCGGCCGATGCGGCCGTGTTCGCCGCTGCCGTCGCCGACTGGCGCGTCGACAGCGCCGCGCAGAAGATCAAGAAGAACGGCTCCCTGCCGACCCTCGCGTTCAAGGAAAATCCCGACATCCTCGCGACCATTGCCGGGCGCAATGCGCAACGTCCGCGCCTCGTCGTCGGTTTTGCCGCCGAGACGGAAAACGTCATTGCCCATGCGCAGCAAAAGCTCGCGCGCAAGCGCTGCGACTGGATCGTCGCCAACGACGTGTCGCCGGCGACCGGTGTCATGGGAGGCGAGCGCAACACCGTGCATCTCGTCACCGCGGCGGGCGTCGAGTCCTGGCCGCCGCAATCCAAGGCCGATGTCGCGCGCACGCTGATTGAACGCATCGCAAAAGAGATCAAAGACAAATAAACATCGCTTTGTCCTTCCATTGGTCACTCCGGGGCGCGAGCCCTTCGCGAGCGAATCCATGACTCGCGTACTGCGGCGTATGGATTCCGGTCCCGGCGCGACGCGCCGTCCCAGAATGACAAGAAGGAGCGGGCTTGGGATGTCAGCCTGACGCGACACGCCGTTTCGGAATTAAAAAGGGAAAGAGTGCCCGTGACCACTGACGTTCGCATCGCACGGCTGCCGCATGGCGCCGATCTTCCGCTTCCCGCCTACCAGAGCGAAGGTGCGGCCGGGCTCGATCTTCTGGCCGCGGTCCCGGCCGATGCACCGCTGAAAATTCCGCCGGGCGCGCATGTGGCGGTGCCGACCGGCCTGTGCATCGCGCTCGAACCGGACATGGAGGCGCAGGTGCGGCCGCGCTCGGGTCTCGCCGCCCGCCATGGCGTCACCGTGCTCAACAGTCCCGGCACCATCGATTGCGATTACCGCGGCGAAATCCAGGTCCTGCTGATCAATCACGGCTGCGAGGCTTTCGTCGTCGAGCGCGGCACGCGCGTCGCGCAACTGGTGATCGCGCCGGTCGTGCGCGCGCGGCTGGTCGAAACGCAGACCCTGACGACGACCACGCGCGGCAGCGGCGGCTTCGGCTCGACCGGCTCGCGCGGCTAATACCTCGCGTCGCGCTGGTGCCCGGCGGCCACAGGCCGGCACCGGATCACGATGTTTCCCCCGTTCACGATCTGGACTCTTTCGGCGCGATTCCCTCCGGGGTTAAAGTCGGCTTGATTCGACAGTCGAGCGAACCGGGGCCTTGCCACTATGGGCAGGGAGGCGTGGTCGCGGCCTGTCGCGGCGGGCGATCAGGGGCAACAGAATGCCGGACACGATCCGGGTTGATAGCGGGAGGCTCGCGCCTTATCCGCGGCGTCGCGGATTCCGCGTCCTCGTTCGCACCCTTTTGAATTCCGTTGCTGCTCTTGTTCTGCCGATCGGCGGCGCGGCGGCAGAGGGCGCACTGCCGCCTGCCACGATCCCGGCCTATGCCGAAGCGTTCAGCAATCTCGACCGCCATGAATACGCGGCGCTCGGGCTCACCCTCGGCGTGCTGCTGTTCGCCGTCGTCACCGCCATCACGCTGGTTCGCACGCGCGCCCGCGCGGCACGCGATGCCGCCATCGCGCGCGACGAAATCGGAACGCTGCGCGCCGACATCGATCGTGCCAACACGCTGCTGCGCTCGGAACCGCAGATCATCGTCGCCTGGCAGGCAGCCGGCAACGAGCCGGAAATCATCGGCGAAACGGTGCTGGTCGCGCCGGCGACCGCGCCGCATCGCGTGCTCGCCTTCGGCACCTGGCTCGATGCCGAGCAGGCGCATTTCATGGAACGCGCGGTCGATCGGTTGCGCGAGCATGGCGAAAGCCTGTCGGTGACGTTGAAGACCCTTTCGGGCCGGTCGATCGAGGCGGAAGGCCGCGCCATCGGCGGACGTGCGGTGCTGCGGCTGCGCGACGTGCAGGGCGTCAAACGCGACCTGTCCGACCTCACCAGCCGCTACACGAAACTGCTCAGCGAAGTCGATTCGCTGCGCGCCGTCATTGAAGCGGCACCCTTTCCGATCTGGACGCGCGACCATGCCGGCCGGCTGACTTTCGTCAATTCGGCGTATGCCCAGGCTGTCGAGGCGCGCGACGGCAGCGATGCGACAGCGCGCGAACTCGAACTCCTCGGCTCGCAGGTACGCGAGGAGATGGCGCGCGCGCATTTCGCGGAAATGCCTTTTGAAGCCCGCGTCCCGGCAATCGTGGCCGGCGCCCGCCGTACCTTCGACGTCCACGCCTTGCCGACTGCACGCGGCAGCATCGCCGTCGGGATCGATGCGAGCGAGGCGGAAGATTTGCGTGCCGAGATCAAACGTCTCAACGACGCGCACCGCCGCACCCTCGATCACCTCGCCACCGGCGTCGCCATGTTCAACGGCGATCGCAAGCTTGCCTTCTATAACGAGGCCTATCGCGTGCTGTGGGAACTGGATGCCGCCTTCCTCGATCAGGGGCCGAGCGACTCCGCTGTGCTCGACGCCTTGCGCCCCGGCCGAAAACTTCCCGAGCAGCAGGATTTCCGCCTCTGGAAGGCCGAACTGCACCAGGCCTATCAGGCGCTCGAGCCGCGCGAGGACACCTGGCACCTGCCCGACGGACGCACGCTGCGCGTCGTCACCACGCCCAATCCGCAAGGCGGCGTGACCTACCTGTTCGACAACGTGACCGAACGCCTGTCGCTCGAACGGCGCTTCGATGCGCTGATCCGCGTGCAGAGCGAGACGCTCGACAATCTGCGCGAAGCGGTCGCCGTGTTCGGCAGCGACGGACGGCTGCGGTTGCACAATCCGGCTTTCGCAGACATGTGGAAACTGCCGGACACCCTGCTCAACGAACGGCCGCATATCGAGACGCTGACAAAAGCCTGCCAGCCGTTGCACGGGGAGGCGGCGTTCTGGAGCCTTTTGCGCCGCGCGGTGACGACGCTCGACGAGCGCCAGTCCTTCGCTGCCCGCATCGAGCGCAAGGACGGCGCCGTCATCGACTGCGCCACGGTGCCGCTGCCGGACGGGGCGACGCTCGTCACCTTCCTCGACGTCACCGACACGGTGAATGTCGAGCGCGCGCTACGCGACCGCAACGATGCCCTGGAAACCGCCGACCAGATCAAGGTCGATTTCGTCCATCACGTGTCCTACGAGCTGCGCTCGCCGCTGACCAATATCATCGGCTTTGCCGATTTCCTGGCCGACCCCAATCTCGGGCCGCTCAACGAGAGACAGGGCGAATATCTCGGCTATCTGACGCATTCGACCAATGCGCTGCTCGCCATCATCAACAACATCCTCGATCTCGCGACCATCGACGCCGGCGTGATGACGCTCGATCTCGGCGAAGTCGATATCAACGACGTCATGCAGGCGGCGGTCGAAGGGGTGCGCGACCGGCTGGTGAAGGACGACATCACCCTCGACACGCGCCTTGCGCCGACGGCCGGCAGCTTCGTTGCCGACGAACGACGGCTGCGGCAGATCCTGTTCAATCTCCTCTCCAACGCCGTGAGCTTCTCGCCGCCGGGCGAAACCATCGTCTTTTCCGCCGAACGCCGGCCGGACTGCGTCGTCTTCGCGGTCATGGATCATGGCCCCGGCATTCCGGTCGACATGAAGGATCGCGTCTTCAAATGGTTCGAAACCCATCCGCTCGGGTCGCGCCATCGCGGCACCGGGCTCGGCCTGTCGCTGGTGCGCTCCTTTGTCGAACTGCATGGCGGCAGCGTCACCATCCAGTCGTCGGTCGGCGAGGGGACGACCGTGATCTGCACCTTCCCGCTCGACCGGCCGGCGGCGGTATCGGCCGCGGAATAGGGGCGGGCGCCTTGATCCGTCCTGATCGCTTCCCGATGCTGCAAATGCGAACATGATCGCGCAAACTGGTAACCGGTTTCGGATAAGATCATCCTCCGACAAACGCATGATTCCGTGGTAATCGCTTTCGGATAAAATCATGCGCCGACAAACGCATGATTCCGAAAAGTGGTAACCGGTTTTCGGATAAAATCATGCGCCGACAAGAGCCAGACAGCGCGCCTGATTCCCGTTCGGTGACTCAGGCGACATACTTCCAGTGACACGATGGCGCATGTATCAGTAACGCCGGGAACCGGCAGTTTCGAAGTCACTCTTCCGGACGAGCGCGCGCTCCTGTGGCTGATGATGGACATCGCCGCGGCGATCATGCCCGGAGATTTCATCACGCTCTCCGGGGATCTCGGCGCCGGCAAGACGACGTTCGCGCGCGCGCTGATCCGCTATCTCGCTCGCGATTCCTCGATCGAAGTGCCGAGCCCCACATTCACGCTGATCCAGACCTACGACCTGCCGCGGCATACCATCGTGCATGCCGACCTCTACCGCGTGACCGGCGTGGCCGAACTAACCGAACTCGGCTTTGACGATCTGCCCCCGGAAGCGGTGACGCTGCTGGAATGGCCGGACCGAGCCACCGGATTCTTGTCGCGCGACCGGTTCGATATCGCGTTGAAACTCGCGCCGCATGAAGGCGACAGCGTGCGCCATGTGAAGGTGACCGGGCATGGATCGTTCGCGCCGCGCGCCGAACGCATCGCCGCGATCCGCAATTTTCTCAATGACGCGGGTCTCGACCACGCCTATCGCCTGCACATCCAGGGCGACGCCTCGACACGCGCCTACGAACGCCTGGTGCGCGACAAGGAAACGCTGATCCTGATGAACGCGCCGAAACGGCCGGACGGCCCGCCGGTGCGTTACGGCAAGCCCTATAGTGCCGTCGCCCATCTCGCCGAGGACGTGCGCCCGTTCATGGCCATGGCCGGAGGTCTGCGCGAGGTCGGCCTGTCGGCGCCCGCGGTCTATCATGCCGACAGCGACCAGGGGCTGTTGGTGCTCGAAGACCTTGGCGACGAGAAAGTCGTTTCCGGCACGCCGCCACTGCCGATTGCCGAACGCTATGAAGCCGCGGTTGACGCGCTGGCGCATCTGCACAGCGCCGATCTGCCGGCCGTGCTGCCGATCTCGCCGCATGTCGAATACAAGATTCCGCGCTACGACATCGACGCCTTCCTGATCGAGGCCGAATTGCTGCTCGACTGGTACATGCCGCGGCTCGACGTCGAAGTCACGCCGCAGGTGCGCGAGGAATTCCGCACGCTGTGGCGCGAGGCGCTGGCGCCGGCGCTGCAAGGGCGCGCGACCTGGGTGCTGCGCGATTACCATTCGCCCAATCTCATCTGGCTGCCGGAGCGCAAGCGCATTGCGCGCGTCGGCATCCTCGATTTCCAGGACGCTGTGCTCGGGCCTGCTGCCTATGATCTCGCGTCGCTGTTGCAGGATGCGCGTGTCGACGCCTCCGAGGGCATGGAGATCACGCTTGTCGGCCGCTACACGCGGATGCGGCGCGAGGCCGACCGCAGCTTCGATCCCAACGGCTTTGTACGCATCTATGCGGTGCTGGCGGCGCAACGCGCCACGAAGATTCTGGGGATTTTCGCCCGCCTCGATATGCGCGACGGCAAGCCGCAATATTTGCGTCATATGCCGCGGATATGGGGCTATCTCGAACGTGCGCTCGGCCATCCGGCGCTGGCGCCGCTCAAGGCGTGGTATCGCGCCAATGTCCCATCCGTGAAGATTTGAGGATTTGCATTTCGATGCAGAAGAAGACGGCTCACGTAAAGACGGCGAACGCGCCGCGCCACGCCATGGTTCTTGCCGGCGGCCTCGGGCAGCGCATGCGGCCGATCACCGACCGCATCCCCAAGCCGCTGGTGCCGGTCTGCGGCAAGCCGCTGCTCGACCATTCGCTCGACAAGCTCGCCGCGGCGGGCGTCACGCTGGCCGTTGTCAACGTGCATTACCTCGCCGACCAGATCGAAGCGCATCTGGCCGGGCGCAAATCACCGCAGATCGTCATCTCGGACGAGCGCGAAAAACTTCTCGATACCGGCGGCGGTGTGGTCAAGGCGCTGCCGCAGCTCGGCGATGCGCCGTTCTTCCACGTCAATTCCGATACACTGTGGCTCGACGGCGTGACGCCGAATTTCGACCGGCTTGCCGCGGCCTATGACGACGACAGCATGGATGCGCTGCTGCTGCTGGCGTCGGCGGCGGACTCGATCGGTTACGAAGGGCGCGGCGATTATGCCATGGACCCTGACGGGCGGCTCGTGCGCCGTGCCGAACGCGAAGTGGTGCCTTTCGTTTTCGCCGGCGCCGCGATCCTCTCGCCGCGGCTGTTCAAGGATGCGCCGGCGGGGCCGTTCTCGCTGACGCGCCTGTTCGCGCAGGCCGAAGACGAGGGCCGGCTGCATGGGCTGCGTCTCGATGGCATCTGGATGCATGTCGGCACCCCGGACGCCATCGGCAAAGCCGAGGCGGCGCTGCTCGCCAGCGCAGCCTGATTTTTCATTTCGTCGCATGCAGCCACACCTTCACCTCTCCCCGGTGGGGAGAGGGAGCGTGCTGTCGTAGGGGTGGTCGCTTTTCTTAAATAGATCTAGCTCGGTGCGCGGCCTGATCGCACCTTCCGACGGGAAGCGGCCCGCTATAATGGGGGATGGCGAATCGGTCCCCGCACGTCTTTTCCATTCCCGCTTCCGCTCCGTTCCTGCCGACGCTGGTCGAAGCGCTGCGCTCGGGCGGCCTGATCGACGGATTCCGGCCGGCCGCCGATCCGCTCGCGCTCGCGTCCGCCACGCTTTACCTGCCGACGCGGCGCGCCTGCCGCCAGGCTCGCGACGTGCTGCTCGACGGGTTCGGGCTCGAGGCCGCGATCCTGCCGCGCATCGTCCCCATCGGCGATGTCGACGAGGACGCGCTGATTTTTGCCGACGCAGCGGGACCTGAGACGGCGGCACAGACGCTCGATCTGCCGCCGGCGCTCGGCGAACTCGAACGCCGCGTACTGCTCGCGCAATTGATCCGCGCCTGGGCCGCGAACGAAGGCATGAGGGCGGCCGGTAATGCGCCGCTCGTCGCCAGCACGGCGGCCGCAGCGCTTGGGCTTGCCGCCGATCTCGGCCGCCTGATCGACGATCTGCTGACGCGGGAGGTGCCGTTCGACCGGCTCGACGGTCTGGTGCCGGATGAATTTGACGAGTACTGGCAAAAGACGCTGCTGTTCTTGCAAGTTGCTCGCGTGGCGTGGCCAAAGATTCTGGCCGAACGCGGCGCGATTGAAGCTGCTGAACGGCGTGATGCGCTGATCGCGGCGGAAGGCGATCGGCTGGAACGGAATCCCAGCGGGCCGGTCATCGCGGCAGGCTCCACCGGCTCGATGCCGGCGACGGCGCGGCTGTTGTCGCGGATTGCGGCGCTGCCGCAAGGCGCGGTGGTGCTGCCGGGGCTCGATACCGATCTCGACGAGACTTCGTGGGCGCTGATCGGTGCCGATCCGCCTGCCTATGCGCATCCGCAATTCGCGCTGTACGGCCTGCTCAAGCAGATCGGCATCGCGCGCGACGCCGTGACCATACTCGGTGCGCCATCCGCCTATGGGCGCGAACGGCTTGTCTCCGAAGCGCTGCGTCCGGCCGCGGCGACAGAGCTGTGGCATGACCGCCTTGCCGATGATGATTTCAACGCCCACGCTGACGGTGCGATGAGCAGCGTCACCGTCATCGAGGCGGCGAGCGCGGAAGACGAGGCGCTGGCGATCGCGCTGGTACTGCGCGAGTGCCTGGAAACGCCGGACAAGACCGCCGCGCTGGTGACGCCCGACCGCGTGCTCGCGCGCCGCGTCATCGCCGCGCTGTCGCGCTGGCGCATCGCCATCGACGATTCCGGCGGCGATGCGCTCGGCGAAACGCCGGCCGGCATCTTTGCGCGTCTTGCCGCGCGCGCGGCGCTGGAAGGGCTCGAACCGGTGACGCTGCTGGCACTGCTCAAACATCCGCTGCTGCGCCTCGGCGGCGCGGCCGGGCATTGGCGCGAAGCGATCGCGGCGCTGGAACTGGCGGTGCTGCGCGGCCCGCGGCCGCGCGCCGGCACGGCGGGGCTGAAGCAGGCGATTGAAGCTTTTCCCGCGGAACGCGATGGCCTGCATCGCAGCGATATGCGACGGCAGATCAGCGACGCGGCCGTCGCCTCTGCCATCCAATTGGTCGATGCGCTGGCTGCTGCGCTCGCGCCATTCGAGGACGTCCGTGTGCAAACTTTGCCGCTCGGCGAATGGGCGGCGCTCCATCGCGCGGCGGTGGCGGCGCTGGCAAACGAGGCCGGCGATGATGTGGAGAGTGCGGTCGCATTCAGCGGTCACGACGGCGCGGCGCTGAGCCGTTATTTTGACGATCTGATCGAGCATGGCGGCCGATTTGCCGTCGGCGCGACCGACTATCTCGACGTGTTCGACCGTCTCGCCGCCGAACGCAGCGTGCGCCGGCCGGCGACAAGCGAGCCCCGCATCCGTATCTTTGGTCCGCTCGAATCCCGCCTGCAAAGCGTCGACGTCATGGTGCTGGGCGGTCTCGTCGAAAATACGTGGCCGCCGGAGGCCGAAACCGACGCCTGGCTCAACCGGCCGATGCGCCACGCGCTCGGTCTCGATCTACCGGAGCGGCGCATCGGTCTTTCGGCGCATGATTTCGCGCAGGCGCTCGGCGCGCCGCGGGCGGTGCTCACGCGCGCCGCAAAGGTGTCCGGTTCGCCGACGGTGATGTCGCGTTTCATGCAGCGGCTGCAGGCCGCCGCCGGTGTCGAGCGCTGGGCGCGCGCCTGCGCGCTTGGTGCGCGCACGCTCAGCCTGGTGCGCGACATCGACAAGGTGACGGAAATAAAAATCGCTGCGCCGATGCCAAAGCCGCCGCTGGATGTACGGCCGAAGCGCCTGTCGGTCACCGACATCGAGAACTGGCTGCGCGATCCGTACACGATCTATGCCAGGCACATTCTGCGCCTGCAGCCGCTCGATGCCGTCGATACGCCGCCGGGCGCGCGCGACCGTGGTTCGGTGGTGCATGAAGCCGTGCAGACCTTCACCGAGCGTTACGCGAATGCCTTGCCGGCGGACCCGGAAGCGGCGCTGATCGCCATCGGCGAAGAGGCTTTCCGCGGTCTGGAAAACTTCCCCGAGGCGCGCACCTTCTGGTGGCCGCGTTTCCGCCGCGTGGCGCATTGGCTGAGCGAATGGGAGCGTGAGCGTCGCGCAACGCTGTCCGCGCTGCATGCCGAGGTCAGCGGGCACACGGACATTCCGTTTGCGGGCGGCCTCTTCCGGCTGAGCGCGCGCGCCGACCGCATCGAACGCCGCGCCGACGGCCGCTATGCCGTGCTCGACTACAAGACCGGGCAGATCAAGACCGCGAAGGAAGTCGCCGCTGGCTTCGGGCCGCAACTGACGCTCGAAGCGGCGATCCTCAGGCGCGGCGGATTCAAGAATCTTCCGGCCGGCGATGTCGGCGAACTCTCTTACGTGCGCATCCACGGCGGCGATCCGGCCGGCGAATGCAAGCCGCTCGACTTCAAGGATAGCGATCCCGACAGCGAAGCGGAGACGGCATTCCTGCGGCTCACCGAACTCATCACGGCCTTCGCCGATCCCGAGCAGCCCTATCGCTCGCTGGTGCATCCGAAATTCCGCACGCGCTATGGCGATTACGACCATCTCGCGCGGGTGAAGGAATGGTCGCGCACCGGCGGCGCGGTCGACGGCGGGGAGGGCGCATGAGCAAACGCAGCATCCCCGCGCATGTCATCGCGCGCCAGATCGAGGCGGCGGACCCGGAAAAATCCTTTTGGGTCACGGCCAATGCGGGCGCTGGAAAAACGCATGTTCTCGCGCAGCGTGTGATCCGGCTGCTGCTCGAAGGCGCGGAGCCGGGAAAAATTCTCTGCATCACCTATACCAAGGCGGCGGCCGCCAACATGGCCAACCGCGTGTTCGAAACGCTGTCGCGCTGGACGCGGCTCGACGATGCCGAACTCGACACGGCGATCGCTGCCGTCGGCAGCACGCGGCCGACGCCGGAGCAGCGTGTCGCCGCGCGGCGGCTGTTCGCGCGCGCGCTGGAGACGCCGGGCGGGCTGAAGGTGCAGACCATCCATGCCTTCTGCACGCGGCTGCTGCATCAGTTTCCGTTCGAGGCCAATGTCTCGGCGCGCTTCACCGTCATCGAGGATGCAGCCCAGGCGCAGTTGCTGCATCAGGCGACGACGGCAGTGCTGCTCGATGCCGCCGCCGCGCCGGAGACGCCGCTCGGCCGTGCGCTCGCCTATGCCATCACGGCGGCGGCGGATTCGACGTTCCGCGAGGTGGTGACCGATGCGATCAAACTGCGCGCCCGGCTCAAGGCGTGGACGGGACACGCGGGCAGCGTCGATGGCGCCATCACGGCATTGTCGCAACAACTGGGCGCGCAGGCGGGAGATACGCGCGACTCGCTCGATCTTGCGCTGTTCGACGAGGCCGTGATCCCGCAGACCCAGTGGGTCGATCTCATTGCCGCGCTGGAGACGGGGATTGCGACCGACAAGAAGGTGGCTGAAAAATTTCGGCTGCTGGCATTGGCAGGGAGCCCGCGTCGTAGCGAGGATTATCTCGACATCTTCTTCACCAGGGAGCCGAAGCCGCGCGCCAGCATCGTCACCAAATCCATTCGCGACAATCATGCGCATTGGCATGAGCGGCTGCTCGCCGAACAGCAGCGCGTCATGGGCTGGCAGGAGCGCCGCAACGCCGTGCAGCTTTGCGAGCGTACGGCGGCGCTGCTGACTCTGGTCGAGCAGATCATCGCGCGCTACGCCGTTGAAAAAGAGCGCCGCGGCCTTCTGGATTTCGACGACCTCATCGCCCGGACGGCGACGATGCTGACCCGCGACACCGCGCCGTGGGTGCTCTACAAGCTCGACGGCGGCATCGACCATGTTCTGATCGACGAGGCGCAGGACACGAGTCCGCCGCAATGGGACATCGTGCGCAATGTCGTCGCGGAGTTTTCCGCCGGTGCCGGCGCGCGTACGATCAAGCGCACCGTGTTCGTCGTCGGCGACGACAAGCAGTCGATCTTTTCATTCCAAGGCGCGCAACCGGCCTATTTCGCGACGGTGCGCCAGGAATTCGCGCGCCTGTTCAGCCATCCCGAAGCACAGCTCACCACGATCCCCTTGCACGCGTCGTTCCGCTCCGGTGCGGCCGTGCTTGGCGCCGTCGACAAGGTGTTTGGCCGCGCGGCGGCCTATAGCGGTTTCACGGCCGACCCGGTGGCGACCGAACACGAGGCGCTGCCCGACATGCCGCCAGGGCTCGTCGAGATCTGGGACACGGTCAAACCCGATCCCGCGCGCGATGACATCACCGCATGGGATGCGCCGTTCGACACGCAAACGGAAACCTCGCCACAGGTGCGGCTGGCGCAGCGCATCGCTGCGACGGCGAGCCAATGGCGCGCCGACGGCGGCCGCGCCGGCGATATCCTCGTGCTGGTGCGCAAACGCGGGGCGCTGTTCGAGGCGATCATCCGCGCGTTGAAGAACGAAGGCGTGCCGGTGGCCGGCGCTGACCGCCTCGTGCTCACCGAACATATCGCGGTGATGGACCTCATGGTGCTTGCCGACGCACTGCTGCTGCCGGAAGACGATCTCGCGCTCGCCACCGTGCTGCGCAGCCCGCTGTTCGATGTCTCCGATGACGATCTCTATATGCTCGCTTACGGGCGGCCGGGGTCGCTGCGTGCTGCGCTGCGCGCACGCCGCGAACCTTTATTCGTCGAAGCCGAGGCGCGTTTAAGCCGTCTGGCCGCGATGGCGTCGCGCACGTCGCCTTTCGCGTTTTATGCCCATGTTCTCGGTGCCGAGCACGGACGGCGACGGTTCAGGAGCCGGCTCGGTGCCGAAGCGATGGATGCGCTCGACGAATTCTTGAGCCTCGCGCTCGCGTTCGAGGCGGGCGAGACGCCGTCGCTGCAAGGGTTCGTCGCCTGGCTGCGCAACGCCGAGATGCAGGTGAAGCGCGACATGGAGATGACCCAGGACGAAGTGCGGGTGATGACCGTGCATGGCGCCAAGGGTCTGGAATCGCGCTTCGTCATCCTTGCCGACACGACCGGCAAGCCGGCCGGCCTGCGCGCGCCGCGGCTCATTCCGCTGCCGGCGGATGCCGCCGCGCCGGATGCGCTGGTCTGGTGTCTGGCAAAAAAATTCGACACCGCGCCGCTCGCGGCGGCGCGCGCGGCGGTGCTGCAGGCCGAGCGCGACGAACACGCGCGACTGCTTTACGTCGCGCTGACGCGCGCGGAAGAAAAGCTCGTCATCTGCGGTGCGGAAGGCGCGCAGAAGCGCGCGGAAGGTTGCTGGTACGATCTCGTCCATGACGCGCTCGCTGATGACAGTGAGGCGATCGAGTGTGACGGCGAGAGCGTGTGGCGCTATCCGCCGGGCGCGGTAATTCAATTGACGCCAACGCTGTCTTCGACAAGTGCGGACAATACCCGGGAAGATCTCTTGCGCCTTGACCGCCCGGCGCCGGACGATCCGGCCGGTCCGCGCACCCTGTCGCCGTCCTCGGCCTATGACGAAACGCATGTGACGGCGGCGACACCGGCGGCGCGCGCTGACGCCACCGCGCTTGTTTCCACCCTTGCGTCCGCCCGGCTTGCGCTCGCGCGCGGCCGTCTGATGCATCGGCTGTTGCAGGCGCTGCCGGAGATCGCGCCGGAGCGGCGCGACGCGGCGGCGAAGACGTTTCTCGCCCGCAACGCCGCCGATTTCACGCCGGACGATCACGCCGCGATGCTGGAGCAGGCGCGCCGCATTCTCGATGACCCCGCCTTTGCCGCGCTGTTTGCAGCCGGCAGCCGCGCCGAGGTGCCGATTGCCGGGCGGCTGAAGGATGCTGTCGGGAACCGGGTGATGGTGAACGGCCAGATCGACCGCCTCGCGGTGACGGAGACCGAAATCCTCATCGGCGACTTCAAGACCAACCGTCCGCCGCCACGCCGAATCGCCGACGTGCCCCCGGCTTACGTGGCGCAGCTTGCGCTCTACCGGGCGGTACTCGCCAAGCTTTATCCCGGCCGGATCGTGCGCGCGGCGCTGATCTGGACCGAAACCCCTGATCTCATGGAGATTCCGGCGGACAGGCTCGATGCGGCGCTTGCCGTCACCCTCGCGCCATCCGTCGCCGTCGTCACCTCGGCGTGAGCCGCCTTGACGCTCCGGGCCTGTGTTCCTACTTTCTGGTTCCTTTCGAGATTCCCCCAGGAGCCTTCCGCGCTCCTCCAGTTTTGAGGTTTCCATGTCCGTGCAAAAGGTTTCCGACTCGAGCTTCGAGAGCGACGTTCTCAAGTCCGAGACGCCGGTCGTCGTCGACTTCTGGGCGGAGTGGTGTGGTCCGTGCCGGATGATCGGTCCGGCGCTGGAAGAGATTTCCGGCACCCTTGGCGACAAGGTCAAGATCGTGAAGCTCAACGTTGACGAGAACCCGCAGACGGCGGCGAAATACGGCATCATGTCGATCCCGACGCTGATGCTGTTCAAGAACGGCGAAATGGCCTCGCGCCAGGTCGGCGCCGCGCCGAAGGCGAAGCTTGAGCAGTGGATCACGTCAGCCGCCTGATTTGGCTGCCTGCTAAGGTCCGCGTCGTTTCGCGCCCTTCATCCCGAAAAATAAAACGGCCGGATCGCTCCGGCCTTTTTGTTATGCCCACCAAGGAATTCACCGTCATTCCGGCCGAGCGCATGCGAGGGCCGGAATCCATACGCCCGGTGGTCATGATGAAAGCGAGACAGGGGTTATGGATTCCGGGCTCCGGCCTGTGGCCGGCCCCGGAATGACTGAAAAGGGTTGGTTGAGCCGTCAGACCAATCCGTCCCTTATGCTGCGGACACAGTCAACATCGGCGCTCGTGCCTTGACACGCTCGCCGCTTGCCTCGACAAACGCGCGAAATTCATGTTCGGGGACGTTTGATGGCCACCACAAAGCCTGCTGCCACTGCAAAACTCGAAAAGACCATCGACGACGCCTTCGAGGCGCGCGACGGCATCGGACCCAAGACCAAGGGCCCCGTGCGCAAAGCCGTGGAACAGGCGCTCGACCTGCTCGACAGCGGCGAGGCACGTGTGGCTGTGCGCGGGGAGGATGGCGCATGGTCCGTCAATCAATGGTTGAAGAAGGCGGTGCTGCTCTCTTTCCGCCTCAACGACATGAGCGTGCTGCGCGGTGGGCCCGGCAAAGGCGTGTGGTGGGACAAGGTGCCGTCGAAATTCGACGGCTGGACGGCGGCGCGTTTTCGCAAGGCCGGGTTTCGCGCGGTGCCGAATTGCGTCGTGCGCCACGCGGCCTTTATTGCGCCGGGCGTGGTGCTGATGCCGTCCTTCGTCAATCTCGGCGCCTATGTCGATACCGGCACCATGATCGACACCTGGGCGACGGTCGGCTCCTGTGCGCAGATCGGCAAGAACTGTCACATCTCCGGCGGCGTCGGCATCGGTGGCGTGCTCGAGCCGCTGCAGGCCGGCCCGGTGATCATCGAAGACAATTGTTTCATCGGCGCGCGTTCGGAAGTGGCTGAAGGCGTCATCGTGCGCACCGGCGCGGTGCTCTCCATGGGCGTCTTCCTCGGGGCGTCGACAAAAATCGTCGATCGCGAGACCGGCCAGGTGCATCAGGGCGAAGTTCCGGCCTATTCGGTCGTCGTGCCCGGCAGCCTGCCCGGCAAGAATGGCGGTCCCAGCCTTTATTGCGCCGTGATCGTCAAGCGTGTCGACGAGAGGACGCGTTCCAAAACCTCGATCAACGAACTGCTCCGCGATTAGTGCATGGCCTCCGGCTGAAGATGTCGTCTAGAATGTCGCGACAGACGCCCCCGCCGCCGGATGATGCGATGACGGATTTGTTTTTTTCTTTTCAGGGCCGGATCAATCGGCAGCTCTATTGGCTGGCGGTGGGTTTCATGACGGCTCTGCTGGTCGCGCTCGCCAATATCGATTACGAAGCCGGCGAGTCCAAGATCAACGTCATCGGCCTTATCACGCTTGTCGCCCTGTTCGCGGCGATGTGGGCAAGCCTCGCCCTCGCAGCCAAACGGCTGCACGATCGCGACAAGTCGAATTGGTGGATGGTCATCTTCTACCTCATTCCCGCCGTTCTGCGTTTCTTCGCAGAAGAGATGGGCGGTGCCGGTATTGTCTTCACGCTGGTCAGCCTCGGCTTCACGCTGTGGGGATTTGTCGAAGTCGGATTTATGCGCGGGACGTCCGGACCCAACCGCTACGGTCCCGATCCGCTCGACATGTCCCGCGCGGTCGCGCAGAGCTGACACATGATCCCGAAGAGTGAAAACCGGTTCCCGGAAAAGCCATGCAGGGCTTTCGATCGATGAAGCATCGTGCATCATGACGGCTGATCCGGTTGCAATCGCGGCAAAGCTTTTGCGCTGCCCGTCGGTGACGCCGGCCGAAGGCGGCGCGCTGTCCTGTCTCGCGGAGATTCTTGGCGGCGCCGGCTTTGCCGTGGAGCGCGTGACGTTCCGCGATGGCGGCACGCCGGACATCGAAAACCTCTATGCCCGCATCGGCATCGGCCGGCCACATCTGATGTTCGCCGGCCATACCGATGTGGTGCCGCCGGGCGAGGAGAAGGCCTGGACGCATCCGCCCTTCGCGGGCGCGGTTGCCGACGGAAAATTGTTTGGCCGCGGCGCGGTTGATATGAAGGGCGGCATCGCCTGCGCGCTCGCCGCCGTGCTCGATCATCTCGCCGTCAATGACGGCAAGCCGCAAAAGGGCGGCGGCGGGTCGATCTCGTTCCTGATTACGGGAGATGAGGAAAGCGTCGCCATCAACGGCACGATAAAGCTGCTCGCCTGGGCGGCTGAGCGCGGCGAGCGTTTCGACCACTGCATTCTGTCCGAGCCGAGCAATGTCGAAACCGTCGGCGACACGATCAAGATCGGCCGCCGCGGCTCGCAGAACGGCACACTCATCGTCACCGGGAAGCAGGGCCACGTCGCCTATCCGCAGCGTGCGATCAATCCGATCCCGCCGCTCACCGCGCTGATCGCCGCGCTCTTGGCCGAACCGCTCGATGCCGGCAGCGTGCATTTTCCGCCGTCGAACCTGGAATTCACCTCGGTCGATGTCGGCAACAAGACGGTCAACCTCATTCCCGGCGAAGCGCGCGCGCGCTTCAACATCCGTTTCAACGACAATCACGATCAGGCCTCGCTCAAGGCGCTGATCGAGAAGCGCGTCGCCGCGAGCGTCGGTAACCGCGTCACCGCGCGGCTGGACTGGGAGCCGTCGAACGCGGATTCCTTCGTCGTCGACAAGGGTCCGTTCACCGATGCGGTCGCGGGCGCGATCAAAACCGTCACCGGGCGCACGCCGGAGCTATCCACCTCCGGCGGCACGTCGGACGCACGCTTCATCAAGAATTACTGCCCGGTGGTGGAGTTCGGCCTTGTCGGCCAGACCATGCATCAGATCGACGAATGCGCGCCGCTCGCCGACCTCACGGCGCTGACGGCGATCTATCGGCGCGTGCTCGACACCTATTTTGCGTGAAGTCGTCCATCTTATTGTCATGCTCTGCGAAGGCGGGGCATCTCGCATCCAGTCCCGCCGCTTACTTCACCAATGACGCGTCGAGCGTGATGTCGGCCTTGAGCAGTTTCGACACCGGGCAGCCTGCCTTCGCCTTGGCGGCCAGTTCCTGGAATTTGGCATCGTCGGCGCCGGGGATTTTCGCCTTCAGCGTGAGATGCACGGCGGTGATGGCAAAGCCGTCGCCCTGTTTGACCAGCGTCACGTCGGCCTGCGTTTCCATCTTCTCCGCGGTGAGGTTTGCTTCGCCGAGAATGAGCGACAGCGCCATGGTGAAGCAGCCGGCATGCGCCGCGCCGATGAGTTCCTCAGGATTGGTGCCGGGCTTTCCCTCGAAGCGGCTGGCGAAGCCATACGGATAGTCCTTGAGCGCGCCGCTCTTCGTCGAGATCGCGCCTTTGCCGTCCTTGATGCCGCCCGACCATACCGCCGATCCGAAGGTGCTCATGTTTCACTCCTGTGAGATGACTGACCGCACCCGATATAGGGCGTCAGAGCGGCGTTGCCATCGGGCGCTGCCTTTTCGCGCGGGGCGGGCGCTCACGCAAAAAGATGGGGCGCTACTTCCCGCCCTGCGTCGCCAGGTGCGCCTTCTTGAAGATGTCGGGCCAGCGTGCGACGTCCTTGTGGAAGAAGGTCTGGAAATCCGCCTGCGTCATCGGCTTGGGGACGAGGCCGAGCGGCAGCAGCCGTCCGCGCACCGTCGGATCGTTGAGCGCGTCTGAATAGGCCTTGTGGATTTTCGACACGATGTCGTGCGGCGTTCCCTTGGGCACGAACAGGCCGAACCACGCGCCAGCCTCGATCTCCGGAATGTCGAGGCCTGCTTCCTTGAAAGTCGGCACCTCGGGCAGTGTCGGAACGCGCTCCGGCGCGCCGACGGCGAGCGCGACCACTTCACCGTTGTCAATGTGCGGCTTCGTCACCGGCGTGCCGAACATCATGTCGACATGGCCGGCGATGACATCGTTGAAGGCCGGATTGCCGCCGCGATACGGGATATGGCGCAGCGGAATTCCACTTTTGTAGGCAAAGATCTCGCCGGTGAGGTGCGGGTAGGTGCCGGTGCCGCCGGAGGCGAAGGTGAGCGTTTTCGTATCCTTGAATTTCGTGAGGTAATCCTTGAGCGTCTTCACGCCGAGTTTCGGATTGACGTCCATCACCATCGGCGTGGTGACCAGCATCGCCACCGGGATGAAATCCTTCTCGGCATTGAAGGGCACGGTCTTGAGCAGCGGATCGACCGACAGGCCGGTGGTGCCCATCAGGATCGTGTAGCCGTCGGGCGCGGCTTTCGCCACATAGCTCGAACCAACCATGATGCCGGCGCCGGGCTTGTTCTCGACGATGACCGCCTGGCCGATGGTCTTGCTGACCTGATCGGAGAGCACGCGGGCGGCGACGTCGGTCGTCGAGCCGGCGGCAAGCGGCACGATCAGTTCGATGTTGCGGCTCGGATAGGTGTCGGCGCGTGCCGCGTCGGTCGCGGCAAAAACGATCAGCCCAAAAGCGATCAGCTTAAGCGCGATTGCGTAGGCGAGCGCTGCAACAGGCCGTCGCGCATTCGTATCTCTCTCGGCATTCGTTTCGGCATTATTTCCAGCACCAACGACAGTATCGTTCGGCATCGCCAGTCCTCCCCAGTCTCGTTTTGCCGGGAGGATACAGCGCTCGCGTCGCGCGTACACCTTTTTCTTGCGAGGAACCATTAACCACCAGTCCCGTTGGTTTTCGATTGCATTTTGAAATTCGAATTGCATCACGGGAGATGAACATGGCCAAGAAATCGAAATCGAAATCCAAAGCGAAGCCGAAAGCGAAACTGCTATCCGACCTGTTTCACGAAACGCTCAAGGACATCTATTACGCCGAGAACAAGATCCTGAAGACCTTGCCGAAGATGGCGAAGGCCGCGCAGGCGCGCGATCTGAAGAAGGCGTTCACGAAACATGAGAAGGAAACGCGCGGGCAGGTGAAGCGGCTCGAACGCGTGTTCAAGATCATCGGCAAGCCGGTGAAAGGAAAAACCTGCGCCGCCATCAACGGCATCACCGAAGAGGGCGCGGAGATCATGACGGACTTCAAGGGAATGCCGGCGCTCGATGCCGGCCTGCTTGCCGCCGCGCAAGCCGTCGAGCATTACGAAATCTCGCGCTACGGCACGTTGCGCACCTGGGCGCAGGAAATGGGCATGAGCGATGCGGCAGCCTTGCTGGCGGACACGCTCGAAGAGGAGAAGGCGACCGATCTGGCGTTGACCGGCATCGCCGAATCCGTGGTCAATCTGGAAGCCGAGGAAAATCTGTAATCAGGCGCAGGCCGATTGGCGGGCGAGCCTGGTGGCAGCGTCAGGCCCGCGCGCCGGTACCGGCAATGACGAGGACGAATCCGCTCAGCCCGGCGGCGATCACATAGAGGCCGAGATAGATGATCTGGCCCGGCTGGTTGGAGAAATCGAACTGGCCGATGAACACGATCGCCGACACCGTGATGAGCAGCAGCAGCGGATAGATCGCGAAGATATAGCTGCGCAACGCCTGCCTGCTGCGCGTGACGACAAGCGGCACGGCGGAGGCGGCAAGGGCGAGATAGAAGGCGCCGAAGGCGCGCAAGCTCAACGGGAGCAGCGGTTCCGGAAAGATCGCGCTATAGACATCGCGCGCGCTCACGATAGCGATCAGGCCCGATAAACCGAGTCCTGCGGTCAGTGCAATCATGATGCCGATCGTCCACACCGCCGGCGTCACGATCGCCGGATTGGCCGGTTGCCACAGATCGTCGCGACGGACGCCTTCGACGAAAGCAGCAATGCCGAACAGCGTCGTCAGGAACGTCATGGCGATGTAGAGCGCTGCGAGCGGGCCGGACTGCAGCAAGGGACGGAAGGCCGCGAGCACGGCCACCTGCAGCAGGCCGAACAAGGCGAGATAGATGATCGGGCACAACATAACGGGCCAGTAGCGGCGCTGCGCAACGATTGCGGCCGCCCAGGCGTTGCCGAGACACCAGCCGCCGATGGTCATGGCGGCGAACGGCGAGACGCGCCACGTGAAATTCTCGGCCGCCCACACCGGAATGACGAACATCATGGCGCCGATGACGCCGTAACCGATGGCCAGCAGGACGAGGATCAGGCGCAGCTTGAGAGAAATCATTTTTTCTTTTGACGATGCCGCTGCGGCGGG
Organism: Xanthobacteraceae bacterium; assembly: GCA_035494115.1. Taxonomy (GTDB): domain Bacteria; phylum Pseudomonadota; class Alphaproteobacteria; order Rhizobiales; family Xanthobacteraceae; genus DATJHH01. The sequence goes on from DATJHH010000029.1 coordinate 99,080, forward strand.
CTCTCCGCCACGCGCACCATACGCCGCCCGTTTCGTCGGACAAGTCCCTGTCCTGACGGCCGGTGGCGATCTTCCGATTGGAAGAGGTACGCGAGAGGTAAAGGGTTGATCACAATCCGGCGAGGCGCAACGCCATGAAGATCACGGCGCCGATGCCGAGCATGGCAAGCGGATGGAAGCGCGGGCGCAGCGTCAGCACCAGGGCGACCAGCCCGATCACACCCCATGAGAGCACGTCCGCGGTTTCGATGCGGGTCAGCGCGAGCACGCCGGCAAAAATCAGTCCGGCGCCGATCGGCGACAGCCCGCCTTCCAGCGCCGTATGCCACGGTGTGCCGCGATAGCGATTCCAGACTTTCGACGCGAAAAACGTCAGCAGTCCCGCCGGCGCATAGAGCGCGAGGGTTGCCGCCAGCGCGCCGAACAGGCCGCCGACCTTCCAGCCGATCAGGGTGGTGAGCATCGAACCGGGACCGGGTGTGACGCGTGCAATGGCAAAGTAATCGAGGAATTCGCGCGAGGTCAGGAAGTGCTGCACGTCCACCGTCTGGTGCTGCAGCGGCGCGTAGATGCTGCTCGCCCCGCCGAAAGCGACGAACGACAGCGGCACGATGATGGCGACAAGCGTGCCGATCTCACGCATTGGGATCGTTCCTCGAATCCTTGCGCGGCCACGCTGCCCAGATACTGATCGGCGCCAGGACGAGGATCACCGGCAGGATCGGCAGATGCAGGAAGCCGACGGCGACGAAGGTGATGGCTGCCGCGATATACGACGCGACCGTTCTGCGCAGCCCTTGTGCGATGGTGATCCCAAGCCGCAGCAGCAGCCCGATGGCAGCCGTACCGACGCCGGCCATCACCAGCGAAAAGCCGGGCAGTTCGATCAGGCGCGAATAGGTATAGGCGGCGGCGATGACAATGCAGAAAGGCGCGGTGAGCATGCCCAGCATGCTGACAATCGCGCCGCGGCCGCCGCGCAGGCGCTGACCGAGATAGAGCACCATATTGGTCGAATTCACGCCGGGCATGAGCTGGCACATGGCGTAGCCGGATGCGAAATCGGTATTGGTGAGCCAGCCGCGCATGATCACCACCTCGCGGTGGAACCAGGCCGTCATGCCGCCGCCGAAGCTGAACAGGCCGACGAAAAAGAAGAGCTTGTAGAGAGTGAAGAGGGTGACTGGAGGTTTGGGGGAGCCGGCTGTGGGGTCTGACTCGGCTGTCGATTGGGCGAGGGCGGCTGCGTCTTCCGCGGCATTTTCTTCTTTTGGAGCCATGTCTGCGGCGTACGCCGCCGTTTCTGTATTGGCAAGCGCGGATGCCGCACCCCCGTCGCACAAATTCGCGGCAGCTTCCACGCCGTTCCCGATGGAATGCGTTTTTCCGTGTCACCCCTTCCTTGTCATGCCCCGCGGAGGCGGGGCATCGCCTTCCTCGCGCGGTGCAGCGTGAGCGCAGCGAACGACGCGCCGCTATTGCGCTCGAGACCGGGGCTTATTCACAGACACGCCAAAATCAGTCCTGTGAATAACGAGGATATCGCCGAAAGCGGTCCGATAGATCGCGCCGGGTGCCCGCGCTGCCGCAGAGTGGATGAGGGACGCATTGGACGATTCTCGGGCCTTCGACCGCGGCTGCGCCAGATCTGCGAAGCTCAAACCCCGAAAATAAAGGTCACGAGACAAAACTTCGCAAAACAAAGTCCACAATCGCCGTATAACGTGTCTGCCCATGAAATTTCCGCCCCAGTTCCTCGACGACCTGCGCGCCCGGCTTCCGGTTTCGGAAGTCGTTGGCCGGCGCGTGGCGCTGAAGAAATCGGGACGCGAATGGAAGGGCCTCTCACCCTTCGGCAAGGAGAAGACGGCGTCGTTTTTCGTCAACGACCAGAAGGGTTTTTACAAGGATTTTTCCTCCGGCAAGCACGGTGACATCTTCACCTTCGTTATGGAAACCGAGGGGCTGACATTTCCCGAGGCGGTCGAGCGGCTGGCCGGCATCGCCGGGCTGCCGATGCCCGTGATGTCGCGCGAGACGGCCGAGCGCGAGGAAAAGCGCAAGACGCTTTACGACGTGCTCGATCTCGCCGCGAAATTTTTCGAGGCCTCGCTGGCGGCGCGTGGCGGCGCCAAGGCGCGCGGTTATCTCGCCGACCGCAGCCTCGATCCGGCGACACAGCTCAAATTCCGCATCGGCTATGCGCCTCCCGAGCGCTTTGCGCTCAAGGAGCATCTCGGCAAGGAAGGCATTCCGGTCAGCGACATGATCGAGGCCGGGCTGCTGATTGCCGGCGACGACATCCCGGTGCCTTACGATCGCTTCCGCGACCGCGTGATGTTTCCCATCACCGACACCCGCAACCGGGTGATCGCCTTCGGCGGCCGCGCGCTGTCGCCCGACGCGCCGGCCAAATATCTCAATTCCAACGAGACCTCGCTCTTCCACAAAGGCGGGACGCTCTACAACATCGCCGCTGCGCGGGCGGCTTCCCATCGCGGCGCGCCGGTGATCGTCTGCGAGGGTTATGTCGACGTCATCGCGCTGGTGACGGCGGGCTATGAGGCGGCGGTGGCCCCGCTCGGCACGGCGCTGACCGAGGAACAGCTTGCGCTGCTGTGGAAGATGGCCGACGAGCCGATCCTGTGTTTCGACGGGGACGGTGCCGGTCGCCGCGCCGCCTTCCGCGCCGTCGATCTTGCCCTGCCGCGGCTCATGCCGGGCAAAAGCCTGCGCTTCGCGACCCTGCCTGACGGCCAGGACCCCGACGATCTGGTGCGCGCCGGCGGCCGTGCGGCGGTCGAAGAGATTTTTGCCGGCGCCCAGCCGCTCGCCCATGTGCTGTGGACGCGCGAAAGCGAGGCCGGGCCGTTCGACACGCCGGAACGCCGCGCCGCGCTGGAAGCGCGCCTCACCGACCTCACTGGCCTGATCGCCAACGAAAACGTGCGCCGGCACTACAAGCAGGGCATGAGCGAGCGGCTCGGCGTCCTGTTTGCGCGCGATCCCGGACCGGATCGGTTCTCCGCCCGCCGTCAGGGGAATTATCAAGGGAACCGCAATCAGCAGTCGGGCGGCTGGCGCGGCCAAGGGGGGCGGCCGGGCGGCGGCTTTGCCGCCGGTCGGGGACGTGGCGGCTACGGCGCGGCGGCGCTGGCGGCCAGTCCCGCGCTGGCGGCAAGCCCGGTGCTGCGCGGCCATCTGAGCACGGTGTCGCGGCGTGAAGCCTTGATTTTACGGGCTATTCTCAATCACCCTTGGCTGCTCCACGACCACCTCGAGGACCTCGCCGCCATCGCCTTCCGCCACCCGGACGCGCAGCGGCTCAAGGGCGCGCTGATCGACATATTTGCGGAAAAGCCGGCCATCGAGCGCGACGCCATGGCGGCGGAAATCGCGTCCCGCGGCCTCACCGAGCTGATCGCCCGCATGGATCTGGCGCTCACCACCGTTGCTGTCTGGGGCGCGCAGCCGGATGCGGCCGCCGACGATGTGCTTCTGACCTGGAAACAGCTCATCGCGCTGCACCACCAATGGCATGCCCTGGCGCGGGAACTGCGCGAGGCGGAACTGGCTTTGGGCCGGGAAAGCACGGAAGCCAATTATTCGTGGTTGATCGACGTCAAATCGAGACTATCTCAGGTCGACGGCACCGAGGCCCTGGTTGAAGGGTTCGGCTCCCTGTCTGGACGTCCGTCGCGTGGCTTTTGAGGTGACGCGGCGGTTTTTCGGCTGAATCGTGCGACGGTGGGTGCGCGGCGCAAAACAGCCTGTTAAAAGGCAGTCTGTTAAAGGCTGCCTGTTAGAAGGCGCTTTTCCAGCTCTTTCGAGCCGCATAAATAGGGCTAATCGAAGCTTAACGGGTCAGGGGATATTCGGCGTTCTGGCGTCGGAGCCGCGAATCGGGCTCCATCGGTGTTTCGCTAGGGTATAGCCCGAGGCGCCTGTCCGGATGCGGCGATCCGCAAGCCAGCGATCGGCCCGGTCCGCGCCGGTGCGGGCCGGCACCGTGTGACAGGAAAGCTTGTGGCAGGGCCAGTTTGGCGAAGGCCGGCCCAAAGCATGTGATGGAAGAGCATGTGATGGAAGACATGTGACGACCGACACGGTGATGTCGGGCACGCGCGTTTAGTTCAGGAGAGATGAATGGCGACGACGAAGACCAAGGCAGTGCAGGCGAAGGACCAGGCCCCGGAGAAAGACGCTCCGGAGACGCCGGACACGCCGCTGCCGTTGCTCGATCTTTCCGATGCCGCCGTCAAGAAGATGATCAAGGCCGCGAAGAAACGCGGCTACGTCACCCATGACGAACTCAACGCGGTGCTGCCGTCGGAGGAGGTTTCCTCCGACCAGATCGAAGACATTTACGCGATGCTCAACGAGATGGGCATCAACGTCGTTGAATCCGACGATGCGGATTCCGACGAGGAGCAGGAGGAAGAGGAGACCGAAGGCGAACTCGTCGAGGTCACCGCCAAGGCCGTCGTCACCACCGAGAAGAAGGAGCCGTCGGAGCGCACCGACGATCCGGTGCGCATGTATCTGCGCGAGATGGGCACGGTGGAGCTGTTGTCGCGCGAAGGCGAAATCGCCATCGCCAAGCGCATCGAGGCCGGCCGCGAGGCGATGATCGCAGGGCTGTGCGAAAGCCCGCTGACGTTCCAGGCGATCATCATCTGGCGCGAAGAACTCGCCAACGGCAAAATCTTCCTGCGCGATATCATCGATCTCGAAGCGACCTATGCCGGTCCCGACGCCAAGAATCAGGGCATCGCCGGCGCAAACGGCGCTGCCCCCGGGGCTGACGGCATGGCCGCGCCGGCCACGAATGGCGCGCCGTTCCAGGCTGCGCCTCCATCCGCGCCGCCGGTCGCGACCCCGTTCAAGCCCGCGGGCCGTGGCGCGCCGCCGCCTGCCGGCGACGAGGCCGAGAAGGATCCGGCCGAGGTTGCCGCCGAGTCGGACATGGACGACGACGAGTTCGAGAACGCCATGTCGATGGCGGCGCTCGAAGCCGAGTTGAAGCCAAAGGTCGTCGCGACCTTCGACGCCATCGCCGACTCGTTCAAGCGCCTGCGCAAGCTGCAGGATCAGGACATTGCCAACCGGCTGCAGAACGACACGCTGTCGCCTGCACAGGAGCGGCGCTACAAGAAGCTCAAGGACGAGATCATCACCGAGGTGAAGTCGCTGCGCCTCAATCAGGCGCGCATCGATGCGCTGGTCGAGCAGCTCTACGACATCAACAAGAAGCTCGTCGGCTATGAAGGCCGGCTGATGCGGCTTGCGGAGAGCCATGGCGTCGTGCGCGACGAATTTTTGAAGAACTATCAGGGCCAGGAACTGAACCCGCAATGGCTCAACCGCGTGTCGAAACTCGCGGCCAAGGGCTGGAAGAATTTCTCCGCCAAGGAGAAGGACCGCATCAAGGACCTGCGCCACGAGATTCAGGAGCTTGCCGGCCTCACCGGCCTGCAGATCGGCGAATTTCGCAAGCTCGTGCACATGGTGCAGAAGGGCGAGCGCGAGGCGCGCCAGGCGAAGAAGGAAATGGTGGAGGCGAACCTGCGCCTCGTCATCTCCATCGCCAAGAAATACACCAATCGCGGCCTGCAATTCCTCGACCTCATTCAGGAAGGCAATATCGGCCTGATGAAGGCGGTCGATAAGTTCGAATACCGCCGCGGCTACAAGTTCTCGACCTATGCCACGTGGTGGATCAGGCAGGCGATCACGCGCTCGATTGCCGACCAGGCGCGCACCATCCGCATCCCCGTGCACATGATCGAGACGATCAACAAGATCGTGCGCACGAGCCGGCAGATGCTCAACGAAATCGGCCGCGAGCCGACGCCGGAGGAGCTGGCCGAAAAGCTCGGCATGCCGCTGGAAAAAGTGCGCAAGGTCCTGAAGATCGCCAAGGAGCCGCTGTCGCTCGAAACGCCGTTCGGCGACGAGGAAGACAGTCACCTCGGCGATTTCATCGAGGACAAGAACGCGATCCTGCCGATCGACGCGGCGATCCAGTCGAACCTGCGCGAGACGACGACGCGCGTGCTCGCCTCGCTGACCCCGCGCGAAGAACGCGTGCTGCGCATGCGCTTCGGCATCGGCATGAACACCGATCACACGCTGGAAGAAGTCGGCCAGCAGTTCTCGGTCACGCGCGAGCGCATTCGTCAGATCGAGGCCAAGGCGCTGCGCAAGCTCAAGCATCCGAGCCGCAGCCGGAAGCTGCGGAGCTTCTTGGATAACTGACGCGTTGACAATTACAATTCAGTGACGCGTTGACGATTGCAAATCTGCTGTGATCGCCGCCGTTGCTGTGTCATCCCCGCAAAGGCGGGGATCCAGCTCTTCTTTCATCGCGATCAAAACGGCGGGCCAAGAGCCCGCCGTTTTGTTTTGGCGCGGCGTCATCGGCCGCCTTCACCTCTCCCCTTGAGGGAGAGGTCGGATTGCGCAGCAATCCGGGTGAGGGGTTACACTCCATCGAGAAACTCGAATCCCCCTCACCCCAACCCTCTCCCTCCAGGGGAGAGGGAGTTTACGGCGCGGTCTCCGGGCACTTACCCTTGAGCGCGGCGTCGATCAGCGCGTTGGTGTTGTCTTCGTATTGCGTGAAGAACGCGGCGTCGGTGCGCTTGAGGTCGCACAGCAGCGGAATGTGCGGCGGCAGCTCGTATTCGAACGACGAGAGCCAGCTCGGGTCGCCGACCGACGAGAGGATCTCGTCATAGGCAAACAGCATCTGCGAGACGTACCATTTGTATTGCTGGAATTTCAGCGGATCGGCCTTGATCGCCGCGTAGTCGGGCCGGATGTATTGCGGATAGCGCAGGCTGGCGTTGCTGTAGGAGAGATAGACCTGCCGCGCATTGGCCTTGCGGCCGTTCACCTCGATCTGCGTGATTTGATAGGCGACGAACGCCAGCGCGACGGTCGCGGCCAGCGCCGACACCATCTGCGACAGATTGCCGAACGGGAGCCAGAACCGCGGCCGGGGTTCGGGTGGCGTCTTTGTGTCGCTCATGGCAGTTAATCTCGCGCCGATGCGAGGGAATTATAGTGAGCCAGCCAGTAAGAAAAGCTTATCCTCAGCACGGAGAAATAGTTCAAAAAAATTGCAGTTGAGTTGCCCTTCGGCGCTGAACAGCCGGCATTTGAATTTTAAAGGCATTAGCAATATCCACCGTGATTCTCGTCATATGGTGGTTCATGTTGGCGGTTCGCCAAGTCGTAGGATTGCCCACCTCCGAACGTTTTGAACATGCGCTAATAAATTCATCTCCAGCCGAAAATATATCGCCTGCAAATATTCCCGAGGAGACGACGGCTTTCGCTGCGCCATGTATCGAACCATCAATATTTTCTTTTGATTCGCCGCCGCGCTGAATCAGCCAGCTGTCAGATGTGGCATACCTAAAATGGCGAATAGCTCTGCCGCCGGAGCCAAAATCAAAATTTCCATTGTCGGCGCCATAGTCTGAAAACATTGCAATTTTTTTAACGCGGCTATCCAATGTCAATGCGTGTTGCCACGCTAGCCACTCGTTGCGCGAAATTGTTATCGATCCATTTTCCGGCGCTGGGTTGCGCTGCGGATAGTTTGTTGCTGCAACAATTACTCGACGCCAAAGACCAAAACTCTGAACTCGAAAAATCCATTCGGCCACGAAACCGGCAAAAGAAGCCACATCCGAAAGATCGGCATCGGCCAAATCGAGAACTAGAATGCAATCTTGTGGCTTTGAAATAATCTCCAGCATGATTTTGTACAGGTCAGCTTGCAAGTTGCCGCTAGCAAGGTTGTTCAAATCAAGCCTAATTGCTGATCCGCATGCGTTCTCACGAATGAATCTCGCAATCGCTTGCCGCTCAATGGAATCTAATTGAAAGTCGATTACTGGAATTACGCTGCAGCCAAAAGCGCGAGATGATTGCAAAAACGAATACAAATCCGCCGCGCTCGTTGACGTCTCATTGCTGAATTTTACAAATCGAAAGTCAAGAAGTGCGGTGCGTCGCCCCCAGCAATTAGCTATTCGGCCAAGATGGATATCGCCGTATTCTTTTTTGGTGAGTTGCCGCTTTTGTTCTTGATCCTTAACATTCAACGGGGCGGCTACAATATAAGGTAGCACCATGTCTTTGTTCGCGCGATCTAAGGTAGCCAACGCTTTCATCTCCGCAACCTTATCGCGGAGTATGACGCAGTAGTCAGTGCTTTCAATCGGCAGCATTTTGTCACCTGTGGCGGGTTAGAAAATGGAAGATCTTAACTTTCCGCTTCCGACGTACTCACCAAATAGCTTGTAATTATTTCGGTCCCTCCGGAT
>DATJHH010000030.1:0-2249 GCA_035494115.1 Xanthobacteraceae bacterium
ATGACGGCGACGAGGCCCGTGCAGAAGTACACCAGGAAAGCTGGCAAACCTGCCAGGGATTGCAGAATCATATGGTTGCCCCCGATGCCCTCGGCCCGGCCATACTCTAGCGCAGGCCGGTTCCTGTCTGTCGAGGCACGCGGCGCGCCGGTTCACGTTGTCCCAAACAAAAACCCCGCCATTTGCGGCGGGGTTTAGTTGGGAGGAGCCTTGCAGAGAAGTCTTGCAGCTCGCGGTAAAGCGGATCAGGCCGGGATACGGACTTCCTCGTCATGCGGTTCGCGCAGCACATAGCCGCGGCCCCAGACGGTTTCGATGAAGTTGCGGCCGTCGGACGCGTTCGCAAGTTTCTTGCGCAGCTTGCAGATGAAGACGTCGATGATCTTCAGTTCGGGTTCGTCCATGCCGCCGTAGAGATGGTTGAGGAACATTTCCTTGGTCAGCGTCGTGCCCTTGCGGAGCGAAAGCAGCTCCAGCATCTGATATTCCTTGCCGGTCAGATGCACGCGCTGGCCGCCGACTTCGACGGTCTTGGTGTCGAGGTTGACGACGAGATCGCCGGTCTGGATGACGGATTGGGCGTGGCCCTTGGAACGCCGGACGATCGCATGGATGCGCGCAACCAGTTCGTCCTTGTGGAAGGGCTTGGTCATGTAGTCGTCGGCGCCGACGCCGAGACCTTTGACCTTGTCCTCGATACCGGCGAGGCCGGAGAGGATCAGAATGGGGGTCTTGATCTTCGAGACCCGCAGCTGCTTGAGCACGTCGTAACCGGACATGTCGGGCAGGTTGAGGTCGAGAAGGATAATGTCGTAGTCGTAGAGTTTGCCGAGATCGACACCCTCTTCGCCGAGATCCGTCGTATAGACGTTAAAGCTCTCGGATTTGAGCATCAACTCGATCGACTGCGCGACGGCGCTATCATCTTCAATCAGCAAAACGCGCATGCCAGTCCCCTATAGTCGCCGCTCCGGGCGTCAGGTCGTCCGCACTACTGGCGGCACTGGAAACGCCTTTGAACAACTGATTCGGATCCTGACGAGATATGGTTAACAAAACCTGATTCCTCTTCGCAAGCTCTATCGTGCAATTTTTGTCGAATCGCCATAAGATGTTGCGCAGGGGCAGCTTTTTTTATCCGTTCTCGCTCAAGTTTCGCATCAAGAGGCGGGCCTAACCGACTCCCGAGACTCGCCCTTCGTTCTGTTGGGCAAGCGCTCTCAGTCACCAAAGACAGTGACGCAATGATTAACGATGCGGGTAAACACGAAGTTAAGGCCGGGGCCGCAATACGTGGAAACTTAAGGTTTTCACAATGAAAGCCCTTGCGGAACAGATCGAAGAGATCGACGGCGTCAATATTTATGGCCGAGTCGTCGGCGTCCGCGGGTTAATGGTTGAGGTCGCCGGACCGATTCACGCGATGTCGGTCGGCGCCCGCATCGTCATCGAAACCGGCAACGGCCGTTTCATCCCCTGCGAGGTAATCGGCTTCACCGGCAACAACGCGGTAGTGATGCCGTTCGCCGGGCTGGACGGCGTCCGTCGCGGTTGCCGCGCCGTCATCGCCAATGCCTCCAGTCAGGTGCGGCCGTCGCCGGCGTGGCTCGGACGCGTGCTCAATGCGATGGGCGAGCCGATCGACGGCAAGGGGCCGCTGACACAGGGCGCCTCGCCGATGCCCTATCGTAACGCGCCGCCGCCGGCACATTCGCGCAAGCGGGTCGGCGCGCCGCTCGATCTCGGGGTGCGGGCACTCAATACCTTCCTGACTTGTTGTCGCGGCCAGCGCATGGGCATCTTCGCCGGCTCCGGCGTCGGCAAGTCCGTGTTGTTGTCGATGTTGGCGCGCAATGTGGATGCGGACATCACGGTGATCGGTCTCGTCGGCGAACGCGGCCGCGAGGTGCAGGAGTTTCTGCAGGACGATCTCGGCGAGGAGGGTCTGGCGCGCTCTGTCGTGGTGGTGGCCACCTCCGATGAGCCCGCCTTGATGCGGCGGCAGGCGGCTTATCTGACTCTGGCGATCGCCGAATACTTCCGCGACGAAGGCAGCGACGTGCTTTGCCTGATGGACTCGGTGACGCGTTTCGCGATGGCGCAGCGTGAGATCGGCCTGTCGGCCGGCGAGCCGCCGACCGCAAAAGGCTACACGCCCACCGTGTTCACGGAACTGCCGAAGCTGCTGGAGCGGGCCGGGCCCGGAACAAGCGAGGGCACCATCACCGGTATCTTCACGGTTCTGGTCG
>DATJHH010000031.1:0-3401 GCA_035494115.1 Xanthobacteraceae bacterium
CGCCTGGTGTTCGGCCGCATGACCGGCTGGGGCCAGGAAGGCCCGCTGGCCCAGGCCGCCGGCCATGACATCAACTACATCTCGGTCACCGGCGCGCTTGCCGCGATCGGCACCAAAGACAAGCCGGTGCCGCCGCTCAACCTGGTCGGCGATTTCGGCGGCGGCGCGCTCTATCTGGTGGTCGGCGTCCTTGCTGCGTTGCTGGAAGCGTCCAAATCCGGCAAGGGCCAAGTGGTCGACGCCGCGATGTGCGACGGCGCGGCATCGCTGATGTCGATGTTCTTCGACATGACCGCAAGCGGCCGCTGGGTCGAGGGGCGCGAGCAGAATTTTCTCGACGGCGGCGCGCATTTCTACGGCATCTATGAATGTTCCTGCGGCAATTTCATCTCGATCGGATCGATCGAACCGCAGTTCTACGCCTTGCTGCGCCAGCATGCCGGCCTCACCGAAGCCGACTTCGATGCGCAGATGGACCGCAAGGCCTGGCCGGCGTTGAAGGATAAATTGACGAAAGTGTTCAAGAGCAAGACCCGCGAGGACTGGTGCAAGATCATGGAAGGCACCGACATCTGCTTCGCGCCGATCCTGACCATGGCGGAAGCGCCGAAACATCCGCACAACGCCGCGCGAAACATTTTTGTCGAACGCCACGGCGTGACGCAACCCGCGCCCGCACCGCGCTTCTCGCGCACGCCGTCCGTCATCCGGGATGCGGAGCGGGCGGAAATCGCGGAACTGACGAGTGCGTGGAAGGCGGGGAGGTAGGGATTGGTATCGTTCCCCGGACGCAGTGCAGCGCCCCAAGCGCGTTTACGCGCGTCTTCGACACGCTATGGCGATGCGCTGCAGAGCCGGGGCCCATCGCCAGTATAGGTCCCGGCTCGGCGTTGCAACGTGAAGAACGCTGCAACGCGTCCGGGACACGAGGGTGGAGCTACGCCGCGTCCACCTTCAGCACGCCCCGCCTGATCTGATCCTCCTCGATCGATTCGAACAGCGCCTTGAAATTGCCCTCGCCGAATCCATCATCGCCCTTGCGCTGGATGAACTCGAAGAAGATCGGCCCGATCGCATTCGCCGAAAATATCTGCAGCAGCACCTTGGTGTGGCCGCCTTCGACGACGCCTTCGCCGTCGATCAGGATGCCGTCGCGCTGCAGCCGGGCTATGTCCTCGCCGTGCCGGGGCAGGCGCGCGTCGATCTTCTCGAAATAGGTGATGGGCGGCGACGGCATGAACGGCAAACCGTCCGCGCGCAGCCGCTCTACCGTGCCGTAAATGTCCCGCGCGCCGCAGGCGATATGCTGGATGCCTTCGCCACGATAGATGTTGAGATATTCCTCAATCTGGCCGGAGTCACCGGCATCCTCGTTGATCGGAATCCGGATCTTGCCGTCCGGGCTGGTGAGCGCGCGCGAGAACAGGCCCGACGCGCGGCCCTCGATGTCGAAGAAACGGATCTGGCGGAAGTTGAACAGTTTTGTGTAGAAGCCGGTCCAGACATCCATGCGGCCGCGATGGACGTTGTGGGTGAGATGATCGATGTAGAACAGCCCGGCACCCGTGGGACACGGATTTTTGGCACCGAGCCACTCGAACTCGCGCTCATACGCCGAGCCTTTGGCGCCGTAGCGATCGATGAAATACAAGAGGCTGCCGCCGATGCCCTTGATGGCGGGAACATCGAGGGTCTTTTGCGCGGTCGAAATATCGGCGGGCTCCGCACCAAGCGAAATCGCCCGCGCATAAGCTTGCTTGGCATCGACCACACGGAACGCCATCGACGGCGCACACGGCCCATGGGCTGCCACGAAATTGAAGCCGTGGGCACCAGGTTCTTCATTGACGAGATAGTTGATGTCGCCCTGGCGATAGACCGTGATCTTTTTTGTCTTGTGGCGGGCAACAAGCACATAGCCCATCAGCTTGAACAGCGCGTGCAGTTCCGCGGGGTTTGGATGGGCGTATTCGACGAACTCGAAACCATCGGCGCCCATCGGATTGTCGGCGCTGATGATCGCCGCCGGCGCGTCGTGCGGAAATGGACCCATGGCGGACTCTCCCTGGACATTGATACCCAAAGTTTCCGCCATATCGGGTGCAAAGTGCATGCAAAAACGCCGCTCATGGAGCATAATAGCGCACGCTTCGTGCATCATATGGAGCTTTTACGCATGATTCCGGTAGACGCCTTCGACCTCAAAATGCTGACCGCGCTGCAGGACGACGGCCGGCTGACCAACCAGCAGCTGGCCGATCGCGTCGGCCTGTCGGCGTCGCAATGTTCGCGGCGGCGGATGCGGCTGGAGGAGGAGAAAGTGATCGCGGGTTATCACGCCGATCTCGCCTCCGAGGCGCTCGGCTTCAACCTGATCGCGTTTATCCACATCACGCTGGCGACGCATTCGCCCGACAATGCCAAGAAATTCCGCGCCCTGGTCACCCGCGTCGACGCCATCCAGGAGGCCTATTCGCTCACCGGCGACGCCGATTATCTGCTGAAGGCCGTGCTGCGAGATCTGAAGAGCCTGTCGGATATCGTCAACAACGTGCTGATGCCGCACCAAAGCGTGGCTCACGTCCGCTCGTCGATCGTGCTCGACCGGCTAAAGGAGAGCTCAAAACTGCCGCTCAGGGAAGTGAGGGGTTAGCATGGCCCAAATCGAGGGAAATTCGCCATTCGTTTTCGCGACTCGATTTGCGATGATCTGGGTCAACCGAACCAACGAGACCGCCATGGCGCTCCAACTCCGACCAAACTGCGAATATTGCGACAATGACCTTCCGCCGAACGCGACCGACGCGCGTATCTGTTCCTATGAATGCACGTTCTGCGCAGACTGCGCCGAGAACAAACTGCACAATGTCTGCCCGAACTGCGGCGGCGGCTTTGTACCACGGCCGATCAGGCCCGCGACGGAGCGGCGGCCCGGCGTGTCGGTCGCCAAGCATCCACCGTCGGACAAGCGCGTGCATCTCAAATACAGTCTTGATGACGTTGCGGCGCATTGTGCACGGTGGCGGGATGTTCCGCCGCAGGATCGCTAACCCGCCGTCAAAATCGTGCCCTCGACCTCGCCAAAACCGACGCGATAGCCGTCGCCCTGGCACCAACCTCGCATGACCAGCGAATCGCCGTCTTCCAGAAATGTGCGCTTGACGCCGCCTGACAGTTCGACCGGCTCGGTGCCGTTCCAGCTGATTTCCAAGAGACTGCCGCGCTGATCCTTCTCCGGACCGCTGATCGTGCCACTTCCCAGGAGATCGCCGACGTTCATCGCGCAACCGGATGAAGCGTGGTGCACGAGTTGTTGCACCGACGACCAGTACATGTATTTGAAATTGGTGCGGCAGATTCGCCGCCCCTCATTCATGGAGCCAGCACGCAAGGCGACGTCA
>DATJHH010000032.1:0-4028 GCA_035494115.1 Xanthobacteraceae bacterium
GCCCTGCGCCGCGCGCGCAGCGCCCACGCCGTAGGTATCATCCGCGCCGTAGAGCAAATTGACGTTGGGGAAGCGCTGCAGGAAGTCGTTAGCGAGCGAGAGCGCGATCGCCGGATCCTGTTCGCTGGTCTGTTCGGCGACAATTTTGATGTTGCCGCCAGCGAGATCTTCCTTGAAGCAACGCAAACGGTCAGAGGCCCAGAAGGCGCCCGGCGGGCCGGCGAGGACCGCGATCGTGCCGCCGTTCGGCAGCAAGGTCTTCGCACCTTTGGCGAGTTCGTGACCGATGTTGCAGTGGCTCGAAGATGCGGCGGCGTCAGCGTCGACGTCGCTGGCGACGATCGGGCTGCCCGCGCCGATCACCGGGATCTTCTCGCCTTTCGCCTCACGCACAACGCCGTTGAAAGACGCCGGGTTAGCCGGGTCCATTAGGATTGCCGAGACCTTCTGCACGACGAGATTGGAGAATTGGCTCACCTGCTTGTCGACGTTGGCGTAGCCACCAGCGTCCAGGATCGTGACTTCGTAGCCGAGCTTCTTGGCTTCATCCGAGATCCCAAAGAGCACGGGCGTAAACCACGGTCCTTTGATGTTGGGCATCGACACACCGATCTTGTCGGCGGCGTGCGCGGGGCTTGCAGCCATGAGGGCGACACAGGCGGCGGCTAACATTGCAAGTCGTGTCTTGTGAACTACGCGAGACTGCATCCGATCTCTCCTTTTCATGTTCAATGGTGAAACTCAGTTTCCTTTGCCGGCTTTAGCGCCGATGAATATCTGGTCGAGCGAGACTGCGAGGATCAGCGCCCCGCCGATGACCATCATCTGCGTATAGGAAGGGACGTTCAGAAGGTTGAGGCCGTTCGACAGGATGCTGATGAACAGCACACCGAAGGCGACGCCGACCACGGAGCCGCGTCCACCGAACAGCGAAACGCCGCCGAGCACGACCGCCGCGACAGATTCCAGCGGCAGCGTCGCGCCGAGCGACGGCTGTCCTGACGCCACGCGCGCGGTTAGGATAAGAGAGCCAACTGCGGCACACAGGCCGCTTAGCACATAGGCGGCAATCTTCACCGCGCCAATCGAAATGCCCGACAACCGCGCCGCCTCTTCATTTCCACCGACCGCATAAATACGGCGGCCGAGCTTGGTATAGCGCAGGACTACGATGCAAACCGCGAGCACGGCGACTGCGATGACGACCGGGATTGGCACGCCGAGGGTACGGGCATAAGCGAGGCTGGAGAAAGCCTCCGGCACGCCAGTGACGGCAACGCCGCCGCTGATGCTCAACGTCAACCCCGACACGATCGACATCATCGCCAGCGTGGCAATGAACGGAAATACCTTTAAGCGCGTGATGACCAGGCCGTTAACTAGTCCAACGGCCACGCCCGTGGCGAGCGAAGCCGTCAATCCCGCCAACACGCCGTACTCTCGCATAACAAGTGCGCCGACAATACTAACCAGCGCGACGATGGCGCCGACGGAGAGATCGAGACCCGCGGTGAGGATCGTAAAAGTTTGCCCAAAGGACACCGCCGCCAAGGCCGCCGCCGATACGCCGATGTTGCGGAAGTTCGGCAGCGACAGGAACACGCCAGAATTGATGGAAAAAACGATCACCATCAGCAGGACAATTATCGGCAAACCGATCTCGCGGCCGTAGCGTTGTAGGAATGCAAGCGGCTTCACACGACTCTCATCCGAGTTCAGCGCCCTCGTCGACAGAGTCATTGTCATAATGCTCCCACCGCCCGCGGGCTCGCCTGCGGCGTCACGTGAGCCGCAAAGGCTCCTTCTAGAATGCGCTTCTCGTCGAACTCGGCGAGCGAGAGTTCATCGCGGATGCGGCCACCCGACATTGTGTAGATCCGGTGGCAAGTACCCATCAGCTCGGGCAATTCGGACGACACGATGATTACGGCCGCGCCTTCTGAAGCCAACCGATGAATGAGACGATAGATTTCCGCTTTAGCGCCGACATCGACGCCGCGCGTGGGTTCATCGAAGATGAGAACCTTTGCGCCCGTCAGTATAGACTTGCCGATGACGAGCTTTTGCTGATTGCCGCCGGATGCAATGCCGGCGGGCGCATCGAGCTGGCCCTTGAACTGAAGGCGGTCGGCGGTCGCACGGGCGGTCTTGCGGATCGCCGATTTGGAAACAAAGCCCGCGACGCAGCATTGATCAAGTGAGGCCATCACCAAGTTTTCAGCACCCGACATGGTCAGCACCAGACCCTGGTCCTTTCGGTCCTCCGGCAGGTAGGCGATGCCGTACGCAATTGCATCGCACGGATGTCGGATCGTGATCACCACGCCATCCTTGCGGATCTCGCCCACATCGGGCAGGTCGGCGCCGAAAATAGCGCGCATGACCTCGGTGCGACCGGCGCCGACGAGGCCAGCAAAGCCGACGACCTCGCCCGCGCGCACATCAAAATTGATGTCCGTAAATATCCCGTGGCGAGTGAGACCTGAGACGCTGAAGACGACGTCGCCTAGCTTTTCATTGCGCAGCGGGAACAGTTCGGCCATCGGCCGGCCCACCATCAGACCAATCAGTTCGGACGTGCTCTTGATCTGGGACGCTTCTTTGGTCGCGACACGTTCGCCGCCGCGCAGAACCGTCATGCGGTCGGCGATTTCCATAACCTCATCGAGCCGGTGCGAGACATAAAGGAAGGAAGTGCCTTCGGCGCGCATACGCACGATCAGGCTGCGCAGCGCCGCCGCCTCGTTTTCCGACAAAGCCGCCGTAGGCTCGTCCATCACGATGACGGGCGCGCGCAACACGAGCGCACGTGCTATCTCGATGAGCTGACGCTGGGCAGTCGAGAGATTGCCGGCGCGTTCGGACGGATCGATCTGGGATCCGACCCCGAGGCCCGCCAAGACCTCGGCTGCTTTCCGCGCGGCCTTGGCGCGGGAATAAAGGAGCGCCGGCCCGGGTTCGTTGCCGAGAAAGATATTTTCCGCGACGCTAAGATCCGGCGCGATCATCAACTCCTGGAAGATCGTTACGATTCCATGCTGCCGGGCATCGCGCGGCGTCTCGAACACCGTCGGCCGGCCTTCTATCTCGATCGAGCCGTTATCCGGCTTTACGTCGCCGGAGAGGACGCGGATGAGCGTCGATTTGCCGGCACCGTTCTCCCCGACCAGCGCATGGACTTCGGCACGCCGCAGATCGAGCGAAACGCCATCCAGCGCGCGCACTCCGGGAAAGTCCTTCACCAGATTGTTCAGCGTGACCAGGGGTATCGCACTTTTCGCACGCGCTGACGTCGCAGAAGCAGGCCCAGCGAGGGGCACGGCTAACGTGCTCCACCCTTGAGCGGAATGTGGGCGACGGCCTCGACCTCGAGCAACGTTTCGAGCGTCGGCAGTAACTCGGACACCTGCACCACGGTGCTGGCTGGCGGCATTTCGAAAAACGTGGCCCGGATGCGGTTGTAGATCGGGAAGTCGCGCAGGTTACGGAAGAACTGCGTTAGCTTGACGACGTCGTTCAGTGTGCCGCCGGCCGCTTCGACCGTCAGACGCAGGCTGTTGAGAATCCACCACGACTGCGCGGCAATCGGGCCGTCCTTGAGATCGGACGACATTTCGCCGATCTCGCCGGCGATCTTGCGCGCCTCGGATGGGAGGTCGGCGTAACCCTTAATAATACGCATCGTCGCGGGGTCAGCGGCGATAATACCGGAGAAGTAAACGATATCTCCGGCGCGTCGAAACGGCGCATAACGAGAGAGTGGTGCTGCCACAGCCCCTGAAGCGAGATCCTTCATGCAGTCCCCTTTTCCGCCAAGATCTCCATGATAAAGTCGCATGCATTTTATGCAAGTAACTTTAATTGTCGACCTCGTTCTAGCTTTTAGAAAACTCTATCTGCTCGCGAGGAGCTTCTGCGGGAGAAGCATCGCGAAAAAAATATCAAAGCCGGTTATATGCGCAGGATGGTTCACGGACACGGGGTCGTATATTGCGTGACCAATAGGCGGGATTCGGCAATCAAACTCA
>DATJHH010000033.1:0-104495 GCA_035494115.1 Xanthobacteraceae bacterium
GCTGTTTCCATGTTTCTTGTCCCGGATGCTGCGCAACATGAAATGTTGCGCTGCTAAACCGGGACCTAATCTTCGGCGGTTGCGGCGTGTGGGTCCCGGTTCTGCGGCGCACCGTTTCCCGCTGCGCCGCGCCCGGGACAACAGCCCAGGTTCGGCCATCCCTCGCCGCCCCTGTTCAGCAAATCAACACGAGAGGCGTTCAATTGTCAAAAATTGCTGACCAATGTTGTCAGCAGCGAAGGCTTTATTGTGCCCCGCCCGTGGCGTATTTCTTGGACCAGAGGATTTTTGAGGATTGGCGGCTTGCGGCCGCGCCCGGCAAAAACAACCGCCTTAATCAAGGAAGACGCCGATGAACGTTCATGCCCGCCCGCAGACCAAGCTCGATGTCGTGCCGCTGACGAAATATACCGGCGCCGAAATCCGCGGCCTCGACCTGCGCACCAAGCCCGACGACGACACCGTGAAGGCAATCTATCAGGCCTGGCTCGATCATCTTGTCATCATCTTCCCCGATCAGAAATTGTCGCAGGAGGATTTGATCCGGGTCACCGGCTATTTCGGCGAGATCGGCGAATTGCACCGGCCGCCAAAATATTTTCCGAAGGGCTATTCGAAAATCCTGCCCGGCATCATGATGATCTCGAACATCCGCGAGAACGGCGAGCCGATCGGCGCGCTGCCCGACGGCGAGATGATGTTTCATCACGACATGATCCATTCCGAAGTGCCGAGCAAGGGCACGCTGCTCTATTCAGTCGAGATCCCCTCGAAGGGCGGCAATACGCTGTTTGCCTCAGGCTATGCCGCCTACGACACGCTCGATCCCGCCGTGCGTAATGCGCTGGAAGGCAAGAAGGCCGCGCATCACTACAATTACGGTTCGGTCAAGAAGGGCGACAACAAGGGCACGGAAGCGTTCGGCGAATGCGTGCATCCTGTTTTCCGCACCCATGAGGATACCAAGCGCAAGGCCGTCTACGTCAACCGTCTGATGACGGTGAAAATTCTCGACATGCCGGAAGACGAGAGCACCGATCTGCTCAACAAACTGTTCGACCACAGTGAAAAGAAAGAGTTCGTCTACGAGCACGAGTGGCGCCTCGGCGACCTGCTGCTGTGGGACAACCGCTGTTCGACCCATGCGCGCACCGACTTCCCCTCGACCGAACGGCGGCTGATGCTGCGCACCACGGTGAAGGGCACGGTCCGCCCCTATTGATTGCATCGCCTCCATCTCAATAAAGCAACGCCGCGCCTTCTTCCCGAAGACGCGGCGTTGACGTATGGAAGAGGCGGTGAACAACACCGCGCAAAAGACAAGCCGGGGGAAATCATGCCGGGTTATGATTACATCATCGTGGGTGCCGGTTCGGCCGGCTGCGTGCTGGCCAATCGCCTGAGCGAGGACGGGACGGCACGCGTGCTGCTCATCGAAGCAGGCGGCCGCGACTGGGACCCGCTGATCTCGATCCCGCTCGGCCTCGGCAAGATGCATGATTACAACATGCATGACTGGGGCTACGAAACGGAGCCCGAGCCGAACCTCGACAACCGCCGGCTCGATGCCAAGCGCGGCAAAGTGCTCGGCGGCTCGTCATCGATCAACGTCATGGCCTATACGCGCGGCAATTCCGGCGACTACGATCGCTGGGCGCAGAAGGGCACGCGCGGCTGGTCATACGCCGACGTGCTGCCCTATTTCCGCCGCTCGGAAACATGGGCCGGCGGCGACAATCCGTTTCGCGGCGGCGAAGGGCCGCTGGGCACGGAATTCTCCAAGACCCAGGACCCTCTTTACGACGCCTGGCTCGAAGCCGCGCGCGCGACCGGGCTTCCGCTGACGGATGACTACAATGGACGCCAGCAGGAAGGATTCGGCCGCAGCCAATTCACGATCCGCGACGGCCGGCGCTCTTCTACAAGCCGCGCCTATCTCCGCCCTGCCCGCAACCGCGCCAATCTCACCGTCGCCACGCATGCGCTGACGCGACGCCTCGTGCTGCGCGGCAGCCGCGCAGTCGGTGTGGAATATGTCGCCGGCAGCGGCGACGTCGTCATCGCCGAGGCAGCGCGCGAGGTGATCGTGTGCGCCGGCACGTTCAATTCCCCGCAAGTGCTCATGCTGTCCGGCATCGGCCCGGCGGCGCATCTGCGCGAACTCGGTGTGCCGGTCGTCGCCGATCTGCCGGTCGGCGAGAATTTGCAGGATCATCTCGGCGGCTACATGACCTTCGCGCGCAAGCAGCCGGGCTCGTTTCATCCGGAAATGCGTTTCGACCGCATGGCCGTGAGCATGCTGCGCGCCTATTTCTTCGGCACCGGCCCCGGCACGGTGGTGCCCGGCGGGTTGCACGCCTTCATCAAGACGCGGCCGGAGATCGCGGTGCCGGACATCGAGTTCATGTTCCGCGGCACCGCGCACAAACCGCATCTGTGGTTTCCGCTGGTGCGGCCACCGTTCCGCGACGGGTTCGGCATTCGTCCGACGCTGCTGCATCCCGACAGCCGCGGCCGCATCCTGTTGCGCTCGGCCGACCCGAAGGACGCGCCGCGCATCCTGTATAACTTCTTCACCGCGCCGAACGATCTGCCGACGCTGCGCGAGGGATTCAAGCTCGCGCGCGAGGTCGCCTATCAGCCGGTCATGGATACCTATCGCGCCGAAGCACTCAATACAAAGGACGGCCCGATGACGGATGCCGAGATCGATGCGTGGCTGCGCAAAACCGTCATCACCGCGCATCATCCGGCCGGCACTTGCGCCATGGGCGGCGAAACCGGCGGCGGCGTGCTCGATCCGCAGATGCGCGTGCGCGGGATCGAAGCGCTGCGTGTGGTCGATGCCTCCGCCATGCCCGACATGGTGTCGGCGCACATCAATGCCTGCGTCATCATGATGGCGGAAAAGGCATCCGACCTCATCCGCGGCCGCACGCCGCTGCCAGCGGCGCATGTCGAGGCGGCGTAGACGATTATATCGAAACAACAGCAGCAAGTGCTGCCTGCTCCCTCTCCCTAGTGGGGAGAGGGCTGGGGTGAGGGGCAATCGGACTCTCCGTTCGCATTACCCCCTCACCCGGAACGCTTCGCATTCCGACCTCTCCCCATGGGAGAGGTGAAGACGATGTGCTGCGAACTGAATCAATTCAACTCTCTATTTGGCCAAGAATAGCTTCGGAAGGTGGCACCCACGTCATGCAGCCGAGACGGTGCCGCCGTTCGCCTTCGACCAGCCGTCGGGATCGTTCATGAAGGCCTCGACTTCGGCCAGTGTCTTGGGATCGAAGCTGTTGCTCTTTTTCGCATAGGCGAGGATGTCCCACCACGTCGCGAGATAGTGCAGCGTGATGTCGAGATCGCCGAGGATTTTTTTGCTCGCCGGGAAGATGTCGTAGAAGAAGAACACGAAGCAGTGGTCGACGGTGCAGCCGGCCTGGCGCAGCGCGTTGCAGAAATTGATCTTGCTGCCGCCGTCGCTGGTCATGTCCTCGACCAGCAGCACGCGCTGGCCTTCGTGCACCGCGCCCTCGATCTGGGCGTTGCGGCCAAATCCCTTGGCTTTCTTGCGCACATACTGCATCGGCAGCATCATCCGGTCGGCCATCCAGGCGGCGAACGGGATGCCGGCAGTCTCGCCGCCCGCAACGGCGTCGAAGGCGTCGAAGCCGACCGCATGGTGCATGGTCGAGACGCCGAAATCGATCAGGTTCCCGCGCACGCGCGGAAACGAGATCAGCCGGCGGCAATCGGTATAGACGGGGCTGGCGCGGCCGGAGGTGAAGATGAACGGCTTGTCCTGCATGAAGCGGACGGCCTCCACTTCCAGGAACATTTTTGCCGTCAGTTCCGCCATCACCGCCTTGTCCGGAAACCCGCTGCCTGCCGCCATTGAGCCATCCCCTTCATGGCCCGCGGGGGTCGCGAACCGCGCCCGTTCAATCAGGGGGAGGCGGGCGAGTCAACGCGGGAGGCGCGGGCGTCCACGACGAGATTTCCGGAACGGAAGTTGATCGGCAGTGTCATTCCGGGGACGGCCGAAGGCCGGAGCCGGAATCCATAACCCCTGTGCGGCCTTAACATTGGCACCGGGAATATGGATTCCGGCCCCCTCGCGGAGCCTGTCATCGAGCCGCGCTGCGCGCGGACCCGATGGCTCGGCCGGAATGACAATCATATCAGTGCGCCTTCACGACGATGCTGTCGTAAAGCTTCTCCCACTTCTCGCCTTGGTCGAGCGTGATGCTCGGTGAGAGAAATTTGTACGGCACTTTATTGAGCAGGGTCGGGATGTCCTTGCGCACCGTGACGAAGCCGCGCTTGAGGAACATCGGCTGGCCCTCGTCGAGGACGAAGTCGTAAAGCAGCATCGCGGCATTGGGATGCTGGCTGGTCTTGGTCACGGCGACACCGTTCGGCCGCGCCTGCGCCGGCGGGATCACAAACCAGTCGAACGGCGCGCCGCTCGCTTTGTTCTGTTCGGCGGTGAACGAATAATTGGTCAGCGACAGCGGCACCTCTCCGGCAGAGACGAGATTGGTCAGCAGCGTGTGGCCCTTGCGCACGGAGAACCCGTTGACCTTGGCGATCTCGCGAAAAAGCTTCAGGCCCTTCTCTTCACCGAGATCCATCACCACGCCGGCGAACCAGTCGCTGTCGCCGGCCTCGACCCCGATCTTGCCCTTCCATTTCGGATCGGTGAGGTCCTGATACGTCTTTGGCAGATCGGCCTTCTTCACAAGGTCGGTATTGTAGGCCGCGACGAAGACGTTGAGCTGCGTGGCGGTCCAGTCGCCGGCCGGCTGTATCGCTTCCGGGATCAGGTTTGCGGTCTTTGGCGATTTGACCGCTTCGAGCAGCTTTTCACGATGCAGGGCTTCGAGCGCCGGTCCGTTGGTGAGGATGAGGTCCACGTCTTTGCGGCCAGCCCGCGCCTCGGCGACGACACGCTGCACGACCTGCTCGGATGATCCACGCCACAGGCTGACCTTGACCTTGTATTTCGCTTCATAGGCCTTGATGACCGGATCGATATCCTTGGTGTTGAGCGAGGTATAGACCGACAGGGTCCCTTCCTGGGCGGCGCCCGCGGCGAGCTTTTGCGCCCGGTCCGCGCCGTAGCTTGCAATCTCTGGCCAGGTCGCGGCACGAACGGGGCCGGCGAGCAGCAGAACGAGGCCCGATATCGCCAGCGACAGCGTGGCCACTTGCCGTCCGCGCTCTTGCCGTAAGCCGCCTGTCTGGGGTTTCGCTCGCATGATGCCTCCCTTGTTTGCCGAAGCGTGGCCGGGAGGCTTTTGCGCGTCAAGGGTTAAGTCGCGGCCGTGTCGTCGCGGCCGCGCGATGCCTCTCCCGTCCGCCTACGACTTGACGGCGCCGCGCGTCCTTTGTCTAACGAGGACATCAGAACAAGCCGCTGCAGCGGAGGACCTCATGAGCGAAACCAGCGACACGCGGGACACCTGGGTCAGGAAGTCGGCCGGCGTCGGTCATAACAGCGACACCGGCGAGGAAGTCAGCGCCGTCGAACGCTGGACCAAGAAGCGCGTTTTTGTCCGCGCCTTGGAAGGCACCTATGGCGATCTCGTCAAGGACCTGTTCACGCAGCCCCGCGTCTATTCCACCCGCGACATGAAGTGGAAGGGTGGGCCAAGCATGTACGACAAGTTCCCGATCAATCCGCAGCACGCGCGCATCACCCAAGCCATCGAGACCCATATCGACGTTCTCGCGCCCGGCGCCTACGGGCAGAAGCACGGCCACATGAACAGCGCCGTGTTCTACGTCCTCAAGGGACGCGGCTACGACATTCATGATGGCCGCCGCATCGACTGGGAAGCCGGCGATGCGCTGATCGTCGAGAACGCCTGCGTGCATCAGCACCTCAACGCCGATCCGGACAATGACGCCATCGTCATGGTGGCGAAGGCAAAGCCGCTGTTCCTGTTCATGCACATGATGTTCCAGAAGGTGGTCACCTATCCCCCGAAGGAGCCGACGCCCGGCCACGAAGACTATCAGCCCCCGGCTGATTTCTGATCCGCATTGGCACATCCCCTGATGCATGACGACGATTTCGATCACGAGCACGCGCTGACCGACGAGCAGATCGCGGAGCAGAGCGAGGCCCTGGCGCAGTTCATCTGGAGCCAGGACAATATCGAGCTGCGCACGATCGGCATCGATATCGGCAGTTCGACCTCGCATCTGTTGTTCGCCAAGGTGGCGCTGCAACGCCAGTCACTCGGCCTGTCGAGCCGTTTCATCGTGATCAGCCGCGAAGTGGTGTGGCGCTCGCCGATCATGCTCACGCCGTTCCTGCCCGATGGCACCATCGACGCCGCAGCCCTCGGCGACTTCATCCGCAACGCCTATGCGGAAGCTGGTTTTGCAAAGGCCGATGTCGATTCAGGCGCCGTCATCCTCACCGGCGAGGCGATCAAGCGGAAGAACGCGCGCGCCATCGACGAACTGTTTGCGACCGAGGCCGGAAAATTCGTCTGCGCCACCGCCGGCCACAAGCTCGAATGCACGCTCGCCGCGCACGGCTCCGGCGCGGTCACGTTGTCGAAACAACGCGACGCCCGCGTGCTGCATGTGGACATCGGCGGCGGCACCACGAAACTCGCGCTGATCGATCGCGGCAAGCTCGTCAGCGTGTCGGCCTTCGCCGTCGGCGGACGCCTGCTGGCGCGCGACGCCAAAGGCGCGTGGACGCGGGTCGATGATTCCGCGCAGCGCGTCGCCCAGGCGCTCGGACTTGCCACGACGCCGAACCGGCTTGCCGATCGGAAGATCCGCGAGGCCATTGCGGGGCGGCTTGCCTCCATTGCCGTCGACCAAATTCTCGGCACGCCGCTCGATGCGCTTGGGCAGGACCTGCAACTGACTGAGCCGCTCGATCGCAGCATCGGGCCCGATCTCATTACTTTCTCGGGCGGCGTTGCCGAATACATTTTTGGCCATGAGACCAAGGGCCATGGCGACATCGCACAACTGCTGGCGGAAGGAATTGTCGCGCAGCTCGGCCAGCGGGCAAAGATTCCGGCCGTCGATCCCGGTCAGCGCATTCGCGCCACCGTGATCGGCGCCTCGCAGTTCACGGTGCAGGTCAGCGGCAAGACCATCTATCTCTCGGACGAAAATGTGCTGCCGGTCCATAATGTGCCGGTGCTGCATATCGGCAGCGACTTTTCCGGCGACATCGTGCCGGCGGACGTGACGAAGGCCGTCAATGACCGGCTGGCGCTGGTCGACCTCGCGCCCGCCTCGCGCATGGCGATCGCGTTCGACTGGCAGGGCGACCCGGAATACGCCCGGCTGCGCGCCACGGCCGAAGGCATCGCCGCGGCGGTCATGCCCGGCCGCGGCGCCGATGACGTGCTGTTCCTGATGATCGATGGCGATATCGGCCGCAGCATCGGCCGGCTCCTCGAAAAGGAACTGAACCTGCCGGGCGCTATCGTTTCCGTCGATGGCGTCCAACTCAAGGATTTCGACTATGTCGATGTCGGCACCATGATCTCGCCGCCCGGCGTGGTGCCGATGGTCATCAAGTCGCTGTTGTTTTCCTAGCGCGTATTCCGCAAAAGTGGGCACCGGTTTTGCGATCAGAATACGCGGAAACCATTGAACCAGTTTCGCGGCACAGTCTCGCGCCATGCTCGATCTCGACAGCCTCGACCTCAAATGCCTGCGCGCGTTCCACCTCGTCGCCAAGCACGGCGGGTTGCGGGTTGCCGCGCGGCGGCTGAAGCAGACCCTTCCCGCCGTTTCCGGCAAAATCCGCCGGCTTGAAAAAGGTCTCGGCTTCGATCTGTTCAAGCGCATGCCGAACCGGCTGGTGCTCACGGTGCAGGGCGAGCAGTTTTTGCGCGAGGTCGATGCCGTGTTCGAGCGCGCCGAGCAGGCGCTCAACGCCGTCTCGGGCAAGACGCCGACGCAGCGCCTGTCCATTTCGCTCGGCAGCGACCATGCATGGTTCTTCGCGCCGCGGATCATGGAATTTCTGGCCGCGCATCCAGCCGTGGCCTTGAGTTCAAGCGTCTACAAATCACCCGATGCCATCGAGGCGCTCGACCAGCGCCGGATCGACATCGCCTTCGGCATTTTTGGCAAACTGCCGAAAACGCTGCAGCGTCATATTATCCGCGCCAGTTCGCTCTCGCTTGCCTACAACCCGAAGGAATTTCCAGACCTGCGCACGGCGCCGCAGCCCGGCGACGTCGCACCGCGCCGCCTCATCCTGCCGCCGCAGCCGACGACGACGCGCGCGCTGATCGACAGGACGCAGCGCGATCTCATCCGCCGCGCCGGTTCGGTCATCGAAGCGCCGACCTGCGAGACAGCGGCGGCGTTCGTGGAGGCCGGGCTCGGGCCCGCGGTCATTCACACGCTGTGCGCGAGCCGTCTGTCGTCGCGCTTTGTCCGCACCGTCGACTTCGGCGCGGCCGGCGGCGAAATCGCATTCTGCGCGCTCTACCGCAAGGACGCGGCCAGAAGCCCGTTGCTCAAGGCGCTGTTGTCCTCCATGCGCTGAAGCCCGACCGGCCTTCCCAGGTAAAGCCCAGCTTAACCTCAGCGGCGATGAAATCGCCGTGTTTACATGCGCAAACCCTGCCTATAGCGTCCTCGGCCAATTGGCAGAGCCACATGTTTTCTAAGGTGTAAGGGCAGGAAAGACTTGAGCAGATATCGCATTACGGTGGACACCGGTGGCACCTTTACCGACGTCGTCTATTACGAAGAAGACGCGCGCGAGATCTCCATCTTCAAGCTGCCGTCGACACCGCACGATCCGTCCGAGGCCATCATCAAGGGCGTCGAGACGCTGCTTGAAAAAGGCGTGAAGCCGGAAGACGTCGAATATTTCTGTCACGGCACCACCGTCGGCACCAACGCCCTGCTCGAAGGCAAAGGCGCGCGTACCGGCCTTCTCGTCACCAAGGGTTTTCGCGGCATCTACGAGGTGCAGGAACAATCGGTGCCCTACGGCGCTGCCGTGTTCAACATGAATTACGAAAAGCCGGTTCTGCTCGTGCCGCAGAGCCTGACCGGCGAGGTGACCGAGCGCGTGGATTTCCACGGCGACATCGTCACGCCGCTCGATGAGGAGGCCCTGCGCGCCACCGTGCGCGAGATGGCCGGCAAGGACATCACCTCGCTTGCCGTGTGCCTGCTGTTCTCGTTCCTGCATCCGCAGCACGAGCAGCGCGTGCGCGACATCCTCAAGGAAGAAATGCCGGATTGCAGCGTCTCGCTCTCTTCCGACGTGCTGCCGCAGATCCGTGAATATTTCCGGCTCTCGACCACCGTTATCAATGCCTATTTGCAGCCGATCCTGGAGCGTTACATCCATCACCTCGGCCGGCGGCTGAACGAGGCCGGCGTCAAGACGCGCAAGCGCTACATCATGCAGTCGAACGGCGGCACATCGACCTTCGAGAGCACGGCCAGGAAGGCCGTCGCCACCGTGTTGTCGGGACCGGCCGGCGGCGTCACCGCCGGCACGACGCTGGCGCGCGACACCAGGCACCCCAATCTCATCACCTTCGACATGGGCGGCACGTCCTGCGACGTGGCGCTAATCAAGGACGGCGAAGCCTCGTTCAACAATCGCATTCACGTCGATGGCCGCGTCATCGCGCTGCCGATGATGGACATCAACACGGTGTCGGCCGGCGGCGGCACCATCGCGCGCGTCGATCGGCTCGGCCAGCTTGAAGTGGGGCCGCAGAGCGCCGGTGCCGTGCCGGGACCGGCCTGCTACAACAAGGGCGGCGAACTGCCGACCGTGACCGACGCCAATATGGTGCTCGGCTATTTCGCGGAGACAAACTTTCTGGGCGGCCGCATGGTGCTGGCGCGCGACAAGGCCATGCGCGCGGTCGAAGAGCATGTGGCGAAGCCATTGGGCTTGTCCGCCAACGATGCCGCCGAAGGCATCGTGCGCATCATCAATGTGAAGATGGAAGAGGCGATCAAGGCGATCTCGACCATGCGCGGCTACGACCTGCGCGAGTTCATGCTCGTCGCCTTCGGCGGCGCAGGCCCCCTGCACTCCTCGCAGATGGCGCGCAATCTCGGCATGAAAGGCGTCATCGTGCCTCTTTATCCGGGCGTGAATTCCGCCATTGGCCTGTTGCAGGCCGACGTGAAGCACGATTACGCCGCCTCGCGGCTGACCTTCATCAATGAACTTGATCCCGGCGACGCCGCAAAGCAGTTCGCGGCCCTGTCGGAGCAGGCCGAGCGCGAACTGCGCGAGGAAGGTTTCCGCGCCGACCAGATCACGATCGAACACGCGGTCGACATGCGCTACGCCGGACAGGGCTACGAACTCACGATTCCGGTGCCGGGCGGCAGCGTCGACCGCGCCGCGCTCGATGGCGTGCGTGCGAGTTTCGACGAGACCCACAAGCGCCTGTTCGGCCATCATGCGCCGGACGAACTGGTCGAGGTCGTCACCTATCGCGTCACCGGCATCGGCCGCGTGCCCGAGGTGCAGATGCCGCGCTTCAAGAGCCATGGCGGCACGGCGCAGGACGCCTATCGCGAGACGCGGCCCGCGCATTTCTCCGGCGAGACGGTGCAGACGCCGGTCTATCAGCGCGAACGTCTTGATGTCGGCGCTGCCATCAACGGCCCGGCGCTGATCGAGCAACTCGATTCCACGCTCGTCGTGCCGCCGGGGCAGGTCGCGAAGGTGGACGAATTCAAGAATATCATCATCACCGAGGAGGGCTGAGCATGTCCGTCGCCCGCGCCGCCGTGACCGAGACGCCCGTCGATCCCGTCACCTTCCAGGTCGTGAAGGCCTCGATGGTCGGCATCGTACAGGAAATGCAGAACGCGCTGTTCCGCACCGGCTATTCCACCATCATCCGCGAATCGCAGGATGCCTCCTGCGCCATCATGAATGCCGACGGCGACGTGGTGGCGCAGCATGTGGTGCTGCCGCTGCATATCGGCTCGTTCCCGGCCTGCACCCGCGCCGTGCTGCGCAGCTATCGCGACAGTATCGAGGACGGCGACGCCTATCTGATCAATCACCCGTATGAAGGCGGCAGTCCGCATGCCCCGGACATGGCGGTGATTACGCCGATCTTTGCCGGCGGCCGCCATGTCGGCTTCTGCGGCACGCTTGCGCACAAGAGCGACATCGGCGGTCCCGTGCCGGGTAGCTGCTGGGCGCTCGCCAAGGAAGTTTTTGCTGAAGGCATGCAGATTCCCGCTGTGCGTTATCTGCGTGCCGGTGTCGTCAACGAGGAAGTCGAACGCATCATCGTCGCCAACAGCCGCACGCCCGAACTCGTGCTCGGCGACATCCGCGGCCAGCTTGGCGCTGACCGGCTCGGCGAAGGGCGCGTGCAAGAACTGGTCGAGAAATACGGCGAGAACTGCGTGCTCGCCTGCCTCGACCAACTCATGGTCAATTCCGAAAGCGCGATGCGCTCGATCATCGCCGAATGGGAAGACGGCCGCTACGAATCCGAACGCTTCGTCGACAATGACGGCGTCGATCTCGACAAGAAGATTCGCATCCACGTGGTCGTCGAGAAGAAGGGCGACCGGATCAATTTCGATTATTCCCAATCAGCCGATCAGGCGCGCGGGCCGGCCAATGTGCGGCCGCCGATCGTGCAGGCCTCGGTCGTCTATTGCCTGATCACGCTGACCGACCCGTCGATCCACATCAATAGCGGCCTGCTGAAAGTGCCGGACGTCGTGCTGCGCGAAGGCAGCGTGCTCAATCCGCACTTCCCCGCGCCGGTCAACACCTACAATCCGACGATCCATGCCATCGTCGAGGCGACGCTCGATGCGCTGAGCAACATCTCCAAGCGCGGGCGCGGCGACGGTTCCTCGAGCCGCTCGATCATCATCGGCGGACGTTCCACGCGCTCCGGCCACAGTTATGTGCAATATGAAATTCTCGGCGGCGGCACCGGCGGCCGCGCTGGGCGCGACGGCATTTCCGGCGGCTGCTCGAACCAGAGCAATGCGCGCATCGCGCCGATCGAGATCATCGAGAGCGAATTCCCGACCCGCGTGCAGCGGCTGGAAATGATCCCCGACTCCGGTGGTCCGGGCGAATTTCGCGGCGGACTTGGCTTCATCCGCGAATACGTCAACCTTGCGGACGCACGCTTCACCCTGCGCTCGACCAAGCACGCCGTCCCGCCGCAGGGCATCCGCAGCGGCAAATCGGCGCGTCCCGGCAACTGCATCGTCAATCCCGGCACGGACAAGGAAAAGACACTGCCGTCGCGTTATTCCGACTTCCCGTTGCAGGCGGGCGATGTCTTCCGCATCGAAACACCGGGTGGCGGCGGCTTCGGCGATCCGAAAACGCGCGATCCGCAGCGCGTGCTGCGCGATGTTCGCGAGGGTTACGTCACGCCGGATCAGGCGCTAAAAGACTACGGTATCGCTGTGACGCAGACGAACGGCGAATGGACAGTCGACGCCGCGCGATCGGAGCGGAAATAAGCAGTTGTCACGTATAAGATAAAGGGCCGGCGCCTTGAGCCCACGCAAAATGCGCCGGCCAAAAGCAACGCACGAGGAAACGAAACGAGGCACGATGAACCCTTCGGCAGACAAAAGCGTGCTGCGCGATCCGTATATGGAATGGGCGAAAGCCCAGGCCATTCCGATCGTCGAGGATTTCGGCATCGACATCCGCAAAGTCCCGGTCGCGCCGTGGGACCGCTACGGCATGAACGGCTGCTTCTGCCATCTCAAGGGCCGCGACGATTTCATCTCCATTTTTGCCTTCGAACTGCCGCCCGGCGGCAAGTCGCGTCCGCTGCATCATCTCTATGAAGAAGCCATCTATGTGATTTCCGGCAACGGCTCGACCACGGTCACGACCGAGGACGGGCGCAAGCACAGCTTCGAGTGGGGGCCGAAGAGCCTGTTCTCGATTCCGCTCAACGCCACCTATCAGCACTTCAACGTTTCCGGGCTGGAGCCTGCGCGTCTCGCGTCGACCAACAACATGGTCTACACGATGAACCGTTTTCGCAGCGAAAAGTTGATCTACGATTGCCCGGTGCAGTTTCCCGAGCGCACAGGCGGCAACAATTTCTTCGCCGGCGAAGGCGAATTCATCGCCGTGCGGCCCGGCCGTCATCAGTGGGAAACGAATTTCGTTTCCGACCTGTCGGCCTTCGAGCTGAAGCAGTGGGCCGCCCGCGGGGCCGGCGGCTCGATGCTGCGCTTCATGCTCGCCGACAACACCATCGGCTGTCATTCATCCGAAATGCCGGTCGGCACCTACAAGAAAGGCCATCGCCATTTCGACGGCGTGTGCGTCTATGCCGTCACCGGCAAGGGCTATTCGCTGCTCTGGCATGAAAACGATCCCGACTACACACGCGTCAACTGGGAGCACGGCGTCGTCTATTGCCCGCCGGATTCGATGTTTCATCAGCATTTCAACGTCGCCAACCATCCTTCCCGCTATCTTGCGTTGCAGATCGGCACCGTGCGCTATCCGCTGCTGGAGATGAAGCGGCAGATCTGGGATGTCGGCGTAGACAAGGACGTGAAACAGGGCGGCGCGCAGATCGAATATCCCGATCAGGACCCGCGCATCCATGAACAGTGGCTCAAGGAGATCGCCGTCAACGGCGTTACCTCCGGCATGGGCAAGTTCATTGACGAGTCGCGCTTTGCGAAGAAGGGTGCGTGATGACTCAAACCACCACCAACCAGACCACAACCAACAAGGACGGCGAAATCTTTGCCGACAAGGCGCCGGCGGGGAAATACCTCGTCAATCCCTACGAAGAGTGGGCGAAGGCGGAAGGCATTCCGATCATCACCGGCGCAGCCATCGACCTGATGACGGCGCAGGTCGCGCCATGGGCGCGCTTCGGCGTGAAAGCCGCATTCTGCCATCTCGACGGCCGCTGCGATTTCATGACCGTGGTGCTGACAGA
The DNA here is from genome assembly GCA_035494115.1 of Xanthobacteraceae bacterium. Lineage (GTDB taxonomy): Bacteria > Pseudomonadota > Alphaproteobacteria > Rhizobiales > Xanthobacteraceae > DATJHH01. The sequence goes on from DATJHH010000033.1 coordinate 13,950, forward strand.
ACTGCTGCCGTCGTCGAAATCGTCGCTGCAGCATCATCTCTATGAGGAAGTCTGTTACGTCTTGAGCGGCCACGGCGCGACCGAGATCACGTTAGCCGATGGCACGCAGCGCGTCATCGAATGGGGGCCGAAAAGCCTGTTCGCCGTGCCGCTGAATGCAAAGTACCGTCATCGCAACGACTCGCGCGAGCCGGCGCGCTTCGCCGCCGTCAGCGACCTGCGCTACATCATGAACCTCTATCGCAGCGAGGCGCTGATCTTTGGCACCGATGTGCCCTTTCCCGAGCGCGAGACCAAAGACCTCGTCTGCGACCTCGCGACGCTGTCGCTCGACGAAACCGCAGGCACCAGCCGCACACGCGCACTGACGCCAGCCGATGGATCGATCGCCGCCGACGTGGTCGAAATCGCCGCAGGCTCCTATCTGGCGGCCTCGCGACAGGTCCAGGGCGCGCATATTTTCGGCGTCGACGGCGACGGCTACACCTTGGTGTTCGCCGATGATGCCGGCAATCATGTGCGGATGGACTGGCGGCACGGCGTGGTCTGCGGGGCGGGCGGCATGCGTTTCCACCAGCACTTCAACGCGGGGGCAAAGCCTGCACGTTATCTCGGCGTCGAACTCGGTAGCCGCCGCTATCCGATGTTCCGCAGCCGTCGCGCGGCCTATGGTGACAAGACGGTTTACGCGGCGGGCAGTGCGACGATTCCGCTCACCGAGCAGGACCCGCGCATCGACGCTTTGTGGCAAGACACATTGCAAAAGAATGGTGTGCAGCTTAAGCCGCATGGATAAACCCAAGCGACACGGTCAGAAACGAACACGGGAGGACGAAGTCGTGAAAAGGACTATCTTGAAATCTGCCGCCGCGCTCGCTGCGCTCGGCGCTGCTTTGTGCGCCGCGCCCGCAGCGGCGCAGACACCGGCGGAATTCTATGCCGGCAAGCAGGTCACGATCGTCGTCGGGCTTTCGGCCGGCGGCGGCTATGACCTCTATGCCCGCACTCTCGCCCGCCACCTAGGCAAGTATCTCAACGGCGCGAACATTGTGGTGCAGAACATGACGGGCGCCGGTTCGCTGCGCGCCGCCAACTACATCGCCAATGTGGCGCCGAAGGACGGCACCTATCTGGGCGAAGTGGTGTCGGGCATTCCGTTCGAACCGCTGTTCGGCAACAAGCAGGCACAGTTCAAGGCCGAAGACCTGAGCTGGGTCGGCAGCGTCGATGCGGAAGTGTCCACCTGCCAGGTCTGGAACACCGCGCCGGTCAAGAAATTCGAAGATGCGATGAAGACTCAGATCGCCGTCGGCGGCACCGGCACCGGGGCCGACAGCAATCTGTTTCCGACCACGCTCAACAAATTCACTGGAACGAAATTCAAGGTTGTTTCGGGCTATCCCGGTGCGCAGCAGATATTCCTCGCCATCGAGCGTGGCGAATTGCAGGGCATCTGCGGCATCTATTGGTCGTCGGTCATGGCCAATCACGGCGACTGGGTGAAGGACGGCAAGCTCAAGCCGCTGGTGCAGATCTCGCTTGAAAAGCATCCAGACCATCCAGACGTGCCGCTGGCGCTCGACTTCGCGAAATCGCCGGCCGACCGCAAGGCGATGGAATTGATCTTCGCGCCGATGAAGTTCGCGCGGCCGTTCTTCGGGCCGCCCGGCATTCCCGCCGACCGCCTCGCCTATCTGCGCGACGCCTTCAACAAGACGATGAAGGACAAGGACTTCCTTGCTGAAATGCAGAAGATCAAGCTCGAAGTCGGGCCGCTCACCGGCCAGGAGATCGAAGCGCTGATCAAGCGTCTCTACGCCTCGCCGCCGGACATCGTGAAGCTGGCCGGCGAAGCGAGGAAGTAACGTGGTTCATCTCAAGGACGGCGGACGCGGTGAAGGCCGCCGCGTCGCCGGCAAGGTCGCGCTCGTCCTCGGGGCGGGCGCGATCGGCGAAGGCTGGGGCAACGGCAAGGCGGCGGCCGTGCTCTATGCCCGCGAAGGCGCGAAAGTTTTCTGCGTCGACAGGCGTCTCGAAGCAGCCGAGGAAACAGCCGCCATCATCCGCGCCGAAGGTGGCGAGGCGCTCGCGCATGCCGCGGATGTGACGCAGGAAGCGGCTGTCGCCGCGCTGGTCGAGGCCTGTCTCGCGCGCTTCGGCCGCATCGATATCCTGCACAACAATGTCGGCGGCCAAGGCACCGGGCGGGCGCTGTCCACGATCACGCTCGACGACTGGAACGAGACGCTGGCGCGCAATCTCACCTCGGTGATGCTGAGTTGCCGCGCGGTGGCCCCGGTGATGCAGCAGCAGGGCGGCGGGGCGATCGTGAACATCTCGTCGATCTCCTCGATCCGCCATCTCGGCATTCCGACGGCCGTTTATTCGGCTGCGAAGGCCGCCGTAAACGAGTTCACCAAGAACGTCGCGGTCGCATACGCCAGGCACAATATCCGCGCCAATTGTGTGCTACCCGGCTACATCGACACGCCGTTCGTTCGGCGCAATGTCGGCGGCAAGAAGAGCTACGAGCGCAAAGGCTTTACCAGCGCCGAAGACTATGCCGCCGCGCGCGACGCGACGGTGCCGCTCGGGCGCACCGGCACCGCCTGGGAAGTCGCTTATGCGGCGCTGTTCCTCGCTTCCGACGAAGCGTCCTACATCACCGGCCAGGCGCTTGTCGTCGACGGCGGCGTCACCGCCACCTGTCCGGGCGTGTGAGGTTCAATTCGTCGTTCCCAACTGTCGTACCCGCGAACGCGGGTACCCAGCGTTTTTTAATGCTGCTGGAAGAGCTGGATGCCCGCTTTCGCGGGCATGATCGCGGGCGTGACACCGAAAGGATCGCGAGCAAGACCGGGCACGACACTGTAAGCGTGCCACGGATGGCTCCGATGTGTGCTCTTACTTCCCCGCCCCGCGGCCGAACGCCGATTCCGCGCGCTGACGCACGCTGTCGGGAATCGCGAGCGTCTTCTGGATCAGCGCCTGCACCGCTTCACCCGGCAGCGGCTCGACATCGACGTTGACCTTCTTCGCCTCGGCGAGGAAGTCCGGGTCCTTGACCATCTCCATGAATGCCTTGCGCAATACGGCGATGCGGTCAGCGGGAATACCGGGCGGCCCCATCAGCGCGCGACCAACGGCGCTGCCGCTGGAATAGAGCGCAAAGACCTGCTTGTCTTCTTCGGTCTTGCCAATCTCGCCGAGCGAGGGCGCGTCCGGCAGGTCGGCCGCGCGTTCCGGCGCCGTCTGCAGGATCACCTTGATCTTCTTGTCACGCAGCCAGTCCTGCTTGCCGACCTTCACGGCCGTCCACGATGTCGAGGCGCCGTTGGTTTCTCCGCGCTCCATTGCCATCATGCCCTCGTTCGAGGCCGGATAGCCGCTGATGATCTTGAACTTGGTACCGACCAGCGCATTGGTGAGCTGCGGCACGGTTTCCGCGATTGATCCCGGACCTGTCGATGCCGTCGTCACCTGCTTATGCTTCGCCTCCTCGAACGATTGAACCGGCGAGGTGTGCCAGACGATGAAGACATTGTTGCTCGATGCCGCACGGCCGATATAGGTGAATTTCGAAGCGTCGTAATGCACCGCCTTGTTCTTCAGCGCCTGTTCGAGCGCATGCGATTCCACGATCACGCCGAGTGCGGTGCCGTCCTTGGGGGCTGCGAGATAAAGGTAATTCGCCGCCTTGAGGCTGCCGGCCCCCGGCATGTTGTTGACGACGACCGTGGGATTACCCGGGATATGCTTGCCGATGTGCCGCGCCATCATCCGCGCATAAAGATCGTAGCTGCCCCCCGGCGTGTAGCCGCAATAGACGGTGATCGTCTTGCCGGCGAAGAACGACGTCTGCGCCCGGGCCTCGCCCGGACCGGCGACGACGAGCACAAGCATCGCTGCGGCAACGGCAACGCCGCGCCGGCTGACGCCGGGCAGCAGATGGCCACGCCGGCGATCTGGCTCGGTTGCGAAATTCATTACGGAATTCCTGATGGCGTTCATGGCGACCTCCCTTCGATGATTGGCCGTCTTCTCGATTTGTCGGGCGCCAAGAGCAGGCCGTGGCGCGGTAAAATGGCCATGCCACTGTTGCCATGATTTCGTGGTGAGGAATAGATGCTGTCAGGCCGCGCGGGCGCCCCAGAGCTGGCGGCTCGCCAGCCGCGCGCCTTCGGCCAGCGCCTCCAGCTTCGCCCACATGATCGAGGGATGCACGCGGCGGTGGAACGGCCCTTGGGCGAAACCGCAATCCGTACTCGCCAAAATGTTCTCGCGGCCGATCAGTTCGGCAAGGCGGACAAGCCGTTGCGCCACCAGTTCGGGATGCTCGACGACATTGGTGGCGTGGCTGATGACGCCGGGCGCGAGGATCTTGCCCTCAGGCAGTTTGATATCCTTCCACACCATCCATTCATGCTCATGGCGCGGATTGGCCTCCTCGATGAGATAGGCGCCGGCGCGAACCTGCAGGATCAGGTCGGCGATGGCGCGCAGGGGCACGTCGGTCGTATGCGGACCCGGCCAACTTCCCCAGCAGACATGATAGCGGATCTGCTCCGGCGGAATTCCTGCGAGCGCGTGATTGAGCAATTCGACATGACGGCCCACCCACTTGCGATACTCCTCCATCGTGCCCGGCGGCACCATGCGGTCGAAGGTGACTGCGGTGCGGGCATCGTCGATCTGCACGATCAGTCCGGCCTTGGCGATCGTCTGATATTCGACCCGCATCGCCTCCGCGATCGCCACCGCGCAGTCTTCGTCGCTGGCGTAATGCTCGTTCTTGCGGTCGGGAATGACGCTGCCCGGAGCGGCGACGGGAAGGAAACCTTCGGTCACCGGCACCTGCGCAAACGCGGCCTTGAGATTGGCGATGTCGCGCTGCAATTCATCCATGCCTGAATAAGTGATCGGACCGACGCAGACGGAATCGAACACGGTGGCCCGGCCGTCGCGCGCATCGAGTTCCTCATAAAAATCAGGAAAGCGCTCGCGGTCGGCGCCGCGCGCGAACGGGTCCGGTCCCGTGATTGGCCGCCGCTCGAACCCGGTCAGTCGCTCGATCGCATATTGCGACCAACTGATCGATTTGCCGTACTCGCCGTCGCTGACGATGTCGACGCCGGCCTGCGCCTGACGGGCGACGACTTCGGCGACGCTCTCGCGCAGCGTGGCGGCGAGACGGTCGCCGTCGACCGCCTCCTTCTTCTGCTTACGGCGAAGCAGGTCGAGAAGCTGCGGCGGCCGGATCAGGCTGCCGACATGAGTTGAGAGGATGCGGTCGGTGCTGCGCTTCATGGACGTTCTCTCGGAAATTCTGTTGACGATCTAGGGCGCCGCCGGTGCGGCCGTCGGGGGCCGCAAGGTTCGGCCGCGGCGCCACTCCCAGGCGATGGCGGCGACCGCGAGGATGACGCCGGCGCCGTTCACACAGCCGGCAGTACCGAGCATGGTCGGTTGCAGCACCAGCATGGCGGCGATTCCGGCATAGGCAAGACGGAACGGCCACGTGACTGGCGCCATGAAGAAGCCGACGACCGCGATGCATCCCATGACGATGCCGAGCAGGCTCACGGCCAGACGCACGATGACATCGAAGGGGGCGCCATCCATGACGAGCAGCGGCGAATAGGCAAACATGAACGGAATGAAATAGGCGCACCAACTCAACCGCGTCGCCGCCCAGCCGCTGCGCCACTGATCGGCCTCCGCGATCGTCGCCGCGGCGAAGGCGGCGAGCGCGACCGGCGGTGTCACCATACCGAGGATGCCGTTGAACAGCACGAACAGGTGCGCCTGAATCGGCGCGATGCCGCCCTGGACCAGCGCAGGCGCCGCCAGCGTGGCGAGGATGATGTAAACGCCAGTGGTCGGCAGCGGCAGCCCCAGGAGGAACGAGGCGAAAGCGGTGACGACCAGCAGCAGGCCCAGGCTGCCTCCGCTGATCGCGAGAAGTTGCTGCGTCAGCGAAAACGCGACGCCGGTAATCGCCATGGCGCCGATGAGGATGCCGGCGACGGCGGTGATGGCGATGATATCGATCACCGCGCCGCCGGCCGCCACGACCGCGGATACCGCCTCGGCCGGCTTAAGGCGCTTGCCCTTGTGCGGGAAGACCATCGCAAGCACGATCAGCACCAGCGTCGCCAGAAGCGCGGCGTATTGCGCCTCCATGTTGAGATGAAGCAGGCAGAAGATCAGCACGATGAACGGGATCGGAAAGTACCAGCCCTCGATCAGGACGCGCGAGGCCTTCGGCAACTCCGCGCGCGGCGCGCCGAGGATGCCGCGCTTGGCGGATTCGAGGTCGACCTGCACGAACAGCGCGAAATAGAACAACCCCGCCGGAATGATCGCAGCGATCATCACGTTCGCATAGGGCACCTGCAGATATTCGGCCATCAGGAATGCGGCCGCGCCCATCACCGGCGGCGCGATCTGACCGCCTGTCGATCCGACCGCCTCGACCGCGGCGGCGATGTGCGGCGGAAAGCCGGAGCGCTTCATCAGTGGGATCGTGATGGTGCCGACACTCGCAACATTGGCGACGGCGCTGCCGGAGACCATGCCGAAAAAGGCCGATCCGACGACCGCGATCTTGGCCGCGCCGCCGCGGAAATGACCCATCAGTGCCGCGGCGAGATCGGCGAAAAAGTCGGAGCCGCCGCAGCGCGTCAGCACCTGGCCGAGAATGATGAAGGGCACGACCACCACCACGGCAATTTGCAAGGTATCGCCGAGCAACGCATTAGTGTCGATGCCGAGATAGACGACGAGGCGGCTCAGCGACACTGGCCGGCTCGCGAACATAGGCGGAAGCATATAGCCGAACAGCGCATGCATGCAGAGCACGAGCACGATGAGCACGAGCGCAAGCCCGGTGACACGCCGGCTCGCCTCGAACACGAGCAGGACAATGACCGTCGCCACCAGCACGCCGTACCAAGGCCGCGTAGCCAGTTCGACCATGAGCTGCGGATAGCGGAAGGCGACGTAGAAGCAGGAGATGAGCGCAGCGGCGGCGAGGATGAGATCGGGAATGCCGATCACGGCGTCCTTACCCGACTGCGTCTGCTCGAAGATCGCTTCCTCGCCGCTCTTGCCGAGCGTGAGCGGGAACATGAGGAAGGTGAGCGCAAGCGAGAGCCCGAGCACGGAGACGAGGATCTGCTCGGTGAACAAGCTGATCTGCATACGCCCCGGGATATTGAGGACCCAGGCGACGACGATGGCGATGATCGCCGCTTTCAAAATGAACAAGAGCGGCTGGATGGACTTGGTGGTGAGCAAGGCACGTCCCCGATCGGGATGCAGCCGCCATGAAATTCCAGCGGCCCGTTCGTTATGCGCAAGGGCCCGTTCAGGCTCCGATCATTGGGAGACTATTTCCTCTCCTTGATGTCCTTCTCCTTGTAATACGCAATCGCCCCGTCGTGGAAGGGGACCCCGATGTCGGTGTACATGCGCTGCGGATCGAGTCTCTTGAACAACGGTTGTGACCCCGACAGCAAGTCCTTGTTCTGAGCGATGAGTTGCGTCACCAGTTTGATGCGTTCGGCCTTGACGTCCTTGCCGGCGAAGACCGTGTAGTCATAGCTCATCACCGTCATCGGTTCCTTGACACCGGCATAGTTCGGCTGCGGCTGGACCTTGGTGAGATAGGCGGTCCCGAATTCCTTCTTCAGCGCCGCGAGCGCCTCCGGCGTGTCCATCAGCGGGATGAAACGGATGCCGCCGACCGAGGCGTCGGCCTCGGCGACCTTGCCGCCGCCGAGGGCGAAGGTAGTGATGTCGACGCGTCCGGCGATGAGTTCGTCGACGCCGCGCACGAGGTTCGGCACCATCACCGGCGTCAGATCCTTGATCGACAGACCGCCGGTTGCGAGCATGGCGTCGATCGTCTTGGCGATGATCTCCTGGCTGGTGAAGCCGTAGGCGATGCGCTTGCCCTTCATGTCCTTGATCGACTTGATTCCGGAATCCGCGCGAACGAACAGCCCGGTGAAGATCGGGAAAATGATGCCGACGGTGCGCAGATTCGGGTTCGGTCGTTTGTTGAAGGTGCCGACGCCATGGAAGGCATCATAGAGTTCGAGCGAATTGCAGAATCCGATATCGATCTCGCCGGAATTGATCAGCGGGATCATCGTGCCGGTGCCGCTCGACGGCTGGACTCGGGCCTGGATATTGCCCTTTTGCGTCAGCGTCTTGGCGACCGCCGCCGCCATGGCATAGGTCAGCGTGCCCTGCGGGCTTGAGCCGAGGCCCATCGGTTGCGCCGATGCCGGTGATGAAAAAAACGCCATCGAGACGACAGCGACGAGCGCCAACCATTTATGCACGTGGATCTCCCCTGGGCATTTTTTTTGCCTTCCGCGGAAGTCTAGCCCGAGACTGGATGGGGCGACAACCGTGCCGCCCGCGACCTCTCGTCCGATGCCATGACGACTTTCGCAGCGTTGGATGTTGCAATCTGCAGACTGCATCAGGGTCGGAAATGCAAGATCGAGCTTGTTGCGGCGCGCCAGCCTGCGCGGTCATCACGGGGTACGCCGTCAGCCGCGGAGCAAAGCAGCAAGCGCACGCACCGAGCCGCCGGCGCCGAGTTGCGCCACCGCTGCGCAGACCGCCTCGCCGCGCTTCGCGCCGATGACGGGATCGAGCAGATCGCGCGCCTTGTCCTCGATCTCCTGCGCCGTCATCGGATTGTCGGGGGTGCCGCGCACCGCCTTGGCATGATGGCGCAAGCTGCGACCATCTTTGAGCGTCATCATCACGATCGCCTGCCGCGCGGGGACCGCTGCCGTGAGTTCCGCGCTCGGCTCGAGGCTGATGATCTTGCGCAGCGCCCGCACGTCCGCGTGCTGCATGCGGCCGACGTCATGGCAGGCGGTGAACGTGACCGTGCCGTCGAGGATGGCGAGCGCCGTCAGATGCTGGGCGCAGATGTCCGGCATGTCGCGGTCGTTGACGATGAAAATGCGGTCGTCGGGCATGATCACGCGCACGGCGGCAAGATCGCCCGCCATCACGTCGTACTCTTTCACCAGCGCGACCGTCGCATCGAGGATCGCCTGGATCGGCGAGCCGACACACCATTTCTTGATCGAGGCCTGCATGATCTCGAAGCGGGTGCCGAGGCCGTCGGCCATCATCTCCGGTTTCGGATTCTCGCCAAAGGTCGCGAAGTAGTTGTGCGGCCCGGAAAACGGATCGTCGACCGCCGTACAGCCGGAGGCGACCATCATCGCGGCGGCCACACCATTGCGTGCGCCCATGCCGCCGAAGTCGAACGCCTTCTCCACATGGTCGCCGTCGCGATTCCAGAACGGCACGCCGGAAGCCTGCTGCGTCGCATAGGATAGAACATGCCGCACCTGACGCGGCGTAAAGCCGAGCAATGCTGCCGCAGCCGCTGCCGCGCCGAAATTGCCGGCAAGGCTGTGCGTGCTGTGCTTGGTGGTATCGGGGCGGCGAAAGCCGAGCGACATGGTGCTGCGCGCGCCGATGTCGTAGCCGAGTGTCACGGCGTGGAGAAAAGCCGCGCCGTCGCTGTCGCAAAATTCGCCGACAGCGAGCGCCGCCGGCACGATGGCGCAACCGGGATGAAAGCGGCCGGCCAGATGCGAGTCGTCAGTCTCGTCGCCGTGACCGGCCATGCCGTTGGCCAGCGCCGCCTGCTCGGCCGGCACCCGCAGCGCCGTGCCCAAAACCGTCGCTTCGCCGGCACCGCCTGCACGGCTGACGTATTGCGCCGCCTGCCGCCCCGCCTGCAAGCGAGAGCCGGAAACGATTGCCGCGAGCGTATCGAGGATATGATGGCGGGTTTTCGCGCGGACCTCTTCCGGCAATGGCGTGCGCGCGGCCGCGGCAATGTAATCGGCGATTGCCTTGGTGAGCGCGCTCGGCTCTGCCATCTGTCCGGTCATGCTTTCTCCCGCCTCCCCTTTTTCCTGGCGTCCTGCTAAGGACTTCATTCAATGCGGAATGACGGACGGGCGCAACATCGCCCGACCATGATGGGGGAAAACACATGACCAACGACACGACGCAAGTGGAAACGGCGCGGCCGCTCGCGGGCCAGGTGGCGATCGTCACCGGCGCCGTGCGCCGTATCGGCAAGGCCATCGCCAAGGCTCTCGCGCAGAGCGGCGCCGCCGTGGTGATCAATGCACGGTCCTCGCGCGAAGAAGCCGACCAGGCCGCGAAAGAAATCCGCGATGCCGGCGGCGAGGCCATGGTGCATCTTGCCGATGTCGCGGACGAAGCGGCCGTCAAGGGGATGATGGAGGCCGTCGTCAACGCCTATGGCCGCGTCGACATCCTCATCAACAATGCCGCGCTGCGCGGTGAACGCCATCTGCTCGACATGTCGCTGGAGGAGTGGCACCGCATCACCGGTGTCGTCCTCGACGGTGCATTCCTGTGCTCGCGCGAGGCGCTGCGGCATATGACAGCGCGTCAATACGGCCGCATCATCAATATCGGAGGCGTGAGCGCGCATGTCGGCGCGTCCGAACGCGCGCATGTCCTCACCGCGAAAGCCGGCATCGTCGGCTTCACGCGCGCGCTTGCCTTCGAATTCGCCGAACAGGGCGTGACTGCGAATTGCGTGGTGCCCGGCCGCATCGGCGGCCAGCGTTCGGCGACTTCCGGCAAGGGCATCGGCAATGATCCGATCGTGTCGCGGCTTGGCGTTCCCGAAGACGTTTCGGCCATGGTGCATCAGTTGTGTCTGCCGCTCAGCGCCTACATCACCGGGCAAGTGATCCATGTGAATGGCGGGGTCTATCTGTCGTGACCGGCGAAACGGTGCTCGCTGCGCCAGACCGTGCGCCTCTGTCGAACGGAGGCTGAACCGCCAATCGCGGTGCGCTCGTGGCTCTGTTGCCGCGCTTGGCGCCCTTGCCGCGCCGATGCGATCCGGTCACAATCCGCGTGTCGTAACAAAAATGCGTATTCGCAAAAAGTAGCCCCCGGCTTTGCGACAAAAATACGCGCAAACTCATGAGGAAAAATGCAGGACGGTTTCATCGCCACCCGTCATGGCCGCATCCATTACCTCACCGAAGGTGAGGGGAAACCCCTCTTCTGTCTGCACAGCAACGGCTGTTCCGCCCACAATTTCGATCCGGTCATGACCGATCTGGCGCGCACGCGCCGCGTCATCGCATGGGACATGCCGGGACACGGAGATTCCGATCCGCTGACGCGTCACTACACCGTCAACGACTATGCCGACGCGGTCGTCGGTCTCATGGATGCGCTCGGCATCGCGCGCGCGGACTTCATCGGCCTCGCGACCGGCGGCGTGATTGCCGTCGCGCTCGGTGCCAACCACGCCAACCGTGTCGAAAGCCTGGTCATTGTCGATGCGCCGGCCCGCACCGCCGAAGAGAACGAACGCGAATGGCCACGCCTCGAACAGAATTTCGGCGTGCCGACGCAGACGCTCGAACAACTGGCCGCGCGTTTCCGCGCGCCTGACGCTGACTTCCAGTCGCGCTGGAATATCGATCGCAACAAGGCCGGCACCCGCACCATGATCGACGTCATGTGGGCGCTGCGCGATTACGACGCGCTCTCGGCCGCGTCACGCATCACGGCGCCGGCCCTGGTCGTGTTCGGCGCACGCGGTCCCAATGCCGGCAAGGCGTCGCGGTTTCGCCAAGCCATGCCGCAGGCGCAACAGGACATCATGAACGACTGCGGACATTATCCGTCGATCGACGACCCGGCGGGCTTCGTCGCACTGGTCAACCCCTTTCTCGACCGCGCGACAGGCGCAAAGAGCGGCGAGCCGATCGCAAAACCCGCGACGTGAGATTTTTGCAACGACAATAAAAACGGCTGGCATCAGGGCCTCAAGAGCCCGCCAATATTGGGAGGAAAAAAATGCCCGGACTGACGAGGACAACACTTGCCTGCACGGTCGTGGCGGCTGCGCTCGCCGCGGCGAGCGTTGCGCAGGCGCAATCGGTGGAAAATTTCTACAAGGGCAAGACCGTTTACATGATCATCGGCTACCCGCCGGGTGGCAGCAACGATCTCTATGCTCGCGAAGTGGCGCGCTTCATCGGCCGGCATATCCCCGGCAATCCAAACGTGGTGTCGCAAAGCATGCCCGGCGCCGGCAGCCTGGCCGCCGCAAATCATCTCTACAATATCGCGGCCAAGGACGGCACGGTGATGGGTCTTGTCGCCGGCACCATTCCGCTCGAAGCGGCCCTTGGCGCCAAAAACGTCAAGCTCAAGGCCGACAAGTTCAGTTGGATCGGTCGCGTCTCCTCTTCGACCAACATCGTATTCACCTGGCACACGTCGCCGGTGAAAACGATCCAGGATGCCATGAAGACGCAGTCCGTTCTTGCGGCCACCGGCGCCAGTTCGACGGTGACGATCTATCCGGAGGTGCTCAACAAGGTCGTGGGCACGAAATTCAAAATGGTGATGGGCTACAAGGGTTCGGCCGCCTGCATGCTGGCCGTCGAGCGCGGCGAGGCGGAAGGCCATTCGACCAGCTATGACGGCATGAACGCCGCGCATCCGGACTGGGTGAAAGACAAGAAGATCAACATCCTCGTCCAGATTGCGGTCAAGCGCGATCCGGAGATGAAGGACATCCCGACCATGATCGAACTCGGCAAGACCGATGACGACAAGAAGGTGCTGCGCGTCGTCACCAGCGCATCGGAGGTCGGCAAGGCGGTGTTCGGGCCGCCCGGCATCCCTGCGGATCGCCTCGCAGCACTGCGCAAGGCGTTCGACGATACGATGAAGGATCCTGAATTCGACGCAGAACTCAAGAAGCTCGGCCTCACCCTTGATCCGCTGAGCGGCAAAGACCTCGCTGCACTGGTCGAGGAGGTCGGCAACATGCCGCCGGACATCTTCAAGCGGGTCAAAGACATTTATCCGGTCAACTGATCCCGACCAGTCCGTCGACCGTCGGTGTCGGCCTGCATGCGGCACCGATGCTCCGCTCGTTGTTGCAACGAAAGAAGTCCTGACCGAAGCGGGACGCCGCGCCGGCGGGACGCCACGCAACGGCCGCGTTTTCGTTTGGAACACACAGCGACGCTGGCCGTTATTCGCCGTAACTTTCAAGGAGATCGCACATGCCTATTCTTTTGTGGCTCATCGGAATCCCGATTCCGCTCATTCTTCTGATCATGTTCCTGCACTAAACACCGGAAAGAGCGGCGCACGCCCGCTCGTGGAAGGATGCGGAGCCCCGGCGTTTGTGGCAAAAGGCAAAAGGGATTCGCCTTGCCACGAAAGATTTTTGGGACCGCATGACAGCCGGGCCAGGATTGCCGCAGAATGCCGGATCGGCGAGCCGTGCCAAGGCGGGACGGACTCTCTTCGGCATCGCCACAGCCATGCTGATGCTGTTCGGTTGGAGCGCGTTAGCCGCGCCACCGCTTCCCGCGCACAAACCCCCGCAACACAACAGCCTGCTGGACCGACCAGCACGCGATCTGTTCGGCGCGGTCAAGACGCCGTCGGCGGGACCGGCAAAAGCGATCGGGACCTACGCTGACGGCTGTCTCGCCGGCGCCGTCGCGCTGCCGATCACCGGCCCGACTTGGCAGGTGATGCGCCTGTCGCGCAATCGCAACTGGGGCGATCCTGCGCTCGTTCGCTATCTCAAGGCGCTGTCCGTGCGCGCGGCCAGGGCCACCGGGTGGCCCGGCATTTTAGTCGGCGACATGGCGCAGCCGCGCGGCGGTCCGGCAGTGAGCGGGCACGCCAGCCACCAGATCGGGCTCGACGCCGATATCTGGCTGGAGGCGATGCCGCTGCACACCCTCTCGCGCGAAGAACGCGAGACCATCGCCGCGAACAATGTCGTGGCGGCCAACAAACGCGATGTCGACCGCACGGTATGGACCCCGGCGCATGCCGCCTTCATCAAGGCCGCCGCGAACGATCCCCAGGTCGCCCGCATCTTCGTCAACGCCGCGATCAAGAAGGAGTTGTGCCGCACCGCGACCGGCGATCGCTCGTGGCTGCATCGCATCCGGCCCTGGTATCTGCACAACGAACACATCCACGTGCGGCTGCTCTGCCCACCCGGCGAGACAAGTTGCAAGGGACAACCGCCGATCCCGCCGGGCGAAGGATGCAGCCCGGCCGATTTCAGCTACTGGTTTTCCGACAAGGTATTGCACCCGAAGCCGCCGCCGGTGCCACCCAAGCCACGGCCGCCAAAACCGCTACGCGCCTTGCCGGCGGCCTGCCAGAGCGTTCTCACCGCGCGCTAAGCGCTTCCGCGAAACCTGTATCGGATGGATGCGCTGCGCGGGGTTGGCAGAGCAGCGGCCTACCTGCTAGGGTTGCCCTTGTGAATGACGGCGCGCTGTCCGCGCGTCTCATCTGTACGGAACGTCGGTTCCGGACGTGTTCACGCCTTCTGACATTCATCTGGCGGATTCCGTCGCGCGCCGTGTTGCGTCCGCTGGAAACGCGTTTTGCCATCCCGTCCCTGCGCGCCATCGCGCAAGCCGGGCGGCATGGCCTGTCCGGGAGATAAGAACCATGTCTGCACTTTATCGCGCCGCATCGATCGGCCTCTGCACCGCCCTGCTCCTTGCTTTCGGCGTCCCCGCCCAAGCGCAGAACCAGACGATTACCGTTTTCGCAGCCGCGTCCATGAAGGATGCGCTCGACGCCGCCGACAAGGCCTATATGCAGGATCACAAGGACAAGGTCGTCGTCAGCTATACCGCGAGTTCGGCGCTGGCCAAGCAGATCGAACAAGGCGCACCGGCCGACCTGTTCATTTCCGCCGACGTCCAATGGATGGATTACGTCGCCAAGGCCAAGCTCATCGATCCGGGCCGCCGCGTCAATCTGCTCGGCAACACGCTGGTGATGATCGCGCCGGACGATTCAAAACTCTCCAACATCAAAATCGATTCGTCGCTCGATCTCGCCAAGCTCACCAGTGGCGGCCGCATCGCTGTCGCCGACACCAAGGCCGTTCCGGCCGGCCTCTATACCAAAGCCGCGTTCGAGAAGCTTGGACTGTGGAGCAAGGCCGAGCCGCAACTTGCCCAGGCCGAGAACGTGCGCGCCGCGCTCGCGCTGGTCGCACGCGCCGAAGCGCCGATCGGCGTCGTCTATTCGACTGACGCAAAGGCCGAACCGAAGGTAAAGATCGTCGGCACGTTCCCGGCAAATTCGCATCCGGCGATCATCTATCCGGTCGCCGTGACGGCCAAGGCGAAGCCGGCGACGGGCGCCTATTACGACTTCCTGCGCTCGGACAAAGCCAAGGCGATCTTCACCCAATACGGCTTCGCCGTGCTCAACAGCGGATCGTGAGACGCGCCTAGGTGTTTTCGCTCACG
This sequence comes from Xanthobacteraceae bacterium, assembly GCA_035494115.1. GTDB lineage: Bacteria > Pseudomonadota > Alphaproteobacteria > Rhizobiales > Xanthobacteraceae > DATJHH01. Next base: position 29,315 of record DATJHH010000033.1, read on the forward strand.
CCCGAAGAATGGATGGCCATTGAACTGTCGTTGCGCGTGGCGATCGTCGCCACGCTCTTCGCCTTGCCGCTGGGCCTTGTCGTTGCCTACCTGCTGGCGCGCAAGGATTTCTGGGGCAAGGCGCTGCTCGACGGCCTCGTGCATCTGCCCTTGGTGCTGCCGCCGGTGGTGACCGGATATTTCCTGCTGCTCACCTTCGGGCGGCGCGGACCGGTCGGGCATTTCCTCGAGCAGACGTTCGGGATCGTCTTCGCATTCCGCTGGACCGGGGCGGCGCTGGCCTGCGGCGTCATGGGCTTTCCGCTGATGGTGCGGCCGATCCGGCTCGCCATGGAATCGATCGACCGCAAGATCGAGGACGCAGCCTCCACGCTCGGCGCTGATCCGTTCTGGCGTTTCGTGACGGTGACACTGCCGCTGTCGCTGCCCGGCATCATCGCCGGCACGCTTTTGTGTTTCGCCAAGGCGCTCGGCGAATTCGGCGCGACGATCACCTTCGTCTCCAACATACCGGGTGAGACGCAAACCATTTCGGCCGCGATCTACACGCTCACGCAAGTGCCGTCCGGCGATGCGGCCGCCTTGCGTCTCGTTATCATCGCGACCATCATTTCGCTGATCGCCCTCATGCTTTCGGAATTTCTCGCGCGGCGGGCTACCGCGCGCTTCCACGGGTTGTGACGATGCTGACCGTCGATATCGACAAGACGCTGGGCACCTTCCGCCTCACGGCGCAGTTCGAGGCTGCCGACAGGGTCACCGCCCTGTTCGGGCAATCCGGCGCAGGCAAAACCTCGCTGATCAACATGGTCGGCGGCCTCGTCGCCCCGGATCGCGGCCGCATCGTGCTCGATGGCGAAGTGCTGTTCGACGCCGCGCGGCGCATCAACGTACCAGTGCACCGCCGGCGCATCGGCTATGTTTTTCAGGAGGGAAGGCTGTTTCCGCATCTCGACGTGCGGCGCAATCTCGACTATGGGCGCTGGATGCGGGGACTTGCGCATGATGCGCAGGCGCATACGCATATTCTCGCCATGCTCGACATCGGCGATCTCATGGACCGGCGGCCGGCGCAGCTTTCCGGCGGCGAACGCCAGCGCGTCGCGATCGGCCGCGCGCTGCTGATGCAGCCGCGCATGCTCCTGCTCGACGAGCCGCTGGCCTCGCTCGACGCCGCGCGCAAGGCCGAAATCCTGCCCTATCTCGAACGCCTGCGCGACGACGCCGGCATGCCGATGCTCTATGTCAGCCACGACCGCGCCGAAGTCGCGCGGATCGCACAGACGATTTTGCACATCGCCGATGGCCGCATCATGCCGCGCCCCACAGCCGACGCGCTGTTTGCCGTTGACGCGTGAAGCGCCTTTCATTTGTCATCACCCGCGCAGGCGGGTGATCTAAGTCGAACACATCCGCCTGTTGCAGATGCCCCGCCTTCGCGGGGCATGACACGCTATTGAGTTCATGCTTGGATCGAAATCCATTGCAGGACGCCGTATGACCAGACACTTCCCGCCCCAGCGTATCGTCTGCCTGACCGAGGAGACCGTCGAAACGCTCTACGCGCTTGGCGCGGAGGAACGCATCGTCGGCGTCTCCGGCTATGCGGTGCGGCCCAAGCGCGTGCGCCGCGAAAAGCCGCGCGTCTCCGCCTTCATCAGCGCCGACATCGACAAGATATTGGCGCTCGAGCCCGATCTCGTGCTCACCTTCTCCGACCTGCAAGCCGACATCGCGGCGGCGCTGATCCGCGCCCATGTCGCCGTCCATGCCTTCAACCAGCGCGACATTGCCGGCATCCTCGCCATGGTGCGGATGCTCGGCGCTCTGATCGGCGAAGCCGAACGCGGCGCTGCGCTCGCCGACGGCTATGCCGCGCGCATCGCTGATGTCGCGGCGCGTTGCGTGACACGAACACCAAAACCAAAAATCTATTTCGAGGAGTGGAACGAGCCGATGATTACCGGCATCGGCTGGGTCTCCGAACTCATCGGCATTGCCGGCGGCATTGATGTGTTCGCGCACAAATCCACGGGCCGCCACGCCATGCAACGCACCGTAACGGCGAACGAGGTGGTGGCGGCATCGCCCGACATCATCGTCGGCTCGTGGTGCGGCAAGAAATTCGTGCCGGATAAAGTCGCGGCACGCCCGGCCTTTGCGACCGTCCCCGCCGTACGCACGCGCCAACTCTACGAAATCAAGTCGCCGCTGATCCTGCAGCCCGGCCCGGCCGCGCTGACCGATGGTCTCGACGCCATGGTCGCGATTTTCGACCGCTGGGCCGAGACCGTCGCACAGGAATCGCAGCCCGGCGGCTCAAGCTCTCTTTCCCCGTTAGGGAGAGAGTTGGGTTGAAAGGAATCGGATTATCGATCTGCGTTGCCCCCTCACGCATCCATGGTGTCATTCCGGGGCGCGAGCTTTTAGCGAGCGAGCCCGGAATCCATAACCACGGCCGGGAGTATGGATTCCGGGCCTGCGCAAGTGCGCATCCCGGAATGACGGTCGTTGGTTTGAGCTAAGAGTCAACCCAACTGCGAAACACTCTAGGGTTTTGCCGGAGCCAGTACGGTTGCAAGATAGTCGAGCCCGGCGATCAGCGCCGGTCCGCCGCACAAGGCGTAGCGCGTCGGCAAGGCGAGACGGCGGTCCGGCGGGTAAAGCCGCTTCAACGCAGGATGGGAATAGAACAACGCGCCTTGATCCTCGGGCTGCGGCGGCGGATCCTTGATCACCAGCAGATCAGGCCGCACGAGGATCAACCGCTCGAGCGACATGAACCCGCCAAAACCTTGCGGACCACCGGGCGCGAGATGCAGGCCCGCTTCCTTGAGCAGGGTCGTGGCGAGGCTGTGCGGCCCTTCGACATAACCGCCGCGTTCGAGGACGAGAAAACTTCTGTCCGGCACATGCAGGCTCGCCAACCGCCCACGCGCGGCATCGAGCGCCCGCGCCATCACCGCGCCGCGGTCGGGATGACCGAGCACGTCGGCAATATGGATGATCTGCGCCCGCGCGGCATCGATGTCGGATACCAGCGCCACGCTTTCGGTCGGCACATCAAAACGCGCAAGCATCGCCCGCGTTGTCGGCCGATCTTCCGGCCCGGTGAGAACGAGGTCCGGCGACAGCGCCACCGCCCCTTCGGCGCTCCAGTCGAGGGTGCGGAAATTTTTGGCCTTCGCCGCGACGACGGAGAGGCGCGGGTTCTTTGCATAGGGCGACAGCGCGGCGATCTGCTGCGGATCGGCGAGGCCGACCACCAACTGGTCGGCGCAGAGGTTGAACGACACCACCCGCTGTGGCGGGCCGGCTTCCGCCGCCCTCGCCCACTCGGTCGTCGTCGCAACGGCCACCAGCGCCAAAAGCACGGACGCAAACAGGCACAGCAGATGGAAGCGTTGGCGGAAGCCGTCGGGCATAATCTCCCATAGCAGGAAAATGCGGCACGTCCCGTGCCGATGGTGCCGTTACGGCAAACCGGCTAGAAGCACCCCGCGAGGGACGAGCGAAGGTCGAGCAAGGACAAAAATGATCGGGACGCGGCGCATATCGAGCCTGGTGGCGGCATTGGCAGTGCTCGTACTGCTGCTGATGCTGGTGTCGCTCATGGCCGGGCCGGCACCGCTGTCGCCGCGCGCGGTCCTCTCGGCACTGGTTTCGGGCGACGGCGTGTCCGGCCTCATCGTGCGCGACATCCGCCTGCCGCGGGCGTTGCTGGCCGCCCTCATTGGCGCGACGTTCGGTCTGTCGGGCGCGGCCTTGCAAGGCCTGTTGCGCAATCCGCTGGCCGAACCGGCTCTGTTCGGCGCACCGCAGGCGGCAGCGGCGGGAGCAGCCTTCGTCATCGCCTTCGGGCTATCGAGCGCGACGTCCTTTGCCGTGCCTGTCGCCGGCATCGCCGGCAGTTTTGTCGCAACCGGTGCGCTGCTCGCCATCGCCGGACGGCGCACAAGCCTCACGGTGACGCTGCTCGCAGGCCTTGCCATCGCCAGCTTTGCCGGCGCCTGCGTCGCGCTGATCCTCAATCTCGCGCCCAATCCATACATCGCGCTCGAGATCGCGTTCTGGCTGCTGGGCTCGCTGCAGGACCGCAGCATGGATCACGTCATCATCGCTGCACCCTTCATGATGGCGAGCTGGATCGTGCTCGCCGCGCAGGCGCGCGCATTCCGTGCGCTGACGCTGGGCGAGGAAACCGCCATATCGCTCGGCATCAACATGAGGCGGGTGCGGCTCGCGGTGATCGCCGGCACCGCCATGGGCGTGGGCGCGGCCGTCGCTGTCGTGGGCGCCATCGGCTTCGTCGGGCTGGTCGCACCGCATCTCGTGCGCCGCGCGACGGGCTACGATCCGGCCCGCATCCTGTTGCCCTCGGCGCTCGCGGGCGCCGCGCTGCTGCTAGCCGCCGACATCGGCGTGCGGCTCGTCCCCGGCCCGGTCGAGATCAAGCTCGGCGTCGTCACGGCGCTGATCGGCGTACCGTTCTTCCTCGCCATCATCTTTTCCGAACGCCGCATGATGCTGGAAACACCGGCATGACCGAGAGCGCGGCGCTTTTGCAGGCAAAAGAAGTCGGCGTGCGCATCGGCAGCAAGCCGATCGTCGCCGATGCCGCTTTGACGCTGCGCGCCGGGGAGCTGGTCGTGCTGGTCGGGCCGAACGGGGCCGGCAAGACGACGTTGCTGCGTGCGCTCGCCGGCCTTGCTCTCGCGTCGGGCGATATCATCGTGCAGGGTACGCCGCTGCATCATCTCGCACCCCGCGCGCGTGCAAAAATCATCGCCTATCTGCCGCAGGGGCATGTTTTCCATTGGCCGATGGAAGTTTCGGCCGTGGTCGGACTCGGACGGCAGCCTTATGCCGATGCCTTTTCGGCGCTGTCGCCGGAGGATCGCATCGCCGTCGCGCGAGCGATGGCGGCAACCACGACCGAGCCGTTCGTCGGACGCGCGGTCACATCGCTGTCCGGCGGTGAGCAGGCGCGCGTCGCGCTCGCGCGCGCGCTGGCGACGGAAGCGCCGATCCTGCTGGCGGACGAACCCACCGCCTCGCTCGATCCGCGTCATCAGTTGATGGTGATGGATATCCTGCGCGCCACCGCCCATCGCGGCACCGGCGTGCTCGCGATCCTGCACGATCTCGTGCTCGCCTCGCGCTATGCCGACCGGGTGTTGGTGATGCAACACGGACGCATCGTCGCCGACGATTCTCCCGATGCAGCGCTAAGCCTCGACCGGCTGGCGAGCGTGTTCGGCGTCGAGGCGGTCGTGGCCGACACCGGCTCCGAATGCGTGCCGTTCATCTGCCGCCCGCTACCGCACGCCTGATTTATATTTGATGGAATCAAACTGAAGAGCGATTCTTCACCTCTCCCGTGGGGAGAGGTCGGACCGCGTAAGCGGTCCGGGTGAGGGAGTACGGCTTTATCGAGAATCCGAGACCCCCTCACCCCAACCCTCTCCCCAGCGGGGAGATGGAGCTTGCTGTGATGCAATCACACGCCGCGCTGGCGCAGCCAGGCCTTGATCCGCTGCGTCGTGGTTTTCGGCGTCGGCGGCGGCGGCGCTTCGTCGAGCCACAACCCGACCACCGTGACGCGGCCGTCGACCACCGTGTGGGCGACAAGCGCGACGCTGCCGAGGGGCAGCGTGTCGCCGCGCCTGGCCGGTCGCTTGAGATGCGCCGCAAAGTCGTCGGACAGTGACAGTGCGGCATCCTCGGCCGCGATTTTCAGATCATAGGTCGCCGCAACCTCGCCCAGATTGGTGGTGCCGGGCAGGAAGAAATCGCCCAGTGCATCGAGGTTTTTTGTCCGCTCCGGCGGCTCCATGAAGAAGCGGTCGAGCGCGCGCGCCTTTTCCGGCGGCGCCAGCAGATAGATGTAATCGCCTTCGCGCGCCTGCATCGCCTCGGCCGCCGGATGCACGCGCTCGTCCCGCACCACCAGCGTCGGCCGCGCCCAGGCCGGGATCAGGCGGCGGCGCAGATACGGGCTTTTCGGCTCGACGCGATAACCGACAAGCTCCTGCGCGAGCTGCCCGGGAAGATCGAGTTCGATGCGGCTTGGCAATCGTTCGATGCGCGGGAGCGCAATGCCGAGTTGACGTGCGGCAAACGGCAGCGTCCAGCCCTGCACCAGCAGCGAAACGAGGACGACGACGAACGCGATATCGAAATAGAACGCGGCATGGGGCAACCCGACGAGCAGCGGGATCGAGGCAAGAAAGACGCCGACCGCACCGCGCAGGCCCACCCACGAAATGAAGATTTTTTCACGGAACGTGAAACGAAACGGCGACAGGCACAGGAACGCGGCAATGGGCCGTGCGACGAGCATCAGCACCAGCGCCACCGCGAGCGCTGGAAGCAACGAGCCGGCCAGCCGCCCGGGCGACACCAGCAGGCCTAGCATCACGAACATCACGATCTGCGCGAGCCATGTCGCGGCATCGAGGAAGGCCACGACGGTGCTGTGCGCGCGCATCGGGCGATTGCCGATGATGATGCCGGCGAGATAGACGGCGAGAAAGCCCGAGGCATGCAACGCGGAGGCGAGCCCGAAAATCACCAGCGCGCTGGTCGTGACAAACGGCGCGTGCAGGCCCTGCACCAGATTGAGCCGGTTGAGCACCGCCGCCACCGCGCGGCCGCCGAAAAAGCCTATCGCGCCGCCGATTAGCAGTTCGCGCAGGAAGGTGAGGACGATACTGCCAGCACCTTCCGATCCGACAGCCAGGATCTCGACGAGCAGCATGGTCAGGAACACCGCCACCGGATCGTTGGTGCCGGATTCCACCTCCAGCGTCGCGCTGACACGCTGCGGCAGCCGCAAACCACTCGACTGCAGCAGAAAGAACACCGCCGCTGCGTCGGTCGACGCGATGACGGAGCCGATCAACAGGCCCTCGACCCAGTCCGTATGCGCAACATAGACGGCAACCGGTGCAACGATGGCCGCCGTGAGGACAACGCCGACGGTGGCGAGCAGGATCGCCGGCCCGCGCACCGTGCGCAGGGTCTGGAAGCGCGTACGCAAGCCGCCGTCGAACAAGATCAGCGCCAGCGCCACCGAGCCGACGAGATAGGTGATCTCCACATCGTCGAAACGCAGCCCGCCGGGGCCGGATTCGCCGGCCAGCATGCCGATGACGAGGAAGACCAGCAGCAATGGCGCGCCGAATCGCATTGCGATCAGGCTCGACAGGATGCCGACGAGCACGAGCAGCGAGGCGAGCAGAATGGCGATACTGACGGTATCGAGCGATTGCATGCATGACACTCCCACCCATGGGTATGGGGGTAGACGTCGACTGCCCGCAACCTCTAAATTCGAACGTGAAATCCGTATAAAGTACGAGAAGGCGCGGTATGCCGCCTCTGTCGTGCGTGATCGACGCAGCGGCAAGATCCCTGTTACTGAATATCCCTGGTACTGATCTGTGCCGCGTTCGATCCCGATTGACCCCGCATCGCCTCTGAAGATCGATCTTCGATGCACTACACGGCCGATACGACCGCGCGGATCGGCCCGATTGAAAGCAGGACATGCCTCACGACACGCCCTTGATTTCAACGATCGTCATCGGTTTGGTGCTGGCCTTCGGCCTCGGCGTTATCGCCCAGCGCATGCGGATTTCACCGCTCGTGGGGTATCTGCTCGCCGGCGTGCTGATGGGGCCGTTCACGCCCGGCTATGTCGCGGATCAGGCGCTCGCCAACGAACTCGCCGAGATCGGCATCATTTTACTGATGTTCGGCGTGGGGCTGCACTTTTCGCTGAATGATCTTCTCTCCGTGCGCGCCATCGCGCTGCCGGGCGCCATCGGGCAGATCGCGGTGGCGACATTGCTCGGAATGGCCCTCGCCTGGGCGCTGGGTTGGACGACGGCGGCGGGCCTCGTGTTCGGCCTGGCCTTATCGGTCGCCAGCACGGTCGTTCTGCTGCGCGCCATGCAGGAGCGCCGCCTGGTCGAGACCGAGCGCGGACGCATCGCCATCGGCTGGCTCATCGTCGAAGACCTGGCGATGGTGTTCACGCTCGTGCTGCTCCCGGCTTTGTCCGGCGTGCTCAAGGACGGCGGCGCATCGGTCGCGTGGACGGATTTCGCCATCCCGCTGGCGATCACGCTTGGCAAAGTCGTCGCCTTCATCGGCCTGATGCTGATCGTCGGCCGCCGAGTCATTCCCTGGTGCCTTCATTATGTCGCTCATACCGGCTCGCGCGAACTCTTCCGGCTCGCCGTTCTCGGCATCGCGCTGGGTGTAGCCTATGGGGCGGCAACGCTGTTCGATGTCTCGTTCGCACTCGGCGCGTTTTTCGCAGGGATGGTCCTGAGCGAATCCGAACTCAGCCAGCGCGCGGCAAACGAAACCCTGCCCTTGCGCGATGCCTTTGCCGTGCTGTTCTTCGTGTCGGTCGGCATGCTGTTCGATCCGATGCTGCTGATCAACGATCCGTTGCCGGTGCTGGCCACGATCCTGATCATCACGATCGGAAAATCGCTCGCCGCCTTTGCCATCGTGCGCCTGTTCCGTCATCCGACGGCGACGGCGTTGACCATTTCGGCAAGCCTCGCGCAGATCGGCGAATTCTCATTCATCCTCGCCGCACTTGGAAGTTCGCTCGGCATCCTGCCTGACCGTGCGCGCGGCCTGATCATCGCGGGCGCGATCCTCTCGATTCTGCTCAATCCCGTCCTGTTCGCCATTCTCGACCGCGTCCTCGCCAGGCGCGAGGCCCGCGAGGCCGATGCGGCGCGGGACGCGCAATCGGAAGAAAAGGTTGAAGAGACGACACCCACGCAGCCGATTCCCGCCTCTACGCTGATGAGCCATGCGGTGCTGATCGGCCATGGCCGGGTCGGCAGGCGGATCGCGGAAGCGCTCATCTCTGCGGACGTTCCGTTGCTTGTGATCGAAGCCGAGGCCGAACGCCTCACGGCGCTACGCGACCGCGGGATCCCAACCATCGTGGGCAACGCCGCTGATCCGGAGGTGGGGCGCGCCGCCAATCTCGGACAGGCCCGCATCCTGCTCGTCGCCATTCCCGATGCCTTCGAAGGCGGTCAGGTCGTCCAGCAGGCCCGCGCCGCCAATCCGGGGCTACCGATCATCGCCCGCGCGCATTCCGACGAGGAAATCGCGCATCTCGACACATGTGGCGCCAGCCAGGTGATCATGGGCGAGTTCGAAATCGCCAAGGCGATGGTGGCGGCTGTCGTCGCACCGGTGTCGCCCGACGAGACAAGATCAGCGCAGGCTCAGCCTTCCGGCCCCGCATAGGCCCCGGCCGTATGCGGAAACAGCGACTTCACGATTTTGAATTTCGAGACGTCGACCGTGGCATCCATGTGCAGGAAGATCGCGGCGTCGCGGAACAGCTTCTCGATGCCGAAGTCGAGCATCATGCCGTTACCGCCATGCAGTTCGACGGCATGCTGCGCGACCTTCATGATCTCTTCGGACGCATAGACTTTGACCATGTTGCACAGCGCATCGGCATCGTCGGCGCGCTCGTCGACCGCCGCCGCCGCGCGCGCAAGAAGCGCCCGCACCGCCTCGATCCGCGTCGCCATATCGGCGATGCGCAACGCCACCGCCTGGTGCTTGAGCAGGATTCGGCCGCCCTGCACATAGTTCTGCACGTAATCCGCGGTCATCTCAAAGGCGCGCACGCCGACGCCGAGATTCTTCGAGGCCTGGATGATCTTGCCGGGCCGGAAATAGACCGCCGCCTTGCTCAGTGCGTCGCCCTCGACGAGCAGGTGATCGGCGGGCACCCGCATATCCTCGAAAACCAGCTCGCCGTTGTTCATGTAGCGGCAGCCGAGCGTCTCGTTGCAACGCGCCACCGTCAGCCCCGGCGTGTTGCGCGGCACCAGAAAGCTCGACGTGCCCTGCAGCATACCGACCTTGGGGTTGGTGCTGGCATAGACGACGTAGAGGCTCGCATCATAGCCGTTGGAGATGAACTGCTTGCGCCCGTTGATCACCCATTCGCCGCCTTTCTTCTCAGCGCGCGTGGCCATCGCCGCTTCCGGCACGTTATAGGGCAGCCAGCGGTCGGATGCGCCGCGCGGTTCGGTCAGGCAATGGGCGAGCAAGAATTGCGGATCGGCGACGAGACGCGGAAACCACTGCTCCTGCAACGGACGTGGCAATAGATTGCGCAGCAGCACCGACACCTTCCAGTTCTGCACCAGCTTGTCGGACAGTCCTGAATCGCCGCGCGCGATCTCTTCGGAAATGATCGCAAAGGTCTGCACTTCGCTCGCCGGATCAAGCTCGACGCCGCCGAATTCCTCCGGCACGCCGAGGGTGCGGATGCCGATGCGATCCGCGGCTTCGAGAATGCGCGGCGGCAGGCGCCCTTCCGGCTCCATGCTCCATTCGCCACGCCAGTTGCTGCGGATGAAGGGAATCACGGTGTCATCGACGAAATCGCGGCAGCTTTGCCGCATCATCCTTTGTTCTTCGGACAATCCACGATCGCTCATCGCTCTCCCCTCGCTCTCCTGCCTCACACGCTCGTTTCATGCGCCCTTGCGCCCTGCCCCATGTTACAGGCAGGATCGCATTTGGCTATGCAGGGCGCATCATAATCACGAATGCCGCGACGCGGATGGACTCAGGAATGGATGAACTGAACGCCAAAATTCACGACCTGCTGGCAAATCTTCCGCAGATCGATTCTGAATTCGCGACCGTCTGGCTTCCCTTGCAAGCTGGCATCATCATCGTGGCGATCCTTGCCGCGATCGTTATCGCGCGTCTCGTCCGCAGTTTTTTCGATGTGACCAATGCGACGCTGCGCTGGCCTCTGCCGCTGCGCCTGATCGTCCGGGCGTTTTTGCGCAATCTGGCGCCGATCGTCTTCATTCTGCTGGCCGTCATCGGCCGGGCAGCGATGCTGCAAATGACCTATCCGAGCCGGTCCTATCTGCTCGGCGTCGCGGTCAGCCTGGTCACCGCCTGGGTGGTGATCTCGCTCGCCACCACCATCATCCGCAACCCGTTCGTCAAGAAACTCGTCGCGGTCTCGGCCTGGACGATCGCAGCGCTGAGCATTCTCGGCCTGCTCGCCCCGACGGCGGCAGGGCTCGATTCCGTCGGCATCGCAATGGCGGGAATCAGAATCACGCCGCTGCTGATCATCAAAACTGTCGTGCTGCTGCTGGTCGCGTTGTGGCTGGCTTCGCTCCTCGGAAATCTCATCGAGAGCCGGGTCCAGAGCACGCCGGACCTCACGCCCACGATCAAGGTCCTGCTCGGCAAGCTGATCCGCATCACGTTGATCGTGCTGGCGATCATCATCGTCATGAGTTCGGTGGGGATCGACCTCTCCGCGCTTGCGCTGTTTTCCGGCGCCATCGGCGTCGGCCTCGGCTTCGGCCTGCAAAAGATCGTTTCCAACCTGATCAGCGGCATCATCCTGCTGGCCGACAAATCGATCAAACCGGGCGACGTGATTTCGCTCGGCGACAAGTTCGGCTGGATCGACCGCATGGGCGCGCGCTACACCTCCGTGGTCACGCGCGACGGCCGCGAGGTGCTGGTGCCGAACGAGGACTTCATCACCCAGCGGGTGGTCAACTGGTCCTATTCCGACAACCTCATCCGCCTCGATGTGGACTTCGGCGTCGGCTACAATGCCGATCCGCATCAGGTGCGCGAATTGGCGGTCGAGGCGGCGGCGAGCCAGCCGCGCGTGCTCAAGACGCCGGCCCCGGTCTGCCATCTCATGGCGTTCGCGGATTCCTCGATCAATTTCTCGCTGCGCTTCTGGATCGAAGACCCCAACGACGGCATCACCAATATCAGGGGGCTTGTCATGCTGGCGCTGTGGGACGTGCTCAAGCGCGAAAACATCGAAATCCCGTTCCCGCAACGCGACCTCAACATGCGCAATCCGCTGCATGTTGTCCTCAGCAAGGACGTCACGGATTAAACCGGGCTTTCGTTCCGCATGCTGTTTGCCGCTCCGCTGATCCCAGCCACGCTGGTGCGCCGCTACAAGCGCTTTCTCGCCGACGTCGTCCTCGATGACGGAACGGCGCTGACCGCCCATGTCGCCAATCCGGGCGCCATGACCGGGCTGATGGCGCCGGGCGCGCGCGTCTGGCTGTCGAAATCCGACAGCCGCACCCGCAAGCTTCCCTATAGCTGGGAGCTGGTCGAAGCGACCCTCAATGGCGCGCCGGAATTGATCGGCGTCAACACCAGCCATCCCAACACGATCGTCTTCGAGGCGCTCAAGGCCGGCGCGATTCCGGAGTTGACGGGCTACGCGAGCGTGCGTCGCGAGATCCGCTACGGCCAAGCCTCGCGGGTCGATTTCCTGCTCGAAGACGCCGACCGGCCGCCCTGCTACGTCGAAGTCAAGAACGTCCACCTGATGCGACAGCCGGGCCTGGCCGAGTTTCCGGACAGCGTCACGGCGCGTGGCACCCGCCATCTTGATGAACTTGCAGCCCAGGTCGCGACGGGGGCGCGGGCGGTGATGTTATACCTCATCCAGATCGGTTCCGCCGCGCGGTTCTGTCTCGCCGGCGACATCGATCCGGCCTATGCCGCAGCGTTTTCCCGGGCGCGCAAGGCCGGCGTCGAAGCGCTCGCCTATCGCTGCCGCATCGGCCAGACCGGCATCGCGATCGCGGAGCGCGTGGCCCTGATCGAGCCCGAACCGGCGCGCTTGCTTGCGGGCCGCGCACCAGTGCATAAATAGGAAAATAGCACCTTTTCACGCTGTCGACGGCCACCTTCCGAAACACTAAAGTCTGCGGAAACAAAATCCGCGCTGCATGGATGGCGCCCTGACCGCACATACCGGCGATTGTTTCCGCAATGACCTATGTAGAAGCCGCATCGGCCCCTCAGCGTAAGACCGGCCAGATCAAGCTGCACGGCCCAGCCGCCTTCGCCGGCATGCGCAAGGCCGGCCGGCTGGCGGCCGAATGCCTCGACATGCTCGTCGACGTGGTCAAGCCCGGCGTGACGACCGAGGCCATCGACCGGCTCGTCTTCGCCTTCGGCCGCGACCACGGCGCGATCCCGGCGACGCTGATGTATCGCGGCTATCGCAAGTCGTGCTGCACCTCGATCAATCACGTGGTCTGCCACGGCATCCCCAACGACAAGCCGCTGCGCGAGGGCGATATCGTCAATATCGACGTGACGCTGATCCTCGACGGCTGGCATGGCGATTCCAGCCGCATGTATGCGGTGGGCGAAATCCCGCGCCGCGCCGAACGGCTGATCGAAGTCACCTACGAGTCGCTGATGCGCGGCATCGGCACCATCAAGCCGGGCAGCACGACCGGCGATATCGGCGCCGCGATCCAGACCTATGTCGAGGCGCAACACATGAGCGTCGTGCGCGACTTCTGCGGCCATGGCCTCGGGCTGCTGTTCCACGACGAGCCGAACATCGTGCATGTCGGCCGCTGGGGCGAAGGGGTCCCGCTCAAGCCGGGTATGCTGTTCACCGTCGAGCCGATGATCAATCTCGGCCGCCCGCACGTGAAGGTCCTGTCCGACGGGTGGACGGCGGTGACGCGCGATCGTTCGCTCTCGGCGCAGTTCGAGCATACCGTCGGCGTGACCAAGGACGGCGTGGAGGTCTTCACGCTCTCGCCGCGCGGTCTCGACCGGCCGCCTTACACAGGCGAAAGCGCGCCGGACAAAAAGAGCGATTGAAAAATCCGGGCACTCCGTCATCCTTGCACATTGCATTGTGGCGGCGGGAATTGCGGACGGGTTGGGCATGGACGACGAACCTTCGGGCGACGACACGCGCCGGGGCCTCGAGGATGCCGCCCCGCATTATCACGGTCATCGCCAGCGGCTGCGCACCCGCTTTCGCGAAGCCGGCGCGGACGCCGTGGCCGATTACGAACTCCTGGAACTGCTGCTGTTCCGCGCCATGCCGCGGCGCGACGTCAAGCCGCTGGCAAAGGCGCTGATCACCAAATTCGGCTCGTTTTCGGAAGTAATCGCGGCGCCGGTTCAACGCCTTGCCGAGGTCAAGGATCTCGGCGAGGCCGCGATCACGGAATTCAAGATCGTCCATGCGGCGGCGAACCGGCTCGCGCGCGGGCAGGTGCAGCGGCGCACGGCGCTCTCATCCTGGCGCGCGGTGATCGACTATTGCCGAAGCGCCATGGCCTTTGCCGAGAAGGAGCAGTTCCGCATCCTGTTTCTCGACAAGCGCAATCAATTGATCGCCGACGAAGTGCAGCAGACCGGCACCGTGGACCACACCCCGGTCTATCCGCGCGAGGTGCTCAAACGCGCCCTGGAATTGAGCGCCACCGCCATCATCCTGGTGCACAACCACCCCTCGGGCGATCCGACGCCGTCGCAGGCCGACATCCAGATGACGCGTTCGATCATCGACGTGGCCAAACCCCTCGGCATTTCGGTGCATGACCACATCATCGTCGGCAAGGAAGGTCATGCCAGCTTCAAGGGCCTGAAGCTGATCTAGTCATCCGGAATGTGTTCGACCGGGGGAATGCTCGCCGGATCGACCGGCTTCTGCAGGAAGTACAGCCCCTCCGGGCGCTGGCCTTCGTACATGCCGCTTTCCACCTCGCTCAATTCCAGCGGAACGCTCCCGTCGGCAGCGAGGAATTTCAGCATATGTTTGGAATCGACGGTCCAGGCCTTCACCGTGCCAGTGAAATCCAGCGCCGCAGCGCAGGTGTCGGCGAATGCGACACGCAAGCCGCCTGCGACCTTGTCGTTTTGCAGCGTGACCAGACAGGTTTTGTCATGCTCGCCGTTCGACAATTCCCACTGGCCGGTCAGTTGCGCGATGTCGTCAGCGACGGATTGCGCACGACTCGCCACGACGGAGCAGAAGATGACGCCCAAGCCGGTGGCCGCGATGGCGGTCCGGCGATAACTCGAAGGCACGGTCAAAAAACGGAGCGGCATGATGTCCGGTCACATGTTTCGAGCACCACCGCCGCGCGGTGCGTCCATTAAAACTAGCACGCCGCGAGGCTCAAGTCAGCGCGGCCACGGCGTCTCCGGGACCGGCGTCAGCGGACCCCGCCCGGCGCTCCAGCTCACGAGATTGTCGGCCACCAGCTCTTCCATCAGGCCGCGCGTGTGCAGCGACGCCGAGCCGACATGCGGCAGCAGCACGGCGTTCTCGCACGCGATCAGCTCTGCCGGCACATGTGGCTCTGTCTCGAACACGTCGAGACCGGCGCCGGCGATCGTGCCGGCCTTAAGCGCGGCAATGAGCGCGGCTTCGTCGACAACGGTGCCGCGCGCGACATTGATGAGATAGCCATCGGGCCCGAGCGCGGCGAGCACATCGGCATCGATGAGCGCCCGCGTGTCCGCGCCGCCCGGCGTCACGACCATCAGCACGTCGGCATCGCGCGCCATGGCGAGAAGATCCGGATGATAGCGGTAGGCCACACCCTTCTGCTGTGTGCGGCCGTGATAGACGACCGTGACCAGCGAGGCATCGAGCCGCCGCGCGATGGCGCGGCCGATGCGGCCGAGCCCGACGATGCCGACCGTCTTGCCGCGCAGCGTGCCGCGGGTCAGCGGATAGTCACCGGCGGTCCATCGGCCGTCACGCAAATGTTTTTCGGCGCGCGGAATTTCGCGCAGCGTCGCGAGTAAAAGGCCGAATGCAAGATCGGCGACCTCCTCCGTGAGCACATCGGGCGTATGGGTGACGATGATCCCATGGTTGCCCGCCCACGCGGCATCGACATGATCGTAGCCCACGCCCCAGCTTGAGACGATTTCAAGCTTTGGACAGCGCGCCATCAGGTCGGCCTTGACTGGACCCGTGGGCCCGCTGGACGCAATCGCACGCAATTCTGGCGCAAGGCTAGCGAGCAGCGCCTCGCCGTCCTTCGCCTCCGCCATCACATGCAGATTGAAGTGCTGCCGCAGCCCGGCGACGATCGCCGGCTTGGCGATGCCGAGCAGTAGAATGTCGATTTTTGGGCCGACCATTGGCTTCCCTACTGGCCCTTTCCAGCCCGCGTTTCATTGATTGCAGCGACTATGGCAGGGCCGCATCGTTTCTGCCAGTATTCCTGCAGAAACAAGGTGCAACCCAAGACGCGTCGCTCTCGGGCAATCGCAATGCGGCGCAAGCCCGAGATTGCGCATAGCGTTTTCATCGGAGGAAACGCATTGCCCAACAGACGCAAAAAGAAGGGAAAAGGCATGACACATGAATCCCCCGCGAGAGGGTCGACGCCGAGCCATATGCCGCCCCTGACTTCCGGCATCCTGTTTGCATGCATGTCTATATTCGCATCCATGTCTTTGGCATTGGCGGCGCGTCCTGCTCATGCCGACGACGTTGCAGAATTCTATAAGGGCAAGACGGTGATGCTGATTGTCGGCTCGGATGCAGGCGGCGGCTATGACATCAACGCACGCGTGTTGGCTCATTACATGGCGCGCCACATTCCCGGACAGCCAAACATCGTCGTTCAGAACATGCCGGGTGCGATCGGCATCAAGGCGATGAATTACATTTATTCTGTTGCGCCCAAGGACGGCACCGTCTTTTCGGCGGCGGTCAACAACATGCCCTACGATCCCCTGTTCGGCGACACGGCATCGAAATTCGATACGCTCAAGCTAAATTGGCTCGGCAGCATCAGCAAGCAGACGAACGTCTGCCTGGCCTGGAAAGGTTCGCGCTTCAAATCGCTCGATGACGTCACACAGCACACGATGCGCGTATCGGGGACAGGACCAGCGGGATGGCGCTCGATGCTGCCGATGCTTTTCAACAGTATCGCGAAGACGAAATTCGAGGTTATTAACGGCTACACGTCCCCTGGTTCCATGCTGGCGGTCGAGCGTGGCGAGGTTGATGGAATCTGCGCCGATTACGCAACGCTGAAAACAGCTCAGAACGACTGGCTCGAAAACAACAAGGTCACGCTACTCGCGCAGTTTGGGCTGACGCGGCTGCCCGGACTCGACAACGTCCCTATGGGCCTCGATCGCGTGACGGATCCGGTCGATCACAAGGCCACGCGCCTATTCCTGTCGCAGCAGGAATTCGGACGTCCCTACGTGATGCCGCCGAATGTACCCACTGAACGCGTTGCGGCGATGCGCGCGGCATTCGATGCGACGATGAAGGACCCCGCGTTCCTCGCGGAAGCCGCGAAACAACGGCTGGACGTCAGCCCTCTCACAGGGCCATCCATGGAAGCGCTGTTCAAGGATGGCTATAACCTGCCCAAGGATGTAGTGGCGCGAACCGTCACGCTGCTGCGAAGCGCCGGAGCTTTCGGAACCAAATAGATCGGCTCCGCAGTCTGACCAATGGAAACCGGAGAAAGCGATGCCCTACAGCCGGGAAAACGGCCTCGACATCTATTACGACGTCTCAGGCGACGGGCCGCCACTCGTTCTGGTCCATGCAAATCCCTACGACCGGCGCCTATGGATGTATCAGATCGCCCGGTTCTCGGCGTTTTTCACGGTCATCGCAATCGATATTCGCGGCTACGGCCTGTCAGCAAAGCCGAAAACACCCTTCACACTTGCGGACATGGCTTCCGATGTACTTGGCGTCTGCAAGAGTGAAGGCATCACCCGTGCCATATTCGGCGGCTGTAGCGTCGGTTCGGGGATTGCCCTGCTGATAGGCATCGAACATCCCGCATTGACGCAAGCGCTGATTCTCGTTGGCGGAGCGAGCAAAGGCGGCGGCAATATCCAGAAGCGGATTGACGGTTATACGTCTGACGATCTTGGAGGCTTCCGGCTCGCGCACATGAAAGAACTCTTCGCACCCTCGTTTCCCTCTACCCCGCACGGGCGATGGGTGCTGGACATGTTCTGCGAGAATTCCGCGACCCTGTCCGGCGCTTCGATCGCCCACATTTTCCGGTCGCGCGAGGGTTGCGACATGTCCGGCCGTCTGGCGGACATCCGTTGCCCTACCCTCGTCATCAACGGCGCATACGACACCTCGCTTCAGCCCGGTCGCGACACGGCGGCCGGCATCTCCGGCGCGCGTCATGTCGTGATTCCGGAAGCTGGACATGCCTGCTGCTTAGAAGATCCGGCCACGTTCGACGCCGCGGTCATCACCTTCCTGAAGGAAGAAAATCTCTGGCCGCAGCTTGCCGACAAGGCGAACTTAGAGCACTCACGACCCAGCCGCTAGACCAGCATCGTCACCGGTTGCTCGATGAAATTCTTGAACGCCGCAAGCAGTTCGGCGCCGAGCGCGCCATCAATCACGCGATGGTCGCAAGACAGCGTAACCGACATCTGACTGACAAATTTGACGCCGCCGTCCGCCCGTTCGACCGGCGCGCGCCGTGCCGCGCCGACGGCAAGAATGGTCGCGTGCGGTGGGTTGATAATGGCGGAAAACTCGCGCACGCCATACATGCCGAGATTGGAAATCGCCGCAGCGCCGCCCTGATATTCGGCGGGCTTGAGCTTCTTCTCACGCGCGCGCGCGGCCAGATCGTGCATGTCAGTGGCGATAACCGCGAGCGGCTTGCTGTCGGCCTTGCGCAGCACCGGCGTGATCAGGCCATCCTCGAGCGCGACGGCGATGCCGATATCGACCTGCTCGAAGCGCAAAATACGATCTTCCGCCCATACAGCGTTGGCTGTTGGCACACGCTTGAGCGCAGCGGCAAATGCTTTGATGACGAAATCGTTGATCGAGACCTTGTAGCCGGGCTTGCCGTCCGCGCCTTTCGGCGCCGCCGCATTGATCATCTCGCGCGCCGCAAGCAGCGCCGTGAGATCGAGATCCATGGTCAGATAGAAATGCGGCACGCTTTGCTTGGCGGCGATCAGCCGCGTTGCGATCGTGCGGCGCATGCCGTCGAGCGGCACTTCCGTGAACGGCGTATCCGGGAACAGCGCCTTGACCTGCGAAGCCGACGCGCCGGTCGCAAGCGTCTGTTGCGTGCTGGGCCGCGCGCGCGCTCCTGTCGTCACGTCCTTGGCGACGATGCGGCCGTGCGGACCGGAGCCGCGCAGTTGCGCCGGATCGACACCGGCTTCCTTGGCAAGCCGTCGCGCCAGCGGCGTGATCTGCACGCCATTCGCCAAACGCGCGGGGCCATAATTGCCGAGCGGCGTGCGCACTTCGTTGAAGATGTCGAACGGCTGCGCCGCCTGGCGCTGCGGCTGCGCGACGAAATTTTGAGGTGCGGCGGCGGCGGGTGCGGGAGCCGCCTTCGCCGGCGCTTTCGCCTGGGCCGGCGCTGCGTTTTGCGCGGGCGATGACGGCGCGGATGCAGCGCCACTTGCAGATGCGCCGCCCTTGTCGCCGACGATGGCGACGACAGCGCCAACGAGCGCGACTTCACCGGCCTGGACGCGGATTTCCGACAGCACGCCGGACGCCGTCGCCGGCACCTCCATCGAAACCTTGTCGGTTTCGATCTCGAACAGGTTGTCGCCGGGCTTGACAGCATCGCCCGCCGCCTTGAACCACTTTGTGATCTTGCCCTCGGCGACGGTCTCGCCGAGCTGCGGCATCAGAATGTCCATCCGCTCGCTCAGCCTCCCAGCGCCCGCGCCACCTTCTCGGCGATACGGTCCGGCGTCGGCAGCACGATGTCCTCGAGAATGTCGGCGGCCGGCAACGGAATATGCGGCGTGGTGATGCGCACCGCCGGACCATCGAGATCGTAGAACGCCTCGTCGGCGGCGATGGAGACGATCTCTGCGCCCCAGCCGCACAGCCGCGGATTTTCCTCCACCGTGAACAGGCGATGCGTTTTCGCGACCGATCCCAAAATCGTCTGCGTGTCGAGCGGCACCAGCGAGCGCACGTCGATGACTTCCGCATCGATGCCATGCTCGGACTTGAGCTTGTCCGCCGCGGCAAGCGCGCGCGGCACCATCAAGGCGAGCGCCAGGATCGTCGCGTCCTTGCCCGGCCGCACGATCTTTGCCGTGCCGAGCGTGTCGACGATCTCGCCATCCGGCACTTCGCCCTTGGTCGCATAAAGCGATTTGTGCTCGAAAAAAATCACCGGATCGGGATCGCGCACTGCGGCGGCGAGCAGCCCGACCACGTCGGCCGGAGTAGACGGCGCCACGACCTTGAGGCCGGGGATCATCATGCACCAGTTCTCGACCGACTGGGAATGCTGCGCGCCGAAGCGCGAGCCTGCGCCGTTGCCGGTGCGCACGACGAGCGGGCATTTCGTCTGCCCGTTCGACATGTAGCGGCTTTTGGGAAATTCATTGGCGATGTAGTCGAAGCAGACGGCGAGAAAATCCGAGAACATGATCTCGGCGATCGGCTTGAGGCCCGTCATCGCCGCGCCCATCGCGGCGCCGAGGATCGCCTGTTCCGAAATCGGCGTGTCGCGCACGCGTTTGGGACCGAACTCGTCCAGCAAGCCTACGGTCGCCTTGAACACGCCGCCGGCACCGGCCACGTCCTCGCCGAGGAAGACGACATCGTTGTCGCGCCGCATTTCCTGCGCGATGCCGCGCGCCACCGCATCGCGATAGGTCATTTCCGGCATTTCAGTTTCTCCACGCGCAGCCGCCATCGGCGTAAACATCGATGGTCAGGATATCCAGAGGCGGCATAGGCGCTGCCTTGCAGACCTCCGTCGCCTCATCGACGATGCGACGCACATCGGTGTCGATCTCTTCAACGGCAGCGTCGGAAATGCCGAACTGCCTGAGGCGCTCGCGATAGACTTTGATCGGATCGCGCTCCTTCCATTTCTCCAGTTCGCCATCGGGGCGATATTTTGCCGGATCGGCACGCGAATGGCCGCTGTGACGATAGGTCATGCATTCAATCAGCGACGGGCCGCCGCCGGCGCGGGCCTTGGCGAAAGCCGCCATCGCCGCGCGATAGACGGCGTCAGCATCATTGCCGTCGATGATGATCCTGTCGAGACCGTAGGCCGAGGCGCGATCCGCCGCCGGATGCTTGACCGCCGTGACGTCGGCGATCGCGGTGTATTCCATGTAAAGATTATTTTCGCAGACGAAGACCACCGGCAGCTTCCACACCGCGGCAAAATTCAGCGCCTCGTGGAAGGCGCCGATATTCGTGGTGCCGTCGCCGAAGAAGCAGACCGAGACGTCCTTATCGCCCTTGTATTGCGCGCGCCATGCCGCGCCGCAGGCGATCGGCAGATGCGCGCCGATGATGGCGTAGGAGCCCATGACGCCGTGCTCTTCCGAAGTCAGGTGCATCGAGCCGCCCTTGCCGCGCATCAGCCCGTTGTCGCGCTGCATCAGTTCGCCGAGCACTTTCTCGACCGGCACGCCGCGCGCCAGTGTGTGGGCATGGCCGCGATAGGTGCAGAACGACAGGTCGCCCTTCTTCATGGCACAGGCAAACCCGGCAGCGACCGCCTCCTGCCCGAGCGACAGATGGCTCGTGCCCTTGACCAGATTTTGCAGGAAGAGATCGAAGGCGCGTTGCTCGGCCTCCCGCAGCACGACCTGGGTGCGGTAGAGTTCGAGACGCTTTTCCTCACCGATATCGTCGTTGTCGCGACGCGTATCCTGCGCCGCGGCCGAGCTTGCTTTTTTCGCCATGGTTTGAAGGACCCTGACTTTATGGTGACGCGCCGTCCGTCCGGAGTGACGGGCGGCCGCGTGGGACTGCTTGCCTAGCAGCCCGGCGGGCGCATCAGCAAGCCGGAATTAGGGCTGCAAGGCATTTGAAGAATTTGACGATTGGTCGTAGCATTCCCTTTCCAGGGGCCATCGGCGGTCGCCCCGGCTGCTCAAGATCGAATGCGCATTGGTTCTCGGGGCGCGCATCCGATCCAAGCACCGCCTCCTTCTCTTTGAAGGGGGCTTCGTTATGGCCGTTCCGGTTTTTCCCAGCACGCCGTCTGCGCCCGACCATTTGAACCCGGCTGGGCCTCGCCCAATGCCTCAGGCGACCGCGCCGGTCAGTTGGAGCGAGGCCGTGCGCACATGGTCGCGCGTGGCGGCCCTGAGTTTCGGCGGACCGGCCGGCCAGATCGCGGTGATGCATCGCATCCTTGTCGACGAAAAGCGCTGGATTTCCGATGAACGATTTTTGCATGCCCTGAACTACTGCATGCTACTGCCCGGACCGGAGGCGCAGCAGCTTGCGACCTATGTCGGCTGGCTGATGCATCGCACGCGCGGCGGCCTGCTGGCGGGGCTGCTGTTCATCCTGCCTGGCATCGTCTCGATCATGGCGCTGAGCCTCATCTACGCCAGCTTCGGCAACACGGGCATCGTCGCCGGCCTGTTCTTCGGTCTCAAAGCAGCGGTGTTGGCCATCGTCGTCGAAGCCGTGGTGCGGATCGGCAGACGGGCATTGAAGAACCGCATCATGATTGCCCTTGCCGGTGTCGCCTTCGCCGCCATTTTCCTGTTCGGCGTGCCGTTTCCCATCATTGTCCTGGGTGCGGGCCTGCTCGGCTATGTCGGAGCAAAAACCGGTGTGACCAATCTTATGGTGGAAGGCGGCCATGGCGGCCTGAAAGCCGAGCGCGCGAATGACGGCGACAGGCCGACGGCCATCATCGACGCGCTGCTCGGCGCGGGTCGGCCCGACTACACCCGGCCGACCTGGGCACGCGCGCTGAGGACACTCATCGTCTGGGCGACCATCTGGCTCGCGCCCGTAGCGGCATTGCTGATCCTGCGTGGCCCCTCGGATGTTTTCAGCCAGATCGCCATCTTCTTCAGCGAAATGGCGGTCGTCACATTCGGCGGCGCCTATGCGGTGCTGGCCTATGTCGCGCAGCAGGCCGTGCAGAACTATCACTGGGTCACGGCCGGACAGATGCTCGACGGACTCGGCATGGCCGAGACGACGCCCGGCCCGCTGATCATGGTGCTGCAATTCGTGGGCTTCATGGCTGCGTTTCAAACGCCCGGAACGCTGCCGCCTCTACTCGCGGGTGCGCTCGGCGGTCTCCTCGCGACGTGGGTGACGTTCGCCCCGTGCTTTCTCTGGATCTTCTTCGGCGCGCCTTTCATCGAGACCCTGCGTGGCAACAAGGCGCTGACCGCGGCGCTGTCCGCGATCACTGCCGCGGTAGTCGGCGTCATTCTCAACCTCGCATTATGGTTTGCCATCCACACACTGTTTCGCGAGATCGCGCCGCTCCGATCCTTCGGACTGGCGGTCGACGCACCGGTGCTCAGCAGCGTCAATGTCGCCGCCATGCTGCTCGCCATCGCCTGCGCCATCGCGATCTTCTACGGCAAGTTCGGCATGCTGACGACGCTTGCCGCCGCGGCCCTCGTTGGGCTCGCGCTGCATTTCGTCGGGCTGGCTTAGCGCTCCGGCCTCATGGCGCTCTCATGCCAGCGCCGCAGGGCGAGGTAATTCAGCCCGGTGAGCAGGAAATAGATGACGATACCAGCCAGCGACAACAACAGCAGCGCCGCGAACATGCGGGGAATATCGAGCCGGTAGCCAGCTTCCGCGATGCGGAACGCCAGTCCCGAGCCGGCGCCGGCAGAACCTGCGGCGATTTCCGCGACCACGGCGCCGATCAGCGCCAGCCCGCCGGCGATGCGGATGCCGGCCAGCATCTGCTGGCAGCGCGGCCGGCAGTTTCAGCACGCACAAGGTCTGCCAGCGCGATGCGCCATAAAGGCGAAAGAGATCGACCAGATTGCGGTCGACCGATTGCAGCCCCAGCGTCGTATTGGCCAACACCGGAAAGAACGCAACGATCCAGGCGCAGGCGAGGACCGCGAGCGGCTGCGGCAGGTAGATCAACAGCAGCGGCGCGACGGCGATCACCGGCGTCACCTGCAGGATGACGGCGAAAGGATAGAACGCGTATTCGAACGCGCGAGCCTGATTGAACAGGACGGCAAGGCCGACGCCGCCGACAACCGCGAGCGCGAGCGCCTCGGCGGTCGTCACCAGCGTTACGCCGAGCGAGCCGAACAGCACGCCGGCATTGTCAAACAGCGTGCGCACAACCAGCCCCGGCCCCGGCAGCACATAAGGTGGCAGCGCGGCGAGCCGCACGACAAGATCCCATGCGACAACGGCGAGGCCGAGCGCGAGCACCGGCAAGGCGATGCGCAGCACGCGTTCGCGCGTGGCGCCATCTGTGCCGGGCATGGCCGCGCTCATGCCGCCGCATGCTCCTGCATGGCTGCGCGCAAGGCATCGGAGGCGGCGCGCGACAATTGCGCGAAGTCCGTCGAGGTGCGGAAATCCTCGCTGCGCGCAGCACCGGCGTCGATGGCGATCTCGCGAGCGACGCGGCCGGGCCGTGGCGTCATGACGACGACGCGCTGGGATAGATAGACGGATTCAAAAACCGAATGGGTCACGAAGACGACCGTGGTGCCGAGTGCCCGCCATAACGCGAGCAGATCGTCGTTGAGCTTGAAGCGCGTCAACTCGTCGAGCGCGGCGAAAGGTTCGTCCAGCAACAGCAACGCCGGTTCGGTGACGAGCGCACGGGCCAGCGAGACGCGCATTTTCATACCGCCCGACAATTCGCGCGGATAGGCGGAGGCAAATCCGCTCAAGCCCACACGGTCGATCATGCGCGCGACGCGGTCGGTTTTGGCGGCGTCCGGCATTCGCGACAGGCGCAACGGCAGCGCCACGTTGTCCGCGACCGACGCCCACGGCATCAATGTCGGCTCCTGGAAGACGAAACCGATTGTGCCGCTATCGCTGTGAATCGATGCGAGCGTGCCGGATGTCGGCGGCGCGAGACCCGCGACCAGCCGCAACACGGTCGACTTGCCGCAGCCGGACGGACCGAGCAGCGAAACGAATTCTCCCTTGCGCACATCCAGCTCAAAACCGTCGAGCGCGCGCACGCCGTTCGCATAGGTCTTGCCGACGCCACGCAGACTGACGAGCGGCGCGGCCGCGTCCCGTATCACTTGCTGGCTCCGCTATTGCGAGGCCGCAGATCGATCCCGACGCCCTTGTTGACGAATTGCAGCGTGTAGCCGCGCTTGATGTCGAGGCCCGGCTTGACGACGCCGGCGCGCTGCATCGTCTCGTAAAAGCTTTGCATCCGCGCATCACTCATGGCGCCGACGCCGCCCTTGAGCGTGTCGCCGGAATCGACGATGCCATACTCCTTCATCTTGGCAACGGAATAGGCGATGCGCGCCGCGCTCATTTCCGGATTGTCTTTCATGATGAGCGCATTGGCCTTGGCATTGTCGCCATAGATGTAATTGGTCCAGCCCTCGATAGAGGCATCGACGAAGCGCTGCACCAGATCGGGCTTCTGCGTCACCAGATCGCGCCGCGTCTCGATCAAGGTCGAATAGGCGCTGAACCCCTTGTCGGCGAGCAGGAACACCGTCGGCTTGAATTTTGCCACCTGCTCGATGGCAAAAGGCTCGGAGGTGACGTAGCCCTGCATGGCGGAATTCTTGTCGACGATGAACGGCTGCGCATTGAACGTATAGGGCTTCACCTGCGCATCGGTGAAGCCGTAGTCGGCCTTCAGCCATTGATAATAGCCGGCCATCGCTTCCTTGGAGATGAACAGGGTGCGCGTCTTCAATTGCTCAAACCGCGTGACGTCCGGATGCGCGATGAGCACCTGCGGGTCCTTCTGGAACATGGCGGCCACGGCCACGGTCGGGATGCCGTTCGCCACCGCATCGAAGGTCTGCAGCGAATTGGCGCTCATGAAGAAGTCGATGCGGCCGGTCGGCAGCAGGATACGGTTGTTGATGTTCGGTCCGCCCTGGCGGATCGTCACGTCGAGGCCATAGCGCTTGTAGGTGCCGTCGGCGACGGCCTGGTAAAACCCGCCATGCTCCGCTTCCGCCACCCAATTGGTGCCGAAGGTGACGTTGGTGAGCGCCTGCCCCCGGGCGGCCGTGCCTGCCAGCACCACGAAAAGTGCAACAGCCAGGAGTGCGGCGAGCCGGCCGAGGGTCGGGCGGATATGAGTAACGACCGGCATTCCGTCTCCTGTTTCGCACCATGACGCGGGGTCGGCACGCAAATTTGCCCCTTAACCGTAGCACAGGCAAATTGCGCCTGCGGCGGCGACAATCCACGCTTCCGCCTTTACCATGCAGCGAGGCCGTATGGCCTTCCGAGGATCAATGATGCTGCCGAAGCGCGACTGGACCGAAATGATTTGGCACGACTTTGCCGTCGCAAGCGACAGCGCGGGTTCGTCCGCCCGCCCCGAGCGCTGGATTGCTGTACTCCCGCTCGCGGCCATCGAGCAGCATGGCCCGCATCTGCCGCTCGGCACCGATGCAATGATCGGCAGCGCCTATCTCGCGCGCGCCCGCGCCCTCATCCCCGACGATCTGCCGGTGACATTCCTGCCGATGCAGACAGTCGGCCACTCCGCCGAGCACACGGATTTTCCTGGCACGCTGACTTTTTCCGCCGATACCGTGATCCGCGCCTGGACCGAGATCGGCGACAGCGTCCATCGCGCCGGCGTGCGTAAACTGGTGCTGATGACCAGCCATGGCGGCAACGGTCCGGCGATGGAGATCGTCGCGCGTGAACTGCGCGCGCGGCACGGCATGCTGGTCGTGACCTGCGGCTGGCAGCGTTTCGGCTATCCGGAAAAACTGTTCGATGCCGCCGAGGTGCAGCATGGCATCCATGGCGGCGCGGCCGAGACGGCGCTGATGCTGGCGGCGCAGCCGGACGCGGTACGAAAGCAGGAAGCAGGCAACCGGGCCCCCGACACGCTCGGCATGGCGCAGGATTTTCGCTGGCTCAGCGCGTCGCGCCCGGCCGGCTTCGGCTGGATGACCCAGGACCTGCATCCGTCCGGCGCGGTTGGCGATGCAAGCACCGCAACTGCCTCGCAAGGCGAAGCCGCGCTCGACCACGGCGCCCGCGCCTTCGTCGAACTGCTGCACGAGATCGACCGCTTCGATCTGTCCCGCCTGCGGGCCGGGCCTCTTGAATCGAAGACCGGGCAATGACAGATGGTGCGGCCTGAATTCACTGGGGAAGACGCATGACCACCGACGCCATGAACGATGCGCGCAGTCCGGGCGCCGAAGACGCCGCCGCGGCCCATCACCGCCGCTACGAGAAGCGCCTCAACGATCTCGTCGCCATCACCGTGGTGATCCTGTCGGTGTTCATGGCCGTCACCAAGATCAAGGACGACAACATCGTCCAGGCCATGCAACTCGCCAAGGCCGACGCCGTCGATTCCTGGGCCGAATACCAGGCCGCGCGTATCAAGCTGCATCTGGACGAGAACAGTCTGGCGCAGTTGCAGGCCCTGAACGGCGGTGTGACGCTCGACCGCGATCTGACGGCAAAGCAGATCGCCGCGCATCAAAGCGACATCAAGAAATATAACGATCGCTCGCGCGAGACGATGGAAAAGGCCAAAAGCCTCGAAGCGCAATACAATGCACTCAACTTCCGCGACGACCAGTTTGATATGTCGGACGCGTTCCTGTCGATCGCTTTGGCGGTCGTGGCCGTGGCGGCGCTGGTCGACAGTTTTCCGCTACTTTATTTCGGCTGGGCGGCGGCCGTGCTTGGGCTGGCTTTCGGCATTTCCGGATTCGCGGGCTTCAATTTCCGGCCTGACTGGCTGGCAGCGCTGCTCGGGACCTGAGCCTGGCGAAAATTACTGCTCAAACCGCGCGATGAACCACTTGAGCAGCTTGTTCCAGACTTCGTCCTTGGCCACCGCATCCTCGATCCCGTGTTCGAGATTGGGATTGTCGTTGACTTCCATGACCACCGGACCATCCGGCGTGTCCTTGAGATCGACGCCGTAAAAGCCCTGACCGATGGGCTTTGCCGCGCGCACCGCGACATCCAAAACTTCCGGCGGCGCCTGGTCGAGGGCGAAGGTGCGAAAGCCGCCTTCGCGCGAACCGTTCGGTCCGTGCTTGACGATCTGCCAGTGGCCGCGTGCCATGCGGTACTGGCACACGAACAGCGGCTCGCCGTCGAGGACGCCAACGCGCCAGTCGAATTCCGTCGGCAAGAATTTCTGCGCGAGGATGAGGTCTGTCTCCTCGAACAGTTCGTCGGCGATGCGGCGGAATTCCTCCGGCGTCGCGACCTTGTGAATTCCGCGCGAGAACGAACCGTCCGGAATCTTCACCACAATCGGCAGATGCAGTTCGTCGATCGCAGCCGTCAGATTGCTGCCTTCTGACAAAATCACCGTCGGCGGCGTCGGCACCTTGTTGGAGTTCAAAAGCTCCATCAGGAACACCTTGTTGGTGCAGCGGATCATCGAGATCGGATCGTCGATGACCGGCATGCCCTCCTGCCAGGCGCGCCGTGCGAAACGATAGGTATGGTTGTCGATCGACGTCGTCTCGCGGATGAACAGCCCGTCGAACTCGGCCAACTCGGCAAGCTGGCGCTTGGTCACCGGCACGATGTCGACCGAATGCCGTTCAGCAATACGCGCCAGATGCTTGATCGAGGCCGTCGATGTCGGCGGCATCTTTTCTTCCGGATCGTGCAGCACCGCGAGATCGTATTTCGAAATGCTGCGCGCCTTGGGATTGCGCCATTCGCGCTTGGTATGCTGATGCAGCGCTTCGCGGAAAAAATTGGCTTCCCCGTTGGCAAGGCGGGTGACGTTGCGCGGGCGGATGCGGTCGATGGTCAGCCATTCGCCCGGGTCGACGGTGATCTCGAGCGCCGGGCAGCGGAACCAGTCGAACAGCGAGCGGCCAAAACCCTCGAACCTGATGTCCCGGCAAATGCCGAAACAGACCAGCAGCTTGATCTCGCCTTCCGGCTGGTAGTCGGCGCGGCGGGCGCAGCGGTTGAGTTCGTCTTCCAACTCCGGCAGCGCGTGCTCGTAAAGCTTGGACTCGCGCAGCTCCAGCATGGTCTCGACAGTGGGGACGACGCGGTGGCCGCGCGCCTCCGCGAGCAGCGACGCGTAGTAGCCCTTCGACTGATAGGCGTAGGAGCGCGAGAGGTTGACGAGCTTCGGACGGGCGCTGCCAAACAGATGCGGGCGGGCGAGATACTCGCTCGTCGTGATCACCTTGTGAGGTGTCTCCGCGTTCGGGAGGTCCTTCGGCTGATCGACGAGGATCACCCAACCAGTCATGATAAAGTAAAGCCTCTCCGCGTCGCCATCGGCCGATTCCCGTCGAAACGCCGGAGATATATTCTGGGGCGCATGACTGATTCAATCACGATGAGACGCCGGTACAAGATTTTTCGGCCGCCGGGCCGGAACGCCTGTGTATTGTGCGGACAGACTCTCTCCCCAACGGACGGGGAGCGGCGGCAGGCGGCATTCCCGCCCGGGCCGCCACCCAAAAGCTCTCGCCCGTTGCCCAAAGCCCCTGCCCTGCAGGTCCTTGATCCCATGCTGTGCTCCATCACTCGCCCGACCTGTTGCCTCTGACCCTGCGCCGCTAGACCGATGCCTTTGACGTGCGAAAACATCGTTCCGCTGTCCTTCTTCAAGCGCGTGCCGGCCGCGCACAGTGCGCATGTGACCGCCGTGCCGTTCCTGTCGTTTCAGGACGCGATGCATTATCTCATCGCCGCCTTCGACTTGGCCGGCAAGACGATCCTGCTGCCCTCGTTCTATTGCGACGTCACGCTCGACGACTTCCGCAAGCATGGCCTGACGGTGCGCCTGTACGCGACGGACCACGCGCGCTTCGATGCCGACATCTCCGACTTTTACGACAAGATTGCGTCGGACCCGCCGGACATCGTGGTGGTTTACAATTATTTCGGTAAAACCTCCGGGCTTTACGACGATCCGCGCTGGGTCGAGGCGCTCAAGCCGGGCGCCTTCATCGTCAGCGATTACGCCCACACGCTCTACGATTTTGCCGAACCGAAGTTCCTGCATCCCCGCCATGTCGTCATCGACAGCGCGCGCAAGACGACCGGCTGCATGATGGCGCACCTGATCGCTCCGGCCGGATTCGTCCCCGACGGGCGAAAGATCGCCAACGTGTCCGCATTCCGCCTTCTGGTGCGGCTGCTGTTCCTCGGCAAAAATTTTTGCCTGCGCTGGGGCCAGGGCCTGGGGCTGGTTGCGCTCGTCCGGCTCGGCCTGCGCATCTATGGCCTGCACGACGACCTCATCGGATCGCGCCAGCCGGCCTTCGCCGCCTTCGGGTTCGACGACCGGATTTACCGCCACATCGATTTCGCCCGCATCAAAGCGCATAAGGCCACGCTCTACGCCGCTTATCGTTCAGCCTTCGCGCAGGCGGCAGCGGCAGGCTGTGTGTTTCTCCTGCCGGTGCCGCGGGGCGAAGACCAGAACCTCTGCTTCTTCCCCGTCCGCGTGATGGCTGAAAGCTCGGTCCCCGAGCTTCTGCAGCATCTCGAAAACCACGGCTATTGGGTCGAGCAGTTGTGGAATTTCGACGCTATCAAGACTCTCTCGGCCGCGGAGCGGGCCTGGTCGAAATCGGTGCTCGCGCTCCCCTTCACGCCGGCGACGACGATACAGGACATCCACGCCATGGCGGCTCTGGTCGAAAGCTTTTACGCAGAGCCAGCAACAGACATCGTTGCGGCGGAGATCTCATGAGCGACCGCGAGATCGCACGCATCCTGATGGCGAAAAGCCCGCAACCCTGGACCGCAAGCGCAATTCTCGACCACGGCTTTGGCGACATCCGGGTCTGGCCCGGCCCGCTCGCCTGCCTGCGGCTGAGCAGTTTTTGCCTCGTCGAAGGCCAGATCGAAGACCATGGCGGCGCGAACGTCTTACAAGCGTGTGCCGCAATGCTCGACCCTGACGCCATTCTGGTTTCGAGTGACACTGCGCTGATCGGCAGGCTGCAGACCCTATGCGAATATCCCTTCACAGCAGTGCGACGGCATTCCTTCGTCTGGACGCAACAGGATGACCACGACGCCAACCGTTTTCCGCTTCCCGGCGACGGACGCTTCCAGATCGTCGCCATCGATACCGGCCATGCCAAACGCATCGCCAGCCTGCCATGGTCGGACGACGTCTTTTCGTCCTACCGCGACATTGCCGATTTTCTGGCGCGCGGGTTCGGCTTCTGCGTCACGCGTGACGACGCCATCGTGGCCGTCTGTCTGTCGTTTGCCAGTTCGCGCCACGGGGTTGAGATCGAAGTCGACACCGACCCCGCCTTCCAGGGGCGCGGCCTCGCCAAGGCCGTGTCGTGGCGCTTCATACAGGAGGCGGCCGCGCGCGGCCTCACCGCACTGTGGGACGCCAGCAATCCCGCCTCGATCGCCATCGCACGCGCTTTGGGATTTACCGAAACGGCAAGTTACGAGGCCGTCGTCGTCGGCTAAGCGTGCGGTGCAAAAAGGCTTGCAGTGCGGCGCAAGTTTGGTATGACGATATAAACAATAAATCATACTAGTGGTGGCGCTCGGCCCGCTTGCGGGAGGCCGTCTTTTTGGAATTGATCTAAACGAACTATTTGATTTGTATAGTATTTTCGTGCTTTTGGAGTTGGCCTATCCAACGCTAAGCGCTAAAGTGAGTCGTTGGGCGAAGAGGGGGCGATGCCAATCCAATCCGGAGAGGCAGGGGTTCAGATTCCAGGCCGCACACCCTTCCCTTTGCAATTGCTGGGTCATTTTCAAGAAGGGGGACCGGTTTCAGATGTCGATCGAACGAGAAGGGATAGCGCGCAGGGGGCTTCGAGCGGCAGGTGTTGCAGGCGGTCTCTGTCTTCTCATGGCATCATCCATGGCTCGCGCCGCCGACGACGATGCGCCGAAGCCGCCGGAATGGCTCCCCGCAGATTCCATCGGCCGCACGCTGCCGGGCATCGCCGATCCCACCGGCCTGCGTCAGGCGCTGTGGACCAAAGGCATCAAGTTCCAGCTCAATTACATCGAGGAAGTGATCGGCGTCGTGGACGGCGGCATCAATCGCAGGACACGCGAAGGCGGCCGTCTTGAATTCGCGGTGGATGCCGACCTCGAAAAGCTCTTTGGCTGGAAAGGCGCAACGGTTCACGCCAACCTCTATTCCATCCACGGTTATGGGACGACGCCGAACGATATCGACAGCATCGCACCGATAAGCAGCGTCGAGGCGATGCCGGCAACGCGCTTGTTCGAAGCCTGGATCGAGCAAAAATTCTTCGATGACAAAGCCAGCATTCGCATCGGTCAACTCGCCGCCGACACGGAATTCCTGACATCGAATTATGCCGGCCTTTTTGCCAGCGGCACGTTCGGCTGGGCAACGTTGCCCGCAGCCGACCTGCCGAGCGGCGGGCCGGCCTATCCGCTGGCCACCCCCGCGGTGCGCCTCTCCTACGCGGCGACCGACAATCTGAAGTTCCTGCTCGGCGTCTTCAACGGCGACCCGGCCGGTCCGGGCATCGACGATCCGCAGAAGCGCAATAACGACGGCCTCAGCTTCCGGCTGCGCGACCCGGCGCTGATCATCGGCGAAATGCAGTTCACCTATGGCGACGCGAAATCGCCCCAGGGCCTGTCCGGCACGTTCAAGCTCGGCGGCTATACCCATCTCGGAAAATTCGACGACGTCCGCTTCGACACCAACGGCGTGCCGCTCGCCTCACCCGCCAGCAATGGCGTGCCCTATTCGCATCGCGGCGATGAGGCCATCTATGCCGTGCTCGACCAGCAGATTTACCGGCTGCCGGGTGACGACCCGACGAAGGGGATCGGCGTGTTCGGCCGCTTTGCTGTCGCACCGGCCGACCGCAATCTCGTCGATTTCTACGCCGATGGCGGCATCAATTTCAGCGGCATGCTGCCGATCCGCCCCGATGATACCTTCGGCGTCGCGGTCGGCTACACGCACATCTCGAATGCCGTCAGCGGTTTCGACCAGGACACCAACCTGTTCACCGGTGTTCTGGGTCCGGTGCAGTCCTCCGAAGTCATGATCGAAGGCACCTATTCGGCGCAGATCGTCACCGGCCTGACGTTCCAGCCATACTTGCAGTACATCGTGCGCCCGAGCGGCGGCGAAGCCGATCCCAACGATCCGACCGGCACACGCCGCATCGGCAATGCCACCGTGGTCGGCTTCCGCACGACGCTGAAATACTGAAACGGCGGGCTGTTCGTCAGGAAAATACCGTTGCTGGGGACACGGGACCGAAAGGCCGCGTCCCCTTTGCTTTGCGTGCCCGGCCACGAACGCCTGCGGCAGGACGCCGCATTTCGATTCGTCGTTCCGGACACAAGACCCGAGTCCTTTGCTTGCTTTAACCAAGTCCTTGACCCAAGTCCTTGCTTGCTTTGGTGAGAGAGTTTTGCATTCATGGTATACCAGAGCGGCAAAGCGCGGCTGAAAGAAGCCAACGTCAAAAATGCGAGCCGCCACACATTGGGAGGACACGATCGATGAGCCTGACACTCGCGTCGCTCACGCGCTATTTGACCACGCGCCTTCTCATTCCTTGCGCCCTCGTCGCGCTCGCGGCCACCGGCGCGCAGGCGCAGCACGAAATCAAATTCGGCCATGTCGGCTCGCCGGGCTCGCTGTTTGATCTCTCCGCCAACGAGTTCGCCAAGCGCGCCAACGCCAAGCTCGGCACCAAGGCCAAGGTTGTCGTCTACGGTTCGAGCCAACTCGGCGGCGACTCGAGCCTGATGAAGAAACTCAAGCTCGGCACCGTCGATCTGGCGTTGCCCTCGACGGTGATGTCGTCGCAAATTCCGATGTTCGGCCTGTTCGAGATGCCTTATCTCGTAAAAAGCCGCGACCACATGGCGCGCATCCGCGACGAGATCGTCTTCCCGCAAATGGTGCCGGTTGCGGACAAGGCCGGCTATCACATCATCGGCGTGTGGGAAAACGGCTTCCGCCAGATCACCAACAACAAGCGGCCGATCGTGAAGCCCGAGGACCTCCAGGGCATCAAGCTGCGCGTGCCGGAAGGCGAATGGCGCGTGAAGATGTTCAAGGCCTATGGCGCCAATCCGAGCCCGCTGGCGCTGTCGGAAGTCTTCGTTGCGCTGCAGACCGGCGTGATGGACGGCGAGGAAAATCCCCTCGCGCAGATCTACCCGTCGCGCTTCCAGGAAGTGCAGAAATATCTCTCTATGACCGGCCACGTCTATACGCCGGCCTATGTCACGGCCGGCGCGAGCTGGAAGCGGCTTCCCGCCGACGTGCAGAAAATTCTGGCCGATACCGCGGTCGAGATGCAGCCGGTCGTCCTCAAGATGGCGGCTGATCTCGACAATGAGTTGCTCGGCAAGCTCAAGACCGCAGGCATGACGGTGAACGAGGCCGACAAGGATGCCTTCATCAAGGCCAGCACGCCGATTTACGACGACTTCTCGAAGCAGGTGCCGGAAGGCAAGGCGCTGATCGATAAGGCGCTCGCGCTCGGACGCAAATAGCGCTGCACGCAGCAGTGCAAAACGAGCGTTATCGTAACCATCGGCCGTGGCCTCGCGCCATGGCCGGTGGTTTACTCTTCATACGCCCACCGGACAGGCTGCATGCAGTTCATCGATCGATTGCGCAACGGCTTTGAGGCGCTGCTCGAAACCGTGGTCATCATTCTCGTCGTCGCGCTGACGGCCCTCGTCATCTGCGGGTTTGTTTTTCGCTACATCGGCCACTCGCTGAGCTGGTACGACGAAATGGCCTCCATCGGCCTCGTCTGGCTCACCTATTACGGATCCGCGCTGGCAGCGCTGCGCGGCGCCCATATCGGCGTTCCAGGCTTCGTCAACGCCATGCCGCCGACGGTACGCGTGGTCGTGACCATTTTCTCCGAAGCCTGTGTCTTCCTGTTCTTCATCATCCTGGCGTGGACGGGATTTCAGGTCCTCGTGGTGCTTGGCGGTGACGGCATGGTCAGCCTGCCCTGGGTGCCGCTGCAACTCACGCAATCGGTGATCCCGATCGGCGCCGTCCTGTTCCTGATCGCCGAAGCACTGCGCATGCCGAAACTGCTTCACGACGCCCGTCACGGCGGGTTCGCCGATACCGAGATCATCGAAGCGATGGCCAACCGCGAACTGGCGGAGAGCGCGGCGCAGACCTCTTCCGTGTTGCTGCCGGGGGAGAAGCGGCCATGACCATCACCATCATGCTCATCGGCATGCTGACGCTGGCGCTCCTCAATGTGCCGATCGCGATCGCCCTCGCCCTCGTCGCGACCCTTGCCGTCATCATCGTCCAGGGATCCGACATGCTGCCGAACATCGCACTGGTGATGTTCGAAGGCGCGTCGAGCTTCCCGCTGCTGGCGATCCCGTTGTTCATCCTGGCCGGCGCGCTGATGAACGCGTCCTCGATCTCGCGCCGCCTGATCGCCTTTGCCTCGGCACTGGTCGGCTTCATGCGCGGCGGCCTGTCGATGGTGTCGATCGGCACGTCGGTCTTCTTTGCGGAGATTTCGGGCTCAGCCGTTGCCGACGTCGCGGCGCTCGGCACGATCCTTATTCCAGCGATGAAAAATCGCGGCTATTCCAAGGAAGTCGCGGCGGCGACCGTCTCCTCTGCCGCGAGCCTTGCCGTCATCATTCCGCCGTCGATTCCGATGATTCTTTATGCGGTGATGGCGCAGACGTCGGTCGTAAAACTGTTCGTCGCCGGCATCATTCCGGGCCTGCTCGGCGCTGTAGGCCTTGCCGGCGCAGCGTACTGGCAAGCTGTGCGTTACAATTTCCCGATCGAGGAGCGATTCCAGCTTTCACGCGTCTGGCAGACCTTCAAAGAAGCGCTGTGGGCCTTCATCTTGCCTATTGCGATCCTCGGATCGATCTTCGCCGGCATCGTCACGGCGACCGAGGGCGCGGGCATGGCGGTCGTCGCCGCGCTCGTCGTCGGCGGGCTGATCTATCGCGACCTCAACGTGCGCGAACTGCGCAAGGCGTGCGTCGAAGGTGCGATCCAGACCGCCGTCGTCATGCTGCTCGTCGCGTCGTCCGCGCTGATCAGCAACTTTTTGACCGAGGCCGGACTGCCACAAAAGCTCGCCCAGGAAATCACCGGGATTACGCAAAATCAGTACATCGTGCTGCTGCTGCTGAATTTCGTTTTCCTCGTGCTTGGCATGTTCCTGCACTCGGCCGCGGCGATCATCCTCGTCATTCCCATCGTCATGCCGCTGGTCACCGCGGTTGGCATCGACCCGATCCATTTCGGCCTGATCGTGACGCTCAATCTCGCCATCGGGCAGCAGACGCCGCCGGTGGCGAGCGTGCTGATGACGGCGTGCAGCATCGCCAAGGCGGACATCTGGGAGACGACCAAGGTCAACCTGCCCTTCATCGCCGCGCTGCTGGTGGTGCTGTTTCTGTGCACCTATGTCGCGCCAGTGCCGATGGCGCTGGTGCACTTTTTCTACGGTCCTGGCCCTTGAGGCTGAAGCGGCGCGCAGACTTCGTCAGTCTTACGCTTGCGCGGCCTTGCCGCCTTTGCCCTCGCGCCGGGCGCGCAGCATTTCGCGTACCTTGATGACGACGATGACACTGATGAGCAGGAAGCTCACAAAGTTTGCGACGAGCACCACGTAGTCCTGCTGCATCACGCCATAAGCCACCCACAGCGCCAGCCCGCTCGCGAGCACCAGCAGCATGTAGAGCGACAGGTCGCCCGCCGATCCCGAGGTCCAGCATTTGTAGAGTTGCGGGACGTTGGCGATCGTGGTGCAGACGGCGGCGACAAAGCCGACGATGGTGGCGAATGACAGCATGGTCAGTTCAGGTCCGATTTACCGGGATTGCGCTCACTCATGATCTTTTGTTTGCGCATGATCTTTCCCGAAAACCTGTTCCCACTTTTCGGGATCATGCTTCAATGCCCTCGCGTCGCCGGTGTTCCCGCATCATCCGATGCAAGATGCGCGGCAAGCACGCGCGCCACGTGCAGTGCCTCGCGTTCGCTGCCGTCAAAAATCTGCTGGCGGCATGAGGTGCCGTCGGCGACGATCGTCGTCGCAGGATCGGCCTTGCGCACCGCCGGCAGCAGCGAGAGTTCGCCCATCGCCCGCGACACATCGATCGTCCCCGCCCCGTAACCAAACGCGCCGGCCATGCCGCAGCAACTCGATTCAACCGTTTCGACCGCAAGCCCCGGCACCAGGCCGAGCGCGCGTTGCACCGACGTGAAGGCGCCGAAGGATTTTTGATGACAATGACCGTGCAGCAGCACCCGCCCCGTGGCGGATTTGAACGGCAGCGACAGCCGTCCGGCATCGTGCTCGCGCATCAAAAATTCTTCGAACAGGAACGACGAGGCGGCGAGTTGCGCAGCGGCCTCGGTCTTGAGCAATGCCGGGATCTCGTCACGGAAACCAAGAATGCAGCTTGGCTCAAGCCCGACCACGGGAACGCTGCGCGCGAGATAAGGCGCGAGCGCTGCAAGCGTGCGCTCTGCCTCCGCGCGGGCCTCGGCGACAAGACCGACAGACAGGAATGTCCGGCCACAGCACAGCGGCCGTGCATCACGCTGAGGCGCGCGAGCGACATGCACCCGGTAGCCGGCGGCGTTCAGCACGGCGAGCGCCGCATCGAGATTCTCGCGTTCGAAGTAGCGGTTGAAAGTGTCGGCGAAGAGGACGACTTCGCCAGCGTCATGCCCGGCCTTGTGCCGGGCATCCACGTTATGCTCCGCGAAAGACGTGGATGGCCGGGACGAGCCCAACCATGACGTTTTATCGTCCTCAAAGACATCGCTGCGCCACTTGGGCAACGGACGGCTGGCGGAAAAGCCAGTCAGCGCCTCCGACAATCTTGCAACGCCCGGCAGGCGATCGCGCAAATTCAAAAGCCACGCGGCTTTTGCGGCGTAAGGCGCATAGCGCGGCAAATAACCGACGAGCCGATCGCGCAGGCTCAATCCATGACGGGCAATGCGCGCCGCCTGCACCTCGATCTTCATCCGCGCCATGTCGACGCCGGTCGGGCATTCACGGCGGCAGGCCTTGCATGAGACGCACAGGCTCATGGTCTCGACCATGGCGTCGGAGGCGAGCGCATCCGGCCCAAGCTGACCGGTGATCGCAAGCCGCAGCGTGTTGGCGCGCCCGCGCGTCACGTCGCGTTCATCGCGCGTCGCGCGATAGGACGGACACATGACGCCGCCGACGAGCGAGCGGCAGGCGCCGTTATTGTTGCACATCTCGACCGCGCCCTGAAAACCCGCGCCCGCGCCGGTCCACGCCGACCAGTCGAGATGCGTCGCGATCGGTTCGGCATGATAGCCCGGCGGATAGCGCAGCAGACTGCGGTCGTCGAATTTCGGCGCGCGCACGATCTTGCCCGGATTGAACCTCCCGTTTGGATCGAACGTGTCCTTCACCTCTTCAAACGCGCCGGCAAGACGCGGCCCAAACATCGGCGCGTTGAATTCCGAACGCACGATGCCGTCGCCATGTTCGCCCGAATGCGAGCCCTTGTATTCGCGCACCATGGCGAACGCCTCTTCGGCGATGGCGCGCATCGCCTTCACGTCCTTTTCGAGCCGCAGGTTGAGCAACGGCCGCACGTGCAGGCAGCCGACCGAGGCGTGGGCATACCATGTGCCGCGCGTGCCATGTTTTTCGAACACCTGCGTGAGACGCGCGGTGTAGTCGGCAAGATGTTCGAGCGGCACCGCGCAGTCCTCGACGAAGGATATGGGCTTGCCCTGCTCCTTCATCGACATCATCACGTTGAGGCCCTGGGTGCGGACTTCCGTGATCGCCGCCTGCAAGGCCGGATCGAGCACTTCGACCACGCCGCCCCAATGGACGCCACTCCGGTCCCAGCCGAACCCGAGATCGCCGATCATGTCGCGCAGCCGCTTCAGCCGGCGCAGGTTTTCCTCCTGATCGTCCTCGCCGAATTCGACCAGCAGGATCGCCTCCGGTTCGCCGCGCACGAACTGCTCCAGCGTCGGCCGGAACATGGCGATGTCGCGGGCCAGCCCGATCATGGTCGCATCGACGAGTTCGACCGCGATCGGCCCGAGCGTGACCAGATGTTGGGCGGCATCCATCGCCGCATTGAAACTGCCGAAATGGCAGGCGGCAACCGCGCGGCGTCCGAGCAGCGGCGAGAGTTTCAGTTCGATTTGCGTCGTGAAGCCGAGCGTGCCTTCCGAGCCGATGAGGATATGCGCGAGGTTGAGCGCGTTGCGGCCAGGCACGAAGGAATCGAGATTGTAGCCGCCGACGCGGCGCTGCACCTTTGGAAAGCGCGCTTCGATCTCGTCACGCTCACGCGCGCCGATCGCCACCAGCGCCGCGGCCATGGGATAAAGCGGTGAATCCTGCGCCACGTCGGAGAGGTCCGGCGACACCGTGCCGAAATGCGCCCGCGCGCCGTCAGCGAGAATCGCGTCGACGGACATCACGTTCTCGCGCGTATTGCCGTAGCGGAGCGAACGCGCGCCGCAGGAATTATTGCCGACCATGCCGCCGAGCGTCGCCCGCGACGCGGTAGAAATATCGACGGGAAACCACAATCCGTGCGGCTTGAGCTGCCGGTTCAGTTCGTCGAGCACGATGCCCGGCTCGACGACGCAACGGCGCGCCGCGACGTCCAGCGAAATGAGGCTGTTGATGTGCTTGGAGCAATCGACGATCAGGGATGTGTTGATGGTCTGGCCGCATTGCGACGTGCCGCCGCCGCGCGCCGTGACCGGCACGCCTTCGGCGCGCGCCACAGCAAGCACACGGTCCGCCTCCGCGATACTGCGCGGAGCGACGACGCCGAGCGGCATGATCTGGTAATGCGACGCGTCCGTGGCGTAACGGCCGCGCGTGAACCGGTCGAACCACACGTCGCCCGTCACTTCGCTCTTCAGCCGGCGTTCAAGTCCCGGACGCAGCCGTTCGCTCACTCTGCTCTCCGGCAGCCGCGCCTGCGCGCAAGCGCGCATGACCGAGCGCGGTCAAAACAACTTCGGCAAGGCGCATGGATTTGCCGGACGAACGGATATCGACGAGACCGGCCGAGACCGCATCTTCCCAGATCGTCATGCGCGGGCATGTCGATTGCCACGCCTCCATCGCGTCGCCATAGGTCCGTGGCGCCGCCGCAACCCAGACAAGGAATTGCAGCGTCAGATGCTCCGCAGGAGTGTCGGTCGGCGTTGACATCGTCTCTTTATGCGCCCGGTCCGCGCCATTTCCAAGCAGGCCGGGTCCTTGTATTGCCGCCAATTTTACCACCGGCCGATCAGGGGCCGCCCTTGACCGGGCTGTCGCATTGGGTGTTCAACCCCCAGCGATCCTCTGGTATACCAGAGCCACGATCCCCCTTTTTCAGGACCGCGACCCCGGAAAGTCACCCCAGGATAGTCACCCAAGACAGCCATCCAAGACAGCCAGGACCCCCATCCATGTCACAGAACTCCTCCCGCGCCATCGGGCGTCATTTCCTCAACATTCCCGGCCCTACACCGGTGCCGGACCGGATTCTGCGCGCGATCGACACGCCGATCATCGACCATCGCGGGCCGGAATTCGCCAAAATCGTCAAAAAGGGCCTCGAAGGCATCAAGACCATCTTCAAGACCACCAATCCGGTGATCTGCTACACGGCGACCGGCACGGGCGCCTGGGAAGCGGCGCTGGTCAACACCCTGTCGCCCGGCGACACGGTGCTGTTCATCGAGACCGGACAGTTTGCGCTGCAGTGGAAGGTGATGGCCGAGAAATTCGGCCTCAAGGTCGACGTCATCAAGACCGACTGGCGCCACGGCGCGGACCCGAAGGCGGTCGAGGCCAAGCTCAAGGACGACAAGAGCCATACGATCAAGGCCGTGTGCGTGCTGCACAACGAAACCGCCACCGGCGTGCTCTCGCCCATCGCCGAGATTCGCAAGGCGATCGATGCCGCGAAGCATCCGGCGCTGCTGATGGTCGACACCATTTCGTCGCTCGCCTCCGCCGACTATCGGCACGATGAGTGGGGCGTCGACGTCTCCGTCGGCGGCGCGCAGAAGGGGCTGATGCTGCCGCCCGGCCTGTCCTTCAACGCCGTCAGCGACAAGGCACTGGCCGCGACCAAGACGGCCAAACTGCCGCGCGCATTCTTCGACTGGAACGACATGATTGCCGCCAACAAGAGCGGCTTCTTCCCCTATACGCCGGCGACCAACATGTTCCAGGGCCTCGCGGTGGCCATCGACATGCTGCACGAGGAAGGGCTCGACAATGTCTTCGCCCGTCACCTGCGCCTGGCCGAAGCCACCCGCCGCGCGGTGAAGACCTGGGGCCTTGAGACGATCTGCCAGGACCCGAAATGCTATTCGCCGTCGGTCACAGCAATCCTGATGCCGGACGGCCATAACGGCGACGCGTTCCGCGCGCTCGCCCTCGAGCAATGGAATGTCTCCTATGGCTCGAGCTTCGGCCCGTTTGCCGGAAAGATGTTCCGTATCGGCCATCTCGGCGACACCAACGAGTTGATGGTGCTCGGCGCGATTGCGGGAGCCGAGATGACGCTGGGTCTCGCCGGCGTGCCGCACAAGAAGGGCGGCGTCGGGGCGGCGATGGAGTACTTTATCTCCAGCGCAGCGAAGCCGGCACGGGCGGCGGCGGAATAAGGGCGCGCCCTCGCGAAAATATCGAATAAACAATGGCCGGGGCATGCTCCGGCCATTTTATTATCGCCCTGCGCCCGTTGAATTTTGCCGCATTTCGGCGCACCAAAGGATCACGCAGAGAAGCCCTGCATGGGCTCCGCCCGGACAAAATGGGAGATCGCCATGGACAAATATCTCGGTGAGCCGAAGGAAATTCGCTCCGACGACATCAATCCGCGCTTCAACTGGGGCCGCCATCTGCCGGCACTCGGCACCATGGGCGTCGATTTCGAGGAGCGGGTCAATTACAGCCGCCTGCACCGCTACCGCATCGGCCGCGTGCGCCAGGCGCTGGAGCAGTCCGAACTCGGTGCACTGCTCACCTTCGACGTCAATAATATCCGCTATATCACCTCGACCAAGATCGGCGAATGGGAACGCGACAAGCTCTCACGCTGGGCGCTGCTGACGCGCAGCGGCGAGCCGATCCTGTGGGATTTCGGATCCGCCGCCGTCCATCACAAGCTCTATTGCCCGTGGCTCGAACCGCAGAACATGAAGGCCGGTCTGATCGGCCTGCGCGGCACCGTCGATCCGGCCTTCGGCCTGATGGAGCGCCATGCCAAGGAGATTGCGGCGCTGCTGCGCGAAGCCGGCGTCGACAAGATGCCGATCGGCGTCGATCTCATCGAACCGCCGATGATGTTCGCATTGCAGAAAGAAGGCCTCAACATCGTCGATGGCCAGCAGACCATGCTCTCGGCGCGCGAGATCAAGAACATCGACGAGATCGCGCTTCTCAATCGCGCCGCCGCCATGGTCGACGGCGCCTATGACCTCATCAATCGCGAGTTGCGCCCCGGCGTGCGCGAAAACGACATCGTCGCCGAGGTCAACAAATTCCTCTCCACGCACGGCTCCGACGACGTCGAAGCGATCAATGCGATTTCCGGCGAGCGCTGCAATCCGCATCCGCACAATTTCACCGACCGCATGATCCGCCCCGGCGATCAGGCGTTCTTCGATATCCTGCAATCCTTCATGGGCTATCGCACCTGCTATTACCGCACCTTCAATGTCGGACGCGCGACGGATTCGCAGCGCGACGCCTACAAGCAGGCCCGCCACTGGCTCGACAGCGCCATGGCGCTCATCAAGCCGGGCGCCTCCACCGGCGCCATCGCCCGTGTGTTTCCCAAGGCGGAGGAATTCGGATTCCCCGACGAGATGTCGGCGTTCGGCCTGCAATTCGCCCACGGCCTTGGCCTTGCGCTGCACGAACGCCCGATCATTTCGCGCGTGGTCTCGCTCGATCATCCGACAGAAATCAAGGAAGGCATGGTGTTCGCGATCGAGACCTATTGCCCGGCGACCGACGGCTATTCGGCGGCGCGCATCGAGGAAGAGGTCGTCGTCACCAACAACGGCTGCAAGGTGATTTCACTGTTCCCGGCGGAAGAACTGCCGATTGCCAATCGCTATTAGAGCTTGATGCCGAAAAGCGCGAAGCGGTTTTCGGCGACATCTTGCTCCAATCAAACTCACGTCCCATCCGGAGGAGAACGATATGTCCAATCCCCGCAACATTCTCATCATGGGCGCGTCCTATGGTTCGCTGCTGGCGTCGAAACTCCTGTTCGGCGGCCACAAGGTGACGCTGGTGTGTCTGCCCGCCGAGGCGGACCTCATCAATGCTGAAGGCTTTCGCGTCCGCATGCCGATCCGCGGCCGCAAGGAGCCGGTTGTAATCGACTCGCGCAAGCTGCCCGGAAAAGTCTCCGCCGCCGGACCCGGCGACGTGAAGCCCGGCGATTTCGATCTTGTCGGCCTTGCCATGCAGGAGCCGCAATACCGCTCGCCGGGCGTACGCGAACTGCTCGATGCGGTCGCGACGTCGAAAGTGCCGTGCATGTCGATCATGAACATGCCGCCGCTCGCCTATGTGAAGCGGATTCCCGGCCTCGACTATGAGGCGCTCAAGCCGGCCTACACCGACGCGTCCGTATGGGACAATTTCGACCCCGGCCTGATCACGCTGTGCAGTCCCGACCCGCAGGCGATCCGCCCGCCGGAAGAGAAGGTCAATGTCCTGCAGGTGACGCTGCCGACGAATTTCAAGGCCGCGCGCTTTGCCTCCGACAAGAACACCGCCATCCTGCGCCAGTTGCAGGCCGATATCGAAGCGGTGCGCTTCGAAACGCCCGAGGGCGAGATCGAACTGCCGGTGAAGCTCAAGGTCCACGACTCGATCTTCGTGCCGCTGGCGAAATGGGCGATGCTGCTCGCCGGCAATTATCGCTGCATCACCAAGGACGGCATGCGCACCGCGCAGGAAGCGGTGCATTCCAATCCGACGGAAGCGAAATCGATCTACGATTTCGTCAACGATCTTGTCGTCAAGCTCGGCGCATCGCGCGACGATCTCGTGCCGTTCGAAAAATATGCAGCGGCTGCCGAAAGCCTTACGCGGCCGGCCTCGGCGGCGCGCGCGCTGCAGAACGGTGCGCCGAACATCGAACGCGCCGACAAGCTGGTTCAACTCATCGCCAAGCAGAAAGGCGAGAGCCATCCGCTGGTCGATGCCATCGTCAAGCTGGTTGATGAGCGGCTTGCCGCCAACCGCAAGAAGGCGGCGGCGTAGTTTTCGCGGGCCGCAGCCATTATGGCTCAAACCAACAACCGTCATTCCGGGCCGCGCCACTTGGCGCAGGCCCGGAATCCATACTCCCGGCGATGGTTATGGATTCCGGGCTCGCTCGCGAAGGGCTCGCGCCCCGGAATGACACCGTGAATACGAGTCACGTCAGGGCAAAAATGTCTATAAGGCACTGGACGTGGATGGCCGGGACATAGGCGGCGAAGCGACGCCGTCCTTTGGACGGCTATGCCCGGGCATGACGAAGAAGAAAGACCCTGGCGGCCCTAAGCGGCCGCCGTCGCCTTTTTCAGGTGCGGGAATTTTTCCGTCAGCAGCGAGCCGAAATAATAGGTCGGCACGAACGCCGGATGCGCGCGGATGTCCTTGAACCAGCGCGTCACGCCGGGCAGGTCCGCCCACATCGTATCGAGGCCGAGATCGGCCATGCGCACCAGCGCCGGCATCACGCAGACATCGGCAAGCGAAATATCCTTGCCGAGCAGCCATGGGCCGCCGCTTTTGGAAATCTCCGCTTCCATCCGCGCATAGGTGCGGGCGAGCCGCTCCAGCGCCTCGTCCATGTCCTTTTGCGGGAATCCGGTCTGCCCCATCTTGAGCATGAATTCCTTGCGCAGCGGCTTCGACTGGGCAAAGGCCGCAAAGGCTTCCGGCGTCATCGCCTGAAATTTGGGAAGGAAGGCGAGATTGAAGGTAGGCACGCGCACGG
The DNA here is from genome assembly GCA_035494115.1 of Xanthobacteraceae bacterium. Lineage (GTDB taxonomy): Bacteria > Pseudomonadota > Alphaproteobacteria > Rhizobiales > Xanthobacteraceae > DATJHH01. The sequence goes on from DATJHH010000033.1 coordinate 74,088, forward strand.
CCGCCGCCGGCATCTCGTCGATATAATGCATCAGCGCGCGCATATGCGCGCGCGTGCCCGCATCGTGCGGCGTGAACGGCGCGGGATCGGGAACGACCTCGTCGAGATATTCCACGATCACCGATGAGTCGGTCACGACCGTCGCATCATGAACCAGCGTCGGCACGACGCCATTGGGATTGAGCGCAAGATAGTCGGGCGCCAGTTGATCGCCGGCGAGGAGGTCGAGCTTCCTGTCCTCGAAGGCCAGCTTTTTGGCATGCAGCACGAAGCGCACGCGCTGGCTGCAGGTCGATTGCGAGGCATTGTAAAGCGTAAATGTCATAGATGGCGACCTCCCTCACGCTGCACTGCAGTGTCACCATGTAACACAATGGAGCGCGTTGCGGAAAATTGAACTGTCCGGGAACCGACACGATCACGGTGCGTTGATCGCGGTATCCAGAGGCAACGTGGGAGGTTTGAGCAATGTCGGACAACAGCGGGGCGAGCGGAATTCTCGGCGTAATGGTCGGGGTCATCCTCGTCATCTTCATCGGCGCAGCGGTCCTCATGGCCAGCGGAAAGATGGGCGGCTCGAGCCAGACCTTTACGATCAAGATGCCCAGCGCACCGGGCAAATAGGCGCAACGCCCAGTCGCAACACCAAATTCACCAAATCGGACTTCAACGGCAATAGGGGCAGACAATGAACGGCATCATCTATCTCGTAGGATTGGTAGTGGTCATCCTCGCGGTCCTTTCACTCCTCGGTCTTCACTAATCGAGCCTTTTCGCTCAGCAAACAAAAGGATTAGCGACAATGGCTCAAGTTCTGGTCGGAGACAGCGTCGCGCCTGTGGCGCGCGTACCCTATCTCGAATGGGGTCCAGTCATTGCCGGCGCAATCGGGGCGTCGGCAATTTCGTTTCTGCTTCTCACCTTCGGCGCTGCCATCGGCCTGACGCTGACGTCGCCGTGGCCCAATGAGGGCGCGTCGGCGGTCGTGATCGCGCTCGCCGTCGGCTGGTGGGCGGTGATGGTGCAGATCGGCAGTTTCTTCGCCGGCGGCTATCTCGCCGGACGGATGCGCTCGCGGCTCGGCGATTCCGTCGTTGCCGAAGGCGAATTCCGCGACGGCACCCACGGCTTCCTGGTCTGGGCGGTCGGCGTGCTGATCGGCGCTGTGGTGCTGGCGATGACGGGCGGTGCGACCCTGAAGACGGCCACGCAAGCCGCGTCGACGATCGCGGCAGGAGCCACGGCCGGACAGGGCAATTCCCTGGCCACCGGCCCGGCCGACTACGCCATCGACACACTGATGCGGCCGGCGCCAACCGCAGCCAATGCGCAGACCGCCGCAACGACACCGGCTGACGCAACGGTGCCCTCCGGCTCGGCGACGCGGACTGCGGCCTCCAACGACCCCGCCCTGCGCGCGGAGTTGGGGCGCATCTATGCCTCGACCATCAAGAACCGCGAGATGACGGCCAGCGATCGCGACTACCTAACCCAGGTCGTCGCAAATCGCACCGGCCTCTCGCAGGATCAGGCGCAGAAGCGGGTCGACAACTCCGTGCAGCAGGTGCAGAGCCTCGAAGTGAGCGCCCGCCAGACAGCGGAGAAGGCGCGTAAAGCCGGCATCATCGCCGCCTTCACGGCCGCCGCCTCGTTGCTCATCAGCCTCGCCGCCGCCTGTCTGGGCGCTGCGATGGGCGGACGTCATCGCGACGAAAATGTTTCGCCGCATTTCTACGGCTCGCGCATCTGGTAAGGATGTCCATAAGCGATGCTCGCGGCTGAATCGCCGCGAGCGGTCTCAAAAGAAAAACGCCCGGGCCGGTCCCGGGCGTTTTTCTTTTGGCGCGCCGCCTGGAAAATCAGGGATCGTCATGAACACCGGCGCTGATGATGCGGGATTCAGGCGCTCTTCATGCGTACTGCGAAAGAAATGGCATTGTCGCGCAACGATGCCGCCTGCCTGCTGAGCTCGGTCGCGGATTGCAAAACTTTTGCTGCGCTTTCACGCGCGCTCGAAGCAAATCCTGTCACGCCGGATATCGTGTTCCTGGTCTCATCTGCCGCGACCGACGCGCTTTCGACAGATTCGGAAATTTTTCGCGTCGCGAAACTCTGTTGCGTGATGGATGCGTCGATAGCATCGGAGATTTCGTCGATTTGCAGAATGACCTTGGCGAGATCCTGGGTATTGCCACGGACGTTGGCCGTGATGGACTGAACAGACGCCGTCTTCTGCTGAATCTCCTCCAGCGCGCGTGTGGTCTGCGAAGCCAGCGTCTTCACTTCCTGCGCAACCACCGCGAAGCCACGTCCGGATTCGCCCGCTCGGGCGGCTTCTATCGTGGCATTCAAAGCAAGAAGATTGGTTTGCCTTGCAATCGCGGTGATCATCTTCGTCACATGATTGATATCGCCGACAGTCGCCTCGAGATCCGTCGCGCCGGTGACGGCGTTTGCCGCACGCAAGCTTGCATCCTTGACGATATCGCCGGCATTGCGCACAAGCCGTCCGATGTCCCGCATCGTCGTAACCAATTCCTCGACTGCCGCCGCGATCGTAGCTGCGGCTTGCGTACTATGCCCGGCGATGTCCGACGCGACCTCGGCATGATGACGCGATTCGGTCGCCACGGCTTTCAACGCGCCAGCCGATTCTTCCAGTTCTGCGGATGAGCTGACAAGTTTGGCAGAGACCTTGAGGAATTCATCCTCAAAAGCATCGGCCACCGCGACCAGCGATGCATGCTTTTCCGACTCGGCCAGTTGCCGCGCCGCAAGGCGATCCTGCTCGACCTTCTCCAGGGCCAGACCATTTTCCCGAAAGATGCACAGGGCACGCGCCATGGCACCGACTTCGTCCGTCCGGTTGACGCTCGGAACGTCGATGTCGAAATGGCGCTCGGACATCTGCGACATGATGGCGGCAAGCCGGCGAAGCGGGCGGCCGATCAATACGTGGGCAAGCCCAGCGGCAATAAGCAATGTCAGCAATGTGCCGGCGATCAGAATGGCAAACGTAAGCCGATAGATCCAGGCGCTATATTGCGCCGCCTCGGTGAGGAGGTCCTGCTTTTGCGCGCCCAGAATATTGACCAGGCGATTCATCTGGAACGTCACGTCGTCCTGGGCCGCATCGAATTTCAGCGTGAAATTCGGGGCAATCGTCCACACGCTGTTCGCTATCGCGGCCTTTCTGACGACTTCGGCAAGCGCATTAAGCGTCTCGATCTTGGCCGCAATCGTCGCGATGTCGCTTTCTCGTTTGGGAAGGGCGGCCTTGACGTTTCCGAGCGCATTTTCGATCACCGCATATTCGTTGGGAATCGAAAGCGCCGCTTCCCGGGCCGCATCCGCATCGGTGGCTGCCATCGCGCGATAGACATCCAGTCCGAGCGCCTGCGTCCCGGTTTTTGCGTCGGCGAGCGCCAGGCGCGCCGGCTCAACATGCATCGCGAGCAGGGTGTCGTATTTCTGTATCGCCTGGATGCGCGAGATACCAAACCAGTCGGCCACTCCCGACATGAGGCCGAGGCCGGCAATCAGCATCATCACCCTGACTGCAAGATGACTCTTCGGTGACGATTTCTGCTTCAAGGCCATAACGCTGCATCTGTGATTACATGCAGCGTTCTAGAATCAATTTATTGGCGCGGGATTAATTCAACGCGCCATTCATTGTCATATAACTGTCATAAAACACTGCGGGATTGCTGCAGCACCGATCGGCATGCTGCCTCTCCGACGGACGGCGCGTGCTAATGCTCCAGGCCCGTCGGCACGTTTTTGTTCTCGCTTTCGAGTTTCATGCCGGCTGCAAGCGCCATCGTTTCCATCATCGCGGCGAAGTCCTTTTCGATATAGGCCTTCGGGTCTTTTTGCAGCATGGCGGCGCCGAAATGATTCTGGATCACTTCGCGCGTCGCCGCCGTCACCGGCATCGGCACGTCGTATTCGCGACCGAGTTCGAGTCCGAGATCAATGTCCTTGCGCAGCAGTTCAGGAGTGAATGTCGTCGTCCAGTCGAGATTGACCAGCGCCGGCGCCTTGTAGCGGGTGAACATCGAACCCATGACGCTGTTGTTCATGAATTTCAGAAACGCCTCGCGCGGCACGCCCATCTTGTTGGCGAGCAGCGTGATCTCGATCAGGTTCTCGATGACGACGCCAAGCATCACGTTGTGCGCGATCTTGCAGACGCGGGCGAGTTCGCCTTCGCCGACGTAAGCGACGCCGGCCGGCGCGATGATCTCGATCAGTTCGGCGACCTTTTTATAGGCCGCTTCCGGTCCCGACGTGACGGCGGAGAGTTTTCCCGCCTTGATCACCTTGGCGTTGCCGCTGATCGGCGCGGCGACGAAATCCGAGCCGAGACCTTTGAGCTTTTCGCGGATATCGGAAGAATCCTCGACCGCAATCGTCGAGCAGTCGACGAACACCGCCGGGCCTTTGCCCTTGCCGTTGGGGAACACGCCGTTCGGGCCGAAATAGACTTCCTTCACATCCTTGCCGGTCGAGACGATGGAAAACAACACATCGACGGAAGCGAGATCGCTGAGCTTGTCGACCACCTTGCCGCCCTTGGCGGCGAGCGGGTCGGCCTTCGCCCGGGTGCGATTCCAGATCGACACATCGAGGCCCGCAGACACCAGTCGCTCGGCCATGGCGTAACCCATGCGGCCCATTCCGATCCAGCCAATCCGCTGCGTATTTTTCGCCATGTAAAAATCCTCCCAGGACCCGTGCGTTGCGGCGGCGGTGCCGGACCGGCACGCACACCAAATTGTCCCAAACCCTCTACACACTCCGCCTGCGCGCTGCAATCGCAAGGGCCGGCATGCGGCGGTTGCATCGGCAGGCCGCAGCGGTGCGCTTGTCGCCCGCGGCGTGGCTGTCTATGCTTTTCGCAAAGATGCAGGGAAGGAAACCACTATGACGCTTGCAGACGACGCGGCCAAAGGATCAGCCAATATCGGGAAAAAGCCCGCGCCGCCGCCGGTTCTGCGCAATTTCAAGTTTTTGGCCCAGCACGACCTGCAGGGCTTTGGCGGTCTCGGCGAAGGCATGGCGATACAGATCGCGCCTGACGGCCGCCGCATCCTCTGGCTCGCGCATGAGCAGGCGCCTAAAAACTTCACCGGCGTCGATGTCTCCGATCCACGCAACCCCAAGGTCGTGTGCCAGACCGACCTGCCGCAGAGCTTCATGCGCTCGAACTCGCTGGAATTGTGCGGAAACATCTTGGCCGTCGCCTACCAGTGTCAGAAGCACGGCCAGCAGCCGGCCGGCATGGAGCTGTTCGATATTTCCAAGCCGGAAAATCCGAAATCGATCTCGTTCTTCGACTGCTCCGGTCCGAACTCGCGCGGCGTGCATCAATTGTGGTTCTGCGACGGCGAATACGTGCATCTGTCGTCCGGCACGGCGGATTCACATCCGACCAATCCGCGCGACGACCAGTTCTATCGCTGCATCGACGTGCGCAACCCCTCCAAGCCGGTCGAGGTCGGCCGCTGGTGGCTGCCCGGCACGCAGGAAGGCGACGGCGCAGCTCCGCCGGTGCGCCACAAGCAACTCGACCGCGGCTTTCGCTGCCACAACACCAACGTCTATCCGCAGCGTCCCGACCGCTGTTATCTCGGCTATGTCGATGCCGGCATGATCATCCTCGACATCAGCGACAAGACGAAACCGAAAATGATCAGCCGCTGGGACAATTCCCCGCCCTATACCGGCTTCACCCACACCATCGTGCCGCTGTTCGATCGCGGACTGATCCTGGCGACCGATGAATCGACGACCGAAGAAGCGAAGGATTGGCCGAAGCTGATCTGGGTGATCGACGGCCGCGACGAAACCAACCCGGTTCCGATCGCGACCTGCGGCCCGAGCGCGGAATACGAATCCTTCCACAATCGCGGCGGCCGTTTCGGCGCGCATAATATTTTTGAGAACACGCCTTCGCCGAACGCCTGGTTCTCCGACCAGATCGTGCTCGGCACGTTCTTCAACGGCGGTTTGCGCGCCTACGACATCTCCAATCCGTATCAGCCGCGCGAGGTTGGAGCCTACGTGCCGGAAGCGCCGAAGCTCGCGCCGCAAGGGACAATCCAGTTCAACGACGTCTTCGTCGACGAACGCGAGATCGTCTATACGGTCGATCGCTGGGTCGGCGGGCTGCACATTCTGGAGATGGACTTCTGAACCGCAGCGTCCTCGACCTTTTTCCCTCGCGCGCGGCCGGTCCTTTCGGCCGCCGTGTGCGCCACGCGCGCGGCCACCGCATCCCCGTCATCGTCGTCACCGGCTTCCTCGGCGCCGGCAAGACGACGCTGATCAAACGCTTCCTGCAGACGCCGGAGGGCGCCAATACCGCCGTCATCGTCAACGAGTTCGGCGCCGTCGGCATCGATGACGCCCTGGTCGAGGCGAGCGCCGAGGAGACCGTGCTGCTCGGCAATGGCTGCCTCTGCTGCACCTCGCGCTCCGACCTCGAACTGACGTTGCGGCGCATGACGGCCGACCGCGACCGCGGCGTATTGCCGCCGTTCAACCGCGTCATCATCGAGACCAGCGGCCTCGCGGATCCCTCGCCGATCCTGCAGACCTTCGTCACCGACTTGGCGCTCGGCGGCGTCTTTCACGTCGAAGGCGTCATTACCGTCGCCGACGCGATGACAGGCAGCGCGACGCTCGACTGGTCGGCGGAGGCGCGCAAACAGATCATCTTGGCCGACCGCCTGCTGGTGAGCAAAGCCGACCTCGCCGGCGACGCCGCTGCTGACGCTCTCACAGTGCAGTTGCGCACACTGAACAGGGATGCGCCGCTCGACCGCGTCATCGACGGCGCCGTCGCCCCCGCGCTCTTTACTGAGCCTGTGGCAGCCGAGCGAGATGACGCAGCCGCCCGGCTTTACATCGCTGAGGCCGCCCACAGCGATGGAATCGGCAGCTTCGTCCTGACCGACGAGCAGCCGATCGCGTGGGATGTCTTCGCCCAGGCCCTGCAAAGCCTGCTGGCGTTGCGCGGGCGCGACGTGCTGCGGGTAAAAGGCTTCCTCAAGGTATCGGGCTGCCAGGGGCCGGTGCTGGTGCAGAGTGTGCAGCATCTCGCCCATCCTCCGGTCGAATTGCAGCGCTGGCCGGGCGGCCGCGACCGCACCGAGATCGTCTTCATCACACGGCATATCCCGGAGGTGGCCATCCGCGCGCTGTTCGACGCGACCCGGGCCGTCGCGCAGGCAGCGGACTGACGCCGACCAGAGACAAACGCAAAATCCTCCGGCAGTGTCGCAGTGCGGCACGATCCGATCCTCGCGTGAATCGCCGGCCGCCGTTTTGCCGGATTTTGCAACGCCGAAATGCACAGACGGCTGAGCCTCAATTTTTCGCGCTGCGGCGAATGAGCGGTTGCGGCCATCGTCCCGGAGAGTAACATCGTTCTAAAGTGGACGCCGGTGAGCGCCCGCTAGGGCCGCCTGTTTCTCCACATGCGGCTTTCGTCACGGTGCCGATGGGCATCCAGCATTCGGGAGGCGCCGCAATGGCCCAAAAATTCACCCTCAACGTCAACGGGAAAGACCACACAGTCGAGGCCGAGCCGGATACACCGCTGCTCTATGTCCTGCGCGATGATCTCGGCATGAACAATCCGCAGTTCGGCTGCGGCTTGGCGCAATGCGGCGCCTGCACGGTGCATCTCAACGGCGAAGCGATCCGCTCCTGCGTCAAGCCGATCTCCGAAGTAAAGGGCCAAGTCAAAACCCTCGCCGGCCTCGGCACGCCGGAGAAGCCGCATCCGATCCAGCTCGCCTATATCCAGGAAGAAGTGACGCTGTGCGGCTACTGTCTCAACGGCTGGATCATGACCTCCGCTGCTCTCCTCGAGAAGAACCACAAGCCTTCCGATGACGAGATCACCCAGGCGCTCAGCGGGCTGAAATGCCGCTGCGGCACACACATGGCGATCACGCGCGCGGTCAAGCGCGCCGCCAGCATGATGGGTTGAGGGAGGACTGATCCATGAACAAGATGACAAACCCAGCTTCATTGTCCCGCCGCAGCCTGCTCAAGGGCGCCGGCGCTGGCGCGCTCGTCGTTTCCATCGGCGCACCGATCGGCCTCAATGCCGTTCTCGGCATCACCAAGGCGCACGCGGAAGGCACACGGCCGCCGCTGGTGCCGAATGAACTGTCCTCCTATCTCGCCGTGAATGCGGACGGCACGGTCGCCGTCTATTTCGGCAAGATGGATCTCGGCCACGGCATGCATACCGCCATCGGCCAGATCGTCGCCGAAGAACTCGACGTGCCGTTCAAGTCGGTCACCGTCTATATGGGCGACACAGATACCAGCGTGAACCAGGGCGGCGCGTCCGGCTCGACCGGGCTGATGGACGGCGGCAAGCAGATGCGCATGGCGGCGGCCGAAGGCCGGCGCGTGCTCGTCGAGATGGCCGCCAAAAAGCTCAGCGTCACGCCCGACAAGATTTCCGTTGTCGATGGCCGCTGCATCGTCGGCAATGCCAGCGACGACGCGGTGAAGAACGTGTCCTATGCCGAGCTTCTCGGCGGGCAGTACTTCAACACGCAGCTCGACTGGAATCATAAAGAGGGCAACGCCCTCTATGCGCCGGGCAAGGCGCTGCCGAAAGACCCGAAGAACTACAAGATCGTCGGCAAGGATTTCCCGCGCGGCGATGTCGCCTGGCGGGTCTATGCGACCGGCGATTTCGTCACCGACATCAAGGTGCCGGGCATGATCCATGGCCGGGTCATCCGGCCACCGGTGGCCGGCGCGGTGCCGGTCAGCGTCGATGAATCCTCGATCGCACATATTCCCACCGCGAAAGTGCTGCGCGAGAAGGACTTCATCGGCGTCGTCGCGGACAAGGAGTGGAACGCGATCCGCGCCATGCGGGATTTGAAGATCAAATGGTCCGAAGTCACCCCGCCGTTCGTCAACACGGATGAGATCTACGATCACATCCGCAAGACGCCGATCCGCAAGAGCGCGGAGGACAAAAAGACGAAGACCGGCGACATCGACGCCGCGTTCGCCGGTGCGGCAAAAACGATCGAAGCGGAATACGAGTGGCCGTACCAGTCGCACGCCTCGATGGGCGGCGCCTGTTCGCTGGTCCAGATCAAGGACGGGGAAGTGCATTGCTGGAGCGGCACGCAGAAGTCGCATTATCTGCGCGAAGGCATTGCGAAACTGCTCCAGACGCCGATCGAGAAAGTACACGTGAAATGGGTCACGGGCCCCGGCTCCTACGGCCGCAACGACGCCGACGATTGCGGTCACGACGCCGCGCTCATGGCCAAACTGGCGGGCAAGCCGGTCCGCGTGCAATACATGCGCGACCAGGGAACGGGTTGGGATCCGAAAGGACCCGCGTCGATCCACAAGGTGCGCGCCGCAATTGATGCGCAAGGCAAGGTCATTGCCTATGATTATCTCAGCAAGGGATTTTCGCGCGTCGACGTGAACACCAAGGGCAGTTCGCCTTCCGACACGCTTGCTGGGCAACTGACGGGTGCGAAATTGAAGTCGGAGGACGGTTTCGGCTATCCTTCGGAATCCTATGCCTTCGACAACAAGCGCTACACTTGGCAGACCATCGCGCCGCAGCTCGATCGTGCGTCGCCGCTGCGCACGTCGCATCTGCGCGATCCGGTCGGGCCGCAGATCACCTTCGCCAGCGAGTCCTTCATCGATGAAATGGCTCATGCGGTCGATGCCGATCCGATCGAATTCCGTCTGCGTCACGTGAAGAATCCGCGCGACGTGGCGGTGATCAAGAAGGCGGCCGAACTCTATAAATGGGACACGCGGCCCTCGCCCCGCAAGGACCAGAAAGGCAACAAGGTCTCCGGACGCGGCATTGCCTATTCGGTGCGCAACGGCACGCGCGTCGCCGTCATCGCCGAGGTTTCGGTCGATCGCTCGTCGGGCAAGATCCACGCCACGCGGTTCGCCGTCGCCCATGACTGCGGACAGATTGTGAACCCGCGTTCGCTGAAGACGACAATCGAGGGCAATATCGTTCAAGGCACGAGCCGCACGCTGTTCGAGGAGGTCAAGTTCGATCCCAAGAACGTCACCAGCGTCGATTGGCTGACCTACCCGATCCTCGACATGACCGAGAAGCCAGGGAAGGTGGACATCGCGCTTATCGACCGGCCGGAGGTCGCCATGTCCGGCGCCGGCGAGCCGTCGACCCGGCCCGTCGCCGCGGCCATCGCCAACGCGATCTTCGACGCGACAGGCGTGCGCATCCGCCGCGTGCCGTTGACGCCGGAACGCGTCAAAGCCGCGCTGTCCTGATCGACGGCATGGCGCCAAGGCCCTCGACCACGAGGCCTTGAAGACGAAACGAGGCCGGCGCACCGCCACCCGGGCGCCGGCCTTTTCTTAATCCCGCGGCCGGTTATGGTGCGTCCGAATCTTTCCGGGCGGCATTCGGCCCGCTCTCCCTTTTTCATCTCGGAAGCGATCATGACGACGGATTCTGCGCGGCACGGCACGCAAGAGGCGCATGGCGCCCAAAAGATGCATGGCGCACATGACACGCACGGCCCGCAGGGCATGCGCGTCGAAGACATCATGCTCACCCGCGGCCTCGGCCGCTTCGTCGATGACGTGTCTTACCCGCGACAGCTTTACGCCGCCTTCGTGCGCTCGCAGCAGGCGCACGCGATCCTCACCTCCGTCGATACGGAAGCGGCAAAGGCCGTGCCCGGCGTCGTCCGCGTGCTCACCGCCGCCGACGTGGAAGCCGCCGGCATCAAGAATGTCACGCGCCATCCGCCGATCGCCGGACGCAACGGCAGCACGCTGATCATTCCTCCGCGTCCGGCGCTCGCCAAGGACCGCGTCGTGCATGTCGGGCAGATGATCGCGGTGGTGATCGCCGAGACCCACGACACCGCGCAAGAAGGAGCCGAGCAGGTCGTCGTCGCCTTCGAGGAACAGCCTGTCGTGATCAGCGCGCGCGAGGCGTTGCGTGATGGCGCGCCGCAGATCTGGCCGCAGGCGCTGGGCAATCTGGCGCTCGACTGGCCCGGCCCGATCGACGATGACGGCAGCAATGCGAAAGCCGTCGACGCCGTCATCGCGCAGGCGCCGCATGTGGCACGCGTCACGGTTACGCAGCAGCGTCTGTGCGCCGCCACCATCGAGCCGCGTGGCGCGATCGGGCTCTACGACGAAGCGACCGGCCGCTATACGCTGCGCACGGGCACGCAAGGCGTCGGCCCCGTGCGCGAAATGCTCGCCGGCATCATGGGCATCGATCGCAGCGCGTTGCGCGTCGTGAGCGAAGAAGTCGGCGGCGCATTCGGCATGAAGTCGCCGGCTTATCCGGAATATCCGGTCATCCTTCTCGCCGCCAAGCTCACGGGACGTCCGGTGCGCTGGATGGCCGACCGCTCGGAAGCGTTCCTCTCCGACCACCAGAGCCGCGACACGGTGACCGAAGGCGAACTGGCGATGGACGACAAGGGCCGCGTCCTGGCGCTGCGCGTGCGCCACACCGCCAATCTCGGCGCCTTCTGTGCGCCCACGGGCGCCGCGCTGCAGACACTGAATTTCGCGCGCTGCTTTCCGATGATGTACCGCATTCCGAAAATCGACATCGCCGTTCTCTGCGCCTTCAGCAATACGATTCCGACGACGCCTTATCGCGGCGCCGGACGGCCCGAGGCAAATTATTTCCTCGAGCGGCTGATGGACGAGGCTGCGCGCGTGATGAAGATGGACCCGATCAGGCTGCGGCAGCGCAATCTCATCCCGCGCTCGGCGATGCCGTACAAGACGGCGGTCGGGCAGACTTATGACAGCGGCGAATTCGACGCCGTCCTGAAAAAGGCGCTGGCGCTGGCCGATCACGACGGCTTCAAACAGCGCCGCCGCGCAAGCGCGAAGCAAGGCCGCTATCGCGGTTTTGGTCTTTCCTGCTTCCTCGAACATTCGGGCGGCTCGCCGCTCGAAGGCGCGGCGCTGACGTTTCCCGGCGGCGACAGTCTGATCGTTGCGCTTGGCGTGCAATCGACTGGACAGGGCCACGCCACGATGTACCCGCGGCTCGCCGCCGAGCGGCTCGGCATTACGCCGGAGATGGTGCATCATCGTCATGGCGACAGCGACCTCGACATCAAGGGTGCGCCGTCCGTCGCCTCGCGCTCGACCATGACCGCCGGCAGTGCCGTCGTCGATGCGATCGACGCGATGCTGGAAAAAGGCCGAAAGGTCGCCGCCATGGTGCTCGAAGCCTCTGAAACCGACATTGCCTATCATGACGGCCACTTCGAGGTTGTCGGCACCGACCGGCGGCTGACGCTGTTCGAAACGGCGGCGCAGGCAAAGGAGATGGCCGAGCGCGGGACGATCCCTGAATCGCTCGACACAAAACTCTCGCGCGAGACGCCGTTGACCTATCCCAATGGCTGTCACATCGCCGAGGTCGAGGTCGATCCCGAGACAGGCCTGACACAACTTTTGCGCTACAGCGCCATAGACGACTGCGGCAATGTCCGCGATCACGTGCTGGTGCAGGGCCAGGTGCATGGTGGCGTCGCGCAAGGCCTCGGCCAGGCGCTGATGGAGCAGGCCTATTACGATCCCGGCAACGGCCAGTTGCTCGCCGCGTCCTTCACCGACTACGCGGTCCCGCGCGCCGACGACGTCGGGACGCTGGTCGATGACGTGCATCCGGTGCCGGCGACGACCAATCCGCTCGGCGTCAAGGGTGCCGGCGAAGCCGGCACGACGGCAGCGATCGCGGCGATCATGAACGCCATCGCCGACGCCATTCCGAACCACGCCGGCGTTGCGCTCGACATGCCGGCAACGTCCGAGAAGGTTTGGCGCGCCTGCCAGGCCGCGCGCGCCACGGCAAACTCAGCCTCTTAACGCGGCGAGGTCGATCGGACCCTCATAGACCGTCTTGAGTGCGCGCATCGCGGCTGTCGCCTGCTCATCACTCCAGCCACCGTGCCGGGCATTGAGGCGGAATTTCTCCTCGATGTCGGCGCGGGTCAGCGGCTCCTGCGCGCCGCCGCGGAAATGCGGCTGCCGCTCCTCGAATTCCGTGCCGTCGTTCATCACCACCTTGATGTGGCCGGTGAAAGCGTTGGGATAAGGATTGTCCGGATCGATGACGTAGCGGACCTTGCGCGACAGCGCGAGAATGACCGGATCGTGCACCACCTCTTCGGTGAAGGCGTCGAGCCCAACATTGCCGCGCACGAAGCCGGCGGCAAGCAGGAACGGCGTCGAGAATTTCGCGGCATAGCCGTTCGGCGGCTCCTGCTTCAAAGCCAGCGGTTCCCACAGCCGATGCACCGTCCCCTCGCCGACCTCGCAGATCATCTCCTTGATGTCGTCGGCCTTGATGCCGCGCGCCGCGATCCGCCGCGCGCAATCGATATAGGGGTGCGCCATCGTTCCACAGGGATACGGCTTGAAGGCGAGCGTCTCGATCAGCCAGTCCTGGGCGAAGCCGTGCATCAGCGCGGCGTAATCGCCTTCCGTCGTGCGGGCAAAAGCCCAGTACAGCCCGTGCACGCCCTCGAACACCGTGCGCGGGCCGAAGAACCCGGCTTTGCCGAGCAGCGCCGCGCGCATGCCCGCCTGCCCGGCCCAGCCCGGATGCAGCCGCTTGGTCCATGCGCCTTCGGCCAGATACTCGATGATGCCGCCGGTCATGCTCGCCGCGATCCCGAACGCATCGACGAGTTGCTTCTTGTCGAGGCCGAGCGCGGCGCCAACGCCGGCCGCAGCCCCCATGGTGCCGAACACGGCCGTTGGGTGAAAGCCCGCCTTGTGAATGAGTTTTGGCGTGACCAAGCTGAGCCGGCACATCACTTCGCAACCAACGGCAATGCCGCGCAGCGCCGCCGCACCGTCGCGGCCGTGACGTTCGCACGCCGCAAGCACCGCCGGCACGATGACCGCCCCCGCATGCACGGGACCGCCCTCAAAGGTGTCGTCGAAATCCTCGCCATGGGTCGCGGTGCCATTGACGAAGGCCGCCCCCGATGCGGTGAGCCGGCGCGCATGGCCTATAACGGTGCACGGCCCATCGTCCTCCCACCCGGCAAGCGCCGCCTGGACGTAATCGGCGTTGCGCGAGGTCACGCAGAGGCCGACCACATCGACGATGAGGTCTTCGCATTTCCGGCGCAACGGTCCGGAAAAAACCTCCGGCGCAAGGGTGGTGATGCGATCGGCGAGGTGTTCGGCGATCGAGACGTCAGGCAAGGCTTCGGACATTTTTGAGGATCAACTGTTGTTCAGGCGGGCCCCGGCCCCCGCCCCGAAAACGGGGATTCGATTAACCGCGAGGACGACAACGAAAGTGATGACCAGCATGGCGATACCGAGCACCGATATCGCCGCGAGATCGCCGCTCTCATTGAGGTCGTAGATCAGGACCGAGACCACCTTGGTCTGCGAGGTGAACAGGATGATCGCGGCGGACAGCTCCCGCATGCAGCCGACGAAGATGAAGCACCAAGTGGCGATGACGCCGGTGCGCAACAGCGGCGCCGTGATCTGGCGCAGCGACTGGATGCGCGTTGCACCGAGGATGCGGCTTGCATCCTCCAGTTCCGGATTGATGGTTTTGAACGCCGCCTGCAATTGCTGGTAGGCCGACGGCAGGCTGATGGTGAGGAAGGCGATCAGCAGGATCCACAGCGTGCCATAGAGCACGAAGGGCGGCCGCGTATAGCTCAGGAACAAGCCGACACCGAGCACGATGCCGGGAATGGCGATCGGCGCCGTTGCCAGGAAGCCGAGCAGCCGCGAGCCGGTGACAGCCCCGCGCGTCGTGATGAAGGCGATCACCAAAGCCACCACCGTGCCCACCGTCGCTGTCGTGACACCGAGGATGACCGTGTTCTTCACCGCCACTTTCGCTTCCGACAATTCGGCGAAAACGAACAAGATATTGTGAAGGGTCAAGGTCGACGGCGTCACGAGATGCGATGCCGTCGGCGAGAAGGCGGCGTTGAGCATCGCAAAATAGGGCAGGAACACCGGGTTGAGCAGGATGATGAGGCAGAAGCCGAGCGCCACCCAACGCCACCTGCCGAGATCGATCGGACGCGGCGGACCATATTTGCCGCCAACGACGGAATAGCCGCGACGGCCGAGAATCATCTTCTGGGCCTGCAGCAGGACCATGGTCAGGATCAGCAGCGGCATGGCCGCGGCGGCCGCCAATTCCGGCTTTGGCGGATACTGGAACAGACTCCAGATCCTCGTCGTCATGGTATGGAATCCGGCCGGCAGCGCCAGGATCGCAGGCGAGCCGAACAGGGTCATCGCCTGCAAAAAGGCGATCAGCGCACCGGCAATGATCGCGGGCAGCGCCAGCGGGATGGTGACGCGTCGCGCCGTCGTCCAGGCGCGGCCGCCGAGAACGGCCGATGCGTCTTCGAGTTCGCCCGGCATGTTGTCGAGCGCGTTGGCGACGAGCACGAAGACGTAAGGAAACGTGTAGCAGGAGATGACGAAGATCAGCCCCGTGAGCGAATAGATATTGAAAATATGTTCGTCCAGCTCGGCTCCCGTGATCCAGCGAAAGAGCTGGTTGAGAAGTCCGCTATTGGGCGCGGCAAGCAATTCCCAGGCGATCGCACCGAGAAACGGCGGCGTCACGAACGAGGCCGTCACCAGGGCGCGGATGATCTGGCGTCCCGGCACATTGGTGCGTGAAACGAGCCAGCCCATCGGCGCGGCGACGATGCAGCAGATTGTAGCCGACGAGGTGGAGATGATCGCCGTCGTGAGCAGCGGATCGAGGAAAGTCGGATCGGTGAACAGTGTCGTGAAGTTTGAAAACGTCAGGTTTCCCTGCTTGTCGACGAAACTGTAATAGACGAGCCAGGAAACCGGCATCACGATCAGGACGATCAGAACCGCCGCGAAAAGATAGAGGATCGGCCGCGTCCAATCGATCGCAGCGGGCTTGCGTTCGGTCTGCTGTGGGAGAGCGATGGTCACTGATGGTCCTGACTAGACGCCGAAGATTTGCGCGTAACGTTTTTTGATTTCTTCGCTCATTTTTTCGACCCCGGCCGGGTCTTCCTTCATCACTTTGATATCGGCCAGGCGCTTGCGTCCGGGCTTGGTCTTCACCTGCGCATGCACGGATTGCTGCGCGGAAAAATCGACGAGATATTGCTGCGCTTCACGCCCGTGCAACCAGTTCTGGAACAGGCGTGCGGCATTCGGATGCGGCGCGGTCTTGAAGATTCCGGTCGGGCCGGTGATGGCCGGCACGCCTTCGGTCGGATAGACAGGCTCGACCTTGCGGCCAGCCTCCTTGAGAAGGACGATATTGTATTCGTTACCGTCCGCCTGCACCGCCCGCTCGCCAAGAGCAAGCTTCTTCGGCGGATCCGTCGAGGACTGGACCTGCATCACGCGTTGCTTGGCGAGCTTTTCGAAATAGCCCCACCCGAACTCACGCACGAGCGCAAAGGTGTGCGTCATGATCGTGCCGCTGTATGACGGATGCCCCTTCACCAGCTTGCTGCGCCATTTCGGATCGAGCAGATCCTTGAAGCTCTTCGGCGCGTCTTCGGGCTTCACAAGATCGGTGTTGTAGGCGATGCCCGAAAGCCAGACGCGCGAGGTGATGAACATGCCATCGGCATCGCGATACGATTCGGGGAAATGCTGCAGCACCTCTTCCGGCATATAGGCCGCGAGCCAGCCGTTCTTCTTCCACGGAATGAAATGCGATGCATCGGCGCTGTTGACGATATCGCCGGCGTGGACGTTGCTCGAAAATTCCTGGCCGATCCGCTGGAACAGCCGTTCGGAGCCCGAACGCTCGACCTGCACCTTCATGCCTTGATATTTCGCCTCGAAGGCACGCGCGAGCTTTTCCGCGACGGCAAGATCCATCGCGGAATAGAAAATAACCTTTCCTTCCTTGCGCGCCGCTTCGACAAGTGACGGCGTGATGGCGGCTGCGGGCGGCATCGCCGCCCGCAACGGTTCGGCAAACATGGTCAGACCGAGCGCCGCCGATCCACTCAGCAGGCGGCGGCGCGACACGTTCACCATCTTGCCTTTCTCCATGTGTTCCGCCGGAAATCAGACGTGGAAGATTTCCTGATATCGCGCCTTGATGGCTTCGGCCTGCTTCTGCACGCCGGCGGCATCTTCCTTCATGGTCTTGATCTGCGCCAGTGGCGTGCGCCCAGGATGCTCCTTGACGTTCGGATGCAGGGAGCGAAGACCGCCGACATCGATGATGACCTTCTGCGCCTCGGCCGTGAAGCAGTAGCATTGGAATAGCTTGGCGGCGTTCGGATTCGGGGCTTCCTTGAACACACCGTTCGGACCGATGATGAAGGGCGTGCCTTCGCTCGGATAGATGATGTCCACCGGCTTGCCGGCCTCCCTGAGCAGGAACAGGTTGTATTCGTTGCCGTCGGCCATCACGCTGCGTTCGCCGAGCGCCAGCTTCTTGGGTGGGTCGGACGCCGACTGCACCTGCATGATGTTCTGCTTGGCGAGTTTCTCGAGGAAATCCCATCCGATATCGCGCACGATCTCGAATGTCGCGGTCATGATGGTTCCGCTATAGCTCGGATGCGCCTTGACGATCTTGCTCTTCCATTTCGGATCGAGCAGGTCCTTGAAGCTCTTCGGCGCGTCTTCCTTCTTCACCATGCTGGTGTTGATGCCGATGACGCTCAGGCCGGCGCGGAATCCGGCATAGTAGCCATCGGGATCCTTGTGCTCGGGCTTGTAGTATTTGGCGACGTCCTCGGGCACGAAAGCAAGCAGAATGCCCTGCTGTTTCCATGTCAGGAGATGCGAGGCATCGGACGAATTGACGACGTCGACCGCATGCACGTGACTTCCGTATTCCTGACTGATCCGCTGAAAGACACGTTCCGCGCCGGTACGCTCGACGTGAACGTCGATGCCGGGGAATTTCGTCTCGAAGGATTTCGCGATCTTTTCCGCCACCGGGAGGTCGACGGACGTGTACCAGATGACCTTGCCTTCTTTCTTAGCCGCGGCGATGAGCTGCGGAGTAATCGCGACACCGGGCGGCGCCTCGGCGCGAAGTGGCGATGCGAAAACCGTGCCGGCAGCCACCGCGGCGGCTGACCCTTTCAGGACTTCGCGTCTGGAAAGACCGCGTTTCCTCATTTTCGTTTCCTCCTCCGATTTTTTTAAGACGTATTTTGTACGCGACGCACTCGATTCAGGGCGCCCTCATCCGCTCAGCGCGCGACATCGCTCCGGCGGCAGATGCAGCCAGACCTCCGCGCCCTGAGGAATACTGTCGTTCGGCGGTGTCACGATGCGCAGCATCGTGCCGTCAGCCACCTCGACCATGTAATCGCGGCTGGCGCCGAGGAAGACCTGGCGCGCAACGGTCGCCTTGACAACATTGGCGTCACTCGCGGGCGCCGCCGCGGTGAGCCGGATATCGTGCTGGCGCACCGACACCGCGCCCTCGCCACCCTGGCGCAGCTTGTCGCCGACGCAGCGCAACGGCGAGCCGGCAAAGGAGATCGTGCTGTCGTCGAGCACCGCGCCCTTGATGACATTGCTGGCGCCGATGAAGCGGGCCACGAATTCGGATTTCGGCCGGTCGAAAATTTCTTCGGGCGAGCCGGCCTGTTCGATCCTGCCACCGTTCATCACCGCGATGAGATCGGCCGTCGTCATCGCTTCCGACTGGTCGTGGGTCACATAGACGGTGGTGTAGCGGTATTCGTCGTGCAGCCGCCGGATTTCAAACCGCATTTCCTCGCGCAGATTCGCGTCGAGATTGGACAACGGCTCGTCGAGCAGCAGCGTCTCCGGCTCAACGATCAGCGCACGCGCCAGCGCCACGCGCTGCTGCTGTCCGCCGGACAGTTCGCCAGGATAGCGTTGCGCCAAGGGCTCGAGCTTGGCGGTCGTGAGGATGGTCTTGAGCTTGCGCGCCATGGTCTCGCGATCCATCTTGCGCAGCTTCAGGCCGTAGAGAATGTTGTCAGCGACCGTCATGTGCGGCCACAGGGCATAGCTCTGGAAAATCATCGACATGTTGCGCCGCTCAGGCGGCAGCGTGCGCGCGGTCGAAGAAACCAGCCGGTCACCAACGCGAATCTCGCCGTCGGATGGTTCGGCAAAACCGGCAAGAAGCCGTAACGTCGTTGTTTTTCCACATCCGGACGGCCCGAGCAGGCAGACCAGACTACCATGATCGATGGTGAGCGAAACGTCGTCGACGACGGCGAGTGAGCCGTAACGTTTGGTCAGATTGCGCAATTCGACCGATGCCACTCGTATCCTCCCTTGACGTCAACGTGATGTCCCAAATCCTGACGCCGACAAATCCGACATCGTATGGCGTTCTCATCACGTGCCGTTTGCCGGCCTCTGTTCTGATTTCACTATGCCCGAATTAGACGGCGCCGGAAACCCGTTTCGCGCCGTTTCGGCCCACGCCGATTCACGTGCCGGTGAAAACGGGCTTTCGCTTCTCCATAAACGCCTTGCGTCCCTCGACATAGTCCTGACTGGCGAAACATTGGGCAACGAGATCGGCGCAGCGCGCCAGGTCGCGCTGGCTTTCGTCCTTCACCGTCTCACCGACGATGACCTTGATCGAATTAACGGTGAGGGGCGCATTGGCAGAGATCATGGCGGCGTAGGATGCGACATAGGTTTCCAGTTCTGCATCGGGCACGACGCGGTTGACCAATCCCATCTCGCGCGCCTCGGTCGCGTCGAACTGTCGCGCCGTGAAGAAGATTTCCTTGGCGAAAGCGGGCCCGACCACGTCGACGAGCCGCTTGAGACCGGGGAAACCGTAACCGAGACCGAGCTTTGCCGCAGGGATCGCGAATTTCGAACCCTCCGAGCAGATGCGCAGGTCGCAGCAGGTCGCCAGACCCATGCCGCCGCCGATGCAATAGCCGCGGATCATCGCGATGGTCGGCTTGGGAAAGTTATGCGCGGTCGAATAGCCGCGCTCGACAGCCTTGTTGTAGCGTTTGACCCCCTCTTCGCTTGCCCGTTCATCCTCGAATTTCGAAATGTCGGCCCCGGAAACGAAAGCCTTGCCACCGGCGCCAGTGACGACAACGACCCGCACCTCGGGATCCCGCGCAAAGGCCTCGAGATAGTCGGCGAAGGCTTCCCACATGTCGAGCGAGACAGCGTTGCGCCGTTCCGGATTGTTGAACGTCACGGTGCCGACGCCGCCCTCTTTGCGCGAGAGCATCTTATCGGTCTGCGTCATGACATCATCCTTCCCTAAAAATCATCGTCGCGCGCCGGCAATCCGGCCGGTTACAGCAACCCGGCGTCATACCACGTTGGCTGCACGGAGCGCCGCGATTTCGTCCGCGCTATAGCCGAATTCGGCGAGCACTTCATCGGTCTGTTCACCGACTTCGGGTGGGCGCGCGGCCATGCTGCTCGGCGTGCGCGAGAGCGTGAACGGCTGGCCGACGAGGCGGATCTTGCGATCCTCCGCATTCGGCACATCCTTGGCGATGTCGAGATGCTTGACCTGTTCGTCGGCAAACATCTGGTCGATGGTATAGATCGGGCCGGTCGGAACGCCAGCCTCGTTGAGCGACGCGACCCAGTCCGCGCTCGTGCGCGTTGCCGTGCAGACATTGATCCTGGCATTGAGCGCGTCGCGGTTCTTCGAGCGCAGCGCGGCGGTCTTGTAGTCAGGATCGTCGAGCAGTTCGGGCGCGCCGACGGCCTTGGCGCAACGTTCCCAGATGCGCTGGCCGGTCGTTGCGATGTTGATGTAGCCATCAGCCGTCTTGAACACGCCGGTCGGAATACTGGTCGGATGATTGTTGCCGGCCTGCTGCGGCACCTCCTGCTTCATCAGCCAGCGCGCGGCCTGGAAGTCGAGCATGAAAATCTGCGCCTGCAACAGCGAGGTTTCGACCCGCTGCCCTTCACCGGAGACTTCACGCTCAAGCAACGCCGTGAGAATTCCAAGCGCGCAGAAAAGTCCGGCGGTGAGATCGGCGACCGGAATGCCGACGCGCATCGGCCCCTCGCCCGGCGCGCCAGTGATCGACATCAGCCCGCCCATGCCCTGCGCGATCTGATCGAAACCGGGCCGGTCGCGATACGGGCCGTCCTGGCCGAATCCGGAAATGCTGGCATAGACGATGCGCGGATTGATCGCGCGCAAGCTGTCATAGTCGATGCCGAGACGGCTCTTCACGTCGGGGCGGAAATTCTCAACGACGACATCGGCCTTGGCGGCCAGACGGCGGAACACGGCGATGCCTTTCGGATCCTTGAGATTGAGTGTGATCGCCCGCTTGTTGCGATGCAGGTTCTGGAAGTCGGGACCGTGCCGCGGACCGCCGACCGGTTCGCCGCCATCGTCGGGCGCCTCGATCTTGATGACGTTCGCTCCCCAGTCGGCAAGCTGACGGACAGCCGTCGGTCCCGAACGCACGCGCGCGAGATCAAGAACCGTGAAGCGCGACAGAGCTTGCGAAGCGCGCGGGATGGTCATCGGCAGCATTCTCCGGTGTGCGCCATGAACGGCGGGCGCGGGGCCGAGACCATTCCCGAAAAATGCCGCCTTGTCAGCCGGAAAAATTTTAACGCCACGGGCGCGTTGAGAGAATTTTCGCGATCATCGCAAGATGTACGAGAGAACGAGGCCTTGTCCCATCGTCGCAGGGCGCCGACGCAGGGTTGCCCCTGAGGCCGCGCTTCTTTAGCTTGCGATGAGAAATCCGCTTCAAAACGCCAGAAACTCCAACGTGACAAAAATATAAAGGGAGAACGCGATGACTTGCGCTTCCGCGCTGCGGCTGCTCGCCACATCACTCGTTTTCGCATCGGCCGTGCCGGCGGTTTCGCATGCGCAATCGGCTTCGCTCAAGGAAATGGCGGCCTATAGCGGCGCCGACCGGGCCGATAAAATTATTGCGGGTGCGAAGAAGGAGGGCACAATGACCCTCTATAGTTCAACCGCACCGGAGGACATGAACCCGGTTCTCAATGCCTTCAAGAAGAAGTATGGCGTCAACGTCGTTTACTGGCGCGGCGGCGCTGACACGCTGCTGCAGCGTTCGATCAACGAGAGCCGCGCCAACCGCTGTGTCGTCGATGCCTTCACCACCGTCGCCGAAGAACTGGAGGCGCTGCATCGCGAAAAACTGCTTTATCCGATCAAGACGCCTTTGGCGGAGGGCTTGCTGCCCGGCTCCATTCGTCCGCATGGCGAATGGATCGCCACCAGGCTCAACATCTTCGCCGCCGGCTACAATACAAATCAGGTCGACAAGAAGGATGTGCCGAAAAGCTGGCAGGATTTCCTGAAGCCTTATTGGAAGGGCAAGCTGGCGATCGAGGAGACCGATCAGGACTGGTTTTCCACCTTCGTCACCAAGATGGGCAAGGACAAAGCCATCCCGCTCTTGCGCGACATCGCCAAGACCAACGGGCTTTCGCTACGCAAGGGTCACACGGCCATGGCCAACCTGGTCGCCGCCGGCGATATCACGATGGCGCTGACGCTGTACAACTACAAGCCCGAGCAGTTGAAGAAGAAAGGCGCGCCGATCGAGCCGCTCTATCTCGATCCGCTGATCGGCCTGCCGAACGGCGTGGCGGTGTCACGCTGCGCGCCGCATCCCAATACGGCGATCCTGTTCTACGACTTCATGGTCGGAGAGGGTCAGGTCATCCTCAACAAGATGGACTACCAGCCGACGAACCCCAAAATCCGGCCGCTTCCGGCGGGATTGAATCTCACCATGGTCGATCCGACCGAAATTCTTGACCACCAGGCCGAGTGGCAGGCGCTGTGGGACAAGACCATCGTGCATCCGGAATAAGGCCACGCAACAAACATTAAAACGCATCGCCGCGGGATTTTTGTAACTGAAAAGCCTTTACGGCCGCCGCATCCCGCGGCAAAATTGCGCCTGGAAGGATTACCTGGGTCACCGATGCAGCGCCGAATTGCGGCATTGATCATACTTGCTTTCACGGCCGCTCCCGTGGCCGCGGGGCATGTCTATTACCTCGACTCTTACGAGACCGCCCTGATCAAGCTGTTGCCGCGGCCGCCCGCGCGCGGCTCCGACGCGGCGAAAGCCGACCTTGCCGCCGTTCTTGCTGCCCAGAAAGCCCGCACTCCCGCCCAGATCGTCGATGCAAAAGCCGACCAGCGCCGCAGCGTGTTTCGTTTCGCCGAGGTGCTGGGACCGGGATTCAACAAGGATAACCTGCCTTTCGCGGCAAAATTCTTCAAGCATGTCGCACGTGACGACAAACGCCTGATGGAGCCGGTGAAGACGTTTTACAATCGCCGCCGGCCCTTCGTCGTCGACACTGCCATCTCGACGGTGACGCGCATTCCCAACGGTCCCTCCTATCCCAGCGACCACGCCGTCTTCGCCAGCGTGATGGAGACGCTTCTCGTCGACATGGTTCCCGAAAAGACGAAGGCCATCGAAGACCGGGCCCGGCAATACGCGCATTACCGCGTCATCGCTGGCGCGCATTTTCCGACTGATATCCAGGCCGGGTTCCTGGCCGGACAGGCCATCGCCAAGCGTATGATGGAAGACAAAATTTTTCAGCGCGACTTCAACCGTGCAAAGCTGGAAGTGCGCACCGCGCTGGGCATGAGCTAGGATATCGGCCTCGGCGTCCCTAAAAGGTTCCGCCACTTCGACGCGCTGCGCAGGCTGCGGGATTTTAGGAGCGTCTCGTTACACACGCGGAATGCCGGGCAGACGACTGGCCTGTCAGGCCACGATATCTCGTGTTGTTCTCCGCGCTAACGCACAACCGGCACGTTGCGCCAGGCTTTCAAGATCCGCATACGCCGAAAGACAACACGCGTCGCCGTCATTTCGATGACCAAAAGAACGGACGGCACCTGTCCTTTGCCCGTTCGGATTTCGATCACCACCACCAGCCATGGTTTTTATGGCGGCCACGGTCATCATCCCGATCGTCATCCCGATCATCGCGATGATGATAATCATGATCGCGATCCTTACCTTTTCCATACGACGCTGCGATGGCTGGAGAGTGCAGCGAGGTCGACAGCAGTAGCGTAATCGCTGGCGGAGTCACGACTGCGAATTTTCCGCAGGTCGCCAGGAATTTGCGGCGGTCTTCGTTCGCATCTTCCCGCACATCTGCCCGATGTTCCGGTCCGATATCTGATCTCATCCTTCAGTCTCCTAATTAAATATTTAATTTTGCCGCGCCGACTGATAAAACATCAAAATACCCATTAAAAGTTCTGTCAAGAATTCATTATTTCAATTAAATAGACCGCCCAACGTTTCTCGATTTATCTTTCACTCTTATTGTTTGCAACACCAAACACCATGCAACCGTGGAGTTGTCGTGCAGACGCAAAAGTGCATCAAAAGGCGACAGTCAAGCCGCGATGGAATTGCGTTCAGCGGCATTTTTCGCCCGCGCGAAGGGACGACATTTCTCCTGCTCGGCAATCAAACTGTCGTGTTCTGCGAAACGAGCCAAAGAATTTATGCGCTCAATCCCACAGCCGCGCTCATCTGGTGTCGCCTGGAAGAACACGATGAACCCGCCGCGATCTGCCAATTTCTAGCTGCAAAAGGCGTCGATCCAAACCTGGCAGCGCAACACGTAGGTCAAGCGATCCGCCATTGGCTGAAACTCGGTCTCCTGAAAGGAGACGCTGCCGATGTGTTCACGGGCAATAACGCCCTCATCGAAAAGACATTTCGCATTAAGGGAGCGAATTTCAGCGTCACAATGCAATTCCCGACCACGCGGCTCGCGAAAGTTCTGGCGCCATTTCAACATTTTGCCGATCGGAACGCGCCGCGCGATCACGTCCTCGCGTTGAGCGAAGCGGACGGCCTCATTCATGCTTTTCACAACAACGACTGCGTCATCAGTTGTGCGCCGCGCGAACTGGTGCCCGCGATCAAAGCCTACGTCACCGAACGGATGATCGCGGACAGCGCGCCGCAGGTGGTGTTCCATGCGGCCTGCCTCGTGCGCGGCGGAAAGAGTCTTTTGATCAGCGGAAAACCAGGCGCCGGCAAGACAACCCTCGCGCTGCAATTGGTGGCGGACGGATTTGAATTTGGCGGTGACGACATCGCGATGATCGGGCCGGATGGACGCGTGGCGGGAGTTCCTTTCGCGCCGGCTATCAAGCCTGGTGCCTGGAATATCGTGAGCACATTTCGCCCCGATCTGAAAACCGCGACCATTCATCAACGGCCGGATGGCAAGCGCGTGCGTTATTTGAATCCGGAAAATCTCGCTGCCGATTCGACGCATCCCGTCGGCTGGATTGTTTTCATTCGACGCAAATCCGGGCCGGCGTTGCTGCGACCGATCGAGCCGGTTGAGGCGATGCGAGGGCTGATGCATGCTTCCTACACAGTGGGCGGCAGACTCAATCTCACGGCATGCCGTGCACTCAAGCAGACGCTCGAGCACGCCAAAACATTTGAATTGACATACTCAACCCTGAAGCAGGCGAGCGACGCCATCGGCCGCCTTTTTCATGATTCGTGATGCACATGGCCAAACACAAAAATCAGCTTTTGAATTTATGCCGATGCTTCCGCGGCGATTTGCCGGAAGACGTCGACTGGATGCCCCTGATCGATCTGGCAAACCGGACCCTGACGACAACAGCTCTGATGGATTTTGTGGAACGACATCCGAACGCGGTGCCAGAAGATGTCGGGCAATATCTAAGGGAAATTTTCCAACGTAATCTGACGCGCAACAGGCGCCTTGCATCGCAATTGAACGAAGCGGTCTGGACGCTCAACACGCAAGGCATAGCGCCTGTGCTTATGAAAGGGAGCGCCTTCCTTATGGAAGCGCGCGGCGATGACATCGGGCGGCGGCTCATATCGGACCTCGATGTTCTCGTTTCTCCCGAAGAGAAACACAGTGCATTGAATTGCCTCTTCGATGCCGGTTACCGCATCCATGATCAAACACTCGGCGAGGCGACGCGGTGGCACGCAGACCTGCAGCGGCCGGATGACGTCGGCATGATCGATCTGCAGCAAGACCCTCCCGGGCACGCTTTTTTTTACCGTTCTTCCGGCAATCTAAAACACCATTGCCACTTCATCAGCGGGGAAGCCTCGGCTTACACGCCCGATCCGACCTTTCATGCCTTGATGCTCATCATCCATGATCAGTTTCAGGACTCCGACTACTGGACCGGACATATTGATCTTCGGCACCTGCTCGATTTGCGCGATCTGGCCCGTTCGACGGACGGAATCGACTGGCAGCGCCTGGCGTCCCTCGCCCCGAGCAAGCTCGCGAGGAACGCACTGGAAACACAACTCGTGACGCTGCACGCGCTGCTCGACGTTGATGTGCCACTGGCGATGCGCAATCGCCTGGCTCCAAAGCTGCAGACCTGGCGCCGCCGGCTCCAAAGTCGCGCACCCGCCTTAAGGCCAGCGCTCCTGCCAATGATGCTGCTCGACTTTCGCAACTATCGCACCGAGATCGGTGCCGAGGAGCGAGCAAGGAAACAGCTCAAGCCAAAAAAATGGGTCTTGCCGAAAGCCACATCGATGCGTTTCCTGTTCACGCTCGCAGGCGAGCAACGGATCGGCAAGGTTTAGCGTTCCCGATATCGCAAACGCCATCCGCCGACGGCTTTCCCAACAACTCACATTCTCTCGTCATGAATCCCTGCGAGGACTCATCGGGCGCGAGCTGCTTTCAGGCGATTCAAGAAACTGCTAGCCTCCCTGGAAAAGGCCAATCCAACATTCAAAATAATGAATCGAGCGGGAGGTAAGTCATGTCAACGCGCGCAGTGAAATCAGCGTCCCTCAGTCTCTTCCTCCTGCTGGCATGGTCCGCGGCATCGCAAGCTCAGCAAACGACAAAGCCTAACCCGCTCTCCGCGCTGACGCCGGTCACCGACACGATGCTGCGCGATCCTCCGCCAAGCGACTGGCTGATGTGGCGGCGCACTTACAACGACTGGGGTTACAGCCCGCTCGACCAGATCAACAAGGACAACGTCAAAAATCTGCGTCCCGCCTGGACATGGTCGCTGACGTCCGGCGTGACCGAGATCGCGCCGCTCGTGCATGATGGCGTGCTCTACATCACCAATGCGGGAGACAAGATCCAGGCGCTCAACGCCGCGACCGGCGACCTGTTATGGGAATATCGCCGCGATCTCGCGCCTAAACTGATCGCGCAGGGCGGCAACACGCTGGCCAAACGCAACATGGCGCTCTACGGCGACAGTTTGATCATCGCCACCTCGGACGACCATCTCGTGGCGCTCAACGCCAAGACCGGCAAGGTGGTCTGGGATCATGAAGTCGCCGACTGGAAGCAGGGATGGCGCTATTCCAGCGGCCCGTTCATCGCCGGCGGCAAAGTCATCGCCGGCATGAGCGGATGCAACGCGGCGCAAGGCGGCGGCTGTTTCATCACCGGCCACGACCCGAACACGGGTGCGGAACTGTGGCGCGTCCACACCCTGGCGCAGGACAATGATCCGAACGGCAAGACCTGGAACGGGCTACCGCTCGACCAGCGCTTTGGCGGGTCGGCCTGGATCGCGGGCAGCTACGATCCGGACCTGAACACCGTCTATTACGGCGTCGGGCAACCGTATCCGTGGATCGCGGAAATGCGCGGCACGCTGCCGAAGAAGGATGGTTTTGAAAACAGTGCGCTTTACACCGACTCGACGCTGGCGATCGATCCATCGACCGGCAAGCTGAAGTGGCATTACCAGCATCTGCAGAACGATACCGATGACCTCGACTATTCCTTCGAGCGCGTGCTCGTCGATGTGCCTTTCAACGGCGGAACGCGCAAGGCGCTCGTGACCGCCGGCAAGCTTGCCATCGTCGAGGCGCTCGATCGCACGAATGGTCAATTCCTGTGGGCGAAAGAGACCGTGCCCCAGAATGTCGTCTCCTCGATCGATCCGAAGACCGGCGTAAAGACCCTCAACCCGGAGGCCATTCCGCACATCGGCA
Source organism: Xanthobacteraceae bacterium (assembly GCA_035494115.1). Taxonomy (GTDB): domain Bacteria; phylum Pseudomonadota; class Alphaproteobacteria; order Rhizobiales; family Xanthobacteraceae; genus DATJHH01. The sequence continues at coordinate 102,116 of DATJHH010000033.1, forward strand.
AGACAACGATGACTTGCCCGGCCGATCCCGGCGCGCGCGGTTGGCCGTCGACGGCCTACAGTCCGCGCACAAAAATGCTGTATCTGCCGCTGACGGAATTCTGCTCCGCCACGACGCCGACCCCGATCGACGCCGGCAAAAAATACACCGGCGGCGGCCGCGCCGTGCATGTGCGCGGACCGGTGCCGAACAGCGACGGCAATTTCGGCCGCATCGACGCCATCAGCCTGACCGACCACACCCAGGCGTGGTCGACGCGCCAGCGCGTGCCGGTGACCAGCGCCATCCTGCCGACGGGCGGCGGACTGGTGTTTGCCGGTTCGCTCGACCGCTGGTTCCGCGCTTACGATGACACGACTGGAAAAATTCTCTGGCAGGTGCGCACCAATAATGCGGTCAATGCGTTTCCCATCACCTATAGCGTCGCCGGCAAACAATATATCGCCATCGCCGTCGGAGACGGGTCGTCGCAGGTGCGTTCGCTCAATACGCTGACGCCTGACGTGAAGAATCCGGATCGCGGGTCGATGCTGTGGGTGTTCGCGCTGCCGGATTCCTCGGGCGCGGACCATGCCAACACCGGGCATCAGCAATAATGAAGCAGCCTCTTTGGCAGCGCGTCGCGCGCATAGCAGGTCGAGGTGGCGCCTTGACGCTGCTGTGTTTCGCGACGCCGCTTGTCGCGGCGCACGGCGCGGGGCCATCCTACACCACCGAGCAGGCCGATCGCGGGCAGGCGCGCTACGAGCATTCGTGCCAGACCTGCCACGGATCGACTCTCGACAATGGCGATTTCGGCGGCGCGCCGCTCAACGGGTCATGGTTCAAGACCCATTGGGGGAGCGGCGATGTCGCGGCGCTCTTTCAATACGTCAAATCGGCCATGCCACCGGACAATCCCGGCAGCCTGAACGACACCACGATCGCCGATATTCTGGCCTTCATTTTGAAGGGGAACGATTATGCGGCCGGCGCGACAGAACTTCCGCCCGATCCCGATGCACTGAGCAAGATGTCGCTGAAGCGGTAAAGCGCTCGGTCACCGCGCGGTAATCGCGTTGCGAAGTTCGAGCGGCGACGCGATGCGGCGGATGTCTTCGATGCCCTGGCCGGTCCCGAGAACGCGAAGTGTCCCGTAACCGAGGATGCGTCCGAGGATCGACTGGTCGACTTTGACCGATTCAACCTTGTCCATGTGCATTTCGGCGGTATGGCGATTGATAAAGCCGCGCTTGTAGATGATGCGCCGATCGGTGACGGCAAATTCGGTCGTCCACTGGACGAACCATGCTTGCACGAGGAAAAATAAAAAGACGAGCGCCGCCAACAAAGCCGTCACGGCGACGACGACGCGATCGAACTGTTGAGCGTATTCGAACCACAGGATGGCGCCGCCGACGATGAGAACGAGAATGGCCTTGCCATAGATAATCCAATGCAGGCGCCCCGTTCCAATCACGGTCTCTTCCGGCTGAAGGACTTTGCTGACGTAGCTCATGACGTGCAATTTGGCACGTAGTCTGGTGCGCAATTCGGCTCGCAATTCATGGCGCTGCCTTCCTGATCATGACCATGTCCGTTGGCCGCCACGTTATCCAACCTCAACGGCCTCGATCAAGGCGTCGGCAATGATTGCAAAGGTTTAAATATGGCCGCCCAAATGGCCCCCGCCGAACAGCAGCACGAGCACGATAATGATCAAGACGATCCAGATCAGGCTGTGACCGCCGCCGCCGTAATAGCCGCGCCTGTGGCCGAAAAATGCACCGCCGCCTCCGAAAAGGAGAAGCAGGATCACGATGATGACGATCAGACTCATATCGGCTTCTCCTCAGCGATTGCCGATATTAAGCCCAAAGGCGCAGCAGAGTTCCGTATCCGGGCGGCGGGCGCGACTTTGATTTTCGCCGGCGCGAGCGGATTGAAAAGGCCGCCGGACGTCTCATCGGGCCTTGCGGCGGCGAGGGAATTCAAAAGAGGCTGTTGAACTATCGGAAATAGTGGCGGTCCCGGGAAGACTCGAACTTCCGACCTTCGGTTTAGGAAACCGCTACCTACGATCCCTCCGTGTCCTTCCCTCTACGCTGGGCCCCGTTTTTATTATGAAATCAATTACCTAGGACCCGCCCGAAGGCTCGCCTCCTCTTTACTGCGATGTAGCTTCTCTGTAGCTATGCCCCAGGAGAGATGGCCTTGCAGCATGTTCGGAAGATCACAAAAAAACTCGTCGACGGGATGAGGGCGGGTGAAATTATTTGGGACGACGTCGTGCGAGGATTTGGAGTGCGCCGACAAGTGAGGGCCAAATCTTTCATCGTCAAAGCGTCAATCAAAGGTCGGCAGCGCTTTGTAACCATCGGTGTGCACGGAGCGCCGTGGA
>DATJHH010000034.1:0-51378 GCA_035494115.1 Xanthobacteraceae bacterium
GCATTTGCACGCGCGTCCATAAATTTCCGCCGATCCGTGCGATCGCGGAACGTTATCCGGATGTATTCTGCTCGGTCGGGACGCATCCGCATCATGCCGACGAGGAGCGGGGCATCGGTGCCGATGAACTGATCGGTCTCACCGCGCACCCAAAGGTCGTCGCGCTGGGCGAGGCGGGGCTCGATTATTTCTACAAGAAGAGTTCGCCGCAGGCGCAGGAAGAGGGGTTCCGCACCCACATCGCCGCGGCGCGCGAAACCGGCCTGCCGCTTGTCATCCACACCCGTGACGCGGACGAAGACGCCGGCCGCATCCTCGCAGACGAAGTCGGCAAGGGCGCGTTCAAGGCGATCCTGCATTGCTATACCGGCGGCCGTGAACTGGCGCTGAAGGCCATCGATCTCGGGCTCTATGTGTCGTTCACCGGCATTCTGACGTTCAAGAACTCGCAGGCGCTGCGCGATCTCGCGGCCGAACTGCCAGCCGATCGCATCATGGTCGAGACGGACGCGCCTTATCTTGCGCCCGGCCCGCATCGCGGCAAGCGCAACGAACCGGCCTACGTCGTCGAGACAGCCAAGGTGCTGGCCGAGGTGCGTGGCGTGTCGCTGAATGAGATTGCGCGGCAGACGACGGAAAATTTTTTCCAGTTGTTCGACAAAGTGCCGCGACCGGCGGTCACTGACGATCACGCGGCATGATCGATCCCGGTGTGTGCGGTATCAAGCTTGCCGCGTAGGAAGAATTCCGATTATTTCGCGCACGGGCACGCTGCAACGTGATCGATCCTGTAACCCGTCATCGCTTCGTCAGCCGACAGGATCACCGACACATCGACAGAATTGGACTGCCAAACCAGTCGTTCCTTGAAATCGATATCGGGCGCGTTTTCCTTCGACCGCGAGAATACAATCTCGAAAAGCCCGGAATTGGTCGCACAGCGGGACGCGTCAACGGATAGGACTGCAGTCCATTTGCGCGTCAGTGTTGGCGGCCGCATCTCCGAGAGCCGCACATGCTTGAAAGCAAACGCCGGCGTGCACGTCTGCTGGCCGAGCGCCTGGGACACGCTCATCAGTCCGATACTGCCTGCCAGCAGTCCGGCAACGTATGATCGAGGCATGCGATTGAATCCTCTTGTCGATTTGAACCGGCTGACTGTCGGGAAATGGCGCGCTTATTTGCATGCTGGCCGACGCGTTTGTGCCTGTAGCCGCGCTTCACGCCTTGCCCGGAGGCCGCTTTCGCTAAGGTTGCTCAGTTGATCGTCATCCAGTTGTGAAAGGGCGCGGCTGCCTGGATCGTGGCTGATCGACCATCTCTTTCCGAGCGACCGGGCAAACCAAACGGCCCTTCCGATCCCGGAAATCATGCCAATTTTGCTGTCGAGGAACGCGATCCGCTTCCCGACCAGCGTCAATGTTTTTAATGATATCGAGCGCATGGCACGCCGCCGATTTACCTGATTTAGCAGGAAAATAGGGGATTCACTCGACCATTTGCAAAGCATCCTTTCTATGGATAGGCTTAGTTTTTCTCATGCAGGCGGGGATCATGCTGCGCCGTTTGCCATCGCTGAATGCCCTCAAGGCCTTCGAGGCCGCGGCGCGGAGCGAGAGTTTTACGCGCGCCGCTGAAGAACTGTGCGTCACGCAGGGAGCGGTGAGCCATCAGGTCAAGGCGCTGGAGACGACACTCGACATCAAGCTTTTCATTCGCGAGCGCCAGCGATTGATACTGACCGAAGCTGGCCGCGACTATCTCGCCGTGGTTCGCGACGCGCTGGATCGGATTGCGGTGGGTACCGAACGTCTTGTCCAACGCCAGACGTCGGGGATTCTCACGGTCAGCACGTCACCTGATTTTGCCGCCAAATGGCTCGTGCATCGGCTCGATCGGTTTGCCGAGGCGCATCCGGACATCGATCTGCGCGTGTCCGCAACGATGCATCACGTCGATTTCGCGCGTGAGGATGTCGATCTCGCCGTTCGCCATGGCGACGGCAACTGGCCTGGGCTGAGTGTCGTCCGCTTCGGCACCGAACAGCTTTTTCCGGTTTGCAGCCCGAAACTTGTTTCCGGGCGCAATCGCATAACCAGAGCGGAGGATTTACTGAAATTTCCGCTGCTGCGTCTCGACGACTGGGAGATGTGGTCGAGATGGTTTGAGGTCGCCGGCATCAGCAATCCCCGGACCCACGGTCCGGTCCTGAACCGGGCGAGCATGCTGATCGACGCCGCCGTCGATGGCCAGGGCATCGCTCTCGCTCGCACGACGCTTGCGGCTTGGGATATCATCAATGGCCGTCTTGTCAGGCCGGTCGATGTTTCCTTGGCGGTCTCGAAGACATATTGGATCGTATGTCCGAAGGCGACCGCTGAACTTCCCAAAATCACCACGTTCCGCGCGTGGCTGCTCGCGGAGATTGCCGATGATATCCGCCGACTGAAAACTGTCCTTTCATAAACGACGAAAATGGCTGAGCGCGCGCGGAGCCGATCTGAGTACCTGCCAATACAGGAGCCTGCACATGACGCTGACCTTCACGATCCTCGGTTGTGGGGCGTCCATGGGCGTGCCGCGTGCTGCCCTCGGCTGGGGTGCGTGCAATCCGGACAATCCGAAAAACCGGCGGCGGCGGTGTTCACTTCTGGTGGAGCGCGAAAACGGCACCGGCGGCCGCACCACGATCCTCGTCGACACGACGCCGGACTGCAGCAACCAGACCATCGACGCCGGCGTGACCCGGATCGACGCCGTCCTGTTCACCCACGCCCACGCCGACCACTGCCACGGCATCGACGACCTGCGTCCGTTCTTCATCAAGCAGCGCCAGCGCGTTCCGGCCTATCTCGATGCCTCGACCGCCGAGGTCCTGCTGACGCGGTTCGACTACTGCTTCGTCACGCCGCCCGGCAGCGACTATCCGCCTATCCTCGATGCCCGGCCGATCAGCGCCGGCACGCCGTTCACGGTGGAGGGCGAGGGCGGCCCGATCACGGTGATGCCGGTGCTGCACCAGCACGGCAATATCCCGGCGCTGGGTTTTCGCTTCGATGGCGTGGCCTATTCGCCGGACCTCAATGCCATGCCGGATGAAAGCGCCGCTGCATTGGACGACCTCGATGTCTGGATCGTCGATGCGCTGCGCTACAAGCCGCATCCCAGCCATCTGTCGCTCGACGAGACGCTGGACTGGATCGCGCGTCTCAAGCCGCGGCGCGCCGTGCTGACCAACATGCACACCGACATCGACTACGATGAAGTCGGACGACGCGTGCCGGATCATGTGACGCCGGCGCATGATGGCCTGCGCTTTTCAGTACCGAAATCCGCCTGATCCGAATTCCGATTTATAACGATATTGCAGGCGCTTATCGCACCATTCTCACGTGCGCCCCAGGGCCAGGGAGAAATTCCTTCTCATCTGGCCATAGGCGTATATTCCATAATATACCTTATGCGAACGAAACCGCAGGATGCGGTTGAAGCGGCGTCTGGCCGTGTCGCTGCGTCCCGGCGCGTTGCCGTGCTGATGCCCTGACGTTTGCCGCCCATTTCGCTGGCGGCTCAATCTTGAGCATCCTTATCTCGATCATCCTTGGTCATGAACCACGGGTGCGCCGACACCCGGTCGAAACATATCAGGCGCATCGCCGATGCGACGGAACGCCTGTCCTGTTGCGGCGTTAAATCCGCAGTCCCATTCAATGTGTTTTGGCGTGCGGTTTTGCAACTCCGCGCCGCATCCCATCACCACTCATTTATCAGGAGCAAGCTGTGAGCACGGCGAAAGTCAAAAAACTCCACCCCAACACGCACGTCTCAAGAAACCTCGATACCCAGACGGACCTGTCCGACAAGGCAGTCACCGCCATCGCGGAAAAGATCAATACGGTGCTGGCGGATTCCTTCGCCCTCTACTTGAAGACGAAGAATTTCCACTGGCACATGAGCGGCTCGCATTTCCGCAGCTATCACCTGATGCTCGACGATCACTCCGATGAAATCTTCGCCACGACGGACCCTCTGGCTGAGCGCGTGCGCAAGCTCGGCGCCAAGACGCTGCATTCCATCGGCCAGATCGCCCAGGTGCAGACCATCACGGACAATGACGAGGATTTCGTGCATCCGCGGGCGATGCTTCGCGAACTGATGGACGACAACAAGAAGGTCATCAAGTCGATGCGCGAGGCGCACAAGCTGTGCGACGACCATGAGGACGTCGCCACGGCAAGCCTTCTCGAAATGTACATCGACGCCGCCGAAAAGCGGAACTGGTTCCTGTTCGAGGCCAGCCGCGACGACGACGAACGCGACCACGAGCACCGGCGCTGATCCCGATCACGTCTTGTTCAAAATTTCAGTTGATACGCCCGTCCCGGCTTCGCGCCGTGGCGGGCGTTTTGCTACGATCTCAACAAAGGATCGTAAGGCCATGAAAGACCCACATAAAACCTCCCTCACCCCGTCGCGCGACATCGCCCGACTGCTGGACATCATGGCCGCGCTGCGGACGCCCGGCTCCGGCTGTCCGTGGGACCTCGAACAGACGTTCGAGAGCATCGCGCCCTACACCATCGAGGAAGCCTACGAGGTGACGGACGCCATCGCCCGTGGCGACCATGAGGACCTGCGCGACGAACTCGGCGACCTGCTGCTCCAGGTCGTCTTTCACGCCCGCATGGCCGAGGAAGACCATCGCTTCGACTTCGGCGCCGTGGTCGAGGCCATTACGGCAAAGCTGCTGCGGCGGCATCCGCATGTTTTCGGCGACGTGGATCGCCTGTCGACGACCGAGGTCAACGGCCTGTGGGAAGCCATCAAGGCCGACGAGAAGGCCCAGCGCCGTGCCCGCGTCGCCACTGCCACCAACGGCCACGGCGCGATCGCCAGCGGGCACCCGGATGCCTCGCATTCCCCCGAAGAGCCGTCAGCCGGCGCCCTACATGGCGTCCCGGTCGGCCTCCCGGCGCTGACCCGCGCCCTGAAGCTGCAGCAAAAGGCCAGCCGGGTCGGCTTTGACTGGAATGACCCGATGGCGGTGCTGTCGAAAATCCGCGAGGAAGCCGACGAGATCGAAGCCGAAATCCGCGCCGGCGAGACCGATAAGGCGGCGCAGGAAGTCGGCGACCTCCTGTTCGCCGTCGTCAACCTCGCGCGCCATCTTTCGGCCGACCCGGAACGGGTTTTGCGCGGGACCAACGCGAAATTCGAACGGCGTTTTGCCTCCATCGAAGCCGCCCTCGCCCGTGACGGAAAGTCACCAGCCCAGGCGACGCTCGCCGAAATGGACCGGCTGTGGGATGCGGCCAAGGCCGAGGAAAATCTTTAAAGCGAGACCGGCGCGAACAACAGCTCGGTGTTTGCCGGCCACGATCTCTGATGAGTTCAGCCTGCGACGACTTCAGAAATCCGTGTCCATTTCCTCTTCCGCCGCCATCGCCATCTTCTGGTTTTCGCGACGATGTTGCCAAACCGCGAACGCAATCGACAGCACCGAAGCGGCAAGCAAGCCGCCGGAGATCGGCCGTGTAACGAACAACCAGGGATCGGCGTTGGTCGCGATCGACTGGATCAGATTGTCTTCAATCTGATCGCCGAGCACGACGCCGAGGATCAGCGGCGCGAGCGGAATGCGCGCTTTCACCATGGCGTAGCCGATGATGCAGAACAGCGCCAGCACATAGACGCCATTCATGCTGTTGCTCAAGGCATAGGCGCCGATCACGCACAACACCAGCACGATCGGGATGAGAATCGATTTCGGCATGGTGATGACGCGCAGCCAGGCGCGCGAGCCGACCCAGATCACGGCCACCATCAACGGCAACGCGACGAGATAGGCGGCGTAGATGCCGTAGGCAATTTTTGGGTGCTGTGAGATAAAAAGCGGCCCCGGCTGGATGCCATGCAGCGTCAGCGCGCCCATCATCACCGCGGTCACGGCGTCGCCGGGAATACCGAACGCCATGATCATCATCAGCGAACCGGCGACGTTGGCGCTGTTCGACGCTTCCGAGGCGACAATTCCTTCCGGAATTCCGGTGCCGAATTTCTCCGGCCGCTTGGAAAATTTCTTGGCCTGGTCGTAGGCCATGATGTTGGCGGCGCTGCCGCCGATCGCCGGCAATACACCGATCACGATGCCGATGAAGGTGACCCACAAAAGCATGAAAGGCCGGCAGAAGATGTCCCATAAGACGGAGGCGTGTGAAACGCGCAACCCGATATTGCCTGCGGCTTTCGGTGCGTGCTCACCGGGATGGATTGTTTCGACGTCCGGCATCAATTGCGCAAAAGCGAAAATGCCGATCAGGACAGGAAGAAACGGGAATCCGCCGTCCAATTGATGAATGCCCAAAGTGAATCGCTGCACGCCCATGATGGGATCGGGACCGACGATGGTGACAACCAGTCCAATCGCACCGGACAGCAGCCCCTTGGTCACCGATTTGCCGACCAGACCGGCAACCATCGTCAGTGCAAAAATGAAAAGCGAGAAGAACTCCCAAGGCCCAAACTGAAGCGCCAGCGATGCGAACGGTCCAGTCAGTTCGATCAGGACAATGCCGCCCAAAGCACCGCCGATCAGGGCCGACCACACGCCGACCCAGACCGAACGCCCGGCTTCGCCCTTCTTGGTCATCGGGAAGCCGTCGAAGGTCGTCGCGACGGCCGAAGGCGTTCCCGGAATGCCGATCAGGCTGGCGGTGATCGAACCGCCGGCGGATCCGCCAACGTAAACGCCGATCATTGCCGCCAATCCTTGCAGCGGATCGAGTCCAAACGTGAACGGCAGCACCACGATCACTGTCATCGTGATGGTCACGCCCGGCAAGGCACCGCCAATCACGCCGGCGATCACACCGATTAACAGCGGCAGGAAGTACTGCATCTGCAGCACTATGCCGATATGCGTGAGGAGCAGTTCGTAGTGGTTCACATTCCGCTCCAGCGTCCGCGCGGCAGCAGCACCGAAAGGTAGTCCTCAAAGACATAGAAGCAGACAAGCGTCGTCGCCAACGCGACGATTGCGACCAGCGCCCACCGCCGCGTTGATCGCGGCCACTCCAAAGTGACCTGCAATGCCGCCACAAACAGGACGGTCCCAATTCGGAATCCGAGTTCGGGAAGCAATGCGATGTAAAGCCCGAAGGCGATAAACGTTTTCAGGACCAGCGGATAGTTCGGCGCCGGTTGGACCGGCGCCGCAATGGCTGTCGTGCCAGTTGCACGCCGCTGCGCTGCGGCGCGCAAATCGAGAGCGAGTAAAATGACGCTCAGGATTGCCAGTATCGAAAGCACGATGCGGGGATAGAACGCCGGTCCAATGGGGACCATTACAGCCGGCGGCAACCCCCACGTCAGCACCAGTAGCCAGAGACTGATCGCGAGGCAGACCAGTCCCGAAATTCCATCACGGCTGAGCATGCTGGTTATTCGCGTTTCAGCAGGCCGAGGTCCTTCGCGATATCCTTGGTGACCGCGTCGGTCTTCTTCAGATATTCCGCATATCCCTGCGCATCCATATAGCGGACATTGGTACCCTGCAGTGACAACGCCTTGGCATATGCCGGCTCTTTCGCCGCTGCGGCACAGGCCTTGCCAAGTGTGGCCTTGACATCGGCGGGTGTTCCCTTCGGTACCATGAGGCCCCGGTTGACGGAGTATTCGACGTCGTATCCGAGTTCCTTCAGCGTCGGTACATCTTCGAGGCCGGGTGTGCGCTTGTCCGCCATATTGGCGAGGAAGCGCAGCAAGCCGGCATCCACCTTACTCTTCTGCGTCAGATTGGAATCGGCGACCTGGATATGTCCGCCGAGCAGCGCGTTCATCCGCTTCGCCGTGCCATCGTAAGGCACGTATTTGAATTTGATGTGAGCCGCCTTGGCGGCAAGCGCGATGGAGTACTGACTGGTTGAGCCAAGTGACGCGCCGACAATAATCTGACCGGGACGCTTCTTCGCGTCGTCGACCAGTTCCTTGTATGTCTTCCACGGCGTCTTCGCGCCGACCGTGATGACCGACGGCGTCGATGCGACGAGGCAGACCGGCTCGAATGCCTTGCTGTATTTGATGTCGGTCAGACCGCCGAAATAAACCGAATGGATGAAGTCGTGCGCGCCGAATACGGTGTAGCCGTCCGGCGCTGCACCAGCGGCTTCACGCTCGCCGACCGTTCCGGATGCTCCGCCGACATTGGCAATGACAACGGGTTGTTTGAGATATTTTTGCAGGAGCGGTGCAAAGGGGCGGAAGATGAGATCCGTGTCGCCTCCGGCTGCCCACGGCACGATGAGCTTGATGGCATGGTCCGGGTAAGAGGCGGCGGACGCACTGCCGATGGAAGACAGCAAAATTGCGGTCGCAAACAACAATCGTCGTTTCATAGCGTTCCTCTCCGAATGTTATGTTTTGTTCGAGAGTTGGTTGGCCCACTCTCGTTTTGAAAATCACCTGGCAGCAGTGCCGAGCACAGGCCTGAAGATTCGTCGCATTGTCACCGGATCGCGCGAAAATTGAAACGACAAGCGTCCTGCTGGGTCGCTTTGTCGCAACGCAGTTCAAACCGTTATCATGCGGTCGGTGTGGTCAGATTTCGATGCCGATCCCAGCGGCGCGCGCTTTGTCATGTGCGAGGCTGGCCAAAGCCATGAAGCCGACGCCCTGATCGGAATTCTGCTTGAAGACGGTGATCTCTCGAGGATTGCTGCGCCCCTTCGCCTTGCCGGCAACGAGTTCGCCGAGATCGGCGATCTTGTCCCAGGACGTGATGCCCTGACTTACCGGCTCGAACAGATCCGCCTGCTCATCCATGATTGCCTGCTCCTTGAGCGTGGCAACGATACGATCGGCGCGCGCAATCACCGCGTCGTCGAATTCGCGGCGGGGGCGCGAGACCGAACCTTGAAGGAACACACCCTTGTTGCTGGCCACGATCGAGGTCACATGCTGGCCCGGTTCGAGCCATTCGCCGAGCAGGACCGGAACATTGCTGCCAGTCGCGCAACAGATGAGGTCAGCGCCGTGCGCAACATCCTCGGGCCGCGTCACGGCCTTGAGACGCGCGCGGACATGCGGCTGCATCACCGACACGAAGTGATCGCGGTTCTCGGCACTGCGGCTGAAAATCCGCACCTCCTCGATCGATGGCCGGATCGTGCACATCGCCACGAGGTGCCGGCGCGCCTGGCGGCCGGTGCCGTAGAGGCCCAGAACCCGGCAATCCGGGCGCGCGAGAATGTCGGTGCCAACGGCGCCGGTGATCGGCGTTTCAGTGCCGAACATCTCCTCCTCGGAATCGAAAGCGAACAAGGGCAGCGAGCCGACGATGATTATCTTCAGCGCCGCGGTCTCGCTGTCGTAGGCGACGTAAACCCGCTTTCCGGCCTTCTCATATTGCTGGGCGCCGCCGTGGAACGTGAAACGCTCGACATGAATGAACGTCCCGGCGATCTGCAGCCGATGGCAGCCGCCCGGATGCACGCTCACCCGGCGGTCCCCGTGCTGGATGCGGATGCGTGGCGCTGAATAGGCTGGCGCCTCGCCCTGGTCGCGAAAGCCTTCGCGCACCGCTGCGATCGCCTCGCTGACGGAGATCAACCCCTTCATCTCCTCAGCTTTGATCAAAAGCGCCATGTCGTATGCTCCCCTTTGGAAAGGTTGGATGATTTTTGCTTTTTCGTTGTCTTAGACCGGCCGTAATGACCGGCACCCGCGAACCTTAGCGTTTAATCCGCGAGAATGGGAACCGGTTTGCAATAAGACTGGGCGCGTCACTTGCCGGACGACATCGAAAACATGGAAAGCGCGAGGTGCAAAACGAGAAAAACTAGAAAGTTTTCCTCGCGCGGCCCTTTGATTGGCCGTTATGATCGACAGCAGTGCAAGGAACAGGTCGGTCCGGGCGCGACAACAAAAAAGAAACCCAACGCGACTCTTTTTGCATTGGAAAAATCGTCGACGGTCATTGGATACGGGAGGAAGAGACATGCGCTTGGCGGATAAGATTCTTGTGTCCCTGGCGATGGCAGTCGTCCTGTCGTCGGGTGCATCGGCCGCGACGATCACGGGCAGTGTCACCGGCCCCGACGGCAAGCCGTTCATGGGCGCATTCGTGGTCGCGGAAAACACGCAGAACAAAATGACGGTGTCCGTCCTCTCGGACGAGCACGGCCGCTATCACATCGGCAATCTGCCGGCCGCCGCCTATACCGTGAAGATCGACACGGTCGGCTACAAGAGCGATCCCCGCACCGGCGTGACGCTGACTGCCGACCAGGCGATGTCGGCCGACTTTGCGCTGCAAAAAGGAATGGTGCTTTGGAGCGATCTGAGCACCTATCAAGGGCGGCAACTTCTGCCCAAGATTGCGAAACACGACCTCAGCCATAACGACGTTTTCTTCACGACTTGCTTCCAGTCCTGCCATTCGTTTCAAAAGCGAATGTTGGGTGCCGGCCCGTTGGACAAGCAGGGTTACCGCAGCCTTGTCGATTACATGCGCGAGACGATGATGGCCGAAGGCCGTCCGATGAGCGACGCGCAGGCCGACGATTTCGCGTCGTACATGGAGACCGCTTTCGGCCCCAACTCGCCGAAGCCGAAGTCTCCAGCGAAGATGCCGCAATACAAATCTCTGGTGCGCTCGTTCAGTCCCGGCGCGATGAATATCGTCTATGTCGAGTACGACTTCGCGGCGTCCAAAGGAATGGGGCCCTGGAGTGCGGCGGAAGATAAAGACGGCATGCTGTGGATTCCCTATTATGGGCGCGGCAATGAAGTCGTGCGTTTGAATCCTGACACAGCCGAACAGACGCGCTTTCCGCTGTCTTTTTCAAAGACGGCCGGAATTCACTCCGCGGTTCCCGCCCCTGACGGCACCGTGTGGTTCACGGAAGCGTCGCTCGGCCGCATCGGCCATCTCGACCCGCACACCAAGAAGATCGTCGAGTATCAAAACCCTCGCCTGCCCGATGGCCGGCGCACCGGCGCGCACACCATTCGCGTGGATAAAAGCGGAATGGTCTGGGTCAGCGGTGGGCCGGCCATTTCGGAATTCGATCCCAAGCAAGAGACGTTCAAGCATTTCGATCTTGGTTCGACCTACGGCAACGTTCCGGGCAACAATGGCGACCAGTGGTTCACCTCGTTCCGCCAGGACGGCCCGATCGGACGGGTGAAAGACGGCGTCCTCACCACGTTCGATCCGCCGACCAAAGGCAAGCCGCAGCGTCTCGAAGTCGATTCCAACGGCATCGTCTGGTTCACCGAGCGGAGAGGAAACAAGATCGGCCGCCTCGATCCCGAAACCAAAGCCTTCAAGGAATTTCCATTGCCCGGTCCGGAGGCAAGCCCCTATGCGATCGGCATCGATAAGGCTGGCATGATCTGGTACTCGTCGCACGAGCAGGACACGCTTAACCGCCTCGACCCGAAGACCGGAAAGGTCACCGAATATCCGTATCCCCATTCGGAGATTTCGATGCGCGAGTTCTTCGTCGATTCGAAGGGACGCATGTGGTACGCAAGCTCGGCCAACAACAAGGTCGGCTATTTCTATTTCAACGACGCCTCAGACAGCGCCGCGAAATAACGAGAAGCGTGCGTTCGACCGTAAAGACAGCCGCGCGCAGCCTTACTGTGCGCCGGCCGCCTTGAGATAGCGCAGATCGACAAACTGCTGGGCGTTGGGCAGCGGGCCTTTGATCAGTCCCGCATTGCCCATCATCGTGATGACATTGGTGAGGCCGGAAAGCCGAATCTCGCCCTGCTTCGGCAGCACGCCGCGGTCGGGATCGAGATAAAGCGCCATCGTCTGGCGTGCGATCTCCGGCGTCACTTTCGTCGTCTCGACAATGGTCTTCACGACGGCGTCACGATTTTCCGGATCGCGGATGAATCGAAACGACGCACCGAGCGCGTTCACATATTTTTGGACGGCGTCCGGGTGCTTTTGCGCCCAGGCTTTGCTCACCGCAGTGACGGTGTACAGCAGATCGGGCATGGCGTCCGTCGACAGCCCGAGGATGTGATAGCCCTGCGATTGCGCGACGAGATCCTGCGGCTGGCCGAGCGGCACGGCATCGCATTCGCCTTTGGTCAGGCACGCCATGCGCGCCGGCGTACCGGGCACGATCTTCACGACGTAGTCGCCGGTCTTCAATCCCTTCATCGTCAGGAGGCGCAGCATCGAGACGGTGATCGATCCCTCCTCGTCGGCAAACCCGAGCGTCTTGCCTTTGAGGCCGGCGAAATCGGTGATCTCGGGCCGGGCCACGAGGCTGTAGATCGGATTGGCAAACTCCGTCGCGATGGCGACAGCATCGGACCCGTTGCGTGAAGCACGGATGAGAAATGGCGTCGCGACATGGGTGATGTCGACCGTGTCGTCATAGAGCGCGTCGATCATCTTGTCGGAGCCGCCCGGAAACGGCACGATGATCTTGAGGTCGAGTCCTTCTTTTTTGAAGAAGCCCTGATCGCGCGCGACCATGACCGGCAGCGAATAGATGCTGCGCATGATCGAAAAGGCCGCGCCATAGCGCAATGTAATGAGTTGCTCTGCCGCAACGGATGTATGGAACGCGGCCGCAAAAATCACCGCTGCCAGCAGCGCGATCGCCGCACGCCCGATCCGCCCTCTGCGCTGCACTGTCGTGTGGCCGGATCTCATTCGCTGCGTACTCCAAACGCTTGAGTCTAATTCAGCTTCGTCTGAATTCGACTCATCGTTCATTATTATTTTTGCGGGCATGATCCTTTCCGAAAACCGGTAGCCACCTTTCGGGATCATGCCTTGAATTCTTAGGCCGTCAATCCTGCTCCGCTTCGTCCGCGCCCGGACGATGGCCGGTCGACACCGCTCCTTTGTAGCGGGTCCTGATCTCCTCCGCCTTGCGACTATCGGCGCGTACGGTGACGGCGACGCAGCCATCTTCCGCGTCCTCGCGGCTGAGCACCTCGGCCTGCCGGTAGAGCCAGCTCAAGCCTTTGCCGTCCGACGGTTCGATGTGCACGGTCAACACCGCGCGGCTCAAGGACAGCCTGCCTTCGATTTCGGCCAGGAGTGTGTCGGTCCCCTCGCCTGTCACCGCCGACAGCATCACCGGGCGTTCGCCTTCGGGTTTTCGATCGCGGGTGTTTTCCAGTTGCGTCCGCATGGCCGGATCGAGCTTGTCGATCTGGTTCCAGATTTCAATGACGCGCGCGCCGTCGCCGCCATCCAGATCGATGCCGAGATCACCGAGGACGCGGCGGACATCGGCCGCCTGCGCGTCGCTGTCGCCGTGCGAAATATCGCGCACGTGGGCGATGACATCCGCCTCGATGACTTCTTCCAGCGTTGCGCGGAAGGCCGCGACGAGCATGGTCGGCAGATCGGAAATGAATCCCACTGTATCGGAGAGGATGATCCGGCCGCCATCCGGCAGGTCAATCCCGCGCAACGTCGGATCAAGCGTGGCGAACAGCATGTCGGCGGAAAGAACGCTGGCGCGGGTGAGCCGATTGAAGAGAGTCGACTTGCCGGCATTGGTGTAACCAACGAACGCGACCACGGGATACGGCACGCGCTTGCGGCTGTCGCGATGCAGCTTGCGGGTGCGCTTGACCTTCTCAAGATCGGCTTCGATCCGCGCCAGGCGTTCACTGATGACACGGCGGTCGGCCTCGATCTGCGTTTCGCCGGGACCACCGAGAAATCCGTAGCCGCCGCGCTGGCGCTCGAGATGGGTCCATGAGCGCACCAGCCGGCTCTTCTGGTAGGTCAGGTGAGCGTGTTCGACCTGCAACGTGCCTTCCCGCGTGCGCGCGCGGCGGCCAAAAATTTCGAGGATAAGCCCGGTGCGATCGATAACCTTCGCACCCCAGGCCTTTTCGAGATTGCGCTGCTGGACCGGTGACAACGCACAATCCATGACGACGAGACCGACATCGAGCGACTTCACGATGCCGGCAAGTTCTTCGGTCTTGCCTTTGCCGATGAACGTTGCGGGCCGGACCACCTTGAGCGGCACGATGCCCGAATGCACGATTTCAAGATCGAGCGCACGGGCAAGACCGATGGCCTCATCGATGCGGGCCTCGACCGGGCGCGCCACATCCGTGACGCGCGACGTGTCCGCCGCCCGCGCTCCTCTGATGACGGGTTCGACAACAAGCGCCCGCTCCGCCGGTCTCGCCGTCGATGTCGGATTCAGCCGTTGGGTGCGGACGCGATCGCCGTCAGACTCCAATTACGTCTTGTCTCCCTCGAAAGGCTCTTCCGCCCCTTCGAAGAGTTGAATCGGATGACCCGGCATGATCGTCGAGATCGCATGCTTGTAAACGAGCTGGGAGTGTCCATCCCGCCGTAGCAACACGCAAAAATTATCGAACCAGGTCACAACGCCTTGCAGCTTCACTCCATTGACCAGAAAAATAGTCAGAGGGATTTTTGCTTTGCGGACGTGATTGAGAAAAGTGTCTTGAAGGTTTTGAGCGCGATCGGCCGCCATTACCATGTTCCATTCTGGTGCTCGCCTTGTGGCGAGCGTTTTTTTGATCCGCAGCGTCTCTCCTGGTGGTGTTCCAAAAAAGGGAAAAACGCGTCGAACTGCCGGGTATTAGATGGTAGCATCCTTTTCCTGGCAAGCGATTGTTGGCAAGCATCTTATCAATCGATCAGGGAATCTCCTTCGATATTTTCGCATTACCTGCGAAGTCCGAATAACGATGAAATGCGGCGCGCAGCGCCAAAGCGAGCTTACCTGGCTTTCCAGCGCCAATCGTCCAATCGTCGATCCGTACGACAGGCATGACAGTCTGGCTGGCCGAGGTCACGAACGCCTCGCGCGCCGCACGGGCTTCCGCCACGGTGAAGGCGCGTTCCATCAGGCGCTCGCCGCGATCGGCAAGCAGCTTCAATAGCACCGTCCGCGTCACTCCGCGCAGAATGGCCCGGTCGACCTGCCGGGTGATAACTTCGCCTTGATCGTTAACGATCCATGCATTGGTCGATGAGCCTTCCGTCACATAGCCCTCGCGATCGACGAGCCACGCCTCCTTCGCCCCTTTTTCATGCGCGGCCTGCTTCGCCAGCACGTTGGGCAAAAGTGAGACGGATTTGATGTCCACGCGCGCCCAGCGTTCGTCGGGAACCGTGATGACGGCAATGCCCTTGGCGGCGAGTGCATCGACGCTGCCGTAATCGAGATGCCGGGCGGTCACGACCACGGCGGGCGGCGTACTGTCAGGCGGAAAGTGATGGTCGCGGTGAGCGACGCCGCGCGTGATCTGGAGATAGACGGTTCCATCGCCAACGCGATTGCGGCGGATCGTCTCGTTGAGGACGACGAGAAGCGCGGCCAACGTCATCGGCATGCGGATGCGCAGTTCGCGCAGAGAGCGTTGCAGACGCTCCATGTGCAAGGGCGCATCGACAAGCTGTGCCCCCCTCACTTCGCACACTTCATAAACACCGTCGGCGAACTGGTAGCCGCGATCCTCCACGTTTACCTGCGCATCACGCAGGGGCGTGTAGCGGCCGTTGACATAGGCGATACGCGACATGCTCTGCGCGGCCTCAGCCGATCCCCAACGCTTTGAGTTTGCGATGCAGGGCCGATCGTTCCATGCCGACGAATTCCGAGGTGCGTGAGATATTGCCGCCGAAGCGATTGATCTGGGCAATGAGATATTCGCGCTCGAACACTTCGCGCGCTTCGCGCAGCGGCAGGCCCATCAAATGTTCGCCGCCACCGTGCGGCATGTTCGGCACCATCGCGCCGACATCCTGCGGCAGCATGCTGGCGGTAATGACGGCATCGGCGTCGCCGCCCGCAAGAATCATCAGCCGTTCGACGTTGTTGCGAAGCTGCCGCACGTTGCCGGGCCAGTTGTGGGTCTGCAGCACGGCCATTGCATCCTCGCCGATCTGGCGGATCGGCAAGCCCGTCGCTTGCGAAATCTGCGTCATGAAGGCGGAAACCAGCAGCGGAATATCCTCTCGCCGTTCCGAGAGAGGCGGCACGCGGATCGGCACGACGGACAGCCGATGAAAAAGGTCTTCGCGGAAACGGCCTTCCGCGATCTCCGCTTCGAGATTGCGCGCGGTCGTTGAGATGATGCGCACATCGACGGAAACGGTGGAACTGCCGCCGACCCGCTGGAAAGATTGATCGACCAGAACACGCAAAATCTTGTTCTGCGTCTCGCGCGGCATGTCGGCGACTTCGTCGATGAACAGCGTGCCGCCATGCGCCTCTTCGAGCGCACCCGTTTTTGACGGCTGCGATCCGTTATTGCCTTCAGTACCGAACAGCTCGTGTTCCATGCGCTCCGGCGTCATCGAGGCGGCATTGATGACGACGAAAGGACCGCCCGCGCGCGCGGAGGCGCGATGGATCGTGCGCGCCGTCAATTCCTTGCCGGCACCCGACGGCCCGATAATGAAAATGCGGCTGTTGGTCGGCGCCACCTTCTCGATCGTCTGGCGCAACTGATTGACGGCCGACGATTTGCCGATCAACTCCAGCGGCATCGGCGCGAGTTGCTTGAGGTCCTTCACCTCGCGCTTGAGCCGCGAATTTTCCAGTGCCCGTTCGGCGACCAGCAGCAGCCGGTCAGCCTTGAACGGCTTCTCGATGAAATCATACGCACCGCGCTTGATCGCCGCGACCGCGGTTTCAATGTTGCCGTGACCGGAGATCATCACGACGGGCAAATCCTGATGCTCCTGCTTGATGTGGTCGAGAAGCTGCAACCCGTCCCAGCGGCTGCCCTGCAACCAGATGTCGAGGAACACAAGGTTGGGGCGGCGCGCGATCACTTCGCTCAACGCCGTATCGCTGTCGCGCGCGGTCCGCGTCTCATAGCCTTCATCCTGAAGGATGCCGGCAACGAGATCGCGAATGTCCGCCTCATCGTCGATGACAAGGATATCCGATGCCATGCCTAGACCTCGCCCATGGTCGCTTTGGCCGACGCCGGAGCGTCCACCGTCGTGATTTGTTCGCTGGCAAACCGCATCCGCACCCAGGCGCCGCGCTGTCCGGGAATACGATCCGCTGCGTCGTTCAGGGATATGCCGCCGCCGTGCTCTTCGAGAATACGGCCGACGATAGCGAGGCCGAGGCCGGTGCCTTTCTCGCGCGTCGTCACATAGGGTTCGAGCAGACGGTTGCGGTTTTCCGTTGGCAGGCCGATGCCATTGTCGACGATGTCGATGACGATGTCCGGTCCTTCGCGCGCAACCGAGAGCTTGATGCTTCCCTTGTCGAGCTGATCCGGCGGAACGGCACCGACGGATTCGGCTGCATTCTTGATGATGTTGGTCAGCGACTGCGACAGCAGACGCCGATCGAATTGCGCGGGCATCGGGTCTTCCGCGATATCGAGATCGAAGGTGATATCGGGGTGTCCGACGCGCATGAGGAACACAGCCTGCCGGACCGTTTCGGCGACGTCGTCGGCCGCCATCACCGGCTTCGGCGTGCGTGCGAAGCGCGAGAATTCATCGACCATGCGCTTGATGTCGTCGACCTGGCGGATGATCGTATCGGTACATTGCTCGAACACCGCTTTGTCTTCGGTGATGGTGTTGCGGTATTTGCGCTTGAGACGTTCGGCCGACAATTGGATCGGCGTTAGCGGATTCTTGATCTCGTGCGCGATGCGCCGCGCGACGTCCGCCCAGGCCGCGGTGCGTTGAGCGGAGACGAGATCGGTGATGTCGTCGAGCGTGATGACGTAGCCATGCGATGCGGCCGACGACTGCTCCGTCGTCACCCGCACCGAAAGGGTGCGTTCGCGATTATGCCGCGCTACCGTCACCTGCCCCTGCACGAGACGCTGACCCTTGTGGGCCTCTTCCATCATCTCGTCGATTTCCGGCAACACCACGGACAATGGCTGCCCCATGCCTTCGATCTCCGTCGTGCCGATGAGCTTTTCGGCCGAACGGTTGAGGATGCTGATGTGATCCGAGGCGTCGATGCCGATCACGCCAGCACTGGCGCCAGCGAGAACCGCTTCGGTAAAAATGCGGCGGCTGTCGATGAGATCGCGAGCGCGCATGATGTCGTCGCGCTGCGTCCGCAGTTCCTGCGTCATTTTGTTGAAAGTTTCGCCGAGATGCGCGAGATCGCCTTCAGAGCGCCGTGTCGGCACCTGGACGTAAAGATTGCCGGTGGAAACGAGGTTCGCCGCGCCGATGAGACGGCGTATCGGTGCAACCAGGTAATTGGCGAAATTCAGGCCGATCCAGACCGCCGACAACAGCACGATCAAGGCGATGACGGTATAGAGCAAGGCGAAGGCGAGTTGGATGCCGAAGCGCCGCGACTGCAGCAGGTTGAATTCCGCGACATTGGCCTCGGTCTCGCGCAATTGCGGTACGACATTGGGCGCGAAAGGACGCGCGGTGTAGAGATAGGCGTTGTCGAAACCGCGCAGCTTGATGACGCCGGCGACGTAATTGCCGTCGAGGAAAACGCCGACTTTCGGATTCGTTTCCGTGACTTGCGGAAACGTTTCCTTCGGGATGGGGAGGACATTCATGTTCACATTGGTCTTCGCCGACGCGATGATCTTGGAATCCCCTCCGACGATCTCTGCAAATGGCAGACCGCGGACGGTCGCCTGATTGTTCATGAATTGGGCGAACCGCGTCTGGTCCTGATCGTAGAGCGGCTTTGCCCGCGCGACGTCGATCGACATCGCCATCATCTCGCCGCGCAACAGGCCGCCCTGCTCGCGCAGATAGGTCTCGGCAAGCGCCAGCGAATTTTCGAGCATCGAACGGGTCCGGGCCGAAAACATGCGGTCGAGACCACGGTCGAGCGTCACGCTCGCCACGATCGCCACGAGGATCGCCGGTGCCGCGGCGATCAAGGAAAACAATGTGACGATGCGGACGTGGATGCGCGACCCGGCCCTGCCCCGCCGGCGCGCCTGCACCAGCAACCAGATTTCGCGGCCGATGATGGTGACGAGCAGCAGCACCGCGGCTGCGCTGGTGAGCAGACAGGTGAGCACCACCACATGGGTCGGCGCGATCGGCGTCAGGTCGGAGAGGATGAGGAATGTGGCAAGCGCCGACAGAAGCGCCAGCCCGACGGCGAAAAGGCCCAAAACCTTGCTGCCGAACGAGGCAACGGACGTCGTGCCGGCTATTGCGGCATTGGCCGTTGCAGTCTGTTCGACAGTGGACATGCGTCCTTCCCCGGAGGCGACTTCTGCTGTTGGTCTCGGCTGGCGTCAGGCATCAGATAATAGCTGCGGCGTAGATCAAGCGCGCGCCCGGTGATGCTTTTATACAACAATGTTGCCGAATTGCGACAATTCAGCGGCGGCCTGACGAGCGCCGGCCGGGTTGTCCCACCCTTATCGACGGCAGCGCGGAATTAGCTGCTGCGGTAAACCTGAATGTCGAGGTCGCGGATCTTCTTGCGCAGGGTGTTGCGGTTGAGGCCGAGCAGGTCGGCAGCCTTGATCTGGTTGCCGCGTGTGGCCGCGAGAGCGATGGAAATCAGGGGATATTCGATCTCGCGCAGCACGCGGTGATACAGGCCGGGCGGCGGCAGGCCTTTGTCGAAGCCGGCAAAATAAGCATTCAAGTGCCGCTCCACCGATGCCGTCAGCGTGTCCTCCGCCCGCGACTCCAATGCGGACATTTGCGGCGCCGGCTGCGAAAGCTCGGCCTCGATGATAGACTCGGTGATGACCTCGTGAGGGTAGAGAGCCGCGAGCCGACGGGCGAGATTTTCCAGTTCGCGCACATTGCCGGGCCAGCGATATTTCTTAAGACGCTCAACGGCAGCGCTTTCCAGCACCCGTGACGGAAGCCCTTCCTTCACGCCGAGCGCGAAGAAGTGGCGGATGAGATCGGGCACGTCTTCGAGGCGCTCGCGCAACGGCGGAAGCCGGATCGGCACGACATTGAGACGGAAGAAAAGGTCTTCGCGGAATAGCCCCTGCTGGATGAGCTGGCGCAAATCCTTGTTGGTCGCGGCAACGATCCGCACATCGCTGCGGATCGGAAGCCGTCCGCCCACGGTGGTGTATTCGCCCTGCTGCAGCACGCGCAGCAGACGCGTCTGGGCTTCCATCGGCATGTCGCCGATTTCGTCGAGAAACAGCGTACCGCCTTCGGCCTGCTCGAAGCGGCCGGCGCTGCGCGCATTGGCGCCGGTGAAGGCGCCCTTCTCGTGGCCGAACAGTTCGGATTCGATCAGTTCGCGCGGAATCGCCGCCATGTTGATGGCGACGAACGGACCGTTGCGGCGCTTGCCATAGTCATGCAGCGCGCGCGCGACCAGTTCCTTGCCGGTCCCCGACTCACCGGCGATCATCACCGTGAGGTCCGTCTGCATCAATCGTGCGAGAAGGCGATAGATGTCCTGCATCGCCGGCGAACGGCCGACGAGCGGGATCGCATCCATGTCGTCGCTGCGCTCGGGCTCGCGCGGCCGTTCCTTCGGCTCGGACAGCGCACGCCCGATAATGGCGATCAGTTCCTTGAGATCGAACGGTTTTGGCAAATACTCATAAGCGCCGCGCTCCGAGGCGCGGATCGCGGTCATGAACGTATTCTGCGCACTCATGACGATGATCGGCAGTTCGGGCCGCGCCTTGCGGATGCGCGGCAGGAGATCGAAGGCGTTCTCGTCCGGCATCACCACGTCGGTGATGACGAGATCGCCGTCACCACGGCTCACCCAACGCCACAGCGTCGCGGCGTTGCCGGTTGTCCGGACTTCATAACCCGCACGCGACAGCGCCTGATTGAGCACCGTGCGGATGGCGGCATCGTCGTCGGCGACCAGAATACTTCCCGCGGGCATGTGACCTCTCAGCGCTTCGGGTTCTGTCGAGAAGCGGCGGGGGCCCGCTTCTTCTTTGTCGCACCGCCGGCATCGGTCCCCACAGTCGTTTCGTTCTCATCATCGGGCGCAGCATCGCCTTCGTACATCGGCAACAGGATGCGGAAGACGGTGCGCCGCGGTTGTGACTCACATTCGATAATGCCGCCGTGATCGCGAATGATCTTTGCGGTGAGCGCCAGGCCAAGGCCGCTGCCTGTCGGCTTGGTGGTGATGAACGGATCGAACAGATTCGGCAGCAGGTCTTCGGACACGCCGTGACCGTTGTCCCTGACGCAGAATTCCATTGGCAAGGAGACGCGCGTCGTCGTGCCGGGCAAAGAGAGACGCACGCCGGGACGAAACGCGGTCGTGAGGTGGATTTCACCATCGACATGAGACGCGGCTATGGCCTCGGACGCGTTCTTCACCAGATTGAGGAAAACCTGGATGAGCTGGTCGCGATTGGCCAGCACCGGCGGCAGCGACGGGTCATATTCTTCGACGAAGCGGATTTTGCGCGCGAAGCCCGACTGCGCGAGCCGCTTCACATGCTCGAGCACGGCATGGATGTTGATCGGTTCGAGATCGACCGGTCGTTCGTCGCTGAACACCTCCATGCGATCGACCAGCTTCACGATGCGGTCGGCTTCGTCGCAGATCAGCCGCGTCAGGATGCGGTCTTCCTCGCCGGCCGCCTGTTCGAGCAGTTGAGCGGCACCGCGAATGCCCGAGAGCGGGTTTTTGATTTCGTGCGCGAGCATGGCGGCCAGCGCGCTGACCGAACGCGCCGCGCCGCGATGCGTCAACTGGCGATCCATCTTGTCGGCGATGGAGCGCTCCTGCAGCATCACGACGACCTGACCCGGCCATTCCGGCATCGGCGCCACATGCAGATCGACGAGCCGGTCGCCCGGATTGCGCGGCGTGCCGAGATCGACCTTGTATTCGTTGACGGCGGCGCCGCGTGTCCGCACCTGATCGACCAGCGCCAACAGCGGACTGCCGAACGGAATGAGATCCTGCAGACGATAGCGGCGCAGAAAAGCGGCCGACACGTCGAAGAAATTTTCCGCCGCGACATTGGCGTCGGTAATTTTTCCGTCCGATCCGATCATGATGATCGGATGTGGCAGCGCATTGAGCACGGCGTCGGCGGAAACCATGGGAAAGGCCGGCCCGTCGATCACGCTCATGCGGCGGCCCTCCACGCAAAGCGGTCAAAAGCTTCCGCAAGCCGTCGTTCCGCTTCCTCCGGTACGTCGGCCGTCAACACATCGGCGCGGGCGGCCTTGAGCATGTCTGCCGGCACGCCAGCAGACTGCGCAGCGGCATCGAGCGCCCAGCCGAGATGCTTGCGCGCATGGCGCAGGCCGATGCGGATGCCATGATGCGAGAGCATGTGACGATAGAGGTCGGCAATGAGGGCGCGCTGATCGTCGAGCGACGGGTCCGCGCCAATTTCTCCCGTCGCGAGATAATGCGCGACCTGACCGGGAAACCACGGCCTGCCCTGCGCGCCACGCCCGATCATCACGCCATCGGCGCCGGAGGCGTCGCGCGCGGTGCGCGCATCCTCGAAGGTCAGGATGTCGCCGTTGACGACGACGGGAATGCCAACGCTCTGCGTCACTGGGCGGACGGCGGCCCAATCGGCGCTGCCGGTATAAAACTGGCAACGCGTGCGGCCGTGCACGGTGATCATCATCACGCCGGCTTCTTCCGCGCGCCGCGCCAGTTCCGGCGCATTCAGCGTCTGCCAATCCCAACCAAGGCGCATTTTCAGCGTCACCGGCACGCGCACCGCGCCGACGGTCGCCTCGATCAGACGTAGCGCGAGATCGAGGTCGCGCATCAGCGCGGAACCGGACTCGCCATTGGTGACGTGCTTTGCCGGACAGCCCATGTTGATGTCGATGATGTCGGCGCCGGCACCTTCCGCAATGCGCGCGCCCTCCGCCATCCAGCGTTCCTCGCATCCGGCCAGTTGCACGACGTGAAGCCCGACACCCTGCCCTTCGCTGCGCAGGAGCGCGTCGCGCTTGCCGTTGACCAGCGCCTCGCTCGCCGTCATCTCCGAGACGACGAGGCCGGCGCCATGGGCATGGACAAGCCGACGAAAGGGGGCGTCGGTCACGCCGGACATGGGGGCCAGCACCACGTTATTAGCACAGGCAACCGGGCCGATCCGCAGATCGGATCGTACCGCGGTGGACGGCGGAATTTCTGCACATGAATTAGGCGGCTTTTCCATCTGCCTGAAGATTAGCCAGAGAAAGACTTCGATTTCAAGTGCTGCACTGCAAAAATAATTGAGAATTCCACTTTTCGGGATCATGCCCTAAAGGTACCGCCTCATTTCATGGAGAAGCCCGTGCCGTCCGTTGCCGCCATCGTTGTCGCCGCCGGACGTGGAACGCGGGCCGGCGGGCCGGTTCCCAAGGCCTACCAGACGGTCGGCGGCATCCCAATGATCCGGCTCAGTCTCCAGACCCTCCATCACCATCCAGGCGTCGCGCACGTCCTCCCGGTGATCCATGGCGATGACCGCAGCCTGTTCGCCGCCGCGACCCAGGGCCTCAATCTGCTCGCGCCAGTGTCCGGTGGGGCGACACGCCAGGATTCCGTCCGCGCCGGCCTCGACGCCCTCGCCGCGCATCGCCCCGACATTGTGCTTGTGCACGACGCGGCACGACCTTTTGCCAGCGCCTCCCTGATCGACGCCGCGATCGCTGCGGCCCGCTCCGGTGCCGCCGTGCCGGGGATCGCCGTCACCGACACGATCAAGCAGATCGATGCGACCGGCGCGGTCACGCAAACGCTGCCGCGCGCCGACCTGCGCGCCATCCAGACGCCGCAGGCGTTTTCATATCCGGCCTTGTGCGAGGCGCATCGCCGCGCGCATGAGAGCGGACGTGACGATTTCACCGATGACGCGGCACTCATGGAATGGGCGAGCGTGCCCGTTACGGTGTTCGCCGGAGAAGCAGGAAACATCAAATTGACGACAGCCGCCGATTTCGAAGCCGCCGCCATGCGCGACATGGCTTCGCTGAACGACATCCGTACCGGAAACGGATTTGACGTGCATCCGTTCGCCGATGGCGATCATGTCTGGCTCGGCGGCGTTCGCATTCCGCATACGCATGGGCTGGCCGGCCATTCCGATGCCGATGTCGTGCTGCATGCGCTGGTTGACGCGGTGCTCGGCGCGCTCGCCGATGGCGACATCGGCGTGCATTTCCCGCCAAGCGATCCGCAATGGCGCGGCGCGCGGTCGGAAAAATTTTTGGCCTTCGCAGTGGAGCGCGTGCGCAAGCGCGGCGGCATCGTCGCCCATCTCGACGTTTCACTGATCTGCGAAGAGCCGCGCGTCGGTCCGCACCGTGACGCGATCCGCGCCGAAATCGCCCGCATCGCCGGCATCGACATCAGCCGTGTCGGCATTCAGGCGACAACAGCGGAAAAACTCGGCTTCGTCGGCCGCGGCGAAGGCATTTGCGCCATCGCGACGGCGACGGTGCGCCTCCCCTGGAGCGAAGCAGCAAGCGCATGACGGCGGACACTAACATCATCGAGGCTGCGCGGCGCGTCATCGACGCCTACATGCAGCGCAAGTGGATGATCGCGACGGCGGAATCCTGCACCGGCGGTCTTGTCGCTGGCGCACTCACCGAGATTGCCGGATCGTCAGCCGTCGTTGACCGCGGCTTCGTCACCTATTCCAACGATGCAAAACACCGGCTGCTCGGGGTCACACGCGATACCATCGAGCGATGTGGTGCGGTCAGCCGGGAAACGGCAGAAGCCATGGCGCGCGGCACTCTCGGCAATTCCCAGGCCCATTGCAGCGTTTCCGTCACCGGCATTGCCGGGCCCGGCGGCGGCACGGAGGATAAGCCCGTCGGGCTTGTGCATTTCGCTGCCGCACGGCGCGACGGCATGCTGCTGCATCGCGAATGCCGTTTTGGCGATCTCGGCCGCGCCGAAATCCGCCGCCAATCGGTCTCGCAGGCGCTCGAAATGCTGCTGGAATTGGTCGGCTAGAACATTTTGCATTTGAGTTAACCCATAGTCCAAACCAACGACGGTCATGCCAGAATGCGTTCTCCACGCGCCTTTCACGCGCCTTTATTGTCATGCCCGCGAAGGCGGGCATCCAGCCCTTTCCCGCGCCAAACGCAGATATCGCGAAAGGAAAGCGCTGGGTACCCGCTTACGCGGGTACGACACTCAAAATGGGTCTAATAGTGGTTATGGATTCCGGGCCTGCGCCAAGTGGCGCATCCCGGAATGACCGGCGTTGGTTCGACCCAAGGCAATCTCCTGAAAGCCCACATCTAGGCGACCTTGCCGTAAACCTCGTCGGCGCGCTTCTCGAAGGCCGATGCGAATTTGCGGAACGCCATGTCGAACATCGTTCCCATCAGCATGCCAAGCACGCGGCTCTTGAACTGATAGGTGATGAAGAATTTTACCTCGCAGGCATCGTCGCCTTTTGGCACGAACGTCCAGCGGTTTTGCAGATTGCTGAACGGGCCTTCGAGATATTCGACAAGGATTTGAAGCTCAGCGGGATCGAGCGTAACGCGGCTGGTGAACGTCTCGCGGATGAGCTTGTAGGCCACCGTCATGTCGGCCACGAGGACGTCGCGGTCCTTCGCGTCCTTCGTCCGCCGCTTGACCTTGAGGCCGCTGCATAGCGGGACGAATTGCGGATATTTATCGACGTCGGCGACGAGGTCGAACATGTCCGTAGCGGAATGACGGACGATCCGCGATGTCGTGAATTCGGGCATGCTTATCGTGCGTGCGCCGCGCGCGCGGCTTTGAGCTTGGCAAAATCATCGCCCGCATGATGCGAGGATCGCGTCAGCGGCGAAGCCGACACCATCAAAAATCCCTTGGCATAGGCGATGGTCTCATAGGCCTTGAATTCGTCCGGTGTCACGTAGCGCACGACCGGATGATGCTTGCGCGTGGGCTGCAGATACTGGCCGATGGTAAGGAAATCAACCTGCGCTGCGCGCAAGTCGTCCATCACCTGCAGCACTTCGTTGCGCTCCTCACCCAGCCCGACCATGATGCCCGACTTGGTGAACATCGACGGGTCGAACTCCTTCACCTGCTGCAACAGGCGGACGGAGTGGAAGTAGCGCGCGCCCGGACGCACCGTGAGATATTTTGACGGCACCGTTTCGAGATTGTGGTTGAACACGTCGGGCCGTGCGGCGACGACCTGCGGCAACGCGCCGTCCTTGCGCAAAAAATCCGGCGTCAGCACTTCGATCGTCGTCTGTGGACAGCGGGCGCGGATGGCGCGAATGACGGACGCAAAATGCTGCGCGCCGCCATCGGCAAGATCGTCACGGTCGACCGATGTGATGACGATGTGGTTGAGGCCGAGTTTTGCGGTCGCGTCCGCGACGTGCTCCGGCTCGTCTGCATCGAGCGCGCCCGGCAAGCCGGTCTTGACGTTGCAGAAGGCGCAGGCCCGCGTGCACGTGTCGCCCATGATCATGAACGTCGCGTGCTTCTTGGTCCAGCATTCACCGATATTGGGACAGCCCGCCTCTTCGCAGACGGTATGCAGCGCGTGTTCGCGCACGATTGCGCGCGTCTCTTCGTAACCGCGCGAGACCGGCGCTTTCACGCGGATCCAGTTCGGCTTGGCGAGCGACGGGGCGTCGGCGCGATTCGCCTTTTCCGGATGGCGCGGACGCGGCCGTCTGTCGTCGATGTCGAAAACCGTCGTCATGGCGCCCGGTGTGTTGAAAGCAAGCCTTCAAAATGAAAGCATGGTGAAAGTCACGCTTTCATAGTTACGCAGTCGGCACTGATTTCGCAAGCCGCCAATCCCGACAGTTCATGGGTAAGTGATTGTCAGCCTTGCATTTCCGTCGATATTGTCATTTCTTCCGGCGGCCTCTAATCGTTGCAAGCGTACTTGCATTCAATTGAAAGAAACCAGCGTTGCCGAACGCCCCAGCCGCATCCAAAACACCCCCCTTGCGGCTCGCGCGCAGCGGCTGGCTCTATGCCGGCGGCAAGACGAACAGCGCGGTCGAGGGCGCGCCAACGGTCGGTCAGATGTTTGCCGAGTTCCTGATCCCCGAGGTCCAGATACACCCTTATCCGATCGTGATGATCCACGGCGGCAACCAGACCGGCAGCAATTATACCGGCACGCCAGACGGCCGCGAAGGCTGGGCGCAATATTTCGCGCGCCGTGGCCATGCCGTCTACGTGGTAGACACGGTCGCGCGTGGCCGCTCGCCGCACTGGTCCGATTGCCATGGCGCGATGGCGGCGGCCCGCGCGGGCTTTGCCGAGAAGCGGTTTGTGGCGCCTGAGCGATTCAAGCTGTGGCCGCAGGCCGAACGCCACACGCAATTTCCCGGTACCGGCAAACCGGGCGACGCGGCCTATGAAGCGTTCATGGCGTCGCAGGTGCCGTCGCTAGCTGACTTTGCAAAACAACAGGAACTCAATCGCGAAGCCGGCGCGGCATTACTCGATCGCATCGGCCCCGCAATCCTGCTCACGCACTCGCAGGGCGGCGCGCTCGGCTGGCCGATCGCCGACGCACGGCCGCATCTCGTGAAAGCGATTGTCGCGGTCGAGCCGAACGGGCCGCCGGTCAAGGATGTCACGATGGTCGGCGCACCAGACTGGTTCGAAGAATCCGACGCGATCAAGCCGTACGGCCTGACCCATGTCCCCCTCGCCTACGACCCGCCGCTCGCGCCGGGCGAGACGCTGTCCTTCGTGCAGCAGGCCCAGGCGGATGGTCCAGGCCTCATGCGCGGCTGGCTGCAGGCCGAACCGGCGCGCAAGCTCGCGAATCTCATGAGCATTCCGGTGCTGGTGCTGATGGGCGAAGCCTCATACCACGCACCCTATGATCACATCACGGTCGCCTATCTGCGGCAGGCCGGCGTGCCGACGACATTCATCCGGCTTGCCGACAAGGGCGAGCATGGCAACGGCCACATGCTGATGATCGAAAAGAACAGCGACGCCATCGCCGCCATCATCGCGGAATGGCTCGCGACGATCTTGCCGGACACGCGTGGCAAAACGCAGCGTTAAAAAACGCCGCGCTACATGTTCAGAACGCGGCCGTAGGCGTCGAGCACGGCTTCCTTCATCATCTCCGACAGCGTCGGGTGCGGGAAGATCGTGTGCATCAACTCTTCCTCGGTGGTCTCAAGGTTCATCGCCACCACATAACCCTGAATCAGCTCGGTGACTTCGGCGCCGACCATGTGCGCGCCGAGAAGCTGGCCGGCCTTCTTGTCGAAGATAACCTTGACGAGACCCTGATCCTCGCCAAGCGCGATCGCCTTGCCGTTGCCGGCGAACGGAAAGCGGCCGACGCGGATGTCGTATTTCTGCTCTTTTGCGGCAGCTTCCGTCAGGCCGATGGACGCGACCTGCGGGTGGCAATAGGTGCAGCCCGGAATCAGGCGTTTGTCCATCGGGTGCGGATCCAGGCCCTTGATCCCCTCGACGCAGATGACGCCTTCATGCTCGGCCTTGTGCGCAAGCATCGGCGGCCCGGCGACATCGCCGATGGCGTAGATGCCGGGAATGTTGGTCTTGCACATGCCGTCGATGACGATGCAGCCGCGATCGGTTTTCACGCCGAGTTTTTCGAGGCCGAGATTCTCGATATTGCCGACGACACCGACAGCGGAGATCACGCGATCGACGGTGAGCGACTGGGTGCCGCCCTTGCCGTCTTCGATGGTCGCTGTGACGCTATCGGGCTTCTTGTCGAGCTTCGTCACCTTCGCGCCAGTGAGAATCTTGATGCCCTGCTTCTCGAACGCCTTGTGCGCAAGGCTCGCGATCTCGGCGTCCTCGACGGGGAGGATTCGCGGCAACACTTCGACGACCGTCACTTCCGCGCCCATGGTGCGGAAGAACGAAGCAAACTCGATTCCGATCGCGCCTGAACCAACGACGAGCAGCGATTTCGGCATCTTGTCCGGGACCATCGCCTCGAAATAGGTCCAGATGAGTTTCTTGTCGGGTTCGAGGCCTGGCAGCACGCGCGGGCGCGCGCCGGTGGCGATGATGATATTTTTGGCTTGATAGGAGCCTGCGCCGAGCACGCCCTTGGGCGCTTCGGCTTTTGATTCCTTGACGGTGATCTTGCCGGGCGCGTCGATCGTCGCTTCGCCCCAGATCACGGAAACCTTGTTCTTCTTCATCAGGAAGCCAACGCCGTCGTTGAGGCGTTTCGACACCCCGCGCGAGCGTTGCACCACGGCCTTCGGGTCGTAGGCGACGTTGTCCGCCGTCAGGCCGTAATCCTTGGCATGCTTCATGTAGTGGAAAATCTCGGCCGAGCGCAGCAGCGCCTTGGTCGGGATGCAGCCCCAGTTGAGGCAAATGCCGCCGAGATGCGACTTCTCGACAATCGCGGTCTTCAGGCCGAGTTGCGCCGCCCGGATCGCGGTGACGTAGCCGCCGGGTCCGGAGCCGATGATGATGAGGTCAAAATTCGTCTCGGTCTTGGTCTCAGCCATGAAAAAGCACTCGGTCTGGCGCGTTTGCGAAGGGACGTGGGAGCGGGCAAGAGATCGCGCGTGTCTCCACCATTTCCCATGGGCCGACGAGGCTTGCAAGACCCCCAAAAAAGAGCCCCGCCGTGGCGGATTCGGCGCGCGTCCAAACGTCGCCCATTGATCGTCCGGATAAACTGTCATGTAATGGCTGCAACGAAAAAAGCGAGAAACCGCGCCGCCTGCTATTGGTCAGACAGGTCTGCGCCGGCCGAGGGGAAACGCGATGCCGAAACACGCCACCGATACTGAAACATCGATGAGCATCACGCGGCGGCGCGCGTTGCAGCTTACCGCCGCAGTTGGGGCTTTCGCCGGGCTGCGGCCGATGGCGGCGCAAGCGCAGGCTGACAATGCGGCGTCCGTCGCTTCCTTGAGCGGGCCCGATCGCACCCAAAAGCTGATCGAAGGGGCCAAGCGCGAAGGCACGGTCTCGTTCTATTCAAACGCGCCGACCTCTGACAACACCGCCATCGTCGGCGGCTTCGAAAAGAAATACGGCGTGAAGGTGAAGCTTTACCGCGCCAGCTCCGAGGAAATACGCCAGCGCGTTATCCGTGAATCCGGCGCGGGCCGCGCCGATGTCGATTTCATCCTCAACAATGCGCCCGCCATGGAAGCGCTGACGCAGGAAAAACTGCTGCAGGAGATCAAATCGCCTGTGCTTGCCGACCTCATGCCACAAGCGATCCCGCCGCATCGGCAATGGGCAGGCTTTGCGCTGAATATCCTCATCCCGGCCTACAACACCGACCAGATCAAGAAAGACGACCTGCCAAAAAGCTACGAAGACCTGCTCGATCCGAAATGGAAGGGCAAGCTCGGCATCGAGGCCGATGACAGCGACTGGTTCGGCGGCCTGATGGACAAGATGGGGCAGGACAAGGGGGAGAAGCTGTTCCGCGATATCGTCGCCAGGAACGGCATCTCCGTGCGCAAGGGTCACACCCTGCTCGCCAATCTCGTGGCGGCGGGAGAAGTGCCGCTGGCGCTGACCATCTTCAATTACACGGCGGCGCAATTGAAGAAGAAAGGCGCGCCGGTCGACTGGTTCCTGCTTGAGCCGGTGATCTCCATGACCAACAGCGTCGCCGTCGCCAAAAGCGCACGCAATCCGAACGCGGCGGTGCTGTTTTTCGATTACATGCTCTCCGACGCGCAGAAGATTCTCGCCAAGCGCGAATATTCGGTGACGAATCTCAAGGTGCCGTCGGACATCGATCGCAGCAAGATCACCGTTCTCGATGCGGCGACGATGCTGCGCGACGGCGAGAAGTGGGAATCGATCTACAAGAAGATTTTTGTGGGCCGGTGACGCTCACCGGCCGTCTTATTATTCCTCTTTGCCACCCTTCTGACCCTGTACTTTCGTCAGCCCCTTCGGCTCGATCGCGGCCTTGACCCGCGTCCGCACCTCTTGCGGCGCGCCAAGAATGTCGTGAACCACGGCCGTCAGCTCGGCTCCCGTCATCGGCATCAGGTCGATGTGCTGCTTCTT
This sequence comes from Xanthobacteraceae bacterium, assembly GCA_035494115.1. Taxonomy (GTDB): domain Bacteria; phylum Pseudomonadota; class Alphaproteobacteria; order Rhizobiales; family Xanthobacteraceae; genus DATJHH01. The sequence continues at coordinate 30,918 of DATJHH010000034.1, forward strand.
GGCTTCGGCGAGAAAATCGGGATCGACGAGCGTCTCGTCGAAAGCCTTGCGCAGGGCTGCAACGCGCTCCTGCGGCACGCCGGGCGTCGTGGCGATCGGACGGCCGAACCCGACGGCCCGCGACATGAAATCAAGGAGCGGCTGGTCTTCCGGACGCCGCGCCTGCTCGCGCAGCAGAGGCGTATCTATCATGTCCGGATCCTTCTTCATACCGACCTGGACGACCGGAATGATCTTCTTGTTCAACACCCAATCCGGTTTGCTCGACATGTAGCCGGCGCGCGTTTCGGTGCCGCGCCCTTCAACTTCGCCGCGCTCCATCGCCAGATCGACCTGCGTGCCGGCCGGATAGCCGAACACGATCTTCAGCTTGGTGCCGAGCAGGGAGTTGTAGAGCGCCGGAAGCTGCACGGACATCGATCCGGCGCCGGTCGTGCCGATGATGGTCTCGTGCGCCTGCATGGCGGCGAGGCTTTTTGATTTTGCGCCATGCCACGCCCACAATGCCTGGTTGGCATAGCTCAAATTTCCGATCCAGTTGAACGCCGCGAGATCGGCTTTGAAACTCTTGTTCACGCCGAGCGCCTGATCGACGATCAGACCCTGGCTGACGATAGTGAGAATGGTGCCGTCCTTCGGCGCGACCTGCGCGACATACATCGCCGCCTTGATACCGCCGGAGCCCGGCATGTTCACCGGTATGATCTCCGGATTGCCGGGAATGTGCTTGGTCATGTAGCGCGCGAGCAACCGCGAATAGAGGTCGTACGAGCCTCCGGGACTCGACCGGATGATGAATTGAAGCTGCTTGCCCTTGTAGAAGTCGGCAATTGGATCGGCGATGGCGTGCGTCGCGACGGCAGCGCCGAAAAGCCCAACGCCGATACGAAGGCAAAGACGCAAGGTCGTGCGCATCATGGCATCCTCCCTGTACGTGCTCTTGAACGGCACTTTTGAGTGGAGGCTAGGTCAAAACGACACGGCAGGCTAGCCGTCAGCAATGACGCTTTCGTCGCATGCAGACGCGAGCCGAAAGGCCCGTGCCGTCACACCATCATCATCACGGGATTTTCGATCAGCGCCTTGAACGCGCCGATGAGTTCGGCGCCGAGCGCGCCGTCAACCGCGCGGTGATCGCAGGACAGAGTCACGCTCATGATGTGCGCGGCTTCGATCTTGCCGTTGCGCACGATTGCCCGCTCCTCGCCGGCGCCGACGGCAAGGATGGTTGCGTGCGGCGGATTGATCACGGCCGTAAAATCCTTGATGCCGTACATGCCGAGATTCGACACCGCGCTGCTGCCGCCCTGATATTCCTGCGGCTTGAGTTTTCGCGCACGGGCGCGGGCGGCAAAGTCCTTCATCTCGTTTGAGATCATCGACAGCGGCTTCGATTCCGCCTTGCGCACGATCGGCGTGATCAGCCCACCCGGCATGGCGACGGCAACGCCGATGTCGGAATATTTGTGCTTGAGCATCCCGGCTTCAGTCCAGCTCACATTGGCATTGGGGATGCGTTGCAGCGCGACAGCCAGCGCCTTCACCACGAAATCATTGACCGAGAGCTTGTAGGCCGGCTTGCCGTCCTTGTCCTTGGGCGCGGCGGCGTTGATGTCCTCGCGCGCGGCCAGCAGCTTGCCGATGTTGCAATCCATCGTGAGATAGAAATGCGGAATGGTCTGCGTCGAGGCCGTGAGCCGCTGTGCGATGGTGCGGCGCATACCGTCGTGCGGCACCACCTCGTAGCTGCCTTCTTCGAACAACGACAGGATCTGCTTGTCCGACATCGTCGGTGCGATGGGCGCGCCGCCTGTTGCGGCGGCTTGAGGTGCGGGAGCCATGGCGCCCTTGCCGCTGCGTGCATCCTCGATGTCGCGGGCGATGATGCGGCCATGCGGTCCGGATCCCTGCACACGCGACAGATCGAGATTGGCCTCACGCGCGATGCGGCGTGCGAGCGGCGACGCGAAGACGCGGTTACCGTCGGCTGTTTGCGCATGCGTCCCCTCACCCGCCGCCTTCGGCGATGACCTTTCCCCACCGGGGAGAGGTGAGGAGGACTGTGACTGCGTCGGAGGAACACCACGCGCTCCCTCTCCCCTTTGGGGAGAGGATTGGGGTGAGGGGCTCTCGGATTCTGATTTGGCTAATGGCGCGTCCGTCTTCGTCGTCTGCTTCTGTGGCGCGGCTTTCTTGTCGCCGGCACCGGAGGCTGCCGCCTTGACGTCCTCGCCTTCTTCCGCGAGCACGGCAATCAATTCATTGACGGGAACGTCGGAGGTCCCTTCAGGCACGACGATCCTGGCCAGCGTGCCTTCGTCGATCGCCTCGACTTCCATCGTCGCCTTGTCGGTTTCGATTTCCGCGAGCACGTCGCCGGCTTTGACGGCGTCGCCTTCTTTCTTGAGCCAACGCGCAAGGTTGCCCTTCTCCATCGTGGGCGACAGCGCGGGCATGAGAATATTGATTGGCATACTGTTTCCGTTAACTTTTTGCGCTTGGCTCAGGTAACGACAAAACAGAATCGCCGGGAGGTAGCAGCGACCCTTCGTTACGCGATCTAGCTCGGCACACGATCCGAAGCACCTCTTTCACCTCATCGAACATAGGTTTTGCATTTTCCGCAAAGTCGCCCACGCAAAAGCTGATCTCACTTGCAAATGCAAAAAAGCGATCGGTACGAGTCCCGTTGCGATCAACATCACTTGAAAGAGACGAAAGACGATTGAACAAACTATTCTTTTTCCTGTCGTCGAGGTTCGATTGCTCGATGATTTTCCGAATTTTTTCTATATGCTTATGGATGCTGGTTTTTTCTTCATCATTCAACGTCGCATAACCAAAAGCTTCGGCAGAAACTGCAGCTATCGAATTCTTGGCCGCTTGCTTAACTGCGTGTCGATGATTGGCTAGGATTTGTTGTCGAAATGCTTCGTATTGCAGTCTCCAACCTTCTCTCGTTCGTTGAATGGCATTGTCTGCAGTCTCTTCTTTGACGCCAAAGCTCCAGGAAACGGCAATCGCTTTTGGTATTTTGAAGTTATTTGCTTCGTAAAATGCCTCAAGAATTCTACACGCGGCACTGTATTCGTTTTCGCTAGGTCGACTGCCGAGAACCTTCGCGTCTATTTGCGTCAAAAGTTCAAAACTCGCCATATAAGGATCTTTGGAGAGATTTTGAAATAACTCCTGATAGTCATTCGTCATCTGATCACACAATCAATAAGCATATTCGCAAGGTTGCCCTTCTCCATCGTGAGCGACAGCGCGGGCATGAGAATATTGATCGGCATGGATGACTTACGACTCTTTACGAGGTGATCGGAACGGTTTCGCTTTCGTCGCGCGGCTTGTTCATGGACTCGATAAAGCCGTCGCGGATCTTCTGCATCACCTCGGCCGGGTCCATCTGGAACTGCTCCCGGTAGGAGTCGGCGACGTGATGCACGACATCGGCGAGCAGGTAGCCCCAGGCTTCGACATTGCTGAAAGCCGGTCGCAGCGTGCAATGCAGCCCGCCTTCGGCGATGCCGGCGCGCAGCACTTCAATGCCGCCCATCTCGACCGCCTTGGGCGAGATAAAGAGCGCGTCATAGGATGCAGCCATATCGGATCCTTATCGGTATGTGACGGATTTGACGGCCTGAATCACCTCGGCGACCGACGGCAGTGCGAGTTTTTCGAGATTGGCCGCGTAAGGCATGGGCACATCCTTGCCGGACACGCGCAGCACCGGCGCATCGAGATAATCGAACGCGTGCTCCATGACCCGCGCGGCGATTTCCGCGCCGATGCCGCTTTGCTGCCAGCCTTCCTCGATGGTGACGAGACGTCCGGTTTTCTTCACCGACTCGATGATGGTGTCGGTATCGAGCGGACGCAGCGTGCGCAGGTCGATAACCTCCGCTTCGATGTTCTCTGCCGCCAGTTCTTCCGCCGCCTTGAGCGCGTAGGTCATGCCCATCGACCACGCCACGATGGTGACGTCGGCGCCCGGCCGCACCACGCGCGCGCGCCCGATCGGCAGCACGAAGTCGGCGAGTTTCGGCACCGGGAACGAGTGGCCGTAGAGGATTTCGTTCTCGAGGAAGATGACGGGATTGGGATTGCGGATCGCGGCCTTGAGCAGCCCCTTGGCATCGGCGGCGGTATAAGGCGAGACCACGATGAGGCCGGGAACGTGCGAATACCATGACGAATAGTCTTGGCTATGCTGGGCGCCAACGCGCGCCGCAGGACCGTTCGGCCCGCGAAACACGATCGAACAGCCCATCTGCCCGCCCGACATATAAAGCGTCTTTGCCGCCGAATTGATGATCTGGTCGATCGCCTGCATGGCGAAGTTGAAGGTCATGAATTCGACGATCGGCTTCAGGCCGGCGAGTGCCGCGCCCACGCCGACGCCGGCAAAACCATGTTCGGTGATCGGCGTATCGATGACCCGGCGCGCGCCAAATTCCTGCAGCAGACCCTGTGTGACCTTGTATGCGCCCTGATATTCGGCGACCTCTTCGCCCATAATGAGGACGTCCTCGTCGCGGCGCATCTCTTCGGCCATGGCGTCGCGCAGCGCTTCACGGACCGTCATCGTGACCATCTCGGTGCCTTCGGGCACGTCCGGGTCGGGCGAGACTTCGATTTTCGGAGCGGCGGGCACCTTGGCGGCTGCGGGCGACTTTTTTCCCTCGCCTTCGTCCTTGCCCTGCTTGGCGTCGGATTTCGATTCCGTTTTGGCGTCGGCTTTGCTCTCCGCCTTGCTCTCCGCTTTGGGCGCCTTATCGGCTTCGGCTTTTTTAGTGTCGGATTTTTTCGCGTCCTGCTTCGGAGCCGCGTCCTCGCCCTCAGCGAGGATGGTGGCAATCGGCGTATTCACGGCCACATCCGCCGTGCCCTCAGGTACGAGGATTTCGCCGAACGTGCCTTCGTCGGCCGCCTCGACCTCCATGGTCGCCTTGTCGGTCTCGATCTCGGCAATGATGTCGCCGGACTTCACGGGATCGCCGGCCTTCTTCAGCCATTTTGCGAGATTGCCCTTCTCCATCGTCGGAGACAGCGCGGGCATGAGAACCTGGATTGGCATGTTCGTTTTTTACTCAGGCGTGTGTTCGGGCGTTTCGTTCAAGTCTTCACCGCGCGGAGAACCGCGTCAGGCAGGCCGCATCAGCGCAGAATGTTTGTGTAGAGTTCGGACGGGTCCGGCTCGGGATCATGGGTCGCGAATTCCGCGGCTTCATTGACCATCGCGCGCACCGACGCGTCGACCTTCTTCATCTCGTCCTCGCTCGCCCATTTCTTTTCGAGAATACGACGGCGGACCTGCTCGATGGGATCATGTTCGTTGCGAACTTTTTCCACTTCATCGCGGGTCCGGTACTTCGCCGGATCGGACATCGAGTGGCCACGATAGCGGTAGGTCAGCATTTCCAGGATGTAGGGACCATTACCCTCGCGGCACCATTTCACGGCCGCTTCGCCCGCCGCCTTGACAGCACGCACGTCCATGCCATCGACCTGCTCGCCGGGAATGTCGAACGATGCGCCGCGATGCGACAGATTGGTTGTCGCCGACGAGCGGCTGATCGACGTGCCCATAGCGTAGCGGTTGTTCTCGATCACATAGATGACCGGCAGTTTCCAGAGCTGCGCCATGTTGAAGCTTTCGTAGACCTGGCCCTGGTTGGCCGCGCCGTCGCCGAAATAGGTGACGCAAACATGATCGTTGCCGCGATAGCGGTTGGCGAAGGCCAGCCCCGTTCCGAGCGGCACCATCGCGCCGACGATGCCATGGCCGCCGTAAAAAGCCTTCTCGCGCGAGAACATGTGCATCGAGCCGCCCTTGCCGCGCGAATAGCCGTGCTGGCGGCCGGTCAGTTCGGCCATGACGCCCTTCATCTCCATGCCGGTCGCGAGCATGTGGCCATGATCGCGGTATCCGGTGATGACCTGATCGCCATCCTTGAGGGCATGCTGCATGCCGATGACCACGGCTTCCTGTCCGATGTAGAGATGGCAGAAGCCGCCGATGAGGCCCATGCCGTACATCTGGCCGGCCTTCTCCTCGAAGCGGCGAATCGAGAGCATCTCCCGGTAACAGGTGAGCGTCTCTTCCTTGGATAATTCCGCTACGGGACGCGGCTCCTTCCCGTCTGATTCTTTTCCACCTGAGGTCGGAGCCGATTTCTCGCTCTGGCTTGTGGATTTTTGGGCTGAAGCGGCCATGAAACTCCCGTCAAAACTCGCAAGTGCGGTCTTTTGGCGACCCGATGAGGCAACCCATAGCCCAATTTTTCGGACGACGAAAGCGCACCGCGACCATCGAAAAACTTAACCCGGACGATAAGCCGAGGGACAGGCCCACAACACAGCGCCGGCGGCGCGGGCACGCCCCTTGGCTCACCCGGTTCACGCAGATATAGGGATACCGTGCGGCCGCCGCGCGGGGCAAACTGCGACACTGCGCTGCAATAATGTGCAGTCACTCAAGCGTGAATCGCAGCCGTGAATCGGGGATCAGCGTGTTTGCGTCTTGCCGGGCAGCGCGTAGATCAGGTCGTGGGGATCGGCGTAAGCCAGCGACTCGCGCGCCAAGGCATCGAGCATGTCGGGATCGATGCGGTCGGATTGCAGCAGGCTGACCTTGTGTTCCCACTTTTTCCGCGCCGCGGTTTCCTCGTTGAGGTCCTGGGTCAGGGCGATGATCTGGCGATCAAGCTCCTGCTTTGCCTTGAGACCACGATTGCCGGACACGGCATGGACCGCAAAATAGCCGATGAACAACGCCCCGAGCGCATAGAGCCCGAGGACAGTCATGAACGATCGCAAACGCCGACGAGTCACCATGGCGTGAGTTTGCCGGAATGCCGTTAAGACGCCTTTAATGAAGGCTAGCGTGACACGGTTTGATGCCGCCGGCCCTACCCAAAACGCCATCGGCCCTGTACACATGAAGGGACGGCGCGGTCCTCGGGCCCGGCCCATGAATGCGACACTGACCCGCGACGCGGAGGGACTTATTTCATGCTGATGAAGCGGTACGATCTCAAGGACTTGACGAGCTTCATTGCCAACTCGGTTGAGTCCGCGCGTGCGTCCGAGAAGCCGTTCTATCATCTCGAATTCGACCGCGTCTTCCCGGAAGACATCTACGACAGCATGATGCGGCTGATGCCGGTCGTCGCCGACTATCGGCCGATGTCCGGGCGCAGCAAAGGTCACATTCGCGAGGACGGTACGCCGACACGCGTGAAGATCGATCTTTTCCCGGAATACATCCGGACTCTGCCACGCGAGAAGCGCGATCTGTGGACGCTGGTTGGCCGCGCGCTGTGCTCGGCCGAGGTTCGCGATGCGTTCATCCGCAGGCTCGCGCCGCCTCTGCAGGGCCGCTTCGGCAAGGACTATACCGACACCGGTTTTTATCCGATCCCGATCCTCACCCGCGACATTCCCGGTTACGAGATCGCGCCGCACACCGATACGCGCTGGAAGGGCATCACGGTGCAGCTCTATTTGCCGCGCGATGACGCCGCGACCGATATCGGCACCATTTTCCATCGTGTCCTGCCGGATGGAAAGCTGGAGAAGGAAGCCAAGATGCGGTTTGCCCGCAACAGCGGCTATGCCTTCGCGGTCGGGACCGACACCTGGCATTCGGCCGACCCGGTCGGCACGCATGTGGTGACCCGCGACAGCATCCTGCTCACCTATTTCGTCGATTCCGGCGTGCTGAAAATCTTGCGCAACCGCGGCAAGCGGGTCGGCAACTTTGTGCTCAACGAAGTGCGCAAGATCACCGGCTAAGTGGCACGCTCAATTCCCGGCTGACGAATCCGCGAGATCGCCCGTCTTTCCTCTCTCCCTAAAGGGGAGAGGGTTACTGCTCTACGCATCCACCAGCGGCCCGGGCGCTTTCGCGTACGACGTCTTGATCGCCTCGGCCGCCCAATAGGTCAGCGCGCCAAGCGGGCCAGTCGGATTGGTCGCGACCTGCTGCGGGAACGTCGACGCGCCCATGATGAAGAGATTGTGGGCGTCCCACGCCTGCATGTAACGGTTGACCACGCTGGTCTTGGGATCGCTCCCCATGATCGTGCCGCCGGCATTGTGCGTCGACTGGTACGGCGCGATGTCGTAATCGCCGCGGCGGACGCGCGGATCGGCCATGATCGTCGGATTCATCGCCTTGGCGATCTCGACCGCCTTGCCCATGCAGTATTCAGAAATGCGGTGGTCGTTCTCGACGAAATTGTAGGTCATGCGCAACAGCGGCCGGCCGAGCTGATCGCGATAGGTCGGATCGAGATCGAGATAATTGTTGCGATGGGCGTAATTCGAACCCGACAGCGAAATGGTCATCGCGTGCTGGTACCATTTCTTCGCGGCGCGCTTCCATTCCGAGCCCCACTTCGGCGTTCCCGGCGGGACCGGCCGGTAGCCGATCGGCCGGCCGTTGCCGTGACCGCAGGTGATGATGGCGCCGCCGAGGAAGCCCAGGCCCTCGTGATTGAAATTGTCGGCGTTGAAGTCGTCGATCGCCATCTGCGTGCCCGGCGCACCCATGAAGGGATTGAAATACTTATCCTCGAAAAACAGATCGATGCCGAAGCGCGAGAGCTGGTAGCAATAGTTCTTGCCGACCGCGCCCTTGCCCGTCGCCGGATCGTACGGCTCGCCGATACCCGAATGCAGCAGCAAGCTGACATTGCCGAACACGAAGGCGGAGAGCACGACCACGCCGGCTGGCTGTTCGTATTCCTCACCCGTGCGCGTATCGACATAGACGACGCCGGTCACGCGCTTGGCCTTCCTGTCGTAGTTGAGCCGGCTGACCCAGGCGCGCGCCCGCAATTCAAAATTCGGCATCCCGCGCAGCTTCGGCATCACGCAAGTCAGCGGGTTTGCCTTGGCATTGGCCTCGCAACCATTGCGGTCGCAAAAGCCGCACAACTTGCAGGCACCCAGCGCCACGCCCTCGCGATTGACGTAGGGGCGGCTGACATTGCCGACAGGACGCGGAAACGGCGAATAGCCGAGTTCGCGTGCGGCATCCGCGAACATCAGGCTGGAGAGCGAGGGCGCGAGCGGCGGCGTCGGAAAATCGTCGCTACGCTCGCCTTCAAAAGGATTGCCGCCTGCGATTCTGCGGCCGCGCACATTGCCCGCCTGCCCGGCGACGCCGCATAGCTTCTCGAACGCGTCGTAGTGGGTTTCGAGTTCTTCATAACTCACAGGCCAGTCGGCGATGGTCATGTCATCGGGAATTGCCTTGGCGCCATAGCGTTGGGAGAGATGCGAACGCAGCCGGTGGTCGTTGGGAAGATTGCGCCAGGTATGGCCGCCCCACATGTTCGCCGCGCCGCCGACCCCGTCGCCCGGCAAAAACGATCCGAGCCGCCGCATCGGCAGTGCCGTGTCCGCCGGTCCATGCCGGAACGACAGCGTCTCCATCGCCGGGTCCTGCGCCAGTTCGAGCCGGCGCGAGAACCGCAACTCGTCGCGGATGTATGGCATTGAGAAGCGTTCGGCCTGATCGATGTCCGGCCCGCGTTCCAGACCGACAACGTCGAGCCCTGCTTTGGCGAGTTCGAGCGCCATGATGCTGCCGCTCCAGCCCATGCCCACCATCACTGCATCGACTTCGGGAAGTTTTATCGTCATGCGCGTCTCTAGAGTAGGTCGGTGATCGATTTCGGCGGTACGACATAGGGCTTGCCGCGCCATTCATCCATCTTGTCGCCGTAGAAGGCCGGAAGGCCGGGAAATCCGATCATCGCCCAGCTCACCTTGTCGCGATTGCCGCCATAGATCGGGTCGGCAAAAAAGCCTTCCATGACGATGCCGAGCAGCGCATCGAAGAACATCTTGCCGCCGATGCTCGGGATTTTGGCCTTGCCGCTTTCAAGTGCCGTCAGCGCCGCGGTGCGATCCGTTCCGCTCAACCGGTCGAAGGTCGCGCCATAGGTCTCAATGCACCAGGTATTCATCTCGGCGATTCCGACGGCAAAGAATGCGCGCGGCGTCATCGGCAATTGATAGCCCTGCTCCGGCTCGCCCTTGTCGAACGGACCATCGCGATAAAGTTTTGCGCCGCCACCCCAGGCGCTCGCCAATTGACGGTCGCCGAAAACCGCGACACCGCAGTCCGTGCCGGACGGGCTGAGGTCGTCGGCGGGTATCATGGTATCCGCGACTGCGCTGATGAAAGCGTATTCCGTGGCATTGAGCGAAAGCCGCGCAGGCGGCGTCTCGTTGCGATCCATCGACTGATTGGACTGATCCGGCATCTGCCCCTCCGTTCTGTCGTTGCGCCGGCTCGCAGGCCGGCGCGGCCGCGGCTTCTGCCGCGATGGATTTATGAATAGGCCCGGGCAATGGCAAAGAAATCGTCGGCCTTGAGGCTCGCCCCGCCGACCAGCGCGCCGTTCACATTGGCGACGCCGAGGAGTTCGCCGGCATTCGCGGGCTTGACCGAGCCACCGTACAAGATGCGGATTGCCTCACCTTCATCCGCCAATGTCTCGCGCAGAAACAACCGGATCGATGCATGCACTTCCTCCACGTCTTCCGTGGTCGGGGTCAGACCGGTGCCGATCGCCCAGACCGGCTCGTAGGCGACGACGAGTCGTTCCGCCGTTGCGCCGGTCGGGATCGAGCCCTTGAGTTGTGCGCCGACCACTTCGAGCGTGGCGCCCGCTTCGCGCTGCTGCTGCGTCTCGCCGATACAAACGACGGCCGTCAGCCCGGCACGCCATGCCGCACGGGTCTTGGCGTTGACCGTTGCGTCGTTTTCCTGGTGTAGCGTGCGCCGCTCGGAATGGCCGACGATCACGAAGGTCGCCCCGCAATCCGCGATCATCTCCGCCGATATGTCGCCCGTGTACGCGCCGCTCGCCTTGGCATGGCAATCCTGGGCCCCAATGGCGATGCGCGAGCCGCGTGCCGCGACGGCGAAATCGGCCAGGAGCGTTGCCGGCGGACAGACAAGGAGGTCGAGGACACCGGAAAGACCGGGTGCATCCTTCACCATGACCTCGAACTCGGCGCGCTGCGCCCGCAGCCCGTTCATCTTCCAATTGCCTGCGACCAGCGGACGCGGTGTGGCCGTCATGCTCCCTCCTCGCCTGGACAACGCCTTAATTCGTGGCCTTGGTCCGGTAGCAGACCGCACCCGGCCACGCCAGAGGCGTTGAGGCATGGCTGGAAAAGATCATAATCTCCGCAGACCGCGCATTGTTGTGGTGAAATCCCCCCGCCCTTATGGTATCCGGCCAGTCCAGCGGGCGTCTGGTACGCCGCTTTCCTTTTCCACGATCATAATGAGACGGCATGCTTCGGGGTATTCACAAGGCCTCCACCAATTGGTTCGGCAAGATCATCATGGCGCTGGTTTTCGGCGTCCTGACCATCAGCTTCGGTCTGTGGGGCATCGCCGATATCTTTACCGGCTTCGGCCGGTCCTCGCTCGCCAAGGTAGGAAAGACCGAAATCGGCATCGAGCAGTTCCGGCAAATCTATAACGACCGGCTGCGGACCATCGGCCAGCAGCTCGGTAAACCGATTTCGCCGGACGACGCGCGGACGCGCGGCATCGACCGCGTCATCCTCGCGCAGGTCATCGCCGAGACCGCACTCGACGAGCGCGCCCGGCAGTTGCGGCTCGCCGTCCCCAACGACACGGTGGCGGACCTCATCCGAAAGGACCCGAACTTTCGCGGCCCGTCGGGCACGTTCGACCGCAACACGTTCGACCTCGTCATCCGCAATGCCGGCTTCACCGAGCAGCGCTACGTTCAACAGCAGCGCGAGGTGATCCTGCGCAAGCAGATCCTCGATTCGGTTACCGGCGGGATCGACACGCCGAACGCCATGCTCGATATTGTCGAGCACTACCAGAACGAAGAGCGCGCCATCGATTATGTGATGCTCGGCACCGCGCAGGCCGGCGACGTCCCGCAGCCCACGCCCGAAGAACTCGCAAAATATTTCGGCGAGCGCAAAGCCCTGTTTCGCGCCCCGGAGTATCGCAAGATTTATCTCTTGCCGCTGTCGCCCGACGACATCGCCAAGACGATCACGGTTTCGGATGAGGACGCCAAGAAAATCTACGAACAGCGCAAGAGCCGCTATGTGACGCCGGAGAAACGCCACATCGAGCAGATCGTTTTCCCGAACGCCGATGATGCCAAGGCGGCCTCCGACAAGCTCAAGAGCGGCACGTCATTCGCCGATCTCGTCAAGGAACGCGGGCTCAAGCCCGACGATGTCGATCTGGGGACCATCACCAAGGCCTCGATCGTCGACAGCACCATCGCGAATGCAGCCTTCTCGCTGCCCGAAGGTCAGTCGAGCGAGCCGATCAAGGGGGGCTTCGGGACGGTCATCCTGCATGTCGACAAGATCGAGCCGGGAACGTCGAAGCCGCTCGATCAGGCCTACGCTGAAATCAAGCACGATGTCGCCATCGAAAAGGCACGCGGACAACTTTCCAGCCTGCGCGACAAGCTCGAGGATCTGCGCGCCGGCGGCGCCACGCTCGAGGAGGCCAGCAAACAGCTCAAACTCAATGGCCAGATGATCGAGGCCGTCGACCGCTCCGGCCGCGTGCCGAGCGGGCTCCCGGCACCGGGACTGCCGAAAGGCGTCGATGTGATCGGGCCTGCGTTTGCCACCGAGGTCGGCGTCGAGAACGAACCGGTGCAGCTTCCGGGCGGCGGCTATCTCTACTACGACACGGTCGGCATCACGCCCTCGCACGACCGCTCGCTTGACGAGGTCAAGGACGAGGTGACAGCGCGCTGGACGGATGACCAGATTGCGGAGCGCCTCAGCAAGAAATCCAAGGAGATGGTCGACAAACTCAACGCCGGCACGAGTCTGGCCGACGTCGCCGCGGCCGAGAACGTCAAGCCGGCCAATCTTTTCGGGCTCAAGCGCGGTCGCACTTTGCCGCCGGTCCAGCCGACCATGCTGCAAGGCATTTTCGCCACGCCGAAGGGCAAGGCTGGAGCCGCCACCGGAGAGAACGGCGAACGCATCGTCTTTGTCGTCACGGACGTGACCGTGCCGAAGTCCGATCCGAACTCCGCCCAGTTGAAGCAGGCGAAAGAAGCGCTGAAAGGCGCTTATTCCGACGACATGATCGCCGCCTACGTGACCAAGATCGAGGACGATGTCGGCGTGACCATCAATAATGCTGCGCTGGACCAGATCGTCGGCCGCACAACCAATCAGTAGCGTCATGCAAATCGAACCGGCGGCCGAAACATTCGCCGAGCGCTATGGGCGCGGTGAGCCGCAAGCGGTGTGGACCACGCTGGTGGGCGATCTGGAAACGCCGGTCTCGGCCTTCCTGAAAATCACCGGCGGACGGCCGATGTCGTTCCTCTTCGAATCCGTCGAAGGCGGCGAGGTGCGCGGGCGCTATTCGATCATCGGGCTGCAACCGGACCTGATCTGGCGCAGCAACGGCGCTGAAGCTGCGATCAATCGCCACCCGGACTCCGATCCCGATGCTTTCGAGCCGTGCGAGCAGCCGCCGCTCGACGCGCTGCGCGCGCTGATTGCCGAGAGCCGGCTTACACTGCCGCCGGAACTGGCGCCGATGTCGGCCGGCGTTTTCGGTTATCTCGGCTACGACATGGTGCGCGAGATGGAGCGGCTTGCCGCGCCCAATCCCGACCCGATCGGCATTCCCGACGCGATCATGGTGCGCCCGACCATCGTCGTCGTCTTCGACGCCGTGCGCGACACCATGACCGTCGTGACGCCGGTACGGCCCGCGCCGGGCGTCACCGCGCAGGCGGCGTTCACCCGCGCGACCGAACGGCTGAACGCCGTGGTCGATCGTCTCGAACGACCACTCGACCGTAGCGAAGCGGCGACGCCGGACGGCCCCATCATCACGAAACCGGTGTCGAACACGCCGCCAGAAGAATTCGAGCGCATGGTGCTGACGGCCAAGGAGTACATCGCCGCCGGCGACGTTTTCCAGGTCGTGCTGGCACAGCGTTTCGAGGCCGAATTCCCCCTGCCGCCGTTCACGCTCTACCGTGCACTGCGCCGGATCAACCCCTCGCCTTATCTCTACTTCCTCGATTTCGGCGGTTTTTCCGTGGTCGGCTCCAGCCCGGAAATTCTGGTGCGCACGCGCGATGGCCGCGTGACCATCCGCCCCATCGCCGGCACGCGTCCGCGCGGCGCGACGCCGCATGAAGACAAGGCGCTGGAGGACGAACTTCTGGCCGATCCGAAGGAACGCGCCGAACATCTGATGCTGCTCGACCTCGGCCGTAACGATGTCGGCCGCGTCGCCAGGATCGGCACCGTGAAGGTGACCGACCAGTATTTCGTCGAGCGCTACAGCCAGGTGATGCACATCGTCTCCAATGTCGAGGGCGAACTCGCGCCACAGCATGACGCGCTCGATGCGCTGGTCGGCGGCTTTCCGGCCGGCACCGTTTCCGGCGCGCCGAAAGTGCGGGCGATGCAGATCATCGACGAACTGGAAAAGGAAAAGCGCGGGCTCTATGCCGGCTGCGTCGGCTATTTCTCCGCTGACGGCGAGATGGACACCTGCATCGTGCTGCGCACCGCGCTGGTGAAGGACGGCCGCATGTATGTGCAGGCCGGCGCGGGGATCGTCGCGGATTCCAATCCGGCCTCCGAGCAGCAGGAGTGCATCAACAAGGCCAAGGCCCTGTTCCGCGCCGCCGAGGAAGCCAAGCGTTTCGCCAGCGCCGCCAAACGCGGACAGTAAGCTCGGAAGCGGCCTTCGGCGCCATGCTGCGGCATCGCATGCAGCGGGGGGCTTTTCCGGTGTACCTTGACCCCCCATCGCACCGCGTTTAGAGCTTAATCCCAATCAAGGACATGGTTTTCGGCCAAGAAAACACTTCATAATCTTCCGACAAGCCATTACTTCATATAACTTAAGTCGGCTGCGATGATCATTCTGATCGACAATTATGACAGCTTCACCTTCAACCTCTTCCACTACCTGGGAGAGCTGGGGGCGGATGTCGTCGTCCATCGCAATGACAAGATCACCCCCGCCGATGTGATCGCGGAGAAGCCCGATGCGATCGTGCTGTCGCCCGGTCCATGCACGCCGAACGAAGCCGGCATCTGCCTCGACCTGATCGACGCGGCCAAAGACATTCCGATCCTCGGCGTCTGTCTCGGCCATCAAGCCATCGGGCAGGCGTTCGGCGGCAAGGTCGTACGCGCGCCGATCCCCGTTCACGGCAAGACGTCCGATGTCGCGCATCAGGCCGGCGGTGTCTTTCGCGGCATCAACGGCCCGTTCAAGGCGACACGCTATCATTCGCTCGTCGTCGACCGCGCGAGCATGCCAAAGGATCTCGCGGTGATCGCGGAAACCGACGACGGGCTGGTGATGGGCCTCGCGCATAAGTCGCTGCCGGTGCATGGCGTGCAATTCCATCCCGAGAGCATCGCTTCCGAACACGGCTACCGCATCTTGCGCAACTTCCTCGACATCGCCGATGAATGGAACGGCGCGCATGGACGCCGCCGCACGCCGTCCGCCGCCATGGCGCATTAGGACCAGCGATGTCGGACGCCTTCAAACCGATCCTTGCCAAGGTCGCGGCCGGCGCGACGCTGAGCCGCGCGGAAGCCGCTGCCGCCTTCGACACGATGATGTCGGGCGAAGCCACGCCCTCGCAGATGGGCGCGCTGCTGATGGGCCTGCGCCTGCGCGGCGAAACGATCGATGAGATCACTGGCGCGGTGACCACGATGCGGGCAAAAATGTTGCGCGTCAAAGCGCCGGTGGATGCCATCGACCTCGTCGGCACGGGCGGCGATGCATCCGGCTCCTACAACATCTCGACCTGCGCCGCCCTCATCGCGGCAAGCGCCGGTGTGCCGATTGCCAAGCACGGCAACCGCGCGCTCTCCTCGCGTTCGGGTGCGGCCGACGTGCTGGCCGCGCTGGGCGTGAAAATCGACCTGACACCGGCGCAAGTCGAGCGCTGCATCGCTGACGCCGGAATCGGATTCCTGTTCGCGCCAGCGCATCACCCGGCGATGAAGAATGTCGGCGCGACACGCGTCGAACTCGGCACGCGCACGATCTTCAACCTGCTCGGTCCCCTGTCGAACCCGGCCGACGTGAAGCGGCAGATGGTCGGCGTCTATGCGAAACAATGGGTCGAACCGCTGGCGCAGGTGCTGAAAAATCTCGGCTCGACCCGCGCCTGGATCGTGCACGGCTCCGACGGCCTCGACGAGATCACCCTGACCGGTCCGACCTCTGTTGCGATGCTCGACAAGGGCGCCGTGCGCGTGTTCGAGATCGCGCCGGAAGATGTCGGCCTGTCGCGCGTCGGTGCAGACAGCCTCAAGGGTGGCGACGCGCAGACCAACGCCACGGCACTGCGCGGCGTGCTCGACGGCGAGCGCGGCGCCTACCGCGATGTGGCGCTGCTCAATGCCGCGGCCGCGCTCATCGTCGCGGAGCGGACGGAGGATTTCAAAGAGGCCTTTGCGATGGCGACCAAAGCGCTCGACAAGGGCGCGGCGCGGGCAACGCTCGATCGTCTTGTTGCGGCCTCGAATGCGTGATCCCATAGCGACTTGACGCCAGAATTTGAACCCAAAATCTCAACCAATGTCCGATATTCTGAAAAAGATCGAAGCCTATAAGAGAGACGAGATCGCCACGGCGAAGACGCAACGCCCGCTCGCCGCGCTCGAACGTGAGGCGCGGGCGCAGCCTGCGCCACGCGGCTTCCTGCGCGCGCTCGAGGCGCGGCGCAACGCCGGCGATTACGGCCTGATCGCCGAGATCAAGAAGGCGAGCCCGTCGAAAGGACTGATCCGCGCCGATTTCGATCCGCCATCGCTGGCGCGCGCCTATGCCGCCGGCGGCGCAGCCTGCCTGTCGGTGCTCACTGATGCGCCGTCGTTCCAGGGATCGCCGGACTATCTCAAGGCTGCACGTGAGGCCTGCGCGCTTCCCGCGCTACGCAAGGATTTCATCTTCGAGCCATATCAGGTGGTCGAGGCGCGCGCGCTCGGCGCCGATTGCATCCTCATCATCATGGCCGCGGTCGACGATGCCGCCGCGCACGACATCGAGCAGACGGCCATCGATCTCGGCATGGATGCGCTGGTCGAGGTGCACGACGAAGCCGAACTTGAGCGCGCCCTGCGTCTGACCTCGCGCCTGATCGGCATCAACAATCGCGACCTGCGCACATTCAAGACCGCGCTGGAGACCAGCGAACGGCTGGCGCCACAGGTGCCGCCGACGCACCTGATCGTCGCCGAGAGCGGCCTCAACACGCCGGCCGATCTCGCACGCCTCGCGCAATGCGGCATTGGCACGTTCCTCGTCGGCGAAAGCCTGATGCGGCAGGCCGATGTGGAGGCCGCGACACGCGCCTTGCTCGTCCGCGACACCGCGCGCACCAAGGCGGCGGTCTGACGATGGCGCGCACGCCCACGCTCACCCATCTCGGCGCGTCGGGCGAAGCGCGCATGGTCGACGTGTCGGACAAGGACGTCACCGACCGTGTCGCGGTGGCCGAAGGCCAGGTCGTGATGCAGGCGGAAACGCTGCGGCTGGTGAAGGACGGCAACGCCAAGAAGGGCGACGTGCTCGGTACCGCCCGCATCGCCGGCATCATGGCCGCGAAGAAGACCCACGACCTCATTCCGCTCTGTCATCCGCTCGCGCTCTCGAAAGTCGAGATCACGCTGGAGCCGGACAACGCGCTGCCCGGCATCCACATCCGTGCGACGGTGAAGGTCTCCGGCAAGACCGGCGTCGAGATGGAGGCGCTGACGGCGGTCTCGGTGGCCGCGCTCACGATCTACGACATGGTCAAGGCGGTCGATCGCGGCATGCGGATCGAAGGCATCCATCTGGTCGAGAAGGCCGGCGGCAAATCCGGGCACTATCAGGCGGAAGCTGGCGCGCCCGCGAAATCCGTTCCGGCAAAATCGCGGGACCGCTGAGCATGGCCGCCCTCTCCGTCGCCGAAGCGCTGGGGCTTATCCTCGATGCTGCAGCACCGCTGCCGTCAGAGCCCGTGCCGCTGGCCGACGCCGTCGGCCGCGTACTCGCCGGCGATGTCGCCGCGTTGCGCACCCAGCCGCCCGGCGATGTTTCCGCCATGGATGGCTATGCCGTACGCGGCGCCGATGTCGCGCAGGCGCCGGCGAGGCTCGACGTCATCGGCGAAGTGGCGGCGGGCCATCCCTTCGAGGGCAACGTTGCGGCCGGCCAGGCCGCGCGCATCTTCACTGGCGGACTGCTGCCGGACGGCGCCGATACTGTCGTGATTCAGGAGAACACGCGCCGCGACGGCGATCATGTCGTCGTCGAAACGGCGAGTGCGGCGGGTAAACATGTGCGCCGCAAAGGCCTCGACTTCGCCGAAGGCGACGTGCTCCTGCGCGCCGGGCAGATCATCACCAGCCGCGACCTGATGCTGGCCGCCTCGATGAACCACGGCGCGCTGCCGGTGCATCGCGCGCCGCGCGTTGCCATCTTCGCGACCGGCGACGAACTGGTGCTGCCGGGAACGACGCTCGGGCCGGGGCAGATCGTCTATTCCAACGGCTATGCGCTGACCGCGATGGCCCAACGCGAAGGCGCCGAGGTGATCAATCTCGGCATCGTCCCGGATTCGCTTGAGGCCACCGTCGCCGCCATCCGCAAGGCGCGCGACAATAATGCGGATATCCTGGTGACGACCGGCGGGGCTTCTGTAGGCGACCACGACCTCGTCCAGCGCAGTTTGGCCGCCGAAGGGCTAAAACTTTCGTTCTGGCGCATCGCGCTGCGTCCCGGCCGGCCGATGATCCACGGGCACCTCGGCGGCATGCATGTACTTGGTCTGCCCGGTAATCCGGTGTCGTCATTCACCTGCGCGTTGTTGTTCATGGTGCCGCTGATCCGGCGCCTCGCCGGTCATACGGGTGAGACGCCGGGCCTGATCGAGGCGGTGCTCGGCGCCGATGTCGCGACCAATGACGAGCGTGCCGATTACATGCGCGCGATCCTCTCCAAGGACGACCAAGGCCGCGTCGTCGCGACGCCTGTCCGCGTGCAGGACAGTTCGATGATGCAGGCGCTGGCGCGCGCCGGCGGATTCGTGATTCGCCAGCCGCACGAGCCCGCCGGCCATGCCGGCGACCCTTGCCGCGTGCTTTTGTTCGGGCTTTAACCGCCTTACGGGCCGTCTTCGGACCTTTCACGGGAAATTAAGGGGTTGCAGAACAACTATCGAACGGATAGTGTCCGTTCATGATTTGTTTCGCCTGAGTCCCCGTCTCGTGTGCGCCGGAGTGCCGCCTTATGTTGACCCGCAAGCAGCTTGAATTGCTGCGCTTCATCCACGAGCGCCTGACCGAAGCCGGTGTGCCGCCCTCCTTCGAAGAGATGAAGGACGCGCTCGACCTGCGCTCCAAATCGGGCATCCATCGGCTCATCACCGCACTCGAAGAGCGCGGCTTCATCCGCCGCCTCGCCAATCGCGCCCGCGCCATCGAGGTGATCAAACTACCGGAAACAGTCGGCTACGGCATGGCGCCAAGCCGCGCGCGCGGTTTTACTCCGAACGTCATCGAAGGCAATCTCGGCCGAAAACCCGCGCCAAGCTCGTCCGGTTCGGGCGGCCGTGACCGTGACGATCAACGCCCCATTCCCGTGCCGGTGATGGGCCGGATCGCCGCCGGCACGCCGATCGAGGCGATCCAAACCAGAAGCCATGTCATCAACATGCCGGCTGATCTTCTCAGTTCGGGTGAGCATTTCGCCCTTGAGGTGCGCGGCGACTCCATGATCGAGGCCGGCATTCTCGACGGCGATATGGCGCTGATCAAAAAGCTGGACGTTGCCGACACCGGCGACATCGTGGTGGCGCTGATCGACGACGAGGAAGCGACCCTCAAGCGCTTCCGCCGGCGCGGCGCGTCGATCGCGCTCGAACCGGCCAACACCGCCTATGAAGTGCGCATCCTGCCGCCCAACCGCGTCCGCATCCAGGGCAAGCTGATCGGCCTGTTCCGCCGCTACTGAGCGCGGCGCATCGCGGGCTGCATCGTTACCGTTGCAGCAGCATCCGTTCTGACTGGTGGGCCGTCGACTGGCTCGATGCCGCATCGGACTCGGCATCGCCCGGCTCCAGACTTTCTGTCGACGGCGTGGCGTCGGGCGTTCGCCGTGGCCCAACTTGCCGTCCATGGGTCGCGGGCGCCGGTGCGGTTGCCGCTTTCGGCAAGGCCGGACGCGCCCAGGGCCGGTCATAACCGGCCGGATAAGCCACCCGCATCGTCAGTCCCTTTTCCGTCGATCCGCCTGACTCGGCTGCGCTGCCCTTCTCGGCCATCCACAGCGCGACGGCGCCGGTCCTCCGCAGGCGGTCGCGATCGAAGACCATCGCCTTGCAATCAGGCAGCGCGTTGCTGCGCGGCGTGACCACGATCA
>DATJHH010000035.1:0-2861 GCA_035494115.1 Xanthobacteraceae bacterium
GCCGACCCCGTCGGCTGCGAGCAATTCAAATGGCCGGTGACGAAGGAGCGTGCGCTTCTGACCACGCCCGATCTGCCCAACATAAACTCGGGCGTGGACGCGCCGACGTTGCCGCCTCTGGCCGCGACCCTCGCCTTGAAGCCCGCCGCCGATGCCGGATTGCCGAAACCTCCCCAGCGGGCGCAAAAGCCCGACACATTCGCGGGCTATCTGCGCCTCGGCCAGATTCCCGCCGGCACCTATGCCATCAGCGTTTCGGATTATGCCTGGATCGATGTCCTGCAGGACGGCAATTACCTCAAACCGACGGACTCCAGCGGCGTGAGCGGCTGCAACGGCATCCGCAAAATCCTGAAATTCGATCTTGCCGCCGGACTCACGACGGTGCAGATCAGCGGTGTCGTCACCAAGACGATCAAGCTCGCGGTCACGCCTTCGTCGGATTGAGCGCTATCTTCGCACCGCCGCAAATCCTGAGCGTCAGGGCCATTGGCGGGGCTGAATGAACCGTCGGAGCGCGTCCGCGCTGACCCTTTACGCGCGCGCCTTGCCTGATTAAGGTGCAGCCGCACGACGCTCTGGCTCGCCGTAAGCCTGCCGGAGCCTTGGAACGGCGCTTCCAGTTTTCACATCTCCCCGATCTACAGCCGGACTCCGCACAGATTTTACAGCGGACGGAAATGGAGCGCCTTATGCAATTATTGTCCCGCATTGTACTTGCCGCCGCGCTGGTCAGCGCGCCGCTTGCCACTTCAGCCTTTGCAAAGGATGCGAAGCCTGCCGCCGCAACATCGTCGAAGACCTTCGTCAACTTCGCCGCCGCCTCTATGAAGAACGCGCTCAATGACGTCGATGCCGCCTACACCGCAAAGTCCGGCAACAAGATCACCGCTAGCTATGCGGCCTCGTCCGCGCTCGCCAAGCAACTCGAACAGGGCGCGCCCGCCGACGTGTTCATTTCAGCCGACACCGCCTGGATGGATTACGCCATCAAGAACAAGAGCGTCAATCCGGCGACCCGCATCGACCTTCTCGGCAACAGCATCGTCCTGATCGCACCGAAGGATTCCAAGATCAGCCACGTCGACATCAAACAAGGCTTCGATCTCGCCAAACTTGCCGGTGACGGCAAGGTAACCACCGGCGACGTCAAGGCCGTGCCGGTCGGCAAGTATGCCAAGGCCGCGCTGGAGAAACTCGGCGCATGGCAGGCGGTCGAGCCGAAAATGGCGATGGCCGAAAACGTGCGCGCCGCGCTGGCGCTGGTGTCGCGTGGCGAGGCCGTGCTCGGCATCGTCTATTCCACCGATGCCAAGGTCGATCCCGGCGTGAAGATCGTCGGCACATTCCCGGCGGATTCGCATCCCCCGATCGTCTATCCGGTGGCAGCAACGGCGACTGCGAAGGATGGCACCGCGGACTATCTGTCCTTCCTAAAGAGTTCCGCCGCGAAGGCGACGTTCGAGAAATACGGCTTCAGCTATCTGATCAAGCCGACCTCGTAAGCAACATCGCGCACGACTGTGTTCGACATCACCCCCGAAGAATGGACGGCGATCGAGCTTTCGCTCCGTGTCGCCGTCGTCGCCACGCTGGTGTCCACGCCGCTCGGCATCGCCGTGGCGTGGCTGCTGGCGCGGCGCAATTTCTGGGGCAAGGCGCTGCTCGATGCGTTGGTCCATCTGCCGCTGGTGCTGCCGCCTGTCGTCACCGGCTATCTGTTGCTACTGACTTTTGGCCGCAAAGGACCGGTCGGTGAATTCCTCGATCACTATCTTGGCGTGGTGTTCTCGTTCCGCTGGACCGGCGCGGCACTCGCCTGCGGCGTGATGTCCTTTCCTTTGCTGGTGCGGCCGATGCGACTGTCGATCGAGGCGATCGACCGCAGGCTGGAACAGGCCGCGGGAACGCTCGGCGCAGCACCCTGGCAGGTGTTTTTCACCGTCACGCTGCCGCTGGCTTTGCCCGGCATTCTGGCGGGCATGATCATGGGCTTCGCCAAGGCGCTCGGCGAATTCGGAGCGACCATCACTTTTGTGTCCAACATCCCCGGCGAGACACAGACGATTTCATCGGCGATCTATTCGTTGATCCAGACGCCGGACGGCGATGCCGCCGCGCTGCGGCTCGTCATCATTTCCGCCGTCATGGCCATCGGCGCGCTGGTGGCATCGGAAGCCTTCGCGCGCCGTGCGCTGCGCCGCGTTCACGGGCTGTGACATGCTGAGCATCGATGTCACCAAACAACTCGGCGAGTTCAAGCTGGAGGCTGCATTCGAGAGCGACAGCCGGGTCACAGGCTTGTTCGGCGCGTCCGGCGCGGGCAAAAGCTCGATCATCAACATGATCGCAGGCCTGTCGAAGCCAAACCGGGGCACCATCACCATCAACAGCGAAACGATGGATGACACCGCCCGGAAATTGCATGTGCCGCCGCACCGCCGCCGCATCGGCTACGTGTTTCAAGACGCGCGACTGTTCCCCCATCGCAGCGTCGCGCAGAATCTCGATTATGGCCGGCACATGAACAAGCTGCCGCACGACGCGGTGCATCTTAAGCGCATTCTCGATCTGCTCGACATCGGCCATCTTCAGGCGCGGCGGCCGGGGCAGTTGTCCGGCGGCGAACGCCAACGTGTCGCGCTCGGCCGCGCGCTGTTGTCAAAACCACGACTGCTGCTGCTCGATGAACCGCTCGGCTCGCTCGATCAGGACCGCAAAGCCGAAATCCTGCCCTATCTCGAACGACTGCGTGACGAAGAGAACATCCCGATGGTCTATGTCAGCCACGACCCGGACGAGACACGCCGCCTCGCCGGCCATGTGGTGATGCTCAAGCGCGGCCGCATCGTTGCGCAGGG
>DATJHH010000036.1:0-127299 GCA_035494115.1 Xanthobacteraceae bacterium
GCGACCGCCTGAAAGGCGGAGTCGGAGATCTTCTCCAGCGACTCGCAACCCGGGATCGTGGCCTTGAGCACCTCGGGGTCGTTCAGCTTTTCCCACACGGTCTGGCGCGGCGCGGCGAGCTGCACTTCGCCGGTCATGGTCATGGCCATCGATCGATCTCCTTCAATGCGCGAACTGCCGCACGGCCTGCGCGTAGCCGAGCCGTTCGTTCAGTTCGAAACCCGCGCGTTTCGCGGCGGAAAGTATGAGACGCACGTCGTCGGCGCAATCGGCCTTCACGGCGCTGTCGAGGAAGAGCTGCATTAGCACGTCCTGCTGCGCATGGCTGCCGCCGAGTTGATACATCTCGCCGAGCGCCGGCCGCATCAGCGCGACCGCGCGCGCGTGATCGCCGCGGCGGTGCGCCAGCACGGCCTCGCACACCGGGATCGCGGCAATGCGGACGATCCGCTGCAGGGTTCCCTCGCCTGACGCGAATGCACGCATCGCCTCGAGCATGCGCCGCGCCGCGTCGTCGCGGCCACTCGCTGCGAGCGCCATCATCCAGTGCGGCAAGGTGAAGGCCGAGAGGCAGACACCGATGCGCCCCTCGGCCTTGTCGGCGATCTCGCGCCAGCGGTTGCCGGCATCGATGCCGGCGAGCTCGAGCCGGTACAGCATCGAGGCGGCGTTCTGCACGTCTATGTAAAGGTCAGGCTGCGCCTGCGTCAGCGGGCTTGCGAAGTTGCGGAAGCGCTTGTCGTAGAGGTCGAGCACCGCATCGAACTCGCGCCGATCGAGATGAAACAGCGCGCGGTGCCACCACAAATGATGCAGCAGGTTGTTGCCGCCCTCCCAGTGCCGCTCCAGTTCGTCGAGCCACGCGATGCCTTCGGCGTGGCGGCCTTGCATCTCCATGATGTGCGCGACCGCGTGCGTGCCCCAGAGGTCGCCCGGATCGATCGCGATCGCGGCGCGGCCCGAGGGCTCGGCGCCGGCATAGTCGCCGCACTCTTCGAGCGAGAAACAATGGCACGACAGAACCGTGCCGTAACCCGGCAGGTCGTGCGCCCATTTCGGCTTCACGCGCTCGACCGAGGCGCGCATCTCGCCCGGCCGTCCAAGCCAGAAATTGTTGAAATGCGCCAGGCGAAACGCGATCACGTCGAGCGGGTGCACGCTCAGGATCTGCTCCCACACGCCGAGCGCGCGATCGAGATCGCCGCCGATCCAGGCTTCGAGTGCCGCCACATGCGCCTGCTCGCGCGGTGTTGCATTCGCGGTGAGCCGTCGTGCTGCGCGCGCCGCCTCGACCGCCATCGGCACATTCGCCTGCTTGTAGGAGAGCAGCGCGAAATAGCCTTTCAGGCAATGCGCGAGGCCGAAGTCCGCGTCAGCGGCGAGCGTCTCGCCCAGCCGCGTCGCAAGATCCGCGCGATACTTCAGATAGCCCGCCATTGTGCGGTCGAACGCCGCCGCCGCGCCTGACGACGCGGCCGAAATCGGCAGTCCATGCATGTCGTGGTGCATCTTGGCTTGCCTCGGCTCCGGATGATAGCAAAGGCCATAAAGCATCAGCACGCATTTGGGGAGAGACAATGCCCACGATCCAGTCGAACGGCTGCCCGATCCATGTCGAGGTCGAGGGACCCGAGAACAAGCCGGTGCTGGTGCTGTCGAATTCGCTCGGCACCGACCTGCACATGTGGGACCCGCAGGTTGCGGCGCTGACGCAGCATTTCCGCCTGGTACGCTACGACCGGCGCGGGCACGGCCGGTCCGGCGTGCCGAAGGGCCCCTACACGATGGAGATGCTCGGTCGCGACGTGCTCGCGGTGCTCGACGCGCTGAAGATCGAGAAGATCAACTGGTGCGGGCTCTCGATGGGCGGCATGGTCGGCATGTGGCTCGGCGCCAAGGCGCCGGAGCGCATCGCGCGCCTGATCCTGTCGAACACGTCGAGCTATTATGCGGACAAGGCAGTCTGGAATACGCGCATGCAGGCCGTGCGCGAGAAGGGGCTGGAGCTGATTGCGGACGGCTTGATGGCGTTGTGGTTTTCTCAAAATTTTCGCGCGCGCGAACCGGACGCCGTCGCGCGGATGCGCGCTGCGCTGGTCGCAACCCCGCTCGAAGGCTACCTCGGCTGCTGCGCCGCGGTCCGCGATATGGATCACCGGGCCTTGCTCAAGGATATCGCGGCGCCGACGCTGGTGATCGCCGGCCGTCACGACATGGCGACCACCGTCGTCAACGCCGAATTCATCCGCGGTGAAATCCCCGGCGCGACGCTAACCGTTCTTGATGCCGCACATATCGCAAACGTCGAACAGCCGGATGCCTATCTGCAGGCGGTGCGGCGGTTCATGGCTTAGCGCGCACTATATGTTGCGCGAGCGCATATCGGCCCAGCGCAGCAGCGAATTGGTGCGGATGCGCGCGGTCCATCGATGAGCGTAAATGCTCGCCGCATCGCCTTCATTCGGCAACAGGATGGTGACCGCCGGCGGCTCATGCGCCCAAGAATCACGCGACCAGGCATTGTGCGCCCAGGCATCACGCGCGTCGTGACGATCGAATTCATCAGACGCCGGCGCTGCCCAGTACAATACGAGATCCGAACACAGCGCCATGACGGCCGTCGCGATCAACTGCATGCCGGTCAGCCGCATGGAGTGAACGTCGCCGGCAAGAATTGAGCCGGCCATCGTCAGGGCCAGCGACAAAACCGTCAGCACGACCGCGACGTCGAATATGCCGGGATGCACGATGCCGCGCTCGAGTTTCGTCGCACGATCGACGATATGGCCGAAGAGCAGCACCGCCGTGCCCCATTTCAGGACCGACAGAACGGAGATGAAGATGAAAGCGCCGGTCGATCCGAGCGCGAACAGGCGCGCCAGACTCATGACCGCGGAGATGCGCGCGAGATCAGGCTCGTCGACGATCGAGAACGGCACCGCCGCTTCATACGTGAAGTAGCAGGCGAAATGCACCGCGATGGCGAGGATGATGACCTGCAGCAAGAGCGAGGTTGTTCGCATGACCGCCTCCGTCGGCCATCGTCTGCCGTTCCTTGGCGGCACGCGGCCCTGCGTCAGGCGTATTCAAATCAATCCGGCCGCTCAATGCTAACCAAATATTTACCCTACATGTTAAGGGGATTGTCCCCCATGCGGCCGCGCCATGGTTAACGCGCGGCGCCGTCGCGGAACGCCTGCGGGGTGGTTCCCGTCTGCTTGCGGAAAAAGCGGGCAAAATGCGAAGGATCGGAAAATCCGAGATCGTAGGCAATCTCGCCCACTGCCTGCGTCGTGAAGACGAGCTGGCGTTTCGCCTCGGTGAGCACCCGCTGGCGGATCAGGTGTCCGGCCGTGACGCCCGTCGCGCGTTTGACATGGTCATTGAGCCGGTCCGGCGTCATCGCCAGCTTCTCGGCATAGAAGGCGATCATGCGCTCGCTGCGGAAGTTTTCCTCGACCATATCGCTCAGCGCCGTGACGGTCGCATCCGTCGACGCCAGCGTCATCGCGCCGCTGCGCGCCCGGCCCGCGGCAAGCCGCGCCACGGTGACTGCGATCAATGCCAGCAGGCCGTGCATGGCCAGTCGATAGCCTTCGCGCGCGAGGAAGCGTTCGTCGTGCAATTCCTTGCACAGCGCAAACAGCCGCTCGCGTTCCGCCGCATGGATGAGCGGGATCACCGGATCGGCGGCCAGCGCCCGCAGTCGCGCCGTCGCCTCGCCTGCCCGCCCGCCGACTGCGGACGACACATCCTCGGTGAAGCTGATCACCCAGCCGTCGGTGCGGCCCGGCTCGAAACGGAAGCCGTGCGCCACGGCAGGCGGGATCAGGATCGCGACGGGCGCCGAAAAGCGCGCGTTCATGGCCTCGAAGGCCATCTCGCCGCCGCCCTCCGCGATCAGCAGGATCTGGAACAGGTTGCGGTGACGATGCGCGCGGATCACCCAGTCATTGACCGAGGAGCGCGCAACGATGGTTTCGATATGAATGAAATCGAATGCCTGCCCGTCCGGCGGATCGCCGTACAGATGAAACAGAGGCAGGACATTGGTCGCGCTCATGGTGCGATGATACGCGCAACCGGCCTACCGGGGGAAGCGCGGAAACAGCGTTGTTCTCGACGATTTCGCCGCCCGTTACGGCGTCGGATTGACCCAGTCCGGGCTGGTCCAGCCGTTCTCGTCGTAATCGGCCATGCACTGTTCGGCGAGGCCGATCATGCTGTCGAGTGCACCGGACCCCCGCGCGTTGAACATGCACTGGATGCGCGTGTCCTCGTGGTTTCCGGCGTAATTGATCTCGTAGAGTTCGTGGCGGCCGCCGAACTCGGTGCCGATCGCATCCCAGAGGAGCTTCATCGTCTTGATGCGCTCCTTGTAGCCAATGCCGTTCGAGCCGCGCACGTAGCGTTGCAGATATTTGTCGATGTCGGGATTGGCGAAATCCTTGGCCGACGACGGCAGATAGATCAGCGCGGACGCCACGATCTTTTCGACGATCTCCTTGACGCGGCCGTAGGCATCTCCCGCGAGAACGCGGTAGCTCGCCCCGGCCTGGGCGTTGGGCAGCAACGTGTTGTCCACCCACGGCGTCGGGTTGTGCGCCATCGCATCGGTCAGCGCCCAGAACATGTTGCGCAGCGCTATAACCTCGCCGAGCATCGCCTGATTGCCGCGAAATTCATCGGCGCCGGTCGCACGCAGCGCCTTGGCGATAAGGCCGGCAAGGAAATCGAGCTTTACCGCCAGCCGCGTGCAGCCTTGCATCTGGAAGCCGGCGACGAAACCCGAGCGCGGATAAAACATCTTGATCTTGTCGATATCACGATGAAGCAGCACGTCCTCCCACGGAATGAAGACGTTATCGAACACGAAGATCGCATCGTTCTCGTCGAAGCGCGACGACAGCGGATAATCGAACGGCGTGCCCATGACCGCCGCCGTCATCTCGTAGGAATTGCGGCAGAACAGTTTCACGCCCGGCGCATTCATCGGCGCGATAAACATGATCGCGAGATCGGGATCGTTGATCGGCATCGCCGCGTTCTGGCCGAGAAAGTTGTAATGCGTCAGCGCCGAGGAGGTCGCGACGACCTTGGCGCCGGAGACGAAGACGCCGGTATCCGTCTCCTTCTGGATGGTGATGAACACATCCTTCACCTGCTCCGCCGCCTTGGCGCGGTCGACCGGCGGATTGACGATGGCGTGGTTCATGAACAGGACGTGATCCTGTGCCCGCCTGTGCCAGGCGCGCGCATTGTCTGCGAACTGGCCGTAGAATTCGGCATTCGCGCCGAACGTATTCATCAGCGAGGCTTTGTAATCGGGCGTGCGCCCCATCCAGCCATAGCTCATGCGTGCCCAGGCGGCGATGGCATCGCGCTGCGCCACCATCTCCTCGCGCGACCGCGCGACGCGGAAGAATTTGTGCGTGTAACCCCCGGAGCCGGTATCAGTCGGCACCGTCAGCGCATCCTTGGTCTTCGGATCATGCAGCGCGTCGTAAAGCCGTGCGATGCTGCGCGCCGCATTGCGAAAGGCCGGATGCGTCGTCACATCATCGACGCGCTCGCCATAGATGTAAATTTCGCGTCCGTCGCGCAGGCTTTCGAGATATTCCTGCCCCGTGAACGGACGCTTCTTGTCGGCGATGACCTCTTCGGCCTTGCGTACACCCATGCCGGTCTCCTCCGCCGCTCGCAGATTCCTTATCCTGCACGGTGAAGCAAACCATGCCTGACGGGCAAGGCATCTTTCCGGGGTTCGGTGGAACGAATGAGGCCGGCGGTTTTCAGGTGCGACAGGAACGCGGCGAGGCACCGCCGCACCGCAATGTCCCGGATCGCAATGACCGAAGAGTGAAGCCGCCTACTTCTTCTTGCGCGGATCGACGAGCGCCGGGTTTTCCTTGATGTTCAGGCGATGCGCCATCTCCGGGCTGAAATCGTAATCCGACTTGAAGCCGGCATGACGGATGCCTTCCACCGCGCAGATGTCATCCATCTCATTGACGTCGCCGGTGACGCCAATCGCAGCAACGATCTCGCCGGTCTCGTCACGAACAAGCTGGCCGCCGCCTTCGAGGAAGATCGGTCCGTCCGACAGCGCTTCGAGATTCTGCATGAAGATCGGCTTCTCGCGCGACTTCTGCAGCGTCATCCGCGAGGACCGGCCGAGCGCCAGCGCGCCGAACGCTTTGCCGTAGGCGATCTCGAACCGCATCAGGGAAGCGCCGTCCTGCTTCTGGAACGCTTTCACGCGGCCGCCGGCATCGAGCACGATCGCCGCGAGTGGATAGACGTCCTTGTCCTTGGCGGCGGCGAATGTGCCGGCAATGATTTTATTGGCCTCGTCGAGCGTGATTGAACGCATAGGTGTCTCCCTTGGTGGTCCCCGTGGCGGACGGCGTCGCGCGCGTTGTTCCGGTTTTGCCGTGGGTCGTCAACCGGGTAAGGGCGGGAAAAGCGATGCGGCCGAGCCGCGAAGCGATTGCCCGCGCGAATGCGGCCCCATAAAGTGGCGCTGCATTCACCGGTTTCTCATCACATGACAGATACGAAAACGAAGCCGCACGATGTCGTGCGCGTCAACACATTCCCCAACGCCAAAGCGCTGCCGCTGCATGCCGGCATCGCCAAGGGCATCTTCGCCAGATACGGCATCGCGCTCGAGCCGCAATTCACGCCGAACTCCGACGAGCAGCGCGACGGTCTTGCGCACGGCAAAAGCGACATCGTGCATTCAGCCGTCGACAACGCCATCGCCATGATCGAAGTCGCCGGCGTCGATGTGGTCATCATTGGTGGCGGCGATAGTGGCATGAACGAATTCATCGTGCAGGCGGATGTGACCTCCTTCGCCGCCATGAAAGGCCGCGCGCTGGCGGTCGATGCGGCAACAACGGCTTATGCCCTGCTCGCCCGAAAAATTCTCGCGCGGCACGGGCTCAAGGGAGGAAGCGATTACACCGTCAAACCGGTCGGCGGCGGAGTCCACCGGCTGCGCGCCATGCTTGCGGATAAGACCCTCGGCGGCGCCATGCTCAATTTGCCGTTTACGATCCAGGCAGCAAAGGCCGGCATGAAAAGCCTTGGTCGCGCCACCGATCTGCTCGGCCCCTATCAGGCAGGCAGCATTTTCACCCTGCGACCATGGGCGCAGGCGAATGGCGCGCTGCTCGAACGTTATCTGGCCGCCTATATCGAATCACTACGCTGGGCGCGCGATCCCGCCAACAAGGCCGAGGCGATCGCCATGCTCCGCGATACGCTCAAGATCAGCGACGACGAGGCGCAGGAGACTTACCCGCCGCTGCTCGACCCGGATTTCGGCTTCACGCCCGACGCCCGGCTCGACCTCACCGGCTTCCGTGCCATGCTGGATATCCGCGCCGAGGTCGAAGGCGGCAAGCCGCAGGCGCCCGAGCGCTATATCGACCTGCGCCATTACGACCGCGCGATGGAACGGCTGAACCATTAACAGCCGCACTATTCTTGATGACAAAGCCGGTTCCAGGCCACAGGATCGCGCGTATCAGCGGCAGAGAATCAAGCCCTATGGGAACAGGTTGAAATGGACATCTTCCTGCAACAGCTCATCAACGGCCTGACGCTCGGTTCGATCTACGGCCTGATCGCGCTCGGCTACACCATGGTCTTCGGCATCATCGGCATGGTGAACTTTGCCCATGGCGACGTGTTCATGGTGTCGGTCTTCATCGCCCTGATCACGCTCTTGGTGCTCACACAGGCGCTGGGCATGAGCGCCATGGGCCTGGCGCTGGTGATCGTGATGATCGCCGCCATGGCCTTCACCTCCCTGATCAACTGGGCGATCGAGCGCGTTGCCTACCGGCCGCTGCGCGGATCGTTCCGGCTGGCGCCGCTGATCTCGGCGATCGGCATGTCGATCTTCCTGTCGAATTTCGTGCAGGACACGCAGGGACCGCGCAACAAATCTATTCCGCCGATGTTCAATGACGTCATCGCGTTGACGAGCGGCCCCGGCTACCACGCGACGCTCTCTTACAAGCAGATCGTCATCTGGGGCGTCACGGCCGTACTGCTCGTCGGCTTCTGGCTGCTGGTGCGCCACACCGCGCTCGGCCGCGCCCAGCGCGCCTGCGAGCAGGACCAGAAAATGGCGGCGCTGCTCGGCGTGAATGTCGATCGCACAATCTCGCTGACGTTCGTCATCGCGGCGGCACTCGCCGCCGTCGCCGGTACGCTCTACCTCATGTATTACGGCGTCGTGAGCTTTTCCGACGGCTTCTTGCCCGGCGTGAAGGCATTCACCGCCGCGGTGCTCGGC
Source organism: Xanthobacteraceae bacterium (assembly GCA_035494115.1). Classification (GTDB taxonomy): domain Bacteria; phylum Pseudomonadota; class Alphaproteobacteria; order Rhizobiales; family Xanthobacteraceae; genus DATJHH01. Next base: position 8,312 of record DATJHH010000036.1, read on the forward strand.
GGCATCGGCTCGCTCCCCGGCGCTGTGATCGGCGGATTGCTGATCGGCCTCATCGAGACCTTCTGGTCCGGTTACGTCTCGAGCAGCTACAAGGATGTCGCGGCGTTCTCCATCCTGGCGATCACGCTGATCTTCCTGCCGCAGGGCATTTTTGGCCGGCCGGACGTCGAGAAAGTCTGATGGCGCGCGCGTTCGACCAGCACGAGCCGCCGGCCTGGTTGCGCGCAGCAAAGTCTGCCCTTCTCGCCGGTCTCATCGCGTTCGGACTGTTTCTTCCCCTCATCGGTATCCGCACCGAACAGGACATCAACAACGCGCTGACGTTCCGGACGCGCTGGCCGCTGCTCGCGGCGATGGTGGCGTTGATCATCGCGGCACGTTTCGTCCAAATGATATTCATCGTGCCGTTCGTCGCGCGCCGGAAAGAACGGCAGCGACGCGACACGACACCGCCCGCCGCGCCAGCATCCTGGCGCGCAAAGGTCTCGCGCTGGTTCGTGCCGGCCGCGCTCGGCTTCGTCATGGCCTATCCGATCCTCGTGCTGCTGCTCAATCGCTCCAGCGGGGCGATCAAATGGATCGACAATTTTGGCATCCAGATTCTCATCTACGTGATGCTCGGCTGGGGCCTGAACATCGTCGTCGGTCTCGCCGGCCTGCTCGATCTCGGCTATGTCGCGTTCTATGCGGTCGGCGCCTATTCCTATGCGCTGCTCGCCAAGAATTTCGGACTGTCGTTCTGGCTCCTGCTGCCGCTGTCCGGCATCCTCGCCTCGTTCTGGGGCATCATTCTCGGCTTTCCGGTGCTGCGCCTGCGCGGCGACTATCTCGCCATCGTTACGCTCGCCTTCGGCGAGATCATTCGTCTGGTGCTGATCAACTGGGTGCCGGTGACGAACGGCTATGCGGGGGTCGGCGGCATTCCGCGGCCAAGCTTTTTCGGATTGCCTCTCGACGCCTCGGCCAACGGCTTCGCAGCGACATTCCACATTCCGTTCAGTCCGCTGCAGCGGGTCGTGTTTCTCTATTACATCATCCTCGCATTGGCGCTGCTGACGGCGGGACTGACGCTGCGCCTGCGCCGCCTGCCGGTCGGTCGCGCCTGGGAAGCGCTGCGTGAAGACGAGATCGCCTGTCGCTCGCTCGGCATCAACACGACCAACACAAAACTCACTGCCTTCGCCATGGGCGCCATGCTCGGCGGTTTTGCCGGCGCGTTCTTCGCCGCGCGTCAGGGCTTCATCACGCCGGAATCCTTCACCTTCATCGAGTCGGCCACAATCCTCGCCATCGTCGTGCTGGGCGGCATGGGCAGCCAGATCGGCGTCGCCATCGCGGCCGTCGTGATGATCGGCGGCACCGAGGCGATGCGCGATCTCGACATCCTCAAATCGGTGTTCGGCGCTGGCTTCGATCCGACGCAATACCGCATGCTGCTGTTCGGCTTCGCCATGGTCATGATCATGGTGTGGCGGCCGCGCGGTTTCGTCTCCTCGCGCGAACCGTCAGTGGCGCTCAAACAGAAAAAAGCGGTCGCGGCCGACCTTATCGGCGAGGGACGCGGATGACGGAGGCAGATATCGTTCTGCAGGTCGAGCACCTGTCGATGCGCTTCGGCGGTCTCGTCGCCGTCAACGATCTCTGCTTCGATGCGCGGCGTGGCGCGATCACGGCGCTGATCGGCCCCAACGGCGCCGGCAAGACCACCGTGTTCAATTGTATCACCGGATTTTATAAGCCGACGCGTGGCCGCATCGGCCTCGTGCACGGCGATCCGGCCGTGTGGCAGGAGATGGACACGCTCACCGCCAGCGGCAAGCGCTATACGCGCCGCGCCAACGGCTCGCTCTATCTGCTCGAACGTCTGCCGGATTATCTCGCGACGCAGCAGGCGCGCGTGGCCCGCACCTTCCAGAACATCCGGCTGTTTCCCGGCATGAGCGTGCTCGAAAATCTTCTCGTCGCCCAGCACAACCGGCTGATGCACGCATCCGGCTTCACAGTGCTGGGGCTGCTCGCCTATCATCGCTATCATCAGTCTGAGAAAGCGGCTATCGAGACCGCCAGTCTTTGGCTCGAACGCGTGGGCCTGATCGAGCGCGCCGACGATGCGGCGGGCGAACTCCCTTATGGCGACCAGCGCCGGCTCGAAATTGCACGGGCGATGTGCACCGACCCCGTGCTGCTCTGTCTCGATGAGCCGGCGGCCGGCCTCAATCCGCGCGAGAGCGGCGCACTCAACGACCTGTTGCGCGTCATCCGCGACGAACACGGCACCTCGATCCTGCTCATCGAACACGACATGTCGGTGGTGATGGAGATTTCCGACCACATCGTGGTGCTCGATCACGGCGCGAAAATCGCCGATGGCATGCCGCAGGAGATCCGCAACGACGAAGCCGTGATCGCTGCCTATCTTGGCGTCGAGGAAGAGGATGTCGAAACCGTTGAAGCGGAGGTCGGCCTGTGACGGCACTCCTCGCGATCCGCGGCGTCAAAACTTTTTACGGCCGCGTCATGGCGCTCAAGGGCGTCGATCTCGACGTCAACGAAGGCGAGATCGTGACCCTGATCGGCGCCAATGGCGCCGGCAAGTCGACCTTGATGATGACGATCTGCGGCAATCCGCGCGCAAAAGAAGGCAGCATCGTTTACGACGGCCAGGACATCACGCAGATGCAGACGCACGACATCGCGCATCTGCGGATCGCGCAATCGCCGGAAGGGCGTCGCATTTTCCAGCGCATGAGCGTGATGGAAAATCTGCAGATGGGCACGGTGACCGCCGGCAACCAGCATTTTGCGCAGGACCTCGAGCGCGTGCTGACGCTATTCCCGCGCGTGCGCGAGCGCTTGACGCAGCGCGCCGGCACGCTGTCCGGCGGCGAACAGCAAATGCTCGCGATCGCGCGCGCGCTGGTCAGCCGCCCGCGCCTGTTGATGCTCGACGAGCCGTCGCTCGGCCTCGCGCCGCTCATCGTGCGCCAGATATTCAGCGCGATCCGCGATCTCAACAAACGCGACGGGCTCACGGTATTTCTTGTCGAGCAGAATGCCTTCCATGCCTTGCGGCTTGCGCACCGCGGCTACGTCATGTGCAACGGCCTCATCACGCTGAGCGGCACCGGCGCTGAACTGCTGGCGCGCCCCGAAGTCAAATCCGCCTATCTCGAAGGCGGCCGGCAACTGACGGACGCCGGATGACCAACCTTCTCGCCTATTTATCGTCGAACAATTTTCTCCTGCTGTCGGTCATCCTCGGCGGTGGCGCCGGCTACCTCGCTGGCCGGGCGCTCGCCCAGACCTGGCGGCCGCTGTGGCAGGTCGTGACCTATGCCCTGATCCTCGGCGGCGCGGTGCGCTTCCTGCACTTCGCCCTGTTCCAGGAACCGCTGCTCTCGGCCCCGGCCTACTGCATCGACGCGGCAACCTGTCTCGCCTTGACCGGCTTCGGCTACGTCGTGACGCGGCAGCGGCAGATGGTCACGCAATATGACTGGCTGCACGGCGGACAGAAGCCGCCGCCTTCAGCCGAATGACATATTCGCCTTCCGGGCGGGATTCTTGCTATATCCAGCAGCAACAGACCGGCGGAATCGGCTGAGGGAGAGACTGTTATGACAAAGCTGCTGGCACTCGCGATTGCGGGCGCACTGGCCCTGACGCTGGCGGGCTGCGGTGGCAGCTCGGACGACACCGTGCTCATCGGCATCGGCGGCCCTGTCACCGGCTCCAGCGCCTCCTTCGGCCAGCAACTCAAACGCGGCGGCGAGCAGGCGGTCGTCGACATCAACAAGGCCGGCGGCATTCTCGGCAAGAAAGTCGCCTCGGAAGTCGGCGACGACGTGGGCGATCCGAAACAGGGCGTCTCCGTCGCCAACAAATTCGTCGCCGACGGTGTGAAATTCGTCGTCGGGCACTTCAACTCCGGGGTCACGATTCCGGCTGGCGCTGTCTACAACGAGAACGGCATCGTCGAAATCACACCGGCCTCCACTAACCCGCAGGTGACGGAGCGCGGCTTGTGGAACGTGTTTCGCATCTGCGGCCGCGACGACCAGCAGGGCAGCGTCGCCGGCGATTACATTGCCGCGCATTTCGCCGACAAGAAGGTTGCCATCGTCGACGACAAGACGACCTACGGCAAGGGCCTCGCCGACGAAGCCCGCAAGCGCATGAACGAAAAGGGCGTCAAGGAAGTCCTCGACGAAAGCATCAGCGTCGGCGACAAGGATTTTTCCTCCATCGTATCGAAGATCAAGGAATCGGGCGCCGATCTCGTCTATTGGGGCGGGTTGCAGACCGAAGGCGGCCTGCTGGTGCGGCAGATGCGCGGCCAGGGCGTCAACGCGATCCTGATGGGCGGCGACGGCATCGCGTCCGATGAATTCGCGTCGATCGCCGGGCCGGGCGCTGTCGGCACGCTGATGACCTATGGTCCCGATCCGCGCAAACGCCCGGAAGCCAAGGCCGTGGTCGATGAATTCCGCGCGCAGAATTTCGATCCGGAAGCCTACACGCTTTACAGCTATGCCGCCGTGCAGGTGTTCAAGCAGGCGGCGGAAGCCGCGCAATCACTCGATCCGAAAAAGGTCGCCGAAAAGATGACCTCCGGCATGACCTTCAAGACCGTGATCGGCGATTTTTCTTTCAACAAAAAAGGCGACGTCAACCGGCTCGATTACGTCGTCTATCGCTGGCAGAAAAATCCCGACGGCAAGATCACCTATGCGGAGATCTCGGATCAGGCGTCGGCCGCGCCAGGCGCCGTCGCTCCCGCAGCACCTGCTGCGCCTTCGAGTGCAACTCCCGCGCCCGCGACACCTCCGGCGTCCCAGGACAAATAGCGCCTACGACATATCCGTCATTCCGGGATGCGCGTTCTGTACGCGCAGGCCCGGAATCCATAGTCCCGGTCGTGGTTATGGATTCCGGGTTCGCTCGCAAAAGCTCGCGCCCCGGAATGACAATGTCGGGCGCGCCTCAAGTTTGAACGCAATGCTTCAGCCGATCCGCCCGAGCACAGGGAAGGATTCGAGCAGCCAGAAACTGACCTCGCTGACGAAGCCGGTGAGGAAGGCGATGCCGGTGAGCACCAGCAGTCCACCCATCACCCGCTCCATGGTCGCGAGATGATGGCGGAAGCGCGCGAGGAAGCGTGCGAACGGCGCCACAGCGAAGGCTGCAATGAGGAACGGAATGCCGAGGCCGAGAGAATAGACGGCGAGCAGCAACGCGCCCTCGCCCACGGTCTTGTCCGAAGCCGCGATCGCCAGAATCGTCGCCAGCACCGGCCCGATGCACGGGGTCCAGCCGAACGCGAAGGCAAGCCCCATCACATAAGCGCCCCATACGCCGACGGGCTTCGACACCTCGACGCGCTTTTCCATCATCAGGAAGGGGATGCGAAACACGCCGAGGAAATGCAGCCCCATGATGATGATGGCGATGCCGGCCACGATCGCCAACTGACTCGAATAAACGCGCACCAGCGATCCGACGACGCTTGCACTAGCGCCGAGTGCGATGAAGACCGTCGAAAAGCCGAGCACGAACAGGATCGCTGCCGGAAGCGCGGCGCGCGCCGGCCGGTCGGCAACGCCAGTCGCGCCCGTGTCGGGCGAGGCGATGCGTTCAAGCGACGTGCCGGCCAGATAGACGAGATAGGGCGGGACCAGCGGCAGCACGCAGGGCGACAAAAAACTCACCAGCCCGGCAATCAGCGCGGCAAGGAAACTGACATTGGAAGCCATGCCGCACCATGTGCCGGGGTCGTTTGGCAAAAGCAAGCCCCGCACGGTACCGATACGCTCACGATCGCGCGGGTCCTCTTCACGATGTCGCGCGCCGCCGGGACGAGCGACTCAACGGAAGCGCACGCATTGCGTCACCGCGCAAACCGCCGCATGCTGTCGCGTCCTTTGCGGAACTATAGCCAACGGCCGATGACAGTACCGCGCAACACCATCACCGATGTCGCCGGATTGCGCGTCGGCCATGCCGGCGATGCCAGGCTCGCCTCCGGCGTCAGCGTCGTCCTCTTCGATGAGCCGGTGGTCGCAAGCGTCGATGTGCGTGGCGGCGGACCGGGCACGCGCGAAACTGCGATGCTCGATCCGGCGCAGACTGTGCAGGGGGTCGATGCGATCGCGCTTTCCGGCGGCTCGGCTTTCGGCCTCGATGCGGCCTCCGGCGTCCAGGCCTACCTCGCCGAGCAGGGACGCGGCTTTGCCGTGCGCGAGGCGCGCGTGCCGATCGTGCCTCAAGCCATCTTGTTCGACCTGCTCAACGGCGGCGACAAATCATGGGGCCGGTTTCCGCCCTATCGCGACCTCGCCTATGCCGCTGCCGTCGATGCTGGAACGGATGTGGCCCTCGGGACCGTTGGTGCCGGGTTCGGTGCGACGACCGCAAACTTCAAGGGCGGCATCGGCACGGCCTCGGACACCATCGACGGCTTCACCGTCGGGGCGCTGGTTGCTGTCAATGCCGCCGGCAGCGTGACCATCGGCAACGGGCCGCATTTCTGGGCGGCGCCGTTCGAACAGAACGGCGAATACGGTGCGCAGGGCTGGCCTGCATCGTTCCCCGCGGCTGCGCTTGTGCCGCGAACCAAGGGCAGCGCGCCCGAGAACACGACATTGGCCGTCATCGCAACCGACGCGACCCTCACCAAGGCGCAGGCGCACCGACTGGCCGTCATCGCGCAAACGGGTCTGGCGCGGGCGATCTATCCCGTCCATACCCCGCTCGATGGCGATGTCGTCTATGCCGCCGCGACCGGCCGCAAACCATTCGGCGATCCGCATCTCGGCCTCACGCGGCTTGGCGCGGTCGCTGCGAATGTGCTGGCCCGCGCCGTCGCGCGCGGCGTCTATGAGGCCAAGGCGCTGCCCTTTTCCGGTGCCCTGCCGGCCTGGCGTGACCGCTTCGGCCGTTAAGCTGCGCTCCCTTCACCGTCCATGCATTGCCCGCTTTTCGGGGCCGTGATACCGAAATGCCGGGAGAATTTCATGCGCCGCCCGCTTCTCATTTCGCCGTCGATCCTGTCCGCCGATTTCGCAAAACTCGGCGAGGAAATCCATGCCATCGATGCCGCTGGCGCCGACTACATCCATGTCGATGTGATGGACGGCCATTTCGTGCCCAACATCACCATCGGACCCGACGTGGTGAAGGCACTGCGGCCCCATACGAAGAAGTTGTTCGACGTGCATCTGATGATCGCACCGTGCGACCCATATCTCGAGGCCTTTGCCAAGGCCGGCGCCGACCTCATCACCGTCCATGTCGAAGCCGGGCCGCATCTGCATCGCTCGCTGCAGGCGATCCGCGCACTCGGCAAAAAGGTTGGCGTCACGCTCAATCCGGCAACGCCGATCGAGTCGCTCGAATACGTCCTCGACCTGGTCGATCAGGTCCTCATAATGTCGGTCAATCCCGGCTTCGGCGGTCAGGCCTTCATCAAGACCACGGTGGAAAAGATCCAGCGCCTGGCGCTGATGATCGGCGGCCGGCCGATCGACATCGAGGTCGATGGCGGCGTTTCGCCGGAAACGGCGGGCCTTGTGGTTGCCGCCGGCGCAAATGTGCTTGTGGCCGGCAACGCCGTGTTCAAGCCGAACGGCGGCGATTATGCAAAGAACATCGCTGCTATCCGCATGGTCGGCGCCATCGCGCGCGGCGAAGCCGCTTAACGACGCGCGCCATCATGCCGGCATATGCATCGCGACATACGCGGCTCCGACCGCAGCGAGCAGCCCGACAGCCAACAGAACGCCCCCGATGGTCACCGTGAAGACTGCGCCGCAGCCGGCCTTTTGCGGGATCAGCACGGCATTCTGCGGATTGGCCTGATCGTAATACACCGCGACGGCGCGGCCCGCCGGATATTCAGCAGCGACCTTGTTGGCATGCGCCTCCGAGACGCCGTTGGGGCTGACATTGCCCAACCGGTTGCCGGTGTAGAGCAGGTTATTAAGGACATATTGATAGGTCACGACCGGGAAACAGCCGCTCAGCTTGCCGCGCTGTTCCTCCGGCGAACGATAGCCGATACCGGGATCGGCGCTTACAACCGTGCCGGCCACGCTCGCCCATTTGCCCTGGCTGCCGGCGTCGCGAAACTGTTTCAGACCGATGTAGAAAAACAGCGCGCCAACGCCGATGAACAGCACGGGCAGAAGGAGAAAAATCCAGTTCGAATCGTTGCCAGCCATATCGCCCCCCGGTGATGCTGCCACGCTGCTTTCGTACCGGCGTCCGGACAGGCCGCGCCGCCGCTGACAGTCTGCTATATTTGCATACGTCTGTCCTGCGCTTTTGCACCGGCACGGCCACCTTGTCCGCAGGATCGGGTTTGGCGCGGGCCTGCGAATTTGCTAGATCGCCCTCATCCGAAGCCTGACGGTGGTCGCGTGACGCGCCCCGCCTTCCCTGATCCGAGGCAGCATGATCCCCCGTTATTCCCGTCCCGAGATGGCCGCGATCTGGTCGCCGGAGCAACGCTTCCGCATCTGGTTCGAGATCGAGGCCCATGCCGCCGACGCCATGGCTGAACTGGGAATCATCCCGAAAGAAGCCGCGAAGACGATCTGGGACAAGGGCGGCAAGGCAAAATTCGACATCGCGCGCATCGACGCCATCGAGGCCGAGGTCAAGCACGACGTCATCGCCTTCCTCACGCATCTGTCCGAACATGTCGGACCCGAGGCGCGGTTCGTGCATCAGGGCATGACGTCGTCCGACGTGCTTGACACCTGCCTCAACGTGCAGCTTGTCCGCGCCGCCGATATGCTGATCGCCGATGTCGACAAGCTTCTGGCCGCGCTCAAGCGCCGCGCCTTCGAACACAAGATGACGCCGACGATCGGGCGCTCGCACGGCATCCATGCCGAACCGACCACGTTCGGCCTGAAGCTGGCGCAGGCATTTGCCGAATTCACGCGCAACCGCGAACGGCTGGTCGTCGCGCGCAAGGAAGTCGCGACCTGCGCGATCTCCGGCGCCGTCGGCACATTTGCGCAGATCGATCCGCGCGTCGAAGAGCATGTCGCCAAGGCGATGGGCCTCGTGCCCGAACCTGTCTCGACGCAGGTGATCCCGCGCGATCGTCATGCCGCCTATTTCGCGGCACTTGGCATCGTCGCCTCCTCGATCGAACGCCTCGCCACCGAAGTCCGGCATCTGCAACGCACGGAAGTGCTGGAAGCGGAAGAATTCTTTTCCGAGGGCCAGAAAGGCTCCTCGGCGATGCCGCACAAGCGCAATCCGGTGCTGTCGGAAAATCTCACCGGTCTCGCGCGCATGGTCCGCGCCTATGTGACGCCGGCACTGGAGAACGTCGCGCTGTGGCATGAGCGCGACATTTCGCATTCGTCCGTCGAGCGCATGATCGGCCCCGATGCGACAGTGACACTCGACTTCGCCCTTTCGCGGCTCACCGGCGTGATCGATAAACTGCTGGTCTATCCGGAAAACATGCAGAAGAACCTCGACCGTCTCGGCGGGCTTGTGCATTCCCAGCGCGTGCTGATCGCGCTGACACAGAAAGGCGTCTCACGCGAAGATGCCTATCGCCTCGTGCAGCGCAATGCGATGCGCGTCTGGCGCGGCGAAGGCGACTTCCTGACATTCCTCAAGAACGACCCCGACGTGACAGCCGCGTTGAGCGACGCCGAACTCGAAGAGAAATTTGATCTCGGCTATCACCTCAAGCACGTCGACACGATTTTTAAGCGCGTTTTTGGCTCGTCGTAGAGCCAACACACTACGTTGCCCCATGCGCAAAGACCACGGTGTGCAAACACCGTGGTCTTTTCGTCACTGGAAACGCTTTAGGCGGATAGCGTCCTGTTAGTGATGATGCCCACCACCGTGGTGACCGCCACCGTGGTGACCCCCGCCATGGTGGGAGCCTCCTCCATGATGGCCACCTCCGCGCCAATGATGACCACCGCCGCGCCAGTGATGGCCGCCGCCACCGATGTGGATGCCGACTCCAAAAGCCGGACCGGCATAATACGGGGCACGGTAATAGGGCTCCTCATAGACGGGGCGATATATAGGCGCCGCATAGACCGGCGCGGCATAGGCGGCGCCGCCGACATCGAGGTAACTGCGGCTGGCGTAGCCAACGGTTCCACCGAAACCGACACGACACCAGGAGCCGGTGCAGTTCAGCACATCGACGCTCGCACCGCCTGGCATCACCGCAACGACGCCGTAGCCGGTGCTCGGGCCGGCGCGAAGATTGAGGTCTGATTCGACAATGGCCGGAGCCGCGGCCGCGATGCCGGCTGTTCCGAGGAGCAAAACGCCGGCAAATGAAAGTTTTTTAATCGTCGTCATAGACATGATTGATTCCTACTCCACTGCATTGCTGTTGTGACCGCGCGCTGAATATTGGCCGCACTGCTGTGATCAAGCGCTGAAACGAACTCGCCGCGACACAGATCAGACACGACCCATGCGTTGACAACGTATCGACGCGAAGACCCGTTCCCGCACGCGGTCCCATCCTCGCGCGACCCATTGTCACGATTCGATCGTCGTGTATTAACTGCGTGTCATCTTCGCAATGTCGCATCCCTGCATGTCTTCTGATTCCACTCCTACGATCATCGTATTCGACTCGGGCCTCGGCGGCCTGACGGTGTTGCGCGAGGTCGTCGCGCTGCGGCCAGACGCCTATTACCGCTACGTCGCCGATGACGCGGGCTTTCCCTACGGCCGCCTGAGCGACGACGCACTCGTCGCGCGCATGCTCGCGATCATGGACGAAGAGATCGCGGCGCGGCAGCCGGCGCTCGTCGTTATCGCCTGCAACACGGCCTCGACCATTGCGCTACCGGCGCTGCGCGCGCGCTTCGCGGTGCCGTTCGTCGGCACGGTGCCGGCGATCAAGCCGGCCTGCGCGGCCTCGCTCACGAAGCGCGTGTCGGTGCTCGGCACCGAGGCCACCGTGCGGCGCGAATACACGCACGCGCTGATCCGTGAATTCGGCAACGGCTCCAGCGTCGCGCTTGTCGGCTCGGCGCGGCTTGCCGCCTTCGGCGAAGCGGAGCTGCACGGCGAACCGGCGGCCGACGCCGACCTCGCGGCGGAAATCGCGCCCTGCTTCATCGACGCCGATGATCGGCGCACCGACACCATTGTGCTCGCCTGCACGCATTATCCATTGTTGCTGGAGCGGTTCAGGCGCCTCGCGCCATGGCCGGTGACCTGGATCGATCCGGCGCCGGCGATCGCGCGCCGCGTCGCCACACTTTTGCAGGAGTGTCCTCCCGCATCCGAGCGCCCTGGGGCTCCGTCCTTCGTCTTCACCTCCGGCAGCGCACCGCCGGCAGAGCTGGCCCGCACGTTAAAAACTTTTGCATTTTAGCCGAACAGATACGGCCACACTTCGTGGGCGCCGCGCCAGATCATGTCGAACGAGACATAGAGGATGATCGCGAGCCCGACATAAGCGATCCAGCGGTGGCGATTGAGCAGACGCGCGATGAAGCTCGCGGCAATGCCCATCAGCACGATCGACAGGCCCAGCCCGAAAACCAGAGCCCACGGATGATCGCGCGCAGCGCCCGCGACTGCCAGCACGTTGTCGAGCGACATCGACACGTCCGCCATGACGATCTGCCAGGCAGCCTGCGCGAACGTCTTGCTTGGCACATGCGCCTCTTTCGCACCAAGTGCCGCTTCGGTATCCTCGACCCCCGGTCCGCGCAGTTCGCGCCACATCTTCCAGCAGACCCAGAGCAGCAAGATGCCGCCGGCCAGCAGCAGGCCAACGATCTTCAGCAACTCAAGGGCCACGCCCGCGAAGGCGATGCGCAACACCGTCGCCGCGATGATGCCGATCAGGATCGCGCGGGCCCGCTTTTCGGGCGGCAGGCCGGCGGCGGCAAGCCCGATCACCACGGCGTTGTCACCGGCGAGCACCAGGTCGATCATGATCACCTGGAACAACGCGGCCAGAGCGTCTGGGGAAATAGCGAAAAAGTCGGTCATCGGCAGGAGCCCTTCTGCGGTTCGATCAATCCGACATCGCAGTCCCAAGACTGCCAGAGGGGCCCGGTCTGACCGGTACAAATATGGCGGGCCGGCCGCGCCGCTGCAAGCGCGTCAGCCCGCCCTGCCGCGCCGGCATTGACACCGTTCCCGCTTTAGCCCTAGAAACCGCTCACGCGCGGGCCATTTCGGCCCGCGTCGTGTTTCGCGACCCGTGATTTGTCCCGTTGCTTCGGGAGAGGTCTGTCAGGTCCGGCGTGCCGGGCCAGAGGAGGGCGTGATTCCTCAACCTTGTTTTCAATCAATGGCTTGGGATCATCCGAGCCGACAAGAGGAACGCGATGACAAAGCGCCTTGAGGCAAAATACAAGCTCGACCGCCGCCTGGGTCAAAACATCTGGGGCCGCCCGAAGAGCCCGGTGAACCGCCGCGAATACGGCCCCGGCCAGCACGGCCAGCGCCGCAAGGGCAAGCTTTCCGACTACGGCGTCCAGTTGCGCGCCAAGCAGAAACTCCGTGGCTATTACGGCAACATTTCCGAAAAGCAGTTCCGCGCCATCTATGACGAGGCCATTCGCATGAAGGGCGACTCGGGCGCCAACATGATCGGCCTGCTCGAACGCCGTCTCGACGCCGCGATCTACCGCGCCAAGTTCGTCCCCACCGTATTCGCTGCGCGCCAGTTCGTCAGCCACGGCCACATCAAGGTCAACGGCCGGCGCGTGACGATCCCGAGCTACCGGCTCAAGGTCGGCGACGTGATCGAGGTCAAGGATGCCTCCAAGCAGCTTGCCCTCGTGCTCGAAGCCACCCAGTTGGCCGAGCGCGACGTGCCCGATTATATCGAGACCGACCACAACAAGATGACCGCGAAGGTGTCGCGGATTCCCGTGCTCAGCGATGTGCCCTACCCGGTGCAGATGGAGCCGCATCTCGTCGTCGAATATTATTCGCGCTGATCAAAACCAGCCGCGCAGCCAATTACGTTTCATCAACCCCCGCCGCCGGCGGGGGTTTTTGTTCGCGCGGCACGGTGGGCCGGCAGGCCGGGCACCAGCGGGTACCCAGCACTTTTCGGCAGAACAACGAAGAACTGGATGCCCGCTTTCGCGGGCATGACAGCATGTGGATCGGCCTCGAAAGAACTCGATGCCCGCTTACGCGGGCATGACAGCATTAGCCGTGGAGCGGCGGGCTGCTTTAACGGGACGCCTGTTTCGGCTTCAAGGAATTGTAGACGACGCGCATGAAGTTCTTGCTTCGCTGCTCGCTCTGCGCCCACTTGGCATCGAGATCGGCAAACGGCTTGGCCGCCACCACTTCGTCCTCGCTTTTACCTTCGGCGACGAGCTTTGCCATGCGGTCGCGTGCGGTCGTCAGCATCTTGCGATAGGCGATCAATGCGGCCTTGTCGCCGAGCGGTCCATGGCCGGGAACGATCTTGGTCTTGTCGTTGATCATTTTGAGATAGGTGCCGGTCGCCGCGATCATTCCCTTGATGTTGCCGCCGTTGGCAAAATCAATGTTCGGGTAAAGACCGTTGGTGAACGTGTCACCGGTTGAGAGCACATTGGCTTTGGCAAACCAGATATAGGTGTCGCCGTCGGTATGCGCGTTCGCGACATGGGCGAGCTTTGCAGTGCGCCCTTTAACCTTGAGCGTCATCTTGCTGGTGTAGGTCTTGGCCGGCAACGCCGCCTCTGGCGCCGGTTGCGTCTTCGCGCCGGTGAGCCCGTTGGTGGTGCCGGCAGCCAGGCGTTTCTTCACGTTGGCATTGGTCACGACAACCGTACCGTCCTTGGAGAAGGGCACGTTGCCGCCGGTGTGATCGCCATGGAAATGCGTGTTGACGAGATATTTGATAGGCTTCTTCGAGATCGCTTCGATCGCCGCCTTGATCTTGTCGTGCAGCGGCGCGAATTCGCCATCGACCATGATGATGCCATCACCGCCGACCGCGATGGTGATATTGCCGCCCTCGCCCTGCAGCATGTAGGTGTTGTGGCCGAGGTCGGTGCTCTTGATCTCGACCTTGGAAAAATCCCGTGCCGGTGCGGGCGCTGTCGTTTGCTGCTGCGCCCTGGCTTGTCCGGCAATCAATGCTGCTGCGCCCGCGAGCGCAACCATGGCAATCCGATTCATGAAATCCTCCCAGACGACGGAGGCTGCCCGCCCCCTTATGCGCACTCAGGATACAACAATTCCGAGCGCGGCATATTCCCGATGATGTCAGGACGGGAAAGGCAGCAATCGACTTCAGTCACCGACTTCGGTGCCGCCAGCTCAATTATGAGGGGCTGACCGGCGTCAAACTGACCGGCTCGACGTCTCGGTCTCGGGATGGATTGCGCGGGCTTACGTGCCCGCTACTGCGACGCCCGCGCGCGCTTCACGCCTGCTGCTCGGCAACAGACGTGGCTTGATGCCAAAATCGCCGGCACCCACGGTATGCGCATTAGCTCGCGCTGTTGCGCATCGAGATTGGACCGTGGTTCATCAAGCAGGAGAAGTTTCGGCTCGCCCACGAGAGCACGCGTCAAGGCGATGCCCCAACGCCGCTGCTGACAGCGCCGGTTATCGTCACGATTTTACCGCTGCCGCGCCGAAACCTACTCTCTATCGGCAACGTTTTTTATGGCAAGCCTCGACAGTTCGACGACGAGTTTTCTGAGCTTTGCATTCTCTTCGAGCAGATCATCGACGGCCGAAGAGTCGTCATGATTCTGATCTGATGACAAAATGCGACGGCGTCGCAACTCGCCGGTAGACGTATAGACATTCGTCATGATGTCCCCCTTCAAGTTCCTGCATGCTATAATTCAAGAACTTCGCGGCAGAACTGAGCCGCATTCGAGAAGAGACGGCGGAAAATCTGATGAAACGCGCCTTTCATCCGTACTGGAGTAGCGCAAGGAGCTACTCATGATTCGGTAATTCACGCGTCGCAACTTAAAGTTTTGAAAATCCATCGGCGCGTTTTCGAATCACTGCACGAGATTCTGACTCCCGCTTTGCCGGATCACGCGTCGCTTATTTTTCTTTTTTAAACCCACCTGCGTTAAGGGCGGATGTCGCCGAGCAGCCCAACTGCATGCCCGCTAGAGAGGAAACCTCGGGACATCGCCCACCGACTGCGTCTGGCGCGACAGTGCATCCGCGACAGGCTTTTTCGCCTGGTTTTTGCCGGACCCCATCCTCGCCGTGTATGAATCGTTTAGTCAGTGACATTGACGTAATGACGCCGTGCGCGGGATCGCCCGAGATCAAGGTACCGTCCGCATACGTCAGATCGAGCCCGAGCGACACATCATCCGCGAGCGCGTCTAAGTATTCGCACGGATGCGAAACCGCAAAACCATGCGGCACCACGCACGAGCGCGATGCCACATCGCCCTCAGAAACTATCGCTCTGCTGCGCCGCCTTGACGTAGGCCGCAGCATCCGCCGGCAACAACAAGCGTTGCGCAACAAGCGCGTCGGCAGCCGCTTTGGTCTTGGCGACAAAGGCGTCGTGCGTGCCATAGCGTTCTTCCAGCGACAGCCGCGGATCATGCGCCGCCTCGCGCTCCGCCCTCGTCTTGGCGAACGGCGCGTAGGTCCCTTCCCGATCGCACAACTCGCTCGGCGCGATCTTGATCATGTTCCAGCCCGTGTAAGTCGCGAGTGGAACGGCAATGTCCGGAAGGCGAATGCCGGCCACCTCGTTGCCATCGCCGTCGATCGCCGTGACGAATGTCGCGTAATGCTGGGTGCTGGGTTTTGGATCGATCCAATCCGGCGGCACGCTGACATTGTTGTTGCCGGGCGGCGGCACGATGTCCTTCGTCTTCGGCCATTCAAGCATTTTCGGTGTAACGGCCGTATGCGCGGCCAGCGTCGGGACCATGCTCGGCGGCGGCGCCTTGTTGTCTGCGACCCATTCTGTGAGCGCGACGACCAGAGCCCGCATCGCCGGACCCGGGTTGTGCGGGTTGCTTATGTTGACGCAGACGCCGCGCTTTGGCTTGAGCGCGGCATGACCGCCGTGTTTTGTGCCTGCAATCAGGTAGACGCGCGCATTCGCGGGCAGCGTCATATCGCTTTTTCCGGACGGATCGACGGTGAGCAGCGACGCACCTTTCTGCCAATATTCCGTCGAGGTGTTGCTCTCGATGATTTTTGGATCGCTGCCGTCACCACGCAGGATCGAACCCGACTTGCCAGAGAAAGGATCCGTGGCGGTCGCGGTCGAGAATGGAAACCAGTTCTCCGGGTAGTCGTGATCCTCATGCTGCGTGCCGGTGCGCGCCGGCATGCCGAACTCATGATTGCCGAAAACTTTTCCCGCGCCGGCCGTGTGCGAATAGACGCCGTCGAAAATCTTTTTGCCTTGCTCGTCCTTGTTCATCCCCATTTCGATGAAGAGACGCAGGAAGCGGCCGCTCTGCGAGCCGCCGAAGCCGAGCACATGCTGGACACCGTTTCCGTTTGCGCGCAACGGATTGGCGGTTCCTTTGGCGTCCGCAGCCGCATAACGCAAGAACGACACGACATCGCGCGTCGCAGCATAGCCGACGCCGAGCACAACCGGATTGGTCGCGTCGTACCAGAGTTCGTAGATCGCATTGGGATCGAACTTGGTGTCCTTCGGCAGCAGCCGCACCGACCGCGCATCGGCGAACTCCCACTGGTCGGCAGGCACGTCGATGCGCTTATCGGTCTCGCGCAGCCGCTTTGTCAGCCGCGCCTTGGTCGTATCGGTGGTCGCCGCAGGATAGACCAGCTTCGCGGTCAGCGTGTCGGCACGCACGCGCAGGCCGATCTGGAATTCATGGCGGATGCGTTTCACGATCGGCTTGCCGTCCTGCATGGCCATGGGCAGGCGCGCGCTCATCCGGGCGTTCGACTTCGGCACGTCGGGGTCCCAGCCGGACCACACCAGCGTATAGCCGCGCTCGAAGAGGAAACCGTTGCCGACCTCGGCCCGGGTCTTTGGATCGTTTTGCGCCATCAGCCCGGGCACGGTCAGGTCGTGCAAACGCTGTGTCACCTGCTTGTTGCCGCGATTGAGCACTTCGTAGAACAGGAAGCCGTTGCCTTTGGACAGGTCGGCCGGCTTGAGGATGGTGATGTCGACATCGTATTCGACCATGCCTCGCGCGTTACGCGGCGCCTTGTCGAGATCGACGATGGATGCGTTCTGCGCGCTTTTCGGATCGATCTCGCCTTTGGCGACGCCCATGATGCGGACATAGGCGCCGGTCTTGCCGAAGCTTTCACCGTTGAGAAACGGCGCGGTCGACGTGATGCGCAACTCGGTCACGTGCGCCTGTGCCGTCAGCGGCACGATGCACAGCACGGCCGCCGCCAGCGCCGCGCGGCGCAATGAAATGACACGCGGAGTGGCGCGACAGCGAGCGCGCCGCAAGAACGGAAATGCCGCCTTCTCGGTGACCATGTGATCCCTCCCTGGGCCCGTCTTTGCGGGCATGGGAGATTATCGGCAGGGATCGCGGAAAACAGCAAGGGCCCCGACAGGGGCCCTCATCATTCATTAAATGTGCCCGGTCGCCGGGTTCGCCGGCCGCCGAAACGACAGACCCGATATCAGGCCGTCGCGACGCCCCGCACCGGCACGCCTTTTTCCTCGAACAATTGCTGCAGCTCACCTGCCTGGAACATCTCGCGAATGATATCGCAGCCGCCGACGAATTCGCCCTTCACGTAAAGTTGCGGGATGGTCGGCCATTTCGAATAGTCCTTGATGCCGTTGCGCAGGTCATCGGATTCAAGAACGTTGAGGCCCTTATAGGTCACTCCGACATGATCAAGGATTTGGACCACCTGCCCGGAAAATCCACATTGGGGAAACTGCGGCGTGCCCTTCATGAACAGCACCACATCATTGCCCTTCACTTCATTCGCGATAAATTGTTCGATGCTCATGGTCCGTCCTTCTCGCTCCGCGCTGCAGCCGCTGACTGCGGTTTATAGCTGATTTGCCGCTTTTGTCCCAAATGCCAATTCGTATGGGCTGCCGCGACGCGCCTGCGCCCACCCTTGTGTCTATATCGTCATCCCGGCACCCGGCCTCAAGGCCGAAAAGCTGCTGATTTCCGCAAAATCGGCTCGAAAACGGCGCCCTCAGGCGTCCGGCGCGGCCGTCTGCAACGCCAGGGCGTGCAGCTTGCCGCCCATCTGGCCCTGCAAGGCCTCATAGACAATCTGGTGCTGCTGGACGCGGGATTTGCCCTTGAACGACGGTGAAATGACGGTCGCCGCATAGTGGTCGCCGTCTCCCGCGAGGTCACGAATCGTCACCTCGGCGTCCGGCAGGCGCGCTTTGATGAGTCTTTCGATTTCGCGGGCGTCCATCGCCATAACATCGTCTCCATTCTGGGCTGCCGAAGCACCCTGCCATCCCTCGCATGCAGACATATATGCTTCGCGAAAGCATCGCCAGCGGCGGATAGCCGCCCTGCACAGTCACGGCAGCCTGCCGTCACCACCACCATGGCAGGTCGCATCGCCGAAAGAGGAGACGACATGAAAGAGCCCGGCCCGGCCCACCCCATTTCCATCGTCGCCAATCCCAACAGGATTCGCGTTTTTGCCGGCGACCGCGTGATCGCCAACACCACAGGCGCGCTGACGCTGCGCGAGACGACGCTGCCGGCGGTGCACTACATCCCGCGCGAAGATACCGACATGACGCTGCTCTCGCGCACTGCGCATTCGACGCATTGTCCTTTCAAGGGTGATGCCAGTTATTTCAACGTCAATGTCGACGGTCACGCCGCCGAGAACGCGGTGTGGAGCTACGAGCAGCCGTTTCCGGCCGTGGCGGAAATCCGCGAGCGGCTCGCCTTTTATCCGAACAAAGTGCGGATCGAGGAAATTGCCGACTAGCAATCGACAGCCTCCGTCAGATGCATTTCTATCGGTCGTAAGCGGGCACCCAGCGCTTTTCTTTGACCGCCTGCCATCTCAACGTCGCGACAAAAGAACTGGATGCCCGCTTTCGCGGGCATGACAGAATATAAGTCCGCATCGTCAGGGCTGGATGCCCGCTTGAGTTGATCATCGGGCCAGCCTGACCTCCCGCAGCCGCAGGGCACCTATTCCGATCCGAAAAGCTTTGCCACATCAACGCCACGACGGAACGTTTACTAGGTCGAACTGTTTCCGACACATCTGCGCATTGTCCAAAGCCTTAAATTTTGCGGACCAAATTATAGAGCCCATGCAAGAAAGAACCATCGCACTCGATCGTGCGCGCACATTCTGCACGATCCTCGTCGTCGCCTATCACGCCGCACTTCCATTTACTCGCGTCGAACATCACGACGGCTGGCTGGGCTTTGACCTGTTTGTGTTGTTCAACGACAGTTTCTTCATGGCCCTGATGTTTTTTCTCTCAGGGCTGTTCGTGTGGCCGAGCCTCGCGCGCAAGGGTATCGCCGCATTCCTGCGCGACCGCGCAGTGCGCCTCGGCATTCCTTTCATTCTTTCGGTGATCGTGCTGATGCCGATCGCCAATTATCCGGAAGCGTTGAACGCCAATCCGGATCTCGGGTTCTTCACCTATTGGGCGACGACACTGCTGCATGGGCCGCATCCGGCCGGTCCCGCCTGGTTCGTCTGGGTACTTCTGGCGTTCGACGCGCTCGCTGTGATGCTCTATCGCACTGCGCCGGCCATTCTTGCCCCGATCAATCGTCTCTCAAAATGGGCCCACGTCCGGCCGTCCTATTTTTTCGTGCCGCTGGTTCTCGCGTCCTGCGCGGCTTACGTCCCTCTGCTCATGGCATTTCCGGAATCCCGCTGGTTCGAAATCGGTCCCTTCGCGGTGCAGGCGACCCGGCCGCTGCTTTATGCCGTGTATTTCTTCGCCGGCGCCGGGATCGGAGCCGCGAATATGGAGCATGGATTGCTGGCTGAACGCGGACCCCTCGTCCGCCAGTGGGCGGCGTGGTGCGCGGCTGCCTTGGGTGCGTTCTGCGCGGTTGTTCTCATCACGGCGCTGCGCCACGCACAATGGCCCGTCCC
This sequence comes from Xanthobacteraceae bacterium, assembly GCA_035494115.1. Taxonomy (GTDB): domain Bacteria; phylum Pseudomonadota; class Alphaproteobacteria; order Rhizobiales; family Xanthobacteraceae; genus DATJHH01. The sequence continues at coordinate 28,349 of DATJHH010000036.1, forward strand.
CGCCAATCCGCCGGCATGGTGGAGCGCGCTCGACGGCATGACGACGTCGGTGTTCTGCGCGACCGTCAGCTTCGCGCTGCTCGCCGTGTTCTTGCGCTTTCGCGACTCGGGTCTCGCATTTCTCGACCGGCTCCGTGGCAGCGCCTACGGCGTCTATCTCTGCCACTTCGTTGTCATTCTGTGGCTCAAGGTCGCGCTCGTGCACACGCAGCTCAACGTCGCCTCCAAAGCGGCAATCATGTTCGCCGCCGCCCTTCTCTTGAGCTGGAGTGTCGTGAGCGTGTTGCGCCGAAGCCGGCTTGTGGCGCGGATCGTGTGACGCGAAACGGAGCGTCTTACGCCAGATCGGTGGCGTGACCAGCCATATAGTGCGGAAACCATTTTTCGTGACGGGCACGCAGTGTCGCGATGGCCGTTTCCGTCTCACCGTCGATGCGCAGGCTGTCGCCGCCAGTCGTGCCGAGCCGCATCACTGGCACGCCGACATCGCTGATCCGGCTCAACACAGTCGCAGCAGTGCTTTCCGGCACGGTGACGACATAGCGCGCCTGATCCTCGCCGAACCAGAAGGCATGCGCCGTTATATTGGCAGGCGCGGCGTCGAGCACGGCGCCGATGTTCGATGCCATCGCCATCTCGGCGAGCGCGATCAGCAATCCGCCGTCGGACACGTCATGGACTGCCGTCGCCACATCTCCATCGATGAGCGCGCGCACGGCGTCGCCCACCTGTTTCTCAATGAAAAGAGCGACGGGCGGCGGCGCGCCTTCTTCGCGGCCGCAGATGTCGCGCAGATACAGCGACTGGCCGATCCAGCCTTTGGTCGCGCCGACCAACAGGATCGCCTCGCCTTCGGCCTTGAAGGCGAGCGACGCTGATTTCTGAAAATCGTCGAGAACGCCGACAGCGCCGATAGTCGGCGTCGGCAATATCCCGCGTCCGTTGGTTTCGTTGTAGAGCGAGACATTGCCGGACACGACAGGGAAGTCGAGCGTCTGGCAGGCTTCCGATATGCCGCGTATGCAGCCGACGAACTGGCCCATGATCTCGGGCTTCTCGGGATTGCCGAAATTCAGATTGTCCGTGATCGCGAGCGGATGCGCGCCGACCGCCGTGAGGTTGCGCCACGCTTCCGCAACCGCCTGCTTGCCGCCTTCATACGGATCGGCCTCGCAGTAGCGCGGCGTCACATCCGCCGTCATCGCGATCGCCTTCGGGCCATCGAGCACGCGCACCACGGCCGCATCGCCGCCGGGGCGCTGCACCGTGTTGCCGCCGATGACGTGATCGTATTGCTCCCACACCCAGCGCTTCGAGCACAGCTCGGGCGTGCCGATCAGCTTGAGCAAGGCATCCGCAATGCCCATCGGCGCGTTGATACCGGCGGCATCGATCTCCGGCAGCCTTTTGGCTTCGGTGAACGGCCGGTTGTATTCGGGCGCCTGGTCGCCGAGTTCCTTGATCGGCAGATCGGCCATCACCTCACCGCGATGGCGGACGATGAAGCGCATCGTCGGCGTGGTTTCGCCGACGATCGCGAAATCGAGGCCCCATTTGCGGAAAATGTCTTCGGCTTCCTTTTCCTTCTCGGGCTTGAGCACCATGAGCATGCGCTCCTGGCTTTCCGAGAGCATCATCTCGTAGGCGCTCATGCCTTCCTCGCGGCACGGCACCTTGTCGAGATCGAGCGTAACGCCGAGGTCGCCCTTGGCGCCCATCTCGACCGCCGAACAGGTCAACCCCGCCGCGCCCATGTCCTGAATCGCGATGACGCAATCCTTGGCCATGATCTCCAGACAGGCTTCAAGCAGCAGCTTTTCCGCGAACGGATCGCCGACCTGCACGGTCGGCCGCTTCTCCTCGGAATCCGCGCCGAACTCCGCCGATGCCATGCTCGCGCCGTGGATGCCGTCGCGGCCGGTCTTCGAGCCGAGATAGACGATGGGCATGCCGACGCCGGAGGCGGCTGCGTAGAAAATCTTGTCGGTTTCCGCGAGGCCGACGGCCATGGCGTTGACGAGATTGTTGCCGTCGTAGCGGCTGTGGAAACGCACCTGCCCGCCCACTGTCGGCACCCCGAAGGAGTTGCCGTAGCCGCCGACGCCAGCCACGACCCCGGAGACGAGATGGCGTGTCTTGGGGTGCGACGGATCGCCGAACGACAGCGCATTAAGGCAGGCGATCGGCCGCGCACCCATGGTGAACACGTCGCGCAAAATACCGCCCACGCCGGTCGTCGCGCCCTGATAGGGCTCGATGTAGCTCGGGTGGTTGTGGCTCTCCATCTTGAAGACGACCGCCAGCCCGTCGCCGATGTCGATGACGCCGGCATTCTCGCCCGGCCCCTGGATCACCCACGGCGCGCTCGTCGGCAGGCCGCGCAGATGCACCTTCGAGGATTTGTACGAGCAGTGCTCGTTCCACATCGCCGAGAAGATGCCGAGTTCGGTCAGCGTCGGCTCGCGGCCGATCAGATCGAGGATGCGCTGATATTCGTCCGGCTTGAGGCCATGTTCGGCGACGAGGTCCGGCGTGATGGGGGTTTTGTTGCTGGTCACGGCTCTTTCTAGACGGTGCGGGAGGGCATTTCACCCCTCAGATACATAGTTTCGACGGCCCATCCACGCCTATTCCTGCATCTCTGCCGGGCCGGATCGGCGACAATGAGGCGCCCCCGATTTCGCCGCCTCGCAAAGTGTCCTAGGAAGACGGCTTGGCCACGCCGCCAAGGGGGAATCACGCCATGACCACCGAACTGACGCTCACGGGCTGGACGCTGGTTCTCGCCGTCGTGCAAATCCTGCTCGCCGGCTTCCTGCGCACGCAAGAGACCGGCTCAACCTACAATGTCGGGCCGCGCGACGAACAAGGACCGCCGGTCGGCAAAATCACCGGACGGCTGCAGCGCGCGGAAAAGAACCTGTTCGAGACGCTGCCGCTGTTCATCGGCGCGATCCTCATCGCCCATGTGGGCGGTCGCGACGGCAGCCTGACGCTGTGGGGCGCGTGGCTGTATCTGCTGGCCCGGATCGCCTATGTGCCGATCTACGCGGCAGGCATTCCGGTCTTGCGCAGCGTCGTGTGGGGCGTGGGGTTCGTCGGGCTGGTGCTGGTCTTCATCGCCATCCTGCATCCGTAGCGTATGAAGGCGTTCAGGCTGCTTTTGCCAGAAGATCGCTCAACCCCGAAAACAGCCCGCGGCCGTCTGTCCAGCCCATCGTGTCTTCGACGTGGTTTTCCGGATGCGGCATCATGCCGAGCACGTTGCCGCGTTCGCTGGCGATTCCCGCGATGGAATTGACCGCGCCGTTGTGATTCCACGGCTCACTGACCTCGCCCGCAGCACTGCAATAACGGAACAGCACACGCCCCTCGCCTTCGAGCCGCGCCAGCGTATCGGCGTCCGCCGTGTAATTGCCTTCGCCATGCGCGACCGGCACCTCGATCACCTGGCCCGCCTTGTAGCCGCGGGTGAATGGCGTGTCGTCGCGTTCGACGCGCAGGTGGACGTTATGACAGATGAATTTCAGCCGGGAATTGCGCATCAGCGCGCCGGGCAGAAGCTCCGCTTCGCACAGGATCTGAAATCCGTTGCAGACGCCGAGCACGAGGCCGCCCTTCGCCGCGTAGGCCCGCACCGCGTCCATGATCGGCGCGCGCGCGGCAATCGCGCCACAGCGCAGATAATCGCCATAGCTGAAACCGCCCGGCAGGACGACGAGATCGGTGCCGGCCGGCAATGCCGTTTCGGCGTGCCACACCATTGTCGGCTCGCGCCCGGACACGAGACGCAGCGTACGCGCCATGTCGCGCTCGCGATTGATGCCGGGGAATACGAGGACGGCCGCTTTCATCGATCTCAATATTTCCGCTTAATTTCCCTCTCCCCTTGAGGGACCAGTTTGTTTCTTGTCCCTCTCCTCTTGAGGGAGAGGGAAAGAATCATCCCAAAACTTCGACCCGATAATTCTCGATCACGGTGTTGGCGAGCAGCTTGTCCGCCGCCTGCTTGAGCAGCGTTTCGGCCTTCGCCTGATCGCCGCCGTCGAGTTCGATATCGAACACCTTGCCCTGACGGACGCTGGCGACGCCATCGACGCCGAGCGAACGCAAGGCCCCTTCGATGGCCTTGCCCTGCGGGTCGAGAATGCCGGTCTTGAGCGTGACGGTAATACGAGCCTTCATCGGTCGTCTTTCATCCACAATTCGTCATTGTCGCTTGGTGATGGCAGATCGCCTCAGCAGCCGCGCACAAGTCGTCGCGTCAGCTCTTGACCAAAACCGGCCCGGTGCCGCGCGGCGGTTCGTTCTCGGCCATGATGCCGAGCCGGCGCGCGACATCGGTATAGGCTTCGAGCAGACCGCCGAGATCGCGGCGGAAACGATCCTTGTCGAGCTTGTCGTTCGACTTGATGTCCCACAACCGGCAGCTATCCGGCGAAATCTCGTCAGCAACGACGATGCGCAGCATGTCGTTTTCCCACAGCCGGCCGGTCTCCATCTTGAAGTCGACGAGGCGGATGCCGACACCGAGGAAAAGCCCGGAGAGGAAGTCGTTGACGCGGATGGCAAGCGCCATGATGTCGTCGATCTCCGGCGGGGTCGCCCATCCGAAGGCCGTGATGTGCTCTTCCGACACCATCGGGTCATTGAGCTGATCGTTCTTGTAATAGAACTCGATGATCGAGCGCGGCAGCTGCGTGCCTTCCTCAAGGCCGAGCCGCGTCGAGAGCGAGCCTGCGGCGACGTTACGCACGACGACCTCGAGCGGAATGATCTCCACTTCGCGGATCAACTGCTCGCGCATGTTGAGACGGCGGATGAAATGCGTTGGCACGCCGATGTCGTTGAGGTGCTGGAAGACGTATTCGGAGATCCTGTTGTTGAGGACCCCCTTCCCTTCAATCACTTCGTGCTTCTTGGCGTTGAACGCGGTGGCGTCGTCCTTGAAGTGCTGGATTAAAGTTCCTGGCTCCGGTCCTTCATAAAGAACCTTGCCCTTGCCTTCGTAAATGCGACGGCGACGACTCATCGGGATGTACCGTGGTTTGTGAAAATCCATGCCTGCCGAGGCTCCTGGCTTAAGAAACGAAAGACCCGCGGCGAAGGACCGGACGAGACGATTCGGGAACAGTGATCGACCGGCCTTCGAGGCAACCTATCTGAATGGCCCCCCCAGTACAATCGACCCTTGTCGGAGTGATTCACAGGGTCTTGATATCTTTTCGGCGGCTCCACAGAAATATTCGCAGGCGCGTTTCCGCGCGCTGCCTCCATCGACGCGGGCCGGATAGCCGACCGAACATTGCCATATATTTATGTGTCCGAACCAACGTTGAAAAGCATACATATCGAGGTTATTTCTTTCAGTCCCGATGACCCGATTTGGGCATCGCGCCGGTACGGACTATTGTGGAGCGGACATGACCACGTTTGACAAGCGCGAAGACGGATTTGAAAAAAAGTTCGCGCACGACGAAGAGCTGCGATTCAAAGCCACAGCCCGCCGCAACAAGCTGCTCGGTCTCTGGGCTGCCGAAAAGCTCGGGCTGACCGGCACCGAAGCCGACGTGTATGCCAAGGACGTCATCATGGCCGATCTGGAAGCGGCCGGCGAAGAAGACGTTTTCCAGAAAATCCGCAAGGATTTTGACGCCAAGAATGTCGTCCAGTCGGATCACCAGATTCGCCGCACCATGGACGAACTGATGGCGGTCGCCGTCACGCAGATCCAGGCTACCTGACCGGAAACGCCTCATCATCGTGCGCGCCGGTGAAACCCGAGAATTCGTCCCTTCAATTGACCTATTCCTCACCCCATATGAGGGTTCCCAGTTTGCCTGGGACGAATGATCGGGAGAGTTGAATGATCCGTTTTCGTCGCAGCGTGAGTGTGAGCGCAGGGTTCGCGACTGTGTTAATGGCACTGTTCATGGCCCTTGCGGTCGTTCTGGCGTCCAGCCCCGTCGATGCGCGGCCGGGCGGTGGTGGCAGCTTTGGCAGCCGCGGCAGCCGCACGTTCTCGGCGCCACCGGTGACACGGACAGCGCCCAACGCGGCGCAGCCAATGCAACGCAGCGTCACGCAGCCCTCTCGGCCGTCGCAAGCGACGCCAGGCACAGCGCCGACAGGCGGCTTTTTCGGCCGGCCGGGTCTCATGGGTGGACTGTTCGCCGGTTTCCTCGGCGCGGGTCTGTTCGGCATGTTGTTCGGCCACGGCCTCTTCGGCGGGCTCGGTGGCATTGGCTCGATATTCGGGCTGCTGTTGCAGATCGGCCTTATCGTCATCGTCGGACGGTTGATCTGGAATTGGTGGCAGCGGCGCCAGGGTCTCGCCTACGCGGGCGGCCCAGCCTATCGCGACGTCAACGGCGGCGCCCCCTCCGGCGCGCCGCAACAGCCGGCTTTTGGCGGCGGAGCATCCGGAGCGCCGATCTCGATCGAGAAAAGTGATTACGACACCTTTGAACGTCTGCTGACCGATGTGACCCTTGCCTACGGCGCGAAAGACATGACGCGTCTGCGCAGCATGGTGACGCCGGAAATGCTCAGCGACTTCTCCGCCGATCTGTCGGAGCAGCAAAGCCGCGGCCTCGAAAACGAAACGCGTGACATCAATCTTCTGCAGGGCGATCTCGCGGAAGCGTGGCGTGAGGGCGATACGGATTATGCGTCCGTCGCCATGCGCTATTCGCTTGTCGACGCCTGGATCGATTCCTCAGGCCACGTCGCCGAGGGTTCGCGCGACCCGCAGGAGGTGACGGAAATCTGGACCTTCCTGCGCAGCCACGGTGGCGCCTGGATCCTTTCCGCAATCCAGCAAAGCTGAAGACCTATCATCGCGATAGCGTGACCCTGGACCACCCAAATTTCGATGGTCCAGGGAATGGACTCCCTCCGTTCCGTGTTAGCTTGGCATGACGCTGCCACGCGGCACGTTAATGGGAGGGCGATATGATGCGGAAGACGACGGGCGCCAGTCTGGCTTACGGACTGTCCCTTGCGGCTCTTGCTACGGCCGTGTGTCTCGACACAAAAGCTGCGGCACAAAGCACGACCGCGGCAAACGCGGCGATGACCTTCTTCGTCACCAGCACCGGCTCCGGCAAGGGCGCCGATCTCGGCGGACTTGCAGGCGCCGATGCGCTTTGCACGCGTCTGGCCACCGCAGCAGGCTCAAGCGGCAAGAGGTGGCAAGCCTATCTCAGCACGCAGAGCACAACCGGCAAAGCGGTGAATGCCCGCGATCGCATCGGTCATGGTCCGTGGACCAATGCCAAGGGCGTCGTCATTGCCAAGGATGTCGACGAACTGCACGGCCAGAACAATCTCACCAAGGAAACCGCGTTGACCGAACGCGGCGCAATCGTCAATGGCCGCGGCGACACGCCAAATACGCACGACATCCTCACCGGATCGAAAGCGGACGGGACCGCCTTTCCACCGGACAAGGACATGACCTGCAAGAATTGGACGAGCAGCACGGATGGCACCGCCATGCTCGGCCACGTCGACCGCAAGGGTTTGACCGACGATGCGGCCGCACGCTCATGGAATTCGGCGCATCCGACGCGGGGCGGCTGCAGTCAGGATGCGCTCAAGAGCACGGGCGGCGCCGGACTGCTCTATTGCTTCGCGGTGAATTGAACCCGACGCCGCGCTGCGCATTGTCCGCACGTGACCGCAATAAGGAAGCCGGCGCGCATTTGCGCCGGTTTCGCGATCACGCAATGGCAGCGGGACACTGGCATGCGCTATGAACTTTATTATTGGCCCGAGATTCAGGGCCGTGGCGAATTCGTACGGCTCGCGCTGGAAGACGCCGCGGCGGACTACGTCGATGTGGCACGGCGCAAGAGCGGCGTCGATTCCATGATGAAGCTTCTGGATGGCACACGCATCGCGCGACCGTCGTTCGCCCCGCCGTTCCTGAAGGCGGGCAAGATGATGATCGGCCAGACCGCGAACATTTTGCTTTATCTCGGCCCCCGCCACGATCTTGCGCCGAAGGCCGAAGCCGGCCGGCTATGGACACATCAGCTTCAACTCACGATCACAGACCTGGTCGAAGAGATTCACAACACCCATCATCCGATTGCGTCCGCGCTCTATTACGATGAGCAAAAGCCGGAAGCGAAACGCTACAGCGAATCTTTTCGCAAAGCTCGCGCGCCAAAATATTTTCGCTACTTCGAGCGGATCGTCGAGCAGTCCGGCGGCCCCTATCTGCTCGGCCGCAAGATCACCTATGCCGATCTGTCACTTTTCCAGATCGTCGATGGCCTGCGCATGGCGTTCCCGCAACTCGCACGCCGGCTCGAGAAAAATCACCCGCTGCTGTCCGCCTTGCATGACCGCGTTGCGCAGCGCGAGCGCATCGCCGCCTATCTCGCCTCAAAACGCCGCATCCCGTTCAATCAGGACGGCATCTTCCGACATTATCCCGAGCTGGATGGCTAGAGACTAGACTACCGGGTGGAAAGCAGCCGAAAGCTTTGTTACCTGCTTCTCGCTGATGCGATCCCAAGGGCCGACAGAAAGATGCGACTGAATAATTCCAAGACCGTCGTTGCGGCACTGTGCGTATCCGTTTTGCTGTTATCGTGCGGCCACGCGGCGGCTAACCGGACACCGGACATCGAGAAGATCGTCGCCCAGGTGATCCAGCCAATGATGCAGCGATATGGCATCCCCGGAATGGCAGTCGGGATCGCCACTGACAGACACCGCGACGTTTACGACTTTGGCGTGATGTCGAAGGCGACTGGTAAGCACGTTAAGAGCGACACACTGTTCGAGATCGGCTCGGTGAGCAAGACATTCACCGCAACCCTCGCCGCTTACGCCCAAATCACCGGCCGCCTGTCACTGTCCGACAATGCAAGCAACTACCTTCCGTATTTGCGTGGCAGCAGCTTCGACAATGTCACCCTGTTGAACCTTGGTACGCACACAACAGGCGGCATGCCGTTACAGGTCCCAGACGACATCAAGAACAACGATCAACTGATGCTATACTTCCGGGATTGGAAGCCCGCCAGCACGCCCGGAACCGTTCGGACCTATGCCAACCCGAGCATCGGAATGCTTGGCATGATTGCGGCGAAGAGTCTGAACGATGACTTCGACACAGTCATGGAACGCCGGGTGTTTCAGGTGCTCGGTCTCCGGCACACCTACCTTCACGTGCCGAAGGCCGAGATGAAGCACTACGCGCAGGGCTACACGAATGCAGACGTGCCCATCCGGATGGCGCCAGGAGTGCTCGCTTCGGAGGCTTACGGCGTCAGAGCGACTGTCGGTGACATGCTGCGCTTCGTCGCGGCCAACATGGGCCTGACGCAAATCGACGGCGATCTGCAACGCGCCATCATTGCGACCCATACAGGTTACTACGCGGTCGGCGCGATGACGCAGGACCTGATCTGGGAGCAGTATCGCTACCCGGTCGATCTGAAGGATCTTCTCGCGGGGAATTCCTCCAAAGTAAGTCTTGAGGCCAATCCGGTGGTCCGGATCGATCCTCCATCACCACCGCACGACGGCGTCCTCATCAACAAGACAGGGTCGACCAACGGATTTGGGGCCTATGTGGCCTTCATTCCAGGAAAGAAAATCGGCGTCGTCCTGCTGGCCAACAAAAACTATCCGATCGACGCTCGCGTGACCGCGGCCTACGAGATATTGACGCGGCTGATTGGGAACCCACCGGTAAACTGAATACCGGTCGGATACGACGGCGACGGGTCGGAATCTGCCTTAAGTCGGAAGCCTGCCCTAGCGCGCTCCCTCGCCGCGCGTCTCGGCGCGGTCGCTGAGCACTTCGACACGACCGATCTTGTTGGCGAGACTGTGGGAGAGGATCGGACGGCCTTCGGCATCGACATCCATGTTGCGCACGATGTCGCCGCCGCCGGGAATCGCAAAAGTCTGGAATGTTTCCGTCCTCGGATCGAAGCGCACGATGGCATTCGGCTTCGCCCGCGATTCGTCATACCAGATAATGCCGTTGACGCTGGCGATGCCGTAAGGTTGCGATTTCGGTCCGCTCGGCGACGGCCATTCCTTGACGGCAAGCGTCTTCAGGTTGATGCGGCCGAGCGCGCCGCGCGAATAGTCGGTGTAATAGACATCGTCTCCGACGAGCGCGATGCGGCGTGGCCGCGTCAGCGGCTGACCGACCTGATATTCCGTGATCGTCATGCTGTCGGGATCGACCGTCGCGATGCGGTTGACCCCGAACTCGCAAAAGATCGGAACGCCATCGGAACTGAATTTCAGTCCGTAGGGTTTTGACTTCCTGGTCGGCGACGGCACGAGCTTGATCTCGCCGGTTTTCGGATCGATGCGGCCGATCATGTTGGCGTTCTGCAACGTGAACCACACACGCCCGTCCGGCGCGATCGCGATCGTGTGCGGATCGCGCGCGTTCGGGTCCGGCATCACGTATTCCTTGATGTCGCCGGTCTTGGGATCGAGCACGCCGACATAGCCAGCACGATTAGCGGCAAACCAGATGTGACCGTCGCGATCCGCGACCAGTCCGTGTGGGCCCGACATCGGCGTCTTGATCGGATATTCCTTGGTCGCGCCAGTCTTGGGATCGAGACGGCCGAGCGTGTTGGCGGTCTGCCCGGACCACCAGATTGCGCCGTCTGGCGCAACGGCCGGATCGTGCGGCCGCGACCCAGGGGTCGGAACGTCCCAGAGGTGGATGTTCACCTTCACCGGACCGGCAATCTTCGCGGCCGGCGGACGCGGCTGCTCGGGGAAATTCTTGATGAGATAAGCGGTGAGCGTCTCGACCTTGTCAGGCGGCAGCGGCGCGCCGGCGTTGAGCATCATGCGCACCACCGTGTGCCAGCCTTCCGGCGTGTAACCCTGATGCACGCGGCGCGGATCGTGGCAACCGCCGCACACCGTGGTGACGATCTCCCTGCCCGCTCCGGCGGGGAAATCCTTTTCCGTATATTGCGCATCCGCAGGCGCGGCGACGATCAACAGAAATGCAGTCGTCAGGAGCGAAGGAAACGCAAAACGCCGGGACGGCATCGCCAAGGTCATAAGGGAATCGCTCATCGCGCCATTCCTCCTCGACTCGATTCTTGCATCCAGCCGATGCGACATTGTGTCCAGCATCGCGCCGCCCCGATAGGCGCGTCAAGGACGGCGAAAGTCTATTTGCGGCTGGATCACGCGGCGGGCAGCGCGGGCCACATCGCGTTACGTTTGAGGAAATCGGCGATCAGCCCATTGGCGGTTGCCGGATCTTCGATGAAACAGCAATGGCCCGTGTCGGACAGGATCCGATGTTCGGCGTGCGGAATCAGCGCGGCCGTTTTTGTCCCGGCGGCGCGCGCGTTGTCGTGCTCGCCGTTGAGGATCAGCGTCGGCGTCGTATAGGCCGGCAGCAATGGCGTGAGGTCGGACACCGAAAGCGCGCGAAAGACATTGGCGATCGCTTCGGGATCAAGGTTCTCGCCGCGCGTCACAAAGCCATCGAGCAGATGCCGCCCGAGCGGTGTGTCGGCCCAGCCGGCCGTGACACCGTAGCGAAGATGGCCGAGATGGTAATCCTTGAGCGTCCCGGCGGCGTGCTGGTCGCGATAGGCAGCTATGCGATGGTCGAACTGATGCTGCGGCCCGCTGTTGCCGCCGATCAGCACAGCGGCACGAAAAATCTCAGGCTTCTCGCAGGCCAGCATCAGCGCGAGTTTCGAACCGACGCTGCACCCGACGATCACGGCATCACCGGTCACGCCCTCATCGCGCATCACGCCAAGAATGTCATCGCCCATGGCGCCGAGCGTGAACGGCGCATGCGGCTTGGCGGAGCGGCCCCAGCCGCGCAGGTCCATGGCGATGACTTTGAAGCGGCTTGAAAAATAATCCGCCTGATAAAGCCAGAGATGATGGTCGAACGGCATCGCGTGAACGAAGACCATCGCGGGGCCGTTGCCCGCCGTCTCGTAATAGATATCGACCCCGTTGGCCTTGCTGACCGGCATGCTTGTTATCGCGCCTCTCCGCTGATCTGCGCCGCCCGTTTGACGAGCGGCTTCGGCGCTGCATAGGACGTTTTCAAAAGCGTTTCCATCTGCTCGCCGGTCAGCGGATCGATCTCCAGCAGGCTCTTTTGCGCGTCCGCAATGAAGGCGGGGTCCTTCATGGTTTCATCGAAGGCATGGCGGACCGCCGCGACGATGTCCTTCGGCGTTCCGGGTGGCATCAGGAACGGGCGGCCCATCTCCTGCGGAAAAGAGAGCAGCGAAACGACCTGCTTGTCGTCCGGGGTGGTCACGAGGCTGAGCAGCGTCGGAACGTCGGGGAGATCGGGATGCGGCTTGGCGCCGGTCTGCACCAGCACGTTGATCCGCTTCTTGGCGATCCAATCCGGGTTCGACGCCTTGAGCGTCGACCAGGAGAGGCCGCAGACGCCGTCGACTTCGCCCCGCTCCACGGCGAGCCGCGACTGGGTCGTCTCGTAGCCGGTAATGACCTTGAGCTTGGTTCCGAGCAGCGCGTTCAGGATGCGCGGCATCGACGCGGAATCGCCCGCCGTGCCCGTCGCTGCCATGACGATCTGATGATCCTTGGCCTGCGCGATCGTCTTGACCGGATTGGTATGCCAGGTGACGCAGATGTTCTGCTGTTTTGAGATACTGCCGATCATTTCGAATTTGAGGGGATCGAATTTCGCCGCCGGATTGCCGTAGAGCGGTTCCGGCAGCAAGGAATTATAGGTCGCGAGAATGACGGTTCCGTCTTTCGGCGCGACCGAATAGGCCCAGTTCATGGCGGTCATGCCGGCGGCACCGGGCATGTTCTGGTCGATCATCGCGGGCGTACCGGCAAGATGATCCTTAAGATGGCGCGACAGCACCCGCGCATACGCGTCGTAACCTCCGCCCGCGCCGCTGGCGATGACCATGCGCATCTGCTTGCCGGCAAAGGATGGCGATTTTTGCTGCGCCGATGCGGCAACCGGCCATGTCGCGAGGAACGCCGCAATCGCGGCTGCAATGAAACGCAGACATCGCTTGATGTTGTTTGCCATCTTCCATCGCCGCAGGAGGGATGCCGTGATCCGATCGAGACGCAGTTGAAGTGCACAGTGGGCGCAAGACAAACGTCGACCGCCCACGGAAACGATGCCCTAATTTTCAGAACGCGTCAGCCGGTAATGACGAGGTTCACGGCTTTCGGACCTTTGCCCTTTTTGTCGGGCTCCACGTCGAAGTCGATGCGCTGACCTTCATTCAACGCCTTCAGACCGGCGTTCTCGACCGCCGTGATGTGAACAAAAACATCGCGCCCTCCATCGTCAGGCTTGATGAATCCGTATCCGCGTTCTCCATTGAAGAACTTGACCGTCCCGCTCATCGCCATCGGGACTCTCCTCTCCCGTGGTTGCCAGCCGTCGTCCACCGCGGCGCGACGGCTCGGCCGGACATTCACTCACGGGGAAAGCGTCAGCCAAACAGGCCTCAGTCACTCCGCCGGCCCCCACTGGAGGCGGAACGTCAAAGCCAACACCAAAGGCTAGAACAAGCCGCGGTCACTGAAAAGGGCAAACAAAGCCGCGGTCAGTTGACGATATCGCGAGCAATCCAGTCCACGTTCGAGCGCCAGGGACCGGCGGACAGCGTCGTGCAGAGCGCCGGCAGCATCGCTGCAAGGTCACGGTCGAGTTGCCACGGCGGATTGATGATAAGCAGCCCTGAGCCGCCGAGCCCCCCGGCCGGCGCGCCGACGCCGGGCGCTTTCGTTCGCGGCGACGGGACGGCCGCGCCGTCCCGTGCAATCTCGGCCACCAGAATTTTGGGAATTTTCGCAGCCAGCATCTGCTTCATCAGCAGCGACGGCCCTTTCCGATCCTTGATCGGATACCAGGCCATGAACACACCGGTCTCCCACTTGCGACGTGCCTTGATAAGCGCCGCCGCGAGACGCGCGAATTCGTCGGCCGCTTCGTAGGGCGGGTCGATGACGACCAGCCCGCGCCGTTCGGGCGGCGGCAGGAAAGCATTCAGCGCGGTCCAGCCGTCAAGATGCACCGCCTTGATCCGGTTATCGCGCCGCAGATGGCCGGCAAGCGTCGCGGCGGCCTCGGGGTGCATTTCGCATAATACCGCGCGATCCACCGGCCGCAGCCACGCCTGAATGAGAAGCGGCGACCCCGGATACGCACACAGGTCTTCGCGACTGTCGGGATTATAGGCAGCGACCGTGTCGAGATAGGGCGCGAACAAATCCGCGACGGCCGGCGGCAAAGCAGCCTTGCTCAGCCGCGCGATGCCTTCGCGCCATTCTCCGGTCTTGGCGGCTTCCGCGCCGGCGAGGTCATAAAGACCGGGTCCGGCATGGGTCTCGATGACGCGAAACGCCGCGGCCTTGCTGCGCAAATGCGTCATGATGCGCGCGAGCACCGCATGCTTCATCACATCCGCAAAATTTCCGGCGTGGTAACCATGCCGATAGTTCATATCCAAAATCCGCGGAGAAACGGCCCGCAAAATGCCCAAACGGACCGTTGGTTAAAAATTTAAGACTTGCCGTAGGGAGATGGCGACACATGCCCTTTAGGCTCAAGATGCGAAACAGGATTGCGGAAAGCGCCAAACTGGCACCCCGCTGAAGGAACGAGCCAGTGTGGCGTAGCCTTGCGGTCATGGGATTTCTTTACAGCGCGGGACACCCGTCGCTGGAATCCGTCCTTCCCGGCAATCTGACTATCGCGCTTGATACCTTCCATCGTGAAGTCAACCAGGCTGTTGCGAAAGCGTATTACACACTTTCGAACACCAACCTGAATATCGTCGAAAATCTTGAGCTCTGCGCGACCTATGTGGAGACGCGCCTGACGTTCGATAAATAACACAGGCGACAAATAGCCTGCACGACAGGGAGCAGGCATCGCAAGAGCAGGCGTCACGCGGCCTATCCGCCGCGCACGGCCGGCATCAGCAGTTTGTCGCGGTGACAGGCGCGGCGCGTGATCTCCGGGCAGTCATGAAAGCCGAGTGTCTTGGACAGGCAGACGCGCACTTCATTGAGCCTGCGACTATCGCAATTCACCGAAATCGCGTCACGCGACAGGCCGGGATTGGCACGGATGAAGGCGTCGACCACATTACCCGGCGCGACCATCTGCGGCGTCGTGGGATCGCGATAGATTTCGGGAATCTTGATCGCCGCACGCGCTTTACGCACGAGGTCAAAATAGGCCTGCGGCGCTAATCCCGAGCAGGTGCCGTGCTTGTCCCACTCGTTGAAAACAAGGCGCGGGCTCGGCATCAGGTCAAGCATCGAAGAAACGATGCCGCGGTACAAGCGCGGCGACGGGATCTGGCAGAATTCCGGAAAGCCGTGCGCGTATTGCGGCCAAAGCCCGTGCACGACGAAGGAGAACGGCCGCTCGCCGCATTGTTGTTGCGGCGCCCGCCCATGTCCGCGCTCCCGCGCCGCCTCGCAGAACGAGGGCGACCACGATAGCGACAAGACATAGAAGTCAAACTGGCCCGGACGGTTTTGGCGCCGATCCTGGGCCACCGCCGAAACCAGAGAAAGAGCCAGCACGGCCAGCAGACCGGCGGCAAACCGTTTCGACACCGTCATTCGCGACACCGTCACCCCGCCGCCTTGGTCCGGCGAGGCCGATTCCAACAGTTATTCATATGATAATTTGGCAATATGTTACCACGCATCAGGACCGCATAAAGATCAAACAGGGAACAAGAAGAGATCAGGGCCGTGCCATCCTGCACGAGGGGTTGTAGGCCCAGTTGCGGTCGAGGCCCATGACGCACCATTGGACACCCCAGCTTGCGCCGATCACGCCGGTATCCTCGCCGATGTAGTAATAGACCGAACGCCATTTGCCATCGGAGACATAGGCGCGCGCCTCGCAGAAGCGGCGCGGAATGGTATCCGGCGCCCAGGGACGAAAGGCGACTTCACGGATACGGTCGTAACCTGCGATCTGCAGGCTCGAGTTCCAGAAACGGCTTTCCCGGGTTTGGAAATTCGAGGTGATCGCGCTCAGCGCCGACGCCGCGTTACACGCCGGCAAGTCGCCATCATAGCGCGGACCCGAGAGATAGAAGTTCTTTTCGAGCCAATTCGCTGCCCTAGCCTTGTCCGACCCGGCCCCAATCACCAGCAAGCCAGCCAGCACCCCCAACCAGAGAGCTCTGTGCAAAATCTTATGATCCAAGACCTTACGATTCATGTGACGACTCCCGCACCGATTCCAGCCCATCACAGCCTCCGTCCGCTCTGAATGGACGGTGACCCGGCCGAACGCGGCGGTCAAGGGTCAGCAGACTGAAACGCGTGGAGTTTGGTGGCGAACGTGGCGCAGCGGACACGCGCTTGGATCCGCGCTGCCGCCGCATCACGCCATTGGGCACAAGCGGAAAACGGGCGGGAAAGAAGACGAGAGGCAAGCGAGAGGCAAGAATGGGTGCAAGAATGCTCTGCGCCGTGCCGCGCATGTTGAAACCGTATCGGAAATGCGATGCCCTAAGCCTCGGGTGATTCGGGAGAATTGCACAACGGATTCGAGATGACCTGTTGCGGCCGGACATGCGCGCGCGGAACGCGTCTGAAAACAGCGCGTTGCCATGGCGTCAAAGACGCAATGAACGAAGTGACGACTTATCGTGCGAACAGCATCGGCGTCGTGACACACAGGAGCTGAATGATGCGATTGAAAATCTGGACCCTGGTACTGACGGTCATCGCGGGGACCGGTGCAGGTTTCGGCGCGATCATGACGGATGCGCAGATGGCGGGCAGCGCTGCCGCGTCGTCCTTGGTCAACGGAAACGACACCGGTGGCATCATCCCCTGGTCGCGCGAAACGGAATATCACATGCGCGCCATCGCCGGGGCCCACTGCGCCCAGTACGACAAGCATGCGCACATCACCAGCGTGTATCGGCAGTATGGCGCCTATATCGGCTTCGCCTGCCACTTCAACCGGCCGGTGATCTATCGCGAACGGCCACTCTATCGTGAGCGCAGGGTCATCCTGCACGCGCGCGGCTAGCACACGTTTTATCTCCAGTCGCCAAGCACCGCCTGCACGACCGACAGCGCCGCCACCGCGGCAGTGTCCGCGCGCAGGATGCGCGGACCGAGCGCCAGACGGATCACGTTCTGTTGCCGCAACAGAAGCGCGCGCTCTTCCTCGGCGAAGCCTCCCTCAGGTCCGATCAGCACGTCGCACGACGGCCGTCCGGCGACATCGGCCCCCAAAACGCGCCCAAGCGCGGTGACGGGATCGCGGACATCGGCATCCTCGTCGCAGAAAATCAGCCAGCGCGCCGCCGCGCGCGACGCCAGCACCTGCGCAAGCGGGGCCGGTGCGTCGATCTCCGGCACGGCGAGAATTCCGCACTGTTCGGCCGCCTCGATGCTGTTGGCACGCATGCGCTCGGCGTTGAGACGGGCGACCTGCGTATGCCGTGTCATGACCGGCACGAGGCGCGCGGCCCCCATCTCGACTGCCTTCTGGACCATATAATCGAGCCGCGCCTGTTTGAGCGGTGCAAAGAGGTAATGCAGGTCGCTGCGGGCAGTCTGGCTGCGCAATTGTGCCTCAACCGCCACCGCCGCGCCGCGCCGCCCATCCGGCTCCAGGCTCGCGCCCCACTCCCCGTCCCGCCCGTTGAAGACCAGAACCGGTGCGCCCGGCTTCAATCGCATCACCGTGCGCAGATAGTGGGCCTGCGTCTGCGTCAGAACGACCCTGGCGTGCGGCAGGAGGGGGGCCTCGACAAACAGCCGAGGCGTGCGAAAATCGTAACGGGACATGATATTCAGCTCAATGGACACGGGACTTCGAGACTCGGCGATCGACGCAGTATGACGTAAATGGGCATCAGTCGCCGGAATTGCGCAAAACACCCCATTCGGCTACCAGATTTGCCGCCATATCGCCGGATTCAACAGGTTTTGATGAATTTCGGCACGACCTGATATAGGGCCGACCACCGGCCCGGGTTTTTCGAGGACATTTGATGCCGCTCTGCCGCTCGTTCTTCTTTGTCACGCTCGCGATCGCCGCCACCGGTGCGACGGCGCAAGCCCAGTTCACGACTCCCGGTCAGCAGCCGCAGTTCTCGAATCCGAACCAGCCGTCCGGCTTCTCGAAAACGACCGAACAACCGGGATTTTCCAATCCAAATCAACAACCCGGTTTTTCGAATCCGAACCAACCGGCCGGTCCGTCGAATTCAAATCAGCCGCAGTTCTCCACTCCCGGACAGGCACCGCAATTCTCTGCCCCGGGACAGGCACCACAATTTTCCGCCCCCCGTCAGCAATCGCAGTTCGGCGGGCAGCCGCAGCAGAAACCGGCCTGCATCACCAAGATCGAGAGCTACAAGGACGCGGCCGAAAAGAGCGCCGATGCGATCAAGAATGCGCAGAAGAAGCGCCCCAGCCCGGCCGAGGGCTGCAAGCTTTTCACCAACTTCTCGAAAGCCTTCACGTCCTATGTGAATTACCTGGCGAAGGAAGGCAAAGAGTGCGGCGTGCCGCCGGAAGCGGTGCCGGCGCTGAAAAAAGAACTGGTCGCGATCAACGGCACGAAGAAGAAAGTGTGCGATGTGGCCGCCCGGCCGCAAGGACCTCCGCCCGCGAGTTTGAGCAACGCATTGAACGGACCGCTGACCGCCCCCTCGGAAAAACCCAAAAAGGGCCGCAACACGTTTGATACGTTGACGGGAAACGTGCTGACGCGATGACGGAACTGCATCGTCCTGTTGCCGACTCGACGGACAATTGGGTCGATGGTCTCGCGCCGCTGCGGCTGCGCCCTTACCTGCGGCTTGCCCGCCTCGATCGTCCCATCGGATCGTGGCTACTGCTGCTGCCCTGCTGGTGGTCCGTTGCCCTTGCCGCGATCGCCGACAAGCACGGCCTTCCCAACCCCTGGCATCTCTTCCTGTTCTTCGTCGGTGCGTTCGCCATGCGCGGCAGTGGGTGCACATGGAACGACATCGTCGATCGCGAGATCGACGGACAGGTCGAACGCACACGGTCGCGCCCGATTCCATCGGGCCAGGTCAGCGTCAGAAACGCGGTCGTCTTCCTGCTCCTGCAGGCTGCGATCGGGTTCATCGTGCTGGCACAGTTCAACACCTTCACGATCCTGACCGGCATCGCCTCACTCGGCATCGTCGCCATCTACCCGTTCATGAAGCGCATCACCTATTGGCCGCAGATCGTGCTCGGGCTTGCCTTCTCGTGGGGCGCGCTGATGGGATGGACCGCCGTCTTCGCTTCGCTCGACTGGCCCGCCATCCTGCTCTATGCCGGCTCCATCTCCTGGGTGATCGCCTACGACACGATTTATGCGCATCAGGATCGCGAGGACGACGCGCTGCTCGGCCTCAAATCCACGGCGCTGCTGTTCGGCCCGCGCACCAAGCCGATGCTGCTCACCTTCTTCTCGCTCGCTGTGATCTTGATTGGCGCGGCGGGATTCACGGCCGGCGCGGGACTTGTGTTCGCGGTCGGATTGGCCGTGTTCGCGGCGCATCTCGGATGGCAGGCGTTGCAGATCGATATCGACGATCCGGGACTTTGCCTTGTGCTGTTCCGCTCTAATCGGACCGCCGGATTCATCCTGTTCGCGGCGCTGACGATCGAGGCCATCGCGCGCCGCGCGTTCTAATTTACCGCGCTGAATTTTCTTATTAGTGACGCGCGATGATCTCGCGGCCGCTATGGACCTGCGGTGCATCCTGCTTGAGACCGCGACGCCGGCGTTGCGCGATGCGCGGCCGCCGCCGCATCAGCACCGTGCGCGCATGCCGACGCTCAAGTGCGCCGTCGTAACGCAACATGCCGATCAGACGGATCGCTGCGCTCAAGGTGCCGTCGGGACGTTGCAACAACAGCGGCAGACGCAGCGCCTTCGACCACGAACGCCATTCAGCGACGACGTCATCCTCATCGGTCGAGGCATAAAGAAAAACAGTCAGACCCGGATCGTTGTGTTCGAGCGCGAGCGTGATCAGTGGCACAGCATTCTCACGCGCGACGACGCGCATGGCGATGCCCTGGAACGCCTGCAGCGGCTGATGCACCGCCATGCGAATGCCCCGCACCGTCCGCCGCACGACGAGCCGGTCGTGATGCAATTCGACAATGCGCGTATTGTGGTCCGCTCCGGCATCCTGGGCCGAAAACCGGACAGGTAAAACCTGGGGGTCGAGCCGCAGGACGCAGCCCGACCCGGCAGGCTGCGCCCCACCGCATTCCATTTGACGCCTCAAATTTCGCTTCCCAGCCAGACTTTGGTGTCCGGTCATGTCGTGAGCATGCCAGAGAGATTTCGGCATCCGCTTAATATCCCTGGTTAACCGGACGTAGCGCTGCGTGAGGCTGCGCACATGCTTGACGGAATGTTGCTGGCGCGGATCGGGCCGCAGCGCTTGAAACAATGCCTGTGAGATGACATCTGATAGAGCGGTATTCCTCACATCGGCAGATTTCCCGCACATGACGTCTCTCCTCGATATGTCCGCCCTCGACAAACTTGCCGAACAACTCGTTACCGCCGCGCGCAAGGCCGGCGCCGATGCCGCCGATGCGGTGGCGGTGCGATCGGTGTCGCAATCGGTCGAAATCCGCGACGGCGCGGTGGAGGAATCCGAACGGTCCGAAAGCGACGATGTGGGCCTGCGCGTCTTCGTCGGCAAACGTCAGGCCGTTGTATCGACGAACGATGTCGGCGGCAGCGGCGCGGCAGAACTCGCGGAACGCGCCGTCGCGATGGCGCGCGTCGCGCCCGACGATCCCTACGCCGGTCTCGCCGATGCGTCGCTGATCTGCGACGGCAAGAACGACCTCGATCTCCTCGATCCGCGTTTGCCGACGACAGAAGAACTCGAACGCATGGCGCAAGAAGCGGAAGCCGCAGGACTTGCGGTCAAGGGTGTCAGCAAATCGGGCGGTGCATCAGCATCGACCGGCATCGGCGGCGTTGTGCTTATCACCAGCAACGGATTTCGCGGCGCCTATACGAGTTCGCAGCACGGCATATCGATGACGGCTATCGCCGGTGAAGGCACCGGCATGGAACGCGACTACGATTATTCCTCCGCGCACCATACGCGCGACCTCGATTCGCCCGAGAAAATCGGGCGCGTGGCGGGCGAACGCGCCATTGCGCGGGTCAATCCGCGCAAGGCCGCGACCGGCCGCGTGCCGGTGGTCTTCGACCGGCGCGTGGCGAGTTCGCTCGTCAATCATCTGGCAAGCGCCGTCAACGGCAGTTCGATCGTGCGCAAGACGAGTTTTCTTAAGGACGCAATGAGCGAACAACTGTTTAGTGACACCATCCGCATCGTCGACGATCCGCATCGTCCGCGCGGTCTGCGCTCGCGGCCATTCGACGGCGAGGGCGTGCGCGGCAAGCGCATGAACATCATCGACGGCGGCGTTCTTCAAAGCTGGTTTCTCGATTGCGCGACGGCGCGCCAACTCGGTCTCACCACGACAGGTCACGCGCATCGCGGCGTTTCGTCCTCACCCTCCCCCGGCGCGACCAACCTGCATCTCGAAGCCGGACAAAAATCACCGGACGCGCTGATCGCCGAAATCGAGAACGGATTTTTCGTCACCGATCTCATCGGCATGGGCGTCAACATGGTGACGGGAGATTACAGCCGCGGCGCATCCGGCTTCTGGATCGAAAACGGCAAGCCCACTTATGCTGTGAGCGAAGTCACGATTGCCGGTCACCTGCGCGACATCTTCAAGTCGCTGACGCCGGCGAACGATCTCGAATTCCGTTTCGGCGTCAATGCGCCTACCGTCCGTATCGAAGGGCTGACTGTTGCCGGCCATTGACCACGATAGCGATCTGGCCGTGCAGGCCGAAAAGCTTTCGGGCGCGGTGCGTGCGGCCGGCGACATCGCCTTGAAATTTTTCCGCGCTGATGTGCGTAGCTGGAACAAAGGCAATGCCTCGCCAGTCTCCGAAGCCGACATCGCCGTCGATGAATTTTTGCGCGAACGGCTTGCGGATACCGACATCGCCTGGCTGTCCGAGGAAACCGAGGACGATCCGACGCGCTTGCAGATGCGCCGCGTCTGGGTGATCGACCCCATCGACGGCACCCGCGGCTACATCGCCGGCAAACCGGACTGGTCGATCTCGGCAGCTCTCGTCGAGGACGGGCGCCCTGTCGTGGGCGCGCTGTTCGCGCCGGCGACCGACGACTTCTATCTCGCCGTTGCTGGCGAGGGAGCAACCCTCAATGGCAAGCCGATTACCGCCAATGGCGGAGACAGCCTTGCAGCCATGCGGGTCGCGGGCCCGCTATCGGCTGCCGAACGACTGCCCGCCGATACCGTAATCGTGCCGAAAATCCATTCCCTCGCGCTGCGCATCGCAAAGACCGCCAACGGCGCGCTCGATGCGGCCTTTGCGGGCGGGAACAGTCATGATTGGGACCTTGCGGCAGCCGATCTTTTGGTGCACGAAGCCGGCGGAACGCTCACCGATGTTCGGGGTCGAATCCTGACCTATAATTGCCCCGAGCCCGTCCATTCGCCGCTGATCGCGGCAGGGCTGCAACGTCACGCGGCGCTCATGGCCCGGTTCGAGATGGCCCGGTTCGAGAAAGGCAGATAGCCTTCGGCCGACTCGGACGACTGCGGAAGGAATTTTCGATGGCTGAGAAGAACACCCACGCCGAAGCGATACCCCGCGAAGGCGTGAGCGGCCAATTGCTGCATCTCGTCATCGGCGGCGAACTGGCCGATATTTCGCGCAACGAGTTCAAGGACCTCGACAAAGTTGATCTCGTCGGCGTCTTTCCAAACTACGCCACCGCATATGGAGCCTGGCGGGCGAAGGCGCAGCAAACAGTTGATAACGCGCACATGCGCTACTTCATCGTGCATCTGCACCGGCTGCTCGACCCCGAGGGCGGCGACAAGCCGTCCGAATGACCACACGAGTCTGACGGATGGGCTGGAGCCGGTGGATCGCAACCAAACCCGCAGTTCAGCGGACGGTGGGTCTCGTTGCCGCCGAATATCTTCGATTGGTGTGGCACACCAACACCGTGACCCTCGATCCACCGAATCTCTATGAGCTGGTCGATCCGCAACTGCCGGTGATCGTCGCCATGTGGCATGGCCAGCATTTCATGATGCCGTTCATCAAACGCCAGAACCATCACATCAAGGTTCTGATTTCGCGCCATCGCGACGGCGAGATGAATGCGGTCGCTGCAGAACGCCTCGGCATCGAGACGATCCGCGGCTCGGGCTCGCATTCGCAGGAATTCCATCGCAAGGGTGGCGTAAAGGGATTTCGGGCAATGCTCGACTCGATCGAGGAGGGCTACAATATTGCGATGACCGCCGATGTCCCCAAGGTGGCGCGTATCGCCGGACTCGGGGTTGTCAAACTTGCGGCCCGGTCCGGGCGGCCCATTGTTCCAGTCGCTTTCGTCACGAGCCGCAGGCTGGTGCTCGACAATTGGGACCGGTCGACGATCAATCTGCCGTTCGGTCGCGCAGCCATTGTCATCGGTGATATCATTACCGTTGCGCCCGATGCCGACGAAGGCGCACAGGAGACGGCCCGCCGAGCCGTGGAGTCCCAACTCGACATTGTCCATACGCGCGCCTACGCGCTGGTCGATCGGAAACGCGCCGTGCCGGATTCCGAAAAAGACGCACAGGGAGCTTCGCATGGCTGAGCGGCGGCCTTTCCCGCTCAGGCTGTACCGCGTTCTCATGACCGCGGCGACGCCGCTTGCGCCGATTCTCTTTCGCTATCGCCTGCGCCGCAACAAGGAAGACCCGAACCGTCTGCGCGAACGATGCGGCCTGAGCAAGATTGCGCGGCCGCGCGGCACGCTGGTCTGGATTCATTGCGCGAGCGTCGGCGAACTCAACGCCGTGATGCCGCTGATCGAACGCCTGTGCCGGCGCGTCTTCGTGTTGGTGACATCGGGCACGGTGACGTCGGCGGAGCTTGCGGCAAGCCGTCTGCCGAAAAGAGCGCTGCATCAGTTCGTTCCTCTCGACTCGCCGATCTATGTGCGCCGTTTCTTCAATCACTGGCAGCCTGATCTCGGCCTGTTCGTCGAATCCGACCTGTGGCCCAATCTGCTGCTCACGGCGGCAGACCGAAAGACGCCGCTGATCCTGCTCAACGGACGGCTTTCGGAGCGCTCCTTTCGTCGCTGGAAGTCAGCGCCTGCAACCGTCGCCGCGCTATTCGGCGCTTTCGATCTCTGCCTCGCGCAATCGCCGGCCGATGCCCAGCGGCTGTCCGATCTCGGTGCGCCGCGCTTCGATATGACCGGAAACCTCAAGCTCGACGTGCCGGCGCCGGATGCGGACAGCGAAGAATGCACCAGGTTGCGCAGCGCCATCGGGTCGCGGCCAGTCTTCGCCGCCGCCTCCACGCATCCGGGTGAGGAGCAGATCCTGTTCGCCGCGCACCGGCGCCTACGCGAAAAATTTCCGCATCTCATGACCATCGTCGCGCCGCGCCATCCGCAACGCGGCGGCGAGATCGAGATGCTGGCGAAAGTCGCGGGCCTGCGCGTCGCCTGCCGCTCGCGCGGCGCGCTGCCTGCACGCGACACGGACATCTATCTCGCTGACACGCTCGGTGAACTCGGCCTCGTCTATCGCGTCGCGCCGATCGTATTCATGGGCGGCTCGCTGGTGCCGCATGGCGGCCAGAACCCGATCGAGGCGGCCAAACTCGATACCGCGACGGTGCATGGGCCTTTCGTCTCGAACTTTGCCGACATCTACAAAGCGCTCGACTCCGCGCGCGGCTCGTCGCTCGTCGCCGACGGCGACGAACTCATCCAATGCGTAGATGCCTGGCTGACCGATCCCGTCGCACTGCAGGCCACGGCGGAGGCCGGGCGCGTTGCAGTCGAAAAACTCGGCGGCGCACTGGCGCGCACGATGGCCGCGCTCGAACCGTATCTCATGCAATTGCAATTCGCGCAGGAGCGGCGGAAAGATCGTGACAGCGCCGCCCGCGAGGCGCCACGTCATGCATGAGCCCGCGTTCTGGTGGCAGCCATCGAGCCTGCGCGCAACGCTGCTGTCGCCCTTCGCCGCAATTTATGGCGCAATCGCCGCGCGACGCATGCGCCGCCGCGGCGCGCGCGCCACCGTTCCGGTGATCTGCATCGGTAATCTCACGCTCGGCGGCAGCGGCAAGACGCCGACCGCGCTGTTCGTCGGCCACCTGTTCAAGCAGGCCGGGCTCAACCCGTTCGTCCTTTCGCGCGGCTACGGCGGCCGCGAGAAGGGCCCGTTGCGCGTCGATCCGGTGAGCCACGGCGGCGGCGATGTCGGAGACGAACCGCTTCTTCTCGCGCGTCATCTTCCGGTGATCGTGACCGCGGACCGCGTGGCCGGTGCGACGCTTGCTGGCGAACAGGGCGCTGACATCATCATCATGGACGACGGATTTCAAAATCCGTCGCTGCAAAAGGACTTTTCGCTGGTCGTCGTCGACGCCCGGCGCGGCATCGGCAACGGCAAGGTGTTTCCCGCTGGCCCCCTGCGCGCGCCGATCGAGACGCAATTGAATTGCGCCGCAGCGCTTCTGGTCATCGGCGAAGGCCATGCCGCGGACACCGTTGCCGCCATGGCTGCCGCACGCGGATTGCCGGTTTTCACCGCCCGCCTTGAAACCGAACCCAACGCGACACGCGCGCTGCAGGGCCGCCGGGTTCTCGCCTTCGCGGGGATCGCCGATCCGGAAAAGTTTTTTGCAAGCACGCGCGCCGCCGGCATCGCGATCGCCGCGCAGCGTGCGTTTCCCGATCATCACGTCTATCGCGCCGCCGACGCGGAAGCATTGTTCGCGCAGGCCGAAGCGGAAAACCTCATCCCGCTCACGACCGAAAAAGACATGGCGCGGATGCAGGGCGATGAAGAGGTGGCGTTCCTCGCCAAGGCGTCGCAGGTGCTGCCGGTGACGCTCGCCGTAACACAACGCGAGGCGTTGCGCGCGCTGCTTTTCGCGGTGCTCGCGCGGGACTAACCCTGCGCTTGCGGCGACTGGCGCTGCATCACGGCTTGCGGTGAGGCATACGGCTCCTGCAGGTCGACGCTCCAGTATTTGAGCTCTTCGAGCGGAATGGCGACGCCGGTGACAGCACAACGCACGAAGGCGCCAGGCTTGATGATCCGGTAGTCGCCATCGAGATAGCGAAGCTCCGCCTCCCCTGTCATCGGCGAAGAATCGAACGATCGGTTGAGCACTCTGGCGTCTCCTGCTGGCCGGACGAGGCCGAAAGCATGATGGATAATTCGGTCAACAGCGGGGCGGGCCGCCGCGAGGCCGCAGCCTTTCGACACCTGCTATCAAATGAGCAATTTGTAATGTAGCGCCTTGTGCGCAGCTTCGAAACCCATCATCGAAGGCTATGTCGGCGGCGGCGCGGATGCTAAATTGGCAGCCTGTTTCCTGGATGTCCCATGCGCATTCTCCTGATCCTCGCATGCCTGTCTTGCCTGTGCCGCCTCTCCGGCACGGCCGAAGCCTATGAGCAGGTGAAAATCCCCTCCGCCAACGGCGAACTGACCGGGGTGCTCTACAAGCCCGACAAGACCACCGGTCCGGTACCGGCCGTGATCGCCCTGCACGGCTGCGGCGGCCTCGGCACGCACAAGAAGCCGATCGGCGCGCGCTTTGCCGCATGGGGCGAGCGGCTGTCTGCCGGGGGCTTTGCCGTCCTGTTTCCCGACAGCTTTTCCGGTCGCAGTCTCGGCAGCCAGTGCAGCGTGAAAAAACGCAAAATACGCGCCAATCGCGAGCGCATCGCCGACGCCGATTCCGCCCTCGCATGGCTGGCCAAGCAGCCCGGTATCGATCCCCAGCACATTTCGCTGCTGGGCTGGTCGAACGGCGCGACCGCGGCGCTGGCGACCGTGCGCTCCTCGCCCCGGCCGCACCCGCAGCCGGATTTCCGCTCCGCAGTCGTCCTTTATCCCGGATGCGGGTTGTTGCTGCGGTCGGCCTGGTCAAGCCGGGTTCCAACGTTGATCCTGCTCGGCGGCGCCGACGACTGGACATCCGCGCGCACCTGCGAGGCTATGGTCGAAAATGCCCGGGACCGCAGCGCCCGCGTGCTGGTCAAGGTCTATCCCGGCGCCTACCACGACTTCGATCGGCCCAAATACCCTGTGCGCCTGCGCACAGGCGTCGCCAACAGCGCCAACGGGTCAGGCCGGGTGCATCTTGGAACCAACCCTGCTGCGCGCGCAGACGCCTTGAAGCGCGTGCCGGAATGGCTCAAGCAATAGCCTGACATCCACCCCCTAGAGCGTGATGCCGAGTGTTTCCGGACACCCATCATGTTCCCCCCAAAGAGAGGGCCCGATACGGCATGGATACCGACGTTTTGATTGCGGGCGCAGGCCCGACCGGACTCACCCTGGCGGTCGATCTCGGCCTGCGCGGCATCCGCTGCATCCTGATCGAGCAAAAGGAAGCGCCGCAATTCCTGCCGAAGATGGAGCGCTGCAACGCCCGCACCATGGAAATCTACCGGCGCATGGGACTGGCCGGCACCATCCGCGCCGCCGGTCTGCCGCGCGAGTGTCCTATGGACGTGTTCATCGTCCTCACCGTCGTCGAGCCGCCGCTCCTGCACCTGCCCTATCCCTCCGTCGCCGAAGCGCAGGACGAGATCGCCGCGTCGCGCGATGCCTCATTGCCGCTCGAGCCCTATCAACTCGTCTCGCAATATACGCTCGAGCCGTTGCTCAAGGCCGAGGCGGAAAAGCTCAAAAGCATCGACGTGCGCTACGGCCACGAACTCGTGTCCTTCACCCAGAACGCGCAATCCGTGACCGCGACGGTGCGCGACCTCAAGGGCGAGACGAAGACGATCACGGCAAAATACATGGTCGGCTGCGATGGCGGCGCCAGCGTCGTGCGCAAGCAACTCGGCATCAAGCTGCAGGGCGAAGGCAACCTGCTGCAACTGCGCCAGGCGCTGTATTATTGCGAGGACCTCTACGAGCGCATTCCGATCGGGAAGGGCCGCCACTATCATGTCGCCGACAATCAGGCCTCGTTCCTCATCGTGCAGGACTCGACAAAACATTTCACGCTGCATGCCATCGTCGAGAAAGATGAGGACATGGCGACGCAGTTCGAAAAGGTCGTCGCCATGCCGGTGAAATACGACATGCTCTATGTCGGCCAGTGGAAGCAGAATCTGCTGCTCTCCGACCGCTATGCCGAGAACCGCGTCTTCATGGCAGGCGATGCGGTGCATCTCGTGATCCCGACCGGCGGACTTGGCATGAACACCGGCGTCGGCGATGCCGTCGACCTGTCATGGAAGCTCGCCGCTACGCTGCAAGGCTGGGGCGGCCCGGGTCTGCTCGCGTCATATGAGACCGAGCGCCGCAAGGTCGGAAAGGACAATGTCGGCGCCTCGACCTATGCCTCACGCGGCCGCCGCGCCTGGCGTTCGCAATGGAAGCCGGACATTCGCGACAACACGCCCGAAGGCGCCGCAACGCGCGCCAATCTCGCCCACATGGCCGATATCGAACAGCGCAAGACCAATGAAATGATCGGCGCCGAGCTTGGCTACAACTATGCACATTCGCCGCTGATCGCGCGCGAGGACGAAGAGCCGCCGTACGATTACATGGAATATACGCCGACGACACTGCCCGGCGTCCGGCTGCCACATGTCTGGCTCGCGGATGGCGCCGCCATGCAGGACAAGATCGGCTACGGCCACGGCTATACGTTGTTGCGTCTCGCACGATCGCCGGCCGATACCGGCGGCCTGCAAAACGCCTTCACCGAACTTCGCGCACCGCTGAAAGTGCTCGACGTGCCGGACGCCCGCGCGCGCAGCATCTATGGCTTCGACTACTTCCTGTTGCGGCCGGACATGCACATCGTCTGGCGCGGCAACGCACCGCCGGCCGACCCGGCGGCGTTGGCGCGGCAGGCGACCGGGCACGCCTTGAACTAGGGCGCTTCCGACCCATTCTGGACTTTTGAGATGTCCACCGCAGGATTCCACAGCGGTTCAAGCCATTCACCAACCTATCGAGCGACAAACATGACTGACGCACTTGATTACACGCCGCCGGAAGTCTGGGTCTGGGAGAAGGGCGACAGCCCCAATTGGCGCTATAGCAATACCAATCGCCCAATCGCGGGCGCGACGCATGAGAAGGCGTTGCCGCGCGGAAAGCATCCGCTTCAGCTCTATTCACTGGCGACACCCAATGGCGTCAAGGTCACGATCATGCTGGAGGAGTTGCTGGCCGCCGGTCATCCCGGAGCGGAATATGACGCTTGGCTGATCCGGATCGGTCAGGGCGACCAGTTCGGCAGCGGATTTGTCGGAGTGAACCCCAACTCCAAAATCCCCGCGCTCATGGACTATAGCGAGCAGCCGCCGCAACGCCTGTTCGAATCCGGCTCGATCCTGCTCTACCTTGCCGACAAATTCGGGGCCTTCCTGCCAAAGGGTCGCGGCAAGCGCGCCGAAGCGCTGAACTGGCTGTTCTGGCAGATGGGTGCAACGCCCTATGTGGGCGGCGGCTTCGGACATTTCTATGCCTATGCCCCGGCAAAGATAAAATACGCCATCGACCGTTTTGCGATGGAGGTGAAACGCCAGCTCGATGTGCTCGACCGGCAGCTTGCCGACAATCAGTTCATTGCCGGCGACGAATATACGATCGCCGATATGGCGATCTGGCCGTGGTACGGCAACGGCATGTTGAACGGCGCCTCGTACAACGACCCGCGCAAATTCCTGCAGACGCACGAATATAAAAACCTGACGCGCTGGACGAAAGAAATAGGCGAGCGCCCGGCTGTCAAGCGCGGGCGAATGGTCAACCGCGCCAGCGGGTCACCTGAAGAGCAGTTGCACGAACGACATCACGCCAGCGATTTCGAGACCCAAACGCAGGACAAGATCAAAGCGCGGGGGTAACCCCCTCGGCGCCGCCTCAACCGGGGGCTGACGCCCTTGCCTATGCCGGCAGGACGACGACTTTCGTCTTGACCGGCGTTCGTGAATAGAGGTCGATCATGTCCTGACTTAGGAGGCCGACACAGCCGCTTGTGATACCCGTGCCGATCGACTCGGGCACACTGCTGGCGTAGATCGTATAGAGCGTGTAAGCGCCATTTTGATAGAGATAGAGTGTGCGGGCGCCGAGTGGGTTGTCGAGGCCGCCCGGCATGCCGCCCGCGTATTTGGCGGCCTCGGGCTGGCGCTGGATCATCTCCTTGGGTGGTGTCCAGGTCGCCCATTCGGCCTTGCGCCCAACATAAGCGTCACCGTTCCACAGGAACCCGGCGCGGCCGACATTGGCACCATACCGGGTGGCAGATCCTTCGCCCTCAATGCGGTAAACGTAGTATTTGCTGGGATCGACGATAATCGTACCAGGCGCTTCCTTGGTGTCGTAGCGAACGGTCCGGCGAAAATATTTCGGATCGAGCTTGCTGACATCGACCGCCGGGATCGGGAATTTCTCGTTGGGAACCGGCCCGTAGACCTTCGCCGCTTCGGCGAGGCTCATGCCGTCGGGTGTCGCGCAACCGGCTAACCCCAGCGCGCCAAGACCCATGGCAGAGCCGAACAGAAACGACCGGCGGTTTATCAGTCCCGACCGATGTTCGAGCAGAGCGATCTCTTTCATCTTGCCGGCGTCGGCATTCCCACCGTCCATGATCATGACTTTGGACTCCCCCTGTCAGGCTGCCCGACGTACTCCGGCATACACCCGCTGAACGTCTCGCTGAGCTGAGATTGCCGGTACACGGCTCGACAGGCAAGCTCGGGCTTTCGCTGCGCAGTGCTCGACGTGCACCAAAGCCGGCAACGGATGGAATGTTTTGGGAGTGTGGTCAACACCGCTTCCGGGTGGTTGTTCGACCTCCCCTGTTGATGCTTTTCACACATGGCGCGGCGGGTTCACGCCCTAAAACAAATCGCCCTGCCCGGCCGGTCCGCTCTTTGGTGGCTTCGCCTGCGCAGCGGGCGCCTTGCGCGAAGGCGTCGCGGGCTGCGCCGCGTCGCCGCTTTCTGCGGGACCGCCGATCAGACGTCCTTTGCCGGCGACAGCATCGACGCGGCCGTCGGCAAACTCGATGGCGATGCTTTGCCCCGCACCGATAGCGGCAGCGCTGCGTAGCGGCGCGCCCGCTTCGTCGCGCACCAATGCAAAACCCCGCGCCAGAACGCCGCGATAGGAGAGTGCATTGAGCAACGTGCCCGCGCGTTCAACTCGACCTTCGCGCTGTTCCCGCAAATGTTTCATCGCAAGAGCAGCACGGCTAGTTAGACTCTCGAGCCGTTGCTTATCAAATTCAACCGTGCGCTTGAGCGTCGATGGATTGAGCCGTGCCGCAAGCCGCGTGAACCGCGTATGGTGCTGCTGCGCGTTGGCGAGCAACGCACGCGGCAGACGGTCGGCGGCATTGTCGAGCCGTTGCCGCGGCAGCGCCAGCAGCATGTCCTGCGCCGGCAGGGCGCGCGCCGCCGCACGCAACTCCGTGCGCCGCGTATCCTGATTGCGCCGCCACGCCATCGCCTGCCGCCGCACCAGCGCGTCGATCCGCGCCATGATCTCCGCGCGCACCGGCACCGCAATCTCCGCCGCCGCCGTCGGCGTCGGTGCGCGCCGGTCGGCAACGAAATCCAGCAGCGTGATGTCGGTCTCGTGTCCGATCGCGGAAATCAGCGGAATCAGGCTTTCGGAGGCCGCCCGCACGACAATCTCTTCATTGAACGCCCAAAGATCTTCCAGCGACCCGCCGCCACGCGCCACGATCAGTACATCCGGCACGGGAATCGCGCCTCCCGCCGGCAGCGCATTGAAACCGCGGATCGCTTCGGCAACCTGCTCTGCCGCACCATTGCCCTGCACGCGCACCGGCCAAACCAAAACCTCGCGTGGAAACCGATCGGCCAGACGATGCAGGATGTCGCGGATGACCGCGCCGGTCGGCGAGGTGATGACGCCGATCACTCTTGGCAGATATGGCAGGAGCTGCTTGCGCGCTTCGTCGAACAGACCCTCGGCGGCAAGCTGCTTCTTGCGCTCCTCAAGCAGCGCCATCAACGCGCCGAGGCCCGCCGGCTCGATCGTGTCGATGACGATCTGGTATTTCGACTGTCCGGGGAACGTCGTGATCCGTCCTGTCACCGACACTTCGAGGCCGGCTTCCAGCTTGATACGCAGGCGTGAAGCCGTCGTCTTCCAGATCACACCGGCAAGGCACGCGCGGTCGTCCTTGAGGTCGAGATAGACGTGCCCGCTCGAATGGTATTTGACGCCGCCGAGTTCGCCGCGCACGCGCACATAGCCGTAGGCGTCCTCGATCGTGCGCTTGAGCGACGTCGAAAGCTCCGAGACAGTGACTTCCGGCAGATTGATGCGCGGTTCGCTCGACGAGGCGGATTGGTCTTTTGCAGGCATTTTTTGATCTTCGATTCGGATACTTGTGGAAGATAGCAGGGCTGCGGCGGCGAGTCCGCGAGGCGGTCCACTCAGCGCCGCGGGCGCGAGACCACGATCGACGCCGTCGCCGCCGCGAGCGTACCGGCGATGATCATGAACACGCCACCGACCCCGAAGGCGGTCGCGATGAGGCCGGCGAGCGTCGGCATGCCCACCTGGCCGAGGCGATTGCCCATGATCCGCAGCGTATTCGCGGTTCCCCGCCCGGCCGCACCGACGAGATCAATGGTGCCGGTGATGCTCAGGGTCGATGCTATGCCGA
Source organism: Xanthobacteraceae bacterium (assembly GCA_035494115.1). Taxonomy (GTDB): domain Bacteria; phylum Pseudomonadota; class Alphaproteobacteria; order Rhizobiales; family Xanthobacteraceae; genus DATJHH01. The sequence goes on from DATJHH010000036.1 coordinate 61,149, forward strand.
GCGTGAAGCCCACGATGATGACCGCCGCCACAAGCACCCACATCGGCACCGGCAAGGCGAGCATCACAAATCCGATCGCACCGCCGAATGAACTCGACACCATCAGCGGATGACGGCCAACGAAGCGGATCATGCGCGCATAGAACAGCCGCGAGACGATCGACGCGCAGGCGCGGACGCTGAGCAGAAGACCAATGTTCTTCACGTCGATGCCGCGCTCGATGCCGAGGATCGGCAGATAGACCACGATCAGATCGATGGCGGTCACGCTCATGACGCTGAGAAACAAAACCGCAAGCAGCCCCGGCGTATTCAGGATGGTGCGTACCGGCACCACGGGCGCATCGCGGTTCTCCTTGCCGGGCTCCACGCCCGGACGAATGCACATCGAGACGATGAAGACGACCACCGCGAAACCGAATGCGATTTCGAACAACAGATGCGTCGGTGGCACCTTCGACGCGCCGCCAAAATAGCCGATGATCGCCGGACCAAGCGTCGTGCCGACCGCGCCGGACACCATGTAGGTGCCGAAGACGGAATCCATCTGTTGCACCTGCCCGCGCGCGCACCGCAGACACAGCATCTGCTGGCTCGCCATCAAAAAGATATGCCCGATGCCAAGCGCGACGTTGCAAAGAAAAAGCGTCAAGGGCGAGGCCGCGAACGGAAACGCCGCGCATACGCCCAGCAGCAGGGTCGAGCCGATCCAGAGCGCCCTGGAATCATTGCCGCGGTCGATGAATCGGCCCACCGAAACCGCGAAAATGATCGGCAGCAGCGCGAATCCGGCCGTGATGACACCCAGCCAGATAACCGACAGACCAAGGTCGACGGCACGGTAAGATGTGGTGATGCGCGTGATCGACACCGCGACCTGCACGAGGGCGGTATTGACCATGAGTGCGGAGAGCAGCAGGAAGTCGGTTCCGCTCGAGGCGGTTCGTTGACGCAGTTTGTTGAGCATTGCCCGCAATCTACGGACAATCGCAGAGAAGCAAAAGAGGCTACCTGCAAGTTGGGGTGCAATTCCTCCTTCGGTTCGCGAGCATGCGTTCCGCACAAGAAAACGCGGGTTTCACAAGCCGACTTCACAATCAGAAATCACGACGCGCCTTCAGTGATGACCGATGGCCGTGCGCGCCGCCTCCACGACGTCCTTCGGGGCCTGAAACATGTGCACGACCATGTCCTGCAGCGCGGCGCCCTCCACCAGCTCGATCTCCAGCTTTTTGGCATTGGCCTCAGCGGTAAAATCGGGATCGCGCAACGTCGCGCTGAAGGCCGCGCGCAACGCGGCGACGCGGTCGGCTGGCACGTCGTGGGGCGCGGCGAACGGCCGTCCCATGGCCTGCATGGTCAGGATGAGGTCGAGCGCTTGGCGTTCCTTGTCGTTGCGCGCCAACTCCGTCACCAGCGGAACATTCGGCAGCTCCGGATGCTTCGCAATGGCGAATTGCAGCACGATGTCGATTTTTTTCTCGCGCAGCCAATCGGCCTTCGTCGCCTTGGCGGCCGACCATGTCCAGCCGCAGCGGCCCTGCGTTTCGCCGCGCTCCATCGCCAGCAGCAGATCGTTGACGCCGGGATAGCCGGTCACGATCTTGAAATGCGCGCCGAGCAGGTTGTTGAGGATGGTCGGATAAATATCGGATTCCGAGCCTGGCGCGTTGGCGCCAAAAACGATCGGACGCTGCATGAAATCGGCGAGCGATTTGACGCCGAGACCATGCCAGACCGCGCAGATGCTGACCTCGTTGTTAGCGCTGCCGATCCAGTTCAGCCGCACCGGATCGTATTGCGCGCCCTGGCGGCCGAGCAGCTTGTCCATGGCGATGCTGCGGGCGAACATGCCGAAGACCGTGCCGTCGCGCGGCAGCACGTTGTAGAGATCGTTGACGAGCGTCAGCGATGCCGCGCCGGGCCGGTTGCGCACGAGAAAGCTCGGATGCCCGGCGAGATGCTTCGGCATATATTTCGCGAGCAGGCGCGCATAGACATCGTAGCCGCCGCCCGGCGGATAGCCGACATAAAGACTGACCATCTTGTCGCGATAAAAATCCTCGACGTCATCGGCGCGGGCTGTCACCGGCCCCGCCAAGAGAGCGATCAGGAGAGACGCAAGCACAAGGAGCAAACGCAAAGATTGCATGAGCAAGGATGTCGTGGACACGGATTGTGTGTGCATGACTATTTCTTGCTGCCGACGATCTCGCGCGCCCGCTCCACTGCAGGCGCTGACAATCTATAGATGCCCGCCACGGTTTCGGTGAGTTCGTCGGCGGGGATCGGATCAAGATCGAGGCTCTGCTTGTCGAGCGCGGCCTTGAACTCCGGATCGCGCATGGTCTCGCCATAAGCCTTGCGCACGGCGGCGACGCGGTCCTGCGGCACATCCGGACCCATGAATCCCGGATAGCCCGCCGCGCTCGGCGCACACAGAACGAGAAGCACCTCACGGTCCTCCTGCGTGCGCGTCAGGTCGAGCGCCAGCGGCACGCTGTCGGGAATGTCCGGCGCCTTCCTGGTGCCAAGCTGCACGATGACATTGACGATCTTGTCCTTGACCCAGTTGACGCTTGGCCCGCTATTGAGCGAATTCCAGGTGAATCCGACCTTGCCCTGCACTTCCTTGCGCGCCATCGCGAGATCGACGGCCCCGACGCTGGGATAACCGGTGACGACGCGAAATTTCGTTCCGATCAGCGCATTGAGCGCGCGCGGAAACACCGCCGTGTCCTGGTTCGGCGCTGTCGCGCCGAGCACGACCTCTTTCTTCATGGCGTCCTGGATGGTGCGCACATCGGTCGCCGCGTTCCACACCGCGCCGACGGAAACGGTGCGCGACGGTGAGCCGATCCAATTGAATTTCGTCGGCACGAATTGCACGCCGTCGAGTTTCAACAACGGCGCAAGCAGGAAGCCGCGGGTGATGAATCCCATCGCGGTGCCGTCCTGCGGTGCAATCTTGTAAATATAATTGGCAGCCTTGATGCCGCCGGCTCCAGGCATGTGCGACAACACGATGTTGGGATGGCCGGGAATGTATTTCTTCAGGAACGGCATCATCGCGTTGGGATAGGCGCTGACCGCGCCCGCACCAGAACCGGTGCCGATATACAACGTGATCGTCTTGCCGCGGTAGAAGTCCGCGACCGTTTCGGCGTTCGCTCCATGCGCGGAGAAAACACCAGCCGACGCGATGAGGAGGATCGCCGCGGCTGCGTCGACCGTGCCAAAACCCTGATAAATCGTCCGGGGGGTGCTTTTACAGAGCGCCATTTTGCCTCCCTTTTGCAGCCTCGCTCTTGCATGCGGCGAGGTTCTTCCTGAATGCTCAATACGAACGGGCAAGAAATCCGTACGCCAATGTTCCCACAATCACGAACCAGAGCAAGATAATAACTGACGCAGCCAAAAAGCTGCGTGGCCGCTGGGCGATCGCCTGCGCACGCACGCGCAGATCCGCGACGATGTCGGGCGGAATCATGCGCAAGACGAGCCAGACGCCGAGCGGGACGAGGATCAGGTCGTCAAGCAGCCCAAGAACCGGAATGAAATCCGGAATGAGATCGATCGGACTGACGGCATAACCGGCGACGGCGAAAGCGAGCAGTTTGGCGAGCCACGGCACGCGCGGATCACGCGCTGCGAGCCAGACGATGATCACATCCCGCTTGAGCCGCGCAGCCCATCGCCCGAGCCGCGATGTCGTCCGTGATGTTTCGGCCTCAGACAAGAACAACGGCTCGTGTGACCTTGCCGGTCGCATCGATCGTCACGCCGTAGTCGCGCATGGCGGTTGCCGGCGTAACGTAACCGGCATCGACGTCGCGCTGGATGGCATCGAGCGCGCGATGCTGCGGATCGCCGTAGCCGCCGCCACCACCGGTCTCGACGCACACGAGATCGCCCGTTTTGAGCGCATAGCCCTTTTCCTTGGCGATCTGCTTGCGCTCGCCGGTCTCGCCGTCAATGACGATGAACTGGCCCGGCATCGCCGCGCCGCCGCCCTGCACACCCCACGGCGGATATTTTGTCCTGTCGAGATTGGTCTGCAGCAGGCACGGCGCGAGTACGCGATAGACCTTGCGGAATCCAAGCCCGCCGCGGAATTCGCCGGGACCGGCGGAGTCCTCGCGCAGCGAAAAGGATTCGATGCGCAGCGGTAGCACCGCTTCCTGCAATTCGAGCGGGATGATGCGCGTGTCGCCATGCGCCATGGTGCGAAACGGCCCCGCCCCGTCGTGAGTGGCGCAGGCGCCCCAGCCGCCGTGGCCGCTGTCGTGGCTGTCGAAAAACGAATTGTCCGCGCGCCGGCCATGGAAGCGCACGCCCGAATGGGTCGCGAAATGTCCACCGGTGACGCGATCCGGCAGCGCCTGCTCCATGGCCTTGATGACGGCATCGATCACGGTGGGAAACGGCGTCGAATAATTCCCCATCGGCGCGGTCGGCTCGGCGCTGAGGATTTTTCCGGGCGGCAGGATCAGTTTCAGCGGCCGGAACGTGCCTTCGTTCGCCATCTCGCCGGCGCCCATCAGATATTTGAACGCGACGCGCGCCGTCGTCTGGCCGCCGCCGAAATAGCCGGAATTGATCGGACCGGCCGCCTGCCCGGCAATGTCCGAATAGTCGATGGTGAGTTCGTCACCCGCGACGACGACCTTGACCTTGATCGGCAGCGGCGTCTCGCTCGAGCGGTCGTTGTCGAGGAAGGTCTCGGCCTGATAGGTGCCGTCGGGCATCGCCCGGATCATGGCGCGCGCGGCCTGCTCCGACTGGTCGAGGATCAGGTCGACCGCCTCAAGGAAAACGGGCACGCCATATTTGTCTGCAAGCTCCGTCGTCAGATCGCGCCCGAGCAAACAGCCCGCCAGTTGCGCTGCGATGTCGCCGAGCAGTTCGTTCGGCATGCGCGTATTGTTCTCGATGATGCGATAGACCTCTTCGATCGGCTCGCCCTTCGACCACAGCTTCACGCTGCGCAACTGCAGCCCTTCCATGAAGATGTCTGTCGAGCGCGGCACCGAGCCGCCGATATCGATCCAATGCACATTGATCGCGAAAAAGCCGATCAGCACCGACCGCTGAGGACCGGCGAAGATCGGCGTGTACATCACCGTGTTGTTAAGATGCTGGCCCTGCACCGCGGCGTGGTTGCAGAGCACGACGTCGCCATGGTGCAGCCGCTCCTTGCCATAGATTGTCAGGCCGTCGCGCACCGCCATGCCGACCGAGTCGGCGACGAAAGGCGGCATGCCGCCGGTGCATTGCGCGATCAGTTGTCCGTCGGCGCCGGACATGCCGACGGCAAAGTCGTTGTATTCGTAGATATAGGGGCTGAACGCGGTGCGCTTGATGTTCGCATCGATCTGGTTGGCGATCGAAACGAGGCCGTGGCGGATCACCTCGAGCGTCACCGGATCGATGGCTTGTCCGGATTCTTTTTGTCGGTTTTGCTCAAGCATGGGGCCCCTGTGGTTCGTGTCTGCGCCAGCATTATCGGTGTTTCGGCCGGCGCGGCAAGCACACGTCCGTGGTCACAAATAAGAGAGGCCGGGAGGGCCGCAAAGCCCCTCGCCCGCCGCCCTGCGACACGATAGACTGACCCCAAGAAAACAGCCAAGTCTCGATTGTCCTGCGCCGCGATGCGCGCAAGATATCAAGCGACAAGCCGAACGGGAGGTCCATCATGAACGTCGTCGACAGAACGATTTCACGCCGCGCCATGCTTGCCGGTCTCGGCGGGCTCAGCTTCTGCCTCGCCATCGGCAATGACGGGTTGCGGCTTCTCACCGAGGCGCAGGCGCAAGCCGACAAGACGGCGTCGATGTCTCCCTGGGTGCGCATCGCGCCGGACGACACGATCACGATCCTCACGGCCGGGGCGGAAATGGGTCAGGGGTCGATGACCTCGCTGCCCCTGATCCTGGCGGAGGAACTCGACGCCGACTGGGACAAGGTGAAGCTCGAATGGGCGCCGGCCGAAGTCGACACCTACGGCTACATCAACGGCAAGTCGCGCGACATGTCGATCGTCGGCAGCCGTGCGGTGATGATGTATTTCGACCAATTGCGCATGGCCGGCGCGCAAGTGCGTCGCGTGCTCATCGACAATGCAGCGGAAAAATGGGGCGTGAACGCCGCCACTTTGCGCACCGAGCCGAACGCGGTCGTCGATCCAGCATCCGGCAAGCGCATGAGCTATGGCGAAATCGCCGCCTTCGCCGCGGCGCCGAAGCAAATTCCCACGGTCGACAAAAGCGCGCTCAAACCGCGCAGCGAATGGCGTTACATCGGCAAGGACATCAAGCGCCGCGACATTCCGCTGAAAGTGAACGGCACGGCGCAGTATTCGATCGACGTGACATTGCCGGGCATGGTCTACGCGACCGCGCTGCATTCGCCCGCGCATGGCGGCAAGCCTGAAAGCTGGAACGACGCCGAAATCAAGGCGATGCCGGGCGTGATCGACACCGTGAAACTGCCGGCCGGCATCGCCATCGTGGCGCAGACGTTTCCGCGCGCGATGGCCGCGCGCATGGCATTGAAAGTGAAATGGGGATCGAGCAAGGCGACAGGCTTCGATTCCGCCAAAGCCCTGGACGCCTACGCAAGCGTGCCCGACGATCCGGCCGCCAAGCGCAAGCCCGTCGACAAGAAGGGCGACGCCACGGCGGCTTTCGCTGCCGCCAAGAAAAAATACATGGCGAATTATCGCAGCGACTACAGCTACCATGCACAGATGGAGCCGCTCAACGCCGTCGCCCGGTTCAACGAAGCCGGCGATCACGTCGAGGTGTGGGAGGGCTCGCAGGCGCCCAACCGGTCGCGCGAGCTGATCGCGAAGACATTGGGATTCAAGCTCGATCAAGTCACACACAACCAGTGCTACATGGGCGGCGGGTTCGGCCGTCGCTCGCTCGGCGATTACGCGGCGGAAACCGCCCTCGTCGCCCGCGCTGTGAAGAAGCCGGTCAAGCTGATCTGGACGCGCGAGGAAGACCTCGCCAACGGCATGTTCCGGCCACAGGCTTATCAGTGCCTCGAAAGTGCGACCGACGAAACCGACAAGGTGACCGGCTGGCGTCATTGCGTCGTCGGTGACGGCGGCCCCGGCCTGCTCGCCGGCGGCATGAAGATCCTCTATTACGCCATTCCGAACCAGGACATCGCACTGCTCGGCGAATCGCACGGCATCCGCATCAAGCAATGGCGCGCGGTCGCGCATAATTTCAACCTGTTCGCCATCGAAAGCTTCGTCGACCACATGGCCGCCGAACAGGGCATGGACCCGATCGACTTCCGCATCCAGAAGATGGCGATGATCCCGAAGGCGCAGCGCTGCTTCGAGGAGGTCGCAAAGATGTGCGACTGGAAGGCGCCACGGCCGGAGGGGCGCGCGCTCGGCATTTCCATCAGCGAACGGTCCGGCTCGCTAGGCGCCGGCGTCGTGGAGATTTCGCTCGATCGCAAGACCGGCAAGTTGCACGTGCACAAGATGTGGTTCGCCGCCGATGGCGGCACCATCGTGCAGCCCGCAGCGGCACGCGCCAGTATCGAAAGCGGATTCGTCTACGGCCTGTCGAACGTGTTGCACGAGCGCGTGACCCTCAAGGACGGCGTCGTGCAGCAGTCGAATTTCGACGACTACAACCTCGCGCGCATGACCGACATGCCCGAGACGATGGACGTGAAGTTCCTGCCGAGCGAAGGCAAGCCAACCGGTTTGGGCGAACTCGGCACGCCATTTGTGATGCCGGCCGTGGCCAACGCCTTCTTCAAGCTCACGGGAAAACGCATCTATCACATGCCGTTCACGCCCGACAAAGTGAAAGAGGCGCTGGCCTGACGGGCGCTGCCCGTATCGCAAACAGGTCTCCGCAGCCCCGAACGCCCGCCGATTGGCGGGCGTTTCTGCGTCAGGACCGGCGAAAACTGCCGGTATTGTGGGGATCTTCCGCGGCAGTCTTGCCGGTCGCCCGCTCCATGCTAAACCACCTGCGCTTAGGGCCGCGCGTAGCGATATGCAGTGAAATCCGGTTTTGACAGCGGGCGACGGAATTTTATGAACATTCTTCTTCTCGGATCGGGCGGCCGCGAGCATGCGCTGGCCTGGAAGATCGCCGCAAGTCCGCTGGTCGAGAAACTCTATTGCGCCCCAGGCAATGCCGGCATCGCGCGCGAGGCTGAGATCGTCTCGCTGGACATGTCCGACCATGCGGCCGTGATCGCGTTCTGCAACACAAATAAAATCGCGCTCGTCGTCGTCGGTCCGGAAGCGCCGCTCTGCGACGGCCTCGTTGATGCCCTCACCGCCGCCGGCATCAAGGCGTTCGGTCCCACGCGCGATGCCGCGCGTCTTGAAGGCTCAAAAGGGTTCACCAAGGACCTGTGCCGCGCCAACGCCATTCCGACCGCAGCCTATGAGCGCTTCACCAGCGCGGGACCGGCGAAGGATTACATCCATACGCAGGGCGCGCCGATCGTCGTCAAGGCCGACGGGCTTGCTGCCGGCAAGGGCGTGACCGTCGCGACCACGGTGGAGGAGGCTTGCGCCGCCGTCGATGCACTGTTCGACGAAGATGCAACAGCGCAAATCGTCGTTGAGGAATTCTTGAGCGGCGAGGAAGCCTCGTTCTTCGTCCTCTGCGACGGCAAGCATGCAATGCCGTTGGCGAGCGCGCAGGATCACAAGCGCGCCTTCGATGGCGACAAGGGACCCAACACCGGCGGCATGGGCGCTTATTCGCCGGCACCCATCGTCACACCCGACATCGTCGCGCGGGTGATGGAGACCATCATCCATCCGACGCTGCACGCGATGGAGGCGATGGGCGCGCCATACAAAGGGGTGCTTTATGCCGGGCTCATCCTCACCACGGAGGGCCCGAAACTGATCGAATACAATGTCCGTTTCGGCGATCCGGAATGCCAGGTGTTGATGTTGCGATTGATGTCGGACCTCGTGCCGGCCCTGATCGCGAGCTGCGACGGCGTGTTGGCTAATTTCGATCTGCGCTGGTATCCGGACGCCGCCTTGACCGTCGTGATGGCGGCAAAAGGTTATCCCGGTCCTTACGCCAAAGGCGGATTCATCGACAATCTCGATGACGCGGGCGCGCTGGAGGGCGTCGAGATTTTTCATGCCGGCACGACATCGGACAAAGGCCGCGTCATCGCCGCTGGCGGGCGTGTCCTTGATGTTTGCGCCACCGGCAAGACCATCGCCGAGGCGCAGACCCGCGCTTACGCTGCTGTTGATGCGATCAGGTGGCCGGGTGGGTTCTGCCGCCGCGACATTGGTGCGCGCGCCGTCTGAGCGAAGTCCGCCTTAGAGCATGTCCGCTTTTCTCCGATCACGGAAATGCTCTATCTCCTTGTTCTTGCGCAATTCCGGACGGAAAACCGCTTCGCACTTTTCCTGGAATTTCTCCAGGTGTTCGTGCGAACGCCTCAAAAACTCCAGCCGTCACTACGGCCGGCACGCAGCCACGCCAGATGGATCAATTTCGGCGGCGTCGCCTCGCGGCGCTGCGCCAGCTTCTGATCGCCCTGCGTGTAATAAACGAGCAGGCCCTTCGGACTATCGTTGGATTTTGCAACGGAGGCGATGGTCACAACTGCGATGAGGCCGAGCATGGCCATGAAAACGAGTGAACGCATTTTTCACCTCCGGAATTCCGTCTTGACGTTCGCGCTTAAAGTCGCGCCGTCGCCAGCGCGACAACAAATCCTACTCAAGCACCAACGCACGAGAGCGAAGACAGCGTCATGTCTCCGCCTACACAAATCCTTACGTGATTGATACAGCATGAACGCTTAGCGCGACTTAGCGCCGCAAGGCGAAAAACCCTTGCAACAGCGCCGCGGATTCCGTTTCCGCCAATCCGTCATACACTTCGGGCCGATGGTGACACGTTGTCGCGGAAAAGAACCGCACACCGCTTTCCACTGCGCCGCCTTTCGGATCGGTCGCACCATAATACAAACGTCGTATGCGTGCGAAGGAGATCGCGCCCGCGCACATCGTGCAAGGTTCGAGGGTGACATAGAGATCGCATGTCGGGAGTCGTTCACTGCCGAGCAGCGCGGCCGCTCGCCGGATCGCCAGCATCTCGGCATGCGCGCTCGGATCCTTGTCGCGTAAAGTGCGATTTCCGGCGCGCGCGATGATCGTCGCATCATGCACGATGACGCAGCCGATGGGGACTTCTCCTGCCTCCGCCGCCGCGCGCGCTTCCGCCAGCGCCGCGTCCATGTAGGACGTTTGGCCCGAATCTGGGTGTGATTCTGTTTTGGAGGCCTGATGTGTCACCGCTCGTGTCCCATCCGTAACTCTGCTATCAGGCGCTGACAGACACACCCGATAGGGCCATGAACCGCAAATCCCCGCCTCACGCCACCCACTCCACCTCATCGCGCCGGGGACCGCCCCGCCCGGGCGGCAAGCCTTATAAGCCGATGCGCAGGCCTCGTCATGGCGCACCGGCCGAAGAAGCGGCGGAGGCCGACACCGCCACGCCGAGCGCCGCGAGCCGCGACAGCGATCGGATCGCAAAAGTCATCGCCCGCGCCGGCGTCACCTCGCGACGGGAGGCGGAAGCCTGGATCGAGGCTGGCCGCGTCGCGCTCAACGGCGCGGTGGTGCAATCCCCGGCTCTCAACGTTGCCGACAGTGACCAGATTACCATCGATGGTAAGCCGCTGCCGCGGCGCGAGCGCACGCGGCTCTTTCTCTACCACAAGCCCGCCGGGCTGGTGACGACCCACGCCGACCCCGAGAAGCGGCCGACGATCTTCGAGGCGCTGCCGGAAGGAATGCCGCGCGTCATCAGCGTCGGGCGGCTCGATCTCACGACCGAAGGGCTGCTGCTGCTCACGAATGACGGCGGCCTCGCCCGCGTCCTCGAACTGCCCGCGACGGCATGGCTGCGCCGCTATCGCGTGCGCGCGCATGGCGAGGTGACGCAGCCGCAACTCGACAGCCTGCGCGATGGCATCACCATCGACGGCATCCGCTACGGCGCGATCGAAGCGCAGCTCGACCGCCAGCAGGGCAGCAACGTGTGGCTGACTTTTGCGATCCGCGAAGGCAAGAACCGCGAAGTGCGCAACGTGCTCCGCCACCTCAACCTGCATGTGAACCGGCTGATCCGCGTCTCCTATGGGCCGTTCCAGCTCGGCGAACTGGCCGAAGGCGCGGTCGAAGAGGTCAAGACACGGATCCTGCGCGAACAACTGGGTCCGCGCATCACAGCGGACTCCGAAGCGGATTTTTCCTCCCCGATCACCGCGCCGCTGGCCCCCGAACACGCGCCGGTGCGTCCACCACGGTTCCCTGCCAGGCCGCGCGCGACGGACAGCGATGCGCCGCGATCCGCGCCTGATCGCGACGGAGAGAGGAAGCCGCGCTTCGGCGACAAGCCACGTGGCGAGCGCGAGTCCACACGTGGCAAGACAGAGCGAACTCCGGAAAGAAAGCCACGTTTCAGCAAGGATGCAGGTCCGCAGCGACACGGGCGTTCCGGCGATGGCCCGCGGTCCGCGCCTGATCGCAGTGGAGACAGGAAGCCACGTTTCGGCGACAAGCCGCACGGCGAGCGCGCGTCCACGCGTCACAAGACAGAGCGAACCCCGGAAAGAAAGCCGCGTTTCAGCAAGGATGCAGGTCCGCAGCGACACGGGCGTTCCGGCGATGGCCCGCGGTCCGCGCCTGATCGCGGCGGAGACAGGAAGCCGCGTTTTGGCGATAAGCCGCGCGGCGAGCGCGAGGCCCGTGCCGACCATAAGCCGCGTTTCGCGCGCAGCGACGCATCGGACAAGAGACCGCCGCGACACGAAAAGTCATTTGGTGAAAAGCGCTACGGCGAAAAGCCATATGGCGACAAAACGCGTCCCACCGGCGGCAAAGCTTCTGCGCCAGACAAGGCGTCACGCGGTGGAAAATTCGATGCGCCGAAGCGGCAATCGCATGTCTCGCGCAAGGACGACGTTCATGCGCAGCGCCGCGAAGAGGGTCTGAAAGAACGCTTCGGCGGGCCGGAAATGGCACGGCGCGCCCGCAAGGGCCGCCGCCCCTATCACGGCAAGCGGGATAAATAATGCGCATCGTCGGCGGCCGGCTGCGGGGGCGCACGCTTGCAGCGCCCTCTTCGCGCGACATCCGGCCGACGACCGATCGCCTGCGCGAATCCCTGTTCAATATCCTGGTACATTCCTATGGCGATCCGCTGGCCGGCGCGCGCGTGCTTGATCTTTTCGCCGGCACCGGCGCGCTCGGCATCGAGGCAGTGTCGCGCGGCGCCAATTTTGCGTTGTTCGTCGATGATGGCGCCGAAGCGCGCGCCTTGTTGCGCGCCAATGTCGAAACACTCGGGCTCGGCGGCGCGAGCCGCATTTTCCGCCGCGACGCGACAAAACTTGGACCCGCGCATCCGATCGCGCCGTTCACGCTCGCTTTTCTCGATCCCCCCTACGGCAAGGGGTTGGGAGAAGCTGCGCTTGTCAGCGCGCGCGACGGCGGCTGGTTTGCGCCGAAGGCACTGATCGTCGTCGAGGAATCCGTAGATGCGAAATTCACGCCGCCCGCAGGCTTTGCCGAGATTGAGCGCCGCGCCTATGACGACAGCGAAATCATCATTCTGGAATGCGAATAGTTTTCTATTTGAGTTTTTTCGAGCGCGGAAACAGCAGTTGTCATTCCGGGCGCGAACTCTTCAAAGCGCCGGACGCGATGATAAACTCCAGCAGAGACAACTGTACTACCCAATTGTCGTACCCGCGAAAGCGGGTACCCAGCACTTTTCTTTTTCCCCGCCACTTCGGCATAACAACGAAAGAACTGGATGCCCGCTTACGCGGGCATGACAATGGAGACGCACAAAGACGCGCATCCCGGAATGACGGGCGTGTTTTGGATTGTATGGAGTCAAACGGGAATAATCTAGCGCCGTCCGAACAGCCGTTCGATGTCGTTCAACGCCAGCGCGACATAAGTCGGCCTTCCGTGATTGCACTGGCCGGAATTCGGCGTCGCTTCCATGTCTCGCAACAGCGCATTCATCTCTTCCGGCTTGAGCCGCCGACCGGCGCGTACCGAGCCGTGGCACGCCATGGTCGCGGCGACATGCAGCAGCCGGCGTTCGAGCGGCAGCGACTCGTCCCACTCCGCCATGTGCTCGGCGAGGTCGCGCACAAACGCCGCCGCGTCGATCTCGCCGAGCATCGACGGCGTCTCGCGTACCGCCACCGCGCCGAACCCAAAACGCTCGAGCGTCAGCCCGTAGCGCGCCAGCTCATCGGCACGCGCCACTAAGCGTTCGACGTCAGCGTCGTCGAGTTCGACGATCTCGGGGATCAGCAAAATCTGGCGGGCGACGCCGCTGCGTTCGAGCGCGGTTTTCAGCCGCTCATAGACGAGACGTTCATGTGCGGCGTGCTGGTCGACGATGACGAGGCCTTCACGCGTCTGGGACACGATATAGGTCTCGTGGATCTGCGCCCGCGCCGCGCCAAGGGGTCGATCGACCAGATCCGGTTCCAGGTCCGCGAGACCGGCCCGCGCGTCGGCGGATGGCGCGCCGACGTCGAACACGGCCTGCGCCACTTCGCTCAAGCCCAGCGCGGCATTGCCGTCGGTCGGCAGCGGATAGGATGGCGAGTTGCGCCAGTTCCAGGTGGCCGCGCGCGACGGCGATCCCGATGGGCGGAAGGCGGCGATGGTCGCGGTGGCGTTGCTCGTCGCGGCGCGCTGGCCCTCGCGCATCAACGCCGCTTTCAGTGAGCCGACGATCAGCGACCGCACCAAACCGGGATCGCGGAAACGGACTTCGGTCTTTGCCGGATGCACGTTCACGTCGACCTCGCGCGGGTCGATCGTGAGATAAAGCGCCACCACCGGATGGCGGTCGCGCGGCAGGTAATCGGCATAGGCCCCGCGCACGGCGCCGAGCAGCAGCTTGTCGCGCACCGGGCGATTGTTGACGAAGAGATATTGCCAGAGCGCATTGGCGCGGCTGTAGGTCGGCAGGGCGGCAAAGCCGTCGACGCTAAGGCCCTCGCGGCCGCCGCTGACGGCGATGGCGTTGGCGCGGAATTCGGCACCCAGGACATCGGAGAGGCGCGCCAGCCGGCCCGCAGCGCCGGGCAGCGCCGCCGGCCACGTCACCGGCGCACGCTCCTCGCCGGCCAGCATGAAGGCGACGTCCGGCCGGCTCATGGCGAGCCGGCGCACGATGTCGCGCACGGCCTCGGCTTCGGTGCGGTCGCTCTTGAGGAATTTCAGCCGTGCCGGGGTCGCGTAGAACAAGTCGCGGACCTCGACCGTCGTGCCTTGCATTTGCGCCGCCGGCCGCGCCTCGGCCTTGGCGCCGGCTTCGACGGTCAGCATCCAGCCGTGCGGCTCGGTGACATGCCGCGTCGTCAAAGCAAGCCGTGCGACCGCTCCGATCGACGGCAGCGCCTCACCACGAAAGCCGAGACTGGCGATGGCCAGCAGATCGTCACCCGCGAGTTTGGAGGTCGCATGGCGCTCCACCGCGAGGGTCAGGTCGGCGTGGGTCATGCCCTCGCCGTCATCGCCGACGCGGATCAGCCGCCGGCCGCCGCCATCGGTCGTCACCTCGATACGGCGGGCACCCGCGTCGAGCGCATTCTCGACGAGTTCCTTCACTGCGCTCGCAGGCCGTTCCACCACCTCGCCGGCGGCGATGCGGTTGACGGTAGCGGTGCTGAGCTGGCGAACGGGCATGGATTTTCCGGTTTGACCGGCCTGATTCGGACGGGCGGCCATTTTAGCGGCCGCGCTCCGTCACAGCGAGGCCGCGGGCCGCTTTTGCCCGCTATCCCTACGCCTGAGCATGGTCTTGCCCGAAAAGGTTCAATCCAGCCCCGGCTTGACGCGACGCAGGCCCTTGATGCCGCCACGATGCTTCTTCTCGTCGAGCCGTTTTTTGCGCGACGAGGCTGTCGGCCGCGTCGGACGCCGCACCCGCGGCGGAATGGCCGCCTCGAGGATCAGCGCGGTCAGACGCGCGAGCGCATCCTGCCGGTTGCGCTCCTGCGTGCGATGACGCTGCGCGGTGATGACGATGACGCCATCCAGAGTGAGGCGACTGCCGGCGAGCCGCATCAGCCGGATCGCGACATCGTTGGGCAGCGAGTGCGAACGCCGTGCGTTGAAACGCAACTGGACGGCTGTGGAGAGCTTGTTGACGTTCTGCCCACCCGGACCGGAGGCACGAATGAACCGCTCCTCCAGTTCGCGCTCATCGAGCGTGATGCGGTCGTTGATGCGCAGCATGACCCTGCCCCGTGCCCGCGCCAATTCCCGTGCTGTACGGCGCACGCGACCTTAACGCATCCATCGGCGCACGCTACTAACGCAACATCGATGCAACCAGGAAAATGCTATTGCGAGGACGCGACACCCTGCGGCTTGCCCACGACGACCGTCAGCATGCCGCCGTTAAGCAGCCGTTTGGCCACGCGCTTGGTATCGTCGAGCGTGACCGCATCGATCAGCGCTCCGCGCTTTTCGATGTAATCGATACCAAGATTATCGAGCTGGATCTGGACAAGTTGGGCCGCGATCTTGGTCGAGGTGTCGAGCCCGAGCGCATAGGACCCCTTCAGATACGACTTCGACTCGTCGAGTTCGGCCTGGGTCGGCCCATCGGCGGCGAGCGTCTTCATCACGTCCGCCGTCACATCGAGCGTCTCCTTGGTGCGGTCGGCGCGCGTCGCGGTGGTCCCGAAAAGCAAAGCCGTGCCTTTCAGCCAGACCAGCGAGGAATAGATCCCGTAAGCAAGACCGCGCTTGACCCGCACCTCGCGATTGAGGCGCGCGGAAAAGCTGCTTCCACCAAGAATATCGTTGAGGATGTAGCCGGCATAGAAGTCGGGATCATGCCGGGGAATGCCGTTGCCGCCGAAATTCACGACCGCCTGCGGCACGTCGAGCGGCACGACGATGCGCCGGCCCATGCCCTTGGGCGCGGCCTCGGGTATCGACCTGAGATCGGCCTCGACCGGGAGCTTGGCAAACACCTCGTCGACATATTTTCCAGCCGTTTCGGGATCGATATCGCCGACGATGCCGATCTTGAGATGATCGCGCGCGAAAATCGCCTTCACATAGGCACGCAGATCATCGACCGTGATGGTCGGCGCGGACTTCAGCGTGCCGTATGTCGGATTGGCATAGGGGTGGCCAGCATAGGCGGCGGCCCACCACGTGCGCCGGGCGATATAGTTCGGGCTCGTGCTTTCGCGATTGAGGAGAGACATCAACTGGCCGCGGATGCGCGCGACGTCCGGCGCGTCGAAGCGCGGCGCGTTCAACGACAATTGCAGCAGATGAAACGCCTCGTCCTGATTTTCCTTGAGCGTCCTGATCGTGCCGCGCAGATAGTTGTGGCTGACCTGAAACTGCATCTCGATCGACTTGTCGGCCAGCCGTTCATGGAAGGCTTCCGAACTGAGATCGCCGGCGCCCTCATCGAGCAGCGAGGCCGCCATATTGGCGGTACCGGGTTTGCCGTCGGGGTCCTGGGCGCTGCCGCCCTCGAAAGAGAATTGAAGCGCCACGAGGGGCACGCTGGCATCCTGCACCATCCAGAAGGTGATGCCAGCAGGACTCTTCACGCTCTTGATATTGACGGCTTGCGCGGCACTGGCCTGCGCAAGGAACGCAACAACCACGGCCGCAACGCTCAATCCGGTCATCCGCCAAGAGGCCGCTTGCGGAGGAGTGGCGCGCGGAGACGATTTCGCAGCCGTGCGTGGCGCGAACAGCTTCAACCAGATCATCCTCACGATCGCTTCTCCTCGGGCGGTTTGGCGGTCTTGATCAGATAGCCGGTCACGGACCGGCGCTTGTCGAGCCAGGCCCGCGCGGCGTCGCGCACGGCAGTTCCGGTGACGGCACGAACGCGGCTTGCCCAATTCTCCACGTCATCGACCGTCTCGCCGGTCGAGAGCGCGGTGCCGTACCAGCGCGCCTGTGTCATCTGGCTGTCGCGGGCATAAATGGATTCGGCAATCAACCGGGCTTTCGAACGCTCCAGATCCTTGGCCTCGACGCCGTTGGCCACGACCTTGGCGAGCACGGCATCGATCTCGGCTTCCATCTGCGGCAACGTCACGCCCGGCCGCGGTGCGCCGTAAACGCTGAACGATCCCATATCGAGCACACTGTCGTTGTAATAGGTGCCAACCGACACCGCGAGATTCTTCTGCAGCACGAGATCGCGATACAGCATGCTGGTCGAGTCGCCACCGAGGACGTGGGCCAGCACCTCGAGCGCCTGGTCCTCGCCCTTCTTCGCCAGACGGCTTGAGGGCGCGAGATAGGCGCGCCGCAGCGACGGCTGCTCGACCCGCGGATCGGCAAGGGTCACGGTGCGCGCCGCGATCTGCTCCGGTTCCTGCGGGCGCACGCGCGGCTTGATGACGACGCGCGGCTTGACCGGTCCATAGTATTTTTGCGCCAGTGCGAAAACATCGGCCGGCTCGACATCGCCAGCGACGACAACCGTCGCATTGTTGGGGGTATAGAACCGGTTATAGAACGCGATCGCGTCCTCACGGTTGAGCTTCTCGATCTCCCCGCGCCAGCCAATCACCGGGCGGCCATAGGGACTGTTGAGATAAAGCGCCGCATCAATCTGCTCGGCAAGCTTCGCATTCGGATTGTTGGCGACGCGCATGTTCTGCTCTTCGAGCACCACATCGCGCTCAGACAGAACGACAGCGTCCGTGAGCTTGAGATTGGTCATGCGATCGGCCTCAAGCTCCATCATCAGCGCCAGCTTGTCGCGCGGCACGCGCTGGTAAAAGGCCGTGTAGTCGCTTGTCGTGAAAGCGTTCTCCTGTCCGCCGATATGCGTGACGGTGTTCGAGAACTCGCCGTTCGGATGTTTTTCGGTCCCCTTGAACATGAGATGTTCGAGAAAATGCGCGATCCCCGACTTGCCGGCGGTCTCGTCGGCGCCGCCGACGCGATACCAGACCATGTGGGTGACGACCGGCGCGCGGTGATCGGGAATCACCACCAGTTCGAGTCCGTTTTGCAGGGAATAATGAGACGCTTTCGGCGTCCCGGGAGTCTGAGCCTGACTTCCGTTGGTGACGACGAGAAGCAGGAAGCACGCGGCCGCAATCTTGCCAAAGCAACGCACGAGAAGCCCTTTCAGGAGAGCATGGACATGATCCCGGAAAGGGGTATCCGATTTTCGGATACGATCATGCCATGGACGAAAATAAGCGACACGTGCGACCGCACGAAGTTGCGCCGTCCCCGTGGACGGCGCCCCAGACCGAAACCGTTATTGTTCAAGTTGCCGATCGATCGGTACGTTCGGGCCATATTCGATGCGCTTGGTCGCGCCGTAGGGATAGGCTGAGGACGGCGTTTGCAGGCCGGGTGGCGGTTCGGTGAGCACGGTGCGCGGCGGCTCCGCTTTGAACGTCGCGACCTCGTCCTTCTTTTCGGACTTGAACATACCGAACAGGCCACCGGTGTAGCCAAGTTGCGACGGCGTGAATGCTTCGAACGCCTTGTCGAAGTCCGATGTTTCCTTGCGGCCGTTCTTGCTTGCCCGCACGCGGCCCTTGTTGAGTTCGCTCGGCAGCAAGGGGTTGCCCCACGAGTCGATATCGACATCGTAATTGGCTTCAGCCTTCTTGCGTTCCTTGCGCGCCTTGATGTCCGGATCGACCGGCCAGTCGGCATTGGCCTGCGCGGCGGACGCCGAACTGGGCGGCGGGAGGTCGTTCGACGGCGGAATGACCAGCGGCGAACGCTCGCGGTAATTGATATCGACGTCGTCTTCGCTTCTCAGCCCGAGTCCGTGGCGGACTTCACTCCAGACCTTTTTATCCAGGTTCCAGATGCTGTCGTTGTCGCTATCAGCGGCCCGGGCCGGAACACTGGCGGACGCGAGGAACAACCCGGCGAGCATCAGTGCGCTCGGCGCAACCGTTGCCAAACCATTGATCCAACGAGATTTTCTTTGCATGGAGAACATCCCTCAAGCCTCATCCCTGCAGGTCGGCCCCGAAACGGGCCGGAGACTATTTCCAGCGCGACTATGCCCCCGATCCGGGCTCTTTTGCGGCGTAATCGGCAAAAAAAGACTCATACAGCAGACCGATAACGCCGGCAACGATCACCGTGTCGGCAAGATTGAAGATGTACCAACTGAAGTGCCATGTCGCCGTGGTGATGTGGAAATGCACGAAATCGACCACCGCGCCAAAGCGCAGGCCGTCGATGGCGTTGCCGACGGCGCCGCCGATAATGAGACCCAGCGACAGGGCCGTAATGCGGGTCCGGGCCTGCGCCATCCATACCCACAGGCAGAGAATGGCGATGGCCTTGGCGATCAGCAGGATCGCCTGTCCCATCGGACCCTGCTGCGGCAACAGGCTGTAGCTGATGCCCGTGTTCCAGGCGAGCACGAGGTTGAGGAATGACGTGACCGGCACGACGCCGCGGTCACCGAGGTGGTAGATGGCAAGCAGATAGTTCTTGCTCGCCTGGTCGGCGAGGCAGGCCAACAGCGCTATTGCCGCGCCGAGATACGACAGCGGTCCCCACACCCAGCCACTCACACGAGCCCAGGCGCCACCCATCTATTCCGCCGCCTTGCCGGACTGTTTGCGCATCGCTTCCCATTCGCGCAACGCCTTGGCATCGCGCGGCGACACGTCCGGATAATCGGGATCGGCTCCGATGTCGGGAAGCACCTTCCAGGAGCGCGCGCATTTGCGCCCCTCGGCGCGATGCACCACGACGCCGACGCCGGGCACATCCTTCAGGCGGAAGGCTTCGTCCGGCCCCACGCCGGTTTCGAGTCGCGCCGCGGATGTGATGCAGACTTCGGCGAGATCGACGTCCGCGAGCGTAGCCCGCAACTCTGCGTCCGATACATAGATCGCAGGCGCGGCTTCAAGCGCTGTGCCGATGCGCTTTGCCGCCCGCTCGATTTCAAGCGCACCCGTCACAACACGGCGCACCGCGCGGATCGTCGCCCACTTTTTCGCGA
Source organism: Xanthobacteraceae bacterium (assembly GCA_035494115.1). Lineage (GTDB taxonomy): Bacteria > Pseudomonadota > Alphaproteobacteria > Rhizobiales > Xanthobacteraceae > DATJHH01. The sequence continues at coordinate 81,203 of DATJHH010000036.1, forward strand.
GGTCGTCGTCGCGCCAATCCTCGGATGGCGCCTGCGGATAGTCCTCCAGATGCACCGACCCCTCCTCCGACGGATGGCGCGCGAGCCAGGTCTCTTCCGCCGTGAAGCACAGCACCGGCGCGAGCCAGCCGATCGTGCGGCGGAAAATATGGTCGAGCACTGTCAGGCACGCCTTGCGCGTCGGCGAGGAGATCGGATCGCAGTAGAGAACGTCCTTGCGGATGTCGAAATAGAACGCCGACAGATCGATGGTCATGAACGGGATCAGGAGCGCCAGCACGCGCTTGTAGTCGAACGCGGCGTAGGCCTGCAGCACGCTCGCTTCCACAGCCGCGAGTTCGTGCAGCATGTAGCGTTCAAGCTCCGGCATCGCATCGAACGCAACGCGGTCGGTATCGCTGAAATGCGCGAGGCTGCCGAGCATCCAGCGCAACGTGTTGCGCAGCTTGCGGTAGGTATCAGTGGTGGTCTTCAGGATTTCCTTGCCGATGCGCAGATCGTCGGAATAATCCGATGCCGCGACCCAGAGGCGCAGGATATCGGCGCCCGCCTGCTTGATGACATCCTGCGGCGATGTCACGTTGCCGAGCGACTTCGACATCTTGCGCCCGTGCTCGTCGAGCACGAAGCCGTGCGTGAGAACGAGATCGAAGGGCGCGCTGCCGCGTGTGCCGCATGACTCGAGCAGCGACGACTGGAACCAGCCGCGATGCTGGTCGGAGCCTTCCAGATACATCACCTCGTCGTCGCCGCCAGCGGCCTTGCGGCGAATACCGGCGAGCGCGGGAAAGTGTTCGGGGTCTTCCAGCACGAAGGCGTAGGTCGAACCGGAATCGAACCAGACGTCGAGAATGTCGTCGACCTTGACCCAGTCCTCGCCGGCGCGGGGCCCGAGGAAACGCTCGCGCGCGCCTTCGGCGTACCAGGCGTCGGCGCCTTCCTTCTCGAACACCGATGCAATGCGCGCGTCGACTTCTGCGTCATGCAGGATTTCCGCCGAGCCGTCGCCGCGTTCGCGCACGAACACCGTGATCGGCACACCCCAGGCGCGCTGACGCGAGATCACCCAGTCGGGCCGGCCGGCGACCATGCCGTTGATGCGGTTCTCGCCCTGCTCCGGCACCCAGCGTGTCTGCTTGATCGCGGTGAGCGCACGCGCACGCAGGGTATCGCCCTGCCGGACGCTGCCGCCGTCATCCGCGATCGCCTGGTCCATGGCGATGAACCATTGCGGCGTATTGCGAAAAATCAGCGGCTTCTTCGAGCGCCATGAATGCGGATATTGGTGCTTGAGGCGGCCGCGCGCGAGCAGCATGCCGGCCTCGACCAACGCCTTGATGACGACGTCGTTGGCGTTGCCCTTCTCGCCCTTCTCGTTGATGACGCGCGCGCCCGTAAAGCCCGGCGCCTGCGCCGTGAAAAACCCGTCGGCATCGACGGTATAGGGGATCGCGGTCGCGATCTTGCGCTCGGCAAGCCGCTTGCTGTTTGCAGTCCAGATGTCGAAGTCATCGCGGCCATGGCCGGGCGCCGTATGCACGAAGCCGGTGCCGGTGTCGTCGGTGACATGGTCGCCGGAGAGCAGCGGCACGAGGAAATCATAGCCCTTGCCGTTGAGCGGATGGCGGGCATGCAGGCCGTAAAGCGTCGTGCCGTTGACGTCGCCGCGCCGCTCATAGGCCGTCACCTTCGCCGTTTTGAACACATCCGCCGCGAGCTTGTCGGCAAGGATCAGCTTGTCGCCGCGCTTGGTCCAGTTTCCCTCAGGCGCGTCGGTGACTTCATAAAGACCGTACGTGATCTTCGGCGAATAGGAGATCGCGCGGTTGGCTGGCAGCGTCCACGGCGTCGTCGTCCAGATGACGATCGCGGCCCCGCGCAGGTCCTCGGCCTTGGCATGCGCGTCGGGATCGCCCTTGTCGGCTGCCGAGAAGGTGACGATCGCATCGCCATCGACGGGAAATTTCACCCACACCGTATCGCTGGTGTGGTCCTCGTATTCGACCTCGGCTTCGGCAAGCGCGGTCTTCTCGACCACCGACCACATCACCGGTTTGGAGCCGCGATAGAGCGTGCCGTTGCCGGCGAATTTCATCAGCTCGCGCGCGATCTGCGCTTCGGCCGCGAAATGCATCGTGGTGTAGGGATGCTCCCAGTCGCCTTCGACCCCGAGACGCTTGAATTCCTCGCGCTGCACGTCGATCCAATGCGCGGCAAAGGTGCGGCATTCCTGCCGGAACTCGTTGATCGGCACGTCGTCTTTGTTGCGGCCCTTGGCGCGGTACTGCTCCTCGATCTTCCATTCGATCGGAAGGCCGTGGCAGTCCCAGCCGGGCACATAATCGGAGTCGCGGCCGAGCAGCCGCTGCGAGCGCGCCACGATGTCCTTGAGGATCTTGTTGAGCGCGTGCCCGATATGGATGTTGCCGTTGGCATAAGGCGGTCCATCATGCAGCACGAATTTACGGCGGCCTTTGCCTGCCGCGCGCAGCCGCTTGCCGAGACCGATCCGCTGCCAGCGCGCGAGCAGGTCCGGTTCCTTTTGCGGCAACCCGGCGCGCATGGGGAAATCGGTCTTCGGCAGGAACAGGGTTTCGCTGTAATCGCGCTCGGTCATCAGGCACATATCCTTCGCGCGGCTTCCTAGCAGCCGGGGCGCGCAGGTGAAAGGGCATCGGAAAGAGGGTTAATCCGCAACCGTTCCGAGCCGGGGAAAGGCGTCGGGCATCCGCCGCAGGGCCTCGCGCGCGCGGACGCTGTCCTCATCCATGCGCTGAATCAGCGCCTCGGCCGAATCAAAGCGCATTTCCGGCCTGATCCAGCCGATAAAGGCGACATCGAGCGGCTGTCCGTAGAGATCGCCGTCAAAATCGAACAGGAACGTTTCCAGCAGCGGCGCGCCATTATCGAAAGTCGGGCGCCGGCCGAAGCTCGCGACGCCGTCATGCAAGGTCCCGCCGACCGCGACGCGCACGGCGTAGATGCCGTATTTCAGCATGCACGCCGCGGGCAGGCGCAGATTGGCGGTGGGATAGCCGAGATCGCGACCCCTCTTCTCGCCGTGGATCACGGTGCCGCTCACGAACCACGGATGGCCCAGCAGTTCGGCCGCTTCCACGACCTTGCCGGCGCTCAGCGCCATGCGGATGGCGCCCGACGACACCGGCCGTCCCTCGTCTTCGAGCGGCGCGATGACGTCGACAGGAAAGCCGCGTTGCTTTCCCTGCTCGACGAGGAAAGACGGCGACCCCTGCCGCCCCTTGCCGAAATGGAAATCGAAGCCGATGACCGCGGCGCTGATGCCGAATCGTTGCACCAGGATGTCGGCAACGAAGGTTTCCGCGCTCAGGCCGGCAAACGCTGGATCGAACCGCAGCAGGAAGACGCCGTCGAGACCGGCCGCGGCAAGCAGCCGTAGCTTGCCCTGCTCATCGGTCAGGCGGAACAAGGGTTCCTGCGGACGCAGGATTTCACGTGGATGCGGCTCGAATGTCAGGGCCACCGCCGGCCGGCCCTGACGTGCCCCGCGCGCGCGCGCGGCCTCGATCACGGCATAATGGCCGCGATGAACGCCATCGAAATTGCCGATCGCGACCACGGCCCCACGCAGTGCGGGAGGAACCGCGTCATCATTGCGGATGACGTGAAAAGATGTCGCGCGCCGCGCCGCTTCGTTCATGTCCATGCCGGTGGGGTCGAAAGTGCGCGGACGGTGACGTTTCCGCCACGCGAAAGTCAAGCACGGGTTCCCACGCTTTAAGAGATCGTTAAGGAGGCGAGCTTCCTGCCAGTCACGATCTAATAGCCGAATAACGGGGTCCGGACTTAACCGGATGTTCAAAGACCAATGCTAAATCCCGTAGGTGTGCGAACCGGCGCAATTTTTTGATCGAGAGCCGGTCGTATCGGGGGAAGGAATTTTCGGAATGGCGATCGATGTATCGGTGCCGGTTCTTGTCGTGGACGACTACGTCACCATGACACGGATCATCCGGAATCTGCTGAAGCAGATCGGTTTCGAAGACGTCGACGATGCCAGGGATGGCACGCGGGCGCTCGAGCGGCTGCGCAATCGCCGCTACGGTCTCGTCATTTCCGATTGGAACATGCAGCCGATGACGGGGTACGACCTTCTCAAGGAGGTTCGCGCCGATCCCACGCTGGCGCAAATTCCCTTCATCATGGTGACGGCTGAGTCGAAGACCGAGAACGTCATCGCCGCCAAGCAAGCCGGCGTCAACAATTACATCGTCAAGCCGTTCAGCGCGCAAACGCTGAAAGCGAAAATCGAGACGGTTTTCGGCGTCGTCGAAATCGACACCTGAATCACCACATCAGCCGCGTCATCACTGCACGCGGCAGCACCGGCGCTTCTTTGAAAATCGCATGCGCGGTCTCAGACCCCGCCAGGCCACCAGGCCCGAAATCGGCAGCGTGGATCGCGCTGGCGACGAACAGGAAATCAACGCCGAAGGCGTGCGCGCCGGTCAGATCGGTGCGGATCGAATCCCCGATCGCCAGAATCCGCTCGGGCACGATTTTGCCACCACCCCTGACCGTACGCGCCCGTTCGAGCGAGCGAGCGTAGATCGGCTGATGCGGCTTGCCGGCAAACAGCACTTCCCCGCCCATCGCCGCGTAAGCATCGGCGAGCGCACCCGCACAATAGATCAACGTTTCGCCGCGCTCGACCATGACGTCGGGATTGGCGCAGAGCATGAAGAGATTCCGCGCACGCAGCTTTTGCAGCAGCGCCGTGTAGTCGTCCGGCGTCTCACTCGTGTCGTCGAACAGCCCCGAGCAGACCACGTAATCGGCTGTCTCGGCATCGACGCGCGTGACGTCGAGACCGGCGAAAATCGGCAGATCGCGCGCGGGCCCGAGATGAAACGCACGCTGTCCCGGACGTTCTGCGATCACCGCGCGGGTCACGTCGCCGGACGAGACGATGACGTCGTAGCACGCGCGCGGGACATGCAGCGCATCGAGCTGCACCGCGACGTCGTCGGACGGACGCGGCGAATTCGTGATGAGACAAACGGTTCCGCCACCCGCGCGAAAACGCGCCAGCGCGTCGCAGGCTTGCGGAAACGCAACTTCGCCATTGTGGATGACGCCCCACACGTCGCAGAGCAGCAGGTCGTAGCGACCCGCGAGTGCTTCGAGATGCACGAGCAGTTCTGGCTTTGAAGCGGTCATCGATGGTTCAGTTCATTCCGGGATTTGCGGGCGCGCAATTCCTATGCCGCACCGGGGCGTCTTTCAACCGATCGCCTTCAGCTTTCGCGATCGCGCCGGATCGGGCTGGCGCGACGATGCGGCGGCGGCTGGCGGCGCCGCCAGCGGAGCGGCAACAGCCTCTTCCACCGGATTTGCTTCGGCGCGGACCGCACGCGGCGGAGCAAACAGGAAGCCCTGCCCGAAACGCACATCGAGATCGAGCAGGTTGGCAACGCTCGCTTCACCCTCGATCCGCTCGATGATGAGGTCGATGCCGAAACGTCCGAGCAGATCGGGCAGATCAGAAGTATGGATGTCGGACGATGCCGCATTCGCGGGATCGAACAAAACCGCCTCCATCACCTTGACGTGCCGCACGCCGCGGGCAATCAGAGCCTTCGGATCGAAGCGCAGGTCGCTGACATGATCGAGTGAAAAACGAACGCCGTGTTCGGTAAGCGCCGCAAGCGCATCGGTCTCGATCGGACCCAGTGCATTGAACGCGTCCTGCTGGAACTCAAGGATCAGCGAGGGCGCGAGCGCGCGATCGGTCGTGAGACTATCGCTGATCTGCGCGAAGGCCTTCGTATCGCGAAGTGTCGCCGATGAGATGTTGCAGAACAGGCCGAGTTCGCGGCTGTTGGTCTGGAGCCGGCGCAACACGTGGATGCAGCGCAGCAGGATCAGCGTATCGAGCTTGCCGGCAACACCGCCTGCTTCCGCGAAGGGCAGGAATTCCACTGCCGGGGCCGTCTCGCCGTCCGGCCTGCGCATGCGTGCGAATGCCTCGTAATAACGCACCTTGCGTTGCGGCAGGGTGACCACTGGCTGGAGCAGCAGGTCGATGCGGCTCGCCTCGACCGCTTCGACAACAGCGGCCACGGCTTCCGTCTGCGTCATTCCCGCGAAGGCGCCTTCGGCAATGCGATCGTCTTCGCGATTCTCTTGACGGCTTGCTTGACGATTTTCCTGGTGCGGCATGTCGCCCACAGCGGCGGTCGATGCGTCAGAGACGTTGGCGCGCTCCTGTTGCAACGGCATCAGGAATTGGTCGCCGACCGCGCCATCGCCATGCAAAAGCGCATCATGCGCGGCCACGGTGTCGGCCAATTCCTTGAGAAGCAGCCCGAGTTCGCCGATTTCGTCCGCCAGCGGCGAGACGGTCGCACGCATCTTCGACGCCGCGGTTTCGACCCGTTGCTCGAGCGCGGTCATCTCCCGGCCCAGCGCGGCAACCTGCCCGGCGAGTTCGACGGTGCCACGCGAGAGACCCGCGATCTGGTGGCTGCCGTCGCTGCGCGACCGCAGCCACGCGGTCACCGCGTTATAAAGCGCAAGGCCCGTGAGCGTCGCGATGCCGACCAGCGCGGCCTCGGTGCCGGGAATGCCGAAATAGGCATAGAGCGCCACCCCCATGGAGGCTGCAATCAACACCATACATACGGCGACAAAAATGGCCGCAAGGCTCTTCATCGGATCCCCGGAGCGCGAATCGCACCGGTCAGCGATTCGTCGATACCGGCACAATGTCCTGCACGGCCTCCCCCGCGCAAGCAGAGAGCGGGCATAACGGCGTATTTGTCCATCGCATTGATTTTCACACGGCTCCCGACAGCGTATGAACCCTATGGCCCCGCTCCCGCAGGACCGCTGTCGCGTCCTGCCCATGCGGCAGCGCCGCGCAGTTCCCTCATCGTCGCTCCATGCTAGCAATCCGCATGACTTCCTCCGATCACGTATGGCGCGCGGCCACCCGCTCCCTCGATAGCCATCCGGCCTGGATGTTCGCCGGCTTCTGCCTGCTGCATCTTGTCGTGTGGACTGTGCTGCCGGCGGTGCTCTACCTCAATCTTCCGCTCGACCTGATCGAGGCGCTGACCTACGGGCGCGAGTGGCAGATCGGCTACGACAAACTGCCGCCGCTGCCGTGGTGGATGGTCGAGGTCGTCTACCGTCTCATCGGTCGCGACTGGGCGTATTACGCGCTGGCGCAGGTGTCCGTGCTGGCCGCCTTTCTTTGCGTCTGGATCATGGCGCGGCCGATCATCGGCGCGCGTGGGACGCTGGCCGCGATCCTCGTGCTCGATGGCCTGCATTACTTCAATTACACCGCAGCGAAGTTCAATCACGACGTGATCGAACTCCCGTTCTGGGCGCTTGCCGGCCTTGCCTTTCACCGCGCGCTGCGCGGCGGCGGCATGGTGTTCTGGCTGCTGCTCGGCTTCGCCATGGGCGGGGCGTTCTGGGCCAAATATTTCGTCGCGGTGCTGGCGATATCATTGTTCGCCTTCATGCTGTTTGACGCCACCGCGCGGCGCCACTTCAAAACGGCGGGTCCTTATGTGGCGGTCGCGGTGGCGGTCATGATGATCTTGCCGCACCTGATCTGGCTGGTGCAGCACGATTTCCCGCCGCTGCATTACATCGAATATCGCGCGGTCGCGTCGCATGGAATTTTCGACCACGTCCTCTATCCCCTGCTCATGGCGATCGACCAACTCGGCTTCCTGCTGCCGCTGTTCCTGATTGCGCTGCCATTGTTCACGCCTGACAAGCTGCTGTGGCCTAAGTCCGAGCCGCTGGCGACGCGGCCTGCAATCGCCTCGGCCGATCCGTTCGACCGGCGTCTCGTCACCTGGCTGGCTTTCGGACCGGTGATTACGCTGGCGCTGATGTCGGCGGTCTCGGGGCGCAACACCGTGCCGATGTGGGGCTACCCGCTGTGGCTGTTCTTCAGCGTCTGGCTGGTGATGGTCGCGCGTTTTTTCGATGCGCAACGGCTCGCCCGCATCGGTGCCATGTGGGCGTTCGTTTTCAGCGGCTTCGCCATTGCCTTCGTCGTGAACTACGCCGTGCTGCCGTCGATCGATCTGCGCTACCGCGCGGTGCTGGAGCCGGGGAAACAAATTGCGCTCGAGCTACAGCAGCGCTGGCGCGCGGCCACGGGAACACCGCTGGCCTATGTTCTCGGCGACATGTGGACGGGCGGCAATGTCGGCCACTATGCACCGGACCATCCGCGCGTGCTCATCGATGGAGATCCCGCCCGCGCGCCGTGGATCGACATAAACGACTTCAAGAAGAAGGGTGCCGTTGTCGTCTGGTACGGCCCCGACCTCACTCACATGCCGGACGTCTTTCTCGTCTTCGGCAGGGCCGCAGAGGTACAACCGCCACTGCACGTTCCGTTCCTGCGCGGTCCGTTGACGCAAAATATCGGCTGGGCGATCCTGCGGCCGCAGCCGTAAGATTACCGTTGCGCCTTCACATCACCGCGCGGATCGTCTTGCCGACGCGATCGAACAATTCGTCGATCTGCGCCTCGCTGATGATCAGCGGCGGCGACAGTGCGATCGTGTCGCCAGTGACGCGGATGACGACATCCTCCTCGAAATAGGCTTGCACCATCGCGTCATAGGCGCGCCGTCCGGGCGCATCCGGCTTCGGCGCGAGATCGATGCCGACTGCCAGACCGATGGGACGGATATCGAGCACGCCCGGAATGTCCTTGAGCCTCATCGCCGCCTTGGCAAAAATCGGTTCGAGCTTGCGCGCACGCTCGAACAGCTTTTCCTCGCGATAGAGATCGAGCGTCGCAAGCGCGGCGGCACAGGCAAGCGGATGCGACGAGTAGGTGTAGCCGTGGAAGAGATCGACGGCGTATTCCGGCCCCTGCATGAAGGCATCGTAAATGCCCTTGCGCACCAGCACACCGCCCATCGGCACCGTCGCGGATGTGACACCCTTGGCGAAGGTGATCATGTCGGGTACCACGCCATAGCGTTCGGCGGCAAACGCATAACCGAGGCGGCCGAAGCCAGTGATGACCTCATCGAAGATCAGCAGCAGCTTGTGCTTGTCGCAGATCGCGCGCAGCCGCTTGAGATATCCCTTCGGGGCGGCGAGTACGCCGGTCGATCCGGCCATCGGTTCGACGATGACCGCGGCGATGGTCGAGGCATCGTGCAGCGTGACGATGCGTTCGAGATCGTCCGCAAGATGCGCGCCCCATTCCGGCTCGCCGATGGAGAACGCCTGCTTCTCGCGATCATAGGTGTGCGGCAGGTGATCGACGCCGGGCAGCAGCGAGCCGAAGAATTTGCGGTTGCCGGGAATGCCGCCGACGGAAATGCCGCCGAAGCCAACGCCGTGATAGCCGCGCTCGCGCCCGATCAACCGTGTGCGCTGCCCCTGCCCGTTGATCTGGTGATAGGCGATCGCGACCTTGAGCGCGGTGTCGACGGCCTCCGAGCCGGAATTGCAGAACAGCACATGGTCGAGATCGCCCGGCGCCAAGGCGGCGAGCCGTGAGGAGAGTTCAAACGCCTTTGGATGTGCGAACTGGAACGGCGGCGCGAAATCGAGTTCGGCCGCCTGCGCGCTGATCGCCGCCACGATGGAATCGCGCGAATGCCCGGCATTGACGCACCAGAGGCCCGCCGTGCCGTCGAGCAGCACCTCGCCGCCCGGGGTGTAGAAATGCATGTCCTTGGCGCGCACGAGCAGCCGCGGCTGCTTCTTGAACGCCCGGTTGGCCGTGAACGGCATCCACAGCGCTTCGAGATCGTTGGGAACGGCCACTTTTGGGGCAGACATGACAACACCTCCTGTTCGCACAACGGATCGTGAGAGCACTTCCAGCGAACCGGATTCCCTTAGCGGGAAAATGCTCTCGTTGCACCGCAATACAAGAGGATGTGCGGACAATGAAAAGCCGGGTCAAGCCCGGCTATTCATTCAAGGTGGTCAAAGCACGAAAATCGGCCACAGATTAAAGGCCGTGACAGGCAGCGACCGGCCGAGCGAAAACGGCCGTCAGGCCGCTTTCTGCTGCATGGAACTGCCGCTGGCCCCGTTGACGGCCTTGACCGACTTCTCGATGGCCGTCCACAGCCGCGCGATTTCGCCGGCGGCATAGGAGTCCGCGTCGAATTCACGAACGCCCTCGCCTTCACCCAGAGCGAGCGAGAACGCTGCGCGGTGGGTGATCTGGCCGGACCACACCGGCGCATCGATCGAAGCCAGGCTTTCGCGCGCTTGAATCACGGAAGGCGCTTCCTGATCCTGTCGCTTCGGCGGCGTGGCGTTGAGCACCACGGCGAACGGCCGATGAACACGGCGCGCGGTCTCGATGGTTTCCTTAATGGCGTGCAGGTCGAACACGCTCGGCCGCGCCGGAATGACCACCAGCGTCGCCGCCTTGATCGCATCGGTCACGATGGCCGACATCTGCGGCGCCGTGTCGATGAAGACCCACTCGTAGCCTTCCTTCTTGGCGCCTTTGATGAGTTCGTTGATGCCGCGCAAACCGTTTTTGATCGGCGGCTCACCGGTCTCACGCAAGCGGTGCCACAAGGTCAGCGACCCTTGCGGATCGGAGTCGATGAGAAGGCAAGGCTTTGATGGCTTATGGATATGCGCAGCGAGATGTGCGGCGAGAGTACTCTTGCCCGTTCCACCCTTACGCGACGCGAATACAATCACATTCATGGAGCGCACTCCTAAATAATTTTCTGATTCGCAAGAAGGTGATTCAACTGAGTGATTCGCGCAACGTGTTTTTTTGCATCTATCCCCTTTAAGTGGCTTCCCGTGCTTGCATTTCGCCTCTTGTGTTGCCCGCAAGCCTCGCTTGCCGCCCATCAAGTCGGCTGCTACGACCTTTTTGCATCGCGAATATGACCCCGTCGCAGTGCGAAGAGATCGCGAAACGAGAATGGCCGAAAAGTCAAAAAAACCCAGCAAACTCAAAGCCCGCTTGCCGCGCGGCCTCGCCGACCGCGGCCCTGCGGACATCGCCGCCACACGCCGCATGATCGAAACGATCCAGCGCGTTTACGAGCTTTACGGCTTCGATCCTGTGGAAACGCCGGCGATCGAATACACCGACGCGCTCGGAAAATTTTTGCCCGATCAGGATCGGCCGAACGAAGGCGTGTTCTCCTTTCAGGACGACGACGAGCAGTGGCTGTCGTTGCGTTACGACCTCACGGCGCCGCTCGCGCGCTATGTCGCGGAAAATTTCGAGACGCTGCCGAAACCGTATCGCAGCTATCGCGCGGGTTACGTCTTTCGCAATGAAAAGCCCGGCCCCGGCCGTTTCCGCCAGTTCATGCAGTTCGACGCCGACACGGTCGGTTCGGCGTCACCGGCTGCCGATGCGGAAATCTGCATGATGGCCGCCGACGCGATGGAAGCGCTCGGCTTTGAGCGCGGGCAGTACGTGGTGAAAGTGAACAACCGCAAAGTTCTGGACGGCGTGCTCGAAGCTATCGGCCTCGACGGCGATGAGAATGCGGGAAGAAAGCTGACTGTTCTTAGAGCAATCGACAAACTTGATCGGTTAGGCTCTGAAGGCGTGAAGCAGTTGCTGGGCACGGGCCGTAAAGACGAGAGTGGCGACTATACGAAGGGCGCGGAACTCGATGTCGCTCAAATCGAACCCCTTATGCAATTCGTAAACTGGCAGGCTCTAGCTTACGTCCACACTCCAACCGGACAGGGTTCAGTAGAGACGCGAATTGAGAAAGACACCATCTCACCCAACTCAAACATTGTTGACGCGCTGCGCTCTGTATTTGGTGGAAACACAACAACAAATGACGGATTGAACGAGCTAAGTGAAATCGCGAATTTAATCCAAGCATCCGGCTACGAAAGCCGAGTGCGCATTGACCCCTCCGTCGTCCGCGGCCTCGAATATTACACCGGCCCCGTCTTCGAAGTTGAATTGTTGCTCGACACCAAGGACGAAAAAGGCCGCCCGGTGCGTTTCGGTTCGGTCGGTGGTGGCGGACGCTATGACGGCCTCGTCTCGCGCTTTCGCGGCGAGCCGGTGCCGGCGACCGGCTTCTCCATCGGCGTGTCGCGGCTGCGCGCCGCGCTGGACATCATCGAGAAAGACAAAAAGTCGGATGCACTGCGCGGCCCCGTCGTCGTCACCGTGTTCGACCGCGACCGTCTCGCGGACTATCAGCGCATGGTGAAAGACCTGCGCGATGCAAACATCCGCGCCGAACTTTATCTCGGCAATCCAAAAAATTTCGGCGCGCAGATGAAATACGCCGACCGCCGCAACAGCCCCTGCGTCGTCATCCAGGGCGGCGACGAGAAGAACCATCCTTCTGGTGAACCGCATGTCACCATCAAAGATCTCGTGCTCGGTGCCGAAATTGCTGAGATGAGCACGGAACGCGACGACTATCTGCAAAAACAGGCCAAGGCGCAGTTCACCGTTCCACAAGCTGACCTTGTCAAAGAGGTTCACGAGTTACTGACGCGGCACGCCACGCCCGCCGCAAGTTCAAAACAACAAGGGAGAGACTGATGCCGGAAGTACACGTTTTCATGGTCGAAGGCCGCAGCGCAGACCAGAAGAAGAATCTGATGAAGGCGATCAGCGACGCCGTCGTCTCGACCGTCGGCGCCGATATCAATTCCGTCACGGTGCAGATCGTTGAAGCGCCGGCCGCCGACAAGATGAAGGGCGGCATCACTTTCGCTGATCGCGCGAAGAAGTAGCGCGCGTCTTACACCGGTTTTGTCCCGGGCGCGGCGCAGCACGAAGTGGTGCGCTGCAGACCCGGGATCCAGCATTCTCCACGCGGCATCGCTCAATCTGGACCCCGTATCTGCGGCGCACCACATCGCTTCGCTCGCGCTGCGCCGCGTACGGGGAAAGGATCATGAAGTGCGTCATGCCGGGCATGACGAAGAACTGTCTATTTCGCCGGCGACGGATTGGCTGGCGGCCTGGGCATCGACTTCATCCTCTGCTGCATCTCGAGCACGTTCATCTTCATGCCGTTCGACATGATCATGTCACCGGGTTTTTGATCCGGCTTGCAGGCACCGATCCATTTCGCCTCGATCGTCATGTCCGTTTCCGCCGGCATGCCGGGAATTGGCGACTTTCCCTCATGTTTCGAATGCGTCTTGACCGTGTAGGCGCTGTCGAAACTGCCGGTGACCTCGGAATGCGAGATGACTTTCATCTGGCCAAGGTTGCACACCGCATCGACGATGATCCTGTCGCCCTCCTTGCGCATGTCCTGCTTGGGGCAGGCATCGTTCGCCATGCTGGTGCCGAAGGAATTCATCGCCTTGTCGCTCGTGGGATCGATGCACTGCTGCATCAGCGTCGGCGGAACGCCGGGAGTGCTGTTTTGCAGGGAGATGTCCCACAGACCTGTTTTGCGTGGCGGTAGATCCATCGTCGCCGCCTGCAAAGCCGTGCAGCAGGCAAAACCGCCAAGGACGAACAGCGTGCCAAACGATGCCTTGACGGACGACCGCACCAAGCGCCGCTCCGTGTTCGTATCGCAACGATGAAAATATCGCATCAAACCCTCCCCAGATATCAATGACGAATGATCCGAATTCCGCCGAAATCAGCAAAAAGCGCTACTATCTCAAGGCCTTATGGTGTCCACAGCGGGCGCACCGGCTGGTGGCACCGCTGGCCTAGCGCGCCATTAAGCCCAAACCGCGATCAGACGTGCGAGTACGGCGCGGAAATGCTACAGGGCGGGCCTCATTTTCCATCCGTGCGCAGTCCGTCTATTCACACCATTCCGAGCCGACCAAAAACCAAGACCGAAACGGTGACCGCGATCATGACCAGGACGACGACATCACCAGCCGCGCAAGCCGGCGGCGCGGCGCAAAGCCACGCCGCAGTGCGCGCCGATGCGCTCGTCGCCTCCTATGAGCGTTCGGGCTACGCCCGCGTTGCGCCCGCGATCCTGCAGCCGGCCGAGCCTTTCCTCGATCTGTCGGGCGAAGACATGCGCACGCGCATGTTCGTCACCGCCGATCCATCGGGCCGCGAACTCTGCCTGCGCCCGGACCTGACAATTCCCGTGTCGTGCGACTACCTGGCCTCGCCCGCAGCGGGCCAACCGGCCGGCTTCTGCTATCTCGGCCCGGTCTTCCGCCACCGCGACAATGGCGCGAGCGAATTTTTGCAGGCCGGCATCGAATCCTTCGGCCGCAGCGATGTCGCTGCGACCGATGCCGAAATGATTGCGCTCGGGCTTGAAGCGACGGCCGCCTTCGGCGTCGAGACGCCGACCATCCGCATGGGCGATGTCGGGCTGTTCGCGGCACTGGTGCGCGCGCTCGGCCTCGCGCCGGCTTGGCAGCGCCGGCTCATCAAGGATTTCAATCGCAAGAGCAGTCTCGCGCACGACATCGAGGAACTCTCGCTCGCCTCGTCGAACACAAGGCCGGAATATCAGGGCGTGCTGGCCGCTCTCGCCGGAGCCGATCCCGGCGGGGCGCGGGCGCTTGTCACCGACCTGCTGTCGATCGCCGGCATCACCGCGGTCGGCGGCCGCTCGGTCGGCGAGATTGCCGATCGCTTTTTAGAACAGTCCGCGCTCGGCGCGGGCGCCGCGCTGCCGAAGGAGACGCGCGCAACCATCGAACGTTTCCTCGGGCTGTCCGGCAATCCGGCTCAAGTCGCAAAAAATCTGGCCGCGCTGGCGCGCGACGCCGGGCTCGATTTGAATGCCGCGATCGCGCTTCTCGAAAGCCGCACCGCTTCGCTTGCCGCCCGCGACATCGACATCGGCCGCATCGGCTTCTCGACCAATTACGGCCGCGGCGTCGATTATTACACCGGCTGCGTGTTCGAACTGCACGACCCGGAGACGCCGGACAACGGCCCGCTGGTTGCCGGCGGACGCTATGACGGTTTGCTGACGCGGCTCGGCGCGAAGACGCCGATCCCGGCCGTCGGCTTCGCGGTCTGGATCGAACGTCTCGCGGCGCGCGGAGGTGTGGCATGAGCGCGCCGCTCCTCATCGCCGTTCCGGCCAAGGGACGTTTGCAGGAAAACACGGAGGCCTTTTTCGGCCGCGCCGGGCTGAAACTCGTCAAGCCGCGCGGCGTGCGCGATTATCGCGGCGCCATCGTCGGCCTCGACAATGTCGAGGTCGTCTATGTGTCGGCCTCCGAGATCACGGCGCAACTGGCGCAGGGCACGGTGCATCTCGGCATCACCGGCGAAGATCTCGTGCGCGAGATGATCCCCGATGCGGACGAGCGCGTTGTCCTCATCGACGGCCTCGGCTTCGGTTTTGCCAATGTGGTCGTCGCCGTGCCGCAGGCCTGGATCGACGTTCGCGACATGGCCGATCTCGACGATGTCGCGACCGCCTTTCGCCATCGCCGCAATCAGAAGATGCGCGTGGCGACGAAATACAACAATCTCACGCGGCGCTTCTTCGCCGAACACGGCATCGCAGATTATCGCATCGTGGAAAGCTCAGGTGCGACCGAAGGGGCGCCGGCCGCCGGCACCGCCGAACTCATCGTCGACATCACGACGACGGGGGCGACGCTCGCGGCCAATGCGCTCAAGATCGTCGATGACGGATTGATCCTGCGTTCGCAAGCCAATCTCGTGGCCGCACGCCATGCCGACTGGAACGACGACGCCCGCGCCACCGTGCGGCTGATCTTCGATCGCCTCGCCGCGCAGCAGCGTGCCGGCGCGATCCGCGAAGTCCGCACCAGCTTCAGCGGTTTGACCGATGGGCTTCTGTCCGAATTGAAAACACGTTATGGCGCCTTTGCGCCGTTCGGCGGTGCGACGCCCTCCGGCGTCATCACCCTGCACTGCCCGGCCGCGACCGTGCATGGGTTGGCAACGGCACTGCGCGAAAAAGGTGCGGACACGGTCTCCGTGCTGGCGCTCGACTACGTGTTCTCGCGCGAGAATGCGCTTTACGCCAGGCTCGAGACCGGGCTTGCGCGATAAACGCGGCACGCTTCAATCGGGTACGGCATCGGATCGCGGCTGCCGGAACACGAGGAAATGCGAGAGACTGAAATTGACGATGAAACTCGCCAGGATGGCGAGCAGCTTGGCGCCGATCACCGGCAACCAGTAGGACGCGATGACGAGGGTTGCCGTATTGGCGAGGAGACCGGCAACGCCCGACCCGACGAATTTGCCGTAGTCGCGCCAGCGCAGCCGCCGGCCGGATTCCGCGGCGAAGGTGAAGACGGAATTCATCACGTAGGAGGCGGATACCGCAACCAGCCACGAAGTGACGTTGGCGGGCACCAGCGCAAGCCCCAGGCCCTTGTAGGCAGCCAGGAAAATGACGAAATCAATGCCCGTATTGACGACGCCGACAAGCGCGAAACTCAGCGCCTTGAACGCGGTTCGGTTCCGCTGCGGCGCGGGCGTGATCGGGTTTGGCGGCAACGGCGGCGGCAAGGGATTCGACATGATGGACGGCGGCTTAGCATGGCAGACGCCGCGACGCGACGCCCCAACGCCACAAGCTTTTGTCGGCTGGGCTAGCTCGCCGGCACCAGCTAGGCTGCCGGGCAAGGACACGTTCAAGACCAATTGACGATGCCGGGATGGAAAGAACCGATGCCATGACGACAGCAATCGAGCAGCCGAGCCCGCGCGTCTCCGGGCCTGTGCCGTCCCCGGCCGGGTCGGCGGCCGACGGTCTGTCGATCATTGTGCCGGTGTTCAACGAATCCGGCAATCTCCTCACCCTTCACGAGCGTCTCGTCGGCGTCTGCACCGCGCTGCGGCAAAACCGTCGACTGCGCACGGAGATCATCTATGTCGACGACGGCAGCCGCGACGATACGCTCGCAGTGGCGCGCGCGCTGGTTTCGCCGGTGTCGGATGTGCAGGTGATCGGGTTGTCGCGCAATTTCGGCAAGGAAGCCGCGCTTGTCGCCGGCCTCGAACATGCGCGCCTCGGCGCCGTGCTGTTCATGGACGGCGACGGCCAGCACCCGCCGCATCTCGTCGATACGCTTGTCGCGCATTGGCTCGACGAGGGCTATGACGTGGTCTTCACCGCCAAGGCGCATCGCGAGAACGAGCCCTATCTGCGCCGGCTGTTCGTCAAAGGCTTCTATTCGCTGATCAACTGGCGTTCGCGGCAAAAAATCCCGGAAGATGCCGGCGACTTCCGCCTGCTCTCCCCGCGCGCGGCGGCAGCACTCAAGCGCCTGCCGGAGCGCAATCGTTTCTTCAAGGGGCTGGCAAGCTGGATCGGCTTTCGCCAGAAACGCGTCGATTACGAACCGGCCGCGCGCGTGCACGGCCAGTCGACGTGGAATTTCTCGTCCCTCATCGGCCTGTCGATCGAGGGGCTGACGTCGTTTTCCGTTGCGCCCTTGCGATTTGCCGGCCTGCTCGGCGTCGTCATCGCCATCACCGCGCTGATCTTCGGCGCGACGATGGTGTTTCAGGCTCTGTTCTTCGGTGTCGACGTGCCGGGCTACCCATCTCTTGTCGTCGGCATGATGGTGCTCGGCGGCGTACAGCTCATCATGATCGGCGTCCTCGGCGAATATATCGGCAAGGTGCTTTCCGAGATCAAAGGGCGGCCCGTCTATTTCGTCGCCGAACACGCCATCACCACGGCGAAGGAAACGCCTGCGGAAATTTCCGATCCGGCACGGAACGCAGCCGAATGATCCATGCCGATAACGATGACCTGCAGCCGCGCGCGATCTGGCTTTGCGCCGACGATTACGGCATGGCGCCCGGCGTCAACATGGCGATCCGCGATCTCATCGCGCACGGACGCCTCAACGCGACCTCCGTCATGGTTGGCGCGCCGGCTTGCGATCGCGACGCCATCACGCAACTGATCGCGCTACGCGATGGTCCCGACAAGGTAGCGGTCGGATTGCACGTCACGCTGACAGCGCCGTTCACGCCGCTCACGACCGGTTTTCGACCGCGTAACGCAGAGGCTTTCCTCCCTCTCTCAGGCGCAGCGAAAACGGCGACGCTGCGCGGCTACAACCTGCGTGTGCTGTCAGAAGAAATCACGGCGCAACTCGATGCTTTCATCGGCGCATTCGGTCGCGCGCCCGATTTCTGCGATGGCCATCAGCATATCCATCTCTTTCCGCAGGTGCGCGACGTCTTCCTGTCCGCCGTCGCACGCCGCGCGCCGCATGCCTGGGTGCGCCAATGCGGCCGGCCGACGCCGCTGCGCCACCGCGTACGCGACCCCAAGGCCCTTTATCTCGATATTCTCAGCCGCGGTTTTCGCCACAAGGCGCGCCGCCAGGGCGTGAGTGTCAATCCGGCTTTCGCCGGTGCGTATAATTTCCGCGCGCAACCGGAACTTGCGGCTATTTTCCCCACATTCCTCGACGGACTTCCCGCTGGCAGCGTCGTCATGTGTCATCCCGGCTTCGTCGACGATCACTTGATCGCGCTCGATCCCATCACCGATCAGCGCAAGCGCGAATACGACTATTTCAAGTCGGATGGGTTCCTCGGTGATCTTGCGGCGCAAGGTCTGACACTCGCACGGCTTTCCTAAAATTAATTATTGCCAGCCACTCCCGCGTCAGCGGCGCACCACCACATAACCAGCGCCTGCCGACCAAAGCCATGCGGCAATGGTGCGGCGAGGATTTGTGATGCCGGGCTTTCTCTCCGGAGGAGATGACCATGACACCGCAGGAACGCGAACTCGTCGAGAAGCTGTTCGACAAATTGTCGGCCCTCGAAAACAACCCGCGCGACAAGGACGCGGAGCAGACGATGGCGGCTGGCCTCGCGCGCGCACCGCACGCCGTTTACGCACTGGTGCAGACCGTGCTTGTCCAGGACGAAGCACTCAAACAGGCTGACCAGAAAATCGCCGCGCTTGAAGCCGAACGCGACGAAACGTCGCAACACGCTCAAGATCAGCAAGGCGGCTTCCTCGACACCATGCGCGACGCGGTGCTGGGGCGCAGCACCCCGCAACGCGGTGCCGTGCCGGCGGCGGGTGGCGCGAACCGCAGCGTCTGGGGCAATGCACCCGGCTATACGCAACCGGGCAATGCCCAGCCCGGCTATAGCCAACCCGGATATGCGCAGGCTGCACCCGGTGGCTATGCGGCTGCACCGCAGGTCGGTCAGGGCGGATCGTTTCTTGGAACGGCGGCGGCAGCGGCAGCCGGCATGGTCGGCGGCTCGCTGTTGATGAACAGCTTCCGCTCGATGTTCGGCGGCGCGCATAATCCGCAAGCCTTCGGACAGGATCTTGCCGGACAATCGGGGCAGGATCGTTCGCCGTGGAGCGACGCCTCAAACAGCGATCTCGCGCAGCAGGCCGGCATCAACAACATCGGCAGCGGGCAAGATAGTGGTCAAAACAGCAGCGACGACGGCAATGACCGCGGCGTCGGTCTGTTCGACACTGCTGACAGCAACACCGAGGAAGACGTTTACGAAACCGACGACGGCGATGACGACTTCGACAACGGTGGCGATGACAGCGATTACGCCTGAGCCAAACCGCGCCTGACGCGACGCCGGACGGAATGGACGACGAAATAAAAAGGGGCCGCAACAAATGCGGCCCCTTTTCGTTTTTTGCAGATGCCGCGATCAGATCACGATGACTTTCGTGCCGACACCGACGCGGGTGTAAAGATCTTCGACGTCCTGATTGCGCATGCGGATGCAGCCTGAGGAGACCCGCTTGCCGATCGTCCACGGCTCATTCGATCCATGGATGCGATAGAGCGTGCTGCCGAGATAGAGAGCGCGCGCGCCGAGCGGATTATCGATTCCGCCGGGCATGAAGCGCGGCAGATCAGGCCGCCGCTTGATCATTTCCGCCGGCGGCCGCCAGTCGGGCCATTCGCGCTTGGCCGTGATCGTGTGCGTTCCCGCCCAGCTAAAGCCCGGCTTGCCGACACCCACGCCATAACGCAACGCCTTGCCGTTGGCTTCGACGAGATAAAGCAATCTCTCGTTCGTGTTGATGACGATTGTGCCGGGCTCTTCCGAACCGTGATACTCCACTATCTGACGATCGAATTTGTGATCGACCGGCGCGTAGGCCGGTCGTCCGTAAACGACATCCGGCTGGTTTTCCGGCGCGGAGGCCTGCTGCATCAGTGACGGTTGTGCGGGAATGTAGGCCGGGCCGGCCTGCCGCGGCGTCATATTGTCTTCCGGCAACGGCAGCGGGCGCATCGGTGCGGGCGCCGCCGCTTGCTGCTCGCCGCCGCCGGTGAACAAGAACTCGATGAAGCCGCCGCCGAGATTGCTTTGGCTGCGGCCGCGCGGCTGCGCCGATACGGGCCGCGCATGCTGCGCGGCGACGTTTGGGTCTCCATAGGAGAATCCGCCATACGGCTGGGCGTATGCGGGCGACAGACCCGCGGCGCTCAAGGCGAGCGCAACAAAGACGGTGCGTGACATGGATGGACTCTTTACTGATCGTCGACAAAACGTGGGCCGGTGGACCCGCGCGCTATGCAACGCTAATCCCTCAAAAGGGACTGAATCGTAAAAAGCCTCGTTCACCGTCTTCTTTGACGCGCCGTTCATCAAGTCATCGTTTATTTTTGATGAAGGCCGTCGCCGTATGGTGAATCACAGGTGAACGCACGGCTATTAATCCGGCCGCGTCCAATTATTCCGCGCATGAACCGCATATTAAGCGCGACACGATAGAGTCAGATGCTCAGACGCGAGCATGGTGCCGAGACGTGTGAAGAGGCTTTCGGGCGTCCGCTGCTCCAGACTTTGCCATTGAGAGGCTTGATGCCGACGCCGCGCGCCGTCTTTCGTATCGCAGAATATTTTGCCATCGATGACGCGCGCCCGCAGGAGTCGATCCTGGAGGGTGCCGGCACCGACGCATTGTCGGCCCCAGACGACAAGCCTGCGCCGCTGCCGCAGCATGACCTTGCACTGATGCATCAAGCCATCAGCATGACCCGGCAGGAAATCGCTGCCCTGCAGATCCAATTTGGAAAACGAGGACAGGGACGCGCCGGCCGGGAAATCGATGCCGTCATCGACACCACGAAAAATGCGACGCAAAACATCCTGCAATCGGCGGAAGTCATCGAAGATCTCGCGCGCTCGCTGTCCGCGTCGCTGCGGCTACCGCAGGAACGCGACATGGCGCGCGACATCCTCGATCAGGTCACCCACATCTTCGAGAGTTGCAATTTTCAAGACGTCACCGGCCAGTATCTCGCCCGGGCCATCGCGACGTTCAAATTCGTCGAGGACCGTGTTTCGCGCATGGGCGAAATTTTGGACGACGTCGAGGCCGGCGCAGCAATGCCACGCGTGGAGACGGCTTCCGATTCCGCGAGTGATCTTTTGAACGGTCCAAAACTCGACGGCGAAGCCGGCCACGTCTCGCAAAGCGACATCGATCGCCTGTTCAACGGCGCGTCCGGTTGACGCTGAGCAGACTGACGAGTGCGAACAGCGCGAACAGGCCGATCAGTGCAAGTGCCACGGCATCGGACGATCGATCGATCACGAAGGCCAGCGTGAATGGCGCCGCCGACTGGATGACCAGAGATGGCCCCGCGATGCGCCCGATCATCCGGCCGTAACCGCCGGGACCGAACAAAGACAGCGGCACATTGCCGCGCGCAAGCGTCATCAGCCCGTTGCCGGTGCCGAATGCGAGCGCGAACAGCGCCGCTGTGGGAACAGTCACGCCGAACAGGCCGAGCATCGCCAGCGCCGCGAGTAGCAGGCCGAGAGCGCCGAGCGCGATGGCGATCGGCGCAAGGCGGCGTCCGATCGTCAGTTCGCAAACCCGCGCCATGACCTGGGCGGGGCCAAAGATCATGCCGATGACGACCGCCGTTGCCGGTGCGATGTCGTGACGCTGGAAAATCGCCAGCATATGCGCGGCCAGCGCCGAAGGGACAAAGGCATAGCTCGCAAAGGCGGCGGCGACGAACACGAAAGGCCGTCCGCGCGGCGGCAAGACGCTTTTAATGGCACCGCCTATTTCGCGTTCGACAGGATCGTCGGAGGCGCGGGTGCGCGGCAGCGCAAGGAAAACGAGCGGCGCGGCAACGGCAGCCGTGAGACAGGCGAAGCCGGCCAGCGCCATGCGCCAACCACCAAGATCGACAAGCAGGCGCGTCAGCGGCCAGCTTACTGTCGAGGCAAAGCCGCCGGCGAGCGTGATGGCCGTCAATGGCCGGCGCGCCATGGCGCCGAAAACTCGCGTCAGGCTGGCAAAGGCCGCATCATAGAGCGAGGCCGCCATGGCGACGCCGAGCATCGCCCAGGCCGCGAGATAGGCTATCGGATGGACCGCAACGATCAGCGCCATGAATACGGCTGCGGCCAGAAGCAGCCCCGCCGTCATCACCACGTGGCCGCCGCGCTCGTCGATCATGCGACCGACGAAGGGCGACACCAGTCCGCCGGTGAACAGCGCCAGCGAAAAGCCGCTCATCCCAAAGGCGAGCGACCAGCCGCGCTCAGCCGCGATGATCGGCACGATCAGCACCGGCGGATAAATCAGCGTGCCCCAGGCGATGATTTCCGTCGCGCCGAGCACAGGCACGGCACGTCCGCGCCCGAAGAGGAATTGCATGACGCGCGCCATGACCCCGCCGCGATAAAGACTCGCGGCGAGCTTAGCGCATCGGATCACCGCGCGCAGGTCGCGCGGTTCAGTTACAGGATTTCGTCGAGCCGTTCGGCCGGGCGGCAGAGCCGCGTGCCCTTTTCGGTCGTCACCACCGGCCGTTCGATCAGGATCGAATGCTTCGACATGGCCTCGATCAGCGCCTCGTCCGAGAGCGACGGATCGTCGAGGCCGAGTTCGTCATAGGGCGTGCCGTTGCGACGCAGCAGCATGCGCGGCGTCATGCCCGTGGCCTTGAGCACGGCCTTGATCTCGGACGGCGCCGGCGATTGTCGACATAGGCCACGATATTGGGTTCGATGCCGCGCGCCCGGATCGTCTCGAGCACCTTGCGCGACGTCGAGCACTTCGGATTGTGCCAGATGGTGACGCTCATTTCTTTTTGCTCCGTGACGACGTGCGGCTGGCGACCGCGCCTTCCGCGCCGCAACGCGCGTAGACGCCGATGCCGTAGCGCGACTCCACTTCCGGGTCGATCCACTTCATCTCCAGCAAACGGCCATCAAAGGTTTGGATTTCGCGATCCTGCATGCCGCCCGGAGGGCCTTCCGGCCCGATAAAGTTCTTGCCGCCGGCGTCAGCTTTCAGCAGCAGTTCCTGCGGCTGGGTCTGGTCGGCGAGATGCATGATGACGCCGCCGTGTGTTCCGGCGCGAATGATATAAGGCTTGCTGCATTGGCCGCGCGCGGCGTTCTCGGTGCGCACCCGGTCGTCCGGCCTTTGATACGAGGCATATCCCCAGCGTCCGACGAATTCCTCGGCATGATAGCGCGACGGATAGACCTGGGCGGGCGCCGCAGGCGTCGCGATTTCCGGCGCCGGCGTTGTCGAGGCGCAACCGGCCAATACGACGGCTACGAGACCCAATACAGATCCGGACCCGAGTCCCATTCGACCACGACCGTACGTCCCCTTCGGGACAGACCGTCCCGCCGGAGCAAGACGACAAGACTTCTGCATGATATTTCCTCCGGACAGGGCCGATATGGCACAAGAGCGAGCGCGAACCCACAGGCAGCGTGAAGCAGGCCAATGTGGCATTTGCTAGAAGATGAGATGATTCGCCGCAATTCCCTTAAAAGTTGACCTCGCCGATGCCCGCCGATCCGCTGTTCTATCTCGTCGGCCTTTCAGTCGTGTTTCTGATCGGCCTCGGGAAAGGCGCTTTCGGCGGCGGCCTGGCAGTGCTCGGCGCCCCGGCCCTCGCTCTGGTCGTCGACCCTATCACGGCCACGGTGATGATGGCGCCGATTGTTTCCGCGACCGATCCGTTCGGAATGATGGCGTTTCCGCCGCGGACATGGTCGTGGCCGGACCTGAAATGGCTCTTCCCCGGCACCATCGTCGGACTTTGCATGGGCGCCGGGCTCTTCGTGTTTCTCGACCCGCGCTACGTCACGCTCTGCATGGCAATGATTACGCTGTGGTTCACGGCCCGCTTTTTCCTGAGCCGGCGACCGGAGAAGACCAACGAAATCAAGATGTGGCCGGGCCTCGCCCTTGCCTGCGGGTTCATCAGCGGCTGCACCACGTTCATCGCCCATGCCGGCGGGCCGCCGATCTTCTATTACCTGGTGCATCGCCAACTGCCGAAGACGATCTACGCCGGCACGCTGATCGGCCTGTTCGTGCTCAGCAACACGCTCAAGCTCGTTATGTATTTCGCGCTCGCCGGCGCCGACCGCGACGCGATGATCAAGGCGCTGGTCCTCATTCCGGCGATCCCGCTCGGCGTCTATGTCGGCAAGAAGATGCACGATCGGCTGGATGAGCGGCGACTCTATTTCTGGTGCTACCTGCTGGTCGGCGTCGTCGGGCTGCGGCTTTTGTTCGAGAGCCTGCAACAGATTTTCGCGACCTGAAGCAGGCCGGCGCGGCCCTCGAAGCATCGATTTTGCCGCCAACTCCGCCCTTGCGCCGGGCCGCTTCCGCTTGACAGGTGCCGCCTCAGGTCCTATTTCGATCCCGCCGCTAGCACTCTCCTATGGAGACTGCTAAGCGCCTCAGACCTAAAATGTTTTTGTTCCAGACCGCGCTGAAGCGCCGACGAGGAAACCATGGCCAAGACGAAATTCCGCCCGTTGCATGATCGCGTTGTGGTGCGCCGCATCACTGCCGAGGAGAAGACCAAGGGTGGCATCATCATCCCCGACTCCGCCAAAGAGAAGCCGCAGGAAGGCGAGATCGTCGCCGTCGGCGCCGGCGGACGCGACGACGCCGGCAAGCTGATCCCGATCGACGTCAAGGTCGGCGAGCGTGTGCTGTTCGGCAAGTGGTCCGGCACCGAAGTGAAGATCGACGGCGAAGAACTCCTCATCATGAAGGAGTCCGACATCATGGGTGTCGTCGCCTGACCTTCGACAAAGGGCATACCGCCCGTCCCTCCGCTCTGGCGTCATGCCCGGACCTGATCCGGGCATCCATATTCCACCAAAATGATGGATTGCCGGGTCAAGCCCGGCAATGACGACGCGGTGGGAATGACAGCCCCACTAAAACAGGATCAATTTCAATGTCAGCCAAAGAAGTGAAATTCGGAGCCGATGCCCGCGACCGCATGCTGCGCGGCGTCGACACGCTCGCCAACGCCGTGAAGGTGACGCTCGGTCCCAAGGGCCGCAACGTCGTCATCGACAAGAGCTTCGGCGCCCCGCGCATTACCAAGGACGGCGTCACCGTTGCCAAGGAAATCGAGCTTGAGGACAAGTTCGAGAACATGGGCGCGCAGATGGTGCGCGAAGTCGCCTCCAAGACCAACGACCTCGCCGGCGACGGCACGACGACGGCGACCGTTCTCGCCCAGGCGATCGTGCGCGAAGGCGCAAAGTCGGTCGCGGCCGGCATGAACCCGATGGACCTCAAGCGCGGCATCGACCTCGCGGTCGCCGCCGTCATCAAGGACATCCAGAAGCGCGCCAAGAAGGTCGGCGCTTCATCGGAAGTCGCACAGGTCGGCACCATTTCGGCCAACGGCGACAAGTCGGTCGGCCAGATGATCGCCAACGCGATGCAGAAGGTCGGCAATGAAGGCGTGATCACGGTCGAAGAGGCCAAGGCGCTCGAGACCGAACTCGAAGTCGTCGAGGGCATGCAGTTCGACCGCGGCTATCTCTCGCCCTACTTCGTCACCAATGCCGAGAAGATGCTCGCCGATCTCGAGGACGCCTACATCCTCCTGCACGAGAAGAAGCTGTCCTCGCTGCAGGCGATGCTGCCGGTGCTCGAAGCCGTCGTGCAGAGCGGCAAGCCGCTCGTCATCGTCGCGGAAGACATCGAGGGCGAGGCGCTCGCCACCCTCGTCGTCAACAAACTGCGCGGTGGCCTCAAGGTCGCGGCCGTGAAAGCCCCGGGCTTCGGCGATCGCCGCAAGGCCATGCTCGAAGACATCGCCATCCTCACCGGTGGTCAGGTGATCTCCGAGGACCTCGGCATCAAGCTCGAAAGCGTGACACTGGCCATGCTCGGCCGCGCCAAGAAGGTCGTGATGGAAAAGGAAAAGACCACCATCGTCGACGGCACCGGCAAGCGTAAGGAAATCGAGGCGCGCGTTTCCCAGATCAAGCAGCAGATCGAGGAGACGACCTCCGACTACGACCGTGAAAAGCTGCAGGAGCGGCTGGCGAAGCTCGCCGGCGGCGTCGCGGTGATCCGCGTCGGCGGCGCGACGGAAGTCGAAGTGAAGGAGAAGAAGGACCGCGTCGAGGATGCCCTCAACGCGACCCGTGCGGCTGTCGAGGAAGGCATCGTTCCGGGCGGCGGCGTTGCGCTGCTGCGCGCGAAGAAGGCCGTCGGCAAGCTCTCCAACGACAACTCCGACGTCCAGGCCGGCATGAACATCGTGCTCAAGGCGCTGGAAGCCCCGATCCGTCAGATCGTCGAGAACGCGGGCGTCGAAGGTTCGATCGTCGTCGGCAAGCTCCTCGAGAACAAGTCGGAGACTTTTGGCTTCGACGCGCAGACCGAAGAGTATGTCGACATGGTCGAGAAGGGCATCATCGATCCGGCCAAGGTCGTGCGTACGGCCCTGCAGGACGCGGCGTCGATCGCCAGCCTTCTCATCACCACCGAGGCGATGGTCGCGGAAGTGCCGAAGGAAGCAGCCGCCCCGATGATGCCGCCGGGCGGTGGCATGGGCGGAATGGGTGGCATGGGCGGAATGGGTTTCTGATCCACATATCCCACGCAAGAACATCGAAGGGCACGGCATCAGCCGTGCCCTTTTTGTTTGGAGCCCGCGGCCCAACTATTTTGCGCCGCCCTGCGGCGGAATAACGCGCATGATGAAGGACGTTGGTTTCTGGTTTGGTCCAAAAGGCCCCGGCACCTTGTTCTTCACCGGCGGCAGGCTCTTGAGATAAACGGCGATCGCGTGCGCATCGTCGTCCGTGAGAGCAGCGAAGGATTGCCACGGCATCGCCGGCGCAAGTTTTCGTCCGTCGGGCCGTTGGCCCGTGCGGATCGCCGCCGCGATTTGCGCTTCCGTCCACGCACCAAGGCCGGTCTCCTCGTCCGGGGTGAGGTTCGGACCATAGAAAACGCCGAGACCCGGAATTTCAAAACCGACTTCCGAACCGCTGAGCGATCGCGCGAAATCAGGCTTGCCGAGGAAATGACCGGGCGTGTGGCAATCGCCGCATGGGATCACCGTGGCAAGATATTTGCCGCGCGCCAGAACCGCATCTTCGGCATTCGCGCAGCCGATCGCCGTACCAAGGATCGCTGCCACTGCAAGGCAGCCCGCCGAAATCGAATTCATCGTTTGCCTCCCGTGTCGGCCACCGCTGGCCCGCATGCATTGATAATCAAAGTGTCGCATCTGGAAAAGAGGATGTACGAGCCGGCGGCTGGGCGAAACCAAGTCTCAAAGCCGGCGTTATCGGCCCATGGCTAAGTCCTCCGGCTCTTCCCACAAGGTCGTTTATGCGGCCCTGGCGGGTAATCTCCTGATCGCCCTGACGAAGTTCGGCGCCGCCTGGTGGACAGGCAGCTCCGTCATGCTCAGCGAAGGCGTGCATTCGCTGGTCGACACCAGCAATCAGGGGCTGCTGCTCTACGGCCTGTATCGCGCCAGCCTGCCGCCCGATAACGACCATCCTCTCGGTCATGGGCGCGAGCTTTATCTCTGGAGCTTCGTCGTCGCGGTGCTGATGTTCACGTTCGGCGCTGGCGTGACCCTGCTCGAAGGGGCGCGGCATATCTACCAACCGACCGCCATCACCGACGCGCGCATCAATTATATCGTGCTCGGCGCGTCCTTCGTCTTCGAGGCGACTACGTGGGCCATCGCGGTGCGCGAGTTCAGCAAGACCAAGGGCGATCTCGGCTATCTGCAGGCCATCCGCGCCAGCAAGGACCCGCCGAACTTTCTGGTCATCCTCGAGGATTCAGCCGCCCTGCTCGGCATCGTCATCGCCGCCGCCGCGACCTTTGCGGCCGAGCGATTCCATCTGCCGCAACTGGACGGATGGGGATCGGTCGGCATCGCCGTCGTGCTCACGATCGTTGCGCTGATCTCCGCCCGGGAAAGCAAGGGTCTTCTGCTCGGCGAGCCGGCGAGACCGCGCGTGCGCCGGTCGATCCTCGCGATCGCCAAGAGCGAACCCGGCGTGGAACGCGCCGACCTCGTCTTCACGGTGCATCTCGGACCCGATCAGGTGCTCGTGGCGCTGAGCGTCGAGTTCGCAGACTCACTCGCAACAACGGACATCGAGAAGAAGATTTCGGAGATCGAAAACGAAATCCAGAGCCGGCATCACGAGGTCATCGCCGTGTTCGTGAAACCGCAGACGGCCACGCGATTCCGCAGCTACCGTGATCGCATCCGTGCGCAGATGGCGGCGCCCGGCGAATAATTGACCGCCGCGCGCGACGCTTATCGGCTCAACGGGCGACGAGATAAACACCCGCCACCGCGAGCAGCATGCCCGTGCTCTGCCGCAACGAAAAGGACTCTCCGAGAAACGCGATGCCGAGGATCGTACCGCCGAGGATGAACATGCCGTAGATCGGGACGACGACGCTTGCCGGCCCCAGCGACAGACCCTTGACGAGTGAACCGACCGCCACCGCAAGGGCGAGACCTGCCGCGTAGGAAAACAGCGCGGACGGCTTGGTAAAATCGGCAAGGGACTTTTCCGCAAACCCGCCGTTGAAGAAGGCATTGGCGACCGTCGTCGTGCCGACGACCATCGCGGCCATACCCAGCACGCCGAGCGCGGGAAACGTGCCGGCACGGGTCGCAAGCTTGAAGAACAGGGTGGCAGTGGAATAAGCGGCCATTCCGAGAAGCGCCCACGCGACATAAGTCATATCTTCCTCCGTACCGAAGATTGATGAGACGATGAAGATGAGTCCGGTTTTTCGCCGCCTTCTGCGGCGCCGGCCGTTGCGAGGTTTTCGTCGTAGGCGATCTGGTGCAGCGTGCCACGCAGCACGGCCATCGCCTTAACGCCGTAGATTTTCGCGAACCGCGCCTGCGCCTGCTTCCAGAGCGGCTTGGCTCTCGCGAGCGCGGCGTCGCCTTCTGCTGTCAGGATGACCGGGCGGCGGCGGCGGTCGGTTTCGTCTTCGCCGAAAGCCAGCAATCCGTCCCGCTCCAGCGGGCGCAATGTGTGTCCCAGCGCCGAGCGGTCCATGACCAGGACCGCGGCGAGTTCGCGAACCGTGGGCGGCCGCTTCGCGCGCCGCTCCACCTCCGTCAGGATCGCGAACTGGGTGCTTTTCAGGCCCGCAGGCGCAAGAAAATCATCGTAAAGCTGCGACAAGCGGCGTGACGCCTTGCGCATCGCGGTGGCGATACA
Source organism: Xanthobacteraceae bacterium (assembly GCA_035494115.1). Taxonomy (GTDB): domain Bacteria; phylum Pseudomonadota; class Alphaproteobacteria; order Rhizobiales; family Xanthobacteraceae; genus DATJHH01. The sequence continues at coordinate 110,643 of DATJHH010000036.1, forward strand.
CGAACTGGCTGAGAGGATGTCGCCGTTCGACCTGCTCATTTCAATGCCCTCCTGCGAGACCATCTGGCCTCAAGCTTGCATATAGGGGCATATGCCCCTATATGCAACGAGCCGGGTTCTGCAAAATCAGAAGGCAGGCCTTGCAAAAATGAAGGTGTCGAGAAATCCGGATTGATCGGGGCGCTTTTCTTCGGAAGCCGAGAGGTCGCGCTGCCGCCTCAGTGGCTGGAGACGAGAAAGTGCAACGTCACCGGGCCATGCAAATCGAGCGCGGTGTCGGTGGCGGACCAGGTGGTGACGCCGGACAGCGCATCGACGAGGCTGTCGTCCGCGCTGCGCGCCTCTGGCGTACAACCGTGCTCGGTCTTCGCGCTGATAAGGATCGTCACCGTTTCGCCGGCAATGATGAACTGGCTCCGCGCATCGCTGCACCAGAGATTGAGCATCGCGTTGCCGTTCTCCTGCACCGACAGCGTCGGCACGCGATCCGAGCCCCGTTTCGACGCCGCGTCGAGAAGAAAATCCTGATCGTAGGGAAATTCCATCCCTCGTTCCTGAGCCGCAAGTCCGCCAGCGCAGACGAGCCCAGACATCAGCGCAACGAAAGCAGTTCGAACGACTTTCATGAAACCTCAGACTGCAGAGTTTTGGAAAATATCCGTGATCGAACGAACCCCATCGACCCCGTCCCCGCCTGTCCAATCATCGGAATGTGTCTGACATGAGGAATACAGCGGCATCCGGCAATGTTATCCTCCGACGCAAGCAAGACGGAGAAAACGCGACACAGGAGGGCATTCACATGGACCAGCGCATCATTGACCTCTACGACGGCTTCACCCACGGGCACATCAACCGCCGGGATTTCATCGACCGCTGTGCAAGCATCGTGGGATCGACCGCAGCAGCGGCAGCGATCCTGCCGATGCTGAAGAACGATTATGCCAAGGCGGCGACGATCGCGGCCGACGACGCGCGGCTCACGTCGGAAAGCATCACTTATGACGGCGCCAGCGGCAAGATCAAAGGCTACCTCGTCCATCTCAAAGGCGAGACCAAACGGCCGGCCGTCATCGTGATCCACGAGAACCGCGGTCTCAATCCGCACATCATGGACATCGCCCGGCGTCTTGCCGTCGAAGGTTATCTGGCGCTGGCGCCCGATCTGCTGTCGTCGATGGGCGGCACGCCGCCCAACGAGGAAGAGGCGATGAAGGATATCGGCAAGCTCGACCTCGCGCAGGTCGAGAAGGACCTTGTCGCCACCGTCGGCTTTCTCGAGACGCATCCGCAATCGACCGGCAAGGTCGGCGCTATCGGCTTCTGCTGGGGCGGCGGCATGATCAATCAACTAGCCGCCGCCAGCCCCAAACTCGATGCCGCGGTGGCCTATTACGGCCGGCAGATTGCGGCTGACCGCGTGCCGAACATCAAGGCGCCGCTGCTTCTGCAATACGGTGGGCTCGACAAGCGCATCGATGCCGGCATTCCAGCTTATGAGGCGGCGCTCAAAGCGAACAACAAGAAATTCCAGATCTACGTCTACGAAGGCGCCAACCACGCTTTCAATAACGATACGAGCCCGGAGCGCTACAACAAGGCCGCCGCCGACCTTGCCTGGAGCCGCACGCTCGCCTTCTTCAAGACCAATCTGTCCTAACGATTTTGTAATGTTGGGAAGAAAAACCGCGCCAGTCTGGCGCGGTTTTTTTTGGTCACGATCACCGCCTCAATTGCGGCCCAAGCAGAGCGCAGATAGCGGCCGGGGTGATCGTTCTCAATGCCTGCGGAGGCTTTCTTGCGAAACATCCTTGCCACGCTTGCCACGATCTGGCGGCTCGCGATTCCCTATTTCCGATCCGAGGACCGCTGGCCAGGCCGCATTCTCCTCGCGGCGGTTATCGCGATCGAGTTGTCGATCGTCGGCATCACCGTGTTGATCAACCAATGGTACAACCGTTTCTACAACGCGTTGCAGGAGAAGAATTGGGACCAGTTCGTCGGCGAGTTGAAATATTTCAGCATCCTCGTCGCCATCTTCGTGGTTCTCGCCGTGTATCAGCTCTACCTCAATCAATGGCTCCAGATCCGCTGGCGCCGCTGGATGACGACGCAGTATCTCGACGGCTGGATGCGCGACGCCGATCATTTCCGAATGCAGATGATGGGCCAGCCGGCCGACAACCCCGACCAGCGCATTTCCGACGATATCAAGCTGTTCGTGAACCAGACGCTCAGCATTGGCGTTGGACTATTGAGTTCTATCGTCACGCTGCTCTCCTTCGCTGCGATCCTGTGGGGATTGTCGAACACCGCGCCGCTGCACCTGTTCGGCTCGGCAATTGCCATTCCCGGTTATCTCGTCTGGGTGGCGCTGATCTACGCGATCATCGGAACAGCCTTCACACATTTCATCGGCTGGCCGCTGGTCGGGTTGAATTTCAATCAACAGCGCTACGAAGCCGACTTCCGTTTCAACCTCGTGCGCGTGCGCGAAAACGGCGAGCAGATAGCATTGCTCAAGGGCGAACCGGCCGAAACCGAGCGCCTGCTTGGACGCTTTCGCGCCATCATCGACAACTGGATGGCGATCATGACGCGGCAGAAGAAATTGACCTTCTTCACCGCGGCCTATTCGCAGGCTTCCGTTGTCGTGCCCTTCATCATTGCCAGCCCTGCCTATTTCGCGGGCGCGATGCAACTTGGCGGGCTGATGCAGACGGCCTCCGCGTTCGACAGCGTGCAGAAAGCGCTGTCGTTCTTCATAAGCGCCTATCGCGACCTCGCCGAATGGCGCGCGGTTATCGATCGGCTCAACGGCTTCGAGGCTTCCATCGCCCTCGCACGTACCGCAGCCCATGCGCAAGACGCAATCCATATCGCGCAAGCGCCGCAGAAGAACCTGTCCGTCGAAAACCTTTCGGTGGCTCTCCCGCAAGGGCGCACGCTCGTCGCGGCTGACCACATGTCGGTGCAGCCCGGCGAACGCGTGCTGGTGACCGGTCCATCGGGCGCGGGCAAATCGACGCTGTTCCGGGCAATGTCCGGCATCTGGCCGTTCGGCAGCGGGGTGGTGTCCGTTCCGGCGGGCGCGGATGTCATGGTCTTGCCGCAGCGTCCCTATTTTCCCGTCGGTTCGCTCGCGGCGGCGATCGTCTATCCGGCTGCGGCCGAAACCGCCGATTACGCCAAGCTCGCCGCGCTTCTGCCTGCCGTGGGCCTGCCGAATTTTGTGGACCGGCTCAACGAGGACGGCCACTGGAATCAGATTTTGTCGGGTGGGGAGCAGCAACGGCTCGGGCTCATTCGCGCGCTGTTGCAGGAGCCGGATTTCCTGTTCCTCGACGAGGCCACATCGTCGCTCGACGAACCGGCCGAGGAAGCGCTCTACCGGCTGCTTTCGGAGAGGCTCGCGTCCACCGCCATCGTCTCGATCGGCCACCGCTCGACCTTGAAGGCGTTTCACGACCGTGGACTTGAACTCTCGGCTGACCGGGACGCGGCGAACGATGCACCGTTCACATTGCATGAGCCAGCCGCAGCCCAGGCGGCGCAATAACACAAACGAAAGCGGCGGCTCTCTCGAGCCGCCGCAAGCCGCACTTGGAAGTCGCACTCCGAGGAATGCCGCTGCTTACTTCAGGTTGTCGAGCGTCAGGTCGGCACTGAGTCTTGCGACGAAGGCCGATCCGCACCAGCTCGACTGCAAGCCACCCGGATTGGCGAACGAGGCCGTGCCGCCCGGATAGGAGCCGGGGTCGCCGGTGAGGATCGCGCAATCCGACTTCGACAGGTCGGTGTCGTAGTAGCGCAGGTCGAGCGTGAACACCTTGTAGGTGAAGGCCAGGCCCACGTTCCAGGTGGCGTAATCGGGTAGATTGATCGACGCACCGAAGAAGCGCGAATTGTTGTTGCCTAGGAAGTAATTGCCCAGTTCACCAGACAGGTACCAGCCGATATCCGTCGTCAGGGCCGGCAGGTTCGCCTTGCCCGTGATCGACGCATAAGTGCCTTCCGCACCGGTACGCAGGACATCCGGCGAATAATAGACGTTCCCGCCGAGAGAGAAGATCGGATTGATGGTCCAATTGACCTTCGCGTATCCCTCATAGAAATCCGTATCGCTGAGCTGCGCCGGCGTGCCCGCAGCTAATGTCGTCTCGTGCGGGTAGTAGTAGTAGATAAAGCCGAAGTCGAAGGCGAGCGGGCCAAAGGTCGGGCGAACACCGCCGTAGAGATCGATTTCCGCTGACGGGCTGGTCGGCAAATCAGTGCCGTAGCCGGCGATTCCGGCATAAAGCTGCCAGTTCGGCGAAAGATTGTAGCGCGGCTCGAAATAGGCCGACGGGGAAGCGCCGCGGTTCGACTGCGTGATGCCGCGGAAGACATAGTCGCTGGCGATGCCGGCACCGAAAGCAATGTCCCACACGCGCTGCGCCGGCTCAACAACCGGGGCCTTGGTGACCATCCTTACCGGCAGATCCGCCGCGAGCACGGATCCCGTGCCTAAAATCAATGCAGCGGCAGATAAAAATGCCTTCTTCATATCAAACCCCCTCTGTTGGCCCTGGCCGACAGGCGCCACCCCGAAATCGAATAAAGCGCCGAGACCCCGTGTTCGTCTTGGAATAAACAAACGGTGTTCCCATCCGGCAACGTGATTTTTCAAGCATCTGCTGCCTTTTTAGGCGTTTACAGCTTGCGGCGTTTTTTCATTCGCCAATGTGACGCGAAAGCCACAGATTCGGGTGGCCATGCCGACGCGCATGCTGGGATGACCAAGCCGAAGCCTCGCAAAAATCGAAACAGGATTCGAACAGCAGCCAAAGCCATGGCGTGATTCGCACGGCTCACGCGCATGGACTCACCCGAGCAAGGGATACGCCGCCAGCGTCAGGAAATCCGGACAGGCGTCGGCGAGCGACACGGTGCGGAAGAGTTCGATCGCGTCAGGGAAACGCCCGGCGTCATACGTCTCCGCACCGATCTCGACGCGCACCCGCTCCATCTCCTCGACGAGGAGCCGCTCGAAAAGGTCTGCCGTCACCGGCACGCCAGTGTCGAGCACGGCTGCGTATTTGATCCATTGCCAGATCTGCGCCCGCGAAATCTCCGCCGTCGCCGCATCTTCCATCAGGTCGTAGAGCGGCACCGCGCCGTGCCCGCGCAGCCAGGCTTCGAGATATTGCACCCCGACGCGGATGTTGAGCCGAAAGCCCCCTTCCGTCTGGGTGCCATCATGGACGCGGAGAAGATCGTCGCGCGTCACGTGGACGTCTTCGCGCAATGTCCCGCGCTGGTTCGGCTCCGGCATCAGCCGATCGAAAACCTCCCTGGCGACCGGCACGAGATCGGGGTGGGCGACCCATGTGCCGTCGTCACCCTCGCGGACTTCCCGCTCCTTGTCGGCACGAACCTTGGCAAAGGCCTGCGCATTCGCCTCGGAATCGCCCTTGATCGGAATCTGCGCCGCCATGCCACCCATGGCGAAGGCGCCGCGGCGATGGCAGGTCTTCACCAGCAACGCCGCATAGGCGCCGAGGAAGGCCTTGCCCATGACCACCTGTCCGCGGTCCGGCAGGACGAAATCCGGACGATTGGCGAAGGTCTTGATGAACGAGAAGATGTAGTCCCATCGCCCCGCATTCAGACCGGCGACGTGGTCGCGCAGCGCGAAAAGAATCTCATCCATCTCGAACGCGGCCGGCAGCGTTTCGATCAGCACGGTCGCCTTGATGGTTCCTTGCGAAATGCCGAGATAGTCCTGGCTGAACACGAAGATGTCGTTCCACAATCGCGCTTCGGCATGGCTTTCGAGTTTGGGCAGATAGAAATAGGGCGCGGTGTAGGCGTCGATGATCGCGCGCGCATTGTGAAACAGATAAAGGCCGAAATCGAAAAGAGCCCCGGCGATCGGCCGGCCCTTGATGATCACGTGATCTTCGGCGAGGTGCCAGCCACGCGGGCGCACCACGAGCACCGCACGGGGGTCTGACACGGCGTAGGACTTGCCGCTGTCCGCATCGGTGAACGCGATCGTTCCGGCCCAGAAATCGCGGAGGTTGACTTGGCCGTCCATGAGGTTCGCCCAGGTCGGTGACGTCGCATCCTCGAAATCGGCCATGTAGACGTTGGCGCCGGAATTAAGCGCATTGACGATCATCTTGCGATCGACCGGCCCAGTGATCTCGACCCGGCGATCAAGAAGGTCGTCGGGGATAGGCGCGATGGTCCAGTCGCCATCGCGGATGTCTTTCGTCTCGACAAGAAAGTCCGGCAAGACGCCGGAATCGAACTGCTTTTGCCGCTCCGCGCGCGCGCGCAAAAGTTTTTGCCGGACCGGTTCGAATCGCCGGTGCAGCTCCGACAGAAAATGCAGCGCCGGACCGCTGAGGATGTCCGCATAACCTTCGGCCAACGCGCCTTTGATCTTGAGGCCGGAGTGCCGTGCCGATCCGGCCGCGGTCAGCAGCGCTGTCGCGCGCGGGCTGGCGCCGCCGTTGCCATCGCGACCACGATGCGCACGTGCGGCACGCGCGGTGCGGACAGCACCGCGGCCTGCATGCGGCTTGCGGTCAGATGCCGCCGCACCGCCTTTGCGGGCAGCCTGCGCGCGGGTGGTGTTCGCTGTGGGCTTGGATGCAGCAGGCTTTCTGCCTGCCATCTTTCTGCCGGTTGTCTTGTGGGCCGTCGTTTTGCCGGCGATGGGCTTGCCGACAGCAGTTCTTCCGGTCACGCGTGTGATGGCCGGCTCGGCCTTGCGGCCCCGCGCATGACGGGCGGCCCGCTGTACCGCCTCGGTCTGCCCTGCCCGACGCGGCAATTTCGCTTTTCCGATATCCCGGCGCGCAGCCTTCTGACGCGCGGCTTTCGCGCGCAAAGCCTTGGGAGACAACGATTTGGCTGAAAAGGCTTTGGCGTTGGCCTTATGCGAGGCTTTGCCGGCGCGGCTGGTTTTACGGACGCGGATGTTGGCGGTCTGCGTCTTCGTGCTCGAAATTTTGCGGCCCACAGTCTTGATGCCGGATGTCTTGGTCCGTCTCTTCTCGGGGCCAGGGCGCGGCGCGGCGCGCTTTTTGGCGGGACGCGTCTTCGCGAGCCGGCTCTTCGGCGAAAGATTTTTGGCAACTCGTTTTTTAAAAGACAGCTTTTTGACAGACGGCTTTTTCGCCGACCCGGGTGTTTTTTTCGCAGACAAAGATATCTTGCGACGAGACTTCGTCTTCGCGGCCGCCTTCGCGGATCGCTTTTGTTCGTTGCCCATAGTCTGATGCTCACGCGCCGCGCGGGATTTCGAGTTCCCACGCGGCGCGCGTTTGACCTTGGGCTTAGGCTTGGATTTTACTCCAGCCTTGGACTTGGTCCAGGACTTGGCCCCAACCTTCGTCCCCACTTTGATCTTGCGGGACTTAGGTCCGGTTGCCGCCGGTCTCTCCGTCATTACTGCTTCCGCTGCTCGAACCGAAGGGCAGCCAGGAGCCCGTGCCGAAAATACCGCCCGTCGCGGGGATCGGTGCCGGCGCGACGACCCTCTTGGCGCGCTTCTTCTTTGCCTTCTTCGCGACCGGCGCTACTGCCGGGGCGGCCTTGCTCGGCGACGCCTTCGCCTTGCTGGATTTCTTGGCTCGCTTGGCCTTCTTGGCGGTCTTGGCAGATTTTGCCTTTGCAGACTTGCCCTTTCTGGCCTTGCTCTTCTTGGCCTTCTTCGACGATTTCTTGGCTACTTTCTTGGAAGCCTTCTTCGCCGATTTCCTGGAAGCCTTCTTTGCCGACTTTTTCGCGGACTTCTTCGCCGACTTGGCGCGCTTCATCTTCTTTGCCTTTTTGCCGGCTTTTTTGGCTGTCTTCGCCTTCGACTTCTTCGCTTTCTTTGCCATATCCATGCCTCCTAGGATTTGACTGTGGCTACGCCACACAATGCCGGAACCACTGACATCCGCCGGCTCGTCTCGCCCGTCCGCCCAAGCGCCGCGTTAATTCTCCACGCGACCGCCGGCGATCGGCTTATCGTCTGAATGCCTGCCGTCCGCGATCCACTCCCCCGAAAGACCTTTCGGGGCCGGTCCGCCGGTCGCCCAATCGACGAGTTCGACCGTATGTACGATCGGAACGGTGACAGCCTTCGCGATCTGGGTGATGCATCCGATATTGCCGGCGGCAATGACATCGGGCTGCACCAGCGCGATGTTGGCCGCCTTGCGATCCAGCAATCTCCTTGCAAGCTGCGGCTCGAAGATGTTGTAGGTGCCCGCCGATCCACAGCACAGATGACCTTCGGGAACATCTTCAACTACGAATCTGTACTTGGAAAGTAATTCTTTTGGTTCATCAAAAATTTTCTGTCCATTCTGCAACGAACAGGCGGAGTGATAAGCGACCTTGATCGGTCGCGGCGGCACGCGCGGCGTCAACGATACGGTCGCGAGATACTCGCTGACATCCTTCGCACAGCGTGACGCCCAGGCCGCTTTATCCGCATAGGCTTTGTCCTCGCGCAGCATGAAGCCATAGTCTTTAATCGTTGTGCCGCAGCCTGAAGCCGTGATCAGGATAGCATCGATTGGATCGCGCTGATGCTCTTCCGCCCAGGCATCGATGGCGCGGCGGGCGAAGTTCAAGGCCTCGTCTTCGCGCCCCATGTGATGCACCAGCGACCCGCAGCAGCCGACATTCGGTGGAACGACAACTTCGATTCCCGCCCTGTGGAGAACGCGCACTGTCGCCGCATTGATGTTCGGCGACAGCACCGGATTGACGCAGCCGTCGAGCAGAATCACCCGGCCTTTGCGTACGCCCTCGACGGAATGGGTGTGAGTCGCGGCGACGGGCGGCCGCACCGGCGGCGGCGCCGGCACCAGCCGCAGCAGCGCCGCCATGCGCCTGAGGCCAAGCAACGCGAACAATGGCGCCAGCGGTTTTGCCAGAAATCCCGCGATAAGCGCGAGGCGGAAGCGGTCGGGATAGGGCAACACCTTGGCAAGGAGCGACCGCAACCAGCGTTGCGGCAGCGGACGCCGGTACGTCGCCTCGATATGCGCGCGGGCATGGTCGACGAGGTGCATGTAATGCACCCCCGATGGACAGGTCGTCATGCAGGCCAGGCACGAGAGGCAGCGGTCGATGTGCTTGACCGTCTCCGCCGTCGCCGGGCGGTCGTTCTCGAACATCTCCTTGATGAGATAGATGCGCCCGCGCGGCCCGTCATTCTCCTCGCCGAGAAGCACATAGGTCGGACAGGTTGCGGTGCAGAAACCGCAATGAACGCAGGTGCGCAAAATGTCGTTGCTGGCCGCTATCTTGGGGTCGGCGAGTTGCGCCAGACTGAACGAGGTCTGCATCTCAAACTCCCGCCCACATGCGGCCGGGGTTGAGCACGCCCTTGGGATCGAACCCCTGCTTGATGCGCCGGCTCAGCGCGGCGACGGGCGCGGCGTCATCTTGGAAGACATCAACAGTTGCCCGCAGCGCGGCCGGCGCGCGGATGAGCGTGGCATGTCCCCCGGCCTCGCGGATGGCGCGACGCACGATTCCCGCCCCGGCGTTTTCAACTGGAAGGCATTCGATCCAGATCAGCCCGCCGGCCCAGTCCCACATGGCTTCGCCGCCGAGCGCGCCGCAGATGTCGTCCGCGACCTTTGCGGCAGCGGACGGCGGAACGGAAATGCGCCACAGCGGCCGCTCGGCTTTGCCCGTCGCGGCGAACGGCAGGACGTGACGCACCGCTGTCCAGAACTCCGTCGACGCCGTCCCGCTCAGGGTGGCGCCGTCGGGCGCGAAGACGCCAAGAATTTCCCGTGCCTCCCTGACGCGGTGGGCGACCGACGGGGCGACGCCGTCGATGCGGATCGCCGTGACCGGCGCATGATGTTTCCCGGCCGTGGTGCGGAGCGCGACATGGGCCGGCAGATGCGCGGCACCGGAGGCCTCGCAACGCGAACCCATGATCGCCGTCATCGCCTTGACCGCGTCCGCGGGCGCAAGGCCGAGCGCCAGCACCGTCTCTTCCGTCTCAGGCCGCGGCAGCACCTTGATGGTCACATCCGTCATCACCGCAAGCGTGCCCCACGACCCCGCCATGAGCTTGCACAGGTCGTAGCCGGTGACGTTCTTCACAACACGGCCACCGGATTTGAAGGTCTCGCCGCGTCCCGACACGGCCGAAAAGCCGAGGAAATGATCGCGCGCCGCACCGGCACAGAGCCGGCGCGGGCCGGAGAGATTGCAGGCGAGAACGCCGCCGAGGGTCGCCGCGCCGCGCGGCGTTCCCAGCACGGCAGCATAGTCGATGGGCTCGAAGGCGAGCTGTTGTCCGGTCGCCGCAATGGCCTCTTCGATGACGGCAAGTGGTGTTCCGGCACGCGCGGTGAGCACGAGTTCGTTCGGCTCGTACAGCGTCACGCCGGACAGGCCGCTGATGTCGAGCGTCGCCCCCGCCTGAACCGGCCGTCCGATCGTCCGCTTGGTGCCGGCGCCGATCACCTCGAGCACCGTGTCGCGCGACAGCGCGGCCTGAATGATAGCCTCCAGGTCCTTGTCGTCACGCGGTTTGAAAATGTCTGACATCGATGATTTCAGAAACGCGGAATATCGGGAAATGGCAACTGCCCGTTGCTGACATGCATGCGGCCGAGTTCGGCGCAACGATGCAGCGTCGGAAAAACCTTTCCGGGATTGAGTAGGCCCTTGTCATCGAAAGCGCATTTGAGCCGCTGCTGATGATCGAGATCGGCGGCGTTGAACATCACCGGCATCAGGTCGCGCTTCTCGACGCCGACGCCGTGCTCACCGGTCAGCACGCCACCGACTTCGACGCAAAGTTTCAGAATGTCGGACCCGAAGGCTTCGGCGCGTTCGAGTTCGCCCGGCGTGTTGGCGTCATAGAGGATCAGCGGATGCAGATTGCCGTCGCCGGCATGAAAGACGTTGGCGCAGCGCAGGCCGTAAGTCTCCGACATCTCGCGCATGCGCTTGAGCACCAGCGACAGCTTTGCGCGCGGGATCGTGCCGTCCATGCAGTAGTAGTCCGGCGAGATGCGCCCGACGGCGGGAAACGCGGCCTTGCGTCCGGCCCAGAACAGGTTGCGCTCCTGCTCGTCGCGGGAAACGGCGACGGTGGCAGCCTTGCAGTCGCCGGCCAGACTGCGCACGCGCTCGATGAGATAATCGACCTCCGCAGCCGGACCATCGAACTCGACGATCAGCAGCGCCTCGACATCCAGCGGGTAGCCGGCGTGAACGAATTCTTCCGCCGCATGGATCGCGGGCCGGTCCATCATCTCCATGCCGGCCGGGATGATGCCGGCGCCGATGATCGCGGCGACGCAAGCGCCGGCATCCTCGGAGGCCGGAAAGCCGATGAGCATGGCGCGCGCCGTCTCGGGCTTCTTGAGCAGCCGCACGGTCACTTCGGTGACGACGCCGAGCAGGCCTTCGGAGCCGGTGACGATGCCGAGCAGATCATACCCGCCGGAATCGAGATGCCTGCCGCCGAGACGCAGGACCTCACCGGTTATCAGAACAATCTCGCAGCCGAGCAGGTTGTTGGTGGTCATGCCGTATTTGAGGCAATGCACGCCGCCGGAATTTTCCGCGACATTGCCGCCGATGGTGCAGGCGATCTGCGATGACGGATCGGGCGCGTAATAGAAGCCGTCTTGCGCCACGGCCTGGGAGATCGCGAGATTGGTCACGCCCGGCTCGACCACCGCGACGCGGTTGTCGAAATCGATCTCCTTGATGCGCTTGAACTTCGCCATGCTGAGCAGCACGCCGTCGGCCAGCGGCAGCGCGCCGCCCGAGAGCGAGGTGCCCGCCCCCCGCGGTACGACGCGGATGCCTTCGTCATGGCAGTAGCGCAGGACCTGTGCGACCTGCGCGACCGTGTCCGGCAGCACGACAACCATGGGCAATTGCCGGTAGGCCGTGAGCCCATCGGTCTCGTAGGATTTCATCTCCCGCTCGGCCGCGATCACGCCCTCGCCGGGTACGATCCGACGCAGCGCCGCAACGATGCGCGCGCGGCGACCGAGGACGGCAGCATCGGGCTCGGGCATGGTTACAGTCATCAAACCTCTCCTCCCTTACCGTCGAGGATAGCAAATCCGTGACGCCACGCGAATGGAAGGGAAGCGATCCGACGCCGTCCGACCATTTCTTTCGTTGACTCGCCAGCGCCGCCCCGCCATGGGATGATCGTTCCATCGGCAAGCGCATCGGATCGCCCTGATGCGAGGCCGGCAACGACAAAAACCAGGGAGATACTTCATGCGGACACCGCTTCTTGCTTTCGTCGCCATCACGACCACCCTCGTTTCGGCGGGTGCCGCCTCTGCGCAGGACATCAAGGCCGGCGAAGCCTCTTTCCGGAAATGCGCCATCTGTCATGCGGTCGGCGAAGACGCGATGAACAAGGTCGGACCGGAATTGAACGGACTCGACGGCCGCAAGGCCGGCACGGCTGCGAATTACAGCTATTCGGATGCAAACAAGAAGTCCGGCATCACCTGGAACGAGCAGACTTTCAAGGACTACATCCATTCGCCGATGACGAAGGTGCCGGGCACCAAGATGGCCTTTGCCGGCATCAAGGACGACAAAGAGATCGACAATCTGTGGGCCTATCTCAAGCAGTACGACGCGCAGGGAAACAAGAAGTAGGCCGCGCGCCCATTCGGCATCTCCCTCTATTCTCCGGGTTGTCCACGCCGCAGCGAACGGCACAGAGGTCAGACCATGTGGAAGGACATCGTCGTCAATCTGTCGGTGACGAGCGACGACTCAAGCGCGGCGGACTACGCCGTCGCGCTGGGCAAGGCCTATGGCGCGCATGTTTCGGGCATCGCCTTTGCCTATGAACCCGCCCTGCCGGTGGTCGACACGGGCGGCATGTCGCCGGCCCTGATGGAGGATCAGCGTCAGGAGAATGAAGAAATCGGGCGCAGGGTCATCGGCCGCTTTGCCGAGAAGGCTCATACAGCCGGCATCTCCCACGATGCCCGCGTGATCGCCGCGAGCCTTGCCGGCGCGCCGGAAATGTTCAGCGAAATCGCCCGCCGTTATGACCTGTCCGTCGTCGGCCAGGCCGCGCAGGACACATCCGCGCCGGAAGAACTCATCGTCGAGGGCGCGTTGTTCGGCTCCGGCCGGCCAATTCTCGTCCTGCCGCCGGCCTACACGGCCGGCTTCTCACTCGCCCGCATCATGCTGTGCTGGAACGGCGGACGCACGGCGGCGCGCGCGATGGCGGACGCCATGCCGTTCCTCGCACGGGCCGAGCATATCGACGTCGTCACCGTCGGCACCAATGCCGGCAAGGCCGACATGCTGGCGCATGCCAGGATCGACGACCACCTGGGCCGGCACGGACTTGCCTTCACGGTGCAGCCGATCGCGCGCGCGAATACGCGCGTGTCGACGGCGATCCTCGAACATGCCGCACAGACCAGGGCCGACCTGATCGTGATGGGCGGCTACGGCCATTCGCGGCTGCGCGAATTCATCCTCGGCGGCACGACGCGCGCGGTGCTGGGGTCAACCACCGTCCCTACGCTGATGTCGCATTAAGCATTTTTGACCAGGCTCGAGTCCCATCCACCATGTCATTCCGGGGCGCGAGTTCTTCGCGAGCGAGCCCGGAATCCATAACCACCGCCGGGCGTATGGATTCCGGGCCTGCGCCACGTGGCGCATCCCGGAATGACGGTGGTTGGTGCGCTGCAGGTCAACTCAACGCTAAAAATCTTTACCGCCCGAAATCCGCTGGCAGCGCCACCTGCACGACCAGGCCTCGCGCGCGTGCGTCATTGACGCCGAGCGCGCGCAGCATCAATAGCGTCACCGCCTGGATGTCCGCGCGCTCGCGCACGGAATCGCTGACCGACGTTGCCGACGGACCGATCAGCGCTTCGATCACAGCGCCGACCACCACCGCCGCCGACAACAGCGCATCCTGGGCCGGCAGCAGATCGCGCGCTGTCGCCGCCGTGATCCGCCGCGCCACGTCGCTGGTGAGCGCCTGACGGAAACCGTGACGAGCGCTTTCGAGCACCGGTTCGACCGGCTCGCCGAGCATTGCCCACGCAAGCCGGCGATTGGCGAGCAGGCGCGCCGCAAAGGTGACGATGGTGGCGGCGAGCGCCGACATCGGACCCGGCGCACGGTCGCCAGCGGCGGTCACGGCCGCCGTTTCGCGGGCGATGTAGCGCGCAAGCAGTTCGCTGACGAGATCGTTCTTGCCGGGGAAATAGCGATAGACGGTGCCGGCGGCGACCCCTGCGCGCGATGCGACCGGGGCGATCTGCACCGCGCCCATGCCGCCGAGTGCAGCCGAGCTTTCCGCCGCCGCCAAAATGGCTTCGCGCTTGGCGGCGAGACGGCGGACGACGTGTTCGGTCTTGCGATAGGGCATGGTTCAACGTCTGAACCATGATTCACCCCTCACCGGCAAATCGCGCGGGGGACAGCATCGGATATGTGAATTTTGCGGACGATTGGTCAGACTGACAATCGCGCGACACGACTTTGCCACCAGTACAACGCCGGCGTGACGCCAAGCTCCATGCACAGGGCGAACAGCGTCGCGCCGTTGAGTGGATCGCCGACGAGAACCCCAAACAGCCGCGACAGGCCGCCGACGAAGACGATGAACGTCAGCAGGCGAAAGCGCGCGCCGGCGCGCTCAATCCACGGGATAGTCGACCAATATGCGAGGCCGATCGCCAGCAGCAGGCCCGAGAGATAACGGAAATGGCTGACCGATAGGATACTCTCATGGCCGCCGAACATATCCGGTCCGAGTACGATCCCGGCGAGCCCCGCTGCGACCGGCACAATGCCGCCAATAGCGATGCAAAGCTGAAGCAGCCGGCGCTGGCTCGTCATGTCGGCGTGATCCCGTCAAAAAACCTGCAAAAAGAAAAACCCTGCGCACTGGACATGCGCAGGGTTGAATTCAGGCTACCGCAACTCACGCTTGCGGCTGCGGCTCCAGCCCGCCGGCATCGGGCCGCGGACGCGGCTTGCCGGTCGGCGGCACGGCCGAGCCGCGCGGGGTCGAGGGCTCGACCACCGATTCGCGGGTCGGGCGCTTGCCCAACAACAGGTCCTTGATCTCGTCGCCGGTCAGCGTCTCGAATTCGAGCAGGCCCTTGGCGAGCGTCTCGAGACCCGCGCGCTTCTCTTCGAGAATTTTGCGCGCCTCTGCGTGGCCCGCCTCGACGAAGCGACGCACTTCCGCATCGATCTTCTGCGCGGTGTCTTCCGAGACATTCTGCTGGCGCGCGACCGACATGCCGAGGAAGACCTCGTCCTGATTCTCACCGTAAGCGACGGCGCCAAGTTCGGGCGAGAAGCCCCACCGGGTGACCATCATCCGGGCGAGACGCGTCGCCTGCTCGATATCCGACTGCGCACCGGAGGTGACCTTGTCGGCGCCAAAGATCATCTCCTCGGCAACGCGGCCACCCATCATGATGGCGAGGCGCGAGGTCATCTGCTCGAACGACATCGACAGCTTGTCGCGTTCCGGCAACTGCATGACCATGCCGAGCGCACGACCGCGTGGAATGATAGTCGCCTTGTGCACGGGGTCCGTCGCCTTGACGCTGAGGGCCACGACCGCATGGCCGCCTTCGTGATACGCGGTGAGGAGTTTCTCCTCTTCCGTCATCACCAGCGACTTGCGCTCGGCGCCCATCATCACCTTGTCCTTGGCGTCCTCGAACTCGAACTGCGTGACCATGCGCTTGTTGCGCCGGGCCGCCATCAGCGCCGCCTCGTTGACGAGGTTCATCAGGTCGGCGCCGGAGAAGCCCGGCGTGCCGCGTGCGATGGTCTTGAGATTGACGTCGGGCGCGAGCGGCACCTTGCGCACGTGAACTTTCAAAATGCTCTCGCGGCCGATGACGTCCGGATTCGGAACCACGACCTGACGGTCGAAACGGCCGGGACGCAGCAGCGCGGGGTCGAGTACGTCGGGACGGTTGGTCGCGGCGATCAGGATGATGCCTTCATTGGCCTCGAAGCCGTCCATCTCGACCAGCAACTGGTTGAGTGTCTGCTCGCGTTCGTCATTGCCGCCGCCGAGACCGGCGCCGCGATGGCGGCCGACGGCATCGATTTCGTCAATGAAGATGATGCAGGGCGCGTTCTTCTTGGCCTGCTCGAACATATCGCGCACGCGCGATGCGCCGACGCCGACGAACATCTCGACGAAGTCGGAACCGGAAATGGTGAAGAACGGCACATTGGCTTCGCCCGCGACCGCGCGCGCGATCAGCGTCTTGCCGGTGCCGGGAGGGCCGATCAGCAGCACGCCCTTGGGAATCTTGCCGCCAAGGCGCTGGAATTTTTGCGGGTCCTTCAGGAACTCGACGATCTCCTGCAGGTCCTGCTTGGCCTCGTCGACGCCGGCCACGTCCTCAAAGGTGATGCGGCCATGCGCCTCGGTCAGAAGCTTGGCGCGCGACTTGCCGAAGCCGAGCGCCTTGCCGCCCGCCCCCTGCATCTGCCGCGACAAAAATATCCAGACGCCGATCAAAGCGATGAACGGCAGCCATGAGACCAGCAGCGACACGAACCAAGGCACGCTGTCGCCCTGCGGCCGCGCCGTGATCGAGACGCCCTTGCCGTAGAGCCGCTGGATCAGGGTCGGATCGTT
>DATJHH010000037.1:0-95889 GCA_035494115.1 Xanthobacteraceae bacterium
AACGGTTGTACAACAACGAGCTGTTCAATCGTCTGGTGATCTTGCTGGCTCTGGTCGTGATCTGGCAGTTGTATTCATACTGGCTGGATAACTCGCTTCTGTTCCCGAGCTTCACCGACACAATCCAGACGTTCTGGGCCAACATCCGCAACGGCATCCTGATCAACCGCACCATCACCTCGCTGCAGACGCTGGCGATCGGTTATGCCTGCGGCCTGACGCTCGCTGCCGTGTTCACGACGCTCGCGGTGATCAGCAAGACCGGCACGCGCATCCTGTCCACACTCACCGCCATGTTCAATCCGCTGCCGGCTATCGCCTTGCTGCCGCTCGCCTTGATCGGGTTCGGGCTCGGCACGCCGTCGCTGGTTTTCGTCATCATCCATTCGGTGCTGTGGGCAGTATCGCTCAACACCTTGAGCGGTTTCCGCAGCGTACCGGAAACGCTGCGCATGACGGGTCGCAATGTCGGGCTGAAAGGCGCGCGGTATGTCATCCTCATCCTCATCCCGGCGGCCTTCCCGTCGATCGTGTCCGGATTGAAGATCGGCTGGGCCTTCGCCTGGCGAACGCTGGTTGCAGCCGAACTTGTCTTCGGGGTCTCGTCGCGGTCCGGCGGCATCGGCTGGTACATCTTCGAAGCGCGCAATGAGCTTGATACCGCGACGGTGTTTTCCGGCCTGCTCACCGTTATCCTGATCGGGCTCTTCGTCGAATCGGTGATCTTCCGCTTTATCGAGTCGCGCACCGTGAACGTGTGGGGCATGCAACGATGACGGCGGCCGCCAGCAATCATGCTCTGCTCAATGTCGACATCTGGCGGGGGAAAGAAGAAGGACAGTTCCAGGCCTTCGCGATCCCGCGCCGGACCCATCAGACGATCCTCGACGTTGTCTCCGAAATCCAGCGCGAGCAGGACGCGACCCTCTCCTATCGTTTCGCCTGCCGGGTCGGCATGTGCGGCTCCTGCGCCATGGTGGTGAACGGCCGGCCGCGCTGGACCTGCCGCACACGCGTCAGCGATGTCGTCGGCGAGGACGGCCGGCTGCGGCTTGAGCCATTGCGCAATTTCACCGTGGTCAAAGACCTCGCCGTGGAGATGACCGACTTCTTCGACAAGTGGAAAGAAGCGCGCGGCTTCTTCGAACCCGGCCCCGATCCGGCCAAGGATTTTGCCGTGGTCGAGCCGACAACGCCGGAACGGCAGGCTGCCGACGCCGGCATCGAATGCATCGGTTGCGGCGTCTGCTACTCCGCCTGCGATGTCGTAGCCTGGGACAAGGATTATCTCGGGCCGGCCGCGCTCAATCGCGCCTGGACCCTCGTCAACGATGTACGCGACCGCGATCAGGCGACGCGGCTCGATGCGGTGTCCGGCAGCTCCGGCTGCCAAGCCTGCCATACCCACATGAGTTGCACGCAATTCTGTCCGAAAACGATCGCACCCACCTATTCGATCGCCGGCCTGAAACGCGCCGTGCTGCGGCGAAGCCTGCGGAGGCGTCCGTGAGCGCACTTCTCTTCACGGCGCAGCGGCTGACCGCGTTCGTGCTGGCGCTCGCCGTCGCCATCCACCTCGCCACCATTCTCTATGCGGTGCACGGCGGTCTCACCGCTGGCGATATTCTCGCCCGCACCCACGGCAATATTGCCTTCCTGATGTTTTACGGCCTGTTCGTGATCGCGGTCGCCATTCACGCGCCGATCGGCCTGCGCAATGTGCTGCGCGAATGGACGCCATGGCGCGGCCGCTCGCTCGACCTCGCGCTCGCGCTGTTCGCGGTGGCGTTGCTCGCGCTTGGCCTGCGCGCGGTCTTCGCGGTGTTCACCGCATGATGCGCGCATCCCACAAACAACGCGGTTTCCTCGCCGCCCTCGTCCATCGCCTTTCGGGAATCGCGCTGGCGATCTTTTTGCCGCTGCACTTTCTCGCGCTGGCGACCGCGCTCAACGGCGCCAATGCGCTGGATTCGTTCCTCGCACTGACGCGCCGGCCGATTGTCGAATTCGCCGAATTTTGCCTGGTCGCCGCGCTCGCGGCCCATATGGCGCTGGGCTTGCGCGTTCTCGCTGTCGAATTCTTCGATTTTCATGAGAAAACACTGGCCGCGCTGTCGGCCTGCATCGCGGCCGTGCTCGGCATCGGTCTCCTTTTCGCTCTCAATCTGGGTTGACGCCATGCTGGCGGGCTTGTCGTTCGAGACTCTTGGCCTGCTCTGGCTCGGCGCGTTGCTTGGCGGCGTCGCTGCGGGCGCCAGCGGCTTTGCCTTTGCGCTCGCGGCCTCCTCGGTCTGGCTGCATCGCATCGATCCGCTGCATTCGACCATTCTGGCCACCGGCTGCGGGGTCTTGCTGCACACGACAACGATCTGGCCGCAGCGCCGCAATGTGAATGTCGGAAAACTCTGGCCGTTCGTGATCGGCGGCCTCGTCGGCATCCCGATCGGCGTGCATCTGCTGGCGCATACCGATGCTGGCACTCTCAAGCTGGTGCTCGGCGCATTTCTGTTTACATTCGGCGCATACACGCTGCTGGCGCCGCGACCGGCGACGCTGCAGGCCGGCGGACGCACCGCCGACGCCGCTGTCGGCTTCATTGGCGGCATTTTGGGCGGTCTCGGCGGGTATTCCGGCGTGCTGCCGACAATCTGGACGCAGGTGCGCGGCTGGCCGAAGGACGTCGCGCGCGGCGTCTATCAACCCTATGTCATCATCATGCAGGCCATCACCCTGGTCGGTATAATATGGGCCACCCTGGATAGCCTGGGCTTGATCCTGCTGGTTGCGGTGCTGCCACCGCTGTTGCTCGGCACATGGATCGGCTGGCAGCTCTACGGCAAGCTCGATGAACGACGCTTTCGCCAGGCGCTGGCGCTCCTGTTGATCGCGTCCGGCGCCACGCTCCTGTTCTAGCCAATGAGGAAAAGCCATGCGTCTCGATAGCAAGGAAGTCGAGGAACTCGCCAAGACGCTCTACATCCGCGCGCTCAAGCTTTTACCCGGCGACGTAAAGCAGGGTTTTGAGCGCTTGATGCGCGAGGAAACGGACGCGACGGGCAAGACCATTCTGGGAACGATGGTCGAGAACATCGCCGTCGCCGAGCGCACCCGCAACCTGCTCTGTCAGGATACCGGCATTCCGATCTACAACATCACCATCGGCCGCCATATCGAGTTCGACGGCGCGGAGATGAAACAGGCGATCCGCCGCGGCTGCGAGCGCGCGACGAAAGAGCATCCGTTGCGCTCCTCGGTAGTGCATCCGATCACCCGCAAGAACGAGCAGACCTCCTGCGGCGCCGGCGTGCCGGTCATCAATGTCGACTTCGATGAACGCGAGGAGACCGTGGTGATCGAGATGATCCCCAAAGGCTCGGGCTCGGAGAACGGCTCGTTCCTGCAGATGCTGATTCCCGCCGACGGCGTTTCCGCGGTGAAGCGCTTCGTCATCGACAAGATCATCGAATGCGGCGGCCGCGTCTGTCCGCCGACCATTGTCGGCGTCGGCGTCGGCGGCACCTCGGATGTGTGCATGCACCTTGCCAAACTCGCGGCCACCCGCCCGCTCGGCACCACCTGTTCCGATCCGGAAGGCGCGGCGATCGAGGCGCAGTTGAGCGAGGCGGTCAACAAGCTCGGCATCGGACCGCAAGGCCTGGGCGGACGCTCCACCTCGTTCCGCGTTCACGTCGAGATCGCAGCCACCCACATCACCATGAATCCGGTCGCGGTGAACATCCAGTGCCATTCCGCCCGCCGCGCATCCGCGGTGATCACGCCCGGCGGCATCGATTTCAAGTGAGGCCCACGCCATGACCCATCATGCTCTCGAAATGCCGATCACCGAGGAACAAACGCGCGCGCTGCACGTCGGCGACACGGTGACACTTGAGAAAACTCTATTCGGCATTCGCGACGCGACCCTGATCGCGATGTTCGATAAAGGTCGCACCACGCGTCTCGATCTCAAAGGCCACGCTGTCGTGCATACCGCGCCCAACGTGCGCAAGGTCGATCCGCGGCCCGGCAACACGTCGGGTTACGAACCGATCTGCATCGGCACCACCACCTCCATGCGGATGGAGCGCTTCACGCGGGCCTTGATGGAACGCGACGGCGTGCGGCTGATCATCGGCAAAGGCGGCTTGGGCGAGGACTCGCGCGACGCCTTCCGCGATCTCGGCGGCGCTTATCTGGCCGTTGTCGGCGGCGCCGCCGCGCTGCAGACGACATGGATCGAAGCCATCGAGGACGTCGATCTCGACGATCTCAATCCTGAATCCTTGTGGAAATTCCGCATCAAGGGTTTCGGGCCGCTGCTGGTGACCATGGACTCACATGGGCAATCGCTGCATGCGCAGATCAACACCGAAGCCGCCGCCCGCCGCGCCGCGGTGCTCGCCAGCATCGAAAGCGCCTGATCGTGCAGACGCTCGAAACCGACATCCTGATCCTCGGCGCCGGCGGCGCCGGCCTGTTCGCCGCCGTGCACGCCAAGGAGGCCAATCCCGACCTTGACGTCACCATCGCGGTGAAGGGCCTGCTCGGCAAATGCGGTTGCACCCGCATGGTGCAAGGCGGCTACAATGTCGCGTTGTCGCCGGGGGATTCCGTCGAGCGCCATTTCATGGACACGATCGTGGGCGGCAGTTGGCTCAACGATCAAGACCTGGCGTGGCTTTTGGTCAGCACCGCGCCGGTGCGCATCCGTGAACTGGAGAACCAGCTCGGCTGTTTCTTCGATCGCAACCCCGACGGCACGGTGCATCAAAAGGCTTTTGCCGGGCAGACGTTCGATCGCACCGTGCACAAGGGCGACCTGACCGGCATCGAAATCATCAATCGTCTGGCGGAGCAGGTCTGGCGTCGCGACGTACGCCGCATCGAGGATCACCGCGCGCTCGATCTCATCCCCAGCGCCGACGGCTCTGAACTCGCCGGCGTCCTGATGCTGGACATGCGCACCGGCGAGCCGCTGATGGTGCGGGCGCGCGCCACGCTGCTGGCAACCGGCGGCGGCCCGACCATGTACAAGTATCACACGCCGTCTGGCGACAAATCGTGCGACGGCGTGGCGATGGCGCTGCGCGCCGGCCTGCCGTTGCGCGACATCGAGATGGTGCAATTCCATCCCACGGGACTGCTTGCCGGCGAAGGCACGCGCATGACCGGCACGGTGCTCGAGGAAGGCCTGCGCGGCTCCGGCGGCTGGCTGACCGACGCCGCCGGCGAGCGCTTCATGTTCGACTACGACAAGCGCGGCGAACGCGCGACCCGCGACATCGTCAGCCGCTCGATCATGCACCGCATCCGGAAAGGCTTCGCCAGCCCGAACGGCGGCGTCTATATCGAGATGGGCCATCTTGGGCCTGACCGCGTGCGCCGCGAATTCAAGGGCATGGTCGAACGCTGCGCCGATTGCGGATTCGATCTTGCGGCCGGCCGGGTCGAGGTGATCCCGACCGCGCATTATATGATGGGCGGCGTGGTGTTCGCACCCGATTGCACGACGCCGCTGCCAGGGCTTTACGCGGCCGGCGAAGACACCGGCGGCGTGCACGGCGCCAACCGCCTCGGCGGCAATGGCGTCGCCAATTCCACCGTCTTCGGCGGCATCGCCGGCGATGTGATGGGCGCACGCACCGTGCGCGGCGGCGCGCATCCCGAGCCCGATCGCGCCGCGATCGAAGCCGCGCGCGACCGCGCCTTTACGCCGCTCGGGCGCACGCCAGGCGATCTGTCCGCGATGCGCGAGAGGCTTTACGACATCATGTGGAACGATGTCGGCATTTTGCGCGACGAAGAAGGTCTTGCGCGCGGCGCGGCCGCGCTCGATGCGCTCGCCCGCGACATCGCCGCTTGCGGCGTCGGCGACACGAGCCGCAGCTACAATCTCACCTGGATGGACCGGCTCAATCTGGAGAATCTCACGCTGGTCAGCCGCGCCATCGCCGCCGCCGCCGATTTTCGCCACAACAGCCGTGGCGCGCATTTTCGCGAGGATCATCCGCAGCCGGGCGATCTCGCAGCGTCGACCTTTACCAAGGTCCGCCTCGACGGCGACCGGCCGCAGGTCACAGCCGAAGCCGTGCGCCACACCCGCGTGCGGCCCGGCGAGAGTTTGTTAGATCAAACACCATCACCGGCGCAGGACCAGCATACGACAGCGTGATACGCGGGGAGGGCTAAGAGGTAGGCTGCGAGACTTGCGCCTGCGGCTGCAAACTACCAGAGCACATATCGCAATAAAGGATCGCGAGTTCATCTTGGCTCATCAATCTAAAATCGTCGATTTGAGGATGATCCTTCATCCAAGTAAGCAAAGTTTCCTTCGAAGTATTCCGATACGTCTGATACATAAAATGCGCGAGATCGAGCACATTATCTACTTTTCCGGTGATCGATTGGATCTTGCCAAAAAAGGTTTCGGGATGACGACGCCAAGCCGCTATCTCATCATCCGTCATCAGCGTTGTGACGATGACGCGCTTATTGTCCGTGGTGTGATACACGCCATATGCCCGCTTTTCATGCTCCATCATTGTCGCCGATTCTAAAATAGCACTGATCTCAACGCCATTTTTGCCTGGGATAAGATAGACATTTCCAATTAAAAGTGGCGCTTCCTTCGTGTCGCCAAAGGCGATCTCCGGTGCTTGGCCGTCGAATGTGATCGGAGGCTCTGTGTGCGTGCGAAGCGAATCCAAAAACTCATGCATTTCAGGATGAGCGCGGCGGCTCATGACCGAGTCTCTAAACGATACTAGCCCTCGGCGCTGGAAATTGCTTATTTTGAATCCCAATGCTCCGATGACAGGCGCACCCAATATTGCATTTGGATTGTAATGGTACGGCTGGTTCGTCACGAATAAATACGCGGGCGGCGCAGGTTTTCCATCGATCATCATTTCACTTTCAGCGCGATCGATCTCATTAATTACTTCCCCCATCCAACCCCCACCCTCTGCGGGCGTTTCATCGGGAATGTTCAAATCAATCCAAACAACTCGATCATGGGGCAGATTCTTTGCCAGCGCTCGTTGTAGCTTCTTTGTAACCTTCAAGCGTAACGCGGTACCCTCACTCTGGCGGTCGGGTCCAGCTCGCGTCTTCACTTCCACCGAAAATTTTCGTCCTGTGCGGGGATGAGTAGCTACAAATTCTGCGTGCTCTCCAGCAGCGCGATCATCTTCATATTCGAGATGAAATCCTGCCTTCAGGAAAGCCGCCGAAGCATAGGTTTCAGACAATGTTGGGAAAAAATTGTCCTTTTCCCGAAGGCGCCTCAACAGACGATCTAGAAGAGGTTGATGGTACTGTTTGTAATGGTGTTCGATCAAATAGAGATTGTAGGCCAAAGCTAATAAAGATCGCGCCCCATTGCTGGCCTTTCTGACGCCGCGATTTGGATCTCTCCGTTCGGCATTCAGAGCATTGGCCCAATCGCCAGCGGGGTGCGGCGCTGATGCCGCCATCTGCGTGGAAAACCATTTCTTGCCTAAGGTTAGGCCGACGTAGTGCAAAAGAAAATCATGAAAAGTTTTTGAGGGCGACTTGAATAGTCGCTTCCCTACCACAACCACTCGGCCGTCCGGCTGCAAAAAGGATTGTATGGGCCGGCCCTCTCCCTGCTGCTCGCGGCGCTGCTTTTCGAAAGCTTCAAAGCGATCCCGCATCACGGACGAAAACGTGTCGGCTTTCGCGTGAGAAGCCGCAACACCTTTTGTATTTCTTACCTGACCCGCATTTGCACGGCTGATTGCGGCCAATTTTCGCCATCTAACATCTCATGTCGTGGCGTGGCGTTTCCTGTATGCGGCACTTGGCTACGTCAGAAATACAAGAAACCTCATACAATTGGCGCGCCCGAGGGGATTCGAACCTCTGACCTTTGCCTTCGGAGGGCAACGCTCTATCCAGCTGAGCTACGGGCGCGCGATGCGCCTTGATAACCCAACACGGGTCCTGCGGCAACGGCCGCCTGCGCCAGGCTTTCAGCGCTTCCAGCCGCAGAGCGCACAGCCTCCTACGGCCGATAACCGCCGCCCCTGACCGCCGACGATCCGTGTCGGGCGGGAAAGATCGAGAATACCGCCGATCGGTTCGCTGATTGCCGGACAACTGATTGCCGAATAAACGGCCTGTCGTCAGGCTTGTCACCCGTGGCGCTGGCGCGAATCCTCCGGCGCCTCGTCGCGCGCGGCCATGCCGTAATCGCGGATGACGTGCGCGACGCGCAATCGGTAGTCGGAAAAGATGCCGCCGCGGCCGGCCGCCTGCGCGCCGCGGTGACGCTCCAGATTGCGCCATTGCCGCAGCGCCTCCTCGTCGCGCCAGAACGACAGCGAGACGAATTTTCCGGGATCGTTCACGCTGACGAAGCGCTCGATGGACACGAAGCCGTCGATCTGCGCGAGATCGGCGCGAAGCGCCTGCGCCAGCGCGAAATAATCCTCGGTGCGGCCATCGGCCGGCGTGAATTCGAAAATGACGGCGATCATGAGCGCAACACTAACAGCCGCAGCGGTTGTGCGCGAGGCCCGGTCCCGATCTTCCCTTATCCCTTACCGTCGCGCGGCAGCACGCGCGAGAAATAGGGTCTTGGCGAGAAGTCCGGAACGAAGCTGCACCGGCCGCCGAACTGTCTTTGGGCTTCCGGGCAGGCTGCCGCGATACCGGCAGGCGTCGGCTTGCGGCCGTGATCAATCCAATCCATCAGGGCGTTCAGCACGGTGATGTAGTCGGCATCGGTCAAATAGCTGTGCTGGGTCTCGTCGACAAAGGTTTGCACCAGCAGGTCTTCTTTTCCGGCGTGTGCCACCGCCGCGTGGTAGCGCGCTTCGTGTTCGACAAACGCGGTCGGGTCGTGGATCGCGTGCATGGTGATCTCCGGCGCCTTGAGCGCGCCGGTCATGTCGCTGTCGTCTGCGAGTTGAGCCACCGCCGCCGGATCAGCCGAAAAACGTGCGATGCCGCGATTGAGCGCATCGTCGTCGCTCGATCCCGAATATCGCACGGTCGCGTTCGTGAACGGATTGCGCCCGCCGAGGAACCGCTGGGTCACGTCCTGGAACAGGTTCGTCGCCCATTCCATGTGCGAGACGAGCGACCGTTCCGGGATGCGTGTGACATCGAGGATGTTGTCGAGATTTTGTTGCTGCTCGGCCGTGCGTTGCGCTGCCGGCGTGGCGATGCCGGTGCAGGCGTCGATGCGCGCGGCCAATTCCTTGCGCCGCATCGTTGCGCCTTTCGGCAGGCCCATCCAGACCGGATACTGCGCTTCATCGGGCCGGGGATGGTTGTGGCAGTAATATTGATAAACGGCGCGCAAGTCGGCGCGGTAGTCGTAGCCATGCACGCCGCCGGCGATGACGCCGCTCGTCAGCAGAACGCCGTCATAGATTCGCACTCCGTCCGGCGTCGCTGCGATCGTCTCGTTGAGCTTGGCCGCGACTTTGCCGCCCCAGGACTGGCCATGGGCGATGGTGCGTCGCGGCTTGGCGATGTGGTCGACGAAGATGCGGCGGGAATTCTCGGCGTCCTTCACCCCCATGCGCACACCGTAGCCTGGCCGGCGATAGCTCGTGCCGACCCAGGCATAGCCGGCCTTGACCATGATGCTGAAGCGCACCAGGTCCGGCCGGCTTGAGTCCGGCCCCAGTGGCGCCATGCGCGGCCCGCCATGAGCATGGACGATCAGCACGCCGTTCCACTGTTTCGGCTTGGCGATCCAGTAATAAGCGCCGTTGTCGTCTTTGCCGGTCCAACATTCAACCGCCGCGCCAACCTCTCGCGGACATTCGGTGGCCGTCTGCGCCGTCGCCGATGCGCCCGTCGCCAGCAGCCCTCCCAAGATCAGAAAGAGCGCTGCATATGCCGAATGTGTCCTGGTCATCCTGATCACCGCTTCCTCCCTCGCTCCTTCGCAATGGCGCAACCTGCGCCGGTTGTGGGTCTTGCGCAATCGTGATGGCGGGCTTGGTTTGCGGCATGGCGCGGACAGCCCGGCCCGCTTGTGATACGCTCGAAGCTGGTTGAGCCACGGCTGCGCATATCCCGCAGGCGAGGACGGAAAGGGCAAGATTTCGCAATGACGCAGGCCATCAACGATCGCATGGAAACGGCCGGCCGGCCGAGCGGGAAGCCTCATCCCTTTCGCTGGGAGGACCCGCTCGATCTCGAAAGCGAGTTGACCGCGGAAGAACGCATGGTGCGCGACAGCGCGCGCGATTATGCGCAAGGCCGGCTGATGCCGCGCATTATCGCGGCCTATCGCAACGAAGAGTTCGACCGCGCGATCATGACCGAGATGGGCGCGCTCGGCCTGCTCGGCGCCACGTTGCCGGAAGAATTCGGCGGCGCCGGCCTCGGCTATGTCGGCTATGGCCTCGTCGCGCGCGAGATCGAGCGCGTGGATTCCGGCTATCGCTCGGCGCTGTCGGTGCAGTCGTCGCTGGTGATGCGGCCGATCCATCTGTTCGGCAGCGAGGCGCAGAAGAAAAAATATTTGTCCGGTCTGGCACGCGGCGATCTCATCGGCTGCTTCGGCCTGACCGAACCCGACCATGGCTCGGACCCTGGCGCGATGGTGACGCGCGCCGAAAAGGTGTCCGACGGCTATCGCCTCATCGGCGCAAAAACCTGGATCACCAACGCGCCGGTCGCCGACATCGCGCTGGTCTGGGCCAAGCTCGACGGCGAGATCCGCGGCTTCATCGTCGAACGCGGCACCAAGGGTTTTTCCACGCCGAAGATCGAGGGCAAGCTGTCGCTGCGCGCCTCCGCCACGGGCGAGATCGTGCTCGACGGCGCGGTGGTGCCCGCGGAGAACATGCTGCCGCATGCGCGCGGCCTCGCCGGTCCCTTCGCGTGTCTCAACAGCGCGCGCTACGGCATCATCTGGGGCGCCATGGGAGCGGCCGAATTCTGCTGGCATGCGGCGCGGCGCTACGCGCTCGACCGCAAGCAGTTCGGCAAGCCGCTGGCGGCCAATCAACTCGTGCAGAAGAAGCTCGCCGACATGCAGACCGAAATCGCGCTCGGCCTTGTCGGCGCGCTGCGCCTCGGCCGCATGATGGAGGCAGGCACGGCGGCGCCGCCGGCCATCTCGCTCATGAAACGCAACAATTGCGGCAAGGCGCTCGACATCGCGCGCACCGCCCGCGACATGCACGGCGCCAACGGCATCGCCGACGAATTCCATGTCATGCGCGTGATGAACAATCTCGAGACCGTCAACACCTACGAAGGCACCCACGATATCCACGCGCTGGTGCTCGGGCGGGCGCAGACCGGAATCCAGGCGTTTGGATAGTCTCGCGCCGTTGCTCGCAAAAGACATCTCTTGCTCATAGAGGCCTCGTGGATCTGCTGATCGCCGCCATGCTGCTTTGCGCCGGTTTTCTCGGCGGCATTCTGGCGACGCTGATCGGCGGCGCATCGCTCATCACCTTTCCGGCGATGCTGGCGGCAGGCGTGCCGCCCGTGTTCGCGGTGGCGACCAATACCACGGCGCTGCTGCCGGCAGCCCTCGTCGCCGCCATCTCCGACCGTTCGCAATTGCCGCACGTCAACCGCGCCTTCGTGCTGATGATGCTGGCGTCGTTCGTTTCCGCCGGCTGCGGCGCGGTGCTGTTGCTGTTGACACCGGCGCGGATTTTCGAATTGCTGATTCCGCTGCTACTCGGCCTCGGCACCATGCTCTTCGCCTATGCGCCGCGCATCGGCGCGTGGTTGCGGTCGGTGCAGCTTCCGCGCGGGCGCGGCGGCCTCTCTCCGGAAGTCCTGTCGATCGGCATGATCGTGCCGGTCTCCGTCTATGCCGGCTATTTCGGCGCCGGTGTCGGCGTGTTGCTGCTGGCGGCCATTGCGATCGCCACGGGCGGCGATTATCGCGCATCGAACGTCGCCAAAAACCTGATCGGCGGCATCAATGCGATTGTCGCGGGAATTATCTTCTTCGCCAAGGGCGCGATCGTCTGGCCGCATATCCTGCTGCTCGCCGCAGGCGGCATCGGCGGCGGCTGGGTCGGCGCCCAGATCGCAAAGGTGCTGCCGCTTGCGGCCGCCCGCGTCATGGTCACGGGATTCGGGCTGCTGCTGACCCTGATCTATGTCTGGCGCTATTGGCTCTGAAAACCATTGTGCCGGCCGCACGGTGCGCTATCTAGAGGCCCATGAACGTCAACGGAATCCATAAACGCACGATCTGGCTCGAAGCCGACGGCTGGACGGTCGGCGTCATCGACCAGACGAAACTGCCGCACGCCTTCGCGACGGTGCCGCTCAAAAGTCTCGCCGACGCCGCGAATGCGATCCGCGACATGGTGATCCGCGGTGCGCCGCTGATCGGCGCCGTCGCCGCCTATGGCGTGGCGCTGGCGATGCACGACGATGCCTCCGACGAAAATCTCGAAAAAGCCTACGCGACGCTGCTGGCGACGCGGCCAACGGCGATCAACCTCAAATGGGGCCTCGACGAGATGATGGCCGCGATCCGCAACCGTCCGCGCGACGAGCGCGTGGCTGCTGCCTATCGCCGCGCCGCCGAGATCGCCGACGAGGATGTCGCCATCAATCAGGCGATCGGCCGCAACGGGCTGAAATTGATCGAGGAGATCGCCGCACGCAAAAAACCGGGCGAGCGCGTCAATGTGCTGACCCATTGCAACGCCGGCTGGCTTGCCACCGTGGACTGGGGCACGGCGACCGCGCCCATTTATATGGCGCATGACAAGGGCGTGCCGATCCACGTCTGGGCGGACGAGACGCGGCCGCGCAACCAGGGCGCATCGCTCACCGCCTGGGAGTTGAACCAGCACGGCGTCGCCCACACCGTGATACCGGACAACACCGGCGGCCATCTCATGCAGCATGGTCTCGTCGACATTATTATTGTCGGCACCGACCGCGTTACCGCGGAGGGCGATGTCTGCAACAAGATCGGCACTTATCTCAAAGCGCTGGCCGCGCATGACAATAATGTGCCGTTCTATGTGGCGCTGCCGTCGCCGACGATCGACTTCACCGTTGCCGATGGTGTGCGCGAGATTCCCATCGAGGAGCGCAACGCCGCCGAGGTCGCGACCATGACCGGGCGCACCGCCGACGGCCGCATCGAGACCGTGCAGATCGTTCCCGACGGTTCGCCGGTCGCCAATTACGGGTTTGACGTCACCCCGGCGCGGCTCGTCACCGGGCTGATCACCGAGCGCGGCGTGCTCGAAGCGACGCGCACGGCGCTCGCCAGGGCGTTTCCGGAACGTGCCGGCGGCTGACGCCGGCGATCCGCACCTGCCGATCGGGTCTTGCCAGTGTCGTCCGGCGTGGCATGCTGCGCCGATGCAATTGAGAATCGTTGCTCCCCTGCCCGTCGACGGGCGCCAGTCTGACACCGCGCTGAAAATCGCGCGCGGCACCTGCCGTTTGCTGCACGCGCACGGCTTTTCCTGCGTCGGCGAACTGCCCCTGCCGTCCGGCCGCCGCGCCGATCTCGTGGCGTTGAACGAAGCCGGCGAAATCTGGATCGTCGAGATCAAATCCTCGATCGCCGATTTCCGCGCCGACCAGAAATGGGAAGACTATCGCGCCCATTGCGACCGGCTGTTCTTCTCCACCGTGGTCGAAGTGCCGTGCGAGATCTTTCCGCCCGAGACCGGCCTGATCGTCGCGGACGCTTTTGGCGCGGAGGTGATGTGCGAGGCCCCGTTGCACCGGATACCGGCGGCAACACGCAAAAGCATGATGCTGCGCTTTGCCCGTTGCGCGGCGCTGCGTCTGCATGCGCTTGCCGATCCCGATGGGCCTTACGGCGGCGCGTTTTAGTCAAAACAACGCCAGCGCCTCCGGCTTCCCAAATCTGCTCTTCCCCGCCGCGCGGTCTCTGTCATACTCGGGTGCGTAAAACGGTCGCACAAGACAGCCACAAGGCTGCTGCACCAGCTATCGGCATTGAACCGGCATTGAATCGACCTGGGGAGGTTCGTCCATGAGACAGCGTGCCACGACACTTTGCTGCGCCCTGCGTTTCCGCTCTATCCCATCACGCTCAACACCATCGCACCTCAAGACATCACGCCTTGCAGCGCTAGCGCTTTTGGGCGCAACGACGACGCTGGTCCCGCTCGTCACATGGCAATCCCGCGCGGTCGCACAGGAGACAGCCCCGCCGGCTCAAGCCCCTGCCGCCCCTTCTGTTGCGCCAACTCCATCGACGCCCGCTGCACCCGTGCAGCCGGTGCCGGAGCGCCCGGCACCATCGCCTGCCCCCGCACCAGCGGCACCCCCGCCTCCTCCAGCGCCGGCTGCACAGACAACGCCGCCAGCCACCGCACCAGCCGCAAAGGCAACCGACGAGGCTGTCATCGACGCACCGGCGATTCCCTATCGCTCGGTGCCGAACTTTCTGAAACTCCCGCGCGACATGCATATGGGCGAAGCCTCCGGCGTCGCGACCAATTCCGAGGGGCATATCTTTGTGTTCGTGCGCGGCGGCAGCAGCGTCGGACCGGCCTACGGCAACACCGCATCGCAGCTTTGGGAATTCGATCGCAACGGACACTTCCTGCGCGAGATCGGCAAGAATCTTTACGCGTGGGCTTTCGCCCACACCGTGCGCGTCGACAAGGACGACAATATCTGGGCCACCGACAAAGGCTCCGACATGGTCGTGAAATTCAATCCGCAGGGTCAGGTCGAAATGGTGTTCGGCCGCAAGTCGGAAGCGGCCGACGAAGGCGCGCACCCCTGGCCCCATCCCAAGCCGCCTGCGCCCGCAGTCGACGGACGATTCCGCCAGCCGACCGACGTGACCTGGGACAATTCCGGCAACATCTATGTCAGCGACGGCTACATCAATGCGCGCATCGCCAAGTACGACAAGGCCGGCAACTGGGTGAAATCATGGGGCACCCATGGCAAGGGGCCAGGGCAGTTCGATCTCGTGCACGCCATCGCCTCTGATGCCGACGGCAACATCTATGTCGCCGACCGCAACAATCGGCGCATTCAGGTTTTCGACGGGGACGGCAATCTCAAGCGCATCATCCACGTCAATGTGGCATTCCCGGATTCGGCACAGCCGGCCATTGGCAACAAGCCGAACCTCAAGGACTACCTCAAGAGCGGCGGCAGCCAGACGCCGGGCGCGCCGTGGACGCTGTGCATCACACCGCCGCCGCATCAGGTGCTCTACACGTCGGACTCCTTCCCCGGCCGCATCTACAAACTCTCACTCGACGGCAAGGTGCTGGGCGTGCTCGGTCAATCCGGCAAGCAGCTCGGGCAGTTCGGCTGGGTGCACGAAATCGCGTGCCCCTCGGAGAACACGCTCTACGTCGCGGAAATCCTGAACTGGCGCGTACAGAAACTCTTGCTCAACAATGCGAGCGATACGTTCGGCGACACTGCCGCGCCCTCGGATCGGCGCGAACGCCGGATGGAACGGCGTGAAGAACGCCGCGAACAACGCCGCCGCAACCGCTATCGCGAATGAAAGCCGCCAAGAAAGGCAGACCCTTATGAAATGTGAGACCAGGATGAAACGCATGATCGGCGTCGCGGCAACGGCCGCGGCGCTCGCCGTCGTCAGTCTGCCCGCCGCGATGCTGACGGCGCACGCGCAAAGCACGACGGCGCAAAGCACGACGCCGGCTCCGGACTATCAAGCCATCCTCGCGGCGCCCGACCGCAGCGACGCCGATCGCGCCAATGACAAGAAGCGGCATGCGGCGGAGCTGCTGGCATTCACCGGCGCAAAACCGGGCATGACCGTGCTCGATATGGGCGCCGGCGGCGGCTACAGCACCGAACTTCTGGCGCGCGCCGTCGCTCCGAACGGAAAGGTCTATGGCCAGGATGCGGCGGGCGGCAGTGCGCGGGCGCAGGCCGCTTTCGACAAACGCACGCAGACGCCGGCGATGAAAAACGTCGTCCGTGACCTGCGGCCTTACGACGATCCGATTCCCGATGGCGTGAAGAACCTCGATCTCATCACCTTCTTCTTCGCCTATCACGACACGACCTATATGCCAGTCGATCGCAAGGCGATGGACAAGAAGATGTTCGACGCGCTCAAGCCCGGCGGCATTCTCGTCGTTGCCGATCATGCGGCGAAGGATGGCGACGGCGCCAGCGTCGGCAAGACGCTGCATCGGATCGAGGAGAAAACGCTGCGTGGCGAAATCGAAGCTGCCGGATTCCAGTTCGTCGCCGAAGGCCGCTTCCTGCACAATCCGGACGATCCACACGACAAGCCGGTCTTCCGCTTGCCGATCCCGGTCGACGAATTCGTGCTGAAGTTCAAGAAGCCGTAATGACGGCTCACTATTGCGGCGCATGCCACATGCAAACGAAAAGAGCGCCCGTCAGGCGCTCTTTTTTATTCATTATTGCTGTCTCGCAATTGGCCGTCAGCGCGGGGCGCGCTTGGCCAGAATCCGTTGCAGCGTCCGCCGGTGCATGTTGAGACGACGCGCGGTCTCGGAGACGTTGCGGTTGCACAATTCATAGATGCGCTGGATGTGCTCCCAACGCACGCGATCGGCGGACATCGGATTTTCCGGCGGGTCGATCTTGACGTTGTCCTGCGCCAGAAGCGCGGCGACGACATCGTCGGCATCGACCGGTTTCGCCAGATAATCGACAGCGCCGAGCTTCACCGCATTCACCGCCGTGGCGATGTTGCCGTAGCCGGTGAGCACGATGGCGCGGCAATCGGGGCGCTGCTGCTTGAGCGCGGAAATCACTTCGAGTCCGCTGCCATCGCCGAGCCGCATATCGACCACGGCATAGGCCGGCGACGTGTCGATTTGACGCATGCCATCTTCCACCGACTCGGCGGTCGCGACGGTGAATCCGCGCGCTTCCATGGCGCTTGCCAGGCGTTGCAGGAACGCCTTGTCATCCTCGACAATCAAAAGTGACTTCTCAGCGGGGTTTTGCGGCATTTCTAGCGCCATTTCGCTCATCGAGAACGCTCCTACCTGATTTGAACTGTTGCGCTTAACGTACCATCCTCATCATGAGTTCACCAAGGAAACGGCCGCACTATCTTGTGATGCGGGCAGGGAACCGCGTTCGAAAGCCGCGCGCGTCCAGTGAATTTCGACGATGGCGCCGGTGAGCGGCGCCTTGCGATTGTCGAACGACAGGCTTCCGCCGGAGCGTTCGAGCAGCGTTTTCGCGATAAAGAAGCCGAGACCGAATCCGCTGTCGTCGCTATCGTCGTTGTCTTCTTCCTTGTCGACGCGTTGCGACGGACGCGACGTGACATAGGGGTCGCCGAGACGCGCGAGGATTTCCGGCGCAAAACCGGGTCCGTCATCGGTGATCGTCAGCAGCACATCGTCTTCCGTCCATTTCGCGGTGATGGTGACGCGCGCCGTGGCGAAGTCGACGGCATTTTCGACGATGTTGCCGAGGCCGTAGATGATGCCGGAATTGCGCCGGCTCACCGGTTCGTGCGTGCGTTCCGGCGGCATCTCGACCACGATCGCGATGCCGAAGTCGCGATGCGGCGACACCACCTCCTCGATGAGCACCGACAGTTTGGCATGATCGAACGGGTTGGCGGACGACGAGAGTTCCGTGATCTTGCCGAGAATCTCGCGGCAGCGCTGGGTCTGGTCGCGCAGGATGCGCACATCGTCGCGGTGCCGCGACGTCGCCGACAGGCTGCGCTCGATTTCCTTCACGATCACGGTGATGGTCGCAAGCGGCGTGCCGAGTTCATGCGCGGCGGCGGCGGCCAGGCCGTCGATCTGGGAAATATGCTGTTCGCGCGCCAGCACCATTTCGGTTGCCGCCAGCGCATCGCTCAACTGCCGCGATTCCTCGGAAATCTGCCACGCATAGATGCCGATGAAGCCCATCGCCAGCAGCAGCGACAGCCAGACGCCGAGAACGAACAGCGCCGGCAATTCCAGCGGATCTTCGGGATCCCACGGCAGCGGATAATGAACGAAGATGAGCACGGTCGCGAAGAAGACGACGATGGCGCCGAGCAGCACGGTGTAGCGCGGCGGCAGCGCCGTCGCCGCGAGGATCACCGGGCCGAGAAACAGGAATGCGAACGGATTTTGCAGGCCGCCGGTGAGAAACAGCAGCACCGCGAGTTCCGCGATGTCGAACGCGAGCAGCCAGGCCACGCGATCCGGATCGAGCCGCTGCGTCGGCCGGAACCGGAGCCGCAGTGCAACATTGAGCAACGCCGAGAGCCCGATCACCGCAAAGCAGGCGCGCTGCGGCAGGTCGTATTCCAGCCCCCATTCGACTGAAATCACCGACAGCGCCTGACCGATGACGATCAGCCAGCGCAGCCGCACCAGCGTGTCGAGCCGCACATTGCGCAACGGATGGAGCGGCTGGTCCTGCAACAGTGTCGTCATGCGCGGAGTCTAGCCTATCTGCGCCGCCGCTCAATGGACGCCTGTGTGCGCCGCCATGCGACACGATCGCTGCACGTGACCGCTCGCGCCTCCGCGAGCCCGCCGCGTGGCCTCGGTTTGTCCCTCACACACCTCTTGCGCGAACCGCGCCGGACCGTCACATCTCCCCGCATCCGCAGTCCGATTGTTGAAAGCCATTTCCGCTCGATGACCGTGTCCCCTGAGCCTGCCGTGTCGGTCGACCGGCTCGTCAAAAAGTATAAGTCGACGACTGCGGTCGACGGCATTTCCTTTTCCTTGCCGGCGGGAAGCGTGACCGGTTCCTTGCCGGCGGGAAGCGTGACCGGCCTGCTCGGCGGCAACGGCGCCGGCAAGACGACGACTATCGCCATGATCATGGGACTGGTGATGCCGACATCCGGCCGCGTCGAGGTACTCGGCGCCGAGATGCCGCGTCAGCGCTATCACGTGCTCCAGCGCATGAATTTCGAAAGCCCCTATGTCGATATGCCGATGCGGCTGACCGTGCGGCAGAACCTCGATGTCTTTGGCCGGCTCTATGGGGTGGCCGATATCGCCGGGCGCATCGCGCGCTTGAGCCAGGAACTGGCATTGACGGAGTTCATCGACCGGCCGACCGGAAAGCTTTCATCCGGCCAGAAGACGCGCGTGTCACTGGCCAAGGCACTCCTCAACGAACCCGACCTGCTGCTGCTCGACGAGCCGACCGCCTCGCTCGATCCCGACACCGCCGACTGGGTGCGCAGCCATCTCGAGCGCTATCGCCGCGAACATGCGGCCACTCTTTTGCTCGCCTCGCACAACATGGCGGAGGTTGAGCGGCTGTGCGACCGCGTCATCATCATGAAGCGCGGGCGCATCGAGGACGACGATACGCCGGCGCGGCTGCTCACGCGTTATGGCAGGCAAAATCTCGAGGACGTCTTCCTCGACGTCGCGCGCGGCCGCGTCGAGACGCCGGCCGCATTCGCGGAGGACAGACCATGAGCGCGCCCGCTTCGGCCGGATTTTCCGCGGCGCGCGTCTTCGCCATGGTCCTGCGCTACTGGTACGTCCTGCGCTCGTCGTGGCCGCGGCTCATGGAGCTTGTCTACTGGCCCATGGTGCAGATGCTGACCTGGGGCTTCCTGCAGCATTATATCGGGCAGAATGCCGGTTATTTCGCGCGCGCCGGCGGCACGTTCATCGGCGCCGTGCTGCTGTGGGACATTCTCTTCCGCGGCCAGCTCGGCTTTTCCGTTTCCTTCCTTGAGGAAATGTGGGCGCGCAATCTCGGCAACCTGATGATGAGTCCGCTGCGGCCGATGGAGTTCATCGCCGCGCTGATGGTCGTGAGCGTCATTCGGCTGCTCATCGGCATGGTGCCGGTGATGCTGGTCGCCTCCGGCTTGTTCGGTTTCAACCTGCTCGGGCTCGGGGTGGCGCTGGCTGCGTTCTTCTTCAACCTCATCTTCACGAGCTGGTCGATCGGGATCGTGGTGTCCGGCCTGGTGTTGCGCAACGGGCTCGGCGCGGAAAGCCTCGCCTGGACGCTGATGTTCATTTTCCTGCCCCTGACCTGCGTCTACTACCCGGTCGCCACCCTTCCAGCGGTATTGCAATACGTCGCGTGGCTGCTGCCGCCGACCTACGTCTTCGAGGGCATGCGCGCCCTGCTGATCGACCATGTCTTCCGCACCGACCTGATGGGAACCGCGCTCGTCCTCAACGCCGGATTGTTCGCCCTGTCGGCGTTCGTCTTTCTAAAACTTCTCGACAGCGCCCGCCGCCATGGTTCCCTGGTCCAGGCTGGAGAATAAGGCCGGAGAATAAAGGCGACGAAGAAGCCACAGATCGCAACGAAACGACCGCCCAGGCACGGGAACCGGGGGACAAACCGCCTGCGTCCCTCACCCGCACTTTTTGGTAAGGCAACAATGCTTACATTGACGTTAGGGTCGAAAGCGGACACTGTGCTGCGATGCAGCAAGGAACGGATCGGAAACACGCATGACGATCGGTGAATTTGGCGAAGCCGCCGCGGTTCCGGAACGTGGCGAACAGGTTGTGTCTTCGCCGCTCTACTGGCTCTACGAAATGAGCCACGCGGCGCTCAACCCGGCCCGGGCTTTCGCCGATGTCGCGAAATTCTACTTCAGGAATCCCGCCAATCCGCTCTCCTACACCGCCTACGGCAAATCGATGGCCGCGGGTTGCGAACTCTACGAGCGCATGACGCGCCGCTATGCGAAGCCGGAATGGCAGATCGAGAGCACGGCGGTCGATGGCGTGGACGTGCCGGTGACGATCGAGACGGTGTGGGAGCAGCCGTTCTGCCGGTTGTTGCATTTCGCCCGTGCGTTCAAGCAGCCGCTCAAGCAACGCCAGCCAAAACTTCTGATCGTGGCGCCGATGTCGGGGCATTTCGCAACGCTGCTGCGCGGGACGGTCGAGACCTTCCTGCCGGATCACGATGTCTATGTCACCGATTGGGCCGACGCGCGCATGGTGCCGGTGGCGGACGGGCCGTTCGATCTCGATGACTACATCGACTACGTCATGGATATCTTCAGGTTTCTCGGCAGCGACACCCATGTCGTCGCCGTCTGCCAGCCGTCCGTGCCGGTGCTCGCCGCCATCGCGCTGATGGAAGCGCGCAAGGACCCTTCAATCCCGCGCTCGGCGATCCTGATGGGCGGGCCGATCGACACCCGCCACAATCCGACCGTGGTCAACGATGTTGCCAAGGAACGTGGCACCGACTGGTTTCGCACCCACGTCATCACCAAAGTGCCGTTTCCCCATCCCGGCGTGACGCGCGATGTCTATCCGGGCTTCCTGCAATTGAACGGCTTCATGAGCATGAACCTCGACCGCCATATCGAGGCGCATCGCGACCTGTTCAACGATCTCGTCTCTGGCGACGGCGATTCGGTGCAAAAGCATCGCGATTTCTACGACGAATATCTCGCGGTCATGGACCTCGCGGCCGAGTTCTATCTGCAAACTGTCGAGACGGTGTTCGTGCGTCACGCTCTGCCCAAGGGCGAGATGACCCATCGCGGCGTTCCAGTCGATCCTTCCGCCATCCGCCGGGTTGCGTTGATGACGGTGGAAGGCGAGCGCGACGATATCTCCGGTGTCGGTCAGACAGAAGCCGCTCACGCGCTGTGCCCCAACATTCCCGATGCCAAACGCGCGCATTACCTCGCCAAGGGTGTCGGCCACTACGGCGTGTTCAATGGCTCGCGTTTCCGCGCCGACATCGCGCCGCGCATTTCCGATTTCATCGCGGCGCATGACACGGCAAAAGCCGAGTCGAAAATCCCGGTGCCCGCCTGAGGCAAACCATGCTGTTTCGTCGGTCAAACGAACCGGCCATTCTCGAGCTTGCCTTCGACGCGGCGCACTATCGCATTCTTCTCAAACGCCATCGACAGGCGCGGCGCTACACGCTGCGCATCCATACCGCTACGCGCGAGGTCGTCATGACCATGCCGTTGCGCGGAACGCTGAAGGAAGCGCGCGCCTTCGCTGAAAAGCACGGCGGCTGGATCGCGGCCCGACTCGGACGGCTGCCGGCGGCAACGCCCTTCGCGCCGGACGCGATGGTGCCGCTGCGTAACATTCCCCATCGCATCGATCATCGGCCGACCGCGCGCGGCACCGTGTGGACCGAAGCCTCGGCAGACGGCACGCCGCTGTTGTGCGTCGCCGGCGGGGCGGCGCATATCGCGCGCCGCGTGACCGACTATCTCAAACGCGAGGCGCGCCGCGAACTCGATGACGCCGCAAAGCAGTATGCGCAACGCCTGTCGGTGCGGATTGCCCGCATCAGCATCCGCGATCAGGCGAGCCGCTGGGGCTCTTGCTCGTCGACCGGAGCGCTGTCGTTCTCCTGGCGGCTCATTCTTGCGCCGCCTTTCGTACTCGACTATCTCGCCGCGCATGAAGTGGCGCATCTCGTCGAGATGAACCATTCGCCGCGCTATTGGCGGTTGCTCGGAGAGCTTTGCAGCGAAACCGGGCGGGCGAAAGCCTGGCTCGCAACGCACGGCGCGGCGCTGCACCGCTACGGTCTTGATGCGGGTGAGGAAACGCAGACGAGCGCCGCGTCCGTCTGATTCTCCTGCGATTTTCCGGAAACACAAAAACATGCTGCGTCCCAACACGCTTGCGCTGACCGGCCTGCTCGCTCTGCTGACGGCCATCGGCCCCTTGTCGGTCGACATGTACTCGCCGTCGCTGCCGGCGATCGCGCGTGCGTTCGGGGCCACCGATGCGCACATCCAGCTCAGCGTCTCGGCCTACCTGATCGGCTTTGCCGTCGGCCAGATCGTCTATGGCCCGCTGTCGGACCGTTTTGGCCGCAAGCCGGTCATCGTCACTGCGCTCGTCATCTACATAGCCGCCGGCGTCGGCTGTCTTGCCTCCGCCTCAGCCGACATGCTGATCCTCGCGCGCTGCCTGCAGGCGATCGGCGCGTCAGGCGCCATCGTGCTGGCGCGCGCCGTCGTGCGCGATCTTTACGAGGGCGCGCATGCCGGGCGCGAATTGTCGCTGATGAGCGCGATCATGGCGTTCGCCCCGATCCTCGCGCCACTGATCGGCGGATTTCTGCAAACCGGATTCGGCTGGCAAGCGAGTTTCATCCTGCTCACAGCATTTGGCGTCTGTGCGGCGTTGGCCGCCGCGTTCCTTCTGCCGGAAACATTGCCCGAGTCGCGGCGCACCTCGCTCGCGCCGCACGCCTTGCTGGCGAGCTACAAAAGCTTTCTCGCCGATCGCTCGTTCCGCGCCCATCTCGGTATCGTGTGCTTTGCCTATGCCGGTCTGTTCGCATGGATTTCAGGCTCGCCCTTTATCCTGCAAGGCTATTACGGACTGAGCGCCTTCGGCTTCGGCATGGCCTTCGCCATCGGTTCCATGGGTTACATGGTCGGCACCACCATCGCCGCGCGCACGGTCGTGCGGCGCGGGCTCGACCGCACGCTCGGCCTCGGCTGCGCAACGCTGGCCTCCGGTGGTCTTTTGATGATCGCGGCACTCGCCGTCTTTCCGCATCAGGCCGCTGCACTGGTGCTGCCGATCGCCATCTATCTCGCGGGTCTTGGCCTCACGCTGCCGCAGGGCATCGCCGGGGCGCTGATGCCGTTTCCGCACCGCGCCGGCACCGCCTCCTCGCTGCTCGGATTCATCCAGCAGTCGTCGTCGGCGCTGGTCGGCGTCGGCATCGGACACACGCTTGCCGGACCATGGCCGTTGGCGGCGACGATCGCGCTCGTCGGTGTGCTGGCGCTCGTCATGTGGTCGGGCACGCGCGCCGCGCGCGGGATCATTTAGGTTGCGTGTATCTTGAGCAATCAGCGTCCGAACAGACGGTTGATCAGCCAGTCGTCGATACCGCTGCGCGCCGGCTGGCGCGACGGATGCGCGGCGACACGCGCCGGCGCCGCATTGGGGATATCACCCGGTGGCACCAGACTGCCTTGGCCGGCATAGCGGCCGCCGCCGCCAACCGTGCTGCCATACGGATTGTTGCTGCTCACCGGCACGTCTCCCGACGGCGCGCCGAACAACGGGCCACCCGAGCCGCTTCCCCCAAGCCCCGGCAGCGCCGTCACCGGCACGCCCTGATGCGCGCCCGTCATGACGCGACTCCATATCTCGACCGGAAGGCTACCGCCGGTGGTCTTCTTCATCGGCGAGGAGTCATCATTGCCGAGCCACACACCGGTCACGAGATGCGATGTGTAACCGACGAACCAGGCATCGCGGAAATCCTGGCTGGTGCCGGTCTTGCCGGCCGCCGGCCAGCCTTCGAAATGCGCGTTATGGGCGGTGCCGGTTAACAGGGTTTCCATCATCATCATGTTCATCATGGCGACGTATTGCGCCGCCACCACGCGGCCGAGCGTGCGATCCTTGCGCGCGTAGAGCGACTTGCCGTTCGCGTCGGTGATGCTCTCGACCACATGTGGTTCCACCGCCAGTCCGCCATTGGCGAACGGCGCATAGGCGCCGACGAGTTCGAGCGGCGACACTTCCGAGGTGCCGAGCGCCAGCGACGCATTGGGTTCGAGTTTTGAGGAGATGCCGAGCCGGTAGGCCGTGCGCGCCACCGTGGCCGGTCCGAGTTCCAACGTCAGACGCACGGAGACGGTGTTAAGCGATTGCGCCAGCGCGCGCGTCAGCGTCACCGGTCCCTGATATTCGTGTTCGAAATTCCCCGGCTTCCAGCCCCTGACATTGATCGGTTTGTCGTCGCGCAGCGTATCCGGCGTCAGCCCATGTTCCAGCGCCGTGAGATAGACGAACGGCTTGAACGCCGAGCCCGGCTGGCGCTTGGCCGATACCGCGCGATTGAACTGGCTCTGCGCATAATTACGTCCGCCGACCAGCGCGCGCACCGCACCCTCCGGCGTCATGACGACGACGGCGCCCTGGCCGACATTGTATTTCTTGCCCTTGGCATTGAGTTCATCGACCAGCGACGCCTCGGCAAGGTTCTGTATTTTCGGATCGATCGTGGTCTTGACGACGATGTCCTGCTCGACGCGGCCGATAAGGTCGTCGATCACGTCCATGATCCAGTCGGCGGCGTAATTCGCCGAGCCGCTGCCGGCCGTGGTGACCGCGGTGGCGGGATGGGCGATTGCCGCCTGCGCCATCGGTTTGGTGATGTAATGCTCGTCTTCCATGGCGGCGACGACAAGATCGGCGCGTTCGCGTGCGAGTTTCGGATTACGCAGCGGCGACAGCCGCGACGGCGACTTCACGAGACCGGCGAGCATGGCGGCTTCAGCCAGCGTGATCTGCCGCACCGACTTTCCGAAATAGCGCTGCGAGGCTGCCTCGACGCCATAGGCGCCGGAGCCGAAATAGACGCGGTTGAGATAGAGTTCGAGGATCTGCTTCTTGGTGAACTTGTGCTCGAGCCAGACGGCGAGCACTGCTTCCTGCATCTTGCGCGCGAACGTGCGCTCCTGCGTCAGGAATAGGTTCTTCGCGAGTTGCTGCGTGAGCGTCGAGCCGCCCTGCGAAACGCCGCGATGCAGGATGTTCGCGATCGCCGCGCGCGCAATGCCGAACGGGTCGATACCGAAATGCGAATAGAAGCGCCGGTCCTCGATGGCGACGATCGCCTTGGGCAGATAAGGCGGCATGGCGGAGAGCGGCACGACGGCTGAACCCAGATCGCCGCGCGTCAACAACACATGACCGTCGGTGCCAAGAATTTTGATCGACGGTGGCCGTTTGGGGATTTCCAGATTCTGGATCGGGGGCAGATGCGCGCCGATCCAGACCACGCCGCCGATACCGGCAACGCCGGCCCACAGGCACAGCACCAGGGCCCAATAGACGAGCCGGGTGAGCAGGCCGCGACCACCCCCGCGCCCATTACCGCGCTTGCTAGAGGATTTCGGCTTGGCGCCTTGCGCGGATTTCTTCCGCGGCGCGGGGTCGCGCCCGCCGCCGCCAGCGCGATCCTCCGGGCGCAGGCGCAGATCAAAGAGCGCGGCCGCCTTGTCAAACACAGGCTCGCGGCGCGTCGTCGTCTTTCGCCGTCCCACCGTTCGCAAGCCCCGTTGTGAAACCGCTGCCCCTGCCGGCCATCCTTTGGCCGGGCACCTTCGTTTCCAGCCTAGAGAGGGCCATTTAAGGGGCCGTTAAGCGCCCCCCGGCCCAGCCGCGAGGATTTGTCCCACGCACACAAGACGCGCCCGCGGATGCGGGACCTGAAAAATCCGCCCTGGGCCCGGGCAACCTTATCCGGCAGGCCTGCATTGTGCCCACGCGCCGGCCGCAAACTTGTTTGTCCGGCGTTGAACTGGCATCACGAGTCGTCAAGATTCGGGCCCAATCGGCGTCTCTAACTGCCTGCGTTGGGGGTGTCGCGTGAAGGAGATGACGGTTTGCCGCGTTTGTTGTCGGGCTCGACCCTGATTGTTGCGATCCTCGCCCCTGCTGTCGCAGCCCTTGCCATTGCCCCTGCGCAAGCACGCAAAGCGCACAGAAAACACGCAACGCACGCCAAGCATCGCACGATCAAGGCATCAAACAAGGCGGGGAAAACGGCAGCGGAACCGCGCTTCGAAAAAGCGCTGGAAAAACTCGATCCTGCCACGCGCTTCGTCCAGGTCTGCGATCTCGAAGCGATGCGCCGGATCGGGCAAAGCACGACCGCGCATTACAGTCCCGACCGCGCCGTCGTCGACTCGATCTCCAAATTCCAGATCAAGGACGACACCATGGAGGGCAAGGGCGGCGCCTTCCGCAGCAAGGGGGAATGGCGGCAGTTCTCCTTTACCTGCAAGGTCTCGCCCGACCGCATGAAGGTGGTCTCGTTCGACTACAAGGTCGGCGACCTCATTCCCGAAA
This sequence comes from Xanthobacteraceae bacterium, assembly GCA_035494115.1. Classification (GTDB taxonomy): domain Bacteria; phylum Pseudomonadota; class Alphaproteobacteria; order Rhizobiales; family Xanthobacteraceae; genus DATJHH01. The sequence continues at coordinate 26,769 of DATJHH010000037.1, forward strand.
GCAAATGGGAAACCTACGAGCTTTATCCGTAGATAATTGGTCTCTTCAGGTTAACACGCTTGCGAACCTCGCCGTCATTCCGGGATGCGCGTTCTTTACGCGCAGGCCCGGAATCCATACTCCCGGCGGTGGTTATGGATTCCGGGTTCGCTCGCGAAGCTCGCGCCCCGGAATGACACCGCGGTTTTGATTCCCGTCAGATTGAAATGCTCCGGATCATACGCTCGGTTGCGGCGAACCTTCGTCGGTGACGAGCGGCAGCGAATCCGCCTCGACGCTGTCGCGGCGCGGCAATTCGCCGGCAGCTTCCAGCACCGGATAGGCCACCGAGCAGATATGCGAATGGATGCGCCGCAGATCGCGCAGCACGTCGAGATGCAGCGACGTGGTTTCGAGCGTCAGCGGCTTGCCCTCGCGCAGGCGTTCCAGATGGCTGTCCGCCGCAGCCAGTTCCTCCTGACGTAGCCGTGATTTCTCCGCCACCAGCTTGCGCGCGTCCACCACATTGCCGGACATGAACACGCCGAAAGCGAGCCGGAAATTCTCCAGAATACGCGCATGGAAGGCTTTCAGGTCGCGCGCGCCCTCGGCCGAGAAGCGCAATCGCCGCTTGATCTTCTTGACAGCGAGTTCGCTGAGATTCTTCTCGATGATGTCTCCGATATGCTCGAGATTGATGGCGAAGGAGACGATCTCCATGGCGCGCCGTCCCTCCTGTTCGTCGAGACTGCCGCGCGTGAGGCGAATGACATAGAGCTTGATCGCCTCGTCGAGCCGGTCAACGGCGTTGTCCATGCGCGTCGTCTCGACGATGAGCGCACGGTCATTGGTCATCATGCCGGTCATCACCTTCTGCAGCATGTCCTCAACGAGGTCGGCCATGTGCAGGGTTTCGCGCGCGGCATCGGACAGCGCGAGCGAAGGCGTGTCGAGCGCGTTGTCGTCAAGGTAACGCGGTGCCAGCGGATCGGCGGCGCGGGCGCGATCGGGAAACATCTTTTTCAGTACGCGCGCAATCGGGCCGAGGACGCCGATGAAAACGAGCGCCAGCGCGACATTGAACGCGATGTGGAACTCGGCCGTCATTTTTGACGCGTCCGGTTGCAGCGTCGTGAACAGATCCGCAAGCGGCCTGATGAAGGGCGTGACCAGAACGATGCCGACAAGACGGTTGAACAGATTGCCGATCGGCACGCGATAGCTCGCCGGATCGTCGCGTTTGCCACCTTCGAACACGGGGTTGATCGCGCTGCCGAGATTGGCTCCGAGCACCAACGCCAGCGCAGCCGGCGGCGTCACGAAATGCGACAGGGCGAGCGACATGATCAGCAGCACCGTCGCCACGCTCGAATGCGCCGCCCAGGTGAGCAGCGCCGCGAGGATGATGCACATCACCGGATCGCCGGTGATCGCCTGCAGCAGCACGCGCACGCTCGGCGCGTTCTCGGCCGGCGCCAGCGTATCGAGCAGAATGTGCAGCGCCAGCAGCATGAGGCCGGCCCCGATGGCGACGCGGCCGATGTCCTTGATGCGGGTGCGCGCGCCGGTGCGGAAAGCAATGAGGCCGATGATGAACAGCACGGGGGCCGCCGCCGCGACATCGAAAGAGAGAAGCTGCACGATCAGCGTCGTGCCGACATTGGCGCCCAGCATGATCGCGAGCGCCGGCACGAGGCCGACCAGCCCGTCGGCGGCGAACGAGGCCGTCATCAACGCCGTGACGGTGCTGCTTTGCAGGAGCGCCGTCAGGCCAAGTCCGGCGAACAGCGCCGCGACGCGATTGCCGAGGGCTTTCGAGAGAACCCGGCGCAGGTCCGGCCCAAATGCACGCAGGATGCCGCTCTGGACCATGTGCAGGCCCCAGAGCAGCAAGGCCACGCCGCCGATCAGATCGAGTAGAACAACTGTGCCCATTGCGGCGTTTCGATAGCTCCTATTGGATGTGCGGCGCGCGCGTTCGATGCGGCGGCCGCGCCGGTGCCGGCTATGGACAGCAAACTATGAGTTAGCACGGCGTAAGTCCACCACGCGCGGCGGACGGCGGGTCCGCGTCTGTGTTTTACGCGCCCGCAACACCCACAGCAGAGTGATGCTGGCAAGCACGCCTTTCATGCTGCTGTCACATACGGGCGATGCGCGCGCGGGTGGCGTGCGTGTTTCTCGGGCTTGCTCAGGCGGTCAGCCGCCTTATCTTTGCGGAGCAACGGAGACGCCGCCAGTGAGTGCCACAGACATTCCCCATACGCTCGACCTCGAGGATTTTGAGGTCGGGCAGACATTCACGGCAGGCCCCGTGACCGTGAGCGCCGAAGCGATGAAGGCTTTTGCCCGCGACTTCGATCCTCAGCCCTTCCACACCGACGAAGACACCGCGAAGGGGACATTTTTCGGCAGCCTTGCCGGCAGCGGCTGGCACACCGCGGCGCTGACCATGCGGATGCTGGTCGATAGCGGGCTCAGTCCCGCGTCCGGACTCATCGGCGCAAGCGGCGAACTCGCCTGGCCGCGGCCGGTGCGCCCCGGCGACACGCTGCGCATCGTTGTTGAGGTGCTCGAGGTGCGCGCCTCGCAGTCGCGGCCGGGACAAGGCTTCGTGAAGGCCAGGATCACCACGCTCAACCAGAAGGACGAGCCGGTGCAGATCTTCACCTGCAATCTGCTGGTGTTTTCGCGCGACCACAAACTCAGCAAAGCGGCGCGCGCGCAGGTTTAGGGCGTTGTGTGTCGGACATGAATTTTACTGTGTCATTCCGGGGCGCGAGCCTTTTGCGAGCGAGCCCGGAATCCATAACCAAAACCAGGACTATGGATTCCGGCCTGCGCGTGAAGAACGCGCATCCCGGAATGACGGCCGTGACAAAAATAATGCGTTAAATCAGCGGGAAACGCTCGCGCGCGGCATCGATCTCAGCGCACGGCCGTGCGTGGCGGCTCGCCGGCAACCGCACCCGGCGCGCCGAGCAATTGCAGCAGCGCGCGCTTGATCGCGGCCTGACGCGTCGGCGAAGCGATTTTCGATCCCATCAAGTCGGTGACATAGAACACGTCGACCACGCGCTCGCCGAAAGTCGCCACATGCGCCGAGGTGATGTTGAGGTTGAGGCGCGACAGCATGGTCGTCAACTCGAACAGCAGGCCTGTGCGGTCGAGACCGATGACCTCGACGACGGTGTGGCGGTGCGACCAGTTGTTGTTGATGGTGACTTCCGGCTCCACGGCAAAGGCCCTGATCCGCCCCTTCGGCGCGGAGCGCTGCGCCACGACGTCGGGCAGACGCAGATCGCCGCGCAACGCGCGCTCGATGGCATCCGCGATGCGCGCGGCGCGCCGTTCCTCGTCGGTCTCCTGATCGAATTCGCGAGTCAGCGCGATGGTGTCGAGCGCCAATCCGTCCGTCGTCGTGAAGATTTGCGCATCGACGATATTGGCGCCGTTCGCCGCGCAGGCGCCGGCGATGATCGACAGCAGCCACGGATGGTCGGGCGCCAACACCGTGAGTTCGGTGGCGCCGCGCAGCCGGTCGAACCCGACCCGCGAAGCCAGCGACAATCCGCGCGTCTCGGCGTCTCGGATAAATTCCGCCTGTTCGAGCTTTTGCTGGAGATCGGTCTTGAGCCAGTAGGCGGGGTAGTGGCGCGCGATATAGGCATCGATCCTGTCTTCGGGCCAATCGGTGAGCGCGGCGCGGAATTCGGCCTGCGCGAAGGCCACGCGCTTTTCGCGATTGACCTCGGAATAGCCGCCGGTGAGCATCGGCTCGGTTTCGTAATAAAGCGTGCGCAGCAGTTGCGCCTTCCATCCGTTCCATACGCCGGGGCCGACCGCGCGAATGTCCGCCGTGGTCAGGATGGTTAGCAGCTTGAGCCGTTCGAGCGACTGCACGACCGCGGCAAAATCCTCGATCGTCTTGCGGTCGGACAGATCGCGCGACTGCGCGATGGTTGACATCACGAGATGGTTTTCGATCAGCCACGCCACGGTGTCGGTGTCCGCCGCGGACAACCCGAGACGCGGGCATACGCGCCGCGCGATGCGCGCGCCGGCGACGGAGTGATCCTCGGGCCGGCCCTTGGCGATATCGTGCAGGAACAGCGTGACATAGAGCAGCGTGCGATGCTCGGGGTTAATCTTCCTGATGAGATCGTTGGCCAGTGCGTATTCGGCATTCTTGCCGCGTTCGATTTCCGCCAGCACGCCGATGCAGCGCAACAGGTGCTCGTCCACCGTGTAGTGGTGATACATGTTGAACTGCATCATCGCGACGACACGGCCGAACGCCACGATGAATTTTCCCAGAACGCCTGACTCGTTCATGTGCCGCAGGATGATTTCCGCGTTCGGGCCGGTCAGGATTTCGAGGAAAATCCGGTTCGCCTCTTCGCTTTCGCGCAATTTGGCATCGATCAGCTTCAGCGACCGCGTGATCAGCCGCTTGGCATCGGGATGCAGCGCCAGATCGTTCTTCTGCGCCGCCCGGAAGAAGCGGATCAGGTTAATCGGATATTTGCGGAAGACGGTTTCGTCGGCAACATTGATGCGGCCGTTGCTGACCACGAAATGTTCAAGCTCGATGCGGCGCGGCTTCGTCGCCGGCCGCAGCCTGGCGAGCATGCGGCTGAGCGCCGGCTTCGGCTTGGCCCTGCTCTCCTCGAGTTCGGCGCAAAGGATGGCGGTCAGATCGCCGACGGATTTGGCGGTGAGGAAGTAGTGCTTCATGAAGCGCTCGACATCCCTGAGCCCGGGATGCGTGGTGTAACCGAGCCGCACCGCGATCTCGCGCTGGATGTCGAAGGACAGACGCTCCTCGGCGCGGCCGCTGACGAAATGCATGTGGCAGCGCACCGATAACAGAAAGCTCTCGCAGCGCCGGAACAAGCGGTGTTCATCGCGGTTGAACACGCCGCGTTCGATCAGGTCCTCGGAATCGCGCACGTGGTAGACGTATTTCGCGATCCAGAACAGCGTGTGCAGATCGCGCAGACCGCCCTTGCCGTCCTTGACGTTCGGTTCGACGAGATAGCGCGACTGGCCGGTCTGGCGATGGCGTTCGTCGCGCTCGGCGAGCTTGGCCGTGACGAATGGCGTGGCGTTGCCTTTTTCCACTTCCCTGGAAAAGCGCGTAACGAGTTCGTCGTAGAGCTTGCGGTCGCCGAGCAGGTAGCGCGACTCGAGGATCGCCGTGCGGATCGTCATGTCGGCCTTGGCCTGGCGTATGCACTCGTCGATCGAGCGCGTGGCATGGCCGACCTTCAAGCCCATGTCCCACAGACAATAAAGAATCGCCTCCGCAATCGATTCGCCCCAGGCGGTCTGCTTGTAGGGCAAGAGAAACAGCAGATCGAGATCGGAGCCCGGCGCCTGCAGCCCGCGGCCATAACCGCCGGTCGCGACGACGGCCATGCGTTCGGCTTCCGATGGATTGCGCGCCGGATAAAGATACTCGCGCGCGAAATCGAACAGCAGGTGGATGATCGCATCTTCCATCGCGCAGATGCGCTCGGCGCAGCGCCGCCCGTTGCGGTCCTTGAGCAACAACTGCTCGATGCGCTTGAGGCCTTCGGCAAACTGCCCCTTGAGATATTGGGCGACCTGCGTGCGCAAGGCGCCGGCCTCGCCCTTATGGCGCTTCGCCAGCGCGGCGAGGGCCGTCGCGGTCGCGGCTGCGTCGAAGATCGCGGCGGTTGCGTGCGCGGTGCGTTCAGGAGGCATGGCTTACTCGCATAGCCGAGCGGCCCCCGTCTGTCATCCGCCTTGTCTCAAGGAAGCGCGATTTTCACGGCGTTCGAGGGCCTTATCCGCCGCGGCGAACTTGGCCGCGGCCGGGCCGCATCGCTCCCGGCACAGCCTGGAAAGGTTCGGCAAATCCAGCGCGTCTCCGCCGCGTTTACGGCTGGGGGTGAAAGCCGTCGCGCGTCAAAAGCCTGCCGCCGGCAACGCGATTGATTCCGATCACGATGGCGATCGCCACGATATGGACCGCGATGTCAGTGGCGCCGGCATCATAGGGATGGGCGAGGTTCAAAAGCGTTGCCGCGGCAGCGGCAACCGCGATGCCGCAGGTTATGGCGGTGAGATTTGGCCGCAAGGAGAAGGCGCGGCGCACCATCAGAACGATGGCGATCGACAGCGGTACGGACAGGCCGATGATGACGATGAAGCAGTTGCGCGCCTCGATCAGCGAGGCGGTCGGCACGCCAGGAATAATCGCCGTCCTCAGGCATCCGATCCCCGTCGCGCCGATCCACAGTAAAAGTCCCGGAACAGGCAAGAGAGCCCAGGTCGGCTTGCGATCCGGTACGCTCAGTTCGAACGCCGCAATGGCGCCCAGGATCGCCGTGAGGCTCGAGCCGAACACGGCAAGCCACATGTCGGGATCCGCCTGCAGGCGGTGCGCGATGGCCGGCATATCCGCGAAATAGGCAAGGACCAGGCCGATTCCAGCCACGATCCCGAGCCACATGCACGCCCTGATCGCGGGAGAACGCAGACGTTTGACCGGACGCAGATCGGCGCCCAGTTCATCGATGAGTTGGTCGATGGTCGCGCGCGCGGGTGACATCACGTCGGCCCTCCGAAACGAGAGCGCAGAGTCTTCAACGCTCGATGCATGTTGACCTTCAATGCGCCTGTCGTCTTTCCGGTCACCCCGGACGCTTCGTCGAGCGAAAGCTGGCGTAGCGCGAGAGTTTCAACGGCCTCTCGCTGCCCCGGCGGCAATTGCTCGACGAGGTCCCGCAATTTATGGCTTCCGGCGTCGATATGCGCGTCATGTTCGGGCGCGGCCGCGGTATGATTTTCGTAGTGGACCGGCGAAAATACCTCGCGGCTGGCTTGCCGGCCGCTGCTGCGCAGCGCGTCGATGGCGCGGCGTTGGGCAATGATGCACAGCCATGCGGTGAAACTCCGCGTTGGATCGTAAGTCAGGCGAGCCCGATGCACCGTGAGGAAAACATCCTGCACGACATCTTCGACGCGATCGCCACGAACACCCTGGCGGCTCACGACACGGCGGACCAGTGGCGCACACTCGCGCAGCAGCCGTTCATAGGAAGCGCGGTCGCCGGCCTGGGCCGCCGACATCAGACCCGACCATTGCAAATCAAGCTGCTCAGCTTCAGGCGAGCTGCGACTTTTCATCGTCCTCGGGTTATGTCTTTCGAATGGATCCGAACCATATAAGGAAACGGCGTTCCGTCCAACCCATCGATCAACGATGATATAGGAATAGATGACATCGAAATAGATGACATGGCGCTTTGATAAGGCATTTTGACATAACGTTTTGACACTGCGCGCGCAGCCGGCGCTGCGCGTGTCCGGCTTTCGGATTTCCTTTCGACACGATGCGGCCCGCTTGATCGACGGGCCGCATCTTGCGGCATAGCCTAGTGATCGGCCTTCGCTGGATTTTCGCCGTGCTCGACCGCGTTCTGGCGATCCGCGGCCTTGCTGCCTTCCAGAGCCGTGCTGCCATTGGTTGTGGAGTTGACTCGTGGTGCCGCGCGAACCGTCCGTCCTGTTGCGGGCGCGACGGTATGCGTGGCAGGGTTTTCGCCTCTCTCGATCTGGTCTTGCCGCTCCATGCCGAGAGTCTTGTCGTCGCCGCTCTGCGCGTGGGCGGCCAGGGAATAGCCCGCGATTGCGGTCGCGAGCAGCAGCAGTTTAAATCCACGCATCATCTGTCCTTTCGTCGAACACCATGTGTCCTCGCAATGAGGATGCACTCACACGCATTCGTCTCGCCGTGCACGAGGGTTACAAGACGATCTGTGCAAGAATTCGTGAGGTCGCATTTGTGAGACCGCACCTCTTCGTCGATGATCCGGATCGCGATGCCAGTCCGGCAGCTCTCGAACCGCTCCACAGACCCTGTTCGGGACATGCTTCTCTTGGTCTGGCGCGTCCGTGGGCGAGCGACGTAAACTGCGCCGTGTGAAGCCGGATTTTTCCACGCCTCACAGGCTCGACACATTCTGTGGTCATCATCGCCACAGTCGTTCGTTTGGCGCGTGTTCCGCAAAAGCCTGCTCCCGGATTTGATCTGCAGGGACGTACTGGTTTTGCTGTCAGCATCCGCGCGAAGTGAGGGTCGCAACACTCTGGCAGCGGGACTGAGTTCGTTTGAGGGGCAAGGATTTTCGCAAGCGATATGTATTGGCAAGTTCGTCAATACCACTGCTCGGAACCGCGGCGCGGGCTCTCGCCTGCGCGTGCGCATTGACGCTCCTTCCGGCCACTGCCTTCGCCTTCGACTTCAATCCGTTCAACTGGTTCGGTGACGACGATCCGCCCGCGGTGTCGCGCACCGCGCTGCCCTATGCGCTGACGTACAAGACCGGCGACGCCGACGATCTCACGCAGACGCTCAAGGACGCGTCCAATCTCTACAAGTTGCGCGCCGACGCGCCGCCCGATGGCGAAACGCTGGTGCGGCGCGCGCAGACCGACCTCATGCCGTTGACCAGCGCGCTGTGGGGCGCGGGCTATTACGATGCCAGCACGCGGATCGACGTCGCCGGCGTCACGGTGCGGCCGAATACCACGGCCGGCGCCGCCGCGGTCGAACGCTTTCGCAACAGTAAACCGGTACCGGTCACGATCACCGCCGATCCCGGGCCGCTGTTCAAGCTGCGCAGCATCGCGGTCGTCGACGCGCGGACCGGACGCCCGTTTCCGGCTGACGAGCTGCCGCGACGCATCGTTCCCGTCGCCTCCGGCGATCCCGCGCGCTCCACCGATTTGGCCGCAGCGCAGGCAGCGGTGATCGATTACTTCCGCGGGCAATCCTATCCGCTTGCCAAGGCGCGCGACGCGAGTCCGTTGGTCGACCATCGCGCCCATGCAATGGACATCACTTTCGTCATCGACCGCGGCCCCAAGGCGCCGTTCGGGCCGGTAGCAGTCCACGGCAAATCCAACGTCGATCCGCGCGTTGTGCGCTCCTACATCTATATCGAGCCGGGCGATCCCTATTCACCTGATACGATCGCGCGCACCCGCAAATCGGTGCTGACAATTCCGGCGATCAGTTCGATCCGCATCCGCGAACCCGACCATCTCGACGCCAACGGACAGCTTCCGATCGTCGCCGATGTCACCGACCGCAAGCTGCACGTCATCGGCGCGTCGGCACGCTACTCGACCCTCGACGGTCCTGCCCTGCACACCTATTGGCAGGACCGCAATCTTTTCGGCGGCGCCGAAAGTCTGCGCCTGGAAGGCGATATCTTTGTGCCGCCGCGCGACGACCGGGACGCTCTTTCGACGTTCAAGGATTTCAAGGCGTCCGATCTCGGCGGCCGCTTCAAGGCGATTTTCGTCAAGCCGGCGCTCGCCGGCACGCGCAACGACCTGCTGCTCGACGCCATGGCCGAACGCGATCGCACCGGCGGCGACCAGTATGGCGGCTACGACAGCAATCGCGTGGTCGCCAATGCCGCGATCAAGCACCGCTTCAGCGACATGTTCTCGGTGCAGGCCGGCGTCACCGGCGATGTCGGGCGCACCAGCGACTCGCTCGGCAACATCGACTACCGTTTGTTCGGCGTACCCGTGACGCTCAATTATGACTCGACCGACAAGCCGCTCGATCCGACCAAGGGCTTTCGCGTCACGGCGACCGCAACAACCTATCCGGAATTCTTCGGTTCATCCGTCGGATTCACCGAAGCGCTTCTGCGGGCATCGACCTATTACGCCGTCGATGAGGATGCGCGCGTCGTCCTCGCCGGCCGTATCGCCGCAGGTTCGCTGTTCGGCGAATCGACCGACCTGATCCCTGCGAACCATCGCTTCTATGCCGGCGGCGGTGGCTCGGTGCGCGGCTATCGCTACCGCAGCCTCAGCCCGCTCGGCCCCACCGGCCAGGTGGTGGGCGGCAGCAATCTGCTGGAAGCGTCGTTCGAAACCCGCGTCAAGATCACCGACACCATCGGCCTCGTGCCGTTCTTCGATGCCGGCGGCGCGTTCAGTTCGAGCTATTCGAATTTTTCAGAAAACATCCGGACATCGGCGGGCCTGGGGCTTCGTTATTACACCGCCATCGGACCGATCCGACTGGACGTCGCGATCCCGCTTGACCGCCGCCCCGGCGATGCCGCCTACGCCTTCTATGTCGGAATCGGACAGGCTTTTTGACATGACCCGCATGCGCTCTGCCAAGCGTCTGGGTGTGGTGGCCGCGCTGGTCGCGGTGGGCCTCTCGCTACTGCTCGCATCGACGCTGATGAGCCGCAGCGCCGATAACGACAAGGGTATTCTGGCCGATCTGATCTCGCGCGCCTTATCGACACCGGCGACGCGCATCTCGATCGGCGACGTCTCCGGTATTCTGTCATCCAGCGTGACCGTCCATGACATAAAAATCGCGGATCGCGACGGCGTCTGGCTCGAACTCGACAGCGCGCAACTGGTGTGGACACGGAGCGCGCTTCTGTTCCGGCGTCTGGAGATCGACAAGCTCGACGTCGGCAATCTGACCATCCGCCGCAAGCCGGTGCCGTCGCAGGAAGCCGTCTCGGATGCGCCGTTGTTCCCCGAACTGCCGCTCAAGGTCGACGTCAAGGAATTCGCGCTCAAGCAGTTGGCGCTCGGCGCGCCCCTGCTCGGTGTCGATGCAAAACTCGGCGCCACCGGATCAGCCTCGATCGGTGCGCCGTCGGAAGGTCTCAGCCTCAAGCTCAACGCGCGCCGGCTCGATGCCGCCGGCACGTTCAACACCCAGCTTGCCTATGTGCCGAAAACGAACCGCCTCAGCATGGCGCTCGCATTCGACGAGCCGGCCGGCGGCATTCTCGTTCATGCGCTGAAACTGCCCGACCTGCCGCCGGCAAAACTCGACCTCAAGGGCGATGGGCCGCTGGACGCTTTCACGGCGCAGCTTGCCTTCGATGCCGGCCCCAGCATCGGCGCCAATGGCGCGGCGCGGCTGACGCGGCAAGGCGATGGCCGCAAGCTGACCCTCGATCTCGCGTCACGCATCGAGGGGTTGATGCCGTCGCTGGCGAAGCCGATCTTTGCCGGCACCACGCAGTTGAACAGCACCGTGACCTTCGCCGATGCCGGCGGCATCGCCATTGCGCCGCTGACGGTTGCCTCCAATACCGCGCGCCTCGACATCACCGGCACGCTGTCGCAGGACGACGTCGCCGATCTCGCCATCCGCATCCGTTCAGTCCCCAATGCCGGCGACAAGACCACCGCTGAGACGGCGGAAATCAGGAACCTCACCTTCGACGCGACGGTCAAAGGCGACATGATGGGCCCGACCGTCGCCGCGACGCTCGCCGTCGAGGACGCAAAACTGCCGCAAGGCCGGCTCGCGCGTCTCACCGGACGGTTCAGCGCGACGCCCTCGGGCGCGGTGACGGATGAGGCGACCGCGATTCCCGTGACGGCGGCGATCGAAGCAAGCGGCATCGAAGCGAGCGACCCGGCCATGGCGCGCGCCATCGGTTCATCGCTGTCACTGTCGCTCTCCGGCACGACGCAAAACGGCATCGCCGATGTCAAAACGCTGAAGCTGCAGACCGCGACTGCCAGCGCCAGTTTCGTCGGTCGCATCGGCAAGCCGGTGATCGACGGCCGGGCAACGATCGAAGCGCCAGACCTGTCGCGGTTCGGCGGCGTCGCATCACTCGACCTGCGCGGCGCACTGGCGCTCAACGCGGAAATCCAGGGCGCGCCGAAGGACGGCCGCATCAACGCCGCGCTCGACGGCAAGGTCACACAATTCGCGACCGGCGTCGCCAGCGTCGACGGACTGGCCGGCGGTACGGTGACGCTCAAGGGTGTCGCGCGGCGGCTGCCGAATGGCGGATTCGGTTTTGGCGACGTGCGCCTCAACGGCGTCAATGCGGCCGCGCTCGTCAACGGCAATGCGACCGCCGAGGCCGCTGCCATCGATGCGTCGTTCACCGTTCCCGATCTGCGCCATGCCGACAAGCGGCTGAGCGGCCGCGGCGAAGCCAGGGCGCATATTTCCGGCACGCTCGACTATCTGAATGCGGATGCAACGCTCGCGGTCAGCGATGCGCGCATGCTCGGGCGGCCGGTGCCGCGCCTCACGTTCGATGCGCGGGCCACCGACGTGACCGGCCTGATCGACGCCCACGCAAAGCTTGCCGGCACAGTCGACAACAAGGACGCGCGCGGCACGGTGCACGTGGCCAGGCAGCCGGACAGCGCGTGGAGGCTCGACGATCTCGACGTTCTGATCGGCTCGGTGGCGGCGCGCGGCAGTCTCGTGTTGAATGCCAAGAGTCTCGCCGATGGAAAGATCACCGTCGCAGCGCGCGACCTCGACGATCTCTCGCCACTTGCGCTGACAAAAATGGCCGGGCAGATCGACACCGATGTTACCCTTGCGGTAACGGACGGCGGCCAGAACGCAAAGATTGCCGCGGCCGGTCGGCGCCTGAAATTCGGCGAGGCAGCAATCGACAAGATCGATGCAAATGCTTCGCTCACCGATGTCTGGCGTCATCCGGTGATCGACGGCCAGATTGCCATCGATCGCGCCACCGTCGCCGGTGAGGCATTTTCGCAGGTGCGGCTGCTCTCGCGCGGCAGTCCAAGCGCCAGCGACCTGACCCTGTCGGCGCAGGCGCGCGGCTTTGCGCTCGACGCCCACGGCCGGCTCGTGCCCGCCGACAACATCCGCTTCGAACTGCAAAATTTTTCGGCACGGCGCGGCAACCACAAGATCACGCTTGCCAATCCGGCGACGCTGACGGTGCGCGACCAGGGCATCGACATTCGCGGCTTCGCGCTGGCGCTCGATCGCGGCCGTCTGGGCATCGAGGGAAGCGTCGGCAAAACGCTCGATCTCGCCGTCAATGCGCGCGCCGTGCCGTTATCGGCCGGCGATATTTTCAAGCCCGGCCTCGGCGCGTCGGGCACGCTCGACGGCGAAGCCAAAATCGGCGGCACATCGCAGGCCCCGACCGGAACGTGGCGCATCGCTTTAGAAAAAATTGCGGCCAAACAGACGCGCGATCTCGGCTTGCCGCCTGCCGACGTGAAGGCCAGCGGCCGCTTTGCCGGCGGCAACGCGATGATCGACGCGACAGTGAGCGCGCAACGCGCCGGCAGCGTGCACATCGCCGGCCGCATTCCCATGCAGGGCGGCGATCTCGGCCTCGCGGTGAAAGGCCATGTCGATCTTGCCGTGGCCAATGCGCAACTCTCGACCGCAGGGCGGCGCGTGACCGGCCGCGCCGACATCGATCTCAAGGTCGGCGGCCGCATCGCCCAGCCGCGCGTCGATGGTGCGGCGACACTATCGGGCGGCGCGTTCACCGACAGCGTGCAGGGCGTAAAGCTCACGGCGATCACCGGGCGCATCGCGGCGCGCGGCGACCAGCTCGTGATCGATCGGCTGTCGGCGCAAACAGGAGACAGCGGCACGCTCACGGCAAGCGGTCAGGTCCGCGTCGATCCGCAGGCCGGCTTTCCCGGCGCGATCAAAATTTCCGGCCATGATGCGGCGCTCGTTTCCAACGACATCGTGAAATTGGTGGCGAGCCCGTCGCTGAACCTGTCTGGCCCCCTCGCACGCGATCCGAAGATCACTGGCCGCATCGACATTTCACGGCTGGATATCGCCGTGCCGGAACGGCTGCCGCCGAATTTGAAGCCGCTTCCCGGCACGCGGCACGTCGGCGCCTCGCCAAAGGTGCGCGCCGCATTGGCCGTACGGAAAAAGGCGCAGTCGCATGCGCATCGCGAGCCGCCCTTCGATGCCGGGCTCGATCTTGTCGTTTCTGCGCCCAACCGCGTGTTCGTGCGCGGACGCGGGATCGATGCCGAACTCGGGGGACAATTGCGGCTGAGCGGGCGGCTGAAATCGCCGACCACGATCGGCGCCTTCGATCTGCGGCGCGGGCGCTTGCAGATCGTCGGCACGCGGCTCGATTTCTCGCGCGCGCATGTCGCCTTCACCGGCGACCTCACGCCCGATCTCGATCTGCTGGCGCAAACGCGCGCCGGCGAAGTGACCGCCCAGGTTGCCGTTACAGGTCCGGCTTCCCAGCCGACCTTCGCCTTCACCTCGACGCCCGATCTGCCGCAGGACGAAGTGCTGTCGCAAATCCTGTTCTCGAAGGCGAGCGGCAGCCTGTCGCCATTCCAGGCGCTGCAACTGGCGCAGGCCGCCGCGCAGTTCACCGGCAATGGCGGCCCGGACACTTTCGAGCGCATCAGAAAGTCGCTCGGCGTCGACTCGCTCGATGTCTCGACCGGCCGCAAGGGCGATCCGACCGTCGGCATTTCGCGTGCAATCAACAACAAGATCAGCGTCGGCGTGAAAGCCGGCGCGTCGACTGAAGATTCCGGCGTGACGCTGGACCTGGATTTGACCAAACAGCTGCGGATTCAGGGCGAGGCCGACGCCAATGGCGGCACCGCTCTCGGCGTGGGCACCGAAATCGAGTATTGAAGAACGCGCACGGTTCAGCGCGAAACAGGTTCGGCCTTCAATGACTCAGGACAATAGCGGCTTTGCCCATCCATCGCTCCTGCAAACGCCCACGGAGGTCAAGCCGGAGTGGATCGACCGCAACAACCACATGAACAATGCGTATTACCTGCTGGTCAGCCAGCCGGCTTATCTCGCGGCGGTTCGCGCCTGGCGCGGCGGAGCGCCCGACGACCGGGACACCTACGGTAATTTCGTGACGCAGTCGGCGGTGACCTACATCCACGAGGTACGGGCCGGAATACGGCTCGTGATCGCGAGCCGGCTGATCGCCGTCGACGACAAGCGGATGCATATCTATGCGGAGCTGTTCGACGCCGACAAAAGCCGGCTGCTCGCCATCACCGAGCGCACGGCGATCAACATCAAGCGCGGCCGCCCGCCGCGCGTGACGCCCTATCCCGAAGACGTGCTGGCCAGTCTGCAGCAGGTTCATGCCGCGCAGGCCGAAGTCCCTTTCGCGGAAGATTATGAGCCGACGCTGTCGATCCAGCGGCGCAAGCGACGCGCGGCCGCACGCGAAACGCCTTAGATTTTCGAGATCATGCTCAGAAATAGGCGCGGACGAAGAACGCGACTGTCATCCCAATGGCGATGAGGAGCGTGGTGAGCCTGACGGCGCGGGACGGAAGCGCGCGGCCGAGATACGCGCCGGCGATGCCACCGCCGATGGCGCCAAGGCCCATTTCCAGCGTCGCCGGCCAATGGATGATGCCGGCGATGATAAAACAGAGGACCGCGACCGTATTCGCCACGGTCACGAGCAGCACACGCGGCGGATTGAGCGACTTGATGTCGGCGCCTTCCAGCAGGCTCCACGCGGCCATCATCATGAGGCCGACGGCGCCGCCGAAATAGCCTCCGTACACGCCGAGCACGAACTGGATCACCAGCACGGCCGCAGCAGGCGCGCGATAGCGGGCACGCAGCCACGCGCCAATTTGTCGTCCGAAAGCGAGCGCGAGCGTCGCCAGCAAAAGCAGCCACGGCAACGCATGATCGAAAAGCGTCGTTGGCGTCCATAGCAACAGGAGACTGCCGGCAAGGCCGCCCACGAGCGTCACCGCGATCGTCGGCGCCAGAGGCACGCCACCAACGCGCATAAAACCATCGCGGCCATAGACGAAGACGCTGGCCGCGCTTGCCGGATAGAGCGCTACCGTGCTGGAGGCATTGGCGGCGACCGAGGGAATGCCGGCCGCAATCAGCGCCGGCAACGTGATGAACGAGCCGCCACCGGCGAGAGCATTCATCGCGCCGGCAATAAGCCCCGCGCCGAAGAGAAACACCGCGTTTTCCATGCGCCTTGATGGCATTTACACCGCGCGCCAGCAATGCCACCGCGAACCTCTGCTCTGATAAAAAGGGATGAGGCCTTATCGTGGTATAGCGCGCCATACTCATCTTTTTGCATGCATGCGCCGTTATCATACCACCATCATGTGGACGATCATGCCCGAGCTGCGTTGCAAAAAGGTCCTTCTATGACGCCGCGTCAAGCCGCTCATGACAGCGCCTCCTCGCGGCTTCATTGAATCAGCGGATCGATCGTTGCATAGCTATTTCGAACAGTTCACATGGCTTTACGCCAATAGGATCTGCTTTGATGCCAACCCCCTCCCTTCTGGTAGCAACGTGGGACGACGGGCTATTCAGCGTCACCGGGAACATGGTCCATCAAGAACTCGCCGATAAATCGGTTCGCAGCCTGGCGGCCGATGAACGTGGAAGAGTGCTCGCAATTGTTGGCGGGCATTCGCTGTGCCGACGATCCTCTGATGGCGAATGGACTACGATAGCAAAAAGCGAATTCGCACTTTCATGCTGCGTACCAATTGGAGACGTTGTCTTTGTTGGAACCGACGCCGCACAGATCCTGCGCGTCGATCCTGACGGCGCGCAGCAACACCTGACGGGTTTTGACGCCGTAGAAGGCCGCGACACGTGGTATGCGGGAACGGCGATCATCGACGGAAAATTAATGGGGCCGCCACTTGGAATTCGTTCAATGGCGGCGACATGCGATGGTGCCGTGCTTCTGGCCAATGTCCATGTTGGCGGCATCCCGCGATCAACCGATGGTGGCCTCACGTGGCGGCCCACGATTGCTATCGCGTGCGATGTTCATCAGGTCAGTGCCCATCCAACCCGGCCCGACGTCGTAATAGCGGCATCGGCGGAAGGTCTTTGCGTCAGCCGCGATGCCGGAGCGATATGGACCATCGAACAGCGAGGGCTTCATGCCCCTCATTGCTCTGCCGTTGCTTTTGGGAGAAACGACATTTTCGTGTCGGCATCGACCGACCCTTTTGCGGCGCAAGGCGCAGTGTATCGGCGCCCGATCGACAGCAACGGTCCGCTGCAGCCTTTGGGCGGAGGCATGCCCAAGTGGACCGACGGCAAGGCCGATACCAATTGTATCGCGGCTCGAGATTCAATTGTCGCTGTGATCGACTGGTCGGGACGTCTTTACGTGTCCTATGACGATGGCGCGACGTGGTCGTGTCCCTTTGATCGGCTGCTACCTGGTTCAAGCGGGCTTCACATCTGTTGATCCCGTCACGTCACCGCGAGCAATTTAATGAATCCTGATCCTGGCTGGAAACGGGTTGTGTCATGAGGCCGCTCTATATTTCCGAAAACGACGTGAAAGCCTTGCTCGACATGAACGGCGCCATCGATGCGCTCGATGCGATGTTTCGCGCGCAAGGTGACGGACGCGCGAAGAACAGCCCGCGTCAACGCGCCGAGTATTGGGGCGGGCGACTGAACATCATGTCCGCGGGGGCGCAGTTAGGGCGGTTCGCTTTCAAAGCCTATGCCGGGACGCGCGCGCCGACGGTCTATCACGTCATGCTGTATGATATTGAGCACGGCCTGCTCGCCATCATCGAGGCGCAAACGCTGGGACGGCTGCGCACCGGCGCGGCCACGGGCCTTGCCACCGACCGGCTGACTCCGCAGACGGCATCGACGGTCGGCATCATCGGGAGCGGCAGACAGGCGCGGACCCAGCTTCAGGCGGTCGCCGCGGTGCGGACGTTGCAATGCGTGCAGGTCTTTTCCCGTGATGCCGTTCGCCTCGCTGCTTTTTGCGAAACGATGACGGCGGAATTGGGCATCCCGGTCAAACCCGCCGCAAGCGCGGAAGCCTGCGTGGCCGATGTCGCCATCGTCATCACGGCGACGACTGCGGCAACGCCGGTCATCCGCGACGCGTGGTTGCCGCGCACGGTGCATATCAATGCCATGGGCGCCAATGCGGCGAGCCGCATGGAACTCGAACCGGCGAGCTATGCCCGCGCCGGCTTGATCGTGACCGACGATCGGGATCAGGCGCGCCGCGAAGCAGCCGAGATCATCCACGCC
Source organism: Xanthobacteraceae bacterium (assembly GCA_035494115.1). Classification (GTDB taxonomy): domain Bacteria; phylum Pseudomonadota; class Alphaproteobacteria; order Rhizobiales; family Xanthobacteraceae; genus DATJHH01. Next base: position 44,614 of record DATJHH010000037.1, read on the forward strand.
GTCGCGGCCGGGCAGAAAACATGGATGGATGTAAAGGAGTTGAACGATCTCTTCGCATCCGATGGACTCAGGCAGACGGGCGGCATGACGATCTTCAAATCGCTCGGCGCGGCGCTTGAGGATCTCGCCGTCGCGTCAGTCATCTACGACCGGGCTGTGGAAACGGGGCGCGGGCATCGCCTCCCCGCTTGACCGGAAACGTCTTCCTTCCGCGGGAGTGACAGAGCCCGATGGCGAAGCCTGCCTGGCGCACCGACTCTCTGACAAGATGGGTCGCCAATATGGACACCACCGTGGTCGGGGTTCCGGGAACGCCGCAGGGCGCTCTCGGATCGTCTGCAAGTCTAAGAGCAGCAAATCTGCCGATGGATGAAGCGTCCCGAATGGCGCGTACTAACGAGATGGGGGTTCTACGATACGCCGTTCTATCACGGCACATCGGCTCCAGAAGAATTTAGGGCTTTTGATCTTTCAAAAGCTGGGAATACGACAGGGGCTTCAGCGGCAAAAGCCGGGGTTTGGTTTGCTCGCGATCCTGCGGTTGCGGATGAGTTCGCACGATGGGGTAGTGCCGAAATAGATCGGCCACGGATATTACCCCTGATGTATCGCAGTGATCGGAGAGCTTCCCTTCATCTCGATGGGACTGAGAAAAATCACGAAATTGCTGCGACATTGGACCATGCTTGGGATCGAGGATACGACTCCGTGATGCTCAGGAATTATACCTCTCCCGGTGGGAGTTCCGGAAAAATATTCTGCTTGTCAAAGACGCAGCCCATTTTTTATCGCCCGTGTTGACTCTTGCGGACCGCAGCGCTTTACTAGAACAAATAGAGAACACATAAGGTCCAGGCCATGCAGGAAGAGCGTCTTGCCGGGCTGCGGCGGAGCCTTGCCCGGATTGAAACAGAGGGGCGCGGGACAGCCCCGTCGCGTCCGTTCACATTGGGGCTGCCGGAAATCGACGGCGCCCTCGGCGGCGGATTGCCGCGCGCCGCGCTGCATGAGGTGTTTGCAATCCGCAGCGGCGACAGCGCGGCAGCCAGCGGATTCGGGCTGGGTCTGGCGCTGCGGTCGGGAGAACGGGGCCGCAAGATCATCTGGGTGCGCCAGGATATGGCCGCGCATGACCAGGGCGAACTGAACCCGATCGGGTTGCTGGAGTTCGGAGGCGATCCCGAAGCCATGCTTCTTGTCCGCACGCCCGATGCACTGGCGACATTGCGTGCCGGAAACGAGGCGCTGCGCTGCGCCGCCCTCGGCGCGGTCGTCATCGAGATCTGGGGCACGCCGAAAATCCTCGACCTGACGGCGACGCGGCGGCTGTCGCATGCCGCCGCACAATCCGGCATCGGCGTTTTTCTGATCCGGTCGGCCGCCGAACCGCATCCGAGCGCCGCGATGAGCCGCTGGGGCGTGCGTGCGCTTGCCTCTTTGCCTCTGGAAGCCGGTGCGCCAGGCGCGCCGCGCTTCGCAATCGATCTGTTGCGGCATCGGGCCGGTTTTCCGTCCCGGTGCTGGCATGTGGAGTGGGACCGTGACCAACTTGCTTTCCGACCGCCGGCGCTATCTCGCGCTGTGGCTGCCGCTTCTGCCGACCGATCGCCTGCATCGGCGTCAAGAACGCCAGAAACGGAATGGCGCCACGCCGGATGAAGTTCCGCTCGCGGTGCTATGCCGGCAGAAAGGGACCTTGCGCATCGCCCATGCGGACCGGCGCGCGTGGACGCTCGGCATTCGACCCGGCATGACATTCGCCGATGCCCGCGCACGCATTCCCGACATCGTTTTTGCCGAGGAAGACCATGATGCCGACCTCGCGCTGCGCGACGACATCGCCGACTGGTGCGACCGTTACTCGCCGCTGGTGGGCATCGACGGTGAGACCGGCCTGATCCTCGACATCACCGGCTGCACGCATCTCTTCAGTGGAGAAGACGCCTTGCGCGCCGACATCACGGCGCGCCTCAGGACGATGGGCTTCAGCATCCGCAGCGCCATCGCCGGCACGCCGGATGCGGCCCGCGCCGTGGCGCAATTTTCCCGTGGTGGCGTTGTGCCTCCCGGCGACGAGGCAGCGACCGTGCGGCCCTTGCCGATTGCCGCTCTCGGCGTGGACGCAGCACAGCAGCTTGCTCTGACACGTGCGGGGTTGAAAACCATTGCCGACCTGGCGGACCGTCCGCGCGCGCCGCTGGCGGCGCGGTTTGGCGCCGATCTTCTCGCCCGCATCGCCCGCACGCTCGGAGAGGTCGATCATCCGATTTCGCCGCGCCGGCCGATCCCCGAACTCATCGCCGAGCGCCGCTTTGCCGAGCCGATCGCACGCGCTGAGGACATCCTCGGCACGATCAGGCTGCTTGCCGGAAAACTGACGCCGTTGCTGGAAACGCGTGGGGCTGGCGGCCGTCACTTCGAGGTGATTTTTTTTCGCACGGACGGCGCAGTGCGACGTATCGCCGTCGTCTCTGGGCGACCGTTGCGCGATGCCGCCGTGCTGACAAAACTTTTCGCCGAACGCCTCGATGCGCTGACCGATCCTGTCGATCCCGGATTCGGCTTCGACATGATCCGCCTGGCCGTTCTCGCATCCGAAGACCTGCTGCAGGCGCAAAAACAGTTCGACGGCCGCGACAAGGACGACGAGGCGGTGGCCGAACTCATCGACCGTCTGTCCGCACGCTTTGGAGCCACGCAAGTCTTGCGCTTCGTGCCTCAAGACAGTCATGTGCCCGAGCGGATGGCGCGCGCTGTCGCTGCGCTCGGCTCAGTGCAGGGAGCCGGTACGTGGCCCGCACGCGTTATCGGCGAACCGCCCACTTATCCGTTGCGGTTGTTCAATCCGCCGCAGCCTGTCAAAACCTTTGATGTCGTGCCCGACTCTCCGCCTGTTCGCTTTCTGTGGCGGCGGATGTGGCGCGACATCGTCGCATCCGAAGGTCCCGAACGCATCGCACCGGAATGGTGGCGGCGCGGCAGCGAAGAGCTCACACGCGATTATTTCCGTGTCGAGGATCGCGATGGCCGCCGCTACTGGCTTTACCGTGAAGGCCTCTACGGCATCGATCCCGGCAAGCGTCCCTGGTTCCTGCATGGGCTGTTCGCATGAGCACGAAGTGTCAGAGCTACGCCGAACTGGTCACCGCCTCGAATTTTTCCTTCCTGCGCGGGGCCTCGCATCCGCAGGATCTTGTCAAACGCGCGGCCGAACTCGGCCTCAACGGGATTGGGGTTGCCGACCGCAACACCGTGGCGGGCGTGGTGCGGGCCTATGTCGTCGTGAAGACGGCACGGCATGCCTATGCGCAGGAAAACGGGGGCGCGGTTTTGCCGTTCAAGCTGATCGTCGGCGCGCGGCTCGCTTTTTCCGACGGCACGCCAGACATCGTCGCCTATCCGGCCAACCGCGCGGGATGGGGACGGCTGTGCCGGCTGTTGACGCAAGGCAATCTGCGCGGGGCGAAGGGAGACTGCATTCTCCACCTCGACGATCTTATCGCCTACACGCGGGACCTGCTTCTGATCCTGATGCCGGGGCAGGATGTGCATGGGCTTGGACAGACGCTCGAACGCCTGACTGACGCCGCGCCCGGCTCGATATGGCTCGGCGCGACCATGCACCGGCGCGGGGCAGACCGCCGCCGTCTCGTCCAATTGCAAACGCTGGCGCAACAGCATCGCGTGCCGCTGCTGGCGACGAATGATGTTCTTTATGATGGGTCTGAGCAGCGTCCCCTTCAGGACATCATCACCTGCATCCGGGAAGGCCTAAAGATCGAAAGCGCAGGCCGCATGCTGGAGGTCAATGCCGAGCGGCTTATCAAAAGTCCGTGGGAGATGGCGCGCCTGTTTCGCGACATGCCGGAGGCGATCGAGGAAACCCAGCACCTGCTCGCGCGCGCTGACTTCTGCCTGTCGCAAATCAAGCCCGACTATCCCGACGAACCGGTGCCGCCGGGCAAGACGGCGCAACAGCATCTCGAAGACCTGACCTGGCGGCGCGCGTTTCTGCGTTATCCGGGCGGCATTCCGGAAAAAACCGCAGGCCTTTTGCGGCAGGAACTCGCGCTGATCAAGGACTTCGACTATGCGCGTTACTTCCTGACCATCCACGACATCGTCCGCTTCGCCGACGACAAAGGCATTCTGTGCCAAGGGCGCGGATCGGCGGCCAATTCGGCGGTGTGCTTCATTCTCGGCATCACCAATGTCGATCCCGAGGACAGCGATCTTCTATTCGCGCGCTTTCTGTCAAAGGAGCGCGATGAACCGCCCGACATCGATGTCGATTTCGAGCATGAGCGCCGCGAAGAGGTGATCCAGAATATTTATGAGCGTTACGGTCGCGACCGCGCCGGCATCGCCGCGACCGTCATCACCTATCGTCCGCGCAGCGCCATCCGCGAGGTCGGCAAGGTTTTGGGCCTGACCGAGGACGTAACATCGGCGATGGCTTCGACCGTCTGGGGCAGTTGGGGCGATGCCATGCCGGAGACCCAAGTGCGCCAGGCGGGATTCGACCCGGCCAATCCGGAGATCGCGCGCGCCATCGCTTTCACCAACCGGTTGATCGGATTTCCGCGCCACCTCTCGCAGCATGTCGGCGGTTTCATTCTGACGCGCGAGCGGCTCGATGAGATCGTGCCCATCGGCAATGCCGCGATGGATGACAGGACTTTTATCGAATGGGACCGCGACGACATCGCCGTGCTCGGCCTGATGAAGGTCGACGTATTGGCGCTCGGCATGCTGACCTGCATCAAAAAGGCGCTTGATCTTATGCGCGCTCATTGCGGCCTCGACCATACTCTCTCATCGATCGAACGCGGCGATGAAGATGTCTACAAAATGCTGCAGCGAGGTGAATCGATCGGCGTCTTCCAGGTGGAAAGCCGGGCGCAGATGAACATGCTGCCGCGTCTCAAGCCAGAAAAATTCTACGACCTCGTCATTCAGGTCGCGATCGTGCGCCCGGGTCCGATTCAGGGCGATATGGTGCATCCCTATCTGCGCCGGCGGAACGGCAAGGAAGATGTCGAATATCCCTCCCCCGGCCCCGGATACGATCCGGACGAATTGAAAAGCGTGCTGAACAAGACCCTTGGCGTGCCGCTGTTTCAGGAACAGGCGATGCGGCTTGCCATCGTGGCGGCGGAATTCACGCCGGATGAGTCGAACGAATTACGCCGCGCCATGGCGACGTTCCGCCATGGCGGCACCATCCACACCTTCAAGGTCAAGATGATCGAGGGCATGGTGCGGCGCGGCTATGAGCGCGCGTTCGCCGAGCGCTGCTTTGCGCAGATCGAAGGGTTCGGCAGCTACGGTTTTCCGGAAAGCCACGCCGCCTCCTTCGCGCATCTCGTCTACATTTCATCCTGGATCAAATGCCATCATCCGGCGGTCTTTGCCTGCGCGCTCCTGAACTCGCAGCCCATGGGTTTCTATGCGCCGGCACAGATCGTGCGCGATGCGCGCGATAACGGCGTCACGGTGCTCCCCGTCGATCTCAATGCCAGCCATTGGGACAACACGCTCGAGCAACAGCATGACGGCACGCTCGCTTTGCGTCTCGGCATGCGCCAGATAGACGGTTTCCGCGAGGAGTGGGCGACGCGCTTGGCGGCCTGCCGCAAAGGCGGCTATCCCGATCTCGAAACGCTGAACCACCGCGCCGATCTGCCACGCGCGGCGCTCGAAAAACTTGCCGATGCCGACGCCTGCCGCTCGATCGGTCTCGACCGGCGTGACGCCTTGTGGGCCGTGCGCCGCTTGCCAGGTAGCAAAATTCTGCCGCTGTTCGCCGCCGCCGAAGCCGCTGAACTCGCCAAGGAGACAGACACTGCGCTGCCCGCGATGGCTTTGTCCGAACACGTCGTCACCGATTACCAGACGCTGCGTCTATCGCTCAAGGCGCACCCGGTTCAATTCCTGCGCGGCCTTTATCGGTCAGAAGGCATCCGCAGTTGCGCCGAGATCACAGCGATGAACCATGGACGCTGGACGACCGCGGCCGGTGTCGTGCTGGTGCGTCAGCGGCCGGGCCAGGGCAATGTGATCTTCATGACCATCGAGGACGAGACCGGCGTCACCAATGTCGTCGTCTGGTCGAGCCTCTTCCAGCAATTCCGGCGCGAGGTGATGGGCTCGCGCCTGATCGAAGTGCGCGGCACCATCCAGCGCAGCGAAGAAGGCATCGTCCATCTGGTGGCGCAGCAGTTGATCGACCGCAGCGCCGATTTGCAAAAACTTTCGGAAGCGCCGCGGCCGCACTTCCAGCTCACTCGCGCCGATGAAATCTTGCACCCGCAGCATCCGCGGACATCCAATCATCCGCGCAATGAGCGCATCATTCCGAAATCGCGTGATTTTCACTAGCGTGCGCGCTATCGATCCGATTCGCGCTGTCCGACGAACGCCTCGGATGCGCGAGAAAAAACCGCACCATTTCGCGACTTGCGTTCGGGCCGCGCGGATCGGTGAACGAGCCCGCAGGACTGCCGCCGGACCATGCGTGGTCCGTTCCATGCAGCACCCACTGCTCGAGAACGGCGCGGCCGGTCTCGTCTGCCTGAACGCGGCGCGTATAATCTATCCCACCTGCCGACTGACCGCGTGAAACGGTGACATCGAACGTCGCGGTCGCCTTCGCTTGCGCGATAACGCGGTCGCCGTTCACGGGATTGACTGTCTTGTCGCGGTCGCCATGAAAAACGATTGTTGGGATCGGTTGCATGCCGCTGCCGACAGAGCCTGTTGCGCCTTGCCGCATGGCCGTAAAGGCTGACGGCATATCGCGCGCAGCGCCGCAGGCCAAGCCGGAATGAACGCCGATCGCCGCATAGAGGTCCGGATATGTCGCACCCATGATTGCCGCCGCGGCGCCTCCCGCCGAAAGTCCGGCGACATAGACGCGCACGGGATCGACGGCAAAATCAGCCATGATCTGTTGCGTTATCCCGGCGATCAATGATGGCTCGCCGTCGCCGCGGCGCTGATCGTTCGGACTGAACCAGTTCCAGCACTTTGACGGATTCGCCGAGGACGACTGAGCGGGATAGGCGACCAAAAATCCCTGCTCCTGCGCCAATTCGTTCATGCGCGTCCCGGCTGCGAAATCGTCTGGCGATTGCGTACAACCGTGCAGCATGACGACGAGCGGAAGCGGTTCGCCAGTGTAACAGCTTGGGATGTAGAGCTTGTAGCCGCGGCTGCCGGCGCGATTATCGAAGGTGCGGCTTTCGAAGCGGGCGCCGGGCGGCAATGGCGCGCGGCTTACCGGCGCGTCGCCCGAGATATCGCGCAGTGCGTGGCCGAGATCGAGTTTGCCCAACCGATCGACAAGGCCGCGCATCGCTTCAGGCACGCGCAATCCGGACGATGCGCGCGTGCTTTCGTCATGAGTGCCGAATGCGGCCGTCCATTGCGCCACACCAGAAAGCGGTGGCGCCACATCGCGCATCGTGTCGCGCATCATGTTTGCGGCATGCGTCGATTCCGTTCCTGGGCCATGAGGCTTTGTCTCGGCGTTCGACAGGCCGGCCTTTGCTCCTTGCAGAACAGCAACCGCTTCCTTCAGGCGGCCGGCGCGGGTCAGGCGGGTGACCTCAGCCATGGTCGCGGGCAATTTCAGCATGATGCGCGGTCCTGTTGTTTTGGAATGAAGCAGAGAAGCCATGAAGGCCGAGTTGGCGCGCGAAGCGCAGCACTAACGAATGCGGTCGCCCAAGGCCGCCTTGACTGCCGGACTGGCATGGAAAGCCCCGAGGACGTGGATCGACGCAATCGTCGCCAGCGCCAGATCCGGCGACACATCATCGGCGATGCTTGCAAGACCGAGGACCTGAATGTGCAGGATCTCGCGCGCCCCGCGGACAGCCTCGAGGTCTTCGCGCGTGTAACGCAGCAACCCGAGTTCAAGGCGATGACGGGCGACCGCCTGCCTGACGGACTCGTTTTGGCGATCCAGTTGGTTGCGAATGGCGGTGCGGATGAAGTCGGTCCTATTCGAATAAAACCCCTCCTCCACGAGGAGGTCGATATGACCGAGATCGACATAACCCAGATTGACCGTGACTTTCTCGCTGTCGCCGGCCTTGCCGCTGCCTTTGGGTCGCAGGACCTGAATATTGTCCGCCATCGTGATTTCCATCCATAAACCATCCACATGGATGTTATATGGATGGCTAAAAGCGCCATACAAGGGGAGCGCGGCTTGAATCCGGCCTAAAAATTGGCCGAAGAAGCCCCTGAGAGAAAACGCAGCCCCCAACGTAAAGGGAAAAGTTACCAAGCTTGGACAATCTGAAAACAGTGCGGGACCAGCCGATCAGTGCTTGCCAGAACGGCGCTGATGGGATGCAATCCAAGACCGGTCCCGAGGTATGATGTTGATGGATGTCCTCGGAATCTTTTGCTGCACGAGGGAAACAAACGAAAATTCGCGCTTCTGAGCCTTTTTTCGCCTAAATCGCATCACATTAAGTCGAGAAAGATAATCGCCTGCGTGGGACATGGCGCGGCTGGCAAGTTCGTTCGGGACCAGTTCGTTCGGGAAATGCATTCGGGGGTTCATGACTGCGACGTTGGATTACGCCGCGCCTCTCGGGGGTTTCAATTCACCTCGACGTAAGGCTCGTGGGGCCTTCTTTTGGAGCGCGATCCTTTCCGGCTTCGGAGCCCTCTCCGTTGTCGCGACGGTTGCACTTTTGGCTGCGGCCTGGCTGATCATCGCCTCGTTCGCCGACAGCCGCACAATCAACGATGCAGAGGCGCTTCAAGCCAATACGACCGTCATCACCAAGTCCTATCGGGCACAGTCCCACGAAGCCGCGGCCGCGCGCTCTGATCGGGAGCCGATCCGGAGAGCGGATGTTTCCGCGCCCGGTTCGCTCTTTAACGCAGCGCCGCTCCCCGCATTCTCCAGCGCAATTCTTGCCCCGAATAGCAACATCATAGGATCCGCGGATCGGCTATCGCCATCCCTGAGCACGACCGGCTTTGCATCCGAAATGCAGCCGGACTTTGCCGCCGTTGAACCGGCTCCGCGCAACGATGCGGTGCAGGTCGCCATTGCACCGGATTCGACGGTTCGTCTTCCGCTGCTGCCGCCGCACCGCAAGCGCCAACAGGACGCGGCCGACGCCTCCAACCGTCCCATCGTGCTCGCAAGTGCGCAGCCGGAAATTCCCGAAATTCGCGATGAGAGCGGTGCCTCGAAAGTCGAAACGCCCGCTCTGGTGCCCAACCTCACCAACCGCACCGCCATTTACGATATCTCCGCGCATACCGTTTATCTGCCCAATGGTGAGCGGCTGGAGGCACATTCAGGACTGGGCGACCGGTTGGACGATGTGCGCTATGTGAGCGAAAAGAACCGCGGCCCGACGCCGCCACATGTTTACGATCTGAAGATGCGGGAAAGTCTTTTCCACGGGGTTCAAGCCGTGCGCCTGAATCCCGTTGGCGGCGGCAATCCCTTCGGCCGCACCGGTCTTCTCGCGCATACTTACATGCTCGGCCCGCGCGGGGATTCGAACGGATGTATCTCGTTCAAGGATTATCAAAAATTCCTGCAAGCGTTTAAACGCGGCGATGTCACGCGCCTCGCTGTCGTGACGCATTGGAAAGACGCGCCCCCCGCGGTCGCGTCCACCGGCCTCGGCGGCTTCCTGCGTTATGCCTTCGGCGGCTCGTAATCATCCAAAAGCCTGAAAACTCGCCGAAAGCCTGAACGTCCCGCGCGACCGGTCAGCGCGTTCTGCGCCTTGGATCAGCACATTCCCGCGACAACGCTGCTCGCCTGGTTGTGGGCCCGCCGATTATGGCTTGGGCGCGAGACGCCCCATTTGCAGCAAAACCTCAGCCGCGGCCATCATACCTAACCTATTGAATCATATATAATATATTCTCTATATGCCGGCGGCTGTCGCACTTCCCTGGTCAACCATCTGGCGTCGTTTGCGGGCGCGCCAATCGACCCGCAGACCTTTCACCCGGGCGTTTAATGGGATCGCAATGGGCAAGTCTTCGATGAAGGGTCTGTCGTGACCCGACGAATTCCGCCTGAGCTAAGGGAAAACTCTGCCGTTGCTTAAACGCGAAAAGGCCTTAGAAACCTGTGCGCAGCGCTGGCGGGCATAGTCGCGCTGGTTGAATCCCAATATTGTTGCTCTGACGAATCAATCGTGAGGGGACTACCATGGCAACGCAGATGACGAAGTCGCAGTTGATCGAGAAGATCGCTGAAGAGAATGAATTGGGAAAGAAAGACGTGAAGGGCGTTTTCGAGACGCTCGCCAGCATCGGCTACAAAGAGCTTAAAAAAAGCGGTGTTTTCGTGGTGCCGGGCTTTGCGAAGTTCGTCGTCATCAAGAAACCGGCCACCAAGGCGCGCAAGGGCGTCAACCCCTTCAACGGCGAGCCGATGATGTTCAAGGCCAAACCGGCCCGCAAGATCGTCAGGGCACGACCCGTCAAAGCAGCGAAAGACGCAGTGTGATACAAAGGCCCCTTAACGGGGCCTTTGTTCTTTTAGGGCGTACAGGAAACTTGAATGGATAAACAAGCGATGCGGGCAGAGGCCGAACGCCTCATCCGCGAGACAATGGAACGCAAGACGCTCGTCGTTAAGCAAGGCAAGACCCGTATCGAGACAACATGCGGAAAATGCGGTGCGCCCAATCGCATCGCCGCGGAGAAAGGCGAGACCCGCGTAAAATTCACCTGCAAGGAATGCGGCCACAAGCAGGAGACGCTTTGAGCGAAAGTATTTTCGCCGGCTAACGGATTCCGCGAGCCGGAAAACTGCTTTGGCTTGCTGCCGCCGCCGCGCCTGCTCCTCGGCCATCTCCCATCATTCCTCCCGGCATTCCGGACAATGCTGTCCGGATTTGCATCGACTGCGCGCTTGCCCATAAATTGCTGGATCGAGACCGTCCCGAAGACGGTCCTGCCAACCAGAGGTGCGCGCGCGATGTCGTCGACAGAACAATCAAGAAAATCAGGCACCGGTTCGGTCAAACTCGCGACGGCGACGTTCCCGGCCAAGGATGCGCTGGTGAAATCGAGCAACGCCGAGCTTGGCTGGGCCTCCGACGCCATGGCCGAGATGCTGCGCCGTCTCGATCTGCGCTATATCGCACTCACCCCCGGCGCCAGCTATCGCGGCCTGCACGACAGCCTGGTGAATTATCTCGGCAATCGCGATCCGCAGATGATCGTCTGCCTGCATGAAGAGCACGCGGTCGCAATCGCGCAAGGCTACGGCAAGGTGACCGAGCGGCCCATGGCCGTGGCGTTGCATTCGAATGTCGGCCTGATGCATGCCACCATGGCCGTCTTCAATGCGTGGTGCAGCCGCACACCGATTTTCATCCTCGGTGCGACGGGGCCGGGCAATGCCGAAGAGCGCCGCCCGTGGATCGACTGGATCCACACCGCGAAGGACCAAGGCGCGCTTATCCGCTCCTACACGAAATGGGATGACGAGCCGCATTCCGTCGGCTCAACGCTCGAGGCGCTGCTGCGCGCTTACCAGATCGCCGCATCGGAGCCGCGCGGCCCGACTTACGTCTGTCTCGACGTCGCGCTGCAGGAATCGAAACTCGATCAGCCAGTGACCTTTCCGGATGTCGAACGCTACAAGCCAGGCCTGCCGCCGGCGCCGAGCACCGCTGCCGTCGAAGAGGCCGCAAAACTTCTCGTCGGTGCGAAGAAGCCGGTCATCCTGATGGGCCGCGTCTCGCGCCGCGAGGACGACTGGCAGGCACGCATCGCACTTGCGGAAGCGCTTGGGGCCATCGTTCTCACCGACATGAAGACCGGCGCGGCCTTTCCCACCGAGCATCCGTTGCATCCGTTCGAGCCGCGCTTCCGGCCGTCCGAGGCGACGTCAGCGGTGATCAAGGAAGCGGATGTCATCCTCTCGCTCGACTGGATGGATCTCAGCGGTCATTTCGCGCAGACGCTGGGCAAGAACGTGCCGGTGCCGGCCAAGGTCATTCACTGCTCGCTCGACGAATTTCTCCATAACGGCTGGAGCATGGATTATTTCGGCCTGCCTCCGGCCGACCTGAAGATCGTCGCGTCGCCGAACGAACTTGTGCGTCCGTTGCTTGCTGCCGTGCAACGCCTGCGTGGCACCGATGCGCCGGCCGCAGCGAAATTCCCGGTGCGCAAAGCGCCGGCTCTGCCGAAGCCGCGCACGAAAGGCATGATGAGCCTGCGCGACCTCGCGCTCGTGGTGCGCGACTTCACCAGCACCCGCACCGTTACGGTCGCCAATTTTTCGCTGGGCTACCCGTCGGAAACGGTCAATTTTTCACATCCTCTCGATTATGTCGGGTTCGACGGCGGCGGTGGTGTCGGCTCCGGCCCCGGCAATGTCATCGGCACGGCGCTTGCCTTGAAAGGATCGGACCGGCTCGTCATGGCGGTGCTTGGCGATGGCGATTTCGCCATGGGCAATAACGCATTGTGGACGGCCGCCCATCTCGACATCCCGGTGCTGATCGTGATCGCGAACAACCGCGTCTATTACAACGACGTCGCGCACCAAGAGCGCATGGCTGTCGTTCGCGGACGCCCAGTCGAGAACAAGTTCGTCGGTCAGCAGATGAACGATCCGCCTGTCGATCTGGTCGGACTGGCCCGCGCGCAGGGGGTCGAGGGCGAAGGGCCATTCGAGACAGCAGATGAACTGGCGGCGGCACTGCTACGTGGCGAAGCCATGGTACGGGCCGGCCGGCCTTATGTCATCGACGCGCTTGTCGATGTCGGCGCGCCGGGCGAGAACAATCGCGGCCATACGGCCGGCCGCCGGGATTGAAGAAAAATCCCCTGCTCAAGAACGCTAGCGTTCTTGAGCAGCCTCCTGGATCAGCGTCTTGCCACGACCCAGCGTCGCCAGGCTCACAAAGAAAGCGCCGAGAGCGCAGAGTGCGATTGTCGCCACCATCGGCAGTGAGGTTCCGTCAAACACCAGGCTGACCAGCACGATCATAACCCCGCCTGTGATCATTTGCAGCGTGCCGCCAAGCGCCGAGGCCATGCCTGCGATCGGCCCATGCTCGTCCAGAGCAAGCACCATGGTTGACGGAATGACGACACCCATGCTGGCAAAACCAAAAAACAGAAGCGTCATCATCAGCGGCAAGCTGTCAAACCCCGCCGCCGTGAGCGCGAATAATAGGCCAGTGAGCGCCGCGTAGATCGTCACCGCCACGATCACCATCCGCGCCATTCCGAAGCGCTGGCCAAGTGCAGCCGCAAACTGCGACGCGCCGATAAATCCGATCGCATTCATCGAGAATGCGAGGCTGAACTGCGTCGGCGTTAAGCCGAAATGTTCGATATAAACGAAAGAAGAGCCGGCCAGGAACGCAAAAAAGCTCGCCATGCCGAGACCGCCGATGAATGTCAGGCCAAGAAATCGCCAATGTGTCAGCAAGAAAAAGAAGCTGGCGAAAAGATTGCCTGCACCCACGACGACCCGCGCCTCGCGCGGATGCGTTTCGGGCTGGAAGATGGCGAGAAGCGCCACGCCCGCGATGGCAACAAGTGTCACTGCCACAAACACAGCGCGCCAACCGAATGAGACGATGAGCGCGCTCCCGGTCAAAGGCGCGAGGATTGGCGAGACGCTCAAGACCAGCATCACCAGCGCCATGAGCCGCGTCGCCTCAATGCCCGTGTGCATATCACGAATGATGGCGCGGGGGATAACCATGACCGACGACGCGCCACTGCCCTGGATGAAACGGAAGACGACCAGCCATGCGACGCTCGGTGCCAGCGCACAGCCGACCGAACCAACGATAAAAAGCGCAAGGCCAACATAAAGAGGCGGCTTCCGGCCGACGATATCGGAAACCGGACCGTAAACAATCTGGCAAATTCCGAACGCGACAAAGAACGACACCAAGGTCATCTGCGTAGCCGCGGTAGAAGCGTGAAGATCGGCCGCGATGGTTGGCAGCGCCGGCAGATACATATCTATGGCAAATGGCCCAACGGCGGAGAGCAAACCGAGGACGATCGCGTTCTTTGCGTAGCTCGAGATCATGGTCTTCTTACTTTTGATTGCGGCGGCGCGATCTGCACGCAAATCCGGGCGATTGCGTGACCGCCGCTTATACCTGACTTGAAGATGATGCGGTCAAGAGCGGGACAGCCGAACCCTGAGGCAAAGTCCGGCGCGCCACCCATGACAAGGGCCAGCTAACATCTCTAACCCGGTTCGTTCGCGTGGCCGCGAACCTGTTTCGCTGTCTCGACCATATTGATCAAGGCCGGTCGGACCTCGCCCCATGTCCTGGTTTTGAGCCCGCAATCCGGATTGATCCATAATTGCCGGTCGGCCAGCCGGCCGCGTGCCAGTGCCATCAACTTCGTCATGTCTTCGACGTTCGGCACACGCGGCGAATGGATGTCATAGACACCCGGCCCGATTTCGTTCGGATATTTGTAAGTCTTGAACGCATCGAGCAATTCCATCTTCGAGCGCGATGTCTCGATGGAAATGACATCGGCATCCATCGCTCCGATCGCGTCGATGATGTCGTTGAATTCCGAATAGCACATGTGCGTGTGGATCTGCGTCTCGTCCGCTACGCCGGAGGAACACAGGCGGAAGCTTTCGACTGCCCAATCGAGATAGGTTTTCCATTCTGCTTTGCGTAGCGGCAGCCCTTCCCGCAAAGCCGCTTCATCGATCTGGATGATCGCGGCGCCTGCCTTTTCGAGATCCAGCACTTCATCACGAATAGCCAGCGCGATCTGGCGGCACGCAATACTGCGAGGAATATCGTCACGCACGAATGACCAATTCAGGATCGTCACCGGTCCGGTCAGCATGCCTTTCATCGGCTTCGTGGTCAGCGACTGCGCATATTCCCACCAGCCGACTGTCATCGGTTCGGGCCGGGACACATCACCAAACAGAACCGGCGGGCGCACGCAGCGTGAACCGTAGCTTTGCACCCAGCCGTGCGCGGTGAAGGCAAACCCTGTGAGTTGTTCGCCAAAATACTGGACCATGTCGTTGCGCTCGCACTCTCCATGGACAAGGACATCGAGGCCGATGTCCTCCTGCCAACGCACGGCACGCGCTGTCTCCTCGCGCAGAAAGGTCTCGTAATCGGCATCGTTCAAAGCGCCTTTGGTGTGGGCCGCACGGGCCTTGCGCACTTCGGCCGTCTGCGGAAACGAGCCGATCGTTGTCGTCGGAAAGGTCGGCAGGTTCAAGCGCTGGTGCTGTGCGCCGGCACGCGTCGCAAAGACGCTCCTGCGTTTCATCATCTCCGGCTCAATGGCAGAAACGCGCATCGCCACAGCCGGGTTATGCACCTTCCCCGATGCTTTTCGCGCGGCCGATGCCGATGCAGAGGCTGCCAATGCCTCCCGCACCGTGTCGCGACCGCTCGCGAGCGCTTTTCCCAGTGCCGCGAGTTCGTCCATCTTCTGGACGGAGAAGGCGAGCCACGTTTTGAGATCAGGATCGAGATTTTTCTCCTGCTCAAGATCGATCGGAACATGGAGAAGCGAACAGGATGGCGCGATCTGGATGTGATCCGTCCCGCGCTTGGCGACGAACGGCTCGATGCGATCGAGCAACGCCGGCAGATTGGCGCGCCAGACATTGCGGCCGTCGATCACGCCAAGCGAAAGAACCAATCCCAGCGGCGCCTTTGCCATGACATTCTCAAGCTGCTTGGGCGCGCGAACAAGATCGAGGTGAAGCCCCGCGACGGGAAGCGACAAAGCAAGATCGAGATTGCCGCCAAGACCGCCGAAATAGCTCGCCAACATGATCTTCAGCGTTGGCAGCGCATGCGCGATGCTCGCATAGGCCTGATGCAGCGCATTGCGTGTCGCATCATCGAGATCGAGCACAAGGCACGGTTCGTCGAGCTGAACCCAGTCGGCTCCGTTGGCGGCAAGTCGGCGCAGCACGTCGATGTAGACGGGGATCAAATTGCCGAGGAGCGAAAGCGGATCGAGCGAGGCGTCCTTGCTCTTTCCCAGTTTCAAGAATGTGACGGGTCCAAGCAAAACGGGACGCGTTTGATACCCAAGCGCCTTGGCCTCACGATATTCATCGACCGGCTTCAAGGACGAGAGCGCGAACGCCTGCCCTTTGGTGAATTCCGGCACCATGTAGTGATAGTTTGTGTCGAACCATTTCGTCATCTCCTGCGCCGGTGCGCCAACGTTGGAATGATGACCGTGCGCGCAGGCGTGATCCGGCGTTGCGCCCTGGCTTCCGCGCGCCATGGCAAAATACGTCGCGAGCGAAACCTTGCCGCCGGTCCAGCCATAGGCTTCGGGAATCGCACCGACCATGACGCTGGTATCGAGCACCTGATCGTAGAAAGAGAAATCGTTTGACGGAATGACGGTGACGCCATGCGACTTTTGCCGCGCCCAATTGGCGGCGCGCAGAGCCGCAGCAACGTCGAGAAGAGTCTTCTCGTCGGATTTGCCCGACCAGTAGCTCTCGAGCGCGAACTTGAGTTCGCGGCGCGGACCGATGCGCGGCGTCCCGAGGGTAGCGACTTCAACGGCAGTGGTTTGGAGAGAAAGAAGAGACATCGGCACAACCCCAATATGTTGGGGGCAAAGGCCAAAGCGGACGCGTCTGGGATTCCTGACGGCGGTATGCCGACGGAATCGCAACCGCACCACCGGGACACCCCGCCCGAGGACGTTCATGGTGTCGCGGCAGGTCTCCTGGCTTGCGGGTCTTTGCTTCTGTCCGCCTTCCCGAGACCTTGCCGGCCTCAGTGACATGAATGGACAGAAAACTCACCGCTTACAGTTGCGGGGGCAGCGCCAGCATTGCCTTAACGGCGCACTGGCTTCCCTCTTAGCTCCGGGCAAAATCCTCCCGGAGAACCTCGACAGATTCGACTATGGGAAATTACCGAGGAGCAGTCAAGAATCATATAAGGACATGTTTATATGGACAAATAGGTTGTCGGTACTTTTGGCGCATGACAAGGGGTTGACATCGAAGCCCCATCGCCCACTAAATGTAGGTGTCACGGTCTCTCGAGTCGCAAGATCGAGAGCTAAGAGGGAAGCCGGTCCGCTGTCGAAGCAAAGCCGGAGCTGCCCCCGCAACTGTAAGCGGCGAGCCAAGGTCCACCATGTGTCACTGAAGCCGACAGGCTTCGGGAAGGCCGGACCAAGGCGATGACCCGCGAGCCAGGAGACCTGCCGGGACAAACGTACGTCCTCGGGCGGGGTGTCCCGGTGGTGCGGTTGCGATTCCGTCGGCACGCCGCCGTCAGGAATCCCAGACGCGTCCGCTTTGGCCTTTGCCCCCAAACATATTGGGGTTGAGCCATGTCTCTCACGATCGAAACCACTCGTCTTGCGACTTCCGTGCTGCCGTTGCCGCAGCCGGTCGTCAAAACGGGAACAGAGCCCGCATATCAAATCATCCGCCGCAACGGCGCAGTGACGCCGTTCGACGTAACGAAAATCTCCATCGCTCTGACGAAAGCGTTCCTCGCGGTCGAGGGTGGCACGGCTGCCGGATCGCGCCGTGTGCATGATATCGTCGCGGCGCTGAGCGAGCAGATTGTGGCGGCCCTCACCCGCCGGGCGGATGCCGGTCGCACCTTCCACATCGAAGATGTTCAGGATCAGGTCGAGCTTGCCCTCATGCGCGGCGAACATCACAAGGTCGCCCGCGCCTATGTGCTGTATCGCGCCGAACGTGCGAAAGCCCGCGAGAGCGGCAAAAGCGAGGCAACGATAACCGCCACCTCGCCTGTCCTGCGCGTCCGCCAGCCCGACGGATCCCTGCAGCCGCTCGACGAACCGCGCCTTGCGCTCCTGATCACCGAGGCTTGCGCCGGTCTCGACGGCGTCTCGGCCGATGTCGTGCTGACTGAGACGCGGCGCAATCTCTACGATGGAATTTCCCTCGATGAACTGGCGCAGGCACCCGTCATGGCAGCCCGGCCCTTGGTCGAAACCGAACCGAACTATGCCTTCGTTAGCGCGCGGCTCCTTCTCGACAAACTGCGCAGCGAGGCCTTGTCCTTTGTCGAAGGGGGCATGCAGCAGGCAACGCAGGCCGACATGACGACGCGCTATGCGGATTACTTCCCGGCTTACGTCAGGCGAGGCATCGCATTCGACATTCTGGACAAGGAAATGGAGCGCTTTGATCTTGCGCGTCTTGCTGCTGCACTCAGGCCGGAGCGCGATCTCCAGTTCGAATTCCTCGGCATGCAGATTCTCTACGATCGCTATTTCCTGCACAGCGCAGGAACGCGCTTCGAACTCCCGCAAGCCTTCTTCATGCGGATTGCGATGGGTCTTGCCTTGCGCGAAGTGGATCGGGAAGAGAAGGCGATCGAATTCTACAATCTCCTGTCCTCTTTCGATTTCATGGCTTCGACGCCGACGCTGTTCAATGCCGGCACCCGGCGGCCGCAGCTTTCGTCCTGTTTCCTCACCACGGTGCCTGACGACCTCGACGGCATCTTCAAGTCGATCAAGGATAATGCGCTGCTGTCGAAATACGCCGGCGGGCTGGGCAATGACTGGAGCCGCGTGCGTGGCCTCGGCGCTCATATCAAAGGCACCAACGGCGAAAGCCAGGGCGTCGTTCCGTTCCTCAAAGTCGCCAACGATACGGCTCTCGCGGTCAATCAGGGTGGCAAAAGGAAGGGCGCCGTTTGCGCCTATCTCGAAACGTGGCACATCGACATCGAGGAATTTCTCGACCTGCGCAAGAACACCGGCGACGACCGCCGCCGCACCCACGACATGAACACGGCGAACTGGGTGCCGGACCTGTTCATGAAGCGGGTCGAAGAGGACGGCATGTGGACCTTGTTCTCGCCGGACGAAACGCCCGATCTCCACGACCTCACCGGCAAAGCCTTCGCGGAACGCTATGCGTTTTACGAAATGAGAGCCGCGCGCGGCGACATGCACGTGTCGAAGCAGGTGCGCGCGACAGATCTCTGGCGACGCATGCTCACGATGCTGTTTGAAACGGGGCATCCCTGGATCACGTACAAGGACCCCTGCAATCTCCGTTCGCCGCAGAGCCACACAGGCGTGGTGCATTCTTCGAATCTCTGCACCGAAATCACGTTGAACACGTCGGGCACCGAAGTCGCTGTCTGCAATCTCGGCTCCGTCAACCTGGTCAATCATCTCGCCGATGGCACACTGGACCATGCGCATCTGGCAAAAACCATCAAGACGGCCATGCGTATGCTCGACAACGTTCTGGAGGTGAATTTCTACACGATCCCCGAGGCGCGCAATTCCAACCTGAAGCATCGTCCCGTCGGGATCGGCATCATGGGCTTTCAGGACGCGCTCAATATCCTGCGCTTGCCCTATGCATCCGATGGTGCCGTCGCGTTTGCCGACGAAAGCATGGAGGCGGTTTCCTTCCACGCCATTTCGGGTTCGGTGGATCTTGCGGCCGAACGCGGCCCCTACTCATCCTTCCAAGGATCGCTCTGGTCGCGGGGAATCTTGCCGATCGACTCGATCAAGCTGGTCGACGAAGCCCGCGGCGCGCCGGTCGATGTGGATCGATCATCACGCCTCGATTGGGACGGCCTGCGAAAACGTGTCGTATCCGTCGGCATGCGCAACTCCAACACCATGGCAATCGCGCCAACTGCCACCATCTCCAACATCTGCGGCGTCTCGCAGTCGATCGACCCGGCTTATCAAAACCTCTACGCAAAATCGAACATGTCGGGCGATTTCACCGTGGTCAACGCGCACCTCGTACGTAATCTCAAGGCACGAGGACTGTGGGACGAAGTGATGGTCTCCGACCTGAAATATTTTGACGGCAGCGTCGGTCAGATCGATCGCGTGCCCGATGACCTCAAGGCGCTCTACGCAACCGCCTTTGAGATCGACAGCGCCTGGCTCATCGAAGCCGCCGCGCGCCGGCAAAAATGGATCGACCAATCGCAATCGCTCAATCTGTATATCGCAAATCCTTCCGGGAAAAAGCTCGACGCGCTGTATAGGCTTGCCTGGAAACGCGGATTGAAAACGACCTACTACCTGCGTTCGCGCTCGGCTACGCATGTGGAGAAATCGACCCTGAAAGGCACCGACGGCAAGCTCAACGCCGTCTCCGCAACGGGCCTTAACGCCACGGCGACTTTAACCAACGGCGCCAATGGCTACACGAACGGCCCCGCGAATAACGAAAGTTGGGGCAAAGCCTGTTTGATCGACGATCCCACCTGCGAAGCCTGCCAGTGAGCAGCGAAAGGAAGAACATCATGCTCGACTGGTCAGATACAGCAGCGGCCCCGGCTTCCACCATTCATTCTGCCCTTTTCAAGACGGATTCCGTTACGAGGGACGCTTCGATTCCTGGAACGATCGAGCGGGGCGGTAGTCGTGTCACTGTCGACGAGAAGCGCATGATCAATGCGCGCGCCGACGTCAACCAGCTTCTGCCGCTCAAATACCGATGGGCCTGGGAGAAATATCTCGCTGGATGCAACAACCATTGGATGCCGACCGAAGTCTCCATGCAGGCCGACATCGCACTATGGAAATCAAAAGATGGCCTCACCGATAACGAGCGCCGCGCCATCAAGCGCAATCTCGGCTTCTTCGCCGTCTCTGAAAGCCTCGTTGCCAACAATATCGTGCTGGCGATCTATCGGCATCTGACCAATCCGGAATGCCGGCAGTATCTCCTGCGTCAGGCTTTTGAGGAGGCCGTACACACCCATACCTTTCAATACATCGTTGAGAGTCTTGGCCTCGACGAAGGCGAACTCTTCAACATGTACCGCGAGGTGCCCTCGATCACTGAAAAGGCCGCGTGGGCCCTCACCTATACGCAGACCCTTGACGACCCATCGTTCAAGACGGGAACGCCCGATGCGGATCGCGCATTCCTGCGTGACCTCATTGCCTTCTATGTAATTTTTGAAGGCATGTGGTTTTATACCGGCTTTGCGCAGATTTTATCACTGGGGCGGCGCAACAAGATGGTCGGCATTGCCGAGCAGTATCAGTACATCCTGCGCGACGAGAGCATCCATCTGAATTTCGGCATCGACGTCATCAATCAGATCAAGATTGAGAATCCGCATCTCTGGTCGGATTCATTTCAAGATGAAGTACGCGCTATGCTGAAAACCGCGGCAGAGCTCGAGGTTGCCTACGGGCGCGATACGATGCCGCACGGCTTTCTCGGATTGAACGCAGGGTTGTGTGAACAATACATGCACTTCATCGCGAATCGCCGCTGCGCCCAGATCGGCCTCGCGCCGGTCTTTGGGGAAGCAGACAATCCATTCCCGTGGATGTCTGAAGCGATGGATCTCAAGAAAGAGAAAAACTTCTTCGAGACGCGCGTTATCGAATATCAAAATGGCGGGGCGCTTGGTTGGGATTAGTCGCTCGATCTGGTATCCATGATCAAGCGCTGCAACCCGCCATCGTCGAGCGCATCGTGCCGCGCCCGGCCGCCATGACTCGTGCTCGCAGAGCGACACACATCATATGCACACATCATATGCATCGAGCACCGTCACAGTCCCACAACTGCATATCCGCAATTGAAAGGAACCGGAGAGTATGGCTCGCATACGAACCGCCTCGGGCTGCTTGCGCCATCCTCTAAAATATAAGAGGATTGAGGAACGCTCCATCCGAAAAGATTGAATAATAAGAGATCGGCCAGCGCTACCGAGGCAGGATATTCCGCGATGAGAACGACGGTCGCCTCCACCGAGGTGGATATATGACGCGGCAGCTTGAAGTATTCAGAGCGGACTTATATCAACACGGGTGCTCGGCGCTGATCCAGATCGCCGATCCGCAGAACCGACGACGGCAATCCTGTTTCACATCTGTCAATTTTTTTTGTTGTTCCGATTTTAGCCGTCGGCCTGTGGCGCGATGCCGCACGCGCGTGGGCACGATCCATGCGCTGAATGCAACAAAATATGCATCACGCTGTTGCGATGGCCGGAGATCGAAATGCCGGCATTGAAATTGCGTACCGAGGGTGTCGCCGTCGAATTTCAAACGCATGCCGGATCCTTCCAGGCGCTTTCGCCGATCGACCTGGATGTCGGCGCGGGCAGGTTCGTGAGCCTCATCGGACCATCCGGATGCGGCAAGAGTACGCTTTTCAATGTCATCGCTGGATTGCTCGCGCCGTCTGCGGGCCGCGTCTTTATCGACGGACAAGACGCGACCGCGACGATCGGCCGGGTTGGTTACATGCTGCAGAAGGATCTTCTTCTGCCGTGGCGCACGTTGCTCGACAACGTCTGCCTCGGCATGGAGATTCGAGGCCTGCCCATGTCGGAAGCCCGCAAGCGCGCCGCGCCCTATCTTGAACGCTACGGACTGGGTGGCTTCCAACAGCAGTACCCCCGCGCTTTGTCCGGCGGCATGCGCCAGCGAGCAGCGCTTTTGCGCACCCTGCTGTTCGATACTGATCTCATTCTTCTCGATGAACCATTCGGCTCGCTCGATGCGCAGACCAAACTGGTTCTGCAGGAATGGCTGCTGCAGATCTGGGCGGATTTCGGCAAGACGGTGATCTTCGTGACGCACGACGTCGAGGAAGCCGTATTCCTCTCTGATGAAGTCTGCGTCTTTGCGAGCCATCCGGGCCGAATGGTGGAGCGCATCACCGTCAATCTGCCACGTCCGCGCCCGCGTTCCGTCATGTCGAGCGGGGATTTTCTGACGTTGAAGGAACGCTGCTTGCGCTTGCTTGGGCACGGTGGCGCAACGGTTGATCAAGCCACACCAATTCAAGCCGCGTGATCGAGGAGCTGCCGATGCCGCTTGCCGAATTCGTCGCGGATCGCCTGTCGTTCTGGCGCGGCAAGACGAGCCTTAGCCAGGCATCGGGGCCGCGGGTGCGCCGATTGCCGGTGCAGCGGATATGGCCGACATGGGCGATCGTGCTGGTTCAGGCCGCCCTTGTCGTCTGCCTCATTGCGCTTTGGGAGCTTTTTGCAGATCTCCACTGGATCGATCCGTTCTTCTGGTCGCAGCCGAGCGCGATATGGAAGACCCTGATCGTGTTCTTCACCGAAGGGTCGGCCTACATTGACATTGCATACACGTTCCGCTCCACGATTCTTGGCTTCCTGCTTGGGACCACGCTCGGCTCGCTACTTGGTTTGTCGTTCTGGTGGTCCGGCAATTACGCCAGGATCGCACAGCCGTTCGTCATCTGCTTCGAGTCCATTCCAAAGCTGGCGCTGGCACCACTCATCATCCTCATTTTCGGCACCGATCTGGCATCGAAAGTTGCCATCGCAACGGCGCTGACGATCATCGTTTCGACCTTGACGACATTCGCCGGCGTCAAGGCGGTCGATCCCGATAGCGAGCGCCTGTTCTATTCACTGGGCGCCAGCCGCTGGCAGGTCTTCCGGAAGCTTGTGATACCGCATTGCCTGCCGTGGACCATTTCCGTCCTCAGGGTAAACATCGGGCTGGCATTGACCGGTTCGGTCGTCGGCGAGTTCGTTTCGTCACAGCACGGGCTGGGCAAGACAATTCTCTACGCCGGATCGACTTATGAGATCGCCCTCGTCTGGGTTGCCGTTCTAGTCCTCTCGGTTTTGTCCGTGCTCATGTATGCGGCGGTCTCTCTTCTTGAACATGTGCCGATGCGCGAAATTTCTCGTTGATGTGAAAGAGCCAAACAACTCACTCGAAACGGAGTCCGTTCATGAATCTATTTCTCAAGGCAGCGTGCGCGCTGAGTTTTGCGGCAATCGCATCGTCGGCGATGGCGGCTGACAAGCTCGTCGTAGCTGAACCAAATCATTCCTTCGGATACCTGCCATTATATATCGCGATCAACGAGGGCTATTTCGCCAAGCATGGCCTCGACGTCAGCATGCGTACGATGGGCAGTGGTGCCGGATCCACCAATGCCGTTCTGAGCGGTCAGGCCTTCGGATTCATCGGCGGTCCCGAGCACGACGCCTTCGTCAAACTGAAAGGCGGAGAAATGCGCGCGGTGGTCAATGTCGTCGACCGCGGCAATGTCTACCTCGTCGCCAAGAAAGGCCAGGAGCCGAAACCAGGACAGAACTTAGCCGATTACTTCAAAGGCAAGACGTTCGCCATCAGCGCCTACGGCAGCACGCCGAATTCGATCGCGCGATATATCATCGTCAAGTCAGGCCTTAAACTCGATCAGGTCAAGCTGAAGGAAATGAGCTATGAGGGCATCGTTGCGACCTTGAAAGTCGGACAGGCCCAGATCGGCATCATCCAGGAGCCGCTGCTGCAGAAGGGCAAAACAGAAGGAATCTGGGGAGAGCCGTTTTACAATGTGCCGAAGGAACTGGGGCACTATGCCTATTCGGTCATCAACATTCGCGAAGCCACCATCAAGGAGCATCCGGATCAGGTGAAAAATTTCGTGCTCGCTCTTGTCGAAGGCCTGAAGGATATCTACGCGCATCCTGACAAGGCCTTGCAGATCGCACGCAAGGAGTTTCCGACAATGTCGCAGGACGATCTGAAGGTAACCTTCGACCGCGGGCTCAAGGATAAGATATGGAGCGAGGACGGCGTGATCTCGCAAGACGGCTGGAAGACCGCACAAAGCGTGACCATGCAGGCCGGAGTCTTGAAGAAGAAGGTTCCTTTCGACTCGATCATCGACATGCAGTTCGTCCCGGCAGCCAAGAAATGATCGAGGTTTTGCTAACGCGTTTCAAAGGAACGAGTCTTCGGGCCTGAATGGAGGTCAACTGGGGCTAATTTCCGCACGACGGGATTAGCGTCCGAATCAACGCCTTGCTCAATGCCCTGCGCTTTGCGCGTATTTCAATCGCGCCACCGTTGCTCTTCCCTGCGGATCAGGCCGTGGGGAGGATGTCGCGGAATGCACACCAGGCTCTCATGCGCTTCCGCATGAGAGGTCGAACCATTTCACGCACCGCTTCTTTCGCCCGTTCGAGGAAAGATTCATGGATCAGATCAAGAACTTCAACATTATTGAAGCAACCATCGCAGACATCCATGGTGCCATGCGCGAGGGTCGATTAACGGCGCGGCGCCTCGTGCAATCCTATCTGGACCGCATCGAGGCCTATGACAAATCGGGTCCAGGCATCAATGCGATCATCTCGATCAATGCAAACGCCCTCGCGGAAGCGGACGCGCTCGACAAGGACTATGCAGCATCGCGCGTTCTCAAACCACTGCACGGGATTCCGGTCATCGTCAAAGACCAGGCTGACGTCGCCGGCATGGCGACCACCATGGGATCCGTTCTCTTTCGCGGCCACATGCCGGGACGCGATGCCTTCGCCGTGGCAACGCTGAGAACGGCCGGCGCCATCGTCATTGCGAAATCCACTCTGGGGGAGATGGGCGCCGGCGATTGCCACGGGTCGCTGTTCGGCTCGACAAGGAATGTCTTCGATCTTGAGCGGACGACAGGCGGATCATCGGGTGGATCGGGTGCCGCCGTTTCCGCCAATTTTTGCATGGTTGCAATCGGTCAAGAGGGATTCGCGTCCATCCGGCGCCCTGCCGCGTGGAACGGCGTCGCCGGAATACGGCCTACCGCGGGATTGGTGAGCCGGACGGGCGTATATGGCGGCTGGCCGACGATCAATGGCTCGCTGGGGCCCATGGCGCGCAGCGTGACGGACATGGCTGTGCTTCTCGACCACATGGTCGGATTCGATGCGGCGGATCCTTTGACCGCGATGGGGGTCGGTCGCGCTGCGTCCAGTTATGCCGGCGCGCTCGACAGACAATCCTTGAAGGGAGCGCGACTGGGCATCCTCCGCGAATCCATCGGCGCGTCGTCGGATCCGGCGAGCGCCGATTTCGCCAAGGTGAACGATGTCTTCGAAACCAATGTCCGCGAACTCGCAGCCGCTGGCGCGATCATCGTCGATCCACTCGTCATCCCGGACCTTAAGGCTTTGCTTGCGACACGCACCCGTTCCGAAGACGAGGACGACGAAGCCTTTCGTGAGTATGTCTCCGGTAGCGCGGCGCCACCGTTCAAGACGCGACAGGAAGCGCAGGCGTCCCCGCTTTATGCCGAGACGACGAGAGGCGTTAAGCAACGGTGGGAGGTCGTTCATCGCAACGAACGCCACTACGAATACCTGAAAGCGCGCGATATTCTGATGATGAATATGTTGAAAGTCATGGCCGAGAACCGGCTCGATGCGATCGTGCATAAGGCCGTCGAACATCAGCCGACCTTGATCGAGGAGGGGCTGAAGCCGCCGTTCCGCGATCAGACCGGGGCTCCGCACCTCAACACGTTTCTCGTTTTCGTCCCGTCGGTTGTGGTTCCGGCCGGCTTCACCGTCGATAACCTTCCGACCGGGATCACGTTTCTCGGCCGCCCCTATGACGATGCGGCGATGTTGAATTTTGCCTTCGCCTACGAACAAGCCACCAAACATAGGCGCGCGCCTGCCCTGACGCCGTGAAGTCTTCCATTGCCGCGAAAAAATCTCAGATATCGTGCCGAGACCGCACGTCAGCAGGAGCAAGGTCTTTTCATTCACTCAAATATCTTCAGTCGTTTTCACCAAGTCCGTTCACCAGGTCCGCACGGTTTCAACTTGAATGATGGAAGCTCGCTGGCGCAATGACATCGAATCCCTGATCTTCCCGATCGGGGGGCAGGCGGCAATATGTGCGGTACACCTTGGAGCATTTCGAACGCTGCTCGGCAGAAAGCCGACGCCGCAAATCTGCCTTGCCTATTTCGAGAGGTTCGAAGATGCGTTCAGGGCGGCGGCCGGCCTCAAGATTGCGCGAAGACGGATTCCGGCAGGAACCAATCTCCATCTAACGAGTCGCGACGTCGCACGAAAATTGATAGAGTTTGAAAAAATTCAACGCGGAGAACAGCCATGACTCAATCGCGGATCACCCATATGCCGGTTGCGACCGCCCAAGTCGGGCGGCTTGCTCAAGCGCTGATGGCGATGATTCTCGGCCTTTTCATCGTTGGAGTTGTCGGCTTCTCTCATATCGATGTCATTCACAACGCCGCGCACGACGTGCGCCATTCGAACGCCTTTCCCTGTCACTAGTCGGTGTTGCATGGGCACCTTTCGCTCGATCTTGTTTTCGTCTGTCATTGCCGGCATCATCGTTGGCGTCATCGTCACTGTGATCCAGCAATTCGGCACGGTGCCCCTGATTTTGAAGGCGGAGGTCTTCGAGAAGGCGGCCGTGGTTCATCAGAGCGCATCCACCGATGCCGGCCGGCAGGAAGCGATCGCCGGCCATAGCCATTCCGACCATGCGCACGCTACGGACGCATGGGAGCCCGGAGACGACCTTGAGCGCAGCGGCTATACGGCGGCCGCGAACATACTGACCGCGATCGGCTTTGCGATGTTGCTGGCCGGTTTTTTCGCCATGCGGAGCGGCACAACGGGCGAGAACGTGCCATGGCATGAAGGCCTGATGTGGGGACTCGCAGGTTTCACCGTGTTCACGATCGCGCCCGGATTTGGCCTCCCTCCGGAATTGCCGGGCGTGCCGGCGGCGCCACTGCTATCGCGTCAGATTTGGTGGGTCGCGGCGGCGCTGGCAACTGCGGCCGGACTCGGGTTAATTGTTTTCCGCCGGTCGGCGCCGAACTCGATCGTCGGCCTGATGCTCATCATGCTGCCCCATCTCATCGGAGCTCCCGAACTGGAACACGTCGAAACGAACGTGCCGAGTTCGCTGTCTCACCAGTTCGTGGTCGCCGTCACGCTGACGAGCCTGGCTTTTTGGTCCGTTCTCGGTAGCCTCACGAGCATCGCCTTCGCGTATTTCGACCGAGACAGCCTGGAACGGCAGCGGCTTCGCGCTTGAGACAATGACCCGAGCAATCAAATGTGTCAGCTATTTTAGGGATTTGAAATTCTGCTAATAGTTTGCAGCGCCGTGGACGCCAGCCGCGATCCTGAAGTTAGCCTTCAAGTTTTTCGCGGATTTCCATCGCAGCCTCCGCGATCAAAGCCTCATCGGTTGGAGTTGACGCTGCAGATTTTTGATCGCTTACTCGACATCCTCGATGATCTCCCCGGAGAAGTCAGCCGTCGCAGTGCGAGCCCGTTCTTCTATGCTGGCTTGGCAAACCGGTATTAAAGCCGACGCATCACCGAAGAGGAACGCAATCGATGGTTCGACCATCAGACGAAACGAATTCGCAAACACAGAACCCACCCAAGGCGTCTGAAAGTGCACGGCGCCTCGGAAAAACTGATCTCATCGTTAGCCGGCTCGGATATGGCGCCATGGAACTGGCGGGCCCTCCCCGCGCAAGGTCTATAGATGAAGGAGCCGTCGTTCGATTTCTCAATCAAGTCCTCGACAGTGGCATTACTTACATCGACACATCGATCGACTACGGCCAAAGCGAGACATTGATCGGGCGCGCGATCGGACATCGACGAGACGATTTCATTCTCGCATCGAAATGCGCTTGCCAAGTAGGCGAAGACTTAGGAGAAGGACGCGAGACGCACATTTACACCGCAGAGAATGTCACAGCCGGCGTCGAACAAAGTCTGAAGCGGCTCAAAACAGATTATCTTGATATCGTTCAGGTTCACGGCGACCCTACACGGCAAGAACTGGAAGAGGGCGGCGTCGTTGATGCTCTCTTGAGATTGAAATCCCAAGGCAAGGTGCGATGGATTGGCATTTCATCCCGGTTACCGAAGCTGGCTGAATTCGTCGATGCGGACTATTTTTCGCTTATCCAGGTTCCTTATTCCGCTCTTCAACGTCAAAACGAACATATGATCGCGGAATTGCAGCGAGCCGGAAAGGCGATTGTCGCGCGTGGTGTCACAGGGCGCGGTGCGCCAGCAAAAAATTGGACAACGCGACCGATTGGGACCGCACAGGGTTACGTCAAAGATCTTTGGGAGCGGGCGAAGTTGAGCGAATTGATCGGCAGTATGTCGCCCGTCGAATTCATGATTCGCTTCGTCCTGACCAATGAAGATGTCGATGTGGCGCTGGTGGCGACGACAAATCCCGATCACCTTGCAGCCAATCTTCGCTACGTTGCGAAGGGACCGCTTGACGCGGTGACTTTTCAAGAGGCCTGCCAACGGTTGATGGCGGCAGGCGGTGGTCCAGGCCAAGGCAAATACGAAAGAGGCGGTCCAACTCCGGTGCTCTGAGATACTTCCGAACACGCAACCGTTAACGCGCAATCTCCTTGATCCCTTGGTCAGCTCTTCCTCGCGGAGAAAATGTTTGGCTTGGGCGGTGGTGGCGAAGGAAGAGGGAATAGGACTGGCATCCAACATTCTCCACAGACTTAGTTGGGGCGTCGCGTTCTATAGATTCCCCGCATTCGCCATATCCCTGATCCGGTCCGCGGTTCGGCAGGCGATTGCCTGAATGGTCAGCGACGGGTTGACACCGCCGACGGTTGGAAAGACGGAGCCATCGCAAATCCAGAGATTGCGGATATCCCAGCTCCGGCAATCCGCATCGACAACGCTGGTGCGTCGATCCTGCCCCATGCGGGCCGTGCCGTTCAGATGGCAGGTGTCATCATCTTGCGTCCAGATGTCCCTGGCGTCGATGACCTGCAGCGCCTGCGTCATGAATTTCAGCGAATGGTCGATCAGCCGCCTGTCGTTATCGCACCAGGAATAAGTCACGCGCGGAATGCGCAGCCCGTATTGATCGACTTCATCAGCGAGTGTGACGCGATTGGATTCCAAGGGTAGCATTTCGCCAACGATCTTCAGCCCGACGACATGATTGTAGTTGTCCATCTCGCGCATCAGCCGCTCACCCCATAACCCGTGTGCGGAGAGCTGGGTGTTGGCCCATAGTTGCGGCAACGGTCCCTGACTCATGTAGCAATAGCCGCCAAAAAAATCCTTGCTCTTGTCCTCGTAATTCCAATGCTCGGTGATCGCGAGCGAAGGCGGCCCTTTATAGGAACGCACCTCCTCATCCATGACACCCCACACCGCCTGGTTGGACTGGACCATCAAATTTTTTCCGACCAGTCCCGAACTGTTCGCGAGACCATCCGGCAAGCGCTCGGTCGCCGAATTCAGCAATAGGCGCGGCGTCTCGATCGCGTAGCCGGCGACGACGACGTTACGCGCCTTCTGGAAACGCCAGCGGCCATTGCGATGATAGTGGACGCCGGTGACGCGATCGGCTGCGGAAACTTCGACCCGTCCGACCATGGACAGATCGCGGATTTCGGCGCCGGCGGCGATGGCGCGCGGAATCCAGGTGACGAGAACGCTCTGCTTGGCATTCGTCGAGCAACCGCTGGTACAAAAGCCGCGATAGACGCACGGATGCGCCAGCCCGCGCGGTGCCGACAAGGTCGCCAATGGCGTCTCTGTCCATTTTATGCCCATCGCCTCGCAACCCTGGGCCAGAGCGCGCGCGGCAGCGTTGAGCTCGTGCGCGCGATAGGGATAGCGCGGCCGGTGCGGACCCCAGGGGTAAGTGACTGGCCCGGCGATCTTCAGCGCGTCTTCGACCTCCGCGTAATAGGTCCACATCTCGCGCCAACCGATCGGCCAATCCGCGCCGTATCCAAGCAGGCTGCGCGACTTGAACCAATCCGGCCGAAAGCGCAGCGACACCATGGCGAAATGCACCGTCGAGCCGCCGACTGCCTTGCCGCAATTGTTGCTGCCGAGTTGGAGCGGGTTGTCACCGTCGACGATGCGGTCGTCGGTCCAATAGAGCTTTGTCTGCTCGGATTCGTCCGACGCAAAATCTTCGAGCGGACGAAAATACGGACCCGCATCGAGCGCCACGACGGAAAACCCGTATTCCGCGAGCTTGCACGCAAGCGTTCCGCCGCCGGCGCCGGTGCCGACGATGGCGAAATCAACTTCGTCATCATCATCATGGCAACGCATCGGGACCCATTGGCCCGGGCGGAAGACGTCGGGGGCGCGACCGTTGATGGCGCGGGGGGTATCGAGGGGGTTGTCAGACACGGCGGTTGTCCCGTCGCGCCTGCTCGACATCGCCGTCCTTGATTTCGGCGGCTTCCCACGGGTCGCGTTCATTGAAATCCATGCGCACATAGCCGCGTGGCGATGCCGGGCCGCCCCAGCCGATCTCGCTCCAGGCGCTCGGATGCGCGTAGTAGGCGTAAACGATGTCGCGCGCGATGCGGTGGGTGAACAGTTCGTCGGACCGCAGGCCGTTCCACGCCGCGGACTTCAAGTCGCCTTTCTCCATGCGTGCCAGCAAGGCGTTCTGATCGCTCTCGGTCAGCGCGCGAAAGCTGTTGCCGTGCGCGGCAGCAGCTTCGGCGTCGAGCGCTTTGATGGCAACGCGCCACGCGTCACCCTCCTGCGGCATGCCGGCGCGGCGAAAACCATCGGATTTTCCGCTGTGCAGTCTGTGGTCGACAAGGCCGGCGACGGGAATAGGCAATCTGTCCTGCGGCTGCGGCACGATCCGCTCAGCGATCGCCGTCACGGTCAGGAATTCATCCGCCGTGAAGAATTTCGGCTGCGATCCAATCGCCAACCGGTGCGCAATGACCTCGCGTGTCTTCGCGTTCCACGACGGACTGTCCCGTTTCGTCAGGACGTCATAGCCGGGATAGCGACCACCCGTGGGATTTTTTGGTGCTGGATCACGCATCGGGATGGTCCTTCATGAGATGCAGGGCCGCGAGTGCGGCCAGTGCCAGCCCGGCAAAACTCGGCGGCGCGGGGAGCGGCGGACCGTTGAGAATGTTTTGGCTCCAGTTGCGCCATCCGCCCATGCTGCGCGAGACGCCATAAGCGTGGAATCCGACGCCGGCAAAACCCATGGCGGTGAGCAGGCGCATCCACCAGCGGGCGAAACGATGTCTGCGGCCTCCCGGCCCGACGGCGGCCTTCGCCAGCAGAAGACCGCCGATCGGCGGCAGCGTCACCGGCAGCGCCATCATTGGATTGTGGAAGGCGCCGCGAAAATGCATCAGTCCTGCCTCCCCTGTCGTTCCGAGGAGGCCCGCGCCGACAACGGCGGCCATGGTCCGCCCGGCCGGCAAGCCGAAGATGGTCGGCGTTGCGCCCGGTGCGCTGTCGCGCACCCGTTCCGAACAGAAGCCGACGAGGCCGGACAGGAGGATCGCCATCGGCGCGCCGAGTGGCGCGGCATAGAACAGATTCTGCCAACTGAATCCGCTGACCTTCTTGGTCACGTTATAGAGATGGAAGCCGGTTCCGATCAGGCCGGTGGCGGCGGCCGCCAGATAGATCGTGTCGCGCCCGAGATGCGCAGCGGCACGCGAATCCGACGTGCCGTGCAGGCTGGTCGCGAGCGTGAGGGCCGATGTGACCAGCGGCGTGAACATCGCCTTGTTCTTGAACGATCCGCGATAATGCTCGATGGCGCTGTCGGCGAGAACGGACGTCGCCAACAGGCCGGCCGCGCGATTGAGCCGCCGCGCCGCCTTGACCGTCGCCGGCTTCCGATTGTCATCCGGCACAGGAGTCGATTGTGTTGCGGCGGTCGATGGCGGCGAAAGAGCCTGACGCCTGCCAGAATCGCGCGTCCCGTCTTCGCGTGTGATCTGGCGTGTGCCTTGGCGCGCGACCTGTCGTGTGACCTGGCCGCGAGAACCGGGCCGCGAGAGCAGTGCCGCGCCGATGACAGCGCCGGCAACGCCGAGCGCGAGACCCATCATCATCTGACCCGACGTATCGCGCTCTTCGTCAATCATGCGGACCTCCTGTCGCGTAGCGCGCGGCGTCCTTTTGCTTGAACACAAGCCCGTTGCCCGGCCGCGAGAGGTCGGGTGCAATCATCCCGTCCTTCGGCACCGGCGCGCCGTCGAACAGCATGTGCTCGATGCGCACGTGATCATGAAACCATTCGAGATGGCGCAGCCGCGGCGCGGCGCATCCGAGGTGTAAATGCACCGATGGCGCACAATGAGCGGAGAGATCGGTGTGGAAGGCCTCGCACAGGGTCGCCGCCTGGAGAAATCCGGTGACACCACCACAGCGCGTGGCGTCGGCCTGCTGTACGTCGACGGCACCCGCCCCGAGCATGCGACGGAAGTAATCAAGCGTATAGCCGTACTCGCCGGCGGCGATCTCCATGTGGGCCGGCGCATGATCGCGCACCTGTCGCAGACCGGCGAGGTCATCCGACGAGACCGGCTCTTCGAACCAGCGGACATCCTGCTTGGCGGCAAATTTCGCCGCCATGTATTGCGATTGCCTGCGGTCATAGGCGCCGTTGGCGTCGACAAACAGGCTGGCCGCCCCGATCGCCGCTTTCGCCGCCGCGACACGCGCGGGATCGCGTTCAGGCTCGCTGCCGATCTTCATTTTGACAAAACGACATCCTTCCGTCTCCACCCAGCCCGCCAGTTGACGCGCAAGCTGGCCGTCGTCGTAGCTCGTAAAACCACCGCTGCCGTAGATCGCAACGCTATCGCGATAACGGCCGAGCACGGTTGCCAGCGGACGGTCCAAAAGCACCGCCTTGAGATCCCAGAGGGCGATGTCGACGGCCGAGATCGCCGTCGCCGCAAGACCCTCGCGGCCGAGGTTGCGCACCGCCTTCTGCATCGCTCGCCACGCAGACGGGGGATCCATGGCCGGGTGACCGGACACGACCGCGGCGAGCTTGGCGTTGATGAAATCGGCAACGGTCGCGTCGGAATAGGTGAAGCCCATCCCGCGCTGTCCGCCAGCTTCGGCGTCGACGACGATGATCGTCGTCGATGTCCATGACGCGGTGCCATCGGCTTCGGGAAAATCGGTTGGAATGGTGTAGGCACGCGCACTCAGCCGGCCAACCACTGGGTCGGACGGCATGCCTAGTCCTTTCCGCCGGGAAGCACGCTCGCCAGAACCTGCTTGGCGCTGCCCATGAGGGTACTGGCCAGTTCAGGTTCGCTGGTCGTCATCGCCATAAAATTCTTGGCATCTTTCAGCGTGATGTGCGGCGGCAGCGGCGGCACGTTGGGGTCCGTGTAGCATTCCAGGATGACGGGACGATCGGCCGCGAGCGCCTCGTCCCATGCGGCGCCCAGCTTTTCCGGATCGTCACAGAAAATGCCCTTCAGTCCGACAAGCTCGGCATAGCGATGATAGGGAAAGTCGGGGATGCTCTGGGTCGACTCGGTCTTTCCCTCGCCGAGCGAAATACGCTCTTCCCAAGTGACCTGATTGAGATCGCGATTGTTCAACACCATCACGATGAGTTTGGGGTTCGACCATTCCTTCCAGTATTTGGAGATCGTGATCATGACGTTGAGGCCGTTCATCTGCATCGCGCCGTCGCCGATGAAGGCGATGACGACACGATCAGGAAACGCCATCTTTGCCGCCACCGCGTAGGGGGTTGCTGCGCCGAGGGATGCCAATCCGCCCGACAGCGATCCCATCATGCCGCGGCGCATCTTGATGTCGCGCGCGTACCAATTGGCGACCGAACCGGAATCGCCGGTCATGATGCAGTTTTCCGGAAGACGCTTGGACAGTTCCCAGAAGACGCGCTGCGGATTGATCGGATCGGCGGACACCATGGCGCGATCTTCAAGCGTCTTCCACCATTCCGTCATGCCTTCCTCGATGCCCTTGCGCCATTTGCTGGCCGGTTTCTGCTTCAGCAGCGGCAGCAGCGCAGCCAGGGTCGTGGCGCTGTCGCCAACCATGTTGACTTCCATGGGATAGCGCAGGCTCAGCCGTGCGCCGTCGATGTCGACCTGCACACCGCGCGCGTCCCCCGGATTGGGCAGAAATTCGCTGTAGGGAAACGCCGAGCCGATCATGAAAAAGGTGTCACAACCCTTCATCAGATCCCACGACGGCTTGGTGCCCAGAAGACCGAGCGAGCCGGTCACCCAGGGAAGATCGTCCGGCAGCACTGCCTTGCCAAGCAGCGCCTTGGCGACACCAGCTTGCAGTTTTTCCGCAACCGCGATCACTTCGTCGGTCGCACCCAGCGCGCCGGCGCCGACCAGGAGCGCGACTTTCTTGCCGGCATTGAGTAGTTCGGCGGCCTTACGCAGCAACGCATCATCCGGCAGTTGCGCCGGCCCGGCATAACCGACGCCGGTGTGCGTGGTGCCGTGCACCACCGGCGGATCCTTGTAGGCGAGTTCCTGGAGATCGTTGGGGATGATGACGCACGTGACGGTGCGCCGGGTTGAAGCGATCCGCACCGCGCGGTCGATCAAATGGCGCATCTGCTCGGGCACGCTGGCCATCGCCACGAAATCAGCAGCGACATCCTTGAACAGCGATTGCAGATCGACTTCCTGCTGGTAGCTCGCGCCGATTGCAGAGCGCGCCTGCTGGCCGACGATGGCGACGACCGGCACATGATCCATCTTCGCATCATACAGGCCGTTCAACAGATGGATGGCGCCGGGGCCGGACGTGGCGTAGCAGAGGCCAACCTCGCCGGTGAATTTGGCATGCGCCGAGGCCATGAACGCCGCCATTTCCTCATGCCGGACTTGAACGTATTGCAGGTGATCCTTGAATTTTTCCAGTGCGACATCGAGTCCACCGACTCCATCGCCGGGATAACCAAAAACGCGTTTAAGCCCCCACTCATGCAAACGATGCCAGACAAAATCGCTGACGTTCATACTCATGGGATGCTCCGTTGCCTGGAAAGCCGAACGGAGGGTCGTCGAAGAAGGCGGCGAAGCGTTCGGGATGTCTGTACAACGCTTTGAAGTTCACCATGGTTCCTGATGAGGCGTAAGACCGCAGGTCAAGAAGCCCAGTCGAACTTATATGCCATTCCAGGACAGGAGCGATCTCTAATGGAAATCGAAATTATTCTGGATGCAAAGGCGACGATTGGCGAAGCGCCAACATGGGCATCCCAGGAACGCGCGCTTTATTGGATCGATATCAAGAGGCCGGCACTCTATCGGGTCGATCCCGCGTCCGGGGACCAGCGTACATGGCCAATGCCAAGCGACATCGGCGCTTTCGCTCTGATCGGGGAACCATCCGGTGCCGTGGTTGCCCTGAGGGACGGAATCTTCCGACTTGATTTTTCCTCCGGATCGCTGACCCTTCTTGCGCCATCGCCCTTCGACCCAGCCCTGTTCCGATTCAATGAAGGAGCATGCGATGCCTCCGGGCGCTTCTGGGTTGGCGTCATGTTCGATCCACTGGACAAATCGGCGCCGCCGCAACGATCATCGTTACATAGTTTTACCCTCAGCGACGGATTACGGCCCGAGCCGGACGCCGCAGAGTTGCATAACGGCATGGCATGGAGCCCGGATGGTCGCTGGTTCTTTCTCTCTCACAGTCTGAGTGGAAAGATCTTCAGACATCCGTTCGATGTAAACACCGGACATCTGGGGCGTCGTGAACTCTTCGCGGAAATTCCGGAGGCAGAAGGAATTCCCGACGGGGCTGCCGTGGATTCGGATGGCGGCTATTGGTGCGCGCTGCACGGTGGAAGCCGATTACGGCGTTATACGTCGAGCGGCGCCGTAGATCGCGACATCGCACTTCCCGTGAGCCAGCCGACAATGTGTGCTTTCGGAGGAGCGGCGAATGATGAACTTTACATCACGAGCGCTTCGGACAAGCTAAGCCCGGAGCAACGCCAGCGCGAGCCGCTTGCCGGCGCCCTGCTTCGCCTTCGCCCCGGCGAGAGAGGCATTGCCCGGCATTGTCTCGTGCGATAGCGAGGCCTCGGTTCAACCGCTCCATCTGCCTGGAGGTGCCAAGCCGTTCGGCTCATTTCTCTTCCCTATACGGCGGAAGATGTCGCTTGGCCACGCGGCCACCAGACGTGATACGGCGCGCCACGAGGCCGAGCGCAAGAAAAGCGAGGGCGCCGGCAACGACGGGCGCAATGCGCGCTTCCGGACCGATGGCGACAAGTGCGGTGCTGCCTGCTTCCTTGCCGAAGCGGCCGCGTGTGCGATGCAGATCGTGGACGGGCTCCATCAGGTTGTCCTTGCGTTTCGGTGAAACGGCGGCTTGCGTTTCCTGCGCATCGAAGGCGGCTTTCGCCAGATAGCGGTCGAGATAGCTCGGCAGCAGCATGTTGCCGATGATGACTTTCAGTGTGCTCCACCCGATCCAGTATTCGCGGCGCGGGGCATGCGCCGCCTGGATCACGGCATTGGCGATGACCTCAGGCTCGACGACCGGCGGCACGGGGCGCGGCTTGCGCGGCATGTGCGTGCGCGCCCAGTCGAACTGCGGCGTGTTGACTGCCGGCAGTTCCATGACGGTGAGATTGATCGCCTTGCCGGTGTGGATGAGTTCGCAGCGCAGCGAATCCGTAAAACCGCGAATCGCGTGCTTGGCGCCGCAATAGGCCGACTGCAGCGGAATGCCCCGGTAAGCCAGAGCCGAGCCGATCTGGATGATCGTGCCCTGATTGCGCGGCCGCATGGAGCGCAATGCAGCCATGGTTCCATGCACGCAGCCAAGATAGGTGACCTCGGTCACGCGGCGAAATTCTTCCGGCGTCATGTCCCAGACAGGGGAAAACACCGTCACCATCGCGTCGTTGACCCAGATATCGATGGGGCCGAAGTGCCTTTCGATCGCCTCGGCAGCAGTGAACACGGCCTGCGCGTCGGACACATCGGCGGCCGCGACAAAACCCTTGCCGCCGCGCTTCTCGACCTCCGCCCTGACGACGTCGAGGGCTTCGGCGTCGCGCGCGATAAGTCCGACCTGCGCGCCCTCCGTTGCAAATCGAAGCGCGATGGCGCGGCCGACGCCGGCGGAAGCGCCCGTCACCACGACGACGCGGTTGCGGAGATTCTCCACGGCAATCTCCTTCGATAGTCTTATGAGATGGAACGGACATACGAGGTGCCCGCGTTTGATAACGGAGCGATGGCCGAATCCGTTCCCGTCATGTCGATCAAGGTGGCCAAATGGTGCGCGTCATCTCGCGGCCGCAAGATGATCCATGCCGAACAGGATCAATGCGTGTGGAGACGCGCCAGAACATCGGCCAGCGTCAATGTGAACATCACACAAAGCCACACCAGCCCCGTCGCTGCGGCCAGCCGCTTGAGGGCGCTCGATTTCGCCAGTTCCATGAACAGCCAGACCACGAGACCGGCCTTGGTCGCGCCAATGCCAAGCGCGATCGGCGTGTTGGCTGCGCCAAGCGGCACGTAGGCGAAAGACAGCGTGAGAGCGAGCAGGACCATCAACGCGGCCCAGATCAGGCCGTTGCGCCGCCACAGGTCACGCGCGGTCTTGGTCGGTGTTTCGGATTTCGCTGTCATGACGCACGTCCCGGCAAATAGATCAGCGGATAGAGAAAAATCCAGATGATATCGACGAGATGCCAATACAGTCCGGTGACTTCGATTTCCGGGTTGTCGTCGAAGACGAGCTTGCGCCGCCAGATCAGCAGCGCCAGCCGCGACACCAGCCCGAGGCCAATCGTCAGATGGATGGCATGCACGCCCGTCAGCACCCAGTACAGCGCGAAGAAAATCTGCGCGGCTGGCTGGGCGAGCGCGAAATGCAGACCGGGGACGAGGTGGTGTTCGATGTCTTCCTTGTATTCAAATCCCTTCACCACCAGGAACGCGACACCCAAAGCGACCGTGAGCGAAAGGCATGCGACGATCAGCCGGCGAAAGCCAAGTGCGGCGGTCGATGCCTGAACGGCCACGGCCATGGTCAGGCTGCTGGTCAGCAGGATCGCGGTGTTGATCGTGCCGTACCAGATATCGGTCTCGCGTGCGGCGGCGGTGAACGCGGCGGGGTCGGACACGCGGTAAACCGTATAGGTGAGGATCAGCGCGCCGAAAAAGAGCATTTCGCTTGCGAGAAACACCCATATGCCGAACGTGCCGGCATCGCGCTGACGCGCCATGCTCTGCCACGGCTTTTTGAGCAATGCGGCGTCGCTCATTCGACCTCCCGCGCGTTCTGTACTTCCGGCTCGCCCAAGCCGGCCGAATAGCCCTCTGGATGGTAATCATAGGGAGCGCGATCGACGCGCGGCTGGCTGTCGAAGTTTTCCGGCGGCGGCGGCGACGTCGTCGTCCATTCGAGACCGGTCGCCCGCCACGGATTGCTGCCCGCACGCTTGCCGTAGAACAGCGACCAGGTGAGATAGCCGAGCGGCAGAAGATAGGCCGCAGCCAAAATCGCCGCGCCCGACGACGACATGATGTTGTAGATCTGGAATTCCGGCGGATAGGTGTGGTAGCGCCGCGGCATTCCGAGATAGCCAGCGAGGAACTGGGGAAAGAACGTCAGGTTGAATCCGAAATACATCAGGATGGCGCCGAAGCGGCCCCAGCTTTCCGGATACATGCGGCCGGTGATCTTCGGCCACCAGAAGTGAAGCGCTGCGAAGAACGCCGAGACCGATCCGCCGACCATGATGTAGTGGAAATGCGCGACGACGAAGTAAGTGTCGGTGACATGCACGTCGACGGGAATGGAAGCGAGGAACAGCCCCGAAAGTCCACCGGTCGTGAACAGCCCGACGAAGCCAAGCGCATAAAGCATCGGCGCATCAAAGCTGATCTGTCCGCGATAGAGCGACGCCGTCCAGTTGAAAACCTTGATGGCCGATGGCACCGCGATGATGAAGGAGAGGAACGAGAAGACAAGGCCCGCATAGGGCGACATGCCCGACACGAACATGTGGTGGCCCCAGACGAAAAATCCGATGCCGGCGATCGCAAGCATCGCATAGACCATGAAATCGTAACCGAAAATGCGCCGCCGCGCGAAGCACGGGATGATTTCGGACACGACGCCCATGGCCGGCAGGATCATGATGTACACGGCCGGATGCGAGTAGAACCAGAACAGGTGCTGGAACAGAATCGGATCGCCGCCATGCGCCGGATCGAAGATCGGCAGGCCGAGCCAGCGCTCCGCGATGACGAGCATCAGCGATATGGCCAGCACCGGCGTCGCCAGCACGACGATGATGGAGGTCGCATAGATCGCCCACACGAACAGCGGCAGGCGGAACCAAGTCATGCCCGGCGCGCGCAGCATATGGATCGTGGTGATGAAATTGACGCCGCTGGCGATCGAGGAAAAGCCGGCAATGAAGACGCCGGCGGCGGCCGCGAGAACATGGGTGTTGGAGAACATCGTCGAATAGGGCGTGTAGAAGGTCCAGCCGGTGTCGACGCCGCCGGCGACGAGCATGTAAACCGTCACCAGTCCTGCGATCATGAACAGATACCAGCTCAGGAGGTTGAGCCGCGGAAAGGCGACGTCCGGCGCGCCGATCATCATTGGAATGAGAAAATTGCCGAACGTGTTGGGGATCGACGGCACGAGAAAGAACCACACCATCACGATGCCGTGGAACGAGAACAGCTTGTTGTAGGTGTCCGAGGTCATGAAATGACCCTGCGGACTCAACAGTTCGATCCGCACGGCGGTGATCGCAGCGCCAGCCAGAAAGAAGAAAAACGTGATCGCCAGCGCGAACAGGATGGCGATGCGCTTATGATCCGTGGTGGTCAGCCAGGAGGTGACGGTGCGGCCGTTGCGCAAATAATCGGGACGCGGTGGAAACGGCAGGTTACCGGTTGCGAGGGCATCGCTCATCGCGCGTCTCCCGTGCTGGTCGCAAGCGACCGGATATAGGCCGTCAGGCTGTCGATCTCGCCATCGTCCAGTAGCCCTGCATAGCTCGGCATGATGGGTTCGTAGCCCGCGGTCACATCTTTCTTCGGCTGCAACATCGAATCGCGGATATAGGCCTCATCGGCCGTGACATGCCGGCCGTCGGCAAGTTGGACGGAGCGGCCGTAAAGTCCTTCGAGCTTCGGCGCATGCACCTTGGAGGCTTCCGCATGGCAGCCGGAGCAACCACGCGAGACGAAAAGCTGCGCGCCCTGATGCGCGAGATCGTCCCCTTGCGGCTGTACCGTCAACCATTTTGCATAATCTTCCGGCCGCATGACGACGATACGGCCGCGCATCATGGAATGATCGGTGCCGCAGAATTCGGCGCACAGCAGCGGGAAAACGCCGGTCTTCGTCGCCTGGAACCAGGTCTCGGTCTGCCGATCGGGCAACACATCCTGCTTGATGCGGAAGGCCGGAACGAAAAACGAGTGGATCACGTCCTGGGAAGTCATGATCAGCCGTACGGGCTTTCCAATCGGAACATGCAGGGCGTTGATTTCGCGCGCGCCGCTCGCGTGCTGCGTCTTCCACATCCATTGCTTGGCCACGACATGAATTTCGATCGCGTTGGCCGGTGCCGTCAGCCCGGTCAGATCGGCGGCCGCCGCCCACCAGAACAGGAAGACGAAGAGAAACAGCGTTGCCGTCGTCCAGCCGATTTCGAATTCGCGGCTGACCAGTTCCGGCAGCTTGCCGCGTTTAGCCTGCGATCCTCTCCGGTAACGCACGGCAAACACGATGATCAGCGCGAACACGGCAATCGTGATCAAAGCCGACAGGATCAGAATGCCGATGAAGATGGCATCGACATGGACAGCATGGGTGGACGCCTCGGGCGGCATGAACAGCGAGCTCATGTCACGGCCCCCTTGCGGTTCGTACGCCATGTCAGGAAGCCGATGCCGGCGGCGATGAGAGCCACCGTCATCACACCTGCGATCCGCAGGACGGTCTCGATGTTGCGCGTGTAAATCCCATGCACGGCGTCGAAGCCGTAGCACAGCAGCGTGAGCTGGCCGATGATTCCGCCGATATGGCCTTCGCCGGCCTCCAGCAGCGCG
This sequence comes from Xanthobacteraceae bacterium, assembly GCA_035494115.1. Lineage (GTDB taxonomy): Bacteria > Pseudomonadota > Alphaproteobacteria > Rhizobiales > Xanthobacteraceae > DATJHH01. Next base: position 86,309 of record DATJHH010000037.1, read on the forward strand.
AGCCGCAAATCGGTCGGCTCCAGCGCCAGGCTTGACAGCGCGCGCGTCACACGGCCGTCGGCTGTGAGCGACACGAGGCCCGCGGGATGTGCGATCGCGTCGTTCCTGTCATCCGGGACGAAAGTGTAGCCGATGGCACGCGTGAGAGCGAGGATCGACGCCTTGTCACCCGTCAGGACCGACACCCCCGGACCACCGACCTGCGCGGCGGTGAATGTGCGCGCCGCATCGATCCCGTCGCGCGGGTCGATGCCGACGATAACGAGCGAATAGTCGCGGCCGGCCGTCAATCCCGTGCCCGCCAATGCGCCCGCGGTGATGGACAGCGCCGGTCCGCAGATTTCCTTGCACGTGTAATCGACCGGGAGCAGCAGCGCCGGACGCTTGCCGATAGCCTCGCCCAGCGTCACCTGATGATTGTCGAGATTGCGAAACACAAGATCGAGCGGCACGCGGGCGCCCGGCGGCGGTGCGAGTTTGAGATTGTCGAGTTGCGCGCGCGTCAGCCCCGCGAAAGCGGCCAGCGGCCACAGCGCAAAAACCAGAATGAGCAGGGCGATGCGTTTCATGGTTGGCTTCCGCCGCTGCTGTCCGGCCGAGACGACGCGGGAGACGACGCCGTCGGCTGATCGATGCCGTCATAGGCGCGCGCGCCGCGTCCGGCGACGATGCGCATCGCATCCGCGATGGGAATGTGGATGAGACCATGCGACTGGTCGACCCAGCCGTAGCCGGACAGAACTTTGTTCTGCTCGCGTTCGAAGCGGGCGAGATCGTCTCGCGGCGTTGCCTGCAGTCGCGGCTGCGGAAATTCGCGCGGCGCAGTGATGAGCGGACCCGACACGGACGCTTTCAGGTAAACGTGCAGCCCTGCCATGATGACCGCGACGAAAGCGATGAAGCCGAGCGCGAAATACAGGATCGCGCGCGTCGCCACCCCCGGCGCCTGCGGTGTCACGCGATCGTCCATCTTCTCAACCGGCATGGGATGTCTCCCGTTGCCGCGGCGCCGGCGCCAGATCCGATCCTATGATGAGTGCGACGATCGTCAGCACGCAAAGCGCGAGACAGGCGACGATGATGGGGCCGGCTTCGCTGTCGAACGATGGCACCAGCAGCCATGCAAAGTGCAAGGCGCTGCCGATCAGAACCAGTCCGCCGGCGATCCGCACTCCGAACCGGCTGCACCGGGCCGCGCGCACGAGCAGAATGCCGAAGGGTATGAGCGCGCCGAGCACAACCGCAATCACGAGCACAACGACCCACCCTGTCGTGCTGCGGTCCACATACCAGGACGCCTTGTCGGGAAGATCGCCGTACCACGCGATCAGGAAGGTCATGAATTCGATATAGACGACGCCGAGCAGGCTCGCGATCATCAGCCCACCGAGGTCGCCAGCCGCCTTGCCGTCGAGAGCCGGCGCGCCGATCACAGCGACGAAAGCGAGTGCGGCGAGAATCTGCTGGATCGAAATCATCGCCGCAAACGCCGTGCTGGTGTAGCCCGCGTCCACGGACAGATACCAATCGACGGCGACAAGGCTGATGATCAGGCCGTGGAAAGCGAGGCCGAGCGCCGCCACCAGTTGCCCGCCTCGTCCGGTTGCAAGGACGATGCCGAGGAAGGACCAGCCGATCAGCGCCACCGCGGCGCGCGTCACAAAAAACGGCGTGTTCAAATAAAGCCGCACAACATCGGCATTCGTACTGGCCGGATCGGCGGCCCACGGATAGACCGCAGGCAATGCCAGCACGATGGGAAGGAAGGCGATGGCGACAAGCGGCATCAGGGCCGCCGCCGGCCGCAACACTGGCGCCATCGCAAATCCCCATGTGCCGCCTGTGAGACGGTGGATAGCGAGCAGCAGCACACTGCCGATGGGAATGCTGCTCCACATCGCAAAGGCGACAAGCCAGCCGCGCGTCAGACTGTCCAGCGGCGTGAACAGGCGCGACAGCAACAGCACAAGGCCGACGACGATGACGAGCCCAACTCCGATCGCGGTACTGCGGTCACGCGTGTTCAGGGCAAGCGAATTCATGGCAGATGACTCCGCGCATCCGGTACATCGGCCAATTTGGCATGCTGGGATTCCTGGAGCGCCCGCACATAGGCGACAATGGCCCAGCGGTCACGCGGCGGAATGCGCGCGGCATAGGAATACATCACGCCGTAGCCGTTGGTGATCACATCGAAGATGTGGCGTCCCGGCACCGCGCGCAGTCGCGCGCTGTGATAGGACGGCGGCGTAGGAAAACCACGCTGCACGATCATGCCGTTGCCGTAGCCGGTCAGCCCATGGCAGGGCGAACAGAAGATGGTGTAGCGCTCGCGGCCGCGCGCGAGAAATGCCGCATTGACCGGCGGAGGCGTGGCGATGCTTGCTGCACGCGCGAGATCACCCTGCGCAACGACGCCATCCGGCGGCTGCTGCGCTTCCATATTGTCGCGCCACAGGCCGGCCGGCGAATAGGTCGTATAGCGCTTCTGCTGTTCCATCGATTGGTCGCCACAGGACGCAAGGCCCAGTGCCGCAATGATGAGGATGGCGATCCGGACTGTCACGGCTGCCGCACCTCCGTGACCACCAGCGCGCCCGCTTCCTCCAGAAGATGCCGCAAGGCGAGCGTCGCATCGTCGTTATTATCTGCGGTGGCGAGCAGGAAAAACCGGTCCTGGGTCGCGCGCTCGAATCCGGGGATCGCGAACAGCGGATCATGCAATCGCGGCAAACGGCACGACCACAGGAAAGCGAGGATGCCCGCAAGCGCGGCGGAAAAAATTCCGACTTCGAACGGCACGAGCAGGAAGACCGGCCAGGAGTTCAGCGGGCGGCCACCCGAATTGATGGGATAGGCGAAAACGGCGCTGTAGTATTGCAGGGCGAATGCAAACGCGGCGACGGCCAATCCGCCAACCAGCATGGCGAGACGAATGCGTGACGGACCGATGCCGAGCGGGACATCGAGGCCCTCGATCGGATAGGGCGTGAACGCCTCGATTGCGCGATGCCCGTCATGTCCGACCCTGTCGAGAGCCACACGCAGGCTGTCGGGATCGGCAAATTCTGCGAGCAGAGGCGCTGTCACGAAGCGTGCTCCTCATGGGTCAGCCGGCGCACATCGTACATCGCGATCGACGGCACAAGACGGACGAATAGCAGGAACATGAACGCAAACAGACCGAGCGGCGCGATCAGGATCGACCAGTCCCAGAACGTCATTTTGAACACATGCCAGAGGCTCGGCATGTAGGCATGTGACAGTGTGTTCCAGACGATGAGAATGCGTTCGAGTCCCATTCCGACATTGATCAGGATGGAGATCACGACGAGCGCCGGCAGCGAGCGCCGCACCGCGCGAAACCACAACGCCTGCGGCGCCAGGACATTGCAGAACAACTGGCCCCAATAGAGCGGCGCATAACTGCCGGTGAACAGGAAGGCCGTGAGATCGCGATCCACATGCCGGCCGCCGTACCAGGCCATGAACCACTCGCTCGCATAGGAATAGCCCATGACGATGGAAGCCATCAGCAGGACCTTGCCCATGACCTCGAAATGATTGCGCGTGATGATGGCCTCAAGCCGCAGACCCCAGCGGAACGCGACAGCCAGCAAGACCACCATGCCGAAGCCGGAATACATGGCGCCGACCACGAAATAGGGAGGAAAGATGCTCTCCGCCCATCCGGGCATCAGGCTGGCGGCGAAGTCGAGACCAACGATCGAATGCACGGAACAGACAAGCGGCACGCCCAGCGCCGCCATCGTCGTATGCACGGTCTCGAGACGGCGCCATTGGCGCGCGGACCCCTGCCAGCCGAGCGCGAACATGCCGTACAGCACTTGGCCCCCGCGTGTCACCGCGCGGTCGCGCATCGTCGCGAGATCAGGGACGAGGCTGATGTACCAGAACAGAATCGAAAACAGCAGGTAGCTCAGGATCGACCAGAAATCCCAAACCAGCGCGCTGCGCCACTGCGGCCACAGCGTCATCGTATTGGGATAAGGCGCGAGCCAGTAGAAATAGAGCGGCCGGCCGAGATGGATGATCGGCATGATGCCGGCGATGGCGACCGCGAACAACGTCATCGCCTCTGCGAAGCGGTTGATCGAGGCGCGCCAGCGTTGCCGCGTCAACAGCAGCATCGCGGAAATCAGCGTGCCGGCATTGCCGATTCCGATCCACCACACATAGTTCGCAATGGCAAAGCCCCACACGACGGTGGAGTTGACACCCCAGATGCCGATGCCGCGGTAGAAAATCCAGACTATCGTGACGACCAGCCAGAGCACGAAGGGAATCGTCGCGGCGAACGCGATCCACCACGCCCGTCCCACCGGTGCGAAGATCGGATCGGCCACGGCCTGCGTGACCTCGACATCGCTCGCACGCTCGGCCGCGATCCAGCGGTGCGGCGGCGGGGAAACATGTTCGAGGACCGCCATCACGCACGATCCTCATCAAAGCCTGGCGCGGGATTGCGGACATCAGCGAGGTAGGTCGTGCGCGGCCGCGTCCCGAGATGTTCGAGCAGCGCGTAGTGACGCGGGTCGCGCTTGAGCGCGTTGATGGCGGAGGCCGGCTGATGCAGGTCGCCGAAGGAAATGGCGCGCGTCGGGCACGCGTTCTGGCACGCCGTGCGCACTTCGTCGGGACCAATGCTGCGGTCCTCGCGCTCCGCCGTGCGGCGCGCCGCGCTGATACGCTGGACGCAATAGGTGCATTTTTCCATGACGCCACGCGCGCGCACCGTCACTTCCGGATTCTTCTGGGCACGATAGGATTCGAGCCCGAGATTGGCGTATTCCTCGCCGTCGCTGTAGCCACGGAAGTTGAAGCGCCGCACTTTGTAGGGGCAATTCGCTTCACAGAAGCGGGTGCCAATGCAACGGTTATAGACCTGCACATTGAGCCCCTCGCCGTCATGCACGGAGGCAGCGACGGGACACACCGGCTCGCACGGCGCATGTTCGCATTGCATGCAGGGCACCGGCTGAAATCCCGGCTGCGGCGCCGCCGGCGTGCCGTGATCATAGACGTCGATGCGCAGCCAATGCATGTCGCGCCCAAGCGCAACCTCTTCCGGCCCCACCACCGGCACATTGTTCTCGGATTGGCAGGCGACGACGCAGGCGTTGCAGCCGATGCAGACCGAGGCATCGATGACCATCGCCCAGGCGTAACCATCGTCGGGACGCGGACGTTGCGGCAGCAGGCTCGGAAGCACCGGCGCAGGTGATGCGCTCTGCCCGCCTTTGAGGCGCGAAAGCTCTTTCAACGGATAAAGTTCACGCACGTCGTCCGGCGTGCGCACGACATTCTGCGTCGTCAAAATATCTTCGCGGCGCCCGGCCGGCTTCAACGTCGCGTCCGCGATCACCCACGGTGCCGCAGCCGTGCGCAGCGCATAGGCGTTGGCGCCGATGCCGTTTCCGATCGCGCCGGCTTTGCGGCGGCCAAGACCGAGCGAGAGGTGAGCCACTCCCTTGGGCAGGCCCGGCTCGACCGAAACCGGCACGTCGATGCGGCGCGTTCCGGAAGAGACCGTCACGACATCGCCCGTCGTCAGTGTCAGCCGTTTGGCATCGTCCGCACCCAACGCCAGCGCGTTGCCCCAAACCTGCTTGGTGAGCGGCTTTGGACATTCCTGCAGCCACGCATTATTGCCGAACGATCCGTCCCACAGGCACGGATCCGGCCGCAGCACGATAGCGATCGCGCCGTCCGCCCCGGCTTGGGGCGACGGCCCGATCGGCGGCAGTTGCGGCGCGAGCCCTGCTACAGGTTTCGCGGCGCTATCGGCAACGATCCCGTCATGCAGCGCGCGCTTCCACCATGTCTCGAAATCAGCGCCGGCCTCCGGCTTCCCCGTCGCGTTCCACGTTTCGCGCACCAGATCGTAGGGCTTGGCATCAGCACCGCCCGACAGAGTCGAAAGAACTTCGTGATCGGTCCGCGCACCGTACAGCGGACGGATCAGCGGCTGCACGATACTGGCGGTGCCGTCGATGGCGCGCAAATCAGACCATGCTTCCAGCGGATGCGCCTGCGGAATATGCCAATTGGCAAGACCTGACGTCTCATCGGCATAGAGCCCGACATGAAGGCGGAACGGCACGCGCGCAAAATTTTTCGTAACATCGAGATCAACCGGTGCGTCATAAGCGGGATTGGCTCCGACGATGACGAGCGCGTCGACCGCGCCCGCTGCGCAATCACTCACGAGATCGGCGAGCGAACGGCCATTGCGTGCCACCGGCTCGATGAGATCGACGGGCGCGGAAAGCCTCGCATTGATCCAATGCACCAAAGCCTGCGCCGCTGGCGGCAGACTTCTTCCGCCCAATACCAGCGCGGCGCCGTGGTGCGCGGACAGATCGTCGGCCGCCTGCTTGAGGAAACGCGCAGCCTCTTGCGGCACGGCCGCGTCGCGCAATCCGGCCCCGAGCGCATTGGCGACGGCAAGCGCTGCCTCGGTCATCAGACTCGGGTGCAGTGCAAGGCGATGGTCCGCCTTGGCACCGGTCAAAGTCGGTGCGGCTTCGACGGCATAGAGTCGCGAAAATGCGGCTTGCGGTGCGCGATGCGAGGCGAAGCCGCGCGCATTGCGTATCTGATCCGGACCATGGCCGATCGGATCAGCGTCCAGCGTGAGGATGATGTCGGCACGATCGAGCCGCGGCACGCTATCAAGCGGCCGGCCGTAAGCAAGACTGGCGCCAACCTGGCTCGCCTCGTCATCGATGCTCGCATAACTATGCCAGAGCGCCTTGGGAAACTGCTTGCGCAAATCGTCGATTTGCCGCGCCAGCGTCGGCGACGTGACGCGGCCGGTGAGCAGCCGCAGGCCTTCGCCTTGCCGCTCCGTCCAGCGCCGCCGTTGCGATTGCAGCGCTCGCAGGAACTGGTCCCACGACGCGATGTCCCCGTCCTTCAGGACTGTGCGCGAGCGGTCGGGGTCATAGAGAGACAGAACATCGGCTTCGGAAAACACGTCGGTCGCGCCAAGGCTCGCCGGATGGCGCGGATTGCCTTCCACTTTGATCGGCCGCCCATCGATTGCGGTCACGATAACGCCGCGACCGTAGCCCGACAGCGGCAACGTGGTCGCGAATTTTAGCGGATCGCCCGGAACCAGGCCCTCGGGCACGCGCACATAGGGCACGATCTCTTCATTGGGCTTGCTGCATCCGGCAAGACCGGCGGCGATGCCGGCCGCCAGCAGGCGCAGCGCCTCGCGCCGGCTGGTCAGCGCCGTGGCGAGCCGCATCCCGACAGGCAGTTCTTTCAGCGATGGCATATCGAACAATCCGTCAGGTGGTCGGTGCGAATGTGGTAGGCGGCCATGAGCTTGCGCCCAAGCACCTCCTGATTTTCGGGCGGCTTCCAGTTCTGGTCGAACACGGCGGAGCGCGGCCGCACGTGTTTTGCTGGATCGCGGTGGCAATCGAGACACCACCCCATCGTCAGCGGTGCGGCCTGTCGCGTCAGCTTCATCTGATCGATGGAACCATGACAGGTGGAACAGCCGATGCCTTTGGCGATGTGAATGGAGTGATCGAAATAAACATAGCCCGGCAGCGTATGGACACGATTCCAGCGCAGCGGCTCGTTCTTCGCGAGACTGGCCCGCACCGGTTCCAGCATCTGCGCATTGGTCCAGATCTGCGAATGACAGGTCATGCAGGTTTCCGTCGGCGGCATGCCGGCAAAGCGCGCGTGCTCGACGGATGTATGGCAATAGCGGCAGTCGAGGCCGAGTTCGCCGACATGATGAGCGTGACTGAAGGGGACGGGCTGATCGCGCGTGACGTTCTGTTCGGTCACATAGGGCGATGTCATGATCGCATAGGCACCGCCGATCGCCAGCACAGGCACGACCGCGATCGCCGCCATCACGATGAGGGCTACGGTGTTCGCGCCGGCGCGAAAAATCTGCATGCGCCGCGCCTCAGATCAGATGATGACGGTCATAGCTTTGGCAGGTTCGAAATTGGAAGGGAAAAAGGAATTGATAGGAGCGCCGGTAAGGGCAAGCATCAAGGGAACGGTTTGTGACGCGGAGGCGTGGCCAGGTGGGTGACCAATCGGGCGGGAAGCATCCTGAGAACCGGGGGAATACGGAAAAGTTCCTTGCCAGCCTGCAGCCCAGGACTTCGCCATGACGCCGTCTCTCTTACAGCCTGCCTTGCGGCCGGCGCGATCAGTCACGCCATTCGCAACTTTCCTCCCTTAGACCTGTAGCCGAAGCGCCGCAATACGAATGCGCCGCGCGACAGCGCCGTAAAAGATTAAATTTTCAGATCGCGCTTGCATCCACCACGACGCGAAGGAAAGCTGGGAACACAATTCGCGCCGCGCGTTGTCCGAACGCTGCGAAACTTTGACGCAACGACCGTATGTTTGGTTCGCACGCCACTGGAAGTGTCTGCTGTTATTTTTTGAAAGTTGTTTACGGCGGATGCATTGCGGGAACTTTTGCCATGACCTGCGTGCCCGCTCGATCACTTGGACCGCTCCCTCATCTTCAACCACCAGGGCAAAGATCGCTCAATACGCATCCAACAATCTTTATCGGCCGTCTTTTTATCGGCCGTCCTCTCAATTGGAATCGAAAATTCTGCCAATGGTTTGCAGGAACTGTGAACTGAAACGGCGAAGTTCATAGCTTGGAGAAAATAGCGCGCGCGCGCGCGAGAGAGAGAGAGAGAGAGAGAGAGAGAGAGAGAGAGAGAGAGAGTGATTTATTTGAACTTACAGCGAAACACAAGTGGCGACACGCGCAAACTACGGAAACTAGTCCGAACATGCGAAGGCCCGACGGGCTCAACGAAAAACATAACATCTAAAGTCAAAAATTGACAGAAACAAAGTCAATGTCTTTTTCTATGGCCGCAAGACTTCCTGAGCGATTAAGAAAGCATTGGGAAACGGATGATTGTAAACTGCAAGACAAACGTGCCCACGCGCGACCGCAGTAAACGCTGAGCTGAAGGCCTTGATGCTTGGCTGCAAATCGGAACAGCTGACGCAAGAGACTGAGGCCCTCTTCATTAACACCTCCGGTTGTCTCAAAAATCAGCGCAGCAAACTCAAACGTGGTGCCCTTGAAGCCCTTATCATATTTAGCATGCTTCTTGGATGCGGCATAACTCTCGCATGGAGCTTTGCACGATAAATTGTGTGAGTTAAAGGGGCAAGTGACTGCGACATCGATGGCGAGGCCTTTGTTGGCTCTCCAGACTGGAATTGTGACGGTCTGCGCCCATCAGCATCCCCAAGAACTCCTTTCTTTTCCATCACAGGTGACAACATGCCTTCTTGACAGATTTTATCTAACAGGTCGAACTCGGTTGTGGCGGTGAATGCGATCAGAAGACTTTGGGCAGCATGCGGCGTGGTCGCCAAAAACATCAATGGTTTGCATACACAAAGAACAACTTTTCTCTTCTTCCAAAACCGGTAAACCCAAACGCATAGCAACAGCGACGTGAAAGTTCCGAGGTCGCATTACTGTATCAACCCAAGCTCCAGCGTGCTCGGTGGGTTTCGGGTCGGGGGGGGGGGGGGGGGCG
>DATJHH010000038.1:0-2260 GCA_035494115.1 Xanthobacteraceae bacterium
CGACGAGTGGGACGCGATCACACTCAACTATACATCCGGCACGACCGGCGATCCCAAGGGCGTCGTTTATCACCATCGCGGCGCGTATCTTTTGTCAGTGGGCAACATCGTCACCTGCTCGATGCGCAAGCATCCCGTCTATCTGTGGACGCTGCCGATGTTCCACTGCAACGGCTGGTGCTTCCCCTGGTCCGTCTCCGTCGTCGCCGGCACGCATGTCTGCCTGCGCGCGGTGCGCGCCAAGGCGATGTACGATGCGATCGCGACGCACAAGGTCACGCACCTGTGCGGCGCGCCGATCGTGATGGCGACGCTGCTCAACGCGCCGGAGAACGAGAAAAGGCCGCTGCCGCATGTGGTGGAGTTCTTCACCGCCGCCGCGCCGCCGCCGGAAGCGGTGCTCGCGGGCATGAAGGAGGCGGGCTTCAACGTTACACACCTCTATGGATTGACCGAATGCTACGGCCCGGCCGTCGTCAATGATTGGAATGCGCGCTGGGACACGCTCGCCGCCGGCGAGCAGGCGGCGAAGAAGGCGCGCCAGGGCGTGCGCTATAATGCGCTGGAGGCACTCGACGTGCGCGATCCCGAGACATTGGCGCCGGTCGCGCGCGACGGCGAGACGCTCGGCGAAGTGATGATGCGCGGCAATGTGGTGATGAAAGGCTATCTCAAGAACAAAACCTCGACCGAGAAGGCCTTTGCCGGTGGCTGGTTCCACACCGGCGATCTCGGCGTAATGCATGCCGACGGCTATATCCAGCTCAAGGACCGCTCGAAGGACATCATCATCTCCGGCGGCGAGAACATCTCCTCGATCGAGGTGGAGGATGCCCTGTACAAGCACCCGGCCGTGGCCGCCGCGGCCGTCGTGGCGAAGCCCGACGAGAAATGGGGCGAAACGCCCTGCGCCTTCATCGAATTGAAGGCTGGCGCGGAGGCGAGCAGCGATGAATTGATGCAATGGTGCCGCAAGAACCTCGCCGGCTACAAAGTCCCGCGTTACGTCGTGTTCGCGGAGATCCCGAAGACGAGCACGGGGAAGATCCAGAAGTTCAGGCTGCGAGAGATGGCGAAGGCGGTGTGAGGCTTCCTTTTCCTCGCAATGCGGAGAGAGTCAGACCCTCACGCCGCTTCTGCCTCCGCCACGCCCACCACCAGCCGCTTGCCGAGCGCGCGCAGTGCGGCTGTCAATGCCGGCAGTTTCGTCGCATGTTTCGGATCAAGAATGCGGCGGACTTCCTTCTCGTCCTTGCCGAGCCGGCGCGCCAGTTCTGATTTGCTGATGCCGGCGGCCGTAAAGGCCTCCAGGACGGCGAGCTTTGCCGCAACATCGGGTGCGACTCCAATCTCGATAAGTCCGCGACCTTTCGCACGCGGCTTCGGCAACGCCTTGCCCTGTTCCAGATACGCCAGCAAAACGAGGCCGAGCGCCTCCTCCGCCATGGCACGAGCGTCCGCATCCCCGCGCCCTTGGCTGATGGCCTCAGGTACATCGGGAAAGGTCACGACGATATTGCCCCGCCGGTCGCCGGGCTCGAAAGACGCGCGGTAAGCGTACGATTTCATCTGCAAATTCCCTCGATGCTAATCATCGAGCCCAAGTTGCTTTCTGATTTTCCGTCCGGTCTTCGGATCGATTTCCCGCGACGGCAGGGTCGTGAAGCGATTACCGATCCAAACCATTGCATGGCCACCTTTCCCGCGCCTGTATTCGACGCGAAACGGCAGATTGCGCCGTCCGGCCTCCTCTTTCAGTTCGGCAATAAATCGATCGCGCTTGTTCATTCGCGCTCAAAACAGATCGTAAAATAGTCATCGGCAATGCAACTCAATCTCGGACAAAATTGTCCGATTGTCAAGTCAATGATCTCACCCCGCGGCCTTGCCGAGATGCCGCCGGAGCGACTCGAGCCACCCCGCGAAAGCGTCGCGGAAGAAGGCGGTCCGCTCGCCGCGGGCTGCCGGATCGCAATCGAACGTCGCCCACCATTCGACGAAGGCGCCGTTGCCGTCGATGACAGGGGTCACGCGCAGCGTGGCTTGGAAGTCCGCAACCGGCAGCGGCGTCTCGCCGGCGAAAGCATAGGTCTGCACGCGCTCGACATCGGATAAAGCGAGCAAGCGCTGCCGCCGGCGGCCGCCGTTATAGAGCACATTGCGCACCGCGCCGACTGTATCGCCCGTCTTGCCCTCTTCGATTTCGCTTTCCCCCGCGCCATCGACCCAGACGGGATAATTATTGAAGTCGCGGATGGCG
>DATJHH010000039.1:0-2529 GCA_035494115.1 Xanthobacteraceae bacterium
TCAGGTCGTAGAGTGGACCCGGATGAACAAGACGCACGGCCGTGATCGGCTCGCCGTTGCGCCAGGTGCGCCGCTCAATGATGAGGCAGGCAGTGCCTTCGTCGACATTCAACTCGGCCGCTTGCGCCTTGTCGGCATTGCCAGCCGAGATGCGATGCTCCGCCTCTGTCCATGGCACGTGATCGACCAGCCACGTGCTCGGCGACACGACCGAGAAATCCTGCTCGGCCGCTTCCGGCACCGCCTCCAGATTTAGGATGCGGTCTTCCAGCGCAAACGGTTGCATCGCGGCATCGTGGCGGCAACGCAACGCCAGGATCGGTGTGCGAGGCTCGAGATCGAGCCGCGCCTTGTCCTCGCGCGTGGCGACGCGCTTCTGCCGTTGCAGTAGTGTATAGCTGTAGCGTTCGCCCCGATTTTCGACTTCTGCTTTCAGGTCGGGAATTTGCAGCACCGCCGAATGCACTTTCGGGCGCGACACGAAGCTGCCGGCGCGGCGCCGGCGCTCGACCAGTCCCGCTGCCGCGAGCCCCGACAGCACCTTGTTCACCGTCATACGTGCGCAAGAATAGGTGTCCATCAGTTCGTGCTCGAACGGCAGGCGATAGCCGGGCGGCCACTCACCTGACACGATGCGGCCCTCGATATCGCTGCGGATCCGCTGGTAAAGCGCGACGGTACCCCCACCGTCCCGTTTCGATGTTGATTTCATGCCGCGAGCAGTCCTTCCAGCCGGCGGCGGAAACCGGCTGCCACCGATTCCGCCTGATGGTGCCGGCCGTTTGTCACAACCTTGCGGCCGGATGTCCAGACGCAGTCCACAGGAGAACGCCGGCTGCCGAAGATCCAGCCGTCGAGGATGGCATCGCCGGAGCGACCGGCCAGCGCCGAACTGTCGGCATCAAGGCTGACGATGTCCGCCCCAAGACCCGCGGCGAACCCGCTGGCGATGCCAAGGGCTTGGGCGCCGCCGGCGAGCGCCCCATCGAACAGCGCTCGTCCCGTCGAGGCGATGAGCGGGGTCGCCATGACATTGCGCGCGCCCAAACTGAGCCGCTGCGAATATTCGAGTTGGCGCAGCTCGTCCGTCGCGCCGATCAGCACGTTCGAATCCGTGCCGACTCCGTACGCGCCGCCGGCGCCGCAAAATCGCGGCGCATTGAAGATACCGTCCCCGAGATTGGCTTCCGTCACCGGACAGAGCCCGGCGACTGCGCCGGTTGCGGCCATTGCGCGGGTCTCCTCGTCGGTCATGTGCGTGGCATGCACCAGGCACCAGTGACGATCGACCGGCGCATGATCGAGCAGCCATCGGACCGGCCGGCTCCCGTTCCAGGCGATGCAGTCTTCGACCTCCTTCAGCTGTTCGGCGAGGTGGATGTGGATCGGCCCGGCGCCCGCGAGCGGCAGGATTGCCGCCAGTTCATCCGGCGTGACCGCACGCAGCGAATGCGGCGCGAGGCCAACCACCGTTCCGTCGCAACCTGCGACGACAGCCCGCATCCGTTTCATCAAACGGACAAAGCGATCCACATCGCTGACGAAACGCCGTTGCCCTTGGTCGGGCGCCCGGCCGCCAAAACCTGCGTGGGCATAGAACACCGGCAACAGTGTAAGTCCGATACCGCTTCCTTGCGCGGCCGCCGCGACGCGCCCGCCAAGCTCCGCGATATCGCCATAAGGCGCGCCTGAAGGATCGTGGTGGATATAATGAAACTCGCCGACCCGCGTGAATCCCGCTTCGAGCATCTCCACATAGGCCTGCGCCGTGATTGCCTCGATGTCCTCCGGCGTCATCCGCGCGACGAAGCGGTACATCAGCTCGCGCCAGGTCCAGAAGCTGTCGGAGGATGCCCCCCTGATCTCGGTCAAGCCGGCCATGCCACGCTGAAAGCCGTGGCTGTGAAGATTGGGCAGTCCCGGTACACCGATCGCGTGGCACTCGTCGGCGTTGGTCGCCGCTACACCGGTGTGAACCGCCGCGATCCGGCCATTTGCGATCGTCAATCGCACGTCGCGCGACCATCCGTCTGGCAGCAGGGCTTGCTTGAAATGCAGTTCGGGCAACTAAAGTCTCCGGCGTCGACGACAAGCTGGACAGCACGCGGTGAGCATGTAATATGTATAGACAAATGGCATTTCTGCCAAGCGTCCACATCGAAGATAGCGGGCTTCCATCGTCATGACTGCCGCTGATCACCTCTGGCATCACTGTCGACTCGCCACGCTTTCCCCGCAGCGCGAAGGCCTCGGAATCATCGAGGACGGTGTAATCGCGGCCAAGGACGGCGTCATCGTCTTTGCCGGGGCGAAAGCGGATGCGCCGGCGGGTCTCGATGCCGCCGAGCGGACCGATTGCGAAGGACGATGGATCACGCCGGGTCTGGTCGACTGCCATACGCATCTCGTCTACGGCGGCAATCGGGCCGAGGAATTCGAGCTGCGGCTTGCCGGCGCAAGCTACGAGGAGATCGCGCGGCGCGGCGGCGGCATCGTGTCCACCGTAAAGGCAACACGCGCCGCGAGCGA
>DATJHH010000040.1:0-138295 GCA_035494115.1 Xanthobacteraceae bacterium
GCCGAAGGGGCTTGCGGCTGTTCCGGCGGTGTGCCGGTCTTCGATGGCCTCGATCCTCGCTACAAGCGCATGTTGTGGATGGTCATTGCGCTCAACGGCAGCATGTTCCTCATTGAAATGATCGCCGGACAGCTTGCGGCATCGCAGGCACTCAAGGCCGACGCCCTCGATTTCCTGGGTGATACGGTCACGTACGGTCTGAGTTTGGCGGTCATCGGCCGAAGCGTGCACGCCCGCGCCACCGCAGCTCTGTTCAAGGGTCTGTCGTTAAGCCTCATGGCAATCTGGGTCATGGGTTCGACGATCTATCATACGTTGATCTTGGGTGTACCGAGCGCCGAACTGATGGGCGGCATCGGCATCCTTGCGCTGGCGGCAAACCTTACGTCCGTGCTGCTTCTGATGCGCTACAAGGACGGCGACGCTAACGTGCGATCAGTCTGGCTGTGTTCGCGTAATGATGCGATCGGCAACGTCGTGGTGATGGTCGCGGCGCTTGGAGTTTGGGGCACATCGACGGCGTGGCCAGACCTGGCGGTGGCGGCGGTGATGGGCGGGATTTTTCTGACTTCATCCGTGCAGATTCTTCGCCAGGCTTGGACCGAATACCGCGCGGGCAGTGCAGACCAGCACCCAGTCGCCGCGGAATAGGGCAGCCAGCGGGCACTACGTCACGATTACACGCACGGCAACAATTGACATGAGCAACTTGTTGTCCAGCCACGTTCGGCCGTCGCCATAGGAGGGCCATTTTATCGGTCATTGGCTTGCTGCCGTTCACGATCCCGGCAAGCGATTGTTCCTGAGGCTTTTCAAACAGGCCGAGTTGTGAGACGTTCGCGCTGATGAAATTCTTGGCAGCCCTTCGCCGTGCGCTCGCTCTTCTGGCCGTTATCGGAATGATAACGGGCGGCTTTGCTATGCCTGTGTCGGCGGAGATGATGGGGATGCCTGCCGGCCTGTCTCAGGGCATGGCCTCCATGTCTCGGGACATGACCTCCATGGCGCAGGCTGAGGAGATGCCCTGTCACAAGGATTCTTCGACGAAAAGCCAGCCCTGTCCGTTCATTGCAAACTGCTTGGGCATGTGCTTCCAAAACATTCCCGCATCGCCGGTATTCATCGTGACGCGTTACACGGCGCCGATGCAGTTTTCTCTGCCGTCCGAGCCTTTGCTCGAAGGCGTTGTCTTCCCACCACCCCCTCGACCACCTCGTTCCTGATCCTCTTGACGTAACCGCAAAAGCTGCCGGGGTGACTTCGTCACGTGGCGGCGATCGCTATGCATCGAAAATGTCGCTTTCTGAGGCGACCGGATAGAACGAGGACATGTCCATGAAACTGTTCAACAAAACGCGCGCCTTTGGCGGCGCGCTGATCGCGGCCGCTTGCTTGACGGCGACGGCCAGCCAAGCCGACATCAAAGACTACGAATTTCAGCTCGTCAGCCCGAACGTGAAGAAGTCCGATGACGCTGTACTTGCCGTCCGTCTGGTTCACAAGCCCGACGGCAAGCCCGTCTCCGACGCCGTGATCTTCGCCAGCCGGCTCGACATGGAGCCTGAGGGCATGCCGACAATGGCGGCAGCGCTTCAACCTCTGCCGAGTACAGAACCCGGCGTCTATCGATTCAAGGCCGACATCTCGATGGCCGGCGGTTGGGCTCTCTCCCTTGGCGCCAAAGTGCAAGGGGAGACCGGTACTCTCCAAAACAAACTTGTTATCAAGGCCGTGCAATGAAGCGCGGGGCCTGGATAGCAATTAGCGTGGCCGCCATCGGAGCGGCAGGCGCAGTGGGATATTACGCTGGAGCAAGCCGCGACGCGATGCGTGTGTTCGCGTCCAGCCTCATCCTGGCGAGCAACGCTTCTGAGCCGGGAAAAGAAGTTCTTTATTATCGCTATCCGGACGGCGCGCCGTTCTATTCGCTCACTCCGAAAAAGACCGAAACCGGCGCGAACTATGTGCCGGTGACAAACGACAGGGATGTCAGTCCAGTTGGCCGCCACGCGTCAAAAGACGCGTCAGCGAAAGGTGACGAACAGCGCATCCTTTACTACCGCAATCCAATGGGACTACCGGATACCTCAAAGGTGCCCAAAAAGGATTCGATGGGGATGGATTACATCCCTGTCTACGCCGGGGATGCGGGCGACGATTCGACGGTAAGGGTTTCGCTCGGCAAGATTCAACGTTCTGGTGTCCGCTCCGAACCCGCTACGAAACGCGTTCTTTCGACGGCCGTGCGCGCTTCCGGCATCGTAAAGCTCGACGAACGCCGCCAAGCCGTTGTGTCGCTGAGATTTGAAGGCTGGATCGAAAAGGTCGAGGACGTGACGACCGGCGCAATGGTCCGCAAGGGCCAACCGCTGATGCGCGTCTATGGATCGGCTCTCTCAGCCGCCGCGGCTGACTATGTGTCCACGCGCGGATTTCAGGGAGGCGACCGCCCGAGCCTGAAAGGAGGATCGCGCCAACGCCTCGAAAATCTTGGGGTCCCTGCCGAAATCATCCATCAGATCGAAACCTCCGGAAAGGTGCCGCTGACCGTCGTCTGGCCGGCGCCGCGTGACGGAATCGTGCTGGAACGGAATGTCACCGACGGGCAGCGAACGATGCCCGGCGACGTATTGTTCCGCCTTGCCGACATTTCGACGGTGTGGGTGCTGGCGGATGTCGCAGAGAACGATCTCCCGCACATCTCCGTCGGACAATCCGCGACGATCAGACTGCGCGGCTATCCGGGGCAAGTGCTGCACGGGACAGTCGACCTGATCTATCCCGAAATCAACATGGGCACGCGCACGGCCAAGGTTCGCATCGAATTGGCGAATCCCAAGGGTCTGCTGCGGCCCAACATGTATGCCGAGGTCGAGCTTGCCGCGCCAAGCAATGGGCCGGTGTTGGCCGTCCCCGACAGCGCCGTGATCGACAACGGAAGCAAGCGTGTCGTGCTGGTCGACAAAGGAAACGGACGCTTCGAGCCGCGCAACGTAAAGACCGGCCAGCATGGAGACAGTTACGTCGAAATCCAGGACGGTCTTAAGGAAAACGAGCGCGTCGTCGTCAGCGCAAACTTCCTGATCGATGCGGAAAGCAATCTCAAAAGTGCGTTGAGCGGCATGGCGGAAGCGGAGAAAACGCCATGATCAGCAAGATCATCGCTTGGTCAGCCCACAACCTGATGCTGGTGCTCATCGCCACCGCCTTCCTGGTGTTTGGCGGCGTGTACGCCCTACGCACCCTGCCGCTCGACGCCATTCCGGACCTCTCCGATGTGCAGGTCATCGTCTACACCGAGTATCCAGGTCAGGCGCCGCAGGTTGTCGAAGACCAGGTCACCTACCCCTTGGCCACAGCGATGCTCAGTGTGCCGAAAGCGCACGTCGTTCGCGGGTTTTCATCGTTCGGCGTATCGTTCGTCTATGTCATTTTCGATGATGGCACCGATATCTATTGGGCGCGCAGCCGCGTCCTCGAATATTTGAGCGGCGTCGGCAGCAAACTGCCGTCGGGCGTAACGCCCACACTCGGACCGGATGCGACCGGCGTGGGGTGGGTTTATCAATACGCCGTCACATCGAAAAATCTGAACCTGGCGCAAACCCGATCGCTGCAGGATTGGTCGATCCGCTACGGGATAGCGAAATCGGAAGGCGTCGCAGAAGTCGCAAGCGTCGGCGGCTTCGTCAAACAATACAATGTTGTCGTCGACCCGCAACGCCTGCGCGCTCTTGGAATCTCTCTCGATACCGTGCGCAATGCCATCCGCAACAGCAATATGGATGTGGGCGGCCGCACGGTCGAATTGTCCGAATTCGAGTTCGTCATTCGGGGCCGCGGTTATATCAAAGGCGTCAACGATCTCGAAAACATCGTGCTCAAGGCAGATGGCGGAACACCCGTGCTCATGAAAGACGTGGCGCGGGTGGAGATCGGCCCGGACGAACGGCGCGGCATTGCCGAACTCAATGGCGAAGGCGAAGTCACGAGCGGCATCGTCCTTCAACGCTTTGGGGCGAATGCGTTGGATGTGATCGAGAACGTGAAGGCCAAATTCGCCGCGCTTATGCCGAGTCTGCCTAAAGGCACCGAGATCATCCCCGTCTATGATCGGTCTCAGCTCATCAACAGAGCGATCGCGACCCTTAAGAAAACATTGGTCGAGGAAAGCCTGGTCGTCGCCCTTGTCTGCTTTCTGTTTCTCCTGCACGTCCGAAGCGCTTTGGTTGCGATCCTGATGTTGCCGGTGGGCATCCTCATGGCGTTCGGCGGCATGAAGCTGCTCGGTGTCGGCTCCAACATCATGAGTCTCGGTGGCATCGCCATTGCCATTGGCGCAATGATCGACGCCGCCATCGTGATGATCGAGAACGCCCATAAACGCCTGGAGCGGGCCAAGCCGGATCAGTCGCGCATCGGCATTTTGATCAGCGCCGCCTGCGAGGTCGGCCCCGCGCTGTTCTTCAGTCTGCTCATCATAACCGTGTCCTTTCTGCCGATATTCACGCTGGAATCGCAGGAAGGCCGGATGTTCGGACCGCTCGCCTTCACCAAGACGTTTGCCATGGCATCGGCGGCGCTGCTCTCGGTCACGCTGGTGCCGGCGCTGATGACTATTTTCGTGCGCGGACGCATCATCTCCGAACACAGGAACCCGCTCAACCGCTTCCTGATCTGGGCCTACCGTCCGATCATTGCCGGCGTGATGAAAGCCAAGACGCTGACGGTCATCGCTGCGCTGCTCATTCTAGCCGTCAGCATCTGGCCCGCCATGCGGCTCGGCAGCGAATTCATGCCCACCCTCAATGAAGGCACGCTGCTGTACATGCCGACGACCTTGCCGGGCATTTCGGTGACGAAGGCCGCCGAGTTGCTGCAGGTTCAGGACCGGATCATCAAATCGTTCCCGGAAGTGGCGTCGGTCTATGGCAAGGCAGGCCGCGCTGCGACCGCGACTGATCCTGCTCCCAGCGAAATGTTCGAGACCGTGATCAATCTCAAACCTGAGAGCAAATGGCCGCCGGGGATGACGATCGACAGCCTGACCGCGAAAATGGACAAGGCGCTGCAGTTTCCCGGCGTCAGCAATGCATGGACGATGCCGATCAAGGCACGCATCGACATGCTGGCGACCGGAATCCGCACTCCCGTTGGCATCAAGATTTTTGGCCGCAACTATGAGGACATGGAGCAGGTCGCGCGGCAGGTCGAGAAGGTCGTGCGAACCGTACCCGGCACCTCAAGTGCCTATGCCGAGAGGGTCACGGGCGGATATTACCTGGACATCGTGCCGGATCGGAATGCCCTCGCGCGCTATGGTCTGGCGGTCGGCGATGTCCAGTCGGTCGTCGCCATGGCGCTTGGCGGAGAGGCGCTGACGACCACCGTCGAGGGCCGGGAACGCTACACGGTCAATCTTCGCTATCCGCGCAATCTCCGGAGCGATCCACAAGCCATTGCCCGCGACGTGCTGGTTCCGATTGCGGGAGGCGGCACCGTGCCGCTCGGCGAAGTGGCTAAAATCAATTTCACCCGCGGACCGACGTCGATCAGAACGGAGAACGGGCAACTGGCGCTCTATATCTATGTCGATATCCGCGATCGGGATCTCGGCAGTTACGTCGCCGATGCGCGACGCGCGGTATCTGAGCAGGTGAAATTTCCTCAAGGCACCTACGCTGTCTGGAGCGGGCAGTTCGAATCGCTTGAACGGGCGAAGGCCCGGCTTCAAGTCGTCATCCCGATTACCCTGCTGATCATCTTCCTGCTTCTGTATCTCAATTTCCGGGCGATCACGGAAACTCTCATCGTCATGTTGTCGCTGCCATTCGCCCTTGTCGGCGGTCTCTGGCTGATGTGGTGGCTGGGCTTCAACATGTCGGTCGCCGTGGCTGTCGGCTTCATCGCGCTTGCGGGCGTTGCTGCCGAGACGGGCGTGGTGATGCTCATCTATCTCGAAAATGCGTGGGCCGAGATCAGGACAAAGCGGTTCACTGAAGGCCGCACGCTGACGAAAGACGACCTGTACGCCGCCATCATGCTCGGTGCGGTAGAACGGGTGCGGCCGAAAATGATGACGGTCGTGGCGATCATGGCGGGCCTGATGCCGATCGTCTGGAGCGCGGGGACCGGCTCCGAGGTGATGCGCCGGATCGCGGTGCCGATGATCGGCGGCATGGTGTCGTCGACTCTGCTGACGCTGGTGGTCATTCCCGCCGTGTTCGGCCTGGTGAAGGGTTTTCGTTTGCCGCGTGGCGGCGGCAAAAGCCGCCGACCGTTGTTGCCGGCAAAGCCGGAGACAACATCTCAACGCATTCCAGAACCGGCGGAATGACGTGACCCATGATGCACGACATGATGCCCGGAATGATGTGGGGCATGGGCCTGTTTGGGCTTTTGTTGGTCATCGTCCTGGTCCTGACGGCGGCGGCTCTCGTCAAATACCTGTTCTTCGCGAAAAAGGGAGACTGACCATGCATCGCTCTTTGATTTCACTGCTCGTAACGTTCGCCCTGCTGACGCCAGCTTTGGCCCAAGGCGACATGTCCAAGGGCCAACGTGATTTCCGAGCTTGCGCAGCGTGTCATTCGCTGGAACCGGGCCGAAACATGACGGGGCCAAGCCTCGCACAACTTTGGGGGCGCACGGCCGGGACGTTGCCCAGCTTCGATCGCTATTCGAGCGCGCTCAAGTCGTCAGGGATCGTATGGAATGACCAGACGCTCGACCAATGGCTGACCGATCCGCAGCACCTCGTACCAAATAACGAGATGCCTTTCGAAGGGATCAAGGACGCTTCTGTCCGAGCGGATTTATTGGCGTACCTCAAGGACGCCACCAAGCCCGGAGCGGCGCCACAACAAAACGCGCAATCCGGTCAGATGGGCGGCATGATGGGTGGTGGCCAGGATCTTAACCTCAAGACGCTCGATCCGCGCGTTCAGGTCAAAACGATCAGCTATTGTCGCGATACCTATCGCGTCACGACGGCCGACGGTCAAACCCGCGCTTTCTGGGAAAGGAATTTGCGTTTCAAGACCGACTCCAGCAAGGACGGCCCGAAAAAGGATGCACCGGCGATCATGCCGGCGGGAATGATGGGAGATCGTGCGTCCGTCATCTTTTCAGCGCCGGAAGAAATCAACACATTCATCGTGCGCAAATGCTGAACTAAATTCGCTGAATTGGGCGCAATCTCCTACGCGGCCGGACGGCGCGGGAGGACCGAGACCGCAATGTTCAAAAGGTATGGGGCGTTGGTCGGCGGATCATTCTTCGGATTGGCACTCGAAGGCTCTTCCCTTGATGGCGAGCCGCGCGCCGCGCAGTCAATTGGGGGCGATCCAATGAAGGGGCATCGAGATGAAGACTTTCATCAACAGTTCGCCGCAGCCAAGGCGTCCATCGCCGATTAGCGGTGATGGGTAATGCACAAGGCCGTCATGAGCGCCTTCAGGACGACCTTGCGTGCCCGATCTAGCCGCTGACTTGACTGGTTCGATGTTGGTCGCAGCAGCCATCAGTCGTTCAGTGGCTTCGGCCGCCGTGATGCATACCGCCGCCTTGCCTGACCGCGAGCGGCGTTTTGGCCTGAGTAGGCCCGTTCGTGACCCCGACATTCAACGGACGGCGAGTGGTCTTGCCGCCGCTGTTCCCGCCAGAGGTCGGCTGCACAGTGCCCGGCGGAAGTCTGATCCCACCGATGACCGCGCCCTTGCCCGGCGTCTTGCCCTTCATGTCGGCCCAACACTTTCCCTTACTGCACATAAAACAGACGTTGTCCGTACATCCAGGCCCATCACCCTTGCGATTACCATTAAAATGGCAACTCGGTGTGCGCTTGCAGGCGGCGAGAACCTTGCTCTCGCTAACACCCTTGGATGCGGCGTCCGCCCGGATCGATGTGCCAATTCCGATTGAGAGGGCGAGTGCCAGCGTCAACAGTGGAGTCGAAAGAATCGCAAACGGAGCCGTTTTCCTTTGGTATTTCATGTCTCCCTCCATTAAACCGGCTGAAGCGGGTGCTCTGCGATCATCGAAGCCCCCGGGATTTTGACTGGTGGTCGCAACGTTTGTCCACGTCAATAGAACCGGAGAACTATCGCGCTCACGGAATGACGCCGCGTCCCCCGATCGGGGGATGCGATCAATTGCGATTTGATGGAATTTGGATCAACGCAGCGGGCTGGAAAATCCGGCGACAAGCTTGACGAGATCGGCCTGGCGGTGGGCGCCGGTTTTCTCATACAGGCGACCGAGATGGGTCTTCACCGTTTCCGCTGCGACGCCGAGCGCCTCCGCGACCTCGGGCACGCCACCGATTTCGACGATCGCAAGCAGAACGCGCAGTTCAGTCGGCGTCAACCTGTATGCCTTGGCGATCGCTTCCGGTAGCGACGGCGTTTCCAGCGCCGCCCTGTGAACGAACAGCGCTGCGGTCGCCGCATAGGCCGTCCGCGCACCGCCGCGCGCCCCCGAGGTGAGCGGCAATACATGGGCGACGTGGCGCGTACCGTCCTTCGCCGCGAGTGGCACGGCGATGCCTTTGCTGCCGAGCGCCGCATCGCCAGCGCCGATGGCGCTGAAGATATCACGCAGCGTGCCGTTGACGTGCGGCTCGTTTGCGAGCAACCGCCCGCCCGCCGCGCGCAAATAATCGTCCGCCCGAAGGATGGTATGACCGGCGACGTTGGCGTGGACGATCCGCCCGGTCGCATCGATGAGAAACATTCCGGCGCTGAGGCCATCGAGCGCATCGGCGAGGCTCGCCGCTTCTGTGGTCTTGAGATCGATCGCCCGGCCGATGAGCACCGCACGGCGAACATGCGGGATGACGAGGCACATGCGCCGGCGCATCTCATCATCGACCATGCCAGCCGCTTCATCGCGGATAATGCTGAGATACGCGTAGCTCGTCACCGACTTGTCGAGCACGGAGTTCGCCGCATCGAGCCAACCCTGCGGTTGCACCCATTCGCGGTAGAATCGGCCCTGACGGAATTCGTCGAGAGGAATCAGTTCCGGAATACTCACGACCTGTTCGACGTCGAAGAAATGTAATCCCGCCATCGGGTCGAATTTACAATACGTCTCCGCGTAAAGCCGTAGGTAATGGGGATCGACGCCGGCGTGATAGGTGGCGATGCCGATCTTGCTCACCGAATCCTTAGAGAGCAGACCGGCGGCCTGGCCGCCGACAAAACTCGCCATCTCACGCAGAACGTCGGGCCACAGCGCGGCGTCGAGCGCAGCGTCGTAAATGTCGCCGATCAGATGAGATAGCCTCTCGTCATCCCGCATCGTGTTTTTTCGGACAAGCAGCTTGAAGCGCGGCAGTTTGACGAGGTGCGCCTTCCCAAATGGGGGATCAAGAGGCGCTTCGTCGATGTTGTACAGGAGTTGAAAATTTTCTCTGCTGCTGGGGAAACACCCAGCCGGGCCTATAACTTATGCGGAAATTGGCCTCGGGTCTATTTTGAAGATCGACTTCGCCTTTCAACGAGCCGCGAAGACCGACAGTCCATCGATCCCATCCGACATGGCGTGTCCCGTCGCGACAGCCGAATTGCATGTGACCGGAGAATTCTCCTACGCGCCCACGTAAAGAGCAAAACCGAATCGGGGGCCGAATAGCGCGGACGTGAGGGCAATCAAACCCGCCCCGCGATTGATTTCTGAAAATGGTTCCCCGGGTCTTTCGGCG
Source organism: Xanthobacteraceae bacterium (assembly GCA_035494115.1). GTDB lineage: Bacteria > Pseudomonadota > Alphaproteobacteria > Rhizobiales > Xanthobacteraceae > DATJHH01. The sequence goes on from DATJHH010000040.1 coordinate 9,707, forward strand.
AGACACGCTGTGGCGCAAACGCCAGCTCTAAACTAATATTCCAATCGGACCACTCGCTGGGGCCATTCACTGGTACGTGAACGGGCCGCTTCTGGTGGTTCAAAGCACTCCTCAGATAAATTTCAACCGTGCAGTCAGACCTTCCCGCCAAGTCGGAGGCCATTATGGATCTGGTGATTGCTGAAGGAGCGGTTGGAGCAGAGCTCCCGTTTTTTGAACTGGTTGTGTTCGGTGTGATCACTATGATCTCCAGCATAGTGGTGGTGTTCAAAGAGCAGCTCAGACCCTTTCGAGATTTATCGAAAAGCCTTCTCTTTTCAGTAGCGCCGCCCCTGAAGCCCGTAAGCAGCGGCTCGCGAACGTCTGGCGGATCGAGGATGCGCCCTTACACGACGGGTTCCGTCAAAGCCTTACCTCTGCGACTTCAGGACTGTCACCCGCACGAGTGGGACGCCCTTGCGCAAGAGTGCGGCGCATCCTTCCACTCTGCCCATGCTCGCCTTTGGGGCTGGTCGCTGAAAACGCGGTTTCGGCAACGCCTTGAGATCTTCGAATTTTCCCAATCTGGCCAGAAGATTGGACAATGTGCCGTTGGAGTTTCGGCGGCAGAGCGCGTTTTTCTCGATCGTTTGGCATTGAAGCCTGGTTCCGAACTGCTTTGGACCGACTGCATGGCCGCGGTTCTGGCGCGTCTTGGACCGGGACACTATCGCTACGGCTGGCATCTCACTCTGGAGCAAGGCCGCGAAGAAGACCTCCAGAGTTTGCCTGGGGTGACAGTTGAGAGCGTTCGTCCGCTCATCGTACAGGCTGTCGATTTCCGTCGTTGGTCCAGCTGGGACGAATATTGGGCGAGCACGAGCAGCAATACGCGCCGAAACGCGAAGCGCGGCGAAAAAACGAATTTGAGAGTTGCCGTTCGAACAGGCTTTGCGTGCCTCCTGCACGTGGTGGCAATCACCCGTTTGCGTTCGGTGATGTATAAGCGAAAAGAGATCGAATTTCATCACTTGCGCGCTCTGGCAAGCTATGTTGGCGGCCATCTTGCTGCGCCCCAATACCGTTTCGCTGCTATTGCGTCAGGCGGGAAGCAGCCGCTGGCCGGCTTCATCGGCTACGAATTCGGCGCCCATACCTACTACATTGCGGGCGGCTCTCGGCGTTCCAACAATGGTGCAGCGTGGTACCTGCAGAAGCGGATGCTGCAGCGTGCCTGGGAGAGATCCGGAGGACGCGCTAAATTCGTCATGGGGTATGTCGATTATGCGATCCATGACGAGGCCGTGGGGGGAGGTCTGCTGCGATCACGCAGATCCGTCAACGCGTCCGATTATGAAACCAGCGTCGTGACCTTCCGGTATGAACAACCATAGGTCGAGGACTTCAACGGGCCGTTGCTTCACCACTCGCAAGCGAGGCCGTGTGTGCGGTTTCCGTAGTTCTCATCTATTTTCGTTATTCTTCACGCGTGCACGCCAGTTTGCAAAATGAAATGAGTTTCGCATGCTCAATCACGTTCTGAAGGGCATCAGAACGTGATTGCAAGCATTGCAGATAACTTTCCGAACAAACAGAATTCTCGCTTCTTAATGACGGGATCGGGGGTTCGAATCCTTCTTGCAGCATCGGCACTTTTACAACTGGAAATGGTCAGAAGCGTTCCGATCGCACGTGTGTGCGACCGGAAGACGCACAAAGGCATCGCACGTGTTGCACGAGGACGTGCTCAAGCCCGCGACTGTCTTGCGGCTATGGCAGCCAACGGGATGAGCGTATCGCCATCCGCTGCGACGGCAGATGAATGCCTCCATCACGGTCGTTGCGGAAAGCAGTATGCCCGTAATTCCCGCGAGAAGGGCCATTGCCGCATTGGTCCTGATCCGATTAGTCTCGCAGTCCCGCCTGGAGGATTTCAATGCCGGCAATCGGACAGTCAACGAGCCCGGATCGCGTCGCAGCAGAAGCGACGATATCCGCGTTGGATCCGAACCGCGCAGCGGAACAGACGATTCTCTCCGTCGACAATTTGACGTTGCGTCTGCAAAACCGCCCGAACGGGCCTGCCCTGGTGGATGGGATCGGTTTCAGTGTCGAAAGCGGCCGCACACTCTGCATCGTGGGTGAATCCGGCTGCGGCAAGAGCTTGACCGCGTTGTCGATCCTTGGGCTTCTGCCGCCAGCGATCCGACGCAGTTCGGGCACCGTTCGCTTCCGCGGCGTGGATTTAACGCAATTGAGCGAACGCGCATTGGAGGATTTGCGTGGCAACGCGATCGCCATGATCTTCCAAGAGCCGATGACGTCGCTTAATCCGGCTTTCACCGTCGGCAATCAGATCGCCGAAGGTGTCATGCGCCACAAAGGCGTTTCGTGGCAGACGGCCCGCGCACGCGCCCTTGCCATGCTCGAATTGACTCGTATTCCTGCCCCGAAAGATCGGTTCAACGCCTATCCGCACCAGCTTTCCGGTGGAATGCGCCAGCGCGCCATGATCGCGATGGCGCTCGCCAATGACCCCATGCTGCTCCTCGCCGACGAGCCGACGACCGCGCTTGACGTCACGATCCAGGCCCAGATTCTCGCGCTTATCGCCCAACTTCAGGCTGAGACGGGAACGGCGCTGATCCTCATCACCCATGATCTTGGTGTGGTGGCGGAGACGGCGGACGATGTGGCGGTGATGTATGCCGGCGAGATCGTGGAAAGCGGATCGGTCGCGGATATCTTCGCCGATCCCCAGCATCCATATACGATCGGGCTGATGGGCTCGATGCCTTCGGTGGGACCGCGCACGAGCCGGCTCGCGACAATCCCGGGCCAAGTGCCTTCGGCAAACGAAATGCCGGCCGGCTGCCGTTTCTCGCCGCGCTGCCCGCTTGCTGATACGCGCTGCCGCACCATGCGGCCGCCATCACGGCGATTCGGCGCGGATCATTCCGCGCTTTGCTGGTACGCGCCGATCGAGACGAGCGAGACGGCGGCGTGACAGAAGCCACGCAGTCATCCCGTCCGCTACCGATCCTCGAGACCGTCGGAGTGACGAAGCATTTCGGCGGCGGACGGTCCCTGCTCACACGCAGCCCCGTGATCCGCGCCGTCGACAGCATTTCGCTCGCGATCCAGCCTGGCGAAACCTTTGCGATCGTCGGAGAATCCGGGTGCGGCAAATCGACCTACGCACGGCTCCTCACTCGCCTGCTCGATCCGTCCGCCGGCACGGTGCACTATGCTGGCAACGACCTCGCTCAAGCCTCCGGCGACGAAATGCGCAGGATCCGCCGAGAACTGCAATTCGTATTCCAGGACCCTTTCGCTTCGCTCAATCCGCGCATGAATGTCGGCGCGATCATCGGAGAGCCGCTGTGGCTCGAAGGCATGCCACGTGCAGAGCGGCGCGAACGGGTTGCCGCGTTGCTGGCCACCGTCGGCCTTCCCGCTTCAACCGACCGCTATCCTCACGAATTTTCCGGTGGCCAACGGCAGCGCATCGCCATCGCGCGCGCCCTCGCCGGCGGTCCGAAAGTCGTCATCGGCGATGAGCCGGTCTCTGCCCTCGACGTCTCGGTGCAGGCGCAGATCGTCAACCTGCTCGAGGATTTGAAAAACCAGTTTCACCTGACCCTCGTCATCGTCGCGCATGATCTTGCCGTGATCCGGCACATGAGCGAACGCGTTGCCGTCATGTATCTCGGCGAAGTTGTGGAACTGGCGCCGACCGATACGCTGTTCCGGACGCCGCTTCACCCCTACACCCAGGCCTTGCTGGCGGCGATACCGATCCCGTCACTCGCAGTCCGGCCACAAAAGACGGTCCTGGGAGGCGACGTGCCGAGCCCTGCTGCGCCACCATCCGGCTGCCGTTTCCACACCAGATGTCCGCACGTCCGTCCGCGTTGCCGGGATGAGCATCCGGCGCTGGAATCCGCCGGCGATGACCGGACCGTGGCTTGCCATTTCTGGCGTGACATCGGAGGTCTGGCAACGCCGCCTCCATCCAACACGCGCAGCACGGCTTTTGAGCGCCGGCTTGAAATTTATCGCGGACATCAAACCGCGAAGGCATCTAGTCCAACATCCTTGGGAGACTCATGAGATGGCGACACGATCAATCATCCGGCAGGGCATGCTTGCAGCGCTCGCCTTTTTCTTCGGCGTTTTGCCGGCCGCGAGCCAGACGTTGCGGATCGGCCTGCAGGAGGATCCGGATGCGCTCGATCCGCATCGCGCGCGCACCTTTGTCGGCCGCATCGTGTTCAGCGCGCTTTGCGACAAACTGATGGACGTGGACGAGAAACTGCAGATCGTGCCCGAGCTTGCAACGTCGTGGAGCTGGAGCGCCGATGACAAGGTATTGACGCTGAAGCTTCGCAGCGGCGTAAAATTTCACGACGGCGAGACGATGGACGCGACGGCCGTCAAGGCGTCGCTCGACCGCGCCCGCACGCTGCCTGACTCGCTCCGCAAGAGCGAACTCGCGTCCGTGGCGCACGTCGATGTCGTCGATCCTTCAACCGTCACGATCACCGTCAACAAGCCCGACGCGACGCTTTTGTATCAACTGACGGATCGCGCGGGCATGATCCTGGCGCCCAAGGCGATGACTGGCGACTTCAGCAAAAACCCGGTCTGCGCCGGTCCGTACAAGTTCGTTGAACGCGTCCAGAACGACCGGATCGTGCTCGAGAAGTTCAAGGACTACTGGAATCCTGACGACTACTTCTTCCAGCGAATCGTTTATCAGCCAATTCCGGACGCCACCGTCCGCCTTGCAAACCTGCGCGCCGGCAGCATCGATATTCTGGAGCGGCTGGCGCCATCAGACGTGGCTTCGGTCAAAAGTGATCCCAAGCTGAACTTCGATCCTGTCGTCGGTCTCGGTTTCCAGGCCATCGCACTCAATATCGCAAATGGCCCGCGATCGAAGACTTCCCCGTTCCATGATAAGCGCGTCAGGCAGGCCTTCAATATCGCCATCGACCGTGATGCGATCAACAAGGTGGTGGGGCAGGGATTTTTCGCGCCGGCCAATCAGGCTTTGCCACTGGCGAGCCCTTTCTTTGACAAATCGGCGGTCATGCCGAAGCGCGACGTCGCCAAGGCCAAGGCGTTGCTCAAGGAAGCAGGCTTCGATCACGTCAAATTCGAGTTGACCTTTGCAAACAACACCGTTCTTCAGCAGGTCAGCGAGCTTATCCAGGCCATGGCCGCGGAGGCGGGATTCGATATCCAGTTGCGCGCGACGGATTATGCGACAGCACTGCATCAAGCTCAGGGAGGCAATTTCGAAGCCAATATGAATGCCTGGTCCGGGCGGCCGGACCCGGACGGCAATCTCATTATCTTCGTCTCCTGCAAGGGCAGCCAGAACGACGGCCATTATTGCAATCCGGAGGTCGACAAGCTGCTCCTGCAGGCGCGGACGGTCACCGACCAGACAAAGCGCAAGGCAGTTTACGATGCTGCCGACAAGATCATGCAGGACGACGTGCCGCGCATTTATCTCTACTATCAGCCGTGGCTGTTCGCGACGACCAAGAAAGTCGTCGGTTTCAAGCCCTCGGCGGATGGATTGATCCGCGTCAAAGGTTTGAAATTCGCCAACTGAGGACGCGGTCATGTTCGCAATCATCGGCCGGCGCCTGCTCGTCGCGATCCCAACCGTGATCCTGGTCTCGATGCTCGTGTTCAGCCTGCAGAAGCTCCTGCCGGGCGATCCGATCGCGACCATCGCGGGCGAAGAGCGCGATCCGCAAGTGATCGCCTATCTCCATCAGAAATATCATCTCGATGACCCGATCCCCGTGCAGTATATCGCGTGGGTCGGGCAGATCGTCCAAGGCGACCTCGGTGTCTCGCTGCGGACGGACGAGCCGGTGCTTTCGCTGATCGCGCAGAAATTGCCAGTCACGATCGAACTTGCTTTGTTTGCCATGACGTTTGCGCTGTGCATCGGAATTCCGATGGGCATTCTCGCGGCTGTTCGCAAGGATACCTGGATCGACACCGCCGCCACGGTGATCGCACTCTCCGGCCTTTCTGTCCCGAATTTCTGGCTTGGGATCATGCTGATCCTTCTCGTCTCCGTGAAATTCGGCCTTCTCCCCGCATCCGGTTTCGTTCCGCCGTCCCAAAACCTCTGGTTGAATATTCAGACCATCATCATGCCGGCCTTCGTTCTCGGTAATGCGCTTGCTGCGAGCATCACCCGTCACACGCGCGCAGCGATGGTCGGCGTGCTCCGCTCGGATTACATCCGGACCGCGCGTGCGAAGGGTCTGCGCGGCAGAGTCGTGGTGCTCAAGCACGCGCTGCGCAATGCGCTCATACCGATTGTGACGATCGCCACGCTCCTCTTCGGCGAACTTCTCGGCGGTGCGGTGCTCACGGAACAGGTCTTCACCATTCCCGGCTTCGGGAAGCTCATCGTCGACGCCGTGTTCAATCGCGATTACGCGGTGGTCCAGGGCGTCGTATTGTGCACCGCCGTTGGCTTCATCGTGATGAACCTTGCGGCCGACGTGCTCTACACCATCATCAATCCTCGGCTGCGGCATGCCTGACACAAACGCACAGGCCTTGCCTGCTTCCGAAGCCGTCCTGGACAAACGGCCGGAACGATCCATGAACCGGATGCTGTCCCGCTTTCTGCGCAACCGGGGTGCGCTGGTCGGCGGCACGGTTGTGCTGTTGTTCATACTGGCGGCGCTCGCTGCACCCGTCCTCGCGCCATACGATCCGTTCAAGACGAGTTTCCTTGCAATCCGGCACCCCCCGTCCGCCGCGTATCTCCTCGGAACGGATGAGCTTGGCCGCGACATCCTCTCGCGCATGCTTTACGGCGCACGCGCCTCGCTGCTTGCAGGCGTGGTTTCGGTCTCGATTGCCGCTTCCATCGGCATTCCGATTGGCTTGATGGCGGGATTTTACGGTGGATTGGTCGACGGAATAATTTCGCGGGTGACCGACGCGCTACTCGCGATTCCTTTCCTGATCCTGGCTATCGCGCTCGCTGCCTTTCTCGGTCCAAGTCTCACTAATGCAATGGTCGCAATCGGCCTCTCCGCAATGCCAATCTTCGCACGCCTGACTCGCGGGCAAGTCATGTCGGTGAAAGCGGAGGACTATGTCGAAGGTGCCCGCGCCATCGGCCTGCCCAACCGTTGGATTATTCTTCGCTATATCCTGCCTAACGCGCTTCCGCCGGTTCTGATTCAAGCTTCACTCACGATCGCGACCGCGATCATCGCGGAAGCCAGCCTCTCGTTTCTCGGTCTTGGTCAACAGCCGCCTAATCCATCCTGGGGATCGATGTTGAATACCGCGAAGAACTATATGACGCAGGCTCCCTGGATGTCGATTTCGCCGGGACTGGCCATTTTCCTCGTCGTGCTGGGCTTCAACCTTCTCGGCGACGGTCTGCGCGATGCCTTCGACCCGCGTGAAGAATAAAGAGACATCATCGACAGGCGCACCTAGATTTCGCGCAGCCCACATCAAAACGGAATACAATCGGTGTTTCGATTGACCGACCTCTCGCCGTGGAAATTGCAAAATGTCGTTTGACTGGACAAATCCCTACCCTTCGATTCGCATTCCCTTGTTCGCACGCAACGTCGTTTCTACGTCGCACCCGCTCGCGGCGCAGGCAGGACTGCGCATGCTGCTTTCGGGCGGAAATGCAGTCGACGCGATCATTGCTGCGGCCGCAATGCTCACGATCGTCGAACCTGTCTCGTGCGGGCTGGGAAGTGATGCATTTGCGATCCTGTGGGACGGCAAGATGTTGCATGGGCTCAATGCGTCCGGTCCGGCGCCGGCGTCGTGGACACTCGACTATTTCCGCAAAAAATATGGAGAGGATGGCAACGGGCACGTGCGATTGCCGCAGCGCGGGTGGGACGCCGTGACCGTGCCGGGCGCTGTTGCGGCGTGGGCTGCATTGCATCATCGGTTTGGAAAACTTCCTTTCGCAGATCTGGTTGAGCCGGCCGCCGTTATTGCCGAAAGGGGGGTGACTCTCGCGCCCGTCGTTTCGCACAAATGGAACGCCGCCATTCCAGAGATGCGCGATCAGCCGGGTTTTGCGCAAGCCTTCATGCCGGGTGGCAGGGCTCCGCGAACCGGAGAGAAGTTTGTTTTCAAAGATGCGGCGCGGTCGCTCAGGGCTATCGGAGAGACGCATGGTCGAGCCCTGTATGAGGGCGAGATTGCAGAGCGCATCGCCGCTTTCAGCCGGGAGACCGGCGGCACGTTGCAGATCGATGACTTGCGGGCCTATGAGCCATTCTGGCTGGATACCATTTCGAAAAATTACTGCGGCTACGACGTGCATGAACTTCCGCCCAATGGACAGGGTATCGCCGCACTGATCGCGCTCGGCATCCTCAAGCATTTCGACATTTCCTCAATGGCAGTCGATTCAGCGGAATCGATGCACATCCAGATTGAAGCGATGAAGCTGGCGTTCGCCGATATCTATCGTTATGTCGCTGATCCAAAGGCAATGCGCGTTACGCCCGCAGAAATGCTGGACGACGCATATCTGGCGGATCGCGCCAAACAGATCGATCCTCGGCGCGCGACCCGCTTCACCTTCGGCAGGCCGCCGGCCGGAGGTACGGTCTATCTGACGGCCGCCGACGAGAGCGGAATGATGGTGTCGTTCATCCAGTCAAACTACATGGGCTTCGGGTCCGGCGTCGTCGTTCCCGGGACGGGCGTCAGTTTGCAAAATCGTGGTGCCGGGTTCTCCGCAGACCCAACCTCGCCCAATGTCGTGGCGCCCGGCAAACGCCCCTTCCACACCATCATCCCGGCCTTTCTGACGAAGGAGGGCAAGCCGGTCATGTCGTTTGGCGTGATGGGCGGGGACATGCAGCCTCAGGGTCATCTTCAGACGCTGGTGCGCATGCTTGATTATCATCAGCAACCGCAGGCGGCGTGCGACGCTCCGCGCTGGAAGGTCAATCGCGATTTTTCGCTGGATGTCGAGCAGACCATGGCCCCCGATGCGGTTGAGGGATTGCGCGCGCGCGGGCACGAACTCAAATCAATCGATGATCCGTATATGGATTTTGGCTCGGGCCAATTCATCTGGCGCCTGTCCGATGATTTCGAACACGGATATGTTGCGGCGAGCGATAGCCGGCGCGACGGTCATGCGGTCGGATTTTAAGCTTCGGACGATCAGGATTTCCATGAAGCACGGCCGGTGCCGCCACTTGTGCGGTGATCGCAGCGGCGACAACAATCAGGCTTGGCTGGGCCGGATTTCTGTGCTTTTGGATGCTGCAAGGGCGACAGCATTTGCGACTCGAAATTTTTTGCGCTGCCGATATCACTGCTTTAGGCCGTCGCCATTATAATTCAAACGACTGCTGTGCCGGCGGTGGCGGTCCGACATGGACGCCCTCAAGCTCCAGCATGCGCACCTTCGATGCCGCGCCACCTGGTGCGGAAAACCCGCCGACCTTGCCGCCGGCAGCCAAGACCCGATGACACGGAATGATCAGCGGTACGGGATTTTTGGCCATCGCCTGCCCCACGTCGCGTGCGGCTTCCGGCCCAGCGCCGAGCTGCTTCGCCAAGGTGCCATACGTGGTCGTTTGGCCCCAGCCGACGCGGCGCGCGGCATCATAAATCTGCTTGAAGAAATCTTCCTGCCCGTCGAGATCGAGCCGCACATGGGAAAAGTCGACCGCCTCGCCTTCAAAATATCGTTTCACCGCAGCGATTGCTGCGTCGGTCTCCGCCGTGGGCGTTCCCGATTCCGCGCCGGGCAGTCGGCGCAACAGATGACGTTCGGTCGCTTCGGCGCTCCGGGTCGGCAGTTGGAAACGCGTAATGCCAATCTCGTTCCAGGCGATCCCACAATAACCGCCCGCCGTTTCGAAGATCAGATAATGGTGCGCTGATCGGCCCATGATCTCGCTCCTGTAATTCAGTTAGCCGACAGCGGGAGACGCACTGGCTGCTGCTCCCTCCCGCTTGCCTTCCAGCGAAAGTAAATATTGCTTGGCGTCCAAACCACCGGCAAATCCGGTCAACGCGCCATTCGATCCGATCGCGCGATGGCACGGGGTTATGATCGAAATCGGGTTCCTGCCGTTTGCGGCCCCCACGGCGCGGGACGCCGCGGGATTGCCGATCTGTCTGGCTATGTCGCCATAGCTGTGCGTTTCGCCGAACGGGATCGTCAGCAACGCGCTCCAGACCTTTTTCTGAAATGCGGTGCCAGCCATGTCGAGAGCGACGGTGAAGCCGGTCCGTTTGCCGGCGAAGTATTCGCGCAGTTCCTGCTCGGTCTGAAGAAGAACCGGATGTTGCGGAGCTTTGGTCAATTCGCCTAATCGGACCCGCTTCGGATCGTCGTTTTCCCAAAGGATAGCGGCCAATCCTTTATCGCTCGCAACGAGTTTCAACCGGCCCACAGGAGAGGCGATAGTTTTGTAGGAATAAGCCACGTTTGATCTCCCTTCGCTTTTTGGCTCAGGCGGTCCAATCGTCACAAGAACCGCAAGTCCACCCCACAAGATCGTCCAATCGCTCCCGCCTTGATGGGCATACATATGCGTTGGCGGATCTGAGAATAATGCCGCGATTTCGAGAATCTGCCTCTCATCATCTCATCATATGAAATGTATGGCGCCATGAACCGCGCGTTGGAAACGGTGCCTGCAAACCTCCCTGAAACAGTTCGTTATCGGGCTTTTCGCGGTTCCGTCTTTGACTCGTGCTTCATTCGTGCTTTGCCTGCCTTATCTTCATGGCACACTTGGAGATTCGTACAGGCGCGATACGGCGTCAGGCTTTATTTCACATTGATAGCAATGAGGTTCGCCCATGCGGGTCATTCAACGAACCACGCGTAAATTGCGGATGCGGCTCCTTGTCGGCACGGCATGTGCCGCCCTTTGGTCATATTCGGCTTGCGCTACGACAGCCATCGAATTGACCCATGCAAAGCCATTGCACCCACGTGGCCAGCAGGACGCTCAAGCCTCGCAGGTTGCGCCTGGTCCGACATCGCCGGCGCCGTCGGCGCCGTCGGCGCAGCATGCAACCAACCCGCCTGAGGCCCCCGCGACCGGGGCTCCTTCTGCCAATACACTCATACCCAAGAGTTCTGCACCCAAAACACCCGATCCGACGACGGCGGCAAAAACCGGGACGCCCGCAGTCGTTGTCGACGGCAAGCAGATCGAGAGCGTGCTTGGCAAAAAGGTGCAAAGCGCCAAGGGCGACGACATGGGTCGCATCGTCGACATCATTGTTGATAAATCGGGCCAGGTTCGTGCAGCGATCATCGATTTCGGCGGATTTCTCGGCGTCGGCAGCCGACAGATCGCCGTCGCATGGAATGCGATTCATTTCCCGATGGATGGAAAAACAGACGCCGTCGAGGTCGGGCTCACGCTCGACCAACTCCGCGTTGCACCGATCTACAAGCCCGGGGAGCAGATCGTCGTTCTCGGCCAGCCAAATCAAAGCACCACACCGAAAACGGACAAAGCGGAGCAGAGACTACCCGCCTCGGCACCAAATCCCGAACCGCCGAATGCCACGACAAAAGAACTCCCAGCCAAATGATGCGTTGGCGAGGGCGATGACGTGGATCAAATCCCGAGTCCCAGGTTTGACAGCGGCGAACGTCTCGGAGGCGGGAGCACCTCTCGCGCATCGAAACAGAGCCGCCGCGGTCTGGACTGGTTCGTCTTCTTCGTCGCCGATGTACAGACCGGATTCGGCCCGTTTGTCGCCGTCTATCTGACGACGCAGAAATGGACTCAGACCGACATCGGGCTGATCCTTACGATCGGCGGCCTGATTGCTCTCGTCGGTCAGATTCCCGGCGGCGCCATCCTCGATGCGGTGAAGTCGCCGAAATTGGCAGCGGGTCTTTCAATTGTCATGATCGGCGTCAGCGCGTTCATGCTGGCACTATGGCCAATCTTTATCGTCGTCCTTGCATCGCGCGTTTTGCAGGCGTGCGCGAGTTGCGTGTTGGGACCGGCGATCGCCGCCCTCACCCTCGGACTCGTCGATCGTTCGGAGATCGGAGAGCGCCTCGGCCGGAACGCGTCATTCGCTTCGATCGGCACCGGACTTGCGGCGGCCGGAATGGGAGCGTGCGGCTACTACCTCTCCAATCAGGCCGTTTTCTATGTGACGGCGGGCTTCGTCGCCCCAGCCGTGATCGCACTCCTGCAAATTCGAAGTACCGAGATTGATGCGGCCCGGGCACACGGCGGCGGGCAGATGGAACCGTTGAACATCGCGACGGGCCTACGCCTTCTGCGCAACCGAAGCCTGCTGATCTTTGCGATCTGCGTCCTTCTATTTCATCTGGCGAACGCCGCCATGCTGCCATTGATGGCCAGTGCGCTGACCTTGCGTTCAAGCGAATCCTCGGCCGCCCTGATCGCGATAGCGATGGTCGTTCCGCAAATCATCGTCGCCGTTTTGTCGCCCTTCGTCGGCCGCAAGAGTGAGGTTTGGGGTCGCCGGCCTCTGCTCATCATGGGCTTCGCTGCGCTCATGATCCGCGGCGTTCTGTTTGCATACATTATTGCGCCGCCTCTCGTCATAGCCGCGCAGGTGTTGGACGGTCTCTCCGCTGCCGTGCTTGGCGTCCTGGTTCCTCTCAGCATCGCCGACATCACGCGCAACACCGGACACTTCAATCTCACGCTGGGGATTGTCGGATGCGCCATGGGCATCGGCGCATCCATCAGTACGACACTCGCCGGCTTTCTGTCAGACCGGTTCACCACTCACGTCACGTTTCTTTGCCTCGGCTTTATCGCGGCCATTGGCCTGGCCGCCGTCTGGATGGCGATGCCTGAGACGCGGCCTGAACGAAGTCGTTGAACGAGCGGCACATGCTGATCGCTTATACAGCCAATGCGCCGTTATCCTGCAACAAGCCGCGGCCGTATTGATTTAGCCCTCTCGCTCTTCATCGCAGAAACTTTTCGATAGACGTCAAGATAGTCGTGAGCCATGCGATTTGCAGTGAAGCGCTGTTCGAAGCGTTCGCGGATTTTACTGCGCGACAGACGCGAGATGTCCCGCAATGCGCCAACCGCACTGGTTTCGTCCTCCACCACGAACCCGGTCAGTCCATCTTCGACCACCTCGGGCGCCGCGCCGCGGTTGAAGGCAATCACGGGCGTCCCGCAGGCCATGGCCTCGATCATCACGAGGCCGAAGGGCTCGGGCCAGTCAATCGGGACGATCAGCGCGACCGCGCCACTCAGGAAATCGGGCTTCTGCGCGTCGGTAATCTCGCCGATGAACTCAACGTGAGGCTTGTTGATCAATGGGCGAATGTCTTCATTGAAATAGTCGATATCGACTTGATCCACTTTGGCGGCGATCTTCAACGGCAATCCGCAGCGCTCCGCGATATAGATCGCGCGGTCCACTCTCTTCTCAGGCGATATCCGCCCAAGAAAGGCAAGGTACGAAGGAACTTTCCGCTGCGGCAACAAACTGTTTTGTGGGAGGCCGTGATAAACGGTACCGACCCATCCAGCCTTATGGATAGGACGCCGTTGCGAATTCGAAATCGATACCACCGGTACGTCCGAAAATGTCTCGAAAGCCGGTTGGTGCTCCGGCAAATCAAGCCGCCCGTGCAACGTCGTGACGAAGGGTGTGTGCTGGCGAACCATCAAGGAAAACGGATAGTAGTCGAGATGAAAGTGCAGAACGTCGAAATCCGTGGCGCGGCGACATACATGCTCGATCATCGTCATATGCAGCGCATTGGGATCGCGCACTGAGCCGTCCAGGCGCAAGGCTCTCGGCCACATCGGCTCAAGCGTCGCTTTGGTCACCGAATCGCCGCTGGCGAAGAGAGTGACCTCATGACCGAGAGAGACCAGTTCATCTGTAAGCCATGAGATGACGCGTTCCGTACCGCCATAAAATTGCGGCGGCACGGCTTCCGTTAGCGGCGAAATCTGTGCAATTCGCATTGTGAAGTTTTCTCCATCAAGAAGCCCGTTAAACCAAGGAGCAAAAAAAGCGGCCGGTATTTCTATCCCGTCAGGACAACGATTTAACTTCGGGACTCGACACAAGACGTGGAAAAACAAGACTTGGAAACTCGACACAAGACCTGGAACAAGACGTTGCCTCCGGCATTGCTCACAGTCGTTCTATGGCCAATGAAGAAAGCGGAGGAGGGTTCCAGCATGCCAGTCTTGCTGTCCTGCAAGCGATCCGTCGTAAATGAGCCATACTTGCTTTAGCGAATAGCGCATCGCCGAATCCTGAATCACAGCCGGCCCATTGAATTAAAAGGTATTTTCATGAGCGATCTCTGCCACTGCGCGGGCCGGCCTCTGGCATTCCTTCTGCGGTACGCAAGACAGCGCAAACTCGCGCATGCCTTCATTTTGTGCGCCGTGCTCAGCGCTGTCGCCTGCTCGGTGAGTACGCAGTACGGCGTAAAGCTTTTGGTCGACGCGCTGTCGGCTGGACCTCACGCCAGTGGCGGCCCGTGGATCGCCTTCATTTTTCTGTTATCATTGATCGCTGCCGACAATTTTTCCTGGCGCCTCGCAAGCTGGACCGCCAGCTACACCTTTGTGCAGGTAACCGGCGACTTGCGGCGTGACCTGTTTCGCCACCTGACAGACCATTCCCAGAGCTATTTTTCAGAACGCCTTCCTGGCGTGCTGACGAGCCGCGTCACCGCTACATCGAACGCGGTGTTTGCGATCGAAAACATGTTCACGTGGAACGTCTTGCCGCCTTGTCTGGCAACCATCGGCTCCATCGCATTTCTCGCCACGGTGAATTTGACCATGGCAGCCAGTCTCGTTGCCGTCGCGATTGTCGTCGCTGTGGTCATGTTCCGGTTTGCAGCGGCAGGTAAACCGCTTCATCACGACTTCGCCAAGAAGGCAGCGCATGTCGATGGCGAGATGGTGGACGTGGTCGGCAACATGGCGCTGGTGAAAGCTTTTTGCGGCATGATGCGCGAGCATTTTCGTTTTGATCAGACGATCGACCGCGAGCTGCACGCGCGGCGGCGCAGTCTTCTGTATCTCGAAAAAATCCGCCTGGCGCACGCGCTCGTCACCGTGATTTTGACATTGGGCCTTATGGCTTGGGCCATCACCCTTTGGCAGCATGGGGATGCCAGCGCCGGCGATGTTGTGCTTGTCTGCACTCTGGGAATCTCAGTCCTTAGCGCGACACGGGATCTGGCCGTGGCCCTCGTCGACATCACGCAGCACATGGCGCGGCTTTCGGAGGCGCTTGAGACGCTGCTGGTGCCTCATCAACTGAGCGACAATCCTCAGGCCGTTGCGCTCGTCCGCAAGGGATCGGAAGTCGCCTTCGAGAACGTCACGTTCCGCTATCCCGATGGCCAGGTTATTTTCGATAAGTTGAAGTTCTACATCAAGCCGGGCCAGCGCGTGGGTCTGGTCGGGCCGTCCGGCGGCGGAAAATCGACGCTGCTGACATTGCTGCAGCGATTTTATGATTTGGATGGTGGTCGCATCTTGATCGACGACCAGGATATTTCACACGTGACGCAGGACAGCCTGCGGCAGGCGATCGCTACCGTCCCGCAGGATACCGCTCTCTTCAATCGCTCGCTTTTGGAAAATATTCGCTACGGTCGCCCGAACGCGTCCGATGAAGAAGTCATGCAAGCCGCGCGCGACGCGCGTTGCAGTTCTTTCATCGATGAAATGCCTCAGGGTCTTGAGACTATCGTGGGCGATCGCGGATTAAAACTTTCCGGCGGTCAGCGGCAGCGCGTTTCAATCGCGCGAGCCTTTCTGAAAGATGCCCCGATCCTCCTGCTCGACGAGGCCACATCTGCGCTGGATACCGAAGCTGAGGAAGCGATTCGCGATGCGCTCGCGCGTCTGATGGAAGGGCGGACGGTGATCGCCATCGCCCACCGCATCTCGACGCTGCGAAACTTTGATCGGATCATCGTGATGAAAGACGGCCAGTTGATCGAAGACGGAGCGCCAGAAGTCCTGCTCAGGCGCAACGGTTCATACCGACAATTGGTGGATCGCGAAGTGCGCCGACTCACCACGCAGGCGGCGGCCTGAGGTCGCAGACAGACGGCGCACACATGATGGGTGTGCATGCGCGAGACGGTGTAACGGTCGTTTTTACTATTTTTTCTTGCGCGTCGCGGGGCGACGCGGGCGGCTGCCGGCGAAGGCGCTCACGACCGCTTCGCCTATGGCGACAAATCGTGCGCAAGGCCCCTTTGCGCCCACGCTCTGGCGGCTGACGCGCGCGCCCTCCAACAACAACGAAAGCGTGTCTGCCAGCAACTCGGCCTTTGAGATGCCGGCGTCGCGACAGAGCTTCTCCAACCGGTCACGCTGATCTGTTTTGAATTTCTCGATGACGCGCCGCGCGGGATGGTCATCTTCGGCCAACTCGACCGCGACATTGGCCAAGTCGCAACCGCGGCCGTCCTCACCAATGCATTCAGCGCCCGCCCGGATCCAGTCATGGATTTGCGCCAGCGGATCGCCTGGATGATCGCGCTCGAAGCCCGCCCATATATCGTCGGCTTCCTTGGCGACGTCGCGCAGGCATTCGGCTACCAGTTCGCCCTTTGAACCGAAATGCCGATACAGGGTCATCTTGTTGGTACCGGCAGCCTCCGCAATCGTATCAACGCCGATTCCGCGGATACCATGCTTGCGGAACAGGTCCCGCGCGGTATCGACGATGCGCTCCCGCGGCTTGAGCGTGACGATGCCGGCGTCGGCGATGGCCATCCTTGCCTCCAGAACTTAGGTAGCACTTGACACGGGTGTGACCGGTCTGTAACTACACGGTGTTACTTACAGGTAACACCCGTGACCGCCGCCGTCAAGGCGTTCTGGTCTCCGGTTACGAAGGGGCGATCTGATGACTTTGTCTTTGTGTTGCAACGATCCGACTTTGGACGAACTGCTCGACGACGATCTGACGCAGACGGTCATGCAGGCCGACCGCGTCGATGCCGTTTCGCTTCGGATCATGCTGCAGGCCGTGGTGACTGAAAGCCTGGGCGCGCGCGATCGGGCAGACGGGTGCGCGCGTCATCCGCAAGACATGCATCGTCCCTTTAAGACGTTTGCCGATCTCCTCCGGCGCGCTCATGGACTGGCCGGAAAGACGCGTGCTCACGCAACGGCCGCGTCATGCGGCTGTTCAGGATTCGGCGGGGGGCGCTGATCATGGTGAGTTTCTTTATCAAGCGGCCGATCTTCGCTTCGGCGATCGCCGTGATCATGGTGCTTGCCGGCGCCATCAGCTATTTCCTGCTGCCGGTCTCGCAATTTCCGGATATCACGCCGCCGCAGGTGGTCGTCAGCGCCGTTTATCCGGGCGCGAGCGCACAGGTCGTGGCCGATACGGTCACCACGCCGCTCGAACAGCAGATCAACGGCGTCGCCGGCATGACCTATATGTCGTCGTCCAGTTCCAATGACGGTTCATCGACGATCACCATCACCTTCGATGTCGGCTATCCGCTGAGCATTGCGGCGGTCGATGTGCAGAACCGTGTCGCTCAGGCCGCCTCGTCACTGCCGCCGATCGTCAATCAGGCCGGCGTCACGATCAAGAAACAGAATCCGAACTTCGTTCTCATCGTCAACCTGACCTCGCCAGACGGCTCCGTCGATCCCGTTGCGTTGAGCAACTATGCCTATCTTCAGGTTGTCGATCCGCTCAAGCGGTTGGCCGGCGTCGGCGACGTTCAGATCTTCGGCGAGCGCCGCTATTCCATGCGCGTCTGGCTCGATCCGGACAAGCTCGCCAAGCTCCAATTGACTGCAGTCGATGTCAAAAACGCCATCGCCGAGCAGAACGTGCAGGTGGCCGCCGGCAAGATCGGTCAGTCGCCCGCGCCCGCCGGCACGGCCTTCGAGATGCAGGTCAACGCAATCGGGCGGCTGAGCGATCCCAAACAATTCGGCGACATCGTCGTGCGCGCGAACCCGGCAACGGGATCGGCGGTTCGGCTGCGTGACGTCGCGCGCATCGAACTCGGCGCGCTGCAATACGCCTCGACGGCATTCTTTGGTGAAGATCCGACGGTCGTTCTGGCAATCTATCAAATGCCGGGTTCAAACGCGCTCGCTCTGCAGGCGAACGTCAAGAACAAAATGGACGAGCTGTCGAAGCGCTTTCCCAAGGGCATCGAATACGCGATGCATTACGACACAACGCGCTTCGTGTCGGCCTCGATGCATGATGTCCTGGTGACGTTGGCGGAAGCGCTGCTGCTTGTCGTCGCGGTCGTGTTCATCTTCCTGCAAAGCTGGCGCGCGACAATCATCCCGACGATCGCGATTCCCGTTTCGCTGATCACGACCCTCGCGGTGATGGAGATTTTTGGCTTTTCGCTCAACATGCTCAGCCTGCTCGGCATGGTGCTCGCGATCGGTCTCGTGGTCGACGATGCGATCGTGGTGGTGGAAAACGTCGAACGGCAGCTCGAAGCGGGCTTGGCGCCGCTCGCGGCCACGCGCGCTGCGATGAAGGAGGTCACCGGCCCGATCATCGCGACGACGGCTGTGCTGATGGCCGTGTTCGTGCCCGTAGCCTTCATTCCAGGCGTCTCCGGGCGACTTTACAACCAGTTCGCACTCACCGTCGCGATCTCGGTCGGCATTTCCGCGTTCAATTCGCTTACCCTCAGTCCTGCCTTGAGCGCGGCGTTCTTACGTCATCGCGGCGAAGTCAGGTTCGCTCCGTTCCGCATGTTCAACACCGCGTTTGACCGGATGTCGCATTTCTACGCGCACAGCGTGGGACGGTTGATCGGCTTGCGCTGGCTGATGCTGACAGTGTTCGCCGGGATACTCGGCGCGACGTACCTGGTCTCGCAGCGCGTCCCATCGACGTTCCTTCCGGTCGAGGATCAGGGCTACTTCTTCGTCGTCATCCAGTTGCCGGATGGCGCCTCGCTCGAGCGGACCGATGCCGTCGCCAAGCAGGTCCGTTCGGTTCTTCAAAAAACACCCGGTGTCGATATCGTCGGCTCGATCAGCGGCCTCAACTTTCTCACCAGCGCGGCACAGTCGAACTCCGCCGTGGAATTCGCGATCCTGAAGCCATGGGATCAACGGCCCGCGTCGCAAAATGCGTCGGCCATCGTCGCATCGGTTCGGCCGAAACTGCTGGGGATTCCGGGCGCGATCGCGCTGAGCTTCGATCCGCCTTCGATTCCGGGCCTGGGTACCACAGGCGGATTCGAATTCCAGGTCGAGGACCTGACAGGCCGCGGCAGCACAGCGCTCAACGATGTGACCCAGGCGGTGATCGCGGAAGCGCGCAAACAGCCGGAGTTGAACCCGCAGCAATTGTTCTCGTCGTTCAGCACATCGACACCGCAGCTCAACTACAACCTGGATCGAAACAAGGCGAAGTCGCTCGGGCTCAGTCTGCCGGATGTGTTCAATACCTTGCAGATCTATCTCGGCTCGCTCTACGTGAACGACTTCAATCTGTTCGGCCGCACGTTCCGGGTCACGCTTCAGGCCGACAAGGATGCACGTGCATCCACGTCCGACCTGTCGCGCCTCTATGTCCGCAACGGATCGGGCGGCATGGTGCCGTTGAGCACGCTTGGCGACCTCAAGCCGACGGTCGGTCCGGAAACCGTGCCGCACTACAACAATTATGCTTCGGCACTGATCAATGGCGGGGCCGCGCCCGGCTATAGTTCAGGCCAGGCGGTCGCGGCCATGGGACGTGCTGCCGCCAAGGCTTTGCCGCGTGATTTTTCCTTCGAGTGGACCGGCATCACCTTTCAGGAGATCAAGGCAGGCTCGATCGCGACAATCGTCTTCACGCTCGCCATCGTCTTCGTCTTTCTCATCCTGGCGGCCCAATACGAAAGCTGGACCATGCCCTTCATGGTCTTGTTCGCTGTCCCGCTGGCACTGTTCGGCGCACTCATGGCGCTGTGGGTGAGAGGCTTGCAGATCGATGTTTATTCGCAGATCGGCTTCGTGATGCTCATCGGCCTTGCGGCCAAGAACGCGATCCTGATCGTCGAATTCGCCAGAAGGCGGCGCGACGAAGGATTCGCGATCATCGAAGCAGCAAAGGAAGCGGCGCGTCTGCGGTTGCGGCCGATCCTGATGACGGCGTTCGCCTTCATTCTCGGCGTGGTGCCGCTGATGATCGCGAGCGGTGCCGGAGCGGCGAGCCGTCAGTCGATCGGCACGACAGTCTTCGGCGGCATGCTGGCTGCGACGATTCTCACGCTCGTATTCGTCCCTGTTTTTTACGTTGTCATTGAAACGTTGCGCGAGCGTCGCTCGCACGGCCAATCAGAACCGGCTCACGGCGCGGAACTGCCGCCGGAACCGGCGGAATAAAGCAAAGGATAAGCGCTATGCGCACATGGAAAATTACGTTGGGCGTCACAGTGGCGGTCGCTGCGGTCGCGACCACATTCGTCTTCCTGTACAACGACAAAGCCATGATCGAGGGAAGCGCCGGCGCGGCGCCCGCCCCCGCGATGATGGCCATGCCCGTTCCCGTGACCGATGTCGTCAAGAAGACGATACCGATCTATCTGGACTATTCCGCACGCACGGAATCCATCCGCAACATCGCGCTTCAGCCCAAGGTCTCGGGCTACATCCTGAAGCAACACGTGGCGGACGGGACTGACGTCAAAAAAGGCGACCTCCTCTACACCATCGACCCGCGCGATTTTCAGGCGGCACTGGATCAGGCAAAGGCGCAGGTCGCACGCGACGCCGCGGCGCTGGACTACGCCCGTTCCAACCTCAATCGCGGTTCGGAACTTGCGAAAAACGGCTTTCTTGCCAAGGACACGTTCGACCAGCGGGCAAGCACGCTGCGGCAGGCCGAAGCCGCGTTGGCGATGGATCAAGCCGCGATGCGCAAGGCCGAACTTGACCTCAGCTACACGGAAATCCGGGCGCCCTTCAATGGGCGTCTCGGCCGCAATCAGGCCCCTGTTGGCACTCTCGTCGGCAGCGGCGGGACGCCGTTGAACACGCTTGTCCAACTCGACCCGATCTATGTGACCTTCAATCCCAGCGAGACCGACCTCGTCGAAATTCAGAAAGCACGTGCGGCGGGGGAGGTCCGGGCCAAGATCGTGGTGTCCGGTGAAAGCGATACGCCTCACGAGGGCAACCTGACATTCCTCGACAACATCGTCGATCGCTCGACCGGTACGATCGTTGCGCGCGCGACGATCGCCAATGCAGACTTGGCGCTTCTTCCGGGGCAATACGTAAACATTCGCCTGATGATCGGGGATCGGCCCGACGCGCTGATGGTGCCGCAGACCGCGCTCGGCTCAAGCCAGCTCGGAAAGTACGTCTATGTCGTGGGCAAGGGAAACAAGGCGGATCAGCGCCTGGTCTCGTTGGGGCCGAACGACGGGGAGCTTGTCGCCGTGCTCAAGGGCGTTTCGCAAGGAGACAAGGTGATCACCGGCAATCTCCAGAAGATCGGCCCCGGGGCACCGGTTCAACCGCTTTCTCACTGAGGACTCGGCGGCGATCCAAGATTCTTGATCGCGAACCGCTCCAATAGCGCGCTGACCTCTCAGCGCGCTATTTCTTTATCATCGCACAGCAACGCCATAGCGTTGCGCCATGCGATGGAATACGAGTCCGATACACATCATCAACGCTGTCCAGACGAGGCCGAACGCGGCAACGACGGTGATCTGTCCGTTTGTCCATTGATCAAAAATCGTCACCGCCACGACTTGCGAGTTCGGGCCAGCGAGCAAAATCGGCATGCCGACGGCGCGGACCGACAGCAGCATGACGAACAGCCATGCGGTTGAGACCGAAGGCGCCATCAGCGGCAGCACGATCCGGCGAAACGTCGCGAATCGACCGGCGCCCGCCATCAAAGCGGCCTCTTCAAGCTCGCGGCTGATCTGCAACGCGCCGGCATAGGAAAACCGCATCCCGTATGGCAGGTATTGGACCACGCAGGCGATGATGATGGCGCTCAGCGTGCCGTAGATCGCGATCGGCAGATTGACGAACAATTGCAGGAAGGCGACGCCGAGCACGATCGCAGGGAAAACCAGCGGCAGCGTCGCAAGCTGGTTGATGAGTGCGCCGCCCGGGAAGCGGCGGACCGCAAGCCACGCGCTTCCTGCCGTCAACAGGCAGACGATTGTGGCAGTGGACGCGCCCAGGATCAGTGTATTGCCGATCGCCTGGCGAAATGAGGGGCTCCCCGCCACCACGTGATAATTCTCGAAAGTGAGACGCGCGAATGTCTCCGCGCGCAATCCGTCATAGAACGGCAACAGGGACGTGATCACCAGCATGCCGATCGGAATCACCATCAGCACAAGAAACAGAAAACCGAGCAGCGCCGCGGCGACAAAACGCCAGCGGCCAAGGTCCATCACGCGCGGGCGAAAGCCGCGGCTGGTGATCGTTTGAAAGCGCTCCGCGGATTTCAGCACGCGCCCCTGCCATTGCAGAAGCCCGATAACGAGCGCCATCAACACCACCGAAAACGCGCCGGCCTGGCCAAAATTCGGCGGCAATTCGTGGCGGATGCTGTCGTAAATGTCGGTGCTCAGCACGGAGACTCCGCCGGCGCTCCCGACCAGAGCAGGGATGTCAAAGGCCTCGAACGCGCGAATGCAGATCAGCAGAAACAGCGCAAGAAACGCCGGCGCCGCGAGCGGCAGGGTGATGCGTCCAATTGTTTTCAGAGGACCGGCGCCGCTCATCATCGCTGCCTCTTCGAACGACGCGTCGAACGAACGCATCACCGCGCTCAACATTAGAAAGCCAAGCGGTGTCCAGATCATCCCTTCGATCAAGATCATGCCCACCATGCTGTTGACGTTGAACAGCGGTTGCGCGGAGTGGGTGACGTGCATCAGGAACTGGTTCAGCGGCCCCTGCTTGCCGAGGAGTAGCAGCCAGCCGATCGTGTAGAGAACGTGCGGCACCCCGAGGGATATGACCGCCTGGAGAAAAACAAAACGTCGAAAGGGCGCGTTGGTCCGTTCGACGATCCAGGCCTGCACGGCACCGAAGACGATGGCGAACGTGCCGGAGCACAACGCGAAAACAACGGAGTTCCGGAAATGCGCCAGGAAACCCGGGGTGGCCAACAGGTTCTGGTAATATTCGAAGGTGAAGTCGCCGAACGAGCCGTCGAATTCGCTGGTGTAGAGGCTCGTTTTCACAAGATAGAACAGCGGCGGCACGATAAGGACGAGCAGCAGCGCGATGAGCGCGAGTGCGCCGGGCGACCAACCCATCAGGCGAGCCGCAAACGCAGTGCGATCCGCGGACGCCGCGGATCGAAACGGCGCCCTTTCCACCTGATCGCTCATTTTCGTCTCGTCTCTTTCGCGCAGAATTCCAGAAAGGCGCGACTTTATCGCGCACCGAAATATTTCTTCTGTAGAGCAAGCGATTTCGTTCGCTCCTTGAACAGCACCTCTTCGGATACGAATTTTGTCTTCATGCCAATCTTGCTTGGAATAATGCTCGCCAGCATCTTGCTCGGCTCGGCGTCCGGGTGAGCGGGAAAGTAGTTGGCGCCTTCAAGGATCTCCTGCGCTTCCCGCGACAGGAGATAGTCGATCAGCAGCATGGCCGCATGCGGATGCTGCGACCCCTTCGCCAGCGTGACCACGGACGCATTCATTTCAACCGGATCGAGCGGTTTAGGCGCAACGCTGGCGCCTTTCCGGGCGCTGATGATCGGGTGATGCAAAAAGATGTTGAGCGCGATGCCGCATTCGCCTTCCATCGTCTTGTTCACCGCCTCGCGCGCCGAACTCATATAGGTGATGACATGCTGCTCGCTGAGCCGGCGCAGGTAATCGTCAGCCGCCTCATCGCCCTTGATGAGACGAATGAAGGTGATGAACATGGTTTCGCCGCCTGTCTCGCCGGAGCCCGACCAGCAAAGCTTGCCCTTATATTTTGGATTCAGGAGATCGTCATAGGTCTGCGGCACATCCTCGGACTTGATCAGGCGCGTATTGTAGGCGAGACCAAAATAGCTCACCCGCGTCGCGGCCCAATATCCTTCCGGATCGTAGAGCTGCTTGTCATAGGCCGCCAACATCGGCGACCTGAAGGGTTGGAGCACTTTTGCGCGCCGCAAGGCTTGCGAAACACCGCCACCTTCGACGAGATCGCCAATGACGGCACGGCCGCGCGCTTCGGCTAGGGTCTTGTTGATGAGATCGCGCGAATCCGCGCGCCAGAAATCCATCTGCAGGAACGGATATTTCTTCCGGAAAGCGGCGGCCACGGGGCGCAGCGCCTGATCCTCGATCATCGCCGAATAAAGCGTGACCTTGCCCTCCTTGCGCGCCCCTTCGAGAAGAACCTTCTCGCGGTCAGGCCCGCTGAGGTGGGCAATCTCGTCGATCGTGGCGGCGCAAGCGGTTTGCGCGACGGAAGTCATCCCGATGAGCATCGCCAGCGCGGCAAGATAGCGAGGAACGCGGACTGTCCGTGGTTGAAATTTCGGCATCGATCCTCCCAAAGCATTTTTGGTTCAGGCCGTTTTTTATTTGAAGCGGCTCATCGCGATCTCGATTTCGCGCCTCTTGCTGTCGCGCGTGTCAAGAACTTGCGTGCTCAACTGCCTGGGAATTGTTGAGGGGAAGGCGCGAGCCGGCTTTTGGCAACACGCCACAGCCCGGCCCGTCCGAGAGATGCAGTACGCCGTCGCGCAGCGACAATCCCTCCCACGGATCTTCCGCAAGCCCGTCGAATTCCGTCAGTTCGGAGGCATACCAGATGCGCGGCAAGGCGGCCGCGAGTTGCATTCCGTGTGCGGCCAGCAGCATCGGCCCCGAATGGGCGCCCATGCGATAGCGCACACCGCCCGCCTCGCAAATCTGCGCGGCCGCGTAGGTTTTTCTCAAGCCGCCGAGCTTGGTTATCTTGAGGCTGATGGCATCGACAATCCGCTCGCGGACCAGGATCATGACCTGGTCGAGCGAATAAGCCGCCTCGTCCGCCTCGATGGTCAGGGGCACGGCTTGAGTCACGGCCTTCAGGCCGATCAGATCGTTCGCCGGCACGGGTTGTTCGGCAAGGTCGATATTGAATTCCACCATGCGGTTGAGCGCACGGATGGCGTCCTTCGGCCTGTAAGACTGGTTGGCATCGACGGTGAGATGCAGATCCGGCCCGACCTCGGCGCGCACGGCGGCGACACACGCCACATCCTCCTCGACATTGCCATGGATCTTGATCTTGAAATGACGCACGCCCTTGTTGGCGAGCGCGCGCGCGTTTTTTGCCATGTCAGCCGGCGACTTGATCGGAAGGATGCGCAAGCTCGACACTTCACGCACGCATGGGCCGCCGAAGAGATCGCATATCGGCACGCCAAGGGATCGCGCCTTGAGATCGTGCAGCGCGCAATCGATGCCCGCTTTGGCCTGATTGTTGCCAATCGTCACATGATCGAGTTCGTCCATGATCGACGCGATGCAGCGCGAATCCTTGCCGACGACGTGTTTGACCAGCGTATCGAGCACGCCTTTCTGTGCGGCATGGGGGGCGCCGTAATGTGCCATCGAGGACGCGTACCCATAGCCGACCGTTCCATCTTCGCCGGAGATGGCGACGATCCATCCTTGTGACGTGCCGCTCGCCGCCAGAGCGAACTTCCAGTCCTTGTCGAGCTTCGGCAGCAGCGATTCCTGGATGCGAACATCGACGATTTTCATGATTTGCTTCCTCCCGATTATGAATTCGCACTGGGGCGACCGTCAGGTTTTCTTGTCGACCTACGCTTTCCCAGAGGCTTCGCGCAGCCCAACCCTTTCCATGCGCGGCAGGATTTCGTCGCGGATATGAGGGAAGTCGTCCACGTAGTTGATCATCCCGAGCGCCAATCCATCCAGTCCCAGGTCATGGAGCTTCTGGAAGGTCTCCACCGCATCGTCATAACTGCCGACAATCGGGTATCCGGCACCGCTGATCAGCCGCGCCTTGATGTCGTCCTGCTCTTTCATCCAGCTATTCAGGCGTTGGCCCCGGAACCCCGCCGCATATTCCGCCGATTCCCAGTCGCCCTGCTCGTAGACGATGTAGTGATGATAATCCTGCGCCTCCTTGCGGGTGGCGCGCGCCATCAGATGCGAGCTTGCAAAAATGTTGCGCAACTGGCCGGGCGGGGCAACTTTGCGGAAATATTCAAGCTTCGGTTTGATGTCTTCGATTTTTGGGATCGCTGTGAACAGGCAATCCGCACTCGCAGCAGCAAAATTACGCCCGGTTTCCGAATTGCCGGCGCTGACCAGGATCGGCCGCGATCCCCACCATGGCTTCGGTTTCCCCAAGACATTCTTGAGTTTGTAGGATGCGCCCTCGTGATCGAACGGCTCTGTTTCGGACCAGATCCTCTTGACGATATCGAGCCACTCCTCGCTGTAGGCATAGCGATCATCATGTTCGCGCAATTCGACGCCGAACATGCCGAACTCGACAGGATTCCATCCTGACACGATGTTCAACCCGAAACGGCCGTGCCCGATGTGATCCGCCGTCACCATCTGCTTGGCTGCAAAGACAGGGTTGACGAAGGCGACATGCAACGTGCCGAACGTGGTGATGCCCTTCGTCAGCGCGAGCAGACCGCAGGCCCATGTCAGCGTTTCGAAGGTCGTGCCCTGCGTGTCGGTCTCGCCCTTGTAGCCGTGCCAGCGGCCGATCGGCAGCAGGAACTCAAGTCCGGCATCATCGGCAAGCTGAGCGGCCTTGACGTTGTTGTCCCAGGACGCATCCCAGCGCTCTTTCGCCTTGGTCAGGCTGAGCCCACCCGAACAATTCATGCCGAACAGCCCGAGCTTGAATTTATTCTTATTGTAAATGCGCGTGTTTTCTCTGCTGTCGGACACTCTTATTCACTCCTGTTGAATGACGATGGAGATGTTTTCGAAACATGCCACGGTTGCGCGACGACGAGCCCGCGCAGCCCTTCAAGCCAATCGTGAAAAGCGAGAACGCGACCCCTGCTGCGAAGGGATGTCTTTTCTGGGAAAGGGATCGCTTTTGCCGCATCGGCTTGGTTGAAATCCTCCCCCGCAAATGCCGTGGCTTCGCGCACGGCTCATTTTCAACGATTTTAGGCTGCCTTTGGGGAGACGCGCAATTCTCGTTCCTTGAATCCGTTGCATAAATTATCGGCCGAGGACAAAAAAATCTCCCGCACGGGAGAGTATCGCGCATGGACCACCAGCAACTTGGTACCGTCAGGATAGCGCACCCAATCGAACACGCGGGCGCACCGTCCGTTCAGAGCTTTGGCATCAGGCCGCGTTGCTCGAGGAACGCCGTCAATATGGCGTCGAAACCCGCCGGATCCTCAAGACAGCAGGCATGACCCGTGCCGGGCAACACCTTGTGCACGGCGCCGGGGATAAGGCGCGCGGTCTCTTCCCCCGCCGGCCGGGAATGATCGGTTTCGCCATTGATGACGAGCGTGGGGACACGCATGGTGCCGAGACGATCCGTGACCGACATGCCGTTGGCGGCGCGGAACACCTGCGCGATCGCTTCGCCCTTGAGACGCGGCTGGCGTTCGACATAACGATTGAGAAGATACGCGCCGAGACGCGACGATGAAAACGTCTCCTCGACCAGCATGCGCAGATGCTTGACGTGATAGTCGCGCAGGTCGCGCGTGTAGCCCTCGATGCGCTGGCCGAAACGCTCGCTGGCGCGACTGTTGCCGCCGACGAGGATGATCGCGTCGAACAGGTCCGGATGGTCGAGGCCGGCCAGAAGCGCGATGCTGGAGCCGACGCTGCAGCCGCCGAGAATCGCGCGATCGACACCGGCGTCCTTCATCACGCCGATCACATCGTTGCTCATATCCGCGAGCGTGTACGGTGTCGTCTGTTTGACCGAGCGGCCATAGCCGCGAATATCGATCGTGACGACCTTGAACCATGTCGAGTAATGCGCGGTCTGGTACATCCACAGCGTATTGTCGAACGGGTTGGCGTGCACAAGCACCAGGGCCGGACCATCACCCGCAACCTCGTACCAGATGTCTACTCCATTCGCGCGACTAAAGGGCATTGGTCTGCTCGCCTCTTCTTATGATCGACCGTGAACGCTATCGCGTATTTTTAAAGACGGCAATGCACGCACCGCCCGATGGCAGCAACGCTGATTTTCCGCAAAGAGGGTGTGTTGAAACAGCTTTACTTATCTGCTGATCGCCATCTAGGCTTCCCTTTCGCACCTTGAATTGTCGCGAGACTGTCCTGGAGGAGAGCATGTCGTTTTGGCACTTCGTCCACACATCTATCGTTGCGCCGTCTGTCGCGATGCGCGCGACAGTTCGTGCAACAGCTTTGACGGCCATGCTCGCGATGGGAATGGCGGCGGTGGCGTCATCGGCTCAAGCGCAGGATGCGAAGACGTTCTATCGCGGCAAGACCGTGCGGCTCATTGTCGGCTCAGCCACGGGTGGAGGCTACGATCTGTTTGCACGCCTGCTCGCGCCCTATCTCGGGAAGGCCCTGGACGCGACGGTCGTGGTTGAAAATCAGCCCGGAGCGGGCGGCCTGACCGCGCTCAACCGTCATGTCCACGCGCATCCGGACGGGCTGCAGATCATGATCGTGAACGGCGTGGCGGCGGCGATGTCGCAACTCGTCGAATTGGATAGCGTCCATTACGATTTATCGAAATTCGGCATCCTCGGCATCGTCAATGCCGAACCCTGGGTCTGGCTGATGAGCCCGAAGCTGCCCGTGAAAACGCCTGCAGAAATCCTGCGTGAGCACAAGCAGATCGCCTGGGGCGGCTCGGGCCTCGTCAGCGGTCTCGCCGATGGCGCCGCCATGACCTGCGATGCGCTCGATCTCAACTGCAAGATTGTCCTTGGCTATCCGGGCAGCAATGAAGTTTCGCTCGCTTTGGGCCGGGGTGAAGTCGACGCGCTCTATGTCTCCGAACTCCCGGCGCTGAATTACGTCAATTCGGGAGTCGGCCGCATCGTGGCGGCAATCGCGCCCAAGCGGGTGCGCTCCTTCCCCAATACGCCGACGATTTTCGAGGCCGTCGACCTGACCGCAGACCAGAAGGCGCGCTTCGATTTCCGCATCGCGCTCGACCAGCTCGGACGCATCCTCGTCGCGCCACCGAACATGCCGAAGGATCGTCTCGCATACCTGCAGAGCGCGGTGAAGCAGGTCCTGCAAGACCCTGCCGTTATTGCCGAAGGCGAACGCCGGCAGCTTTACGTCGACTATCGCGACCCGCAACAGACGCAGATGCTGATCAGCACCCTTTTCGACAAGTTGACGCCCGAGAAGCGCGAACAACTGAAAGACGTGACGCTTCGTAAATATCACTAGCTGACGATCTTGGCTTTAGCGCGTTCGGGCATCTGCCGGCCGCAGGAATATCGTGCGGTGGCGACGCGGGCGCGCAGTCCGCACGATGCGTACCGGTTTGCGCCGGGGACGCGCGCAACTTAATACGCATTGGGGTGTAACCGGTTGCGGAGGATTTTGAATGGCCACAGTCAGCATCGGCATCGCGTTCGCAGTCCGGCTCTTGCTGGTGCTGTTGTTCCTGCCATTCAGCGCCCTCGACAAGATTTTGAATTTTTCCGGCGCCGTCCGGCAGGCGCAAGAGACCGCGCCCTCCAAAGCCGTTGCCACGGGACTGATCTGTGCCGGACTGTTCGTCGAGATCGTGATGTCCGCCGGCGTGCTTTCCGGAATAGCCGACCGGGCGGCGGCCTTCGTGCTCGCCGGCTATTGCGGCGTGACCGCCCTGCTCTGGAAGCAGTTTTGGAAACCCGGCGATTTCTGGACCTCGAGCGACAGCAAGGGCCGCACGCTGTTCTGGGATTTTTGGAAAAATCTCGCGCTTGCGGGCGGCTTTCTGCTGATCGTCTTTGGAACGCAAGCCGACACTGTGTCGTTATTCTTCGCCCATCCGTTTGTGTCCACGCATCCCTACAGCATACCCGCCGAGCACATCCAGAAGTGAACCATGAGTGAGACCAAAGAAGAGACAAAGCCCGAGACAAAAAGCCAGATGGCAAAGCCGCGCGTGCCCTATTGGCATTTGTGGACCGGCGAGGACGGCATCAGCCGGCAGACACGCTGCGCCATGACTGAATTCGACCTCAAATCAATAGCGCCGCCGGCCGATCCGCAATGGCTGGGTGAGAAGGTGCATGACGGCGCGACAGTTTTAGTGACTGTCCTGCCCGTTGGCTGGACGGGAGAGTGGCACGAGAACCCGAAGCCACAATGGATCATCCCGCTCTCCGGGCGCTGGTTCGTCGAGTCGATGGACGGGCAGCGCGTCGAGATGGGACCCGGCGACATCTCCTTCGGCGAAGATCAAGGCACACGCGAAGTCGAGGGACGAAAGGGTCACCGCTCCGGCACCGTCGGCGATGAGCCGGCCGTGCTGATGATCGTGCAATTCGATGGCGCACCGCGCCCGGCTTCACCCTGCCGGTTTCGCTGATCATGGATCAATTCGAAATCATCGACCGGCGTTTCGCCAATTACGTGCTGGAAAACGCACCGCTCGAACAACTGGCAACCGGTTTCCGCTGGATCGAGGGTCTTGTCTGGATGGGCGATGCAGATTGCCTGTTGTTTCAGGACTTGCCGCGCAACTGCACCATGCGTTGGATCGAAGACAGCGGCGTTTCCGTCTATCGCTCGCCTTCCGATTACGCCAATGGGCAGACGCGCGACCGCGAAGGCCGGCTCATCGCCTGTTCGCATCACGGCCGCTGCCTTTATCGTACCGAACATGACGGCACGGTCACGCGGCTCGTCGCGCATCATGGCGGGCGGAGGTTGAACGCGCCCAATGATGTCGTCGTCAAGTCGGATGGCTCGATCTGGTTCACCGACCCGCTCTACGGCATCTCCAACGATTACGAGGGCGGGCGGCAAATATCGGAGCAGCCGCCAGCGCTGTATCGCTTCGATCCCGCGAGTGGCGACATCCACGCCATGGCGACCGATTTCGCCGGGCCGAACGGGCTGGCCTTTTCTCCCGATGAAACGCGGCTTTATGTCTCCGAGACGGGCGACCAGATAAAGGAGCATCCCGCGCAGTTCATCCGCGTGTTCGATGTCTCGCCGGATGGGCTGACGCTGTCCGGCGGGGACGTCTTTCACACGATCGCGCCCGGCTATTGCGACGGCATGCGCTGCGACGAAGACGGCAACATCTGGTCGAGTGCGGCGGACGGCGTGCATTGCATCAGTCCGTCCGGCGCTCTTCTTGGCAAGATTCTTGTGCCCTATCGCGTGTCAAACCTCTGTTTCGGAGGACCGGCCAAGAACCGTCTGTTCATCGGCGGCTCGCACACGCTCTACGCGATCTTCCTTAATCGCCGCGGCGCGCAGACACCGTGATGCCGGCCGAACCTCGAATGCAGATCGAACGGCTCGCTCGCATCAGCCTGAACAGCGCCGCTCCCGCCGTGCTGGCAAAATTCTTCACGAAGGCTCTTGGCTTCAAACCCGCGCAATCGGCGCAAGACGATCCGGCAGGCCGGACCGTGGCGCTCATGCTCGGGACGAGCCGGCTCGATCTCAACGCTGTCGGAGCAGCTGCACGGCCCTACCCTGCCGACGTCCCCGGCTGGAGTCCGCTGTTCCAGCACATCGCCATCGTCACCACGGACATGCAGGCCGCCGTCGCAAGACTGAATGACGTGACGGGATGGACGCCGATCTCGACCGGCGGGCCGCAACGCCTGCCCGAGCGTTCGGGCGGCGTGACCGCGTTCAAGTTTCGCGATCCTGAAGGCCATCCGCTCGAACTCATTGCATTTCCCCAAGGCAGCGGCCCGGCGCTTTGGCGGTCTGCGACATCATCCGATCCCTGTCTCGGCATCGACCATTCGGCGATCTCGGTGACGGACACGCAGAAGAGCGTCGCCTTCTACACGGCACTCGAATTGACCGTTGGAGCGTGTTCGCTCAACACCGGTATTGAGCAACAGAACCTGGACGCGGTGCCGGAGCCCGTGGTCGAGGTCACGGCGCTGACATTGCCGCAGGGTCCGACGCCGCATGTGGAATTGCTGTGTTACCGCGGCGCTTTCAATCGAACGATGCCGCCGGCGCAGACCGGCGACATCGCCGCAACCCGACTGGTGTTCACGGTCACAAACGCTGGAGCGCTACAGGCAATCCGCAATCGCCATCACGATCGCATCGTAATGCAAACGACAGCAACGCCATCAAATCAGGCGTCAGTCCTGCTGCGCGACCCCGATGGACATGTGCTGCAATTCGAAATCGCACCCGGGTGATTGATCGGGACCATTGATGCGGCTGAAACTCCGGCCGAACGTGCGAATAAATACATCGCGGATCACACATGTGATATTTATGCATCATCCTGCAACAATTTGCGCGCGCGTAACGGACTCCTCTCCCGTTCTGCTTGTTGAATGATATGAAGCTATATCATTTGACGGTATTTTAGCACGGCAGAGTAAGTGGGGGTGAGGAATGCGTTTTCATCGCGTCATCGGCGCGGCCATCGGGCTGGCGGGTTTTATGGGCGGCGCCATGGCCGCCGATCTTCCGGTCAAGGCAAGGGGGCCGGCCATTGTGCCAATTCAGGAAATGAATTGGACGGGGCTCTATCTGGGCGTTTTCGGCGGCTATCATGATGGCGATATCACGCAATCGGGGTGCGTCGGCCTGTGCGCCGTCGATCCCCACCTGCGTGGCGCCCTTTTCGGCGTTCAGGCCGGCTATGACTATGAGTTCAGCAATCGCGTTGTTCTCGGCGTCCTCGGCTGGGTGCCGCTGACGCGGCCGCGCGAGACGATCAGCATCGGTCCGGGCCTCGATTTCCATGTCAGGCCGCGGTTTGCCGCCGTGGTGGCGGGCCGCCTCGGCTTCGCCTTCGACCACTGGTTGCCTTATGTCATGGGCGGCGTCGGTTTTGCGGATGTCCGGGTTCGTTCGGACGTGACTGGCCTGGAGCCGAGCAACCATTACACAGGCGCGGTCGTCGGCGCGGGTGTCGAGTATGCGTTCACGCGCAATATCTCGCTTGACCTGCGCTACATGTACTCGAACGCGCCGAAGAAGACCTATGATTTCGGCGGCGGCCTCGAGAAGTACGGAGAAAACGCTTCCAACGTTACGCTCGGCCTGAACTATCGTTTCTAGGCGATCCGGATTTGCCGGTTTAAGATTCGAAAATGAAGCGCTCGCGATCGAGGCCATCGCGGGCGCTTTATTTTGAGCGCCTTGTGCACGCGCGAAACGCGGCTACAAGACGTGTGATCCAGTATCCTGTGCGTCGATCTCCAATAATCCGGAACACCAAACGATGACCGAAAGACTGGCAGGCAAGGTCGCCATCGTAACCGGCGGCACGAGCGGGATCGGTCATACGATTGTCGAAGCCTTTCG
This sequence comes from Xanthobacteraceae bacterium, assembly GCA_035494115.1. Taxonomy (GTDB): domain Bacteria; phylum Pseudomonadota; class Alphaproteobacteria; order Rhizobiales; family Xanthobacteraceae; genus DATJHH01. Next base: position 43,143 of record DATJHH010000040.1, read on the forward strand.
CCGCCATGGCGCAACCGTCGTGTTCACCGGCCGCAATGCGGAACGGGGCGCCAAAGTCGCGCAGGCGACAGGCGGCATTTTTGTCGCCGCCGATGCGGCTGATCCTGATCACGCCGAGCGTGTCGTCGTGCGCGCGCTGGAGATTGCGCCACACATCGATATCCTGGTGAATAATGCAGGAGGACCCGGCCATCGCGGCGGCGTTGAGAAGACGTCCGCGATGCACCTCAACGAGTCCATCGCGGTTCACCTTTCCGCGCCCATGCTCATGACGGCGCGAGCGGCGCCTTGCATGCGCACCGCCGGCAGCGGAAGCGTCATCAACATCTGTTCAGTGGCCGGGAAGCGGGTTGGCGCACCTTACCTGGCTTATTCCGTCGCCAAGGCTGCTTTGCTGCAACTGACGCGTTGTGCGGCTGTCGAATTGGGCCGGCACAAGATCCGCGTCAATTCCGTTTCGCCGGGTTTCATCGCCACCGCGATCCACACATCCTGTCTCGATGTCGATCCGGCGCGTGCGGAAATGATCGCCGGCGCGATGGCGCGCATGTTCGTCTCACGCCAAGCCCTGTCGCGGACGGGCGGTCCCGAAGAAGTCGCCGAAGCCGCCCTCTTTCTCGCTAGTGAGGAATCGCGCTTCATCACAGGCACGGACATCGTTGTCGACGGCGGCATGATGTGGGGCCAATACGGTCTCGTCTGATGCGTCAGGACACACGCTGTCAAGACATATCCTCATGAAGAACGCCCGCGGAAACCACAAGACTGGCGCATCATCCTAATCGGCCGACGATATGATCGGCGACGCGGAGCGCGTTGGCGATGATGGTGAGCGTCGGATTGACCGCACCGATCGAGGGAAAAAAGCTCGCATCCGTCACATAGAGATTGTCGAGGCCATGCGCCTTGCAATCGGTGTCGAGCACCGACGTCGCGGGGTCCGTGCCGAATCGCAGGGTGCCCGCCTGATGCGCGGTGCCGCCGATCGGGACATCCTTGCCGAGATAAAGGCTGCGGTCGAAAAGATGCGAGTGCATGTCGAGCGATCCGCACAGGCCTTCGAGCTTCCGGCGCAAGCGCTTGTGCGCCTCCACATTGGTTTCGACGAGATCGAGCATGACGCGATCGCCGTCGTAATAGATGCGGTTTTGCGGCAGCGGCAAATCTTCCGACGTCAGCCAGAAGTCGAGCGAGTGATGCGCGATCCAGTCGAACGGCTTTTCGGGAAACCATTGCAGCATCGCCGGCAGACCCTCGCCCTTGATCTGCACGCCGTCCGACTTGCCGACCATCTGGATATGGCCGAGCGGGTAGTCCCAGTCGTCGGCACCGAAATAGAAATCGTTGAGGCCGAGCGTCTTCTGAAATTTGGTCGGATTGGGGGTGCGCGAAATCGCAAGCACGGTCGAATTGTTGTGGCGCATGTAATTGCGGCCAACGAGGCCCGAGGCATTGGCGAGCCCGTTCGGATGCGCGTCATTCGCGGAACGCAGCATCAAAAGCGCTGACGAGAGCGCGCCGCAGGCGACGACCACGATGTCGCCGGAGACCGTCAACCGTTCACCGTCGCGCAAAACCTCGACGCCGGTCACACTGCCCCCTGTGGCGTCGGTGGTCAGCCTGTCAACAAAGGCGCCGGTCCACAACGTGAGGTTCGGATGCGCCGCAAGCGCGGGATCGACGCAGATGATTTGCGAATCGGCCTTTCCGTTGGTCGCGCACGGATATCCGTCGAAGGCGTCGCACCGGATGCAGGGCGAATGCGGCAACGCCTTGCCATCGCGCTCGTCGAGGAGGATGCCCACGGGAAGATGGAACGGATGATGGCCCTGGCGCTTGAGCCCGTCAAAAAGCTCCTTGATACGCGGTTCATGCGTCACCGGTGGATAGGCGTAAGGCTTCGTCGAGGGCGGCTCGGTCGGGTCTTCGCCGCGCAATCCGTGCACGTGATAAAGTTCTTCGGCTGCCTGATAATACGGCTCGAACGCGTCGTAGCCGAGCGGCCAGGCGGGTGAAATGCCGTCGATGTGACGGATCTCGTGGAAGTCGCGCTCACGCAGGCGCAGCAGCACGGCGCCATAAACCTTGCTGTTGCCGCCGACGAAATAGTGCAGGCCGGGATGGAATTCCTTTCCGTCCGCGCTGTACCAGGTTTCCTTCGCCTGGTAGCGCGCGTCGTTGAACACGGCCTGACTATCCCAGTTGTCGCGTTCGCGCGGCAGATAGTCGCCGCGTTCGAGAAGCAGGATGCGCTTGCCGGTCTGGGCAAGACGCCACGCCATGGTCCCACCGCCCGGCCCGGACCCCACGATGACGGCGTCGAAGTGTGGATGATCCATCAAAGCCTGCCTATGGGTGAGTGATCGTGACACGCCTCGCAACAAGAAGTCGAGCCGATCGCCTTTCGCGGCAGCACGGACATCGCATACTATCGCATAAAAACGCCTGCGTGGACCGCAGGCGCCTCAAATGATGCAAAGGGGTCAACCCTGCCTCAACGACAGGGAACATAGCGACGGTAGCCCCGGCGCGTGACGATATAACAGCGGCCGGGGTGCGACGCGTCAGCGATAACGGCACCTGCCGCCGCTCCGATCAGACCGCCGGCGATGGCCCCGCCGGCCGTGCCGGTCGCCGCACCACCGATCAGCGCACCGGCACCGCCGCCGAGCAGCGAGCCGCCGAGCACGTCGTCCTGGCGCGCGGTCTGGCATCCCGCGAGCGTGAGGCTCAGTGCGGCAACCGCCAAAAGCTTCTTCATTTTCTTTCTCCCTCTCGTGACGAATGTGAAATCAAGATTGGCAGCCACCGGCCGCGTCCCGCCTGCTTCCAGCGCAATGACGCATGACGGCCGCGAACGGTTTCCGCGGCGTATTCGCACATCGCGCAAATGTCTTCGGGACATGAACGCGCGACGCATTTGAAGCATGGAAGCGATCGAACGGAGAGGTATTGCGTGCCGTGACGGCGGGCCATGGAAAGGCCGTTGAGCCATCGGTGAGCGGCCCCGCCGCTGCGCACGGCATTTAACGACTTATTATCCGATGTATGTAAATCTACCGATGCGAATTTTGGCACTGCCTTCGACGCTAGGGGCCGAATCTGGACGCCCACGTCGTGCCGTGGCGCTCATTGCTTGGCAGGATGCCATGACTGTCGTTCAGTCCATTCTCGATGAGCTTGAAACGGCTGTCCGCAACGGCTCGCGGGAATCGCGCCTTTCGACACTTCGATCCGTGACCGATCTGTTCCTGCGCGACGCCGATCGTTTCAACGGCGAGCAGATCGCCGTGTTCGACAATGTCCTGTGCCACCTTATCGCGCGCATCGAATCACGAGCCCTTGTCGAATTGAGCGAACGGCTTTCGCCTGTAGAAAGAGCGCCGCTCAACGCGGTCCGCAATCTTGCCAGCCATGATGAAATCGACATCGCAAGGCCGATCCTCGAAAGTTCGACGTGCCTGACGCGAAACGATCTCATCACGATCGCAACAACAAAGAGCCAGGCCCACCTGCTTGCGATCTCCGCTCGCCCGCGCATCGAACCTGACGTCACCGATGTCCTGATCCGTCGCGGCGATTCCCAGGTTTTTCACCGGCTGGCCGACAATCGGGGGGCGCGCTTTTCAGCCGCGGGATTTGATGCGCTGGTCGAAAAGTCCGCGCGCGATGACGATCTGGGAGCGAAGGTCGGCCTGCGCCTCGACCTTCCGCTGCGGCTGCTGCGGCAGCTCCTGCAACATGCAACGGACGCGGTGCGCAACAAGCTCCTTGCGACAGCCTCGCCGGAGAATCGCGAGGAGATTTTGCGCGTGATCAGCGCCATCTCGGAGGACGAGGGCTCCAGGGTCGACCCTAACAATCACCACCTCGTCGCGCGCAATCGCGTGCATTTGATGCATCAGGATGGAAAGCTTCACGAAGCGACGCTGATCGAATTTCTCGCCGAGAACAATTGCGCCGCAGTCGTGGCCGGCCTGTCCTGTCTGTGCGCGTGCGGCACCGACGTGATCGAGCGCCTCCTTTATAACGAACAACGGGAAGCGTTTCTCATTCCGTGCAAGGCCGTCGGCTTTGGATGGGATACAGTCGCGGCCATCCTGCGTAGCCCGTGCATGCATCTGGGCTATTCCGATTCCGATATGGGCCAGGCACGAACCGAATATTTGAAGCTGTCGCAGACGACGGCGCAACGCGTGCTCCGTTTCTGGCAGATCAGGCAGGCAGCGACCGTCGCTCCCGCTCAGCCGGATGCGTCAAAAAGCGATCCGGGGCATGTCAACGCGTGATCGCATCGCGTGGGACGCGTTACGACGTGTCGCCGGACTACTTGCCGTCGGACTGACGTGAAAGCATCCAGCCGAGGACGGCGGACGCGGCCAGCACGCCATAGAAAGCGCTGCGCGGGCCGGTGCGCATGATATGCGCGGCCGTCTCGACGGTTTCCTCGCTGCGCGCAGCCACCTTTCCCGCCACCTGATTTAACATCTTGTCGAGCGCACGGTCGGATTTGGCCGGCGCGCCGAAATAGGAGGCGATGACCGACGTCAACGGCTGATGAAATTGGTCGTCGGAAAAACTCATGGCCGATGCGGGACGCGGCTGGGTTTTTCCTTCGGCGATCGTGCGCTGCGCGTGGGCCAGTTCAGCGGCTTCACGCGCCTCGACCGCGGCTGCCGCAGCAATGGCCGCCTCGCGCTCGGCGGCGCGCTGCGCAGAAGCGGCCGCAGCAACGTCCGGCGGGGCCTTCCGGCTCATCCCGCGGCCGACAAAGATGAGCGCGATGCCGATGACGAAGAACAAGCCCGCCACCGCGCCAAGCCCAGCCATGTCGCCGTATCTCTCCGCTACGAAACGATACAGCGCGATCAGGCCGACCACCACCGTCAGCACCAGCATCAGCCCGCCTGCAGCAAACAGGCCAATGGTGATCACGAGATTGAGGATGTTCGACTTGATCTCCTCGATCGTACGATCCTTGTAAATCTCAAGGCGCGTGCTGAGGCGCGCTGTCAGCGCGGCCGTGTCGATGCCGACGAGACGGAGGAATTTATCCATCCTCAGCCACGGCCTCGTCCCAGAAGCCCGATCACGACACCCACAAGGAGTGCGCCGGCCATGGCGCCGAGCGGGTTGGATCGTCCCATCGCTTCGACTTCGGAAGCAAAGGTCTTGACTTGTTGGGTTGCTGCGGATGCCGCCTGCGTACCGGCTTCGATGACATCACTGGCGCGGGCTTGAGCATGCGACGCCACGGTGTTGCCGACGTTCTTGGCTGTACGCGAGGCTTGGCCGCTGAACTCCGACATGAAGCCGGTGATGGTGTCCTTCATGCTCGAAAGATCGGACTGAAGCTGCTTCACGTCATCGGAGAGCGAGTTGCCGGCATCGGCTGCCGCGTCCCCGATCTTGTCGCGGGCGTTGGCAAGGTCGGCACCCACGGCGCGCGCCGCGTCGCTCGTGCTTGGTTCGGAAGAAAAGGGCTTGTGATCCATGATAACGTGTCCTCCACAGGTGCCCATCCAACGAACGAGAGGCAGAACCAGTTCCTCCGCCGGTGCAGTTAAAGGTGCCTCGTTGCAGGCTGCTGACGGCAGGCCGCGGCGAGTGCCGTTGCCGCACATTGTGGTCCGCCGGCGGCCGCAATTTGATCGAAGCGCTTTGCAAACCGGCCCATCCGAGACTTGATCGACAGGCTGAGGCCGGGCTACCTAGATTGCGGCACGCTGACTTTCCGCGAGGCTCGTTGCAAGGGTCGCTGGAAAGGCTGGACCACACCGCGTGACGCCGGGCGCTGGCTGTGGCGCGAATACGCAATCTGGACGATGGATCGACGCAGGACGATGGATCGCAACACGGCTGCCGGCAAAAACGCCACCGACAGACCCGCGGCCGCACCACGCGGCGACGGCGCGCAGAGTGACAAAAAACGGCTATCGTCGGTCGGAACAGCGGTGCTTTTGCTCAAAACCTTTTCGGAGGATCAGCCCGAACTCGGCATTTCCATGCTGTCGCGACGACTCGGCATCGCCAAAAGTACGGTCCATCGGCTCGCCGCAACCCTGGTCGCCGAGGGTCTTCTTGAACAGGATGCCGAAACCGAAAAATATCGCCTCGGGATCGGGCTCTTCCGTCTCGGCGCACTGGTGCGCCGGCGGATGACCGTCTCCAACGAGGCGCGGCCTTTTCTCTACGCCTTGCGCGAAAAGACCAACGAGACGGTGCAGCTTGCCATCCTCGACGGCACCGAGATCATGTTCATCTTCAATCTCGAAAGCACGCAAGCCATTCATTTGCGCGCCGATCTCGGCGTGCGGCGGCCAGCCTACTGCACCGCCGCGGGCCAGGCGATTTTGGCGTTCCAGCCCGCGGAAACCGTAGCCAAGGTGATCGCTAAAGGCCTGACGGCGCTGACGCCGCAGACCGTGACCGACGCGGCGGCGCTGCACAAAACGCTGCGCGACGTGCGCCAGCGCGGCTGCGCCGTCGAGGATGAAGAAAGCGAGATCGGCATGCGATCGATCTCGGCGCCGATCCGCAACGATGCCGGCGACGTTGTCGCCGCGATCGGCACTGGCGGTCCGGTCACCCGGCTGTCACGCAAGGCGATCACCGCGCTCATTCCCCATGTCATTGCCAGCGCCGACGAAGTCTCGCAGCGGCTTGGCTATCGGCCGGGCGTTTCCGCGCAACGCCAGCGATAATTTTTCAAGCCCCAAAGGCGTCGAGCACGGAACGGACGCAGTCTGCGTCATGCGCCACGACCAGCATCGACACGAACGGCCGCAGCGACGACAGGGCTTCGGCAAGCTGCGCATCGTTCGTTTGCGGATCAAGCAGCACCAGCGCCGTGGCGGTGACGCCTTGCGCCAGGCAGGCTTCACCGATGATGCTGGCGGCATCGGTGACATCGCCGGCGCGTGAGACCATGACGACGACGTCGGCTGTGTCAATTTCGTCGACGAGGCAGTGGACCCGGCTGCGCAAATCCTCGAGCCAGTCGGCAACCGAGAAGGCACTGGCGGGACGCGCGCTGATATAGGCGGACGCGAGATGGAACGATGTACGCGTCCACTCACCGCGCATGAGCGTTCGGGCGATGGCCTCGCCGGCCGGGTCGAGAGCAACCAGTTTGATGGCACGGGGCCGCGAATTCGGCACGTCGATGCGAAAGCGGGCTTGGGCTGCGGCGGTGCGGGACTGCGGAATGCTCAGCATCGACCGTCCTTTGATTCCAGCATCCAGATGCCCGAAGCCCGAAAGTGGCAAACCGGAACGTTCAGGCCCGCAAAGCGCTCAGCATGTCCTCGACATAGTCCTCGGCGCTGGCGATCACCAGCATCAGCGCGTAGGGCCGCAACTGCGCCAGCGTTTTCGACAACGCCGCATCCGTCTTGGATTGATCGCCGACGACGAGAGCGGTGGTCATCACATTCCGCGCGCGGCAGATTTCGCTGAGCTTGCGCGCAGCATCCTCTTGCTGACCGACCGAACCGATCATGACGACGAGATCGGCACTGGCGATTTCCGCCTCGGCATCCTGCGCCTCACCGGAGATGGCGCAGAACCAGCCGTTTTTATCGATATCCTTGGCCTCGCTGTTGTAGCGGGCCGCGCTGTAGAAGGACGCACTTTTCCAATCGCTCATCGACAATCGCCGCACAGTCTCTTCGGCGGGTTGATCGAGCGCGACGATGCGGATGATGCGGGGCTTCGAGTTTGGTGCGTTGATGCGGAAGCGCGCCTCTTCCGCCGTCGCCATGCGCGCGCTTTCGCTCATCGCCATCGTCTTGCTCCCACTCCTGTCCGGCGCTTCTGAAATGCGCCGGACTTTTTCTTTGGTTCGTCACTCGCGTCCTAGACCGATGCGTGCGCGACGCCGGGTTTCGTCTTGAGGGCGTCCTTCGCCGCCTCCTTGAACATCTGGTCGGGCGGCAGCACGACAGAAGCAGACCGCACCTTTTGATGTTCTGGATCGACGCCGGGCGGCAGCGTGCCTTTGTCATTGAAGGCCTTGCAGGACCGCATCAGCCGATGGCGCGCCATGATGACACCGTTGTCGGTAGAGACGAGGTTTTCCTTGGTGCGGTCGACGATCGGACCCATGCTCTCCTGCAGGGAATAATCCTGCGCCGCGAAGCCATGCACGCCGCTATAGGTCTCGCCGCGTTTTTGCGCGCCGCGATCCATGAGATAATCGTTGCCCTTGTTGGAGACGGGATAAAAATTCTCGTCGACCGGCGAGTGAATACCCTCGCCACGCTCCAGCGCTGCGCGCTCGGTTGTACTCAGCTTGCGGTTCGGCTTGTAATCGAAACTCCAGGCCCAGCAATTCTCATCGTCGATCGGCACCCAGAAGTGACCATGAACAGGGTGGTCGCCGCGCGGAGGAATCATGGTGAAGGCCGGCATCACCCATTGGGTGATGCGCCAGTAATACTTGCCGTCCTCGGCATTGCGGCGCGCGCCAATCAACAGGCCGCCGTCGTTCTCGACGACCTCGAAATGCGGCTTGAGGTCGTTGAGATTGTATTCGTTGCCCTTGGCGCCCTTGAACAGCGGATCGCTTTCCAGCGCGCCGCTGTGCAGAAACGACACATGGCTGGAATCGATGCCGCCTTCCATCGCCTGCAGCCAATTGCTTTCCTGCCAGCGCTTCGATGTGTAGGTCTGGTCGGCCGGCACGCTGGCGAACTCCCACTCCGGCTCCGGCGGCTGCTTGTCGGCAGGGCCCATATAGGTCCACAGCACGCCGCCTTTCTCGATCAGCGGATAGCTCTTGAGCTTGACCTTGTTGCAGAAGCCGCTCTCGGCCGGCTCCGACGGCACGTCGATGCATTGACCGGTGACGTCGTATTTCCAGCCGTGATAGGGGCAGCGCAGTCCGGAATGTTCGTTACGGCCGAACCACAACGAGACGCCGCGATGGGCGCAGAATTCGTCGATCAGGCCGTAGCGGCCATCGGTATCGCGAAACGCCAGCAGCCGTTCGGACAAGATCTTCACACGCACCGGCGGGCATTCGTTTTCCGGCAGCTCTTTGGCGAGCAGCGCCGGCATCCAATAGGCGCGAAACATATTGCCCATGGGCGTTCCAGGGCCGGTTTGCGTCAGGTAGTCGTTCTGTTCTTTGCGCAGCATGGCGAACACTCCGTCGACCGCTCTCCCTTTCTCAATGCGAAGATAAGGGCGCGCGTTCCGATTTGAATTTTGGCCTCGAAGAAGCTTAGGATTGACCCACGAATGAAGCTATGAGACACCATGGGTCCATCGTTCTTCTATATGGAACGACGTTCCATTTTGTACCTTTTCTCGACCCTCGCGTCAACTTACAACTCGATCCACCTTCCCGTTCACCCGCCGATCGCGCGACGTCCGGCCGCCCTTGAGTAGCTCCGACACCATGACCAGCTCTGATAAAATCGAACTCTGCAGCACCGACGATGTCGAAATCGGCACCGCTCTCAAGGTCGAGAAAGACGACCTGGCTGTCGCCGTCTTCAATATCGAAGGCCAGTTCTATGTCATCGACGACGCCTGCACCCACGGTCCGGGATCGCTGTCGGAGGGCTATGTCGACGGTGACGTGATCGAGTGCGATTTCCATAACGGCGCCTTCAACATCAAGACCGGTGAAGTCGTTGCACCGCCCTGCATGATTCCGATCCGGACCTACAAGACCACGGTCGAGGACGGCAAGGTTTTCATCGAGCCCTGACGCTGGATCTTCGCTCAGTTCGCGCGCGTAGCATCGAAAAATCGTCGCGCAACAAAAAAAGCCGGCGTAACAAAAGTTACGCCGGTGACTGTGTCATACGCGATGGATGTCCGCGCTGGATGCCGAACGCGATGCCTTATCGGATCTGGCCCGCTTCGCATTGATCCATGAACGCCTCGTATTCATGCCGGGACTCCAGCCGCGAGTCGCCGCGCTGCACGGCAAGATCACGGCAGGCATCGAAGCGCGCGACCGAGGGATAAGCCTGATCCTGTGCCGTCATCGCCGCCCGCGAATAGTCCGAAACCTGCCGGGCGGAGGCGGGTGCGCTCGCTGTGATGGCGGCGGCCGAGACGAGAGCAGCGGAAAGAAGCGCCGTTGTGAATGTGCGCATGATTGTCCTCTTTCTTGAAAGTGGGTTCGAAACGAACACGGACGACACATGGGGTGCGACGGATTGCCGCAAAGTGATCAGCAGATTAATACCTGTCCATCTCTCTGCGTGCAGCGCGGTAAATGGCTGAAGCAATGAGCATTTCGGTATTCTAATGGGGCGCTTTCGACGCGAGATGCCGCGCTGCACAAAATCGGATTTCAGAACGGCGCATTTCGCATGACGGCGTGGCCGGCCGGCCGTGGGCCGAACCGAACCGTCGCGGCCCGACGGCATTCGTGTGCGATGAACCGCATGCAGATTACGCAGGATCTTGGGCTGCGTGAATTCGCCCCAGACACATGAAACTGACTGAACCTGTTTGAACGCGCTGCGTTATCGGGCAGCGCTGTTATTTTGCGTGACAGGAGTTTGAGGATGAAAATGCATTCAATGAAACTATTGCTGATCGGCGTCGCTGCGGCCGCGCTTTCGACCGGGGCGTTCGCCCAAGGTGGCGCCGGTGGCGGAGCTGCAGGCGGAGCCGAGCATGGCGGCGGCAACCAGCCGGCGGCATCGGAATCAGCAGCACCCAAGGGTGGTGAAAAGGCTGGCGAACGTCCTGCCGCTGCAAAGCCCTCCGAAAAGAGCGGTGGCAGGGCTTCGGAAAAGAACGGCAGCAAGCCTTCGACCGCTGCCTCCGAGTCGAAGGGGTCCAAGGAGTCTGGATCGAAGGCAGGCACCAAGGCCTCGGAAACCAAATCAGACACGAAAAATCCGAAGGCTGCGGCTGAAAAGGATTCCACCAAGTCCGGAACCAAGGCGTCCGACACCAAGGACTCGAAATCCGGCTCGCGTAATGCTGAAGAAAAAGGCAAGTCCGGCAGCATGAGCAAAGACGCCGGCAAGGATGCCGGCGGCAAGGCTGGCGACCGCGCGGCTGAAAAGCAAGGCGGTTCGAAAACGACGATCACCACCGAGCAGAAGACGAAGCTGCGCACCACCGTCATCAAGTCGAGCAAGTATGAGCGTGCGAAGAACGTCAACTTCTCGATCTCGGTAGGCACCCGCGTTCCCAAGACCGTTCACTTCTATACGGTGACGCCGGAGATCGTGACGATCTATCCGCGCTATCGCGGCTTTAAATTCTTCCTGGTGAGCGACGAGATCATTATCGTCGATCCGTCTTCGTACGAGATCGTGGAAGTCATCTACGTCTGACCTTCGGCAACCAGCCGATCAAAACGGAAGCCCCGGCCTCACGGCCGGGGCTTTTTTTATAAAGAGGCTCAACAATCCATGCATCAACGGATCGTACCATTCATGCATTGATCCATGAACGACACATAGGCCTTCCTGGACGACCAGAGCCGGTCGCCGCGTTGAGCGGAGAGCGTGCGGCACTGGTCAAAGGTGGCAGGAGGAACCATGGCCTGATTTCGTAAGGCATCTCGTGTGCGCAGGGGTGCCCCCGTTGCCGGGCTCACCGCCGCAACGAGCAGGACCGCGATTATCGCTATCGTGATTCTTTGCATGACTAGCCTCCATGGAGGTGTGAGACCCAGCCCGCACGCCAAGCGTAAAAATCCGCTTTTAACCGTCAAGATATCTAAAGGACTAGCCACTCGCCGGGAATAAAACGACACGGTTTTGGCTGCCGCTTTCACGAGTGAGACGCCGCGCGCATAGCGGGATCTCGGCGTCCGCCCCTTCCGTATGCTCATGCAAAAAGGCGATCCCCGTCACGCAACGATGCATTGTGATCCATTTGCCATGGACCGCTACCGGTGGCATGAAGTGGCCGATTTCGTGCGCACCGGAGGTTGCCCCTTCGGCCAACGCGCCACGCGACGGAGGTTACCGCCATGACAGGGCTTTACGACAAAACACCCGCGACAGGTCACAACCTGCCGCCCGAGGATGCGCCGCTTCCGGGCGCCGAGAAATGGGACCGCTGGTCAAAGAAACGTGTCTTCGTGCGCGAACTCGCCGGCACCTATAGCGACATGTACAAGTCGCTGATGGAGGAGCCGCGCATTTACTCCTCGCGCAAGACGCCGTGGAAGGGCGGGCCGGAACTCTTCGGCAAGCACATCATCAGCCCGGCCCACGCCAATGTCGCGCAGTCGATCGAAACTCATGTCGAGGTCTATGCGCCCGGGTCCTATGGCCAGAAGCATGGCCACCTCAACTCGGCCGTCTTCTATGTCATCAAGGGGCGCGGCCACGACGTGCATGACGGCAAGCATATTCCATGGAAGGCCGGCGACGTGATGATCGTCGAAAACGGCTGCGTGCATCAGCATTTCAATGACGACCCCAACCACGAAGCGCTGCTGCTGGTGTTCAAGGCAAAGCCGCTCTTCCACTTCATGAACCTGGTGTTCCAGAAAATCGTGTCCTACCCGCCGACGACACCGGCGCCGGGCAATGAAAATTTCCAGCCGCCGACCGATATCTAGACTTTGATCCAGCTTCGCTGAATCAAAGCCGTCGATCATTCTTTTGTATGGGCATGATCTTTTCCGAAAACCGGCATCCATTTTTCGGGATCATGCCCCGAAGCGAGAGGACGTAACAACAATGGCAAAAGCTCTCGATGAACGTGATTTCGCCCATGTGGGCGAGAAGACCGCCAACTGGCGCGCGGAAGACATCGCCAAGTCCGTTTCATTCCGCAAGGAATATGAGACGCGCCCGAATGTCGTGAAGGCGGAAGAGATGCCGTTCGAGAAATCGGCGGACGGCCTGATCAAGCATCTCATTCACAACAACATGAAGACGCCTGAGTGCTGCATCGAAGCTTACATGCAGTTCCTCAAGGGCGGCGAATCTTCGGGCAAGCACCGGCATATGTGGGAAGAGGTGATTTTTGTCGCCGAAGGTTCGGGCTACGATCTGCACTGGGATTTCAAATTCGAATGCCTCGAGGAATTCGAATGGAAATGGAACGACGAGCCCAAGAAATTCGAATGGACGCGCGGGGATTTCATCTACGTGCCGCCGTTCGTCACCCATCAGCATTTCAATGCCAGCAAGGACCAGGAAGCCCGGCTGATCGTGATCAGCAATCGCATCATCAAGGAGATGGGGTTTGACTGGTTCGACCAGATCGAGGCAGCGCCCGGTTCCTGAGCGACCAATCCATGCAAAACACATTCAAGGGCATCCTCGCGGATGTCCTTTTTTGTTGTGATCCCGAAGCAACCCGGAACCGTCTAGGCGCGGGCAATAAATTTCGCTATGTCTGCCGCCAAGTCGGTCGCAATCCGGCGTTTGTCTTCCATCGATCATGACAGGCAGAGGAACACCATGGACAAACCACGCATCAGTTACGTCGATCCCGCTACGATCTCCGATCCGCGCATGCTCGCCGAATTCGAGCGCTGCGCGACGGAGGGCACGCCGCGTCCCGAAAGCCAGGCCGTACGCGCACATGTCCCCGCCGTGTTCTGGTCCTTCGCCGATAGCTGGCGCACCGTCTTCAAGGAAGGTGTGGCCGACCACGGCATCAAGGAGTTGTGCCGCGTCTACGTGTCCCGCTCGGTCAAATGCGAATATTGCGGCAACCAGCGGTCGATGAAGGGCGCGCGCGAGGGCCTCGTCGAGGACGACTATGCCGACCTGATCAATTTCGAAAAGTCGACCCGCCTCAATGACACCCAGAAAGCCGCCTTGTCCTATGCCGAGGCGATCACATGGGACCTGCCCGTGGACGACGCCTTCTGGGCGCGCCTGCACAAGCATTTCAGTGAGCCGGAACTGGTCGAGATCGGCTATTTCGTCGCCCTGACCATGGGCCAGCAGCGCTGGCTGCGCACGCTGAGCATCGAGCACCATGTGATCCTGGAAGGAACGACGGCGTCGATGGCGCCCGGCTTCGAGGATGCCGAGGCGCTGCGCCGCAGCAAGTCCGCCGCCGACTATTGGGCGAAATCAGCGCCCACGACCCCGAATGCTGCGGCCAAGAGCGCCGCGGAATAGGTGGATCAGGGAATGACCATGGCTCAGGCCCAGCCGGCGAAGTCGCCATCCGCCGCGTCGGCCTCCTTCACGGAGGCCAAAAACCCGCAAGGCGGCGCCGACGGCGCCCCGCGCGGCGGCCATATCGTGGTCCGCAACCTGACCAAGAAATACGGTCCGCTCACCGTTTTCGACGGCATCGATCTCGAGGTCCATGACCGCGAGATCGTGGCACTCGTCGGCCCGTCGGGCTGCGGCAAGACGACGCTCCTGCGCTGCATCGACGGCCTGATTCCGGCCGAGGGCACGATCGAACTCGATGGCGCGCGGGTCACCACACCGCCCGACAAGATGGCCATGGTGTTCCAGCATTTCGGGCTGTTTCCGTGGAAGACCGTCTACGACAATGTCGCCTACGGTCTGCGCATGGCGGGAGCGAGCGCCGCGACACTCGCCGAACGCGTGCCGCGCTATATCGAACTCGTCGGCCTCGCCGGTTTCGAGAAGGCTTATCCCTACCAGATGTCTGGCGGCATGCAGCAGCGCTGCGGGCTTGCCCGCGCGCTCGCCATCGGGCCACGGGTGCTGCTGATGGACGAGCCGTTCGCCGCCGTCGATGCCCAGACCCGCGAAATCCTGCAATTCGAACTGCTGCGCATCTGGAGCGAACAGCCCACGACCATGGTCTTCGTCACCCATTCCATCGAGGAAGCCGTGCTGATGGGCCACCGCGTGGTCGTGCTCAAGGGCCGGCCCAGCCACGTTCACGAGGTGATCGACGTCGATCTGCCGCACCCGCGGACCCGCGACACGCTGCGCCTGCCCCGCTTCGCCGAACTGCGCGAGCAGGTCTGGGGCACGCTGATGAGCGAGGCGCGGCAGGCCGAGTTTCATCTCGAGACGTGACGCGGCCGCTGCAACCGTGCAGAATGGCGGCAATAATAAATCCAGATCGGGAGGTATGTCATGCGTAGGATGATGCGGTCTGCTGTTTGCCGGCACGCGCTATCGTTGGTTGTCGCCGCCGCGGCGCTCTTCGCCGGCTCCGCGTATCCCGCAGCCGCGCAGAACAAAATCGTGTTCGGTCTGCCCGGCATTCCGCCGGTGTTCGGCACCGTCATCGCCTATGTCGCCCAGGACCAGGGCTTTTGGAAAAAGCAGGGCCTCGATGTCGAGGTTCGGCCGTTTGACACCGGCACGGCGGCGGCGCGCGCGGTGGTCTCCGGCAATATCGAGGTGTCGCTCTCGCCCTCGCCGCTGATCGTCAACCAGATCTCCAACGCCAACGCCGATATCGTTTCGATCTACGGCATGCCGAATCCCGATTGGCTGATCGGCTCGACCGACAAGAGCAAAACCTCCTGCGCCGATCTCAAGGGCCAGCCCGTCGGCGTCGACACGCCCGGGGGCGCGCGCTCGATCGCGCTGCGCTCCATGCTCGTCGGCTGCAAGGGACCAAAGATGGAGGAACTGCAGCAGGTCGGCCTTGGCACCAATGTCGACAAAGCCATGATCGGCGGCAGCCTGACCTTCGGCGTGCTGCATCTTGACGACATTCCCGTCGTCGAGGCGCAAGGCAAGCCGGTGACGGTGATCACGACCATGAAGAAGACCAACCCCGACAGCCATTACCTGCTTTATGTCGTTCAGCGGGGCAAGCTTGCGAAGAATCGCGACACCTATGTGAAATTCGTCGCCGGTCTGATCATGGCGGCCGATTACATGAAGGACCCGAAAAACGCGGATCACATCGCCGACGTCGCCAAGCCGATCGGCCGCACCAAGGCGGAATCAAAAGCTTCGCTGCAGAAATATCTCGACCTCGATTTCTGGGCGATCGGCGACGATGGCCTCGACAAATCGAAACTCGAATCCGTGATCAAGGTGCAGCAGCGCATCGGCGGCATCATGGCCGGCAAAACGCCCGTGACCTATGACCGGCTCGTCGACAAGAGCGTCTGGAAGGACGCAGCAGCCGCGGCGAAGAAATAGCACCGCGCACAAAAACGAGCGACCGGGCGGCGAAGCGAGAGCAAAGGCAGGGCATTTTGTACGGCACGGTCCAACGCACGGCGCCCTTTCTCATCAGCATCGCTGTGGGAATTCTGATCTGGGAAGTCGCGGGACATTATAGCAACGCCGCCTTCCTGGTCCCGTTCTCGGCGACGCTTGAACGCCTCTGGGAGCTGTTTCACGACGGGGCTCTGCTCGGGCAACTGCTCGATTCCGCGATCCTGTTCGTGACCGGACTGACGCTCGCGATCCTGGTCGGCATGCCGGCGGGAATGCTGCTCGCGCGCATGCGCGGCCTGCGCGTCGCGATCGAGCCCTACATCATGATCATCTATGCGACACCGATGGTGGCACTCATCCCCTTCATCCTGTCGATGATGGGCTTCGGCTTTGCACCAAAAGTGCTGGTCGTCTTCCTCTTCGCCGTCTTTTCGGTGCTCTACAACACCGTCGAGGGCGCGCGCAGCATCAAGCCGGAACTGATCGAAGTCGCCCGCTCCTATCGTTCATCGGAATGGGCGTTGTGGCGCGACGTGCTCATCCCCTACACGCTGCCCTTCACCATGACCGGCATCCGCCAGGCAATCGGGCGCGCGCTCGTCGGCATGGTGGCGGCCGAATTCTTTCTCAGTTCCACCGGGATCGGACAGGTCATCATGACGGCGTCGCAGAATTTCGACACCGCCGGCGTTTTTGCCAGCATCCTGCTCATCGGTCTCATCGGCGTCGGACTGATGCGCATCGGCACGAAAATCGAAAATCATTTCGCGCGCTGGCGGAATTAGTCCATGACCAGTCTTTCCGCCACCGACTCTCACGCGGCCCCGGAACAGACGCGCTCGTTCTGGACGAGCGACGCTGCAAAACGCATCGCGGCCGGCGTCATCATCCTGCTGTTGTGGGAAGGCGTGGTGCGCGCGTTTGCGCCCGCCTATGTCGCAAAGCCGACCGGCGTGATCCAGGCCATCCCCAAAGTGCTATCCGATCCCGCCTTCCTCAAGGCAGCAGCGCAAACTTTGACCGCCTGCGCCGAGGGACTCGTGATCGCCATCGTACTCGGCACCGTCATCGGATTGGCGATGGGCCGCAGTCTTTTCGCCGAGCGTTTCCTGCGCCACTATATCAACGGCTTCTATGCCGTGCCGATGATCGTGGTGCTGCCGCTGATGAGCCTGTGGTTCGGCTACACCAGCAATGCCCGGCTCGCCACCATCGTCTTCGCCTCGCTGTTCTCGATCATCATCAATGTCGCGGACGGCGCCAAGGCGGTGTCGAAGGACTATCTTGAAGTCGCAAGCTCCTACCGCTCCGGACGGCTGCGCATGATGATCGACATCGTGCTGCCGTCATCGACGCCGTATTTCCTTGCCGGATTGCGGCTTGCCGCCGGCCGCTCGCTGATCGGCGCCGTGGTCGCTGAATTCTTCACCGCCATCGGCGGCATCGGCTACTTCATCCTCTACAATTCCCGCACCTTCCATCACAACGAAGCTTTCGTCGGCGTCCTGCTGCTTGCGGCCTTTGGCCTCGGCTTCGAGCTCTTGGTGGCTGCCGGAACGAGACGTTATCTTCCCTGGTATCGCCGCGACGAAAGGAACTGACATGCTCATCAAACGACTCAGAGATCTGCTCGCAATTGCAACGATTTGTGCCGCACCGTTTGTCGTGACGCAGCCCGCGAACGCGCAAAGCGTCGTTTTCGGCCTTCCCGGCGTTCCCCCGGTCTTTCTCAGCGTGCAGGAATACGTCGCGCAGGACGCCGGTTTCTTCAAAAAATACGGCGTGGACGTCACGCTGCGTCAGTTCGACTCCGGCACCGCGGCCGCCCGCGCGGTGGCCAGCGGTGACATCGACCTGTCGATGTCACCGACCCCGCCGGTCGTGAATATCATCGGCAATAGTAAGGTTCCGCTTGTCGGCATTTACGGCCTCGAACATCCCGACTGGCTAATCGCCTCGACCGATCCGTCAATCAAGAGCTGTGAGGACCTCAAGGGAAAGTCTATCGGCGTCGATACGCCTGGGGGCGCGCGCTCGGTGGCATTGCGCCAGATGACGGCGCCCTGCCACATAAAATTAACGGACCTGCAGCAGGTGCCGCTTGGATCCAATACCGGCGCGGCGATGATTGCCGGCCAAATTAAAGTCGGCGTTCTGCATCTCGACGACCTGTCGGTCATTCAGGGCCAGCTCAAGAAGCCGCTGACCATCGTAACGCGACTCAAGGATACGAAGAAGGTCAGTCATTACGACATTCTGATCATGCTTAAAGATAAGCTCGCAAAAGAGCGCGACAAAGCGGTGCGTATCGTTGCCGCAATGGTCGATGCCGAACGCTACATGCGCGATCCGAAGAACGCCGACCGCGTTGCCGACATCGCCAAAGTCACCGGCCGCACCCATGCCGAGGCCAAGGACGCGCTGAAAAACTATCTCGCAATGGAGTTCTGGCCCAAGGACGGTGCCGGCCTGACCGCGGCCAATATCGAGGCCGAGATCAAAACCCAGGTCGCCGTAGGCGGCATCAAAAAGGGAAATACGCCGCCCAAGGTCGAGCAAATCATCGATCCGTCGATCTATCAGGACGCGATCAAGCTTATAGCCAAGACGAAGTAGAAGCCGAGTGACGACTGTTCAGGCCGACTCTGGCGGTGATGCGAAGAGAGATCCTCGCATCGCCGCCGCGATCACCCATTGGGCGGCGCGCTTCGTCTCCAATGGCGTGGCGCTCACCGACTTCGAGGAAGTCACCGCATCGATCACATCGTGGGACGAATGGTGCGACGCCTGGTCGGCGCGCGCGGCCGTGCATGAAGACATGGGGCGCGACGCCCTCGCGCGCGGCAAGACTCTTAGCGCCGGCGATCATCTGCAACGCGCCGGTGTCTATTATCATTTCGGAAAATTTTTGTTCGTGCATGACCTGCCGCGCATGAAAGCCACGCATGCAAAGGCCGTCGCCTGCCGCCGCGATGCGCTGCCGTTCCTGACGCCGCCGGGCGAGCGCGTGGCGATCCCCTTTGAGGGCAAGACCCTGTCCGGCATTTTGCGCAAGCCGCCCGGCGTGGCGCGGCCGCCGGTGATGGCGATGATTTGTGGGCTTGATTCCTGCAAGGAGGAAACTGAAGCCTATGAAGCGCCGTTCCTGGCGCGCGGCATTGCCATTCTCGTCTTCGACGGCCCCGGCCAGGGCGAAGCCGAATACGACTTTGCTATCCGCGGCAATTACGAGACGGCGACGCGCGCCGTCGTCGATTTCATCGGGACGCGCGACGATCTCGACCCGTCGCGCATCGGGCTGTGGGGCGTCAGCCTTGGCGGCTATTATGCGCCGCGCTCGGTCGCTTTTGAGCCGCGGATAAAGGCCTGCATCGCGCTGTCTGGCCCTTATGATTTCGGCGCGGCATGGCCGACGCTGCCCGAACTCACACGCAACACCTTCCGCGTGCGCAGCAAATGCGCGACCGATGCCGAGGCCCAGCGTCATGCCTCGACACTGTCGCTTGCCGGCGTCACGTCACAGATCACCTGTCCGCTGTTCCTCGTCACCGGAAAGCTCGACCGCGTGGTGCCGTGGCAGGATGCCGAGCGGCTGGCGCGCGAGGTTAAAGGACCGGTGGAATTGCTGGTGCTCGACGACGGCAACCATGTCGCCAACAATCGCGGCTATCGCTGGCGCTTGCAGTCCGCCGACTGGATGGCGGAGCAGTTGCGAGCATGATCCCGAAAAAGCCTGCCCTCGACTTGATCGAGGGTGGGAACCGGTTTTCGGCGAAAGCCCCGATCTAGCGAATCTGGAACCTGATGTTTGTCGTCCGCGCGGAAGCGGGGACCCAGCGCTTTTCTTTTGAAATTCGCACAAACACAATAGAGCTGGATGCCCGCTGGAGTTATCATCGGGCCGGCCTTGGCCGGACCCGTTGGCGGGCATGACAGTAAGGGAATCGGGCGAAGTCCTAGACTGTCGCAAATCCGCGCGGAAACGCATGCAGCCGCTCGATGCCGGTCTGCGTGATCAGCACCATTTCACCGGTCTGCACGCCGGCTTTGCCATCGCGCGTCACCACGTTGGGCTGGATCACCACCGTCATGCCGGCGCGGAACGGCGCGTCGGTCACCGGCCCGGCCGGCCGGCTCTTTGAGCCGAGCACCGGCGGAAGATAGCCGCCGCCGTAACCGTGCAGCAGGTCGTCGATGATGGTGAAGCCGTTGTCTTCGATCACGCCGGCGGCCTCAATCACCTGCACCGGCGTCGCACCATCGCGCAGCACGGCGGCAATGGCGTCGAAGGCGGCATCCGCCGTCACATGCAGGTCACGGTAGAGCTCATTCGGCTCGCGCCCGACCGCAAAACTGCGCAGCACCTGGCCCGTATAGCCCCAGAAATCTGCGCTGATTTCCGCGAAGGCAACGTCGCCGGAAGCGAGCGCGCGGGTCGAGGGAAACTGGCGCGGCACCGGCACGGTCGGATTTTCCATCGGCGTCGTCCCGATGTAATGGATCCAGTTGGTTGCGCCGTCAGACGTATAGCTTCGCTCGATGCGATCGCCAAGCGCGCGTTCCGTGATCCCGGGAACGAGCGCATCGCGAAATCCGGCCATGCCGCGATCAGTGAAAGTCGCGGCCAGACGCAGCCAGTCAAGCTCCTCCGCCGATTTGATCTGCCGCAACGCCGTGTAGCGGCGCGACAGATTCTTGAGCTTGCCGAAACGTGCCGACAGCGCCGTATGCTGATCGAGACTGAGGGGGCCGACGACGGCGATGCGCTCGGCCTGCGCGCCACGTTTCTCCAACACGGCGATGGCCGCGGCGATCGATGATTCGCCACCCCACGCGACATCGGCTTCGCGCGCCAGTTCGCGCGCGAGCGGCGCGTGGTTGACGTATTGCACGAACAGCGCGTCGCGCTCGCCCGGCGTCAACACGCCAACCGCTTCCGTGGTCACCGGCCATTGCGTCAGCCATGGTACGCTCGAACCGAAACGATTGGCGCCGCAGAAGACGAGATGATCGGCTTCGCTCTCGCGCATCAGATCTTCGATTGCGGCGCGCCGCCGCGCCATCTCGGCGTCGGAGAATTTTGGATAGGACATCGCGAGGATCGCTTGCGATGATTCGCTCAATGGGAATTCATCCGTGACCTTGCGGCCGTCTGGCATTTCCAGCACCGGCGCGACGACAGCGGGCGCGGGTGCAGCAGCGACGGGGCCGGGTTGCTCCACGCGATCGGCAACGGCGAACAGCTTTCGCACGCCGCCGGGAATGGTCGCGGCGATTACGAACGTCACGACGAGATTGGCGATACCCAAGCCAAAAAACAGGACCGACGGGCCCGCGCCTGCCTTCTGGATCAACGCGACGGCAACCGCCCCGACCGCCATGAAGGCGGCGTTGAGCACATTGACGGCGGCAACGACGCGGGCGCGACGGTCGGCGCCAGCCCAGGCCTGCACCGCCGCGAAGGACGGCACGATGAAGAGGCCCCCGCCGATGGCGATGCCGACGAGATCGAACAGCGCGCGCAGTCCCGTCGACGACGAAAACACCTGCGCCACATTGGCGGTGCCGTTAGCAGCGACGCCGAACGTCTGCCAGCCGAGATCGAGCGCGGCGAGGCCCAATACGATTCCGCCGAGCACCGTAGGCCACAGCACGATGCGCCCGGCCGCAAGCACCGCCGCGAGCGCAGAGCCGATGCCGACTGCGATGGAAAATGCGGCGAGATAGGCGGTGACGACCTCCTCGCTGCCGCCGAGCACGCTTTTGATCAGCGGCGGCAGCAGCGCCATCACGATCACGCCGACGAGCCAGAACCAGCTTGTGATCAGCGTGCCCCAGCGCAAACGCGCGTCGCTCCACACATGGCGCATCAGCGCGCTGGTCGAGGCGGCGATATTGGCGCGCACCGGCAGGTCGGGCGCAGCCTGTCCGGTTTGCGGAATGTAGAGACTGCTCAACCAGCACAGGATCGAGAAAAAGATCATCAACAGCGACAGGTAGACTGGATTGCCGCCGCCCTTGCTCGCCAATCCGCCGGCGATGGTGCCGAGCAGGATCGCCATGAAGGTCGCGCCTTCGATCAGCGCATTGCCGGCCGGCAATTCGGCGTGGACGAGATGATCGGGCAGGATGCCGTATTTGATCGGGCCGAACAGTGCGCCGATGACGCCGAACAGGAACAGGGCGACGAACAGGATCGGGATCGAGTGCAATGCAAAGCCCGCGACCGCGACGAAGGCGATGCCGATCTCGGCGAATTTCAGATAGCGCGCGACCCTCGCCTTATCGAAGCGGTCGGCCATCTCGCCGCCGAGCGCGGAGAGAAAGAAATAGGGGGCGATGAAGATCGCGCCGGCAAGCGTGATCAGCACTTCGGCGTCCGGCCCCCCAAGATGGAAGAGCAGCAGGAACACGAGCGCGTTTTTGAGAAAATTGTCGCTGAATGCCGAGAAGAACTGGCACCAGAACAAGGGCGCGAAGCGCCGCGACGTCATCAGGGATTGGAGCATGCAGGACCGGAGTGTTCAGCCGATGATGGCCGAAAAGCGGATACGAGTCATGCCCGTTACCCCACCTGCCAACCGCTTTGCAATGACATGCGCCGGTACGCGCGAAAAAACTCATACGCAAAACAAAGAAGGACGGCCCGAAAGCCGTCCTTCTCCGCGTCACCTCACATCCTAGGTACGTCTGCTTGGTGCTATTTCAAGCCTTGTTCATCCCCGGCTCGTTTTTCGAGTTTTGAGCTCTCACCTGTAATGCGCCGTATCTGCCGATCTCTGCAGCAGAATGGCGGCAACGCTGAGCCCGAGTGCCGCGACGGAAGCAATACCGAACAGTGACATCCACATGCTGGCCTCCCATATTGGCAGTGACGATCGACCCGCGGGAGCATGGTAACGACGTGCTGCTCCCTGAAGCCCTGGCAGCCAACGCCGTCACACCACGCTGGTTCCTGACATTTTATTCACGGAATTCCGGGAAACCTCCGAATCTGGTCGGCGTCTGGTCAGCGGGAGACGAAAAATGTCGGATCGAGACTTTTCACGGTTCCCGCCCCGACATCTCGCGCATTCGTGATCGTGCGCCGACACGGTCGTGCATGGCGGAAAGGCGCAAAGGCATCTTCTCCGGCCGCAACGGCTCGGTTATGGGTCATTAGACTGCCGGGCCGGTGCGGCACATCCGCACGGCCGGACAACCGCCGGCATTATTCCAGCAGGATTCCGTGACGACGACGCAGGCGACAATCCTCTCTCCCGATGCCGAACGCAGATACGACCTCTGGCAGATGGCCACGGTCAGCGCGGCGCATTTCGTGAGCCACTATCACCAGCTCGTGCTGCCGCCGCTGTTCCTGTTCGTGCGCGACGAGTACGGCGCGAGCTTTACCGAAGTCGGTCTGGCGCTGTCGTTCTTCAACATCGTGACGGCCCTGTTTCAGACGCCGGCCGGTTTTCTGGTCGACCGCGTCGGCCCGCGCCGGCTGCTGATCGGCGGTCTCCTGCTCGCATCGGTCGCGTTTGCCGTCATCGGTCTTATTCCCTCGTTCTGGCTGTTTCTCGCCATGTTCGCCGTCGCCGGCCTCGCCAATACGGTCTATCACCCCGCCGATTACGCGATCCTGTCGAACGACATCTCCGCCCCGCGCATGAGCCAGGCTTATGCCGTGCACACCTTCTCCGGCATGATGGGCGGGGCGGCGGCGCCGGCCTCGGTGCTGCTGATCCAGGCCGCCGTCGGCTGGCACGGCGCCTTTCTCTTTGCCGCGCTGCTCAGCCTTGTGGCGGCCGCGCTGCTGGTCCTTCCCGGCGCCACGCGGGAACGGCCTGCGGCGGCGGCAGCGGCGAAAGCGAGCGCGGCCGTTAAGCCGGAGCCGGCCGCCGTCGCTACCAGCGACTGGCGCTTCCTGATGCAGCCCGTGATCCTGCAGAATTTCATGTTCTACGTGCTGTCCTCGTTCAGCAATTCCGGCATCCAGAACTATTCGGTGGTGGCGCTGGGCGCGCTGTTCGCAACGCCACTCGCCGTCGGCAACAGCGGCCTTTCGGCCTATCTTTTCGTCACCGCTTTCGGCGTTCTGGTCGGCGGCTTCGTTGCGGCGCGCACCAAACGCCACGCCCTGTTTGCCGGCGCCAGCCTGATTGTCTTTTCCGCGGTGACGGTATTCATCGCCCTCTGGCGCCTGGACGCTGTAGGTCTCGTCATCGCCATGTCACTCGCCGGACTCTTTTGCGGTGTCATAATGCCGTCGCGCGACGTGATCGTGCGCGAGGCCACCCCTCCCGGCGCCTTCGGCCGCGTGTTCGGTTTCGTCACCACGGGATTCAACGTCGCAGGCATCATCGCGCCGCTGGTATTCGGCGCGCTGATGGATCACGGTAGCCCCGCATGGGTGTTCTATGTGACCGCCGTGGCTTCGGTTCTCGCCGTCGTCACCGTGATCACCCTACCCAAGCGCAAGGCCACCGTCGTCACCCCCTGATCGAGTAACTTTTTTCATGTTCGAAGCGGTCAAGAAGCTCTTTTCCGAACTCAGCGACGGCGACAAGCAGGGTTTCGAGGACAATGACTACCGTCTCGCGGCGGCGGCGCTGCTCATCCATGTCGCCACCATCGATGGAACGATGTCCAAAGCTGAACTCGCGAAGGTCCACGATCTCGTTCAGCAGCGTTTCAATCTCGACGACGACGCCACCGAGAAATTGCTCGAGGAAGCGATCGCCGCCGAAAGCGAGTCGGTCGATCTCTATCACTTCACGAGTCAGCTCCTGCGCTCGCTCGACGAGCCCGGCCGCGAGCGCGTGATCGAGATGATGTGGCAGATCGTCTATGTGGACGGTCATGTCAGCGAATTCGAGGACAACCTGATCTGGCGCGCCGCCGATCTCCTCGGTGTTCCTTCCGAAGCGCGTATCGCGCTGCGCCAGCGGGTCGTCGAGACAATGTCGCCGACGGACGTCAAGGAGTGAGCGCGGCGCGGCCGGTCGCCGTCATCACCGGCGCTTCCGCGGGCATCGGCGCCGAACTGGCGCGCCAGTTCGCCCAAGGCGGCAACGACCTCGTGCTCGTCGCCCGCCGCAAGGACAAATTGACCGAACTGGCCTATTCGCTCGCAAGCGCCCATGGCGTGACGGTCGAGGTCGTCGCGCTCGATCTGGCCGCGCCGAATGCCGGTCAAGCGCTTGCCAACGAACTCGCCACTGCGGGATGCGAGCCGCGCTATCTCGTCAACAATGCCGGCTTCGGCCTGGTGGGATTCGCCGCCGATCTGTCGCGCGACGAACAGCTCGCCATGATCGATCTCAATGTCCGGCTGCTCACCGACCTGTCGCTGCGCTTTACCGACAGCCTCGCGCGCAACAAAGGCGGGCTGCTCAACGTCGCGTCGGTGGCGGGCTTCCTCCCCGGTCCGCGCATGGCGGTGTATTACGCCACCAAGGCGTTCGTGCTCTCGTTCAGCGAGGCGCTCAACCGCGAGCTGGAGGCGCGCGGCGTGCGCGTCACCGTGCTGTGTCCAGGTCCGGTGCCGACGGAATTCCAGGCCCGCGCCGGCGTGCCCGGCAAGCTCGGGCCGGCGTTTCTCGAACAGACCGCAAGCGCCGTCGCCAAGGCCGGTTATGACGGCTTGATGCATGGCAAGCGGCTGGTGGTGCCGGGGTTCGGCAACAAACTGGCGACGCTGATGGTGCGCGTGCTGCCACGCGGAGCGGTGCTGTCGCTCACCGGCAGCCGGCAGAAGATGCACCGCCGCGCCGGTAACGCTTGACCGCGCGGACCCCAACCAAGGCTTGATCGCAAGGGGATGGAACGGCGACAGAAGCGGAAGAACTCACTTTTCTTCTGCCGGCTTTTCCATCGTATCGACGCGGGCGAGTGCCGGGAAAATCTTCAGCGAGACGAGCACGACAAGCAACGTGCCGAGACCGCCGATGAAAACGGCCGGCACCGTTCCCCACAGCGCCGCCGTCAGTCCTGATTCGAATTCGCCAAGCTGATTCGACGTGCCGACGAACAGCGAATTCACCGCGCTGACCCGTCCGCGCATGGCGTCGGGCGTGCGCAACTGGATCAGCGTCTGGCGCACGACGACGCTGAGCAGATCGGCGGCGCCGAGAAACGCGAGCGCCACCATGCTCAGCGCAAAACTCTTCGACAGCGCGAAGACCATGGTCGCCAGGCCGAACGCGGCAACGGCTGCGAACATGATGCGTCCAGCATTACGCGTCATCGGCATGCGCGCGAGCACCAACGACATGGCCAGTGCCCCGATGGCCGGCGACAGCCGCAGCAGGCCGAGGCCCCAGGCATCGGTGTGGAAGATGTCCTTGGCGAAAACCGGCAGCAGCGCCGTAGCGCCGCCAAACAGCACGGCGAAGAGATCGAGCGTGATGGCGCCGAGGATGATCGGGTTGCGCCGGATGAAATGGATGCCCGCGAAGACGATCTCGAACGTCATCGGTTCCTTGCGCGGCGGCGGCCGATCGATGCGGATAAGCGACATCAGCACGAAAGCGAGCAGGTAAAGCCCCGCGCAGATCGCGTAAACCATCGTCGGGCTCACGGCATAGAGCAGGCCGCCGATCGCCGGACCCATGATCGTCGCAATCTGGTTCGAGGCCGATGAGGCAGCCACTGCGCGCGACAGCACCGGCGGCGGCACCAGCGCCGGCAGCAGCGATTGCTGTGTGGGTTGTTCGAAGGCGCGCGCCGCGCCGATGACGAAGACGATGCCGAGAATGAGGTCGCGCGTCTGAAACCCGCCGGCGGTGCCGACCATCAGCGCAGCCATGGCCGCACCGACGACGATTTGGGAGACGCACACGACATTGCGCCGGTCGTAGCGGTCGGCGGCCTGGCCGGCGAGGAGGATGAAGACGACAGTGGCAAAAAATTGCGACAGGCCGACATAGCCGAGATCGAGCGGCCGGCTGGTCAGATCATAGACCTGCCAACCGACTGCCACGGTCTGCATCTGCAGCGCGATCTGGCCAAAAACGCGCGCGAACCAAAAATATGTGAAGGGACGAAAGTCAAAGATCGAAAAACGGGAGCTGTCTTCAGCGCTCATCGGTCTTGTGTCGCCCTCGGCGCTACGCCGGTCACGTCTTGCCGGCCTGATCTATCGATGGGACCTGATGCGCAGGTTTTGATTGAGAAACTTGGTGGAGCCGAGGGGGATCGAACCCCTGACCTCCTCATTGCGAACGAGGCGCTCTCCCAGCTGAGCTACGGCCCCGCCGAAGACGCGCAGAGCAACACTTACGGCGCGGATTTAGCGAGATCGCGCCATTTACGGGAGGGCGCGGCAGACTGTCAAGGATGCGGCGGCGCAGGGCCACGGCGCTTGTTCCGGACGGGTCGAGCGGTTAGGTTGCCGCCGACAATTCCACCCAGATCACGATGACCCTGGATCGAACCAGCCAGGATCATGACCGTGATCGATTCTGGTTTAGAGCTTGATGCTGCCGGACAGCCGCTTTGCGCCCCCAATCGAGTCGCGGGCGGCCTTTTTCGGACGCACATTCTAGAAACGGGCGATATGCGCGCTGTCCTCAACGTCGTTATGGTTGTGCTGCAAATGTATGTCTGGCTGCTGATCCTGGCGGCCGTGCTGTCGTGGCTGCTCGCTTTCAACGTGGTCAATCCGCGCAATCAGGCGGTGTCGATGGTGGGCGAGTTCCTTTTCCGCATCACCGAGCCGGTGCTGCGCCCGATCCGCAACCTGCTGCCCAGCATGGGCGGGATCGACATCTCACCCGTGATCCTCATCCTGATCATTTTCCTGATCCAGAACATCATCACCCTCTACATCTATCCCTACGTCTACTGAATGTTGCGGCGCGGGCTGCACGATCCCATCCGCCCGCGACGACCGCGAGCCGGCGAGACGACGGGCAAGACGGCAGGACAAGCTGAATGACGGCAAAACTGATCGACGGAAAAGCCGTCGCCGCGGATTTGCGGGCGAAAGTCGGCGATGAAGTCCGGCGGTTGACCGCGCAGGGCATCGTCCCCGGCCTTGCCGTCGTGCTCGTCGGCGAGGACCCGGCGAGCGAAGTCTATGTCCGCAACAAGACGAAGGCGACGGCGGAAGCCGGCATGCGCTCCTTCGATCATCGCCTGCCTGCAACCGCCAGCCAGGACGAAGTGATCGCACTCGTTCAAAAACTCAATGCCGATCCGGCGGTGCACGGCATCCTGGTGCAGATTCCGCTGCCGCCGGCCATCGACCCGGCGGCTGTCATCACAGCCATCGACCCGGACAAAGATGTCGACGGATTCCATATCGTCAATGTCGGACGTCTCGCCTCGGGCCTGCCGGCGATGGTGCCATGCACGCCGCAAGGCTGCATCCGCCTCGCACGTCACGTGCACGGATCGCTCGCCGGCCTCGAAGCCGTCGTCATCGGCCGCTCGCATATCGTCGGACGGCCGCTGGTGCAGCTCCTTTTGATCGAGCACGCCACGGTGACAGTGGCTCATTCGCAGACGCGCGACCTGCCGCAGGTGTGCCGGCGCGGCGACATCGTCTTCACCGCCATCGGCCGCGCCGGCCTCGTGCGCGGCGACTGGATCAAGCCGGGCGCCACGGTGATCGATATCGGCATCAATCGCGTGTTCAGCGAAGACGGAAAGGCGCGCCTCGTCGGCGACGTCGCGTTCGATGAGGCCAAGGCGCATGCCGGCGCGATCACGCCGGTGCCCGGCGGCGTCGGCCCAATGACCATCGCGTGTCTGCTGGAGAATACGTTGAAGGCGGCTTGCACCGCGGCCGGATTATCCGCGCCTCAGCTTTAGGCGTTCCAGCCGAACGCGACCTTATCGAGCACGCGCGTGCCGAAGCGTTCCGACGAGCGCGCAACGGCGCGGCCGCCCAGCGCACGATAGAACTCGACCGCAGGATCGTTTTCCGACAGCGCCCAAAGCACGAGGCTCTTCATGCCGCTATGGATCAGGTCCTTGCGCGCCGCCGAGAACAGGCGGCGGCCGAATCCCACCCCCTGGAATTCGGGACGGAGATAAAGTTCGTAGATCTCGCCTTCGTATTGCAGGCTGCGCGCGCGATTGCGTCCGTAATTGGCATAGCCGGCAACGGTGTCGCCAAATTGCAGGAGCGAGACGCGGCTGCCTTTGCGGATCGCGCTTTCCCACCAGTCGCTGCCGCGCCGGTTGATGAGCTTGTCGAGTTCTGTGCCGGGGATGATGCCCTGATAGGCGGCGCGCCAGGCTTCGTCGTGGGCGCCAGCCACGGCCACCGCATCGGATGGCCTAGCCTGTCGAATCTCGATGACGACTGTGCTCATGGGATCATTCAAGCAACCGGAATCGCGCCTTTCAAGTGTTGTTTTTTACCAACCCTTAACGATGTCGCCGGGTGTGGCGCGCCTGCATCAAAAACCCCGCAAAAAGGCGGTATTTACCGCTCTTCTTGCAATGCGGCCGCATGAAAAGCGCCGTTCGAAGCCGCAACCTGTCCCAATTTAGGGCTGGACAAGCCGGCCGTCGCCCCGGCTTCCCCACCACCGGCGGGCGGCCGCAAGGCGCGAATCAGAACGGCGCAGCGAATCGGCCGTCAAAAAACCGCACGGCCGGGGACGCGATCCTGCGCCGGAAACGATCAGGCGCCGCTGGCGATCAGACCTGTTCGGCGACCTTCTTGCGCTCCTCGCGCTTGCGGTCGTTGGGGTCGAGCAGCTTCTTGCGCAGCCGGATCGATTTCGGCGTGATCTCGACCAGTTCGTCGTCCTCGATATAGGCCAGCGCCTTTTCGAGCGTCATCCGGATCGGCGGCGTCAGCCGCACGGCCTCGTCCTTCGAGGTGGTGCGGATGTTGGTGAGCTGCTTGCCCTTGAGCAGGTTGATCTCAAGATCGTTCTCGCGCGTGTGCTCGCCGACGATCATGCCGCGATAAACCTTCCAGCCCGGCTCGATCATCATCGGGCCGCGATCTTCCAGCTTGAACATGGCATAGGCGACAGCCTCGCCCTGCTCGTTGGAGATCAGCACACCGTTGCGCCGTCCCGCGATCTCGCCCTTGAACGGCGCGTAACCGTGAAACAGGCGATTCATGATCGCGGTGCCGCGCGTGTCGGTGAGCAGTTCGCCCTGATAGCCGATCAGGCCACGCGTCGGGGCATAGAACACGAGCCGCGTGCGATCGCCGCCCGACGGGCGCATCTCGACCATCTCGGCCTTGCGCTCCGACATCTTCTGCACGACCACGCCGGTGAAGGCCTCGTCGACGTCGATCACGACCTCTTCGATCGGCTCTTCGAGGTTGCCGTCGGCGTCGCGCTGCAGCAGCACCTTTGGCCGCGACACGGAGAGTTCAAAACCTTCGCGCCGCATCGTCTCGATCAGGATGCCGAGCTGCAATTCGCCGCGCCCGGCGACTTCCATCGAGTCCTTCTCCTGCGATTCCGACACCCGCAGCGCGACATTGCCTTCGGCCTCGGACAGCAGGCGGTCGCGAATGACGCGGCTCTGCACCTTCGAGCCTTCGGTGCCGGCGAGCGGCGAATCATTGATCCGGAAGGTCATCGTCAGCGTCGGCGGATCGATCGGCTGGGCCGGGATCGGCGCGCTCACTTCGGGCGCGCAGATCGTATGCGCGACAGTGGCATTGGGCAGCCCGGCGAGCGCGATGATGTCGCCGGCTTCGGCCTCGTCGACGGGCGCGCGCTCAACACCGCGGAAAGCGAGCACCTTGGTGATGCGGCCCTGCTCGATGAGGGTGCCGTTGCGATCGAGCACTTTCACCGTCTGGTTCGGCTTGACCGCGCCGGAGGTGATGCGGCCGGTGATGAGACGGCCGAGATAGGGATTGGATTCGATGATGGTGCCGAGCATGCGGAACGGCCCGTCCTCGACATGCGGCGGCGCGACGTGGCGCAGCACCAGTTCGAACAGCGGTGTCATGCCGGCGTCTTTGGGTCCTTCCGGCGTCTCCGCCATCCAGCCTTCCTTGGCCGAACCGTAGAGAATCGGAAAATCAAGCTGCTCGTCGGTGGCGTCGAGCGCGGCGAAGAGATCAAACACCTCGTTGACCACTTCGGTCGGCCGCGCGTCGGAACGATCGACCTTGTTGATCGCCACGATCGGGCGCAGGCCCATCTTGAGCGCCTTCGACACGACGAATTTCGTCTGCGGCAGCGGCCCTTCGGCGGCATCGACCAGCACGATCGCACCATCGACCATATTAAGGATGCGCTCGACCTCGCCGCCGAAATCCGCATGCCCGGGCGTGTCGACGATATTGACCCGTGTATCCTTCCAGACCACCGAGGCCGCCTTGGCGAGGATGGTGATGCCGCGTTCGCGCTCGAGATCGTTGGAATCCATGGCCCGTTCGACCACGCGCTGATTCTCGCGGTAGGAGCCGGATTGCTGCAGCAGCCGGTCGACGAGAGTCGTCTTGCCGTGATCGACGTGCGCAATGATCGCGATGTTGCGAAGGTTCATGGTCAGATTTCTGTTTTTGAAAAAGGGAACGCGGGCCACCGGGACCCGCGATTTGGGCGCAATATAGTCGCGAAACGGGCGAGCGCAATCGGATTCGCCGTCTAAAACGGGCGGATTCGGTTCCCGCGGACGGTTCCCGTGCGATTCCGGCCTATTCCTTGCGCCAGTTCACCGAATAGAGGTCGAAACGGCGGTCGCGCAGGTTGCGCACGGTGCCCTGCTGGCGGGCCGCGCGCAGGGTGTCAATCGACAGATCGGCGATCGCGACCATCTCCACGTTCGGCGTCGTGTCGGCGGCGATGCCGTCGCGCGCGAACGGAAAATCGCACGGCGTGAGCACGCAGCTCTGCGCGTATTGGATGTCGACATGCTCGACATTGGGCAGGTTGCCGACATTGCCGGCCATGGCAACGTAGCACTGGTTCTCGACCGCGCGGGCCTGAGCGCAATAACGCACGCGCAGGTAGCTTTGCCGCTCGTCGGTGCAGAACGGGACGAACAGGATGTTGGCGCCCTGATCGACGAGATGCCGCGCCATTTCGGGGAATTCACAGTCGTAACAGATCAGCACGCCGATCGGACCGCAGTCGGTGTCGATGGTGTTGAGGGTCGAACCGCCGCGGATATTCCACGAATAGACTTCGCTCGGCGTCGGATGGATTTTGCGCTGCGCATGCACGCTGCCGTCGCGCAGGCAGATATAGGCGATGTTGTAGACCTCGCCGTCATCCTCGCGCGTGGGATGCGAACCACCGATGATGTTGATGTTGTAATCGACGGCAAGCCTGCTCAATAGCTGCTTGAGCGGCTCGGTGTATTTCGTGAGTGCGGCGATGGCGTCGGCGGCATTGGTCAGTTTCTGGCTTTCCGCGGACAGAAGCTGGAGCGTGAACAGCTCGGGGAAAACCGCGAAGTCGGCCTTGTAGTCGGCGACGACGTCAACAAAATATTCGACTTGTTCTGCGAAGGCTTCAAACGACTTCACCTGCCGCATCTGGTATTGCACGGCGCCGACGCGCACATTGTTGAGCGGCGGAAGCGGCCGCGACGATTGCACGGCGGCATCGTCGGGCACCTCGGCGTTGCGCCAGATCATATGCGCGGCGTAATCGAGCGACTCACGGTCGCCGGGAAGATAGTTTTGCAGCAGGCCGATCGGCTCGAAGCCGTTGCGGAGCTGGAAGCCGAGGACCGGATCGCGCAGCTTTCCGGCGCGCACCATCTCAAGATAATTTTCGGGCGTGCCGACTGTCTTGATGCGGCGGGCGAGATGCGGCATGCGGCCGCCGAAAACGATGCCTTTGAGGCGCAGGTTGCGCACGAGCTGCTTGCGCACATTATAGAGGCGCTGACCGATGCGCTGGCCGCGATAGGCGGGATCGACGAGCACATCCATGCCGTAGAGCCAGTCGCCTTCCGGTTCATGGCGCGAGGCATAGCCACGGCCGGTGATCGTCATCCAGTCGTGCGGCGCCAGCGCAACCTTTCCGGAAATGCGGAAGGTCGTGCAATAGCCGACAATGCGGCCGTCATAGACCGCGACGAACTGGCCTTCGCGAAACTGAGTCTGATGGCCGCGCAGTTGCGCCGTCGCGTAGGTGCCGGATTCGCCGAAAGCCGCGTAGACGCGCCGGCTCAGGTCCTGAATGCCGGGAATGTCGTCCGGCGTTGCGTTGCGGACGATGAGTTTGGCGCGTGATTCACGGGTCTCGGACATCAAGGGGCAACTCTCGCTTCAACGGTCGGACGGACCTTTTACACCGCAGACGGATTGATAGAATGGGGATGAAGACAGCTTTTCGCCATCGATAGCCGTTTCTTCCCGGTCTCATGACGCTTGATGCTGTCTCGGCTCAGCGAACGGCGCGCGACGATAGCCATCGCGCACCCGCAAGGTCAATCAGACGAACCAGACGAGGTCCACCATGCCAGAAGCAGCAAAACCCCTCGCCGGCGAAAGCCGCCAGAAAGCCATCGGCGCACTCAAGGGCTGGAGCGAGGTCGTCGGCCGCGACGCAATCAAGAAGACTTTCACGTTCAAGGATTTCAACGAAGCCTTCGGCTTCATGACGCGGGCCGCTCTCGTCGCCGAAAAGCTCGATCATCATCCCGAATGGTTCAACGTCTACAAGACCGTGGAGGTCACGCTCTCGACCCACGACGCCAAGGGCGTGACCGAGCGCGACATCACGCTCGCCAAGGCCATGGACAAGATCGGGCACACGATCGCCGGATAGGCAACGCCCCTGCCCATTCCCTTGCGACCGGCAATCGCGACCTTATGTCAGTGCTGGAGAGAAGCCGGAGCGCGAATGCCGAATATCGAAACGCTGCGCCAGATTCGCCTGCCGCGGCTGACGCGGCGGCAGAAGGAAAAGGCGGAAGACGATCGCGGGATCGTCGAGGCCGGTTTCTGGGCGAAGCTCCTGAAGGTCGCAACGCATCTGCCTTTTGCCGAGGAATTGCTGGCGGCCTATTACTGCGCCTGCGACGGCACGACGCCGGCCTATGTCCGCGCCACTTTGTTCGGCGCACTGGCCTATTTCGTGATGCCGTTCGACGTGATCCCCGACGTTCTTCCCCTGATCGGCTTTACCGACGATGCCGCCGTGCTCACGGCTGCGATCCGCGCCATCGCGACGAATATGCGGCCGGAGCATTGGCAGGCCGCGCGCGATCGCCTCAACGAGATTCGCAGCCGCGCCTGAACGCCGTGCGTTAACCGCGCGTGCGACGGAATGCGCGTCACAGACCGCGATTGATGGGGTACATAACGCTCCTGTTGCTTGCGAACACCGCTCCATCTGCGGCAAACTGACGTCGTGCACGCTGAACCGCGAATCATGCCCTTAGTTTGCCCGTTTCGATTTCTAGCTAGGCGGTCTCGGCGCGTCAGCGTCCGAGCGTCTTATTCCCGTCTCCCGCCATCCCTGATTTTCACAAGCTTCGAGGACCGATGATGATGCCAGGTCGCAGCACCCTCATCTCTTGCACATCGCGTGCGCTTTGTTTTTTCGCATTACCCGGACTGATGGCGTTAAGCCCTGTCGCGCTGAGTCTTGCGGCGTTGAGCGTCGCGGGGGTCACGCCGGCAGTCGCGGCAGCGCCCGACAGCCGTTCCGCCAGCCCTTCCTCTGCCGCACTCAACGCACGTGCGCAGGCCGACGAAGGCCCGAGGCTGCTCGGTAAATTCGGCGAATGGGGTGCTTACACAGCCAATCCCAAGGCCGGCAAGGTCTGCTTCATCCTCGGCAAGCCGACGAAATCCGCGACCGTTCCACCCGGCCGCAACCGGGACCCAGCCATGCTCTACGTCTCGACGCGGCCGAAGGAGAAGGTCAAGGAGGAGGTCTCGGTCGATATCGGCTATCCCTTCCAGGCCGGCTCGGACGCAACCGCCGCCGTCGGACCGGCGAGCTTTGCCATGTATACCGACAAGGAAGGCGCCTTCATCAAGAACCCGGCGGAAGAGGCGCGGCTGGTCGACGCCATGCGTAAAGGCTCCGACCTCGTCGTCTCGGGCACCTCCTCGCACGGCACGAAAACCACGGACACGTTTTCGCTCAAGGGCATTTCCCAGGCGCTGAGCAAGATTGCCGCCGAGTGCCGGTAGCGCATGATCCCGAAAAAGCCTGTCCCCAAAACATGCCTCCAAAACATGCCCCAAAGCATGTCTTGGGACTTGATCGAGGGTGGGAACCGGTTTCCGGATAGGACCATGCGCCGGGCGCTCCTTTAGAGCTCCGCTTTGCGCCGTGCCTTGACACTGCCTTGAACCCTGCCTTGCGCCGGCCCCAACTGATCCGTATGTCTGCGCCGAACAGGCACAGGCATCCATGACACCCGCATCCGATCTGGCGCTTCCGGTCGCCCCGGCCGCCGAGTCCGCCATCGAGAAGACGGCGCTGGAGTGCTATGTCGCGCCGGCGAAACCCTCGCTGGTCGGGCTGTCGCGGGCCGCGCTGGCCGAGGCGCTGCGCGGCGTCGGCGTCGCCGACAACCAGATCAAAATGCGCGTGCAGCAGCTCTGGCACTGGCTTTATGTCCGCGGCACCCAGGATTTCGGCGCGATGACCAGCGTGTCGAAGCACCTGCGGCTGTTGCTGGCGCAGCATTTCACCCTCGCGCGCCCCGCGGTCGTCGCCGAACAGGTCTCCGCCGACGGCACGCGCAAGTGGCTTTTACAACTGCCCGGCGAGGTCGAGGGCGAACGGCCGCATCTCGTCGAATGCGTCTATATTCCCGATTCCGAGCGCGCAACGCTCTGCGTCTCAAGCCAGGTCGGCTGCACGCTCAACTGCTCGTTCTGCCACACCGGCACGCAGCGCCTGGTGCGCAACCTCACCTCCGGCGAGATCGTCGGACAGGTGATGGTGGCGCGCGACCGGCTCGGCGACTGGCCCGACGGCGTGCGCCCGACCGATGGGCTGATCCCGTCGGGCGATCGCGCCGTCACCAATATCGTGATGATGGGCATGGGCGAGCCGCTCTACAATTTCGAAGCGGTGCGCGATGCGCTCGGCGTCGTCACCGACGGCGACGGCATCGGCATTTCGCGGCGGCGGGTGACGCTCTCGACCTCCGGCGTCGTGCCGCTGATCGTGCGCGCCGGCGAGGAGATCGGCGTCATGCTGGCGATATCGCTGCACGCCGTGCGCGATGAATTGCGCGACGAACTCGTGCCGCTCAACCGCAAATATCCGATCCGTACGCTGCTCGAGGCGTGCCGGAATTATCCCGGCGCGTCGAATGCGCGCCGCATCACCTTCGAATACGTGATGCTCAAGGGCGTCAACGATTCGATCGAGGACGCCAAGGCGCTGGTGCGGCTGCTCAAGGGCATCCCGGCAAAGATCAATCTCATTCCGTTCAATCCCTGGCCGGGCACGCGCTACGAATGCTCGGACTGGGAGCAGATCGAAAAGTTCTCCGAAGTGGTGTTCAACGCCGGCTACGCTTCGCCGGTGCGCACGCCGCGCGGACGCGACATCCTCGCCGCCTGCGGCCAGCTCAAAAGCGAAACCGAAAAATTGTCAGCACGCGAACGCATGGCGCTGCGCGCCATGGCCATGACGGAATAGCGGCAAGCGTCATGAATTTTCTTGCATTCAAGCCATGACCGCCATCGGCCGCGTCTTCCTGATTTTCTTTGCGCTGATCGTTGCGGCGGGTGCCGCCGGCCTCGTCATCGTTTTAGGCACGGTGCTGCCCGACACCACCGGTCTGCTGGCGGACATGCAGGCCGACGGTTCGTTCACCGCGTTGGTCGGCCTGTTCGGCTTCCTGGTCTGGGGCCTTTCGCTCGTGCCGGCGCTGCTGATGATCGTCGTGCTCGAAGCATTCGCGATCCGTTCGATTCTCGTCTACGGCATTTTGGGCGGCGTTCTGGCAATGTTGTTTCTTTATGGATCGGGCTTCGCGCAAGCGCTGACCCAGCCGCTCGACCACATGTTCACGCGCGCCAATGAAGTGGTGCTCGCCGCCGGCATTGCCGGCGGCATGGCCTATTGGCTGGTGGCCGGGCGCAGCGCCGGACGCTGGCGGCGTGTTTGAACCTCCTCTTTCCATCGTCGCATGGCTCGGCTAGACGGAAGCCATGAGTCGCAACGCGTTGATCGTCATCTGCGGGATCGCCGCAATCGTGGGCGTTGCATTTGGGTTCTATCCCGAACTCGATCTGCACATTTCCGCGCCGTTTCAAGCCATTATGTTTTGGACTCCGAAAGGCGAATATCCCTTCGGACTGCGCTTCAACCCGCTCCTGCAGAACCTGCGCGACGTCGGTTTGTGGATACCGTTCCTGCTGGTGGCGCCGGCCTTTATCGCGATCGGGGGCAAGATCGTCGTCCCGCGAAAGCGCATGCTGATGTCCGGACGCGCTTCGCTCTTCCTCATCGTTACACTGGCGATCGGGCCGGGTCTCATCACCAATGTCATCCTCAAGGAACACTGGAACAGGCCGCGCCCTGTCGACGTGACGACCTTTGGCGGCACGCAGGATTTCGTCGCGTGGTGGGATCCGCGCGGCACCTGTGACACGAATTGCTCTTTCGTGTCAGGCGACAGCGCAGGCGCGTTCTGGACCGTCGCGCCCGCGGCGTTGATGCCGCCGCAATATCGGGCCGTGGCTTATACCGCCGCGATCGTGTTCGGCGCAGCGATCAGCCTGCAGCGCCTCGCCTTCGGAGCGCATTCCTTCACCGACGTGTTTTTCGCCGGGTTCTTCACCTTCATCGTGATCTGGGTTTGCTATGCGTTGATCTATCGATGGCGGCGGACACGATTGACCGACGAGGAAGTCGAAGGCGTGTTGGCGCGATTCTCCCTCGCTCTCGGCGAGCGACGGGCCGCACTGCTGCACAGGATTCGCGACCGTCGGCGCGGCGACGCGCGTTGAGCGCGCAGCGTTCGCGCGGCGCATCCTTGAATTCCAGCGCACCGTCCCCATTTCGTGTCTCCGGCCGGATCGAGACGTGCGGCCTTGTATGGTCCGGCGCTTGCGAGCGATCCGGTCATGACGATGCGGAGTGGAACAATGGTCCAGAGCGGATTTCAGAGTTTTGACGCAACGGCGCCGTTCTTCGGCGCGGCGCGGTCTTCGCATGCGTCAGGCTCTCCGCGCGCGATGCTTGCGCGGCTCGAAAGCCTCGCGACGCTGCTCGATTCGGCAATCGTATTGCCGGGCGGCGTGCGCGTCGGCATGGATGCCGTGGTCGGCCTGTTTCCCGGCATCGGCGACGTGATCACCACCGCATTGGCCGCCTACATCGTACATGAAGCGAGCAAGTTCGACCTGCCGCGTCATGTGCTGTGGCGCATGATCGCCAATGTCGCCATCGACGGCGCGCTTGGTTCTTTGCCGGTGGCCGGTGATGTCTTCGACGTGTTCTGGCGCGCCAATATCCGCAACGTGCGCCTGTTGCGCGCGCATCTCAAAGCGACGGGCCAGATCGCTTAACGCGGACGAAACTTTTTCGACAGCCCGGTACGCCGGGCCTACGCGCTCCCTCCCAACCCGTCATCATGCCGCCCGGCGCTTCTTTCGGAGGCCGGTGATGCAGCAGCGACGCGCATTCTGCGTTTCGCGAATGCGCAGATGCGTCGATGACGGGAGCCGCGGTCGCC
This sequence comes from Xanthobacteraceae bacterium, assembly GCA_035494115.1. Lineage (GTDB taxonomy): Bacteria > Pseudomonadota > Alphaproteobacteria > Rhizobiales > Xanthobacteraceae > DATJHH01. The sequence goes on from DATJHH010000040.1 coordinate 81,800, forward strand.
GCGGCGCGGAGGGGGCGCGTTAATTTCCTGAGAGCGGGATGCGCAAACAAAAATAGACCACGCCTCGTCTTGATTCCTGAAACGGCGCGATGTGCGCATCAGCGCTTGTTCTCGAGCCGGTCGGCAAAGGCGGCAATCGTCTTGGCGTAAACCAGCGCGCGATTCCATTGCCGCAAGACTTCGAAATTGTGCGTGCCTTCGTCCCACGGCTGGCCGCGCTGCCAGCCATAGCCTTTCAGGTAATTGGCGGTCGAGGCGAGCACGTCGGCGCGGGAGCGCACGAGATCGCGGCGTCCGTCGCCATCGTAATCAACCGCGAAGCGCAGATATTTCGACGGCAGAAATTGCGTCTGGCCGATTTCGCCGGCCCAGGCGCCACGGAATTCGCTCGGCGTCAGATCACCACGGTCGATGATTTTCAGCGCGGCGAGCAGTTCGCCCTGAAACATCTCCGGACGGCGGCAGTCATGGGCGAGCGTAGCAAGCGCGCGGATGGATTGCTGATGGCCCATCGACACGCCGAAATCCGTCTCCAGGCCCCAGATCGCAATGACGACACCGCCGGGCACGCCGAACTGCCCCTCGATGCGGCGCAACGTGCTTGCGTATTGCTGCATCAGGCTGCGCGCCTTGTTGATGCGCTGGGCGATGCGCGGCCCGGAAAACTGCTCGAAACTCTGCTTGAATACGCCTTGCCGCCGATCGAGCGAGATCACCTGCGGATTGGACGTCAGGCCATGCAGCACGGCGAGCCCGCGTGGCGAGACGCCCTTTGCCGCCGCCTCGCGCGAAAACGCGCCGAGCCAGGTCTGGAAATCGCCGCCGCATTGAGCCGCCGAGGCCGGCTCCGGGATTGCAAGGAACGAGGCCAGCAGGACCGCCGTCGCGGCCAGACACCGAGCCGTGGCCGCCCGGGCGGGCCGCTTCCAGACCAGATTGCGCATGAAAAATCTCCCGCCCCAGGATGGGTGCGACCACTTTAACACAGGGCCGGCGTAGTGGTTCCTATCCCAGCGCCGGTCCGACGGTCGCGCCCGCTGGCCCGCTTGCACGGCGTGCCATTCGCGCTATGGTCCGCGCGATTTAGCGATTTCGCGACCAGGACGCGCCGGGCGGAACCCGCCTTCCGCGTCTTTTTTGATAGCCAAGTCGGCCAGCATCTGTGGCCGACCGTGAAGCATGACGGGTGAGGCGATGGCGACAGGCGACGTGAAAAAGGTGGTGCTGGCTTATTCAGGCGGGCTCGACACCTCGATCATCCTCAAATGGCTGCAGACCACCTATGGCTGCGAAGTGGTCACCTTCACCGCCGACCTCGGGCAGGGCGAAGAACTGTCCCCGGCGCGCGAAAAGGCGATCCTGCTCGGCATCAAGCCCGAAAACATCTTCATCGAGGATTTGCGCGAGGAATTCGTGCGCGACTACGTCTTCCCGATGTTCCGCGCCAATACTGTGTACGAGGGCCAGTACCTGCTCGGCACCTCGATCGCACGGCCGCTGATCGCCAAGAAGCAGATCGAGATCGCAGAAAAAGTCGGCGCCGACGCGGTGTGTCATGGCGCCACCGGCAAGGGCAACGATCAGGTTCGTTTCGAACTGGCCTATTATGCTCTCAAGCCCGACGTGAAGGTGATCGCCCCGTGGCGCGAATGGGACATGCGCTCGCGCGAGCAACTCATCGCCTTTGCCGAAGCCCATCAGATTCCCATCGCCAAGGACAAGCGCGGCGAGGCGCCGTTCTCCGTCGACGCCAATCTTCTGCACGCCTCCTCGGAGGGCAAGGTGCTGGAGGATCCCGCGCAGGAAGTGCCCGATTACGTCTATTCGCGCACCATCAATCCCGAGGACGCGCCTGATCAGCCGACCGTCATCACCGTCGATTTCGAGCGCGGCGACGCCACCGCCATCGACGGCAAAAAGATGTCGCCCGCGACGCTGCTGGCGCGGCTCAATGAACTTGGCCGGGCGAACGGCATCGGCCGCCTCGACCTCGTGGAAAACCGCTTTGTCGGCATGAAGTCGCGCGGCATGTACGAGACGCCCGGCGGCACCATCCTGTGGCATGCCCATCGCGGCATCGAGCAGATCACGCTCGATCGCGGCGCCATGCATCTCAAGGACGAACTGATGCCGAAATATGCCGAACTGATCTACAACGGCTTCTGGTTCGCCCCGGAGCGCGAGATGCTGCAGGCCGCCATCGACACCTCGCAGGCACTGGTGAGCGGTCGCGTGCGCCTCAAACTCTACAAAGGCGGCGTGCATATCATCGGGCGCGAAAGCCCCTATTCGCTTTACGATCAGGACCTCGTCACCTTCGAAGAAGGCGCGGTCGCATACGATCACCGCGACGCGGCGGGCTTCATCAAGCTCAACGCGCTGCGGCTGCGCACCCTCGGCCAGCGCCGGCGGCGGATGCAGAAAAAGGATTGAGCCGCGCCGGCAACGCCGCTCTTGATGAGGATGCCATGGAAAAGGCGCGGGTTTGCCCGCGCCTTTTGCGTTTTTCAACCTGCGTCTTCGTTCAGCGCGCCTGCGCCTGACCGTCGAGCAGCGGCGTGATGTTGCGCACCGTCACGCGCCTATTTTCACGCGACGGGCCATCGGTCTTCACCTTCGGATACTGCTCGCCATAGCCTTGTGTCGTCAGGTTTTCCGGCGGCACCTTGAACTGCTCGGTGAGCACCGTCGCAACCGATTCCGCGCGACGATCCGACAGCGAGAGATTGTCGACATCGTTACCGACCGCATCGGTATGCCCTTCGATCAGGAACACCGTCTTCGGGTTGGCCTCGATCGCACGATTCATCCCGTCGGCGATGCCGGCAAGACGACTGGCCTGATCCGGCAACACTTCCCACGATCCGGTCTCGAAGTTGATCGTGTTGAGGTCGACGCTCGGCATGTATGCCCGCAGCGGCTGGTTGTAGCGGATCTCGTCGAGCGAATAGGCCCGTTCGATAGGCTGAACCGGCGGCGCAATCAAAGTCTGATAGACCACCGCTGCGCCTACGGCGCCGGCATCGACGATGTAGCGGTCGCGCGGAATCCGCACCACCGGCTCCTCGATATCGAGGAATACGCGATCGTCGCGCACGCGGCTGTTGTCGATGATCACGATGTCACGACCGTTTTCGCGTCGCGAGCGCCGGATCAGGCGGCCGTCATCGTCGACGACATTGACGATCTGGACGCCGCCGGGACGGCTGACGATCGTCACTCTGTCGTTGCCGCGCCGTTCCGTGCGGACATTGCTGCCGGTGAAGCGGAAGCGATCGGTTTCATTGTGCCGGATGATCGTGCGGTTGCCGTTACGCACGATGGTGCGGCCGGGCTCCTGGATGATCGTCTCGTTGCCGCGCTTGACCTCGTGCCGCTCCTGGCGGACCTGATCGAGCTTGCCGCTTTTGCCGAGCGCGGCATCGCGGTTCTGCGCCGGCTGCGGGGCAGGGGTCGCCGTCAGTGCAGGCGCGTTGGCTCCGCTTTGCGTGGCGGACGCCGGAGCGTTCGGCGCCGCACCGCGCACCGGTGGCGTGCCCGGAGCGGCGTTGGGTTGAGCCGTGGTCGGCGCGCCGGCCGGACGTTCGCCGGCACGCGACGGAGCCTGCTTGGTGTCCGGACGTGCGGCATTGGTCGGCGGTGTGCCCGGACGTTCGCCGGCACGCGCCGGCGCCTGCTTTGTTTCCGGACGCGCGGCATTGGCCGGCGGTGTGCCCGGACGTTCGCCGGCACGCGACGGCGCCTGCTTTGTTTCCGGACGCGCGGCATTGGCCGGCGGTGTGCCGGGACGTTCGCCAGCGCGCGACGGCGCTTGCTTGGTCTCCGGACGAGCCGAACTCGAAGGCGGCGTGCCCGGACGTTCGCCGGCACGTGAGGGCGCCTGCTTGGTTTCAGGACGGCGTGTTTCCGGCCGGTTTTCGCGGCCGCGCGTCGGCGCTGACGGTGGCGCTACGCTGCGCGGCTGCGCCGCGGGCGGCGTTGACGGACGTTGCGGTGGGGGAGCCGCCGGACGCTGCGGAGGCGGGGCAGCGGGACGCTGAGCCGGAGCCGGTGCGGCCGGGCGCTGCGGCGGCGGGGCCGAGCGCTGCGGCGGAGCCGCGGGACGTTTCGGCGCTTCCTTGCCCGGAGCGCCCTTGCCTTTCGGCTCCTCTTTCTTCTGTCCTTCGGCCTGCGCGACATGGATGCCGCTCGACTGCGCGCTGACCACGACCGGCGCCAGGGCCATGCTCGGGATCACGACGCTCGCGAGCCATAGATATCTGATGTTCATCTCAAATCCTCTTTCAAAAGACAGCGCGCATAAGGGGTTTGGTGTTAACGAAAACCGGTTCGAAATTGGCCGACGCCGCGCGCCTGCCGTTCGAACCGTGCGAAATCCGCAGGCGACCCGCGCCCATAGGTGGCAAAAACTCTTCTCCTCCGCGCCTCCATGCGCGTCGTGCGTAAAACACGCCGATCTGGAGGCTAGAAGCGAGGTAAGGCGAAAAGAGGTCGTTTGTTCCGCCGTTTTTGGGCCGACTGAACCATCACCCTGCTACCGGGCCGCATCGTGACACAGCCGCACCCGCGGCGGTGGTGCAACATTGCCGCATGATCGACTAGCGCTGCATCGGCGGTTCGGGGTCCGGCACAATATCCGGTTGCCGTCCGGGAAAATCGGTGATCGGCGGATGCTCATCGACCGAATCCGGATCACGCGGCGGATCGGTGACAGGCGGCGAGGTCGGCGGAGATTTTACCGGCGAATTCGTACCGGGCCGGTCGCGCCCCGGATTGCCGATGGGATCGGGCGTATTGGTCGGGTCCTGCGGCGAAATCAAAATCATGAGGTCACATCCTCGCTGAGAGAACGACCTGCTCGCATCACGCGACATACGCGACGTATATGATCATTCGCTTGCGTTGGCATGGAGATCAACGGTTCGGGGATGAAGGTGTTCCAACCGCAAGCGTCCCGCGACGCGGCGACACACGCAGTCGGAAGCCGCCGATATTTTTGATCGGACGCAAAGCCGTCACGCATTGCGAGCGCCCGGGATATCCCTATATCCATAGCCGCGACTGTCGCTGCGTCCACAAGGGCGCACGGTGTTTGAGGATTCGCCGCCATGATTTACATCATCGCCGTATTTCTTCCTCCGCTCGGGTTGCTGTTCAACGGCCAGCCCTTTGCGATGCTGTTCAACCTGCTGCTGTGCGCGATCTGCCTGCCGCTCGGCCTGATCTTTCATCCGCTGCTGTTCGTGCCGTCGGCACACGCGATCATCGTCATTCATTCGGATCGCGAGAATCAAAGGCACCGGGAGATCGTGAGCGCAATCGAACGGCACGGTCCGCCGCCGGGCTATTGGCGCTGAACACCGTTCGGACAAGGAAAGCCGCTCGGATCGATCGCGGTTTCGCTGAATTAGAAAAGACGCGCTGCACGGCGCGTCTTTTTGTTGCTGTGATTGCGAACAGTCGAGCGTTCACGCCGGCGCGTGACACACCGCTTCGATGTTGTGCCCGTCGGGATCGAGCACGAACGCGCCGTAATAGTTTTCGTGATAGCGCGGACGCAGACCGGGAGCGCCGTTGTCCTTGCCGCCGGCAGAGAGCGCCGCTTTGTAAAATGAATCCACGCTGGCGCGGTCGGTGGCGAGGATCGCCACATGCACCGGCTTGTCGAGACCGCCTTCGCCGCCGATCCAGAAATCCGGTTTTCCGTTCCGCCCAAAACCGGCCGCAGGCGATCCGGCTTCGGTCAGGTCGGCGCCGATCTCCTTGACCAAGGCGTAGCCGAGAGGCGCGAGGGCCTTGAGGTAAAAGGCTTTCGACCGCGCATAGTCCGAAACCGGAAAGCCGATGTGGTCGATCACGGCGTGATCTCCATGCGGGCTGCCTGGACTTGCTTAGACTCGTTTAGACTTGGCGTTCGACCATCTTCTTCTTCACCTCGGCGATCGCTTCCGCCGGGTTGAGATGTTTTGGACACGCCTTGGCGCAATTCATGATCGTGTGGCAGCGGTAAAGCCGGAACGGGTCCTCGAGATTGTCGAGACGCTCGCCGGTGCGCTCGTCGCGGCTGTCCTTGATCCAGCGATTGGCCTGCAGCAGGGCGGCAGGGCCGAGGAAGCGATCGGAATTCCACCAATAGCTCGGGCAGGCGGTCGAACAGCAGGCGCAAAGAATGCACTCGTAGAGACCGTCGAGCTTGGTGCGGTCCTCGTGGCTTTGCTTCCACTCCTTCTGCGGCTCCGGCGAAACCGTCTGCAGCCACGGCTCGATCGAGCGGTGCTGGGCATAAAAGTTCGTCAGGTCCGGAACGAGGTCCTTCACCACCGGCATGTGCGGCAGCGGATAGATGCGCACCGTGCCCGCGACATCATCCTGCGCCTTGATGCAGGCGAGCGTGTTGGTGCCGTCGATGTTCATCGAGCAGGACCCGCAGATGCCTTCGCGGCAGGAGCGGCGGAAAGTCAGCGTCGGATCGAGGGTGTTCTTGATCCAGATCAGCGCGTCCAGAACCATCGGCCCGCAGTCGCCGCGATCGACGTAATAAGTATCCACGCGCGGGTTGTTGCCGTCATCCGGGTCCCAGCGATAGATTTTGTACTCGGTGACGTCGCCGGCGCTTTTCGGGCGCGGCCAGGTCTTGCCCTCGGTGACTTTCGAGTTCTTGGGAAGCGTAAACTGGACCATTCGGCACTCTTGCTGCGGCGCTGCGAGTGAGAGAAGCGGGCGGGAGCGTTTCCGCGATTGTGCGGTGCGCTGCAGTCTTAAACCCGTCCAGTCTGATGTCAACGCGGTTTGCTGCAGTCGCGAAATCACCCGCCGCATGCCGCGAAACGGCGCCTTGGGCGCGGTCAGGGCAAGCCGTCGAACGGCACGCGCGAGAGGCCTTTTTCAGCCTGAGCCGCCCGTAGCCCTCCCGAAGCGACCTCCCATTTGCGCAGCAAACCGCCAGCGCATAACCCAAATGGCTCTCTTGCCGGCCGTTGGAACTTGCCTATGCTCGACGTCGGCTCCGGCGATTTCGTCCACACGGCCGGACAGATCTTTGGGGGGATCGTCATGTGGAATCAGGTCTACGACCCGTTCAACAGCAAAGCGCTGTCGACACTCGCCGCCGCGCTGCCGGTGGTGACGCTTCTCGTTCTCATCGCGTCCAATAAAGTAAAAGCGCATATCGCCGCCATCGTCGCGCTGATCGTCGCCAATTGCGTGGCGATCTTCTTCTTCACCATGCCAGCCGGCATGTCGCTGCGCGCCACCGTGCTCGGCGCGGTGACCGGATTCTTTCCGATCGGCTGGATCGTTCTCAACGTCATCTTCCTCTACCGGCTTACGGTGGAGAAAGGCGCGTTCGAAACGCTGCAGAACACCATCGGCGGCGTCACCACCGACCGGCGATTGCAGCTTCTCCTGATCGCATTTTCTTTCGGCGCCTTCTTCGAAGGCGCGTCAGGCTTCGGCACGCCGGTCGCGGTGACCGGCGCGATCCTGATCGGCCTCGGCTTCTCGCCGCTTGCGGCATCCGGCCTGTCGCTGATCGCCAATACCGCACCGGTCGCCTTCGGCGCGCTCGGCACGCCGATCGCGGGCCTCTCCAGCGTCACCGGCATCGATCCGTTCCTGCTCGGCGCGATGGTCGGACGGCAACTGCCGTTCTTCTCGGTCATCGTTCCGTTCTGGGTCGTCTGGGCATTCTCGGGCTGGCGCGGCGTGAAGGGCGTATGGCCGGCCACCCTGGTCACCGGCGTGTCGTTCGCGATCCCGCAATTCGTGATCTCGAACTACATCAATCCATGGATCGTCGACATCGGCGCGTCGCTGATCTCGATGGCCTGCCTGATCCTGTTCCTGAAAGTGTGGCAGCCGGCCGAACTTTGGACGTCCGCGGCGCTGCGCGCCAAGGACGATTCCGCCAGCACCATGCCGGCACGGACATCCGTGACACGGACGGTGACATCGGTCGAAATGTGGAAGGCGCTGACACCGTGGATTATCGTCTGCGTGATCCTGCTGATCTGGGGCACCGACGCATTCAAGCTCGCCGTCAATAAATGGGCGATCTGGAGCTATCCGGTGCCAGACCTGCACAACATGATCAACAAGGTGGCGCCGATCGTGGCCACGCCGACGAAGGAGGCGGCGGTGTTCAGCTTCACCTGGCTCTCCTATACCGGCTCGGGGATGCTGATCGCCGCAATCATCTCCGGTCTGGTGATGGGCTTCTCGCCCGTCGGCCTCGTCACCGCCTACGGGCGAACGATAAAAATCTGCGCCTATTCGCTCATCACCATCTCGGCGATGCTGGCGATCGGCACGCTCACCCGCCTGTCGGGTATCGACGCCACGCTCGGCCTCGCCTTCGCGGCAACCGGCGTGCTCTATCCCTTCTTCGGCACCCTGCTCGGCTGGCTGGGCGTGGCGCTGACGGGTTCGGACACCGCATCGAACATCCTGTTCGGCAACCTGCAGAAGATCACCGCGACCCAGCTCGGCATCTCGCCGATCCTGATGGCCGCGGCGAATTCCTCCGGCGGCGTCATGGGCAAGATGATCGACGCCCAGTCGATCGTGGTCGCGTCCACCGCCACCAACTGGTTCGGACACGAAGGCAAGATCCTACGCTTCGTGTTCTGGCACTCGATCGTGCTGGCGAGCCTTGTCGGCATTCTCGTGATGCTGCAGGCCTACGTGTTCACTAGCATGATCGTGCAGTGACCGATGTTGCGGCGGCGTTCGCGCCACCGCCCATCGACGCAAGCCGACAAACGGAAAGCCCCGGGGAGAACCCAGGGCTTTCTAGTTTGAACAGAGACTCAATTTTGGAGGAGAATCCTGGACGACAAAAACGCTTTCAGGCTTTAGAGCATTTCCGCTTTTCTCCGAATCGCGAAAATGCTCCATGTCCTTATTCTTGCGCAATTCCGGACGGAAAACCGCTTCGCACTTTTCCTGGAATTGCTAATACACCCGCGCCTTCGGCTCGATATAGGCCATGTCGTTGGTCAGCGTGTAGGTGTGGACCGGGCGATAGTCGATGGTGACGTTGCCCGAATTCGGCTCGAACCACGTCATCGTGTGCTTCATCCAGTTCTTGTCGTCGCGCTCGGGATAATCCTCGCGCGCATGCGCTCCACGGCTTTCGGTGCGATTCTGCGCCGCGTCCATGGTGACGACCGCCTGGGCCATCAAGTTGTCGAGTTCGAGAGTCTCGATCAGGTCTGAATTCCAGATCAGCGAACGATCGGTGACGCGGACATCCTTGATGCCGCCGTAGACGTCGTGGATGAGTTTGTGACCCTCGTCGAGCACTTCGCCGGTGCGGAAGACGGCGCAGTTGTTCTGCATGACCTTCTGCATGTCGAGCCGCAGCGCCGCAGTCGGCGTGTCGCCCCCGGCATTGCGGAAATGATCGAGCCGGCCGAGCGCGAAGTCGCCGGAATCCTTTGACAGGTCGGCGTGCGCTTCGCCCGGTGTCAGAATTTCGGCGCAACGCAACGCCGCCGCCCGGCCGAACACAACCAGATCGATCAGCGAGTTCGAGCCGAGGCGGTTGGCGCCATGCACCGAGACGCAGGCCGCTTCGCCAAGCGCCATCAGGCCCGGCACGACGACATCGTTGTCGCCGTTCTTCTTGGTCAGCACCTCGCCGTGAAAATTCGTGGCGATACCGCCCATGTTGTAATGCACGGTCGGAATGACCGGGATCGGCTCCTTGGTCACATCGACGCCGGCAAAGATGCGCGCGGATTCGGAAATGCCCGGCAGCCGCTCGGCGATCACCTTTGGATCGAGGTGGTCGATGTGCAGGAAAATGTGATCCTTGTTCTTGCCGACGCCGCGCCCCTCGCGGATTTCCATGGTCATCGAGCGCGAGACGACATCGCGCGAAGCAAGATCCTTGGCCGACGGCGCATAGCGCTCCATGAAGCGCTCGCCTTCGGAATTGACGAGGTAGGCGCCCTCGCCGCGCGAGCCTTCGGTGATCAGGCAGCCCGAACCGTAGATGCCGGTCGGGTGAAACTGGACGAACTCCATGTCCTGCAGCGGCAGGCCGGCGCGCAACACCATGCCGCCGCCGTCGCCGGTGCAGGTATGCGCCGAGGTGCAGGAGAAGTAGCTGCGCCCGTAACCGCCGGTTGCCAAAATCGTCATATGCGAGCGGAAGCGATGGATCGAGCCGTCGTCGAGCTTGATGGCGATGACGCCGCGGCAGCGGCCGTCTTCCATGATCAGGTCGATGGCGAAATATTCGATGAAGAATTCCGCCTCGTGCTTGAGCGCCGCGCCGTACATCGTATGCAGCATGGCGTGGCCGGTGCGGTCGGCGGCGGCGCAGGTGCGCTGCGCCGTGCCCTTGCCGAAATGCGTCGTCATGCCGCCGAACGGACGCTGATAGATCTTGCCGTCTTCCTCGCGGCGCGAGAACGGCATGCCCCAATGTTCAAGCTCGTAAACGGCGGCCGGCGCGTTGCGCACCATGTATTCGATGGCGTCCTGGTCGCCGAGCCAGTCGGCACCCTTGACGGTGTCGTACATGTGCCAGCGCCAGTCGTCCTCGCCCATATTGCCGAGCGCCGCGGCGATGCCGCCTTGCGCGGCAACCGTGTGCGAACGCGTCGGGAAAACTTTTGTGATGCAGGCGGTCTTGAGGCCGGCCTCGCCGCAGCCGACCACGGCGCGCAAGCCCGAACCGCCGGCACCGACGACCACGACATCGTAGGTGTGGTCTTCGATCGGGTAAGCCTTGCCCGTCACCGCCGGTCCACCATTCGACGATCCGTTACCGGCCATAAATCAGACTCCAAATGACAGCTTGAGGATGGCGTAGCCGCAGGTCAGCGCCACCGCGATCGTGAAAAAGGTGTTGCCCATCAGCAGCAAAAATTTCGCCAGCTCGTTATGCACGTAGTCCTCGACCACGACCTGCATGCCGATACGCATGTGGTAGGTCACCGAGCCGATGAACAGGAGCATCACGATCGCGACCAGGGGCGAGCCGAGAATCTGCACCACCGCGGCATGATTGCGGCCCATCACCGCGATCAGGATGATGACGAAGGCGATCGTCAGTGGAATGTTGGCAACCGCCGTGAGCCGCTGATGCCAGAAATGTTTCGTGCCGGTGCGGGCCGAACCCAGGCCGCGGACTTTCGACAGCGGTGTGAGGAAGCGATTTTCGTTCTCGGCCATCAGCGCGCGCCTCCGATCAAGAGATAGCCGACAACCCAGAGCACGATCGTCAGTCCGATCGAGCCGACGAGGGTCGCGACGGCGAGCCATTCGCGCTCGGCCGGACCGAAACCGCGGCCGGTATCCCAGACCAGATGGCGCATGCCGCCGAGCATGTGGTGGAGCACCGACCAGGTGTAGCCGAACAGCACGATGTGCCCGATGATCGAGCCCATGAACCACTCGACCTTGGAATAGGCGGTGGGGCCGGAGGCGGCGGCGATGAGCCACCAGGCGAGCAGCAGCGTGCCGTAATAATTGGCGATGCCGGTGATGCGGTGGACGATGGACATCATCATCGTCAGCATCGGCCGGTAGATTTGCAGATGCGGGGACAGCGGGCGCTGGACAGGGGCCTTGATGGCGGCCATGGAACTCTCGATGTGGCTCTCGACCGGGCTCGCGATAAGGCTCGCGACGGGATTTTGGAAGGGGTGTCGAATTGTACCCTTTTCAATCAGATGAGAGCCGGGTGTGCAATGCCGCAATCGCTCCTTAAGCCATGGAAATCGATGGGCTAACCGCGTCTCTGGTATACCAGGGCGCGGGTGACGGCATGGCGCGGCGCGCGCCCGAAGATTTATCGTCATTCGCGCATGTCAGCGCGGGATCAGCGCCCAATAGTCGAGTTCGAGGATCACCGCCGGATGATCCTCGTCCCCGGCCTTGTCCGGAAATGCGTCGCACGGATAATCGCGGGTCGCCACGGTGCGCAGGCGCAGGGCGCCGACATCGTTGCGTCCGGGCAGGGTCGCCTTGCCGATGACCTCCGACCAGGCAAAAACCGTCTGGCCGGCAAACAGCGGCGCGACGTGGCGGCCGCCATTGACCGCCGCGATATGAAACGCATTGGCCAGACCGTTGAAGCTCAGGGCGCGCGCCGTCGAGATGACGTGGCCGCCATAGATCAGCCGACGCCCGAAACGGCCCTGCGCCTCGACCCACTGGTTGAAGTGGATGCGTGCGGGATTTTGATAGAGCCGCGCGGCAAGCTGATGCTCCGCCTCTTCCACGGTGACGCCGTCGACATGGTCGATCTTCTCGCCCACGGCGTAATCGTCGAAGCGCGCCGCCGAGCCGGACAGGACAAAATCATAAGCGCCGGCCGCGATCGGCGGACAGGCATCGCCGAGCAGGTGCGTTTCGACCGCCGGCGGCATGCGCGGCACATGCGGCGGCGTCTCGGTGCGGCCGTTCTCGCGTTTGCGCACCATGACCCAGCGGACATACTCGAGCACGAGCACGCCCTTGTCGTTGGTGCCGCTCGAGCGCACGAAGACGAGGCCGCTTTCGCCGCTCGCGTTCTCCCTGAGACCGATGACCTCGGACGCCGCAGCGATCGTGTCGCCCGGATAGACCGGCGCCAGAAAGCGGCAATCGGCATAACCGAGATTGGCGATGGCGTTGAGCGACACGTCGGGCACGGTCTTGCCAAAGACGACATGGAAGACCAGCCAGTCGTCGACCGGCGCGCACGGATAGCCGATGGAGCGCGCGAACGCGTCCGAGGACTGCAGGGCGAAGCGGCTGCCGTAGAGCGCGGTATGCACGGCCACATCACCGACCGTGATCGTGCGCGGGCTGGCATGGCGAAGATGCTGCCCGATGCGGAAGTCCTCGAAGAAATTTCCGGCATTGGTCTTGAGATTCGTTTTTTTGCGTGAGTTTTCGTTCATGAAAATATCTTTGTTCTTGGATTTTTAGTTCTTGGAATTCCTGTCCGTTTCCGGACGATCATCAACACAAAAAATATGGCGTAGTCACGCAATGGCATTTCGCGACGATTGAGGCGAAGACAAAGCATTTCTCTGCATCGCCTCGTCGCATCGGCAATCGCGGCGACCGCAGCGTGACAAGACGACGCCGCACACTGCAAAAATCAGGTTGCAACAATAATCAAAAAATAATCCGGAGTCAGTTTCGAGACATCATATTTCGAAAACACGGCTCAAAAAGCGCGGCTTCCAGACGCCGCACGTTATCGCGCGTTGCGGCGTAGCGCGCAATCGGGTTCCACCGGATGCACCGATGCGACAAGACGACATGCCTCTCAAACATCCACGGCCTTGATCGACTCTCACGAAACGGTGAGGAGCGCGCGGTCCAGAAACTCCGCTGCGCTTGTCCCGTAACTCCTGTGTGACGGCGAACGCAGTCTTTCGCGCCCTCGTCGCGACACCGGAGCATCTCGTTCCATTCGCAAAGATTCACATCACGCACCGCGTGATCCCCTTTTTCTATGGAGGAAGTCCATGTTGAAAACGTCAACCCTTCTTGCCGCCGTGGCCGCAGCGGCGTTGCTCTCAGCGCCGCTCGCGACACCGTCATTCGCCAAGGAAAAAACCGTCATGGTCGGCGGCGCGGCGATGTATCCATCGAAGAACATCATTCAGAACGCGAGCAAGTCGAAGGACAACAAGACGCTCGTCGCCGCCGTGAAGGCCGCCGGCCTCGTCGATACGCTCGAAGGTCCCGGGCCGTTCACGGTGTTCGCGCCGACCGATGAGGCGTTCAAGAAGCTGCCGAAGGGCACCGTCGAAACGCTGCTCAAGCCCGAAAACAAGGACAAGCTCGCCAAAATCCTCAAATGCCATGTCGTTTCCGGCAACGTGACCACGAGCGACCTGAAGGACATGATCAAGAAAGGAAACGGCGAAGCCAAGCTCGACACCGTCGGCGGCTGCCCGCTCACCGCCAAGATGAAGGGCAAGAACATCGTCATCGAGGACGGCAAGGGCCATGACGCCAGGATCACGATCGCCAACGTGAAGCAGTCGAACGGCGAAATCCAGGTGATCAATTCCGTCCTGCTGCCGGCGGGCTAAGCAATCCAGGAAAAGTGCGAAGCGGCTTTCCGTCCGGAATTGCGCCGGAATTGCGCAAGATGGAAATGTTCAAAAGCGCTTCGCACAATCAGTCGCGGCCGGTTGGGAGCATTGTTTTGTCCCTGACCGGCCGCTTGTCTTCAACCTTTCTTGAGAAGCGTGGAGCACGGCGTGAAGGCCGTTGCCTCATGCTAGGATTTATGGCGCTGTGACGCGGTCCTCTTCACCGGGACAGACACGCGATTTCAGAACCAGGGCGTAGCGTCCATCAGGACCTGACGTCCGCCGAGGCTAACCAATGTCGGCCGCAAGCGAACAGATCGATGCAAGGATCTCCGAGGGGCGCGCCCCCGCGATCCACCCCGCGTGGGTGCGGGTAACGCACTGGATCAACGCGCTCGCCATGATCGTGATGATCGGTTCGGGCTGGCAGATCTACAACGCCTCGCCGCTGTTCAATTTCGCCTTTCCCGGCGCGATCACCATCGGCGGCTGGCTGGCTGGCGCGCTGCTCTGGCATTTCGCGGCGATGTGGGTGCTGGCCGTCAACGGCCTCGTCTATCTCGTGCTTGGCCTCGCGACCGGACGTTTCTCGCGCAAGCTGCTGCCGATCACGCCCGGCGCCGTCGTCTCCGACACCAAGGCGGCGCTGACCGGCCATCTCTCGCATAAAGACCTCTCGGTCTACAACGCGGTGCAAAAGCTCCTCTATCTCGGCGTGATCATCACCGCCATCGTCATCATACTGTCCGGCCTGTCGATCTGGAAGCCGGTGCAATTCCAGGCCTTCACCGCCGTGTTCGGCGGCTACGAGACCGCGCGCTACGTGCATTTCTTCGCCATGGCGACGATCGTGGCGTTTCTCGTCATCCATGTCGTCATGGCGCTGCTGGTGCCGCGCAGCCTGCGCGCCATGGTGACAGGGCGATAGTCCAGGACAATCTTCATGGCCCGCTTTCGCAAACCCATTCCCGGCGTCGACGCAAAACATCTCATCCGCGAGGCGGGACTGCTGCTGCCCGATCCGTCGCGGCGGCTGTTCCTGCGCGGGGCGGCGAGCCTCGGCGCGCTGACGCTGCTCACCGGCTGCGAGCTGACCGACAGCGATTCGGCCGAGCACCTTCTGCGTTACGTCTCGCGCTTCAACGATCGCGTGCAGGCGCTGCTGTTCAGCCGCACGACACTGGCGCCGACCTATACCGAGGCCGACATCACGAAGCCGTTCCCGTTCAACGGCTATTACAGCGAGGACGAGGCGCCCGACGTCGACGGCGACGACTGGAAGCTCGAAATCGGCGGCATGGTGGAAAACAAGAAGCCGTGGACACTTGCCGAACTCAACGCCCTGCCACAGGAAAAGCAGATCACGCGCCATGTTTGCGTCGAAGGCTGGAGCGCCATCGGCTCATGGACGGGCGTGCGCCTCTCTGAATTCCTCAAGCGCATCGGCGCCGACACCCGCGCGAAATATGTCTGGTTTCAATGCGCCGAAGGCTATTCCAACACCATCGATATGCCCACGGCGCTGCATCCGCAGACCCAGCTTTCCCTGCAATTCGCCGACAAGGTGCTGCCGCGCTCCTACGGCTTTCCGATGAAATGTCGCATCCCGACAAAACTCGGCTTCAAGAATCCGAAATACATCACCGCGCTCTACGTGCAGAACAACGACGCCGGCGGCTATTGGGAAAACCAGGGCTACAACTGGTTCTCGGGCCTCTGATCCGTTCGCGATTCACTTCGGCAGCGTGAAAGCCAGAAGCGCGTTGGTCATGTCACGTCCACCGCGTCCCAGCGCGCCGCCCGCCACATAAGCGACATCGCCGATCGCCGCAGCGCCCATGCCGTGCCGCCCTTTCGGCATCGGTGCAAACGCGGCCCACGTGCCTTTCCTGATGTCGAAGGCTTCATTCTCCGCATATGTGCGCTTGTCGTCCTCGGCGCCCAGAAAAAGAATATAATTTTTGTAGAGCGTTCCTGCGCCGCCGCCGCGCGGTGTCGGCACATCGGCGGCTTTCGACCACGCGTCGCGCGCCGGGTCGTATATTTCATGCAAGCCGGCCATATCTTCGTTCGCGCCGAAGCGGCCTCCGATCACATGGATTTTTCCATCGGCCGTTACCGCCGCCATATGGTCGCGGGCGCGTGACAGCGGAGCCGCTTCTGACCACGTGTTATTGGCCGGATCGTAGGCCTCGTGGGTGGTGAGCATATGCGCTTCATCCAGTCGTCCGCCGAAGGCATGGATTTTTCCGGCTGCCGCAGCGACGGCGACGGAGCCGCGCGGCCCTTTCATCGGCGGCAAATCGCGCCATGAATCGGTCTGAGGGTCGTAGACCATCGCGCGGTTCTGCGCGCCGCCGTGCGAACGGCGGATGAAACCGCCGACGACATAAATTTTTCCGTCGAGCACCGCCGCGCCGACATGATTGAGCCCGTGCAACATCGGCGCACGCGCCCGCCACGTGTCGGAGGCAGGATCGTACTCCTCGGTCGTCGTCAGTTCGTAACCACCCTCTCTTGAGGCGCCGCCGATGACATAAAGTTTGCCGTTGACGGCGACCGCGGCGACTTCGTTGCGCGCCTGCGGCATCGGCGCTTTCGCCTCCCATTGTCCGGACGCGGCCTGCGGCTGCGCAGAGATTGTGGGAAATCCATTTGCCGCAGCGAGGATCAGGACGCCCGCCGTCGCGAGGCCTGCACAGTATCGGGTCATGGCCGCCGCTCCTTGTGCAAGGATGCGACGGATCATCCCAAGGCGGATCGCCACCGGCAACAGTTTTCGGCGTTTGATCGTGTTCCAGAGGGACCGGTCATGACCGCCTTGGGACCTCCGTTGCCGCCTCCGCCGGGCGTAGCGCCGCCCGCCTTGCCATCAGGCGTCCGGGGCTTTAGCACTTTCCTTGCTGTCATTCCGGGGCGCGCGTCCGCGCGAACCCGGAATCCATGACTTTGCTTTACGCAATCTCGTGCACCGGGATTATGGATTCCGGATAGCCCCGCTTCGCGTGGCTTCCGGAATGACGTGTTTTGATCTTGCGAGGATTTCACACATGGCCACCCACAAACTTCTCCTTCTCCCCGGCGACGGCATCGGCCCCGAGGTCATGGCCGAGGTCAAACGCCTGATCGCGTTTTTCGGCAAAGCCGGCATCGCGACATTCGAGACGGAGGAAGGACTGGTCGGCGGCGCGGCCTATGACGCGCACAAGGTCGCCATATCGGAAGGCGACATGGCCAAGGCGCAAGCAGCGGACGCGGTCATTTTTGGCGCCGTCGGCGGCCCGAAATGGGACGCCGTACCGTTCGACGTGCGGCCTGAAGCCGGGCTGCTGCGGCTGCGCAAGGATCTCGCGCTGTTCGCCAATCTTCGCCCGGCCATCTGCTATCCGGCACTGGCCGATTCCTCGAGCCTGAAACGCGACATCGTCGACGGCCTCGACATCATGATCATCCGCGAATTGACCGGCGGCGTTTATTTCGGCGAGCCGAAAACCATCACCGATCTCGGCAACGGACAGAAGCGCGCCATCGATACGCAGATCTACGACACCTACGAGATCGAGCGCATCGCCCGCGTCGCCTTCGAACTGGCGCGCAAGCGGCGCAACAAGGTGACCTCGATGGAGAAGCGCAACGTCATGAAGACCGGCGTGCTGTGGAACGAGGTCGTCACCGGCGTCCATGCGCGCGAGTTCCAGGACGTGGAGCTTGAGCATCAGCTCGCGGATTCCGGCGGCATGCAGCTCGTGCGCCGGCCGAAACAGTTCGACGTCATCGTCACGGACAACCTGTTCGGCGACGTGCTCTCCGATATCGCGGCGATGCTCACCGGCTCGCTCGGCATGCTGCCGTCCGCTTCGCTCGGCGAGACCAACGCCAAGACCGGCACGCGCAAGGCGCTCTACGAGCCGGTGCACGGTTCCGCGCCGGACATCGCCGGCAAGGGCATGGCCAATCCGATCGCGATGATCGCCTCGTTCGGCATGGCGCTGCGCTATTCGTTCGACAGGGGCAAGGAAGCCGACGTCATCGACCAGGCGATCGCGGCGGTACTGGCGCAGGGTCTGCGCACGGCTGATATCGCGACCGACGGCGCCAAAACCATCACCACCTCGGAGATGGGCAAAGCCATCGTGACCGAAGTCGAGAAGCTGATGCACTAGACTGCAGAGTCTGATTCAGCTTCACTGAATCAGACTCACCGCCCGTTCTCTTGATGGGCGCGTCTTCTTGTCGCAAAACCGGTTTCCACTTTTCGGGATCATGCCCTAGAATTCCCGAAAGCGGCGCGATCCGAGAAGCCGCATGAGGGGAACGTCAGCATGGCAAGTTTGAGCAGGTTTGGCGCGGCTCTGCGCTTCATCATCGTTTGCGCCTTGTGCGGCTTTGCATCCGCCGCCGCCGCGCAAAATTATCCAAGCCACAACATCCGCATCATCGTGCCGTTCGCGGCCGGCGGTCTCAACGACACCGCCGCGCGGATCATCCAGCCCTATCTGGAAAAAGCGCTCAAACAGTCGGTCGTGGTCGAGAACAAGCCCGGTGCCAGCGGCATCCTCGGCGCCACCTATACGGCCAAGTCCCCGCCGGACGGCTATACGCTGACCATGGTCGCCTCTTCGCATACAGTGCTGCCGGCGACGACCGCCAATCTTCCCTACGACGCGGAGAAGGATTTCGCGCCGATTATCCTGCTCGGCAAGAACCCCTTGATGTTCGTGGTCAACGCCAACGTGCCGGCGAAAACGATTCAGGAATTCGTCGCGCTCGCCAAATCCGAGCCGGGCAAACTCAATTATGCGACGCCGGGGGCCGCGACGCAGACACGGCTTGTCGCCGAACTGTGGAGCCTGCGCGCCGGCATCAAGATGCAGCACGTGCCTTACACGGGCGGCGCGCCGGCGATCCTGTCGGTGGTCGCAGGACAAACGCAATTCACAGTGCTCTCGCCGCTCGTCTCGGGGCCGCAGATTGCGGCCGGCAAGGTGCGCGCGCTCGCCGTGGGAAGCCTCACGCGCGATCCGCAATACCCTGACGTCCCGACGCTCGCCGAATCCGGCTTTCCCGGTTTCGAAGCGATTCAATGGGTTGGCCTGCTCGCACCCGCCGGCACGCCAAAGCCGATCGTCGACCGCATCAATGCGGAGGTCAACAAGGCGCTGAAGGATCCCGCCATGATCAAACAACTGGCGCAGCAGGGCATGTTGCCCGCCGGCGGAACGCCGGAATCGTTTCGCGCACTGATTCACACGGAAGTGGCGAACTGGAAAGAAGCGGCGCACGCCGCCGGCATCAAGCCGGAATAACAAAGCGGAGATTTTTGTAATGCTGCATGTGTGGGGACGGGCAAATTCCATCAACGTGCAGAAAGTGATGTGGGCGGCAAGCGAACTTGGCCTGGAGACGCAGCGCACCGATCTCGCCGGCGCTTTTGGCGGTAACCGCGAGCCCGACTATCTGGCGATGAATCCCAACGGTCTGGTGCCGACCATCGAAGATGGTCCGGTGCGGCTGTGGGAATCCAACGCGATCGTGCGCTATCTCGCGCACCAGTATGGCCAGGGCACGCTGGAGCCGACCGAGCCTGTCGCGTTCGGCCGCGCGCAGCAATGGATGGATTGGCAGATCACGACGCTCGGCCCGGCGCTGACACCCGGCTTCTGGCAGATCGTGCGCACGCCGAAGGAGAAGCAGGACGCCAAAATCATCGAAACCTCGCGCGCCAACAGCATTTCCGCCGTGCAGATTCTCGATGCGCAGCTCGCCGATACAAAATATCTCGCCGGCGACGCGTTCTCGATGGCCGACATTCCGGCTTCGATTTTTGGCTACCGCATCGACGCGCTCTACAAGGACCGGCCGCCTGCGCCGAATTTTGATCGCTGGTTCGGCGCGATCAAAAAGCGTCCCGGATTCAAGCAGCACATTCTCGACATTCCGCTGACGTGATATTTTTCCGACGTCGTTTTCCAGCGCTGCGTCGCAGTCCTCACGCCATCGCCTTCACGCCACTCTTCGCGCCACATTCCCTCATTGTCATGCCCGGTTGTCTCACTGTCATGCCCGCATGTGAAGAGAGACGCACTTCGCGCTTACGCGCGGGGACGACATGTGAGAGACGCGCTTCGCGCTTACGCGCGGGGACGACAAATCAGAACGTTCCTGGTGGCGGAGCCGCGCTACAGCGCCTGGCCGCGCAGCAGCTTTGGCAGGTCACCGACAAGGCCCGCGGCTTCGCGCATGAACAGGCTTTTGAGCGCCGGCGCGCGATCGACTAGCCCGAGACCGACGTCGCGGACCATGCGCAGCATATCGGAGCGATTCGAGAACAGCCGGTTGAGCCCGTCGGTGGCCACGCCCATCGCCATGGTGTCGAACCGCCGCCAGCGCTGGTAGCGCTCAAGCACGTCCGGCGCGCCGTGGTCGAGGCCGAGCCGCGCCGCATCGGTGACGACTTCGGCGAGCGCGGCGATATCCTTCAGGCCCATGTTGAGGCCCTGGCCCGCGATCGGATGGATGACATGCGCCGCATCGCCGACCAGCGCCATGCGCTCGGCGATGAACGACCGCGCTACCGAGAAGCCGAGCGGAAAGGCACGGCGCGGACCGGCCAGCGACAGGTCGCCCAGCTTCAAGCCGAATCGCTTTTCAAGCTCGGCCAGAAACGCGGCGTCCGGCAGAGCGACGATGCGCGCCGCTTCCTTCTTGTCCTCGGTCCAGACGATGGAGGCGCGGCGGCCCTTCAGCGGCAAGGTCGCGAACGGGCCGGCGGGCAAAAAATGTTCTTCGGCGCGGCCTTCGTGATCACGCTCGTGCGCCACCGTCGTGACGATGCCGGCCTGGTCGTAGTCCCAGCCATGCACCGCGATGCCTGCCGCTTCGCGCAGGCGCGAGCGCCCGCCATCGGCGGCGACGAGCAATTGCGTCGTCAGCGTGCCGCCATCGGCAAGCGTGGCAGCGACCACGCCCGGCCGTGTTTCGATTCCCGTGATCGCCGTGGCGCGCAGGCCGACGCCGAGTTTGCGCGCCTCGTCGAGCAGCACGGAGGTGAGCACGCCATTCTCGACCATGTGTGCGAACGGCTCACCCTCGGCGACCTCGCCGGCAAAGGAGAGATAGGTTGGACGCACGGCGTCATCGAGCCGGCTGTCGGTGACGACCATGTCGAGGATCGGCTGCGCCTGTGCCGCGATTGCCGGCCACACGCCGACAGCCTCGAACAGCCGCCGCGCGGCAGCAGCAATAGCGGACGCGCGCATGTCGCCCGACGCATCGCGCGCGAAGGCGGGATCGGCGATTTCGACGGCGAAGGAGGCCCCAAGCGCCTGCCGCAAGGCGATGGCGAGGGTGAGGCCGGCAAATCCGCCGCCGCCGATGAGGACGGCGCAGGGTTTTTGGTGATCGTCTGTCATGGCGCGCATTCTAGACCGAGCGGGGCCGGACTTCACCCTCGAGTCGCGTTCGTCGGTCCGCCTTTTTGGGATCATGCTTTCTGTTCGCGCATGATCTTTTCCGAAAACCGGTTCCCACTTTTCGGGATCATACGCATCTTGACTTCATCCGGTTTGGCCCGGAGCATGGCGGACTGCGTTCCTATTGCGCGTCCGATCAGCGGCGGCGCATCTGCATTCCAGCGCACAACGCCCGGACCTCCCCATGTCGTCACTAGAAACGCCTTCATCGCCGACCAACGGCAACGGGTCTGCGCAGGCTATCGAGGAATTGCTGAACATCCTCGATCTCGAACAGCTCGAAGTGAATCTGTTTCGCGGCACCTCGCCGCAGCAGAGCTGGCAGCGCGTGTTTGGCGGACAGGTGATCGGTCAGGCGCTGGTCGCCGCCTCGCGCACGGTGGACGAAAGCCGGCCGCCGCATTCGCTGCACGGCTATTTTCTGCTTCCCGGCGATCCCAAGGTGCCGATCATCTACGAGGTCGACCGCATCCGCGACGGCAAAAGCTTCACCACCCGCAACGTCATCGGCATCCAGCACGGACACGCGATCTTTTCCATGTCGGCGTCCTTTCAGGGCATCGAGGAGGGTTTTACCCATCAGGCAAAAATGCCCGATGTGCCGATGCCGGACGACCTGCCCGACGAAAGCGAGATCAAGGAGCGCGTGCTGCCGATGATGCCCGATCCGGTGCGCCGCTATTTCGAGCGCGCCCGGCCGATCGAACTGCGGCCCGTCGAGTTCGACCGCTACATGGGCAAGACCTATCCCGACGGCCGCTTCAATGTGTGGATCCGCACCACCGGACGGCTGCCGGACAATCCGAACCTGCACCGCTGCGTGCTCGCCTATGCCAGCGACATGACGCTGCTCGACTCGGCGCTGATCCCGCACGGGCGCACCATCTTCCAGCGCGACATCCTCGCGGCAAGCCTCGATCACGCGCTGTGGCTGCACCGGCCGTTCCGCGCCGACGAATGGCTGCTCTACGCCCAGGACAGTCCGAGCATGGCCGGCGCGCGCGGCTTTTCACGCGGCCTGATCTTTTCGCAGGACGGCACGCTCGTCGCCTCGGTCTGCCAGGAAGGGCTGGTGCGGCGGCGGCGCGAGGACTGACGACCTCTTCGATGGCGCCGATGCCGTGGGAATCAGCCGGCTGCCTGCTTTACAAGCAGCCACTTTCCCCCGATTGTCCCGAACAGCACAGTCATTATGCAACTCGTCCGGGGCGACCCGGACGATCGCTTTTTATAATAAGTCGTCCGGGTCTGGACGCGTCGGGGGCCTGCCGTGAAATTGATCATCGCCATCATCAAACCGTTCAAGCTCGAGGAGGTGCGCGACGCGCTCACCGCCATCGGCGTCAACGGCATGACCGTCACCGAAGTGAAGGGCTATGGCCGCCAGAAGGGCCACACCGAAGTCTATCGCGGGGCGGAATACGTCATCACCTTCCTGCCGAAACTGCGCCTCGAAGTCGTTGTCGCGTCCGATCTCGCCGAAAAGGCGGTCACCGCCATCAGCGACGCCGCCAAAACCGGGCAGATCGGCGACGGCAAGATCTTTGTCCAGCCGGTCGAGCGCGCGCTGCGCATCCGCACCGGCGAGACCGACACCGACGCCCTTTAAGATTCACGGCCAAATATCCGCGGCACGACCAAGACACTTCCGGGGGGAAGCCATGACGACACGTTCACCGTCTCGCCATTTCACATCAGTGATTCGCAGCATCGTCTTTCCGCGCGTGACGTCGCGGGCGATCGCAGCATGCGCGCTGATCGCATTGCCGTCAGTCGCATTCGCGCAGACATCCGCCGCGACCGTTGAAGCGCCGAAGATCAATCTCGCCGACACCGCCTGGATGATGATGGCGACGGCGCTCGTGCTGATGATGACGCTGCCCGGCCTCGGACTGTTCTATGCCGGCATGGTGCGCAAGAAGAACGTGCTCGCCACCATGGCGCAGGGGATCGCGGCGACCGTCATCGTCTCGCTGTTGTGGATGGTGGCGGGTTATTCGCTGTCGTTCACCGGTAGCGGCGCTTTCCTCGGCGGCGCCAGCCGGATGTTTCTGGCCGGCATCACCATGGACAGCATCAATCCGCTGGCGAAGACGATTCCGGAAAGCCTGTTCATGCTCTACCAGATGACCTTCGCCATCATCACGGTGGCGCTGGTCGCGGGGGCGGTGGCAGACCGCATGCGCTTTACGGCGTTCGCGCTGTTTTCAGTCGGCTGGCTGCTCGTCGATTATCTGCCACTCGCCCACTGGGTCTGGGGCAACGGCTTCCTGATGCAGATGAACCTGCTCGATTTCGCCGGCGGCACCGTGGTGCACATCAATGCCGGCGTCGCCGGCCTCGTCGCCGCCCTCATCATCGGCCCGCGCAAGGGCTACGGCTCCGACAACCTCGCGCCGTTCGACCTCTCGCTTGCGGTGATCGGCACCGGCCTGTTGTGGGTCGGCTGGTTCGGCTTCAACGGCGGCTCGGCGCTCACGGCCGGATCGCGCGGGGTTTTCGCCATCGTCGTCACGCATCTCTCGGCCTGCGCCGGCGCGCTCGCCTGGAGCGTGATGGAATGGTGGAAACGCGGCAAGCCATCCGTCCTCGGCATGATTTCCGGCGCCGTCGCCGGTCTTGGCACGATCACACCGGCGTCCGGCTTCATCCTGCCCTGGCACGGGGTGGTGATCGGCCTCATCGCCGGCGTGACCTGTTTCTGGGCCTGCACCAGTCTGAAGCTGCGCCTCGGCTACGACGATTCCCTCGACGTGTTCGGCGTGCACGGGGTCGGCGGACTGCTCGGCACGCTGCTCGTCGGCGTTTTTGCCACCGCCGCCGTGTCGGCGAACGCCGAAGCGCCCGGCGGCTTCTCCGGTCTCCTCGAGGGCAACACGCACCAGGTGCTGGTCCAGATCATCGGTATCGCCGTCACCGTCGGCTGGGCGGCGCTGACCACCTGGGTTTTGTTGAAGCTTATCAGCCTGTTCGTGCCGCTGCGGGTTAATCTGCAGAACGAGACCGAAGGCCTCGATATCACCCAGCACGGCGAAGCCCTGCAGTAGGGTTTCGCTTATTCCGCACGTGACTTGCCCCGGACACGGTCCGGGGCGGCAGGTGATTGCCCGGACTCCCCCACCATCTGCCCACAAAACAGGCGCAGAGGCCGAAATTGGCCTCTTTTGCACATATTTTAAGCTGTAAACGATGCGCCCGCCGCGCGGCAGCCGGCGGTTAATTCCTCGATTTCGCAATTATCACGTTAAATCAATGCCTTAAGCACATCGTCCCGGACTTGGCACGCCCCTTGTTAAGGAGGCCTGGCAGGCCCGCATGCGGCGGGTTTTCGCTCGCGTGTTTGGCCTGGCCGCATCAGGCGCAATGGAGTTCGGGGGGTTCAATTCATGAAAATCGTCATGGCGATCATCAAGCCATTCAAGCTCGATGATGTTCGAGATGCTCTGACCGGGATCGGGGTGCACGGCATGACCGTCACCGAGGTCAAGGGTTATGGCCGGCAGAAGGGCCATACGGAAATTTATCGCGGCGCCGAATACGCCGTCAGCTTCCTGCCGAAGATCAAGATCGAAGTCGCCGTTCCTGCCAAGGACGTCGACACCGTCGTCACCGCCATCTGCAGCGCCGCCAAGACCGGCCAGATCGGCGACGGCAAGATTTTCGTCTTCGGGCTCGATCAGGCCGTGCGCATCCGCACCGGCGAAACTGACGACGCCGCCCTTTAAATCCTCGCGCATTTTTTCGAACAGGAGTTCACGATGACGTTCAAGCTTTCCTCCCGCGCGATCCTGACGGCGGCGGCCGTGATCGCGTGCGGCCTTCTCATCGCCGACGTTGCGCTGGCGCAGACGGCGGCCCCGGCCGTTGCTCCCGCTGCGGCTCCCGCACTCGTTCCCAACAAAGGCGACACCGCCTGGATGCTGATCTGCAGCGCGCTCGTGCTGATGATGTCGATCCCCGGCCTCGCCCTGTTCTACGGCGGTCTCGTCCGCTCGAAGAACATGGCGTCCGTCCTCACCCAGGTGTTCGCGATCGTCGCCCTCGTCGGCGTGCTGTGGACGCTTTACGGCTACTCGGAAGCTTTCGGCGACGGCGGCAGCCTCTCGCCCTATATCGGCGGTCTCGGCAAGGTCTTCATGAAAGGCGTCGATGCCAATGCGGTGGCGGCGACGTTTTCGAACGGCGTCGTCATTCCCGAATTGGCTTACTTCGTCTTCCAGATGACGTTCGCCATGATCACGCCGGCGCTGATCGTCGGCGCCTTTGCCGAACGCATGAAGTTCTCCGCCGTGATGCTGTTCATCCTGCTCTGGGTGACCTTCATCTATTTCCCGATCGCGCACTGGGTCTGGTACATCCCGGCCCCCGATGATGTCGCTGCCGCTGCCAAGGCGCTCGCCGCGGCGACGGGGGACGCAAAGGTTGCGGCACAGGCCAAACTCGACGCCATCACCGGCAGTGCCGGATGGCTCGCAGGCGCTGGCGCGCTCGACTTCGCCGGTGGCACCGTGGTGCACATCAATGCCGGTATCGCCGGTCTGGTCGGCGCCATCGTCATCGGCAAGCGCACCGGCTACGGCAAGGAGCTGATGGCGCCACACTCGCTGACCATGACCATGATCGGCGCCTCGCTGCTGTGGGTCGGCTGGTTCGGCTTCAATGCCGGTTCGAACCTTGAAGCCAACGGCGTGACGGCGCTGGCCTTCGTCAACACCATGGTCGCGACTGCAGGTGCCGCACTCTCCTGGCTGCTGGTGGAATGGCTCGCCAAGGGCAAGCCCTCGCTGCTCGGCATCTGCTCCGGCGCGGTCGCGGGTCTCGTCGCGGTGACGCCGGCCTCGGGCTTTGCCGGCCCGATCGGTGCGCTGGTGCTCGGCCTCATCGTCTCGCCGGTCTGCCTGTTCTTCGTCTCGACGGTGAAGAACGCGCTCGGCTACGACGACGCGCTCGACGTCTTTGGCGTGCACTGCGTCGGCGGCATCATCGGTGCGCTCGGCACCGGCATTCTCGTCAATCCGGCCCTCGGTGGCGTCGGCATCACCGACTACACCAACATCGCCGGAAACAATGCCGGCACCTACGATCTGGCCGTCCAGATGATCGCCCAGTTCAAGGCGGTGGCGGCGACCCTGATCTGGTCCGGCGTCGGATCCCTGATCCTCTACAAGATCGTCGATGCGGTCGTCGGTCTGCGTGTCACGGTCGAGCGCGAGCGCGAAGGCCTCGACATCACCGAACACGGCGAACGCGCCTACACGGCTTAAAGGCTTCGGCGGGGGTATCCCCGGCAGGTTCCCCCGCCAGACGAAGAGGCCCCGGTTTCACCACCGGGGCCTTTTTGTTTTTACCCGGCGGCGGGGACGCAGGCGGCGATGGTTAATCACGCCTTAACCTCGCGCGGCCTATGCTCGCTCAAGCCCTTGCCCGGTCCGCGCAAACCGGCCCTGGAGCATTTTCCCGGCTCAGCGGAATCCGGTTTGCCGCCAGAAAATGCCCCAACTCCTGACCTGCGCGTCTTCGGGCCGCAAAACCGGTACCCATTTTTGCGAAATTCGCGCTAGTCCATGTTCATGACACCAGCCGATCGAACATTTCCTCCCTCGCCGGCGCCGGCCGGCGGCCGCTCGCCTTTCGTGCGCCTCAACGAGCTTTTGGCGCCGATACCCCCCGGCAAGACGCCGATCAGCCTGGCCGTGGGCGAGCCGCAGCATCCGGTCCCGCCGTTTGTCGGCCCGATCCTGCAGGAGACGCTGCCGCTGTTCGGCCGCTACCCGGCCAACAAGGGCATCGACCCGTTCCTCGCGACCGTCGCGACCTGGCTCGGGAAGCGATTCGACCTGCCGCGCCCGCTCGACCCGGCCAGCGAAGTCTTGGTCCTCAACGGCACCCGCGAAGGCCTGTTTCTCGCGGCCCTCGCAGCAAAACATTATGTGCCGCCGCGCGTGGGCCGGCCGGCGATCCTCATTCCCAATCCGTTCTATGCCGCCTATGCCGCCGGCGCGCTCGCCGCCGACGCCGAGCCGGTCTATCTGCCGGCGACGCCGGAGACCGGCTTCCTGCCCGACCTCGACGCGCTCACGCCCGAACTTTTGGCGCGCACCGTCGCCTTCTATCTCGCCTCGCCGTCCAATCCGCAGGGCGCCGTGGCGAACCGCGCCTACCTCACGCGGCTGGCCGGGCTTGCGCGCGAGCACGGCTTTCTCGTTTTCGCCGACGAATGCTATTGCGAGATCTACACGACGACGGCGCCGCCCGGCATGCTCGAAGCCTCCGGCCCGGACTTCGAGAACGTCATCGTCTTCCATTCCCTGTCGAAGCGCTCGAACCTGCCGGGCCTGCGCGTCGGCTTCTGCGCCGGCGACCGCCGCTTCCTCGCCCGCTTCCTCGAACTGCGCAACATCGCGGCGCCGCAGGTGCCGATACCGGCGCAGCATGTCGCCATCGCCGCCTATTCCGACGAATCCCATGTGGCGGAAAACCGCCGGCTCTATGCGCAGAAATTTGATCTCGCCGACCAGATCGTCGGCGATCGCTACGGCTATCGCCGGCCCGTCGGCGGCTTCTTCCTCTGGCTCGATGTCTCGGCGATGGGAAGCGACGAAGACGTCACTTTGCGGCTCTGGCGCGAAGCCGGGCTGCGCGTCATTCCCGGCTCGTATCTGGCGCGGGCACAGCAGGACGGATCAAACCCCGGCGACGGCTTTTTGCGCCTCGCCATGGTCCAGGACAACGCAACCACCGCCGAGGCGCTGCATCGCCTCGTCACGGTGCTGGGCTAAGGAGGGACACGGATGTCGGTCATCGGCCGCAGCCTCGACGTCATCACCTTCTCCGATCATATCCAGACGGTGCTCCGGCGGCGGCTACGCGAAGGCGCGGGCGTTGCCGTCATCGGCACAGCCTTCATGGCGACCGTCGCGCTTGCGACATGGTCGGTGCAGGACCCGAGCTTCAGCCACGCCACCAACGCGCCGATCCACAATCTCCTCGGCCCCTACGGCGCCAAGACCGCCGACCTGTTGATGCAACTCTTCGGCCTCGCGTCCGCGAGCCTCGCGCTGCTGCTCGCGATTTTCGGCTGGCGGCTGTGCACGCATCGTCCGCTGCGGCGGGAAAAACTGCGCCTGCTCGTCTGGATCGTGACGTTGTTCGTGGCCGCCGGATTCGCATCCTGTCTTCCGCGCTCGGCCGCATGGCCGCTGCCCTCTGGCCTCGGCGGCGTGGTCGGCGATGCCATGATCTATCTGCCGACGCTGATCGTCGGCGGCGCGCTCACCGGATTGAAAAGCATCGCCGCCGCAGTGCTGTTCGGCACCGCGGCGCTGGCCTGCTTCACCGTCGCCGCCGGCTATGGCCTGCGCGAGGATACGGAACGACCGGCCGCGCGAAGCCGGGCGCAGATCGAAGACGACGAGGCCGAGGACGACGAAGAGACCGAAGAGAAGACATCGATCTCGCTCGGCTTCATGGTGCATGCGCTGCTCAGCCTGAAGACGCGCCTGCGGCTTCTGCTGCAGCGCGCCTACTCGTCGCTGCGCAATCGCGAACCGCGTGCGGTCGCGCGCCGCGATCGCGTCGAGCCGCGCTTTCAGGGCGCGCCCGCGCTCGGCGGCATCGGACACGATAGCGACGAGGTGGATGAGGACGAAGACGACGACGAAGAGGAGATTGCGCCGACGCCGCGCAAGGCGCGTGCCGTCAAGCCGCAGCGCAAGCCCGCCGGCGGCTATGCGCTACCCTCGTTCAACCTGCTCAGCGCGCCGCGCGCCGCCGACCGCCAGACTTTTTCGAGCGAGGAAATTCAGCAGAACGCCACGGCGCTCGAAGGCGTGTTGCAGGATTTCGGCATTCGCGGCGAGATCATCAATGCGCGGCCGGGTCCGGTGGTCACGCTCTATGAACTCGCGCCCGCGCCGGGCATCAAATCCTCGCGCGTGATCGGGCTTGCCGACGACATCGCCCGCTCGATGAGCGCGGTGTCCGCACGCGTCGCCGTCGTTCCGGGCCGCAATGCCATCGGCATCGAACTGCCCAATCCGATCCGCGAAAAAGTCTATCTGCGCGAACTGCTCGGCGCGGAAACCTATTCGGAGAACGCGTCAAAACTGCCGCTCTGTCTCGGCAAGACCATCGGCGGCGAATCGGTGATCGTCGATCTCGCCCGCATGCCGCATCTGCTGATCGCCGGCACCACCGGCTCGGGCAAATCGGTCGCCATCAACACCATGATCCTCAGCCTCGTCTACAAGCTCAAGCCGGAGCAGTGCCGGCTGATCATGGTCGATCCAAAGATGCTCGAACTGTCTGTCTATGACGGCATCCCGCATCTGCTCACGCCTGTCGTCACCGATCCGAAGAAAGCGGTGGTCGCGCTCAAATGGGCGGTGCGCGAGATGGAAGACCGCTACAAGAAGATGTCGAAGATCGGCGTGCGCAATATCGAAGGCTACAATGCGCGCATCACAGAGGCCAAGGCGCGCGGCGAGGCGATGACGCGCACGGTGCACACCGGCTACGACAAGGAATCCGGCGAGGCGATCTACGAGCAGGAAGAGCTTGCGCTCGAGACGCTGCCCTTCATCGTCGTCATCGTCGACGAGATGGCCGACCTGATGATGGTCGCCGGCAAGGACATCGAAGGCGCGATCCAGCGGCTGGCGCAGATGGCGCGCGCCGCCGGCCTGCATGTCATCCTCGCCACCCAGCGTCCGTCCGTCGACGTCATCACCGGCACCATCAAGGCGAACTTCCCGACCCGCATCTCCTTCCAGGTGACGTCGAAGATCGACAGCCGCACCATTCTCGGCGAGCAGGGCGCCGAACAACTGCTCGGCCAGGGCGACATGCTCTACATGGCCGGCGGCGGCCGCATCAGCCGCGTGCACGGTCCCTTCGTGTCGGACGAGGAGGTCGAGAAGGTGGTGCGCCACCTCAAGGCCCAGGGCACGCCGCAATATCTCGAAGCGGTCACCGCCGAGCCCGACACCGACGACGACGGCAATCCGATCTTCGATGCGACCAGCGTCGGCGCAACCGGCGATTCCACCGATCTCTACCAGCAGGCCGTGCAGATCGTGCAGCGCGACCAGAAGGCCTCGACCAGCTACATCCAGCGCCGCCTGCAGATCGGCTACAACCGCGCCGCCTCGATCATGGAGCGCATGGAACATGAAGGCGTCGTCGGCCAGCCCAACCATGCGGGAAAACGCGAAATCCTGATCGGCAACGAGACGGTTTGATGTCTTGTTGATTTTTCCGGCTGGCGACCGGGCTGATGCTATTCGTCGTAACGGGTTGAGAATCAGGAGCGGATGGCCCACACAATTGGGCGGGAGCCGCAAAGTCGCCACAGCCTGCGGCTAGTCGGTCGCCACGGGCGACGTTCAACGGAGACTGAAATGGCTTGTTCCAGCCTGCGGGCCTGTTGTTTGGCCGCCTTCCTGGCCTTGCTCGGCACGACGGTCCTGTCCGTGAGCGGATTCGGGGCTGCGGTGCTGGCGCAATCGCCCAATCAGCAGACGGCGGCTGCGCCCATCGTGCGGCTGCCGGATTCAAGCAAGATGGCCGCGCCCGGCGCCACCCTGGCGCTCGACGCCAGCCAGCGCGCAATGGTCGACAAGGTCTCCGCCTATCTGTCCGGCATCCAGACCATGACCGGCGATTTCGTCCAGATCGGCCCCGACGGCAAGCGCACCGAGGGCGAGTTCTTCATCCAGAAGCCCGGCAAGGTGCGCTTCAACTATTCGCCGCCGAGCCCGATCGACATCATCGCCGACGGCTCCACCGTCGCCGTGCGCGACCGCACTTTGGCGACCCAGGATCTCTATCCGCTGTCGCAGACGCCGCTGCGCTTCCTGCTTGCAGACAAGCTCAACCTGCTGCGCGACACCAATCTGGTCGGCGTCTATGCCGACGACGTCTTCACGACGGTGGTGATCGAGGAGAAGCAGGCGCTGGTCGGGACCAGCCGGCTGATGCTGATGTTCGGCGCCAAGGACAATCAGTTGCGGCAATGGACGGTGACCGATCCGCAGGGCTACGACACCACGGTCGCGGTATATAATCTCAACACCCACAAGAAACCCGACCCGAGCCTCTTCAAGATCGATTACACGCGCTACGACCGGTAGCGCGGTGACGGCGGGGCCTCGCGATATCACCGAGATCGACGGCGCATGCCATTGCGGCAGCGTGCGCTTTCACGTGCGGCTGAGCGAGGGCCTGCGCAGCGCGCGACGCTGCTCCTGTTCGTTCTGCCGCATGCGCGGCGCGGTCGTGGTGTCGGCAAAACTCGACGGCTTCGATATTCTCTCGGGCGCCGACCGGCTCACCGAATACCGCTTCAACACGAAGATGGCGCGGCATTTCTTCTGCGCGGTCTGCGGCATCTACACCCATCACCAGCGGCGGTCGGACCCGAACGAATACGGCATCAATGTCGCCTGCCTTTCCGGCCTCAGCCCTTTCGACTTGAAAGAGGTGGAAGTCGTCGATGGGGTCAATCATCCCTCCGACAAGCCCGACCCGAACAAACCACCGGTGGCCGGCGTGCTGCGCTTCTTTCCGGACTAACGTGAGGACGTCAGAGCATGATCGTTTCAGGTTGAAGCAACAATCCTGCGCCGGCAGCCCCTCTCCCCAATGGGGAGAGGGTTGGGGTGAGGGGCGCTCGGACCGTCGATAATCAATGTCCCCTCACCCGCTCGCTACGCTCGCGACCTCTCCCCATTGGGGAGAGGTGACAATTTATCTGAAGCACTGAAATGCTCCGTCTTTTGTCCTCGCGCAATTCCGGACGGAAAACCGCTTCGCACTTTTCCTGAAATTGCTTTAAGCAGACGCCATGCCGCTCACCCTCTCCACCTGGAATATCAATTCCGTACGCCTGCGCATCGACCTCGTCGCCAAATTCATCAAGGCGGTGCGGCCGGACATTTTGTGCCTGCATGAGACGAAATGCCCGGACGACGCGTTTCCGCTAAAGCGGTTTCGCAGGCTCGGCTATGAGCATGCCGCGCTCAACGGGCAGAAGGGCTATCACGGCGTCAGCATGCTTTCGCGGCTGCCGTTCGAATCCTTCTCGATCGAAAACTTTTGCGGCAAGACCGACTGCCGGCATATCTCGGCGGTGTTCGGGGCCAAGGCCGGGCTCGCCGCGCCGGTCACGGTGCACAATTTCTATGTGCCGGCCGGCGGCGACATTCCCGACCCGACCGTCAATCCGAAATTCGAGCACAAGCTCGCCTTCCTCGACGAGATGCGCGATTGCGTGGCGCTGCGCCCGCAGGCGGCCGACCGCGCGATTTTGGTCGGCGACCTCAACGTCGCGCCGCTCGAGAACGACGTCTGGAGCCACAAGCAGATGCTCAAGGTCGTCTCGCACACGCCGGTCGAGGTGGAAAAGCTCGCCGCCGTGCAGAAGGCCGGCGGCTGGTTCGACGCCATGCGCCATTTCGTGCCGGAGACGGCAAAGCTCTACACCTGGTGGAGCTACCGCGCCGCCGACTGGGCCGCCGCCGACCGCGGCCGACGCCTCGACCATGTCTGGGTGACGCCGGCGCTGGCGACAAAACTTTCGACGCTGAAGATTTTGCGCGAATCGCGCGGCTGGATGCGCCCCTCGGACCACGTGCCGGTGACGGTGACGCTGGAGGCGTGATTTTTCTTTTGACGGAGGCTCTAGCGTTTCGTCGAGGGATCGAACATGCCGCGCACGCGGCGCAGTTCCGATGACCACTGGCTGGCGCGGGCGGTCATGATGTCGCGCATGCGCACCGCCGTGTCGGGATAGCCTTCCAGCATCTTGATGAAGAGGCTGCGCGGCACGCGCATGACGTCGGAGGTCTCGCGCGCCACAGCCGTGAGCGGACGCAACGTTTCGGTGAGCAGCGCCAGTTCGCCGAGCAGCGTATAGGGCCGGACGACGAGCGGCTCCTCGTCGCGCGCGCCGGTGAAGAGTTCGAACGAGCCCGACAGCACGACATAGGCGGCATCGGCCGGATCGCCGGCGTCAAACAGTTTTCGGCCTTCGCTGATCGTGCTGGTCTCCACGCCCATGGCGAGCGCGCGCAACGAGCGCCGGCCGAGCGTATTGAGCGTCGGCACCTGTTCGAGAACCGCGATGTCGTCTTCAAGGCTCATCGCGAAACCCGCTTTCGCCGGAAGGGAGATTCAAACACGGAAGCATTTTCGCTGCTCGAACACTACGGCACCAGCTTGTAGCCGCCCGCCTCGGTGACCAGCAAGGCCGGCAGGCCGGCGTCCTTTTCAACCTTCTGGCGCAACCGGTAAATGTGCGTTTCCAGCGTGTGCGTGGTGATGCCGGAATTATAGCCCCACACCTCCTGCAGCAGCGTCTCGCGCGAGACCGGCGATTCCCCCGCACGGTAGAGATAGCGCAGGATCGCCGTCTCCTTTTCCGTCAGGCGGATTTTTTGGCCCTTGGGATTGAGCAGCACTTTCGAACTCGGCCGGAAGCTGTAGGGCCCGATGGTGAAGACCGCGTCTTCGCTCGCCTCGTGCTGGCGCAGTTGCGCGCGGATGCGCGCGAGCAGGACCGCGAAGCGAAAGGGCTTCACGACATAGTCGTTGGCGCCGGACTCCAGCCCGAGAATGGTGTCGGAATCCGTGTCGTGGCCGGTCAACATGACGATCGGCGCCTTGAATCCGTTCTTGCGGATGATGCGCACGACCTCGCGCCCGTCGATGTCGGGCAGGCCGACATCCATGATCGTGAGATCGATCTGATCGTTCTTGACGACATCGATGGCTTTCGTTCCGCTGTCGACCGCAACGGATTCGAATTCGTCATGCAGCGAGAGTTGCTCGACGAGCCCCTCGCGCAATTCGTTGTCATCGTCGACGATCAGAATTTTTCGGGTATTCGCCATGGTCAATACGGGCCCAACGCTTGATTTGTCATGACCGGCGGATTCGCCGATCGTCAAATGTTTCGGATCATCAGTGCCTTCGATCATCAACGCACGAGTTCGTGAATGCGTTCGCCAAAAAGTTTCGTCATGGCTTTCGTTACGGCCTCATGGCCTGGTGTCTCAGTCCTTGCCGGGCGCGCGTTGCGAAATCTGTTGCCGCGCGACAGGAATCAGCGATCAGATAGGTCATCAGAATGATCGAACGCGATCGGGACGTCATCTCCAGTCTGTCATCATGCCGAATTTATTCGTCTCCGACATCCATGTTGTTACACGCCCGGGCTGCCGCAGGCGAGGATTGCTCCTGCCCGGGCCCGCCTTTTCCGGCGGGATGATCCCGGTCGCACTCGGACGCTCCGGCATCCGCGCCGACAAACGCGAAGGCGACGGCGCCACGCCGCGCGGACATTTTCGGCCGGTGCGGCTGTGGTGGCGGGGCGACCGCATGCCGCGGCCCGCCGCCCGGCTCCCGGTCCGGCGCATCACCCCCTCCGACGGCTGGTGTGAAGATCCTGCCGACCGCCGCTATAACCAGCCGATCCGGCTTGACGCGGACGCGCCCGGCGACCGCCTGTGGCGGGACGATCATTTGTACGACCTTGTCATTGAGCTGGATCACAATACCCGTCCCCGGGTGACCAACCGTGGCAGCGCCGTTTTCATCCATTGCGCCCGGACGGGGCTTGCGCCTACCGCCGGTTGCGTCGCCATGCCGGCGGAGACATTGCGCCGGCTCATCGGGGTGCTGTCACCCAAGACACGAATCTGGATTCAGTAGATCGTCGCCGGCGAGAAGGCTTTTTCAGACTGGATGAGCCTTTTGCGCCGGCCGCGTGCCGAAAATCGCACTGCCGACGCGGATGTGGGTGGCGCCGAAGCGGATGGCGAGTTCGAAATCCGCGCTCATGCCCATGGAAAGCTGCGTCAGCCCGTTACGGGCCGCGATTTTTGCCGTCAGGGCGAAATGCGGCGCCGGGTCTTCGTCGACCGGCGGGATGCACATCAGGCCGGTGACGGTGAGGCCGTAGTCGGCGCGGCAGGCGGCGATGAAGGCGTCCGCTGCCTCGGGCAGAATGCCGGCCTTCTGCGCCTCCGCCCCGGTATTGATTTCGACGAACAAAATCGGGCTGCGCCCGTGCTTGTCGATAGCGCGGGCGAGCGCCGTGCACAGGCTCGGACGGTCGAGCGTGTGGATGGCGTCGAACAGCGCGACCGCGTCAGCGGCCTTGTTCGACTGCAACGGGCCGATCAGATGCAAAGTGAGATCGGGATGCGCCGCACGCAGGTCCGGCCACTTGCCTTTCGTTTCCTGGACGCGGTTTTCGGCGAACTGACGCTGGCCGGCGGCAATGACCGGCAAGATATCCGCAGCCGGAAAGGTTTTCGAAACCGCCAGCAGCGTCACCGCGTCAGGGTCGCGCCCGCAGGCGCGGCAGGCTTGCGCCGCGCGCGCACGCACGGCTTCGAGCCGGGACAAGGACGGATCATTGGGGGCATCATTCAAGGGGCACGCTCACGGTCATCGTCTGCACTCTATTCAAAATCCCATTCCATTAAAATTTTAGCGGATCGGCGGACAGCGCTTTCACTGTTATCGCGTAGCATTTCAAGGTGCGAAAAACCAAAGCGTCGGTTGCAAACCAGGATTTGCGGGCGAGGACATGACTCTAACCTCATTGCGCCCGTTGTTCGGCATTCGCGGACGGCTGATGCTGCTCGCCTTGCTCGCCATCGCGCCGTTGATGGCCGACCGTGTCCGCGTGCTCGAACACAGCCGCACCGCACGGCTCGCAGAAGCAACCGCCATGGCCCGCGATTTCGCGCAACGCGGCGCCGATCTGCAGCATGGCGTGATGGTCGGCATCCGCGCGGTCCTGCAAAGCGTGTCGCGGTCTTATGTCCCCGCTGTGCGGGCCGAAAGCTGCGACAGCTTTCTGCGCAGCTTCATCGTCGACAATCCATGGATGAAGACGCTGACCGTCATCTCGGCCCAGGGCCGCATCACCTGTTCGACCAGCGCGATCTCGGTCGGTCTCGATGTGTCCGACCGCGACTATTTCCGCAATGCCATGATCGAACGCGACTTCGTCGTCTCCAATTTCCTTATTGCGCGGGCGCGCAAGGAGCCGTCGGTCATCGTCGCGCAGCCGATCGCGCACGCCACCGATCAGGCTGCAATCGTGATTTCATCCATCAATCTGGCCTGGATCCAGCGTCTCGCGGCCTCAGCCGTCCACAACGAGGCCGCCGCGGTGACGATCGTGGACGGCAAGGGAACGGTGGTGGCGGACTCCACCGATCCCGACCGCTGGATCGGCAAAAACGTCGCCGGCAATCCCCTTGCCCGCGAAATTTTTTCGCGCACCGAAGGCACCGCCACGATGGCGGGGATCGACGGCGTGCGCCGCATCTACGCTTTCGTTCCCGTTGCCTGGATGAACGCCCGCCTTGCCGTCGGTCTCAACGAATCCATGATTTTGAGCGAAATCGACCGGGAGATCTGGGCGGCCTATATCCAGCTCGCTCTGGTTTCAATCCTGATCCTGATCGGCACCTGGTTCCTCGGCGATCGGCTCATCGCCAAGCCGGTCCGTCTGCTCGCAAGCAAAGCCGCACGCTTCGGCCGCGGCGATCTCAGCGTCCAGTCGCCGAACGAACGCTGGACTCCGGAATTCGCGCCGCTCGTCGCTGCGCTCAACACCATGGCCGCGCAACTGGCCGAGCGCGAGCGCGCCCTCCACACCGCCAACCGGCATCTCGTCGAACTGGCCAGCAGCGACGGCCTCTCGGGCCTCGCCAACCGGCGCGGTTTCGACGCCCGGCTAACCGCCGAATGGCAGATCGCCTGCGACACCGGTCAGCCGCTGGCGATCCTGATGATCGATGTCGATCACTTCAAGCTCTACAATGACCGCTACGGCCATCTCGAAGGCGACCAGTGCCTGCGCGATATCGGCGAGGCGCTGGCCGGTATGGCGCGCAACCAAGGCGACCTCGCCGCGCGCTATGGCGGCGAGGAATTCGTCCTGCTGCTGCCCGGCACCGAGATCGACAGCGCCCTCGACATGGCCGAGTCGTTCCGCCGGCGCATCGAAGCGCTCGACCTCACCAACAGCGAAGCGCCGGAAGGACGCGTCACCGTGAGCATCGGTGTCTCCGCCGCAACGCCGATTCCGCTGGAACTGCCCGAGCGACTGCTGGAAGCGGCCGATATCGGCCTGTACGCGGCCAAGCGGCGCGGCCGCAACGCCGTCGTGGCGCACGCGACGGTGAACATCGTTGGGCCGCCGGCTGCCGTTCCGGCGATCCCGGCCGTCGCCTGAGACAGCGCTTTCGGCCGTTGCCGCCTCCGTTGACCCGTCGGCGCATTTCGTGTCCTAGTCGCGCGTCTAGCGGTCACATCGAACCGCACGGATCCAAGAACAACGATCCAAGAACCTCGATCCATGAACAACGAGCGTTACAACGCCCGCGAGGCTGAGCCGCGCTGGCAAAAAATCTGGGACGAACGCGGCATCTTCGCGACCCGCAACGACGACCCCCGCCCCAAATACTACGTGCTGGAGATGTTCCCGTATCCCTCGGGCAAGCTCCATGTCGGGCATGTGCGCAATTACGCCATGGGCGACGTGGTCGCGCGCGCGCGCCGCGCCATGGGCTATGCCGTGCTCCACCCCATGGGCTGGGACGCGTTTGGCATGCCGGCCGAGAACGCCGCCATGGAGCGCAAGGTGCATCCGCGCGGCTGGACCTACGACAACATCGCGACCATGCGCCAGCAACTCAAGCTGATGGGCCTGTCGCTCGACTGGAGCCGCGAGATCGCAACCTGCGATCCGGATTATTACCAGCACCAGCAGCGCATGTTTCTCGACTTCCTCAAGGCCGGCCTCGTCGAACGCAAGCAGTCCAAGGTCAACTGGGACCCGGTCGATCACACCGTGCTCGCCAATGAGCAGGTGATCGAGGGCCGCGGCTGGCGTTCGGGCGCGCTCGTCGAGCAGCGCGAACTCACGCAATGGTTCTTCAAGATCACGGCCTTCGCGCAGGACCTGCTGGATTCGATCGACACCCTCGACCGCTGGCCCGACAAGGTGCGCGTCATGCAGCGCAACTGGATCGGCCGCTCCGAGGGCCTCCTGCTGCGCTTCATGCTCGACGCCAAGACGACGCCCAACGGCGAGAGTGAACTCGACGTCTTCACGACGCGGCCGGACACTTTGTTCGGCGCGAGCTTTGTCGGCATTTCGCCGGACCATCCGCTGGCCACCGCGCTGGCCGCAAAGAATCCGGCGCTCGCCGACTTCATCGTCCAGTGCAAGCGTCAAGGCACCGCGCAGGAGCTGATCGAGACCGCAGAGAAACTCGGCTTCGACACCGGCATCCGCGCCGCGCATCCGCTCGATCCGACCTGGATGCTGCCGGTCTATGTCGCGAACTTCATCCTCATGGATTACGGCACCGGCGCCATCTTCGGCTGTCCGGCGCATGACCAACGCGACCTCGACTTCGTGCGCAAATACGGCCTGCCGGTGACGCCGGTCGTCTGCCCCGAGGGGCAGGACCCCAAAACCTTCGTCATCGGCGACACCGCCTATGACGGCGACGGCCGCCTGATCAATTCCCGCTTCCTCGACGGCATGACGGTCGATGAGGCCAAGGGCGAGGTGACGCGGCGGCTGGAATCGGCAAGCCAGGGCAATCGTCCCGTGGCGCAGCGGCAGGTGAATTTCCGCCTGCGCGACTGGGGCATTTCGCGCCAGCGCTATTGGGGCTGCCCGATCCCGATCATCTATTGCGCCGACTGCGGCGTCGTGCCGGTGCCGGTTGCAGACCTGCCGGTGCGGCTCCCCGAGGACGTGAGTTTCGACAAGCCCGGCAATCCGCTCGACCGCCATCCGACCTGGAAACACGTCGCCTGTCCACAATGCGGCAAGGCTGCGCGGCGCGAGACCGACACCATGGACACCTTTGTCGATTCGTCCTGGTACTTTGCGCGCTTCACCGATCCGTGGATCAAGACCGCGCCGACTGACCGCACCGCCGTCGATCACTGGCTGCCGGTCGATCAATATATCGGCGGCGTCGAGCACGCCGTCCTGCATCTGCTCTACAGCCGCTTCTTCACCCGCGCCATGCAGGCGACGGGACATGTCGGCCTGAAGGAACCGTTCGCCGGCCTGTTCACGCAAGGCATGGTCGTGCACGAGACCTATCGCAAGCCCGACGGCGTCTATGTCGAGCCGTTCGAGGTCAGGCTCGAAAACGCCGGCGACACGCGCCGCGCGCTGCTTGCTTCCACCGGCGAAGCGATCGAGATCGGCCCGATCGAGAAGATGTCGAAGTCGAAGCGCAACACGGTCGGCCTCGACGAAATCGCCGGCACCGCCGGCGCCGACGCCGCGCGCTGGTTCATGCTGTCGGATTCGCCGCCCGAGCGCGACGTGATCTGGACCGAGGACGGCATGCAAGGCGCCTCGCGCTTCGTGCAGCGGTTGTGGCGGCTCACCGGCGAAATGGCCGAGATGGCCGCCAAGGCGCCGGATCGCCGGCCCGAGACATTCGGCGCCCCCGCGACCGCCGTGCGCAAGGCGGCGCACGCGGCCCTCGCCCACGTCACCGAAGACATCGAGCGGCTGCGTTTCAATCGCTGTGTCGCGCACATCTATGAACTGGCCAATGCGCTTGGCGCAGCGATCGGCGACATCGTGTCCCCGGCCGCCATCACACCGGACCTGGCGTGGGCGATGCGCGAAGCCGCGAATATTCTGGTCGTCCTGTTCCATCCGATGATGCCGCATCTGGCCGAGGAGTGTTGGGCGGCATTGGGACACCAGTCGCTGGTCGCGCTTGCGCCCTGGCCGACGCTTGAACCCGATCTCCTTATCGAGAGCACCATCACGCTACCGGTGCAGGTCAACGGCAAGAAGCGGGCCGATGTCACGGTCGCGCGCGACGCCGCGAAAGGTGATATAGAGGCGGCCGTGCTGGCGCTCGAAGCGGTGGCCAAGGCGCTTGAGGGGAAAACTCCCAAAAAGGTCATTATCGTCCCGCAGAGGATCGTGAATGTGGTTGTCTGAAAAGACCGCACCGGATGGTGGCAGGATGAAACGCGGCACGCGCAACCTCGTGCGGCTGGCGATGCCGTTTGCGGCAGCACTCCTGCTCGCGGGATGCTTCCAGCCCATGTATGCTTCGACGTCGCATACCGGCGGCCCGGGCCTGCGCAGCGCGCTGTCGGGGGTGGAAGTCTCCGAGGTCAAGACCGCACGCGGTTCGTCCGAAGCGCGGCTCGGGGTCGAAATCCGCAACGCTTTGCTGTTCGATTTCACCGGCGGCGGGAGCCAGCCGGCGCCGACGCATAAGCTCACCCTCTCGCTATACTCGAACCGCCAGAGCGTCATCGTCGACCTCACATCGGCGCGTTCGGATGTCGAGGAGTACGCGCTCAACGCCACCTATTCCCTGACGGAGATCGCGACCGGCAAGGTCGTGGCCACCGGCCGGGCGTTCTCGCGCGTCTCCTATGACACGCCGGGACAGACGCAGCGGTTCGCGCGCATCCGCGGCCTGCGCGATGCGGAAAGCCGCGCCGGCAAGGTCATCGCCGACCAGATCCGCAACCGTCTCGCGTCATACTTTGTGGCCGGCTCGTAATCAGCGCATCGGCGCGTAACGAGATTATCCCATGGTCGCACTCAAGGCCCAGGCGGTCGATGCATTTGTGGCCAGGCCGGATACGGCCAGGCCCGTGATCCTGGTCTATGGCCCCGATGCCGGACTGGTGCGCGAACACGCGACCGCGCTGATCCGGAGCGCGGTCGACGACATGCAGGATCCGTTCTCGCTGTCGCGCATCGACGGCGACGATCTCAACGCCGAACCGTCCCGCCTCGTCGAGGAAGCCAACACCATCCCGCTGTTCGGCGGCCGCCGCGCGGTCTGGGTGCGCGCGGGAGCCAAGACCATCGCGCCCGCCGTCGAGATGCTGCTCGGCTCCACGGCCGAAGACTGCCGCGTGGTGATCGAGGCCGGCGACCTCAAGCCGAACGCCCCGCTGCGTGCGCTGTGCGAAAAGGCAAAGAACGCCGTCACGCTGCCGTGCTACGCCGACAACGCGCAGGGGCTCGAACGCCTGATCGACAGCGAATTGCGCGCCGGCGGACTGACGATCGCGAAGGACGCGCGAACCATGGTGCTGTCGCTTCTCGGCGGCGACCGCCAGGCCTCGCGCAGCGAACTGCAAAAACTGGCGCTCTATTGCCACGGCCGGACCCAGGTCGAACGTGATGATGTCGTCGCCATCATGGGCGATGCGTCGGAATCGCATTTCGACGATGTCAGCGATGCTGCGTTTCTCGGCCGCGTCGCCGACTTCGAAACCGCTTTCGCCCGCGCCCGGGCGAGCGGCACATCCGCCGGGGCGATCCTGTTTGCCGCGCTGCGTCAGGTGATGACGCTCCACAAAATGCGCGCGGCGATGGACGGCGGCGGTTCAGCGGCCCCGGCCTATCGCGGAAATTTTCAACGCCAAAAATTTTTCGATCAGGTGTTGCAGGCGTGGTCGACGCAACGCCTGTCGCGCGCCATGGCGCAGATCGCCGAAGCGGTATTGGAATCGCGACGCCGCGCCACGCTCGCCGATGAGATCGCCAATCGCGTTTTGCTCGCAATCGCGATGACCGCACGGCGCAGGTCTTGAA
Organism: Xanthobacteraceae bacterium; assembly: GCA_035494115.1. Lineage (GTDB taxonomy): Bacteria > Pseudomonadota > Alphaproteobacteria > Rhizobiales > Xanthobacteraceae > DATJHH01. The sequence goes on from DATJHH010000040.1 coordinate 123,958, forward strand.
GCCCTAAAAAAGTCAGTGCTGTTCGATCCGGCGTATCACGTCGTCGAGTTGCTCCAGCGTCTTGTAGCGGATCGTCAGCGAGCCGGCCTCGCCGCGCGAATCGATGACAACGGCCAGACCCAGCGCATCGGACAGACGCTTCTCGACGGCTGCCGTGTCGGCATCCTTGACCGGCGTCTGCCGCGCACGCACCGGCTTGCCCTGCTTGCGCGCTTCGTCCTGTGCCTTGCGCTCGACCGCGCGGACATTGAGACCACCTTCGACGATCTCGCGCGCGACGGCGGCGGGATCGCTCTGCGTGAGCAGTGCGCGCGCGTGCCCGGCTGTGAGCTGACCGGCATTGATATAGGCTTTCACCGAGTCGGGAAGTTTCAGCAGCCGCACCGTGTTGGCGATGTGGCTGCGGCTCTTGCCGACAATGCGTGCAATGCCTTCCTGGTTGTGGCCGTATTGCTCGGCGAGCGTCTGATAACCCATCGCTTCTTCGATCGGATTGAGATTGGCGCGCTGCACGTTTTCGATGATCGCGAGTTCGAGCGCCTCGCCGTCGCTGACATCGAGCACGACGATCGGCACCTTGTGCAGGCCGACGCGCTGCGCCGCGCGCCAGCGGCGTTCGCCGGCGATGATCTCGAACGAATCGGTTGCGCCGGCGACGCCGCGCACGACGATCGGCTGGATGATACCGCGCTGGCGAATTGAATCGGCAAGCTCCCCGATCTCTTCCTCGGCGAACACGCGGCGCGGATTGTGCGGATTGGCGCGCAGGAATTCGATCGGCACGCGGCGCGATCCGCGATTGCGGTCCGGACCCGGCTGCTCCTGACCCACATCTCCCATCAGCGCCGCAAGGCCACGCCCCAGCCGCTTGCGGGTTGCGTCTTCTGCCATGGTCGTCTCCTGCGTCACGTCACCCTCGCCGCGTTGAAAAGTCCGTCGTCCAGGGCATGATCCCGAAAGGTGGAAACCGGTTTTCGGAAAAGATCATGCCCAATAAAAGATACGCGAGGAGTTTTGAACCAGCGAAGCGGGATCAAAACTCCCGTGTGATCAGCTTGCGCGCAAATCCCTTTCGCGCTGGATCACTTCGGTCGCGAGCCGCAGATAGGCTTCGCTGCCGACGCATTTGATGTCGTAGATCAGCACCGGCTTGCCGTAGGACGGCGCTTCCGAGACGCGCACATTGCGCGGAATGACGGTGTCGTAAACCTTCGCGCCCATGAACTCGCGTACATCCGCGGCAACCTGCGTGGAGAGATTGTTGCGCGAATCGTACATGGTCAGCACGATGCCATGGATCGTCAGACGCGGATTGAGCGTGCTTCTGACCTGCTCGACCGTCTGCAGAAGTTGCGACAGGCCTTCGAGCGCGAAGAACTCGCATTGCAGCGGCACGAGGATCGCGTCCGCTGCCGCCATGGCATTGACGGTGAGCAGGTTGAGCGAGGGCGGACAGTCGACGAGAACGTAAGTGTAATCGTCGGGACCGCCGCTGTTGAGCGCGGCCATCGCATCGCGCAGGCGGAAGGCGCGGTCACGTGCCGCCGCGATCTCAAGCTCGAGGCCGGACAGATCCATCGTCGACGGTGCGATGAAAAGCCGTGGCACCGCCGTCGCCAGCACCGTTTCGCGGATCGCGGCATCACCGACGAGAATGTCGTAGGTCGAACGGTCGCGGTTGCGGCGATCGATGCCGAGGCCGGTCGAGGCGTTGCCCTGCGGATCGAGATCGACGATCAGCACGCGTTCGCCGATCGCGGCCAGCGCCGTGCCGAGATTGATCGCGGTCGTGGTCTTGCCGACGCCGCCCTTCTGGTTTGCGACCGCCAGCACGCGCGGGCCGCGAGCAGCCACGGGCTGGGTGCGCAGCGGAACGACATTGGTGTCGTCAGCCGCATCGGCATCATCGGCGGACTTGCCTGACTCCGCGGTGAGAGTTTCGAAAATCTCGGCGTGGGGGTCGGCGCTGGTGACCGCCCGGGGCTTCGGCGTCTTCGGGTCCATTCCCGGTGCGGTTTCGGAGGCCGCGATGTCCTCGGTCGCAGGCGCTGGGTTTTGGACGCTGTCGGGTGGCAATTCGGGAGGGTGGGTCATATGAGCCGTTCCACGCGGCGCGGAGCGCCCGGTTGTCCGCATCCTATCACGGGCGCCGCGCGGTTACGGCAGTGAGAATGACGATGCGAGCGTTATCGTCGGTCAGGCTTGGCGCGAGGCGATACTCGATATTCCAACATTTAGTGGTTTGCGTCAATTCAGTCGCTACATCTTGACCTTTTGGCAGGAGAGCGACTGTTTGGCTTTTCAACAGGGGCGCCACGTAACCCACAAGTTCGTGGAGCGGTGCGAGCGCCCGCGCGGTCACCACATCGGCGGGACTGCCGAAATCGACGGCAAAATCCTCGATCCGCCGGCAATGCACCGTCGCCGGCAAACGGCTGTCCTGGATCGCCGCGCGCAGGAACGCGCATTTCTTGGCGTTGCTTTCCACGAGATGAAAAGCCGCGCCGGGCCGATCGGCGAGCGCGCAAGCGAGGACGAGGCCGGGAAAGCCGCCGCCGCTGCCGAGGTCCACAAACGTCTTGGCGCTGTCGGGAACGTGGCTGAGAAGTTGCAGCGAGTCGGCGACGTGCCGGGTCCACAGGTGGGGGATAGAGGCCGGGGCGATGAGATTGGTGGTGCGTTGCCATTGCAGAAGCAGGGACACGACCGCGTCGAGCCGCCGCTCTGTTTCACGTGAAACAGGTGTGAGCCGCAGGGCAGCGGCTCGGTCTGCGGCCGACGGGACGGCCTCGCCTTTCGCTGGGGCTTTCACGAGGCCCGTTGGCGGCGACGGGTGTGAGCGACGAGCAGCGTCAATGCCGCCGGAGTCATGCCGTCGAGCCGGCTCGCCTGCCCCAAAGTGCGCGGCCGGATGGCGATGAGCTTTTGCCGGGCTTCGTTGGATAGGCCTTTCACGGCCTCATAGTCGAGCGCGTCGGGCAGTTCAAAATCCTCATCGCGGCGGAAAGCGGCGACGTCGGCGGCCTGACGCTGCAGATAGACCTCATATTTCGCGGAAATTTCAAGCTGATCGGCGATTTTAGGCGGCAGATCACCAAGCTGCGGCCAGACCCGCGCGAGAGCGGCAAGCGGGATGTCGGGATAACCGAGAAGCTGGTAGGCGCTGCGGCGCTGGCCGTCGCGCTTGATGTCGAGGCCGTGAGCGGCGGCGGCATTGGGCGTGATCGAAACCTCTTGGGCGTAGGCCTTGGCAGCATCCAGCGCCACCATTTTCGCGCTGTGCCGCGCGGCACGCTCCGCCCCGACGCAGCCCAGCATCATGCCCTTGGTCGTCAGCCGCTGATCGGCATTGTCGGCGCGCAGCGTCAGGCGATATTCCGCGCGCGAGGTGAACATCCGGTACGGCTCAGTGACGCCGCGATTGATCAGGTCGTCGATCATCACGCCGAGATAGGCCTCGGCGCGGTCGAAGATGATCTCTGAACCGCCCCCGGCGCGCCGCGCCGCGTTCAGCCCGGCGACGAGCCCCTGCCCGGCTGCTTCCTCATAGCCGGTGGTGCCGTTGATCTGCCCGGCAAGATAAAGGCCGCGCACGCGCTTGGTCTCCAGCGTCGGCAGCAATTCGCGCGGATCGACATGGTCATATTCAATGGCATAGCCGAGCCGCAGGATTTTTGCCCGCTCCAGACCCGGAATGGTTTTCACCAGCGCGGCCTGAACGTCTTCCGGCAGCGAGGTCGAAATGCCGTTGGGATAGACGGTGTCGTCGTCGAGCCCTTCCGGCTCAAGGAAGATCTGATGGCTGTCGCGGTCGCCAAAGCGGACGATCTTGTCCTCGATGGACGGACAGTAACGCGGGCCGCGACTGGCGATCTGGCCGGAATACATCGGCGAGCGATGCACATTGGCGCGGACCACGGCGTGGGTCGCGGCGGTCGTCCGGGTGATGCCGCATTCGACCTGCCGGTTTGTAATGCGATCGGTCATCATCGAAAACGGCTCGGGCGGCTCGTCACCCGGCTGCATATCCAGCGCCGCCCAATCGATGGTCTTGCCATCGAGACGTGGCGGCGTGCCGGTCTTGAGGCGACCCAGCGCCAGGCCGAACCGCTCCAGCGAGCCGGAAAGGCCCATGGCGGGAGCCTCACCCACCCGACCCGCGGGGATTTGCGTCTCGCCGATATGGATCAGCCCGCGCAGAAACGTGCCCGTGGTGAGGATCACCGCGCCGGCATCGAGACGCCGCCCATCGGCCAGATCGACCCCCGTGATCCGACCGTCGGCCGAGACGAGGCCGTCGGCCTCCCCTTCGACCACGGTCAGGCCCGGCGTCGCTGCGATCGCCGCCTGCATTGCGGCAGCATAGAGTTTGCGGTCGGCCTGGGCGCGCGGGCCACGGACGGCCGGGCCTTTGCGACGGTTGAGGACGCGGAATTGGATGCCGGCAGCGTCCGCAACCCGGCCCATGAGGCCATCGAGAGCATCAATCTCGCGCACGAGATGGCCCTTGCCGAGGCCGCCAATCGCGGGATTGCAGGACATCGCACCAATTGTCGCGACGCGCTGTGTCAGCAGCGCCGTACGGGCGCCCATACGGGCCGCCGCCGCCGCGGCTTCGCAGCCGGCATGGCCGCCGCCGATAACTAAGACGTCGAAGCGCTGATTCATGTGCCCAATCCGATCGACGACCTTCTATGAGACATCGCGGCCTCCGACAAGGCGCGCTGTCGCCGTTCCGTCCCGGCCCACCCCCTTGGACCGACCGAGCCCACGTTTCACGTGAAACATGCGCCCTGCGATCGACGGGACCGCTTCCGGCAAAGGACAGATGTGTTTCACGTGAAACACCCGCTTCGCCCAGCCCATGACCACGGCGGTCATCATTGTCCTGCTGAGGTCGCGCCGATGGTCAGAACCGAGAGCCCGTTGTTTCACGTGCAACAGCCGATGGCAGAGGCCTGCTCCTTTCCCCGTCCAAATGCCCACCCGTTACTTTCCGACGCAAAAATCGCGGAAGATGACATCGAGAACGTCCTCGACGTCGACCCGGCCGGTGAGGCGGCCGAGCGCGCGGGCGGCAAGGCGTAATTCTTCCGCAGCCAGCTCCTCGGCATCCGCGGTCTCAAACCTGCGCAAATGATCCGCCACGTCCTCCAACATCCGCCGATGGCGTGCACGCGTGATCAGGCCGGACTCTGTCGCCAGCGCCGTCTCAGCGAAGCGCGCCAGCGCAGCAATGAGAGCGTCCATGCCATTGCCGGTGAGCGCGGAAACATTAAAATTGATCTTTGATTCACTTTTATTGAACTCGCGTTCACTCCATAATAGCGGTCTTTTGTCGGGGCTGAGGTTCCGGCCCATACCATTGTTATTACTGAGTTTGTCGATTTTATTGCGCACCACCCAGACCGGACCTGTGCAGTCCGGACGCGCGCCCTCCGACTCTGAGGGGAGCACGACATGGACTTCAGCGGAGGCGGCGCCTGCGGTCGCAGCCGTCCGCGACGCCGATCCCAGACCCACCACTTCGCCGTCGGATAAGTCATGTCGCCCGGGAGAATCGGCGGCCACCTCAGCCAGTGGCCGAGTTGGACCCGGAAATGGCTGAGAGACCGCCCGGCCTCGATCTCCCGGTCGGTCATTGGCCGCGTCGGTCGTTGGCCGAACCTCGCCACTCACCGGGTCGGGCAAAACCTCATCCTCGGTCACCCACATAATGAGGTCCGCTTCGGCGGCCCGCGCGCGGGCACGCCGGATTCCCTCCTGTTCGACGGGATCATCGGATTCCCTCTGCCCTGCAGTGTCGAGCAGCGTCACGGGGTAACCGCCGAGATCGAGATGCACCTCGATCACGTCGCGCGTGGTGCCCGCATGAGGCGACACGATCGCCACCTCGCGCCTGGCAAGGCGATTGAGCAGGGTTGATTTGCCCGCATTGGGCGGCCCGGCAATGGCCACGACAAGGCCCTCGCGCAGGCGCTCGCCGCCCCTTGCATCTGCAAGCGTTTCTTCAATTTCCACAAGAAGTTGCTGCGCAGCATGGCGTGCAGCAAAAAGCAGCCCTTCCGGCACGTCGCCCTCGTCGGAAAAATCGATCCCCGCTTCGACCTGGGCCTGCGCCGCGATGAGCCGGCGGCGCCAGTCCTCGGCCTTGCCGCCGAGCGCGCCGCGCAATTGCCGCAACGCCTGCCGCCGCTGTGCCTCGGTCTCGGCGCCGATCAGGTCGGCCAGCCCCTCCACCGCGGTGAGATCGAGCTTCCCGTTCTCAAAGCCACGCCGGGTGAATTCCCCCGGCTCCGCCAGCCGCAGACCGTCCATGCGTCCGAGCACGCCCAGCACGGCAGCGATCACCGCCCGGCCACCGTGCAATTGCAGTTCGGCGACATCCTCGCCGGTCTCGCTCGCTGGCCCTGGAAACCACAGCGCCACAGCCTGATCGAGCGTGTCTTTCGTTTGCGGATCGCGCACCGACACCAGTTTGGCGAGCTTAGCCGTCGGCAGCGCTCCCGTCATAGCCCGCAGTGCATCCCCGGCCTTGGGGCCCGAAACCCGCACCACGCCGATGGCGGCCGGCGGCCGGCCGGAAGAGAGCGCAAAAATCGTATCCGTAGGCATCGGCATCTTCCAGCAAGAGCTTGAAAACGGGCTTGCCGCAGCAGCGGCTCAAACTTTCCAAGCCCTTTGCTAGACCCGGCCGTCCGCCGTTGCCAGTGCCGCGGCTTCAGGCGCCTCATCCTTTCGAATAAGTCGCACACCGCAATGCACAACGGCCTATTGCACTGCACCATCGATTGTCCTAGATTCGGCTGCAAAGCACGAGGTCAAAAATGACAAAAACCTGGAACACCGAATACGGCCCCCGACGCGTCAAGGAAGAGCCGCCGACCCTCGATCAGGCGATCTTTGCAGCCCGGGGCCTCACCGACGACCTCCAGCAACAGGCAGAAATCGCGGCATCGTTGATGGATATGCCTGTCGAGAAGGTGCGCGCCGAAATCACCAAGTCTGTGCGTTCCGCGACGCAAACGCTCGGCATCAGCCGCAAGTCGCGCGTCAATTTCGTCGAGCGCGACAGCAAGCCGGCCGTTATCGTCGAGCGCCGCCCGGCCCGCCGCGCCATCGTCGGCATGACCCGTCGCTTCGGCTACTAAAATAGCGTGACAAACCGGGACCGATTCGCCTTTCCGCTGTGCGTCTCCAGCGTAGCAAATCAAGACTCCTGTCGGGCTTGATTGCGAGGCGCTATATCGCCACCCTGTCCGCATGAGCACATCCAGCGGACATCAAAGCCACCTTCCCGAAAATCGTCTCGCCCAGGAGACGTCGCCCTATCTCCTGCAGCATGCCCACAATCCCGTCGACTGGCGGCCGTGGGGACCGGAGGCGTTGGCCGCGGCCAAGACCGCCAACAAGCCGATCCTGCTGTCGGTCGGGTACGCCGCCTGCCACTGGTGCCATGTCATGGCGCACGAGAGTTTTGAGGACGACGCGACGGCGGCCGTGATGAACGAGCTGTTCGTCAACATCAAAGTCGATCGCGAAGAACGTCCCGACATCGACCAGATCTACATGAACGCCTTGCATCATCTCGGCGAGCAGGGCGGCTGGCCGCTGACGATGTTTCTCACGCCGGACGGCGAGCCGTTCTGGGGCGGCACTTATTTTCCAAAAGAAGCGCGCTATGGCCGTGTCGCCTTCGTCGACCTTCTGCATGAGATCGCGCGCATCTTCCGCGAGGACCGTGCGACCATCGACAAGAACCGCGCCGCCCTGATGACGCGGCTGAAGGCCGCGACCAAAACCGAAGGCGACGTGTCGCTCGGCCGCGAGCAACTCGATCAGGCCGCGCGTCAGCTCGCCAACGCCATCGATCCGGTCAATGGCGGATTGCGCGGCGCGCCAAAATTTCCGCAAGGCGCGATGTTCGAATTTCTGTGGCGGGCCGGCCTGCGCAACAACGATGCGCGCGCCTTCGACAGGGTCACCCTCAGCCTTGATCATATTTGCGAAGGCGGCATCTACGATCATCTCGGCGGCGGCTTCTCACGTTATTCCGTCGATGCCAAATGGCTCGTCCCGCATTTCGAAAAAATGCTCTACGACAATGCCCAGCTTCTCGAGCTTCTGGCGCTTGGCTGGCAGCACACCGGCAGCGCGCTTTATCGCACGCGCGCGAGAGAGACCGTCGGCTGGCTGATGCGCGAAATGGTCACGGAGGAGGGCGCGTTCAGTGCCTCGCTCGACGCGGACTCCGAAGGTGAAGAAGGAAAATTCTACGTCTGGTCGCTGGACGAGATCATGCGCGTCCTCGGCGAAGACGACGGCCGCTTCTTTGCCGCCGCCTACGACGTGACCGAAGCCGGCAATTTTGAGGGCCACACGATCCTCAATCGTCTGCATCGTCTCGCGCCCGACGGCGCAGCGTCACCGCCGCCGGATGCGGAAGATCGCCTCGCTCCGATGCGCGAAAAACTATTGGCTGTGCGTGCACAGCGCGTGCGACCAGGGCTCGACGACAAGATTTTGGCCGACTGGAACGGGCTGATGATCGCTGCGCTCGCGCGGGCCGGCGTGATCTTCGATGAGCCCACCTGGATCGACGCCGCGCGCCGCGCCTTCACGTTCATTGCAACAAAGATGACGCACGGCGACAGGCTCGGCCATTCCTGGCGCGCCGGAAAACTTTTGTTTCCCGGTCTCGCGTCTGACTTCGCGTTGATGATCCGCGCGGCGCTCGCGCTGCACGAAGCGAGGGGCGAGGGGGCTTACCTGACGCAAGCGGAAAACTGGCAGACGGCGCTCACGCGCCATTACGCCAATGCCGAGACCGGCGGCCATTTCCTCACCGCCGACGATGCCGAAGGGCTGGTCGTGCGCCCGTCGTTGACGACCGACGATGCGCTTCCCAATCACGACGGCATCACAGCGCAGAACCTGACGCGGCTCGCGATGCTCACCGGCAAAGCGGCCTGGCGCGCCAAGGCCGATGCGCTGTTCGACGGCCTGCTGCCGATCGCGGCAACCAATCTCTACGGTCACGTCTCGCTGTTGAACGCGCTCGATGTCCGGCTGCATGGGGCGGAGATCGTCGTCACCGGCGCCGATGACGGCACACTCACGCGCGCCGCGCTCGCCGTGCCGTATCTCGTGCGCACTGTTCTGCGCGTGCCTTCAGCCGCGACACTTGCGCCGAATCACCCGGCACGCGCCAAGGCCGAAAGCCTCTCGACACCGGCCGTCTTCATCTGTGTCGGCGCAACCTGCTCGCTGCCGGTGACGACGCCGGACGCCATCGCTGCGACGATCGCGCAAGTCCGTCAGCCGCATAACCGCTGAGGGCGACATCCTCGTTCGCACTGGCTCGGACGAGCGCAGCGCCATTTCACGGCCAATAGCCCTGCTCGATAAGCTGGTGATAGAACAGGTTGAGGAACGCCTTCAGCCGCGCCGGGCTTTTGTAATGCGCGAAAGCGGCCGGCACCTTGAACTCCGCCTGCACCTCTTCCACCGTCTTGCCCTGCGCAATCATCTTCGACACTGCGTCGCGCATGACGATGAAATACTGCTTCTGCTCCTCGAGATCGGCGATGCCGCGACCGATATGCACCGGCCCGTGTCCCGGCATGTAGGTGTCGACCGGCAGATGCCGGTCCATGATCTGGTCGAGCAGGCGGATCCAGTTCTTCGCATTGGAATAGAACACGCCCGCGGATTCGCCCTGTCCGGGGTGAATTTCCGTATCGAGCAGATCGCCCATGAAGAAGACGCGCTTCTGCGGCACATACATCGTCACGTCGGTGTTGCTGTGGGCGCTGCCCTCTTCGGTGACCTGAAACGTCAAGCCGCCGAGGCGAAACGTCAGCGCGCCGTCGAAGGCGACATCCGGCAACACCAATTCAGCGTTCTTGTAGGCGGAAAAACGTGGATCGTTCGACGCCTTGCGCTCCGCGAACTCCTTGCCTTCCTGCATATACAAGTCGCGCAGCATCTTGCGCGTGCCGATGAACAGCGGCTTGTCCTCGCGGAAATGCCAAACCCCGGTGGCGTGGTCGCCGGCCGGATGCGAGACGACAACGTAGCGGACCTTCTTGTCGGTGGTCGCGCGGATCGCTTTCATCGTCTGATCCGCGGTGCGGATGTCGGCGTCGAAGACGACGACGCCTTCGCTGGTCACGATGAACGCCGCATTGCTCGAGCCCGACGGATTCTGCATCATGTAAACGTCGTCGGCGAGTTTCTTGACCTCCATCGTCGGCGCCGCGTTCTGCGCCTGCGCCGGCATCGCTGCAAAAACCAGCATCGACATGACGAGCCAAACGATCACACCATCCGTCACGCCGCCGCATGACGCTCCGCGCCTCGCATGCATCCGATGTCCTCCCCTTGCTCCCGTCATCCATCCCTTTAACCGGGACGGCTGCGGTTCGGCTCAAGTCTAGCGTGATTTACCGTATCTTTACATGCCGAGCAGAGCTTAAGGGCGGCCCAGCAGGCAATACGCCGCGGCCGCGATGTCTCGCAGGGGTTTCATGATCCGCTCCGCCGTGATTCCTTCCCGCGCAGAGGCTTCTCTCGCGTCCGAACAGGAGCGGGCGCAATCCCGCTCAGGCCCCGTTGCGATCCTCTTCTTTATCCTGTTCGCGATCGCTCTCGCGCCGGTGCTGTGGTTCGCGATTCCCGCCGCCATGGTCGACTATCCCAATCACCTCGCGCGGATGTTCATCCTGAGCCGTGCCGGCGGCGCCAACCCGCAGCCGATCTATCAGATCACCTGGGCGCTCTATCCGAATCTGGCGATGGATCTGTTGGTGCCGTCCTTCAGCCATCTCGTCGGCGTCGAAACCGCAACCCGGCTCTTCTATCTCGCAAGTCAGATTCTGATCGTGACCGGCGCCGCCATGATCGAACGTGTGGTCAAGGGCCGTATCGTGATCGCCGACTTCGGCGCGCTGATGTTTCTCTACAGCCTGCCGTTCGCATGGGGGTTCGTGAATTTCGAGTTCGCGCTCGGCTGCGCGCTCTGGGGCATCGCCGCCTCGCTCGCGGTGCAGGATCGCTCCTGGACCGTGCGCTTGCCGCTCTACGCCATCATCGTCGCCTGGCTGTTCGCAGCGCACATGTTCGCGCTCGGTGTCTACGGTTTCACCATCGGTATGCATGAACTCTGGCGCGCTTGGACGCGACGCGCCGCACTGCTGGAGACCATCGGTCGGCTCGCCATTCTCGCCTTGCCGGCGCTCGTGCTGATTGGCGTGATGATCGATTCAGGGGGCGCCGTCGGCGGAAGCGGAACGCAATGGCATCTCGCCTTCAAGCCGAAATGGATCATGCACATCATGAGCGGCTACAGCGCGAGCGCATCCGCTGCTAGCGTTATCGCATTGGGCGTCCTGATTTTTTTGCTCGGTCGCCGGGGAGCGCTGCGCCCCCGACAATCCGCCGCGTGGCTCGCGGCCGGCTTTGCAGCCCTTTACATCGCGATGCCATTCAAGCTGTTCGACACCTCCTTCGTCGATCTGCGCATCATCGTCGCCGCCGCGCTCATCCTGCCCGCTTTCGTGTCGGTCTCGTTTCCGAGCCCCGCCTGGTCACGGGCCGCGCTGGCGGTCACGGCGGCAATCGTGCTCGTCAATGTCGCCACCGTCTTCGGCGTCTGGATGTCCTATCGCGCCGATTATGCGGGGGCCAAGGCATCGTTCCAAATGCTTCCGAAACGCGCCATGGTTCTGGTCGGTGATAGTGGAAACGGCGACGATCCGCCGCTCGGCCATCTCAGCGACTATCCGATCTATCACGTGCCGGTCCTCGCCGTTCATTATGCCGATGCGTTCGTGCCGGACCTGTTCACCGCGCCTGGCAAGCAGCCGGTTACCCCACGTGCGGCATGGAAGCCGTTCGATATTCCTTATGGCAGCCCGGTGCCCCTGCCGCTGCTGAAGACCATTGCCGAGAAGGGCGCGCCGCCCGGCACGCCGCCTTACATCCGCACATGGCCAAGGGATTACGATTATCTCTACCTCGTCGGCCCCATGATCGCGAACCCGATGCCGGCGCTGCTGGAAGAGGTGTCGCGCGCGCCTCGCTTTGTACTCTACCGCATCCGCAAACCCGCCACCGGGTTGTCGCCTTAAGTCGCGGACACGCGAAAACCGGACCGGGCTCGCTGTCAGGCGGACTGAAAACGAGCGCCACGCGCGCGGAGTGCAACCTGCATTGCGATCAGGAATACGGGCGCGATGAAGAGCGGCCCGAATTCGTAGCCTGTATACTTCGCCAACGCGGAAGCGACGAACGGCACCAACAGAATCAAACCCGCGCCGATCTGTATCGGCTTCGGGATCTCTCCTGCCGGGTACAGGTCGACAAGCCACACGACCACGAAGGCGCCGACCACGAGGTCATAATCCTGAAGGTATGGCGTGGCGAGACAGGTGCCGAGCACCAGCAGCGTATTTTTCAGGGGCTGAGCAACATCACGGCGATACCAGGCCAGAACGACGACGAAGAGCGCGAGCAGAGCAAAAGCGGCTTGCGTCGCATAGGCTGTTTGCACGCCCGCACCAAACCGCCGCGCCGCCACAAAAACCGAGAGCATGCGATGCCAAACGCCGGTGCCGTTTTCCAGAATGACTTCACGCAGCACAGAGAGGTTGTGAAAGTAAGCGGCCCAGACGTCCGGCCCAAAGAACAGCACGCTTGCAAGCACCAGCACCACCGCGGTGATCGCGGCGGCAAAGAACGCACTGAAATATCGGCCGGCAAGCAAGGCGAACGGCAGAAGAAGTCCGATCTGAGGCTTGTAGATCAGCAACCCGAACAGCACCCCCGCAACGATCGGCCTGCGGTCGAGCAAGGACAGTCCGCCGCCCAGCAGCGCCGCTGTCCACGTACCGTTCTGGCCTCCGACCGCATTGATGAAGACGGCCGGTGTCGCCAGGGCGAGTAACAGGCAGCCTCGATCCGGCCGCGCGGCGGACAGGGCAAAATAGAAAGCAAGCCAGCCGGCCACGAGCCACACGGCAAGGGCGGGCACGTAACCCAAAACGGCCAGAGGCGCCGTCAGAACGGGCAGAACCGGCGGATAGCTGTAGTGATAGAAGTCGGGGTTTGCACCCACCACGCTCGTCTCGAACGTGTGAAATGCGGACCAGTTGTAGATGTCGGCCACGCGGCCGTGCCAGGCAAGAAATGCGCCCGACCAATAATTGATGAAATCGTCACCGAATGGGCGGCCGGCGCCGTTAGTCAGCCCGTCTTGGGTCTGGAAGAACAGATCGACGAGATAAGTCGCGCTGGCCACGACAATCCAGCAGATAGCGATCATTCGCAGTCGACGGAGAGAAAGCAGCATCGGCAAGACCCGAATCGATTAAGGAACCAACTCTGACCTTTCTACCGACCAATTGCAGCCGTCTGATTTGCAACATCAAAACGGCCGGGTTTTTGCCCGGCCGTTTTCTTGGAGCCAATGAGCGCCTTTTCGTTCGAAGCCCTTACGTGTTCATCGATTCGAAGAACTCGCCGTTGGTCTTGGTGTTGCGCAGCTTGTCGAGCAGGAAGTCGATGGCGTCCATCGTGCCCATCGGATTGAGGATGCGGCGCAGGACATACATCTTCTTGAGCTGCTGCGGCTCGGTGAGCAGCTCTTCCTTGCGCGTGCCGGAGCGCGTGATGTCGATCGCCGGGAAGGTGCGCTTGTCGGCCACCTTGCGGTCGAGGATGAGTTCGGAATTGCCGGTGCCCTTGAACTCTTCAAAGATCACTTCGTCCATGCGGCTGCCGGTATCGATCAGCGCCGTGGCGATGATGGTGAGTGAGCCGCCTTCCTCGATATTGCGCGCCGCGCCAAAAAAGCGCTTCGGACGCTGCAGCGCGTTGGCGTCGACGCCGCCCGTCAGCACCTTGCCGGAAGACGGCACCACGGTGTTGTAGGCGCGGCCGAGGCGGGTGATCGAATCAAGCAGGATCACGACATCGCGGCCATGCTCGACCAGGCGCTTGGCCTTTTCGATCACCATCTCCGCGACCTGCACATGGCGCGAGGCCGGCTCGTCGAAGGTCGAGGAGATCACCTCGCCCTTCACGGAGCGCTGCATGTCGGTCACTTCCTCGGGCCGCTCGTCGATCAGCAGCACGATCAGGAAGACTTCCGGATGGTTGGCGGTGATGGCGTGCGCGATGTTCTGCAGCAGCACGGTCTTGCCGGTGCGCGGCGGCGACACAATCAATGCCCGCTGGCCCTTGCCGATCGGCGCCACGATGTCGATCACGCGCGGCGACAGATCCTTCTTGGTCGGATTCTCGTGCTCCATCTTCAGCCGCACCTCTGGATAGAGCG
>DATJHH010000041.1:0-2219 GCA_035494115.1 Xanthobacteraceae bacterium
TGGTTGCGATCATCGCCATTGTTTCCGTGGCTGTGGTGACGACGCCGGCGGCGCGCCGGACCTTGACCGGCTCGGGCGCCATCTCGCGCGTCAACATCGAGGGCCTGATCCGCAGCGACCAGAAGCGCGTCGAAGCGCTGGAGCGGCTGGAGAAGTCGTCGGCCGCCGCGGTCATCGTGCATATCAATTCGCCCGGCGGCACCACCGCGGGCTCCGAGCAACTTTACGATGCACTGGTGCGGCTGAAGGCCAAGAAGCCACTGGTGGTAGTGGTTGAAGGGCTGGCGGCGTCGGGCGGCTACATCGCCGCGCTGGCGTCCGATCATATCGTCGCGCAGCAAAGTTCGCTGGTCGGGTCGATCGGCGTGCTGTTTCAGTTTCCAAATTTTACCGGCCTGCTGAAGACGGTCGGTGTGCAGGTCGAAGAGGTGAAGTCGTCGCCGCTGAAGGCCGCGCCGAACGGCTTTGAGCCGACCAGCCCCGAGGCGCGCGCCGCGCTCGATGCGCTGGTGAAGGATTCCTACGCGTGGTTTCGCGGTCTCGTGCAGACCCGGCGCGGTATGGATGCAGCGCAACTCGATAAAGTTGCGGATGGCCGCGTTTTCACCGGGCGCCAGGCCGTCGATCTCAAGTTGATCGATCAGTTGGGCGATGAGAAAACCGCAATTGCCTGGCTGGTTTCTGCAAAGAACGTCAAGCCCGATCTGCCGGTGCAGGATTACAAATTGTCGCCGCGCTTCGGCGATCTCACGTTCTTGCGGACTGCTGCATCATTGACGCTCAATGCGCTGGGCTTTGGCGGCATCGCGCGACAAATCGAGCAGGCCGGTGTGGTGCAGGCGATGGATCGGTTTGGGCTCGATGGCATGCTTGCGTTATGGCAGCCGGCGACGGCGAATTGATGCTGCGCACAATGATCTGAATCGCGTTTCAGCCAAAACCGCAGCGCAACAGCGGCGGACGTTGGCCGGAATCATTTGAGATGCAACAGCATTTCAAGTGTCATTGCGCTAATTAGCGACTTGACAGTACGCGTCTTTTTTTAGGAAATGGCCTCCGCACGCCACGGGTCCCCATCTCTATGATCAAATCAGAACTCGTTCAGCGCATCGCCGAGCACAATCCGCACCTTTATCAGCGCGATGTCGAGAACATCGTCAACGCGATTCTTGACGAGATCGTCGACGCGCTGGCACGCGGAGATCGCGTTGAGCTGCGGGGCTTTGGCGCATTTTCGGTCAAGCATCGCCCGGCTCGCGCCGGACGCAATCCACGCACCGGCGCGCACGTGCCGGTCGATCAGAAGAGTGTGCCGTTCTTCAAGACCGGCAAGGAAATGCGCGAGCGGTTGAACCGCGACGATGTGACAGTCGAGAGCATCTGACGCTCGGCACACGCGGGAACCGGCTCCCAGCGCCGCCCGCGCTCTGGATTTTCGATAGAACGCGTGATCCTATCGCAGGGCCAATCCGCTCGTCGGGTCAGGCTCGAGGGCGTGCTTTGGCGGATCATGCGCGAGCTGATCCATCGCCGCCAATGCGGGAGAGTTGATGCGAAGATTTTTCACAGCGCTGGTGGTCATTCCGATCGCCGTCATCTTTCTGATCTTCGCCGTCGCCAACCGGCGGATGGTGACGGTGTCGTTCGATCCGTTCAATTCCAGCGATCCGTCGGTGGGCGTCACGTTGCCGCTGTTCATCGTCATCATCGTGGTGGCGATCCTGGGCGTGGTGGCCGGCGGCATCGCGACCTGGTTTCGGCAGCGGCACTGGCGACGCGCCGCGCGGCTGCATGAGGCCGATGCGCAGGATGCGCGGGCGCAATTGGCGCAGTTGCAGGCGGCCCATGCGCCGCGGCGGGCGCCGCAGCCGTCGCCGGCTTTGCTGCCCTATCTCGACGGTTCTGAGGCCGCGGTGCGAGACAAGCACGGCGCGACGTTGTAGAACCCGCACCGTCCCGCCATCTGTCCCGATGGCCGGTATCCGTCCCGGCATTTGCATGAATTCAAATGCCCAACCGAGCTCACGAAACCAGCATATCGCCGCCATGTCCCTGATCGTCAAAATCTGTGGCCTGTCCACCCCCGAGACGCTCGATGTCGCGCTCGCGGCCGGGGCCGACATGGTGGGATTCGTGTTCTTCCCGCCGTCGCCGCGCCACGTCGGCCTTGCGGCGGCCACGGCGCTCGGCAAGCAGGCCAAGGGCCGCGCGCTCAAGGT
>DATJHH010000042.1:0-2626 GCA_035494115.1 Xanthobacteraceae bacterium
CACGAGATTCTCGTCAACGAGGAATCCGACAAGCTTCTGGACAGCGACCAGCTGGTGCAGGAGGCGATCAGCGCGGTCGAGAACAACGGCATCGTGTTCCTCGACGAGATCGACAAGATTTGCGTGCGCGAAGGCCGCAGCGGCGGCGGCGATGTCTCGCGCGAGGGCGTGCAGCGCGACCTGCTGCCGCTGATCGAGGGCACCACCGTCTCGACCAAGCACGGCGCGGTCAAAACCGACCACATCCTGTTCATCGCTTCCGGCGCGTTTCACATTTCAAAGCCATCGGACCTGCTGCCCGAATTGCAGGGGCGGCTGCCGATCCGCGTCGAACTGTCCGCACTGAGCCGCGACGACATGCGCCGTATCCTGACCGAGCCGGAGGCGTCACTGATCAAGCAATATGTCGCGCTGATGCAGACCGAGGGCGTGACCCTCGACATTACCGATGACGCCATCGACGCGCTGGCGGACGTCGCCGTTGCCGTCAACTCAACGGTGGAAAATATCGGCGCACGGCGGCTGCAGACCGTGATGGAGCGGGTGCTGGATGAAATCTCCTTTGCCGCACCGGATCGCCACGGCGAGACCATCAAGGTCGATGCCGACTATGTGCAAAAGCATGTCGGCGACCTCGCCAAGAACGCCGATTTGAGCCGGTTCATTTTGTAGAATTAGCAGCTAAGATCGTCGTCCCTCGGGCGCGCATTCGCACGATCAGGCGGCTTGGCCGGGACGACGATGATGAATTTGCGTGTCTGGGAAAACCCCTGGCGCTTGATGCTTGCCGTCAATGCCGCCGTGCTCGTCGGGGTATTCCTGCACAAGATCGCGCTGCCGCCGTTCGTCCCCTACATCCATCTCGTGGTCGACTACCATTTCGGCTTCACCAAGCGCGCGCTGATCGGCGCGGTGGTCGCGCTGTTTACTGCGAAAGTGCCAGTGTGGCTGGTGTTTGCGCTGGGCGGCGGCGTCTGGCTGATCACGGCCGCTTTGTTCGTCAAACTATTCCGCCGCACGTTCGGGTTTGACGAAAAGCATCTGCCGCTGTTCGTCTTCATGGCCGGCTCGCCGTTCTTCCTGAAGAATTTCATGCACACACTCGGACATTTCGACATCTACGGATGCCTGTTCGCGATTGTTCTGTTGCTGGTTCCGGCGCGCTCGCTGCTCTACGTGGGACTTGCGGCGCTGTTGTCGATGATCCTCATTCTGATCCACCACATCCATCTCTTGATGTACCTGCCGACGATCGCGACCATCGTGGTGCTGCGCTATTATCTGGTGCAGGGGGTTAGCCGGTCAGGCGTGATCACAGGTGTTAGCGTGCTCGCGGCGACAGGCTTGCTGTTCGTCGCCGCACAGTTCTTTGGAACGATGGCGGTGCCCGAGGCAGAATTCGTCAATTATCTGCGGGGCCGGATGGCCGATCCGTCGCGCACCGACCTGCTGAGCTTTGCCTATATCTGGTATCAGCCGCTCTCGAAGGAGATCGCCGATACGTGGGCGCGCCTGCCGCACAATAGTTTAGGCATTCCGGTATTCGCAGTGCTGATCTGGTTGCATGCGCCGCTCTGGCAATATTTCAGGGACCTGATCGCCGCGCTCTCCGTTCCCGCCCATCGCCGCGTCGTGACCGCCGCGATCGTCGTCACTAGCCTGGCCTATCTCGTCATGTTCGCAATGGTGTTCGACTATTCCAGGTGGATTTCGAACTGGGTGGTATGCCTGTTCCTGATCCTCCATGCCGTGAAGACCCTGCCCGCCTCACGCGACGTCGCGCCAATTTCCACCGATGACCGGAAAACTCAGGTTTTCGGCTGGATCGTCACCTTGATCCCGCGCGTCGGAATCGTGCGGCCGTTCTAGTTGGCCCGTTGGCCGGACACAAAATGTCGAAAACAACCCCATGCAAGGTAGAGTTGGGGCCCCGCACCATTCCAAAGCGCAAGATCTAGTAGCTATAGCAGTTACGATCTCACCCGGCGTACCCGGACATAAAGCGCGCCCTCGCCGCCATGGCCGATATGGGCTTCCTCGAATCCGACCACCAGCGAACGGAATTCCGGCAGGCTGAGCCATTGCGGCACCTGGCGGCGCAGCACGCCGCGCTCGGACTCGGCGCCACCGACCTTGCCCTTGCCGGTGATGACAAGCACGAAGGTCAACCCATCGCTATGCGCGCGCTGCAGGAAGCTCCGCAGCACGCGGTGGGCGCGGACCTGCGTCATGCCGTGCAAATCGATCCGGGCGTCGATTTCCTTGCGGCCACGCGAAAGCTGCGAGCGTTCGCGGCGTCCGATCGGCGCCAGCGGCGGCGGCTCGGGACGCGAGGCGGCAATGACCCGTGGCAGGGCCGTTGGCTTTGGCGAAGCCGGGCGCGGCGCGGCAGTTGCTTCCGCCTCCGGCGCCGCGCTCGGCGGCTTCGCGGCGCGATGCCGCTTGCGCAGCGGCCTGACCTGTCTGGCAACGCTCTCCCACAGCGCGCGATCTTCCTCGCTTAAGGCCCGCTTGCGCCGTGGCGCCGCCGGTATTTCGGGGGGTGAGCTCGGCGTCCGGCGCTTCATGGACGGTAGCGATAGCGGCGGAAGTGACGGTGGCGCGGCGCTTCGGACACCCGTTTGAT
>DATJHH010000043.1:0-234814 GCA_035494115.1 Xanthobacteraceae bacterium
CCGTCAGCGCCGAACGCCAACACGCCAGCTCGGATACGCGTGGCCAAAATCTTGACGCCAGCCGACTCGATCGCCTCTTTGATTTCGGTATGCCCGCCGATGTTGCAGGTTAAACGCCGGCAAACTGACGGAATGGATTCAACTTCGAGGGCATTGAAGCGAATTACTGGGAATTCTGCTCGTCCAGATGGTCGGGGCGCGGCTGAGAGCACTGACCGAGCTTCTGTAAAGGCATCGAGAGCCGATGTGTTGATCCCCGGAGTCAGGCGGATCAGGTCGCGAAGCATCTCGTCGAAATTCTCGACCTCGACTAGGCCACCATCGACCCCTTTAGCTGCAGCGCGCTCAATAAAAGCTGCAACCCTTGGGAGGGGAGCGCTGTCGGCGCGGTTCAACCAGAAAAGACCGCCAGGAAAGGGCGTGGTCTGCACCAGCGCCGCTTCCAGCGAATCCATGATTGAGTCATCCCGCCCGCTGTATCCAGCGATCACCAGCCCAGCGCGACCGCACATCGAGACCAGACCTTCGCGGAGCACAGCATCCTGCTCCCGCAGCTCGTCGGTGGTGTTTTTGAGCCGTCGCGATCTGAAATCCCCGTGGAGTTTGATTTCGGCAGGCCAGCGCTCTCCATTGATGACCTCGCGCCCGAGTCCCGGCGCGTCCAAGGCAACGGTGGTAAGGTGCCCCGTGCCGTCATAGACCTTGGCGCAAGCGTCAGCGATGAGTGGATCAAAATTAGTCGTCCCATGTGAGTCGAGCGTGGCCGGCCCTCATAAGAGTCGCCAAGGCAATATGCCCGTAAGAGGGTTTTCCCCCAGCGATCTTCGCTGCGATGTAGGTCCGGCGATCCGCTTCACTGGGATAGGCAGCTTCGAATAAAGCCGCGTACTCGTCCGGGGCGCCGGGCGCCGGGAAACGGTCCAGACTGTCGATGAAGGATTGCAGGGCATTCCGGACGGCAGAGCTAGCGAGATCGCCAACCGATTTCAGCGAAACCCGACGCTGACTGACGTAGAGTTGCTGCTTGAACTCCCAGATCATGTCGCCCGCAGTTGGGATCCCAGCGGCGGCCGAAGTTCCAGCGCCCAACAGCCACATCAGCCCAGGCCGCAGCGAGAAACGGCGGGCAAAGTCGTCGGCAGCGACCGTGTATAGAGCGGTTTCGATTCGCACGCGGTAATGTTGGCACAGAGTCCTGCCTCATACGATTCTGCCGCGCAGGACTAGCTGAATGCGGCCCTCGGGAAAGCCTCTGAGCCAGATCCTTATTGTCCGGGAAATCAGGCTGCCTGAAAGCTACCGTTCCCAACGTCCGGAATCGGTCAGTGTGGACCACAATGCGAGCACGCGGCGAATGTCCGACTGGGTCGGCTGCAGAATGGCGGCTATCTGCCTAGCGTAACGCAAATCCGGACTGTCTGTTATCAGCCCCTATCAAGACGTTCTGGACATTGCTACCGACCGTCCGCAGTTGGCGCAAAGCGGTCATTCGTCATGCCGTGGGCGCAAGTCGCCTTCGGGCGCAAAGCGGTCGCTCGCTGAGGGACCTGCGGAAGTCGGCGTTGGGTCAATAGCGAACCTTCGTTTAGCACCGCTGGAGCGCCTACCGAATTCGCTAAACAGACCGGCCACGCAGTCTTGTCGAACCAATCTCCAGCCGGCATCTTTCAAAAAAGGGAATTTTCTAAACCCATGCGGGAGACTGGGGGCAAGTTATTTGGCTTCGTTCACGATAATGAACTTCAGAGACTGCGAGCAGTTCGCGAGACGGCCGCAAAAGCGGGATACTTACCGACATAACCAGTGATGACGGGAGAGACCGGGCTGGTTGGCTGGGGCGCCTGGATTCGAACCAGGGAATGGTGGAATCAAAATCCACTGCCTTACCACTTGGCTACGCCCCATTTGTCGCAAGTCCGCTTAGAGCATTTTGGGCTCAAGTGGAATCCGTCTGGCCAGAAATGCTCCTGATCGGTCAATCGCGCGTATTCTGATCGCAAAATCGAAATCTGCCCTCGGGTCACATCGAAGGCCGTGGCTTTGCGGGAAACGCGCGAAAGACCGATGGATCGGCCGTCCGGCGGCCGTTCATAACAGTCTGCAACGGCCCGATCAATCTGACCTGCAACGGCCTTGGATACCGTCCGCGCTGTCGTGGCGGACACCACAAAGCGCCTTTCCGCCTCTTTTCACGCTTGAGTTCAAACGTCTTTCGGTAGCGACCAGATCGGCTGGCATGAATTCCTGCCCGCCAACTCTATGACCGCGATAATGGCGTTACGCCGATCATGCCCTCCATGCCGGGCGTAGCCGCTGCGCTGCCCCCGTGCTACCTCTTTCGTCCGATGGCAGCGGCACGCGCCGCTTCATCTTCGATGACAGCCTGCCTTTATAATCCGGTCTCCGCGCGTCCCATTCCAGCCGCGATCCAACATGACCTATCAAGCGCCCGTCTCCGATATCGCATTCAGCCTCAAGCATGCCGCCGGCTTCATGCAGGCGTTGGCCGGCGGGCTTTATGGGGATCTCGCCGAAGATGATGTCGACGCCATCCTCGAAGAAGCCGGTCGTGTCGCCAGCGAGGTGCTTGCGCCGCTCAATGTGCTCGGCGACCGCGAAGGCGTGCATTTCGAAAACGGCCGCGTCACCATGCCGGCCGGCTGGAAAGACGCTTATGAGACCTGGGCTTCGGCCGGCTGGAACGGGCTCTCGGCGCCGGAAGTTTTTGGCGGCCAGGCCCTGCCCCAGGCGTTGAACGCCGCCTGTACGGAAATGTGGAATGCAGCCTCCATGGCGTTCGGCGTCGGGCCGGTGCTGACCAGCGGCGCGATCGAGGCGCTCATGGTCCACGGGAGCGAAGCGCTGCAAAAAGCCTATCTGCCGAAACTCGTCAGCGGCGAATGGACCGGCACCATGCAGCTCACCGAGCCGCAGGCCGGCTCCGATCTCGCGCTGTTGCGCACGCGTGCCGAACGCGCCGGCGACGAGACCTATCGTATCAAGGGCCAAAAGATCTTCATCACCTATGGCGAGCACGACCTGACCGACAACATCGTGCATCTCGTGCTGGCGCGTTTGCCCGATGCGCCGGCCGGCACGCGCGGCATCTCGCTGTTCCTGGTGCCGAAATTCCTGCTCAAGGACGACGGCACGCCGGGCGAGCGCAATGACGTGCGCGCGCACGCGATCGAGCACAAGCTCGGCATTCACGGCTCGCCCACCTGCACCATGATCCTCGGCGACCATGGCGGCGCAGTCGGCTATCTCATCGGCGAGGAAAATCGCGGCCTCGCCTGCATGTTCACGATGATGAACCTCGCGCGCCTGTCGGTGGGACTGCAAGGCGTCGCCATTGCCGAGCGCGCCACGCAGCAGGCGCTCGCCTACGCGCGTGAGCGCAAGCAGGGTAGCCTGCCCGGTGAATCCCGACCGGCACCGATCATCGCGCATCCCGACGTCAAACGCATGCTGATGACCATGCGCGCGCAAACCCGCGCCGCCCGTGCGCTCTGCTACACCACAGCCGTCGCCATCGATCATGCGCACCGCAAGAGCGGCGAGGATGCGCGCAAGGCGCATGAACTGGCGTCGCTACTCACACCGGTGGCAAAAGCCTATTCCACCGACATCGGCTGCGATGTCGCCTCGCTCGGCGTTCAGGTGCATGGCGGCATGGGCTATATCGAAGAGACCGGCGCGGCACAGCATTTTCGCGACGCGCGCATCGCGCCGATCTATGAAGGCACCAACGGCATCCAGGCGATCGATCTCGTCATGCGCAAGCTGCCGCAATCGGACGGCGCGATCCTCGACGACCTCATCGCCCGGCTGAGGACGACAATCGGTCATGTGAATGCCGCCAACGATCCCGCGTTCGGAACGACGGCAAAACGACTGGCGGAGGCTGTCGATGCTCTGGAGCGCACCAGCGCCTGGATGATGGCGCGCATCGAAAGCGCCCCGCAGGAGGCGTTGGCGAGCGCCACACCCTACCTGCGCCTGTTCGGCCACGCCGTCGGCGGCTGTCTGCTCGCGGATGAAGCTTTGGCGGCGCGGCGGCTCGATAACGGTGACGATGCCGGCCGCACGGCAATCGCGCGTTTCTTCGCGGAGGCGATCGCATCGGCTGCGCCCGGCCTGGAAACGACCGTCGTCGAAAGCGCGGACAGCATCACCGCAGCCGATGCCGTGCTCGAACGATGACCAACGCGAGCCTCACAACGGTTTGAGTTTAGCCTCGATGTCCCTGCGGCGCGGCTCAAGCGATGGTGGTAGCGACAATCTTTCACCCAGGCTTTCAAGCGGTTCGTCGGCCGTGAAGCCGGGACCCTCCGTTGCGATCTCGAACAGCACGCCGTTCGGCTCCCGGAAATAAAGACTCCTGAAATAGAAACGGTCGATCGGGCCGCTGTTGCGGATGCGCATGCTGTCGAGACGTTCGACCCATGCGTCAAACGCGTCGTTGGCGACGCGGAAGGCGACGTGATGCACACCGCCCGCTCCCGGAGATGCATTGGAAAGGTTGGGTTCGATCGCGACATGCAGTTCGCAGCCGGGCCCCCCCTCGCCCATCTCATAGACATGCACGGCAACATCGCCACGCGAGAAACTGCGCACGGGCCGCATCTTCAGCACCGTGCTCAGAACGATATCGGTCAGTCCCATTTCGGCGACGCTCATTGTCACCGGGCCGATCCCGCGAATCTGGTGCTCCGCTGCAATGACGCTCTCATTGTACGGATGGAAAGTCCCGCCGCCGTCTTCGACGAGCGACAGCGGCTGCCCTTCCGGGTCTGCGAAATCGAGCGTCAGGCGTCCATCGCGCCGAACGATTTTGCCAGCAACGTGGCCGGCATCCCGCAGCCGCTGCTGCCAAAAAAACAGGCTCGCTTCTCCCGCGACGCGCAGGCCAGTGCGTGTGATGCTGTGCAGACCATGACGCTCGGGCCGTAACGGAAAGTGGAAAAACGTCAGATCCGTGCCCGGCGTGCCGACGGCATCGGCATAAAAGAGGTGATAGGCGCCGGTGTCGTCCTGGTTGACGGTCTTTTTGACCAGCCGCATGCCGAGAAATTTGGCATAAAATGCGAAGTTTGCGCGCGGATCGGCTGTGACGGCAGTCAGGTGATGCAGCCCCTTCAATTCCATTGTCGGCTTCTCACCTGCAATCGCACTGTGTCACGATTAAATAAATGTGCTTCACTCAAAAAGTTTCATGCGCTGGGTATAAGGACCTTCTTGGGACTGGACGAGCGGAATGTCGCTTAAAGGTAAAACATTGTTTATAACCGGTGCTTCACGCGGCATCGGTCTTGCGATCGCGCTGCGGGCCGCGCGCGATGGCGCCAATGTGGCGGTCGCAGCGAAAACGGAAGCACCGCATCCGAAACTGCCGGGCACGATCTACAGCGCTGCCGACGCTATCGAACGAGCGGGCGGCCACCCACTGGCGCTCGTCACCGATGTCCGCGACGAAACGGCGGTGAAGGCGGCGATCGACAAAACCGCCGAAACTTTTGGCGGCATCGACATCGTCATTAACAATGCCAGTGCGATTCATCTTGCGGGGCTCGAAGCAATCGAGATGAAACGGTTCGATCTGATGCATCAGGTTAATACGCGTGGCACGTTTCTGGTCTGCAAATATGCGGCATCTCATCTCATCCATTCGGATAATCCGCATATTCTGATGCTATCGCCACCATTGACGATGCAGGAAAAATGGTTCGCACCGCATACGGCCTATTCGCTTGCGAAATTCGGCATGAGCCTGATCGTGCTGGGGCTCGCCGGCGAATTGCGACCGCGCGGTGTTGCCGTGAATGCGCTGTGGCCGCGCACGACGATCGCAACCGCCGCTGTCGAAAACCTGCTCGGCGGCGAACAGATCATGCGCTGTTCGCGCAAGCCGGAGATCGTTGCCGACGCAGCATGGCATGTGTTTCAAAAGCCTGCACGCAACTTCACCGGCCAATTCCTCATCGACGACACGTTTCTCGCCGGCGAAGGCGTAACTGACTTCGATCATTACCGCGTCGATCCGACACAGCCATTATTTTCGGATTTCTTTGTGCCGGACGATGCCCAGCCGCCGAAGGGCGTCAGCCTCGCGCCCTGCCAGCGCGCCGCCGACTGAGCGACATACTGCCCCGGCGACGTAACGATATGGAGCTTTTCGTGAACACGAAGGCGCTCGCCTGCGCCTTCACGCCCGTCACCATCGGGCTTATGTATAATGGCTCCGCCAATAGCCCTCCCCTCGCAGAATCAGCTCACGCATGAACAACACCGCATGACAACGCTTTACGTCTCCCACGAAGCCTGCCTCAACCACCTCAATCCGCCGGGGCATCCTGAACGGCCGGAGCGGTTGCGTGCGATCGAACGGGCGCTTGCCAATCCGCGATTTGCGCCGCTCGTGCGCAAGGAAGCGCCGATGGCCGAGATCGAGCAGGCTGCTCTCTGCCATCCCAAAGCTTACGTCGAGCATGTACGCGCCGCGACTCCGCGCGAGGGCATGGTGCGCCTTGATGCCGATACTTCGCTTTCGTCGGGCAGCTTCGAGGCCGCGATGCGCGCCGTTGGCGGCGGGCTGCTCGCCGTGGATCAGGTCATCGCCGGCAAGGCCGACAATGCTTTTGTCGCCGTGCGGCCGCCGGGCCATCACGCGGAAACGGCAAAACCCATGGGATTTTGTCTGCTCAACAGCGCCGCCACCGCCGCGCGCTATGCGCAGCAGAAACACGGCATCGGCCGCGTCGCGCTGGTCGATTTCGACGTGCATCACGGCAACGGCTCGCAGGAAATTTTCTGGGCGGATTCAAGCGTGCTCTATTGCTCAAGCCATCAGATGCCGCTTTATCCGGGATCGGGCGCACGCGGCGAACGAGGAGCGCACGACACCATCGTGAATGCGCCGCTACGGCAGGGCGATGGGGGCAAAGCGTTCCGAGAGGCGTACGAGACGGCGATACTCCCGCGCGTCGAACAGTTCTCGCCGGAACTGATCGTCATTTCTGCCGGCTTCGACGCTCACGCGCACGATCCGCTGGCTGGCCTCGAATTGCTCGAGGAGGATTTCGCCTGGGTGACCCGCAAGCTGATGGACCTCGCGGCCGGGAGCGCCCAGGGCCGTATCGTTTCCATGCTAGAGGGCGGTTACGATGTCGATGCGCTCGGCTCGTCGGTCGCCGTCCACATCGACGCGCTCATGCACGGCTGACGGCAAGCCGTGCCGTCTGGCGCGAATCGCGTTTTCATGTGCTAGGAACCGGATATGGCCGAAGCGACCCACGCCGACATCAAGACACTGCCGTTCGAACGCGCGATCGAGGAATTGGAACTCATCGTCAAGCGGCTCGAAGAGGGCAAGGTTCCGCTTGAAGAGTCGGTTGCGATTTACGAGCGCGGCGAGCGGCTCAAGAGCCGCTGCGAGCAGCTTTTGGCCCAGGCGGAAGCCCGGGTCAGCAAGCTCACCCTCGACTCCTCGGGTAAGCCATCGGGAATGGAACCGCTCGACGAGTGAGCCGTTGGCCCTGACTTAGAGTGTTGGAACAGTCCGGTAGTTCCTGATTAAGTCTTTGTCCGGACACGCGTTTACACTTCTTCCAGATATGGTGTAAATGTCGCAGGAGGCTAATTTGAACGTATGGACCGTGCGGCGGCTGGTCCTGAGGCGCTCGGTTGGAATTTTTCGGACCACGAGCGGCCACACAGTTTTGGGCAAGCGACTGGCCCTCAAGGAGATTGCGTGTCTAAGCCGAGCATGACCCCCCTTCTCGACCGCGTCCGTACGCCGGCCGACCTACGTCAACTTCCCCCCGATCAGCTTTCGCAACTTGCGGAGGAATTGCGCCACGAAACCGTGAGCGCGGTCGCCGCGACCGGCGGCCATCTGGGCGCCGGACTCGGCGTCGTGGAACTGACGGTCGCCCTGCATTACGTGTTCGACACGCCGCATGACCGGCTGATCTGGGATGTCGGCCACCAGGCCTATCCGCACAAAATCCTCACCGGCCGGCGCGACCGCATCCGCACCTTGCGTCAGGGCGGCGGACTGTCCGGTTTCACCAAGCGCGCCGAAAGCCCTTACGATCCGTTCGGTGCTGCACATTCATCGACATCAATCTCCGCCGGTCTGGGCATGGCCGTCGCACGCGATTTGTCCGGCAAGGCCAACAACGTCATCGCCGTGATCGGCGACGGCGCGATGTCCGCCGGCATGGTGTATGAGGCAATGAACAATGCCGGCGCGATGAATTCGCGCCTCATCGTCATTCTCAACGATAACGACATGTCGATCGCACCGCCCGTCGGCGCGATGTCGGCCTATCTGGCGCGGCTGCTGTCCGGCCGCACCTATCATTCCCTGCGCGGGATCGGCAAACAGCTCGCGCGCCATCTGCCGAAATCGTTCGAACAGAAAGCCGAACGCGTCGAGGAATTCGCGCGCGGCTTCTGGACCGGCGGCACGATGTTCGAAGAACTCGGCTTCTATTATGTCGGCCCCATCGACGGCCACAACCTCGACCATCTGTTGCCGGTGCTCAACAATGTGCGCGATGCGGAGACAGGCCCGATCCTCGTCCATGTCGTGACGCAGAAGGGCAAGGGCTATCCCCCGGCCGAAAATTCCGCCGACAAATATCATGGCGTCGTCAAGTTCGATATCGCCACCGGCGCGCAGAAAAAAGCGAAGTCGAACGCTCCGGCCTACACGAAGGTATATGCCGAAAGCCTGATCAAGGAAGCACGCAAGGACGACAAGATCGTCGCGATCACGGCAGCGATGCCGGCGGGCACGGGCCTCGATCTGTTCGAGAAGGAATTTCCCGATCGCATGTTCGATGTTGGCATCGCCGAGCAGCATGCCGTCACCTTTGCCGCCGGTCTTGCCACTGAAGGCTACAAGCCGTTCGCGACCATCTATTCGACCTTTCTGCAGCGCGCCTACGATCAGGTCGTGCATGACGTGGCAATCCAGTCGCTGCCTGTCCGCTTCATGATGGACCGCGCCGGGCTCGTCGGCGCCGACGGGCCGACGCATGCGGGCTCGTTCGATGTCGCCTATCTCGGCTGCCTGCCGAATTTCGTTCTCATGGCCGCCGCCGACGAAGCCGACCTCGTGCACATGGTCGCGACGGCTGCATCGATTGACGACCGTCCGTCGGCGGTGCGCTATCCGCGCGGCGAAGGGCTGGGTGTGCCGATGCCGGCGGAAGGCGTGCCGCTTCCCATCGGCAAAGGCCGGGTGTTGCGCCAGGGCACGAAGGTGGCCCTGCTCTCTTACGGCACGCGCCTCGGCGAATGCCTCAAGGCGGCGGACGAACTGGGCGCCCAGGGTCTGTCAACGACAGTTGCCGATGCGCGCTTCGCCAAGCCGCTCGATACGGATCTCGTGACACAGCTTGCCGCCGACCATGAGGTCCTCATCACCATCGAGGAAGGGTCTATTGGCGGTTTCGGCGCGTTCGTGCTGCAACATCTTGCGGAAACCGGCGCGCTCGATCACGGCCTGCGGGTGCGCAGCCTCGTCCTGCCGGACGTCTTCATCGATCAGGATACGCCGGACGCGATGTATGCAACGGCCGGCCTCGACGCCAAGGGCATCGTGGGCAAGGTGTTCGAAGTCCTGGGCAAGAAACAGGACAAGAAGCCGACAGGCGTGACTGCAAAGCTTGCCTGATTCAACTCCTGATCCGTTTCCGTCGATCGGCGGAGTGCCGCCGGACCGTCGCGACGCCATGCCATGACCGAGCCGTCATCCCCTGCACGCCAGCGCGCTGACCTGCTGCTTGTTGCGCGCGGCCTTTTCGAAAGCCGCGTGAAAGCACAAGGCGCAATCGCCGCCGGTCTGGTCACGGCCGACGGCGTCATCGTCCGCAAGGCCTCAGAGATGATCGCGAACACCGCCACGCTCGAAGCAACGGCCGAACATCCTTATGTCTCGCGCGGTGGCCTCAAGCTCGCGGCCGCGCTCGATCATTTCGTTTTTGCCGTAACGGATCGCGTGTGCCTCGACGTCGGCGCATCGACTGGTGGATTCACCGAAGTTTTGCTGGAACGCGGCGCCGCGCATGTCACCGCCGTGGATGTCGGCCGCGATCAATTGCATCCGCGGTTGCGGCTCTCGCCGCGCGTCACCTCGCAGGAATCTTGCGACATCCGCACTTTGGAAGAACTCCCGCAAGCGCCCAGCCTCGTCACTGTCGATGTCAGTTTCATTTCGCTCAAGCTGGTGCTGCCGGCGATCACGCGCCTTGCGGCGCAACGCGCCGCGCTCATCGCGCTGATCAAGCCGCAATTCGAGGCCGGACGCGGCAAGACCCAGCGTGGCATCGTGCGCGATCCGGCGATCCACGCCTCTGTCTGCGACGACATCGCCGAGACCGTGCGGCGCGCGGACTGGTGCGTTTGCGGAATAATTCCGTCGCCGATCGAAGGACGCGACGGCAACCGCGAATTTTTGCTCGGCGCGGAGCGCGGCTGAGATGGCCGAACGCTTCTCAATCAACACCATGGGTCATCGTGGCGACGGCGTCGCACAGACGCCGAACGGGCCCGTCTTCATTCCATTCACGCTGCCCGGCGAAACAGTGGAAGCCGAGCCGGCAGGCGAGCGCGCCGCGGTGCTGCGCATCATCGCGTCGAGCGCCGAACGCATCCTCCCGTTCTGTCCGCATTTCGGCACGTGCGGCGGCTGCGCGATCCAGCATTGGCGTCCTGACGCTTACGCCGCATGGAAGGAAAACCTTGTACGTGACGCGCTTGCGCAAGCCGGCCTTGGCGGCTCCGTCGCGGCGCTTGTCGACGCCCATGGCGAAGGACGCCGCCGCGCTGTGTTTCATGCCCGACGCGATACGGATAGTGCTCTTCATGTCGGCTACGCCGCCGCGCGCGCCCATCACATCGTCCCGATCGAGAACTGCCCGATCCTCGCCCCGGGCCTGACTGGCGCGCTCGCCGCGGCACGCGCGGTCGCCGCGCTGCTGTCGCCATTGCGCAAACCGCTCGACCTGCACTTCACCGCGACCGGCACAGGCCTCGATCTCGACATCCGCGGCTCGGGTGCGCTCAATACGGCGCAGACGACAGCCGTGGCCAAGCTCGCCACGACGCATCGCCTGGCGCGCATCACTCGGCACGGCGAACTGGTCATTCAAAGTGCGGCGCCGGCTCTCCGCATGGGCAAAGCCAATATCGCATTGCCGCCGGGCGCTTTCCTGCAGGCGACCGCCAAGGGCGAAGAGGTCTTGTCGGAACTGGTGCTGGGTCTCGTCGCGATGCACGCACCGCGCGCGCGGCAAGCCGCCGATCTGTTTTGCGGCGTTGGCCCCTTCTCACTACGGCTCGCAGAAAAATTCCGCGTGACCGCAATCGATAATCACACCTCCGCCATCGCCGCGCTGACCGCCGCAGTTGCGTCGACGCGAGGACTGAAACCATTGACCGCAACGACGCGCGACCTCTTTCGCGTGCCGCTTGCCGACACCGAACTCAAATCTTTCGACGTCGTGGTGTTCGATCCGCCGCGTCAAGGCGCGGAAGCGCAGGCGCGCGCACTGGCTGCGAGCAAGGTGCCGCTGGTGATCGGCGTATCATGCAACGTGGCGACGTTTGCGCGCGATGCCGCCATCCTCCGTTGGGGCGGATATGAAATGCAGGAGGTGACGCCGGTCGATCAGTTTCGTCATTCGGCGCATGTGGAACTGGTCGCCGCGTTCAAGCGCTAATCAACGAATCCGCATCATGGGTCAGACCAGCGGCCCCAGCGCTGTTGCCACATCTGTTCGCCGATGGTGCAGGAAATCCGCGGCTTGTCGCTCGAGACAGGAATGACGCGCTCTTCCGGCGTGCGGCCCGCGACCTCCTGGACCAGTTTTTCACGCGTCGCCTCGCGAAATTGCGCTAATTCCCTGATCGGCACGACAAACGAGCCGGGGCCGCCCGTGACGCAATCCGCGTAATAGATGTCGAGTTGCGCGATATCCATGGCGTAGCGTTCGCGCTTGAGCATGATCGGAAGGCCGTTGATGGTGATGCCCTTGCTCAAAACCTCGTCGCGCGTTGGCGCGACCAGCGGTCCGCTATTGTTGGCGCCGTCACCTGACACGTCGATCACGCGGCGCAATCCCTTGTATCCTCCGGTGCCGAAAAGCGTCGACGTGAACCCCAGCGCGCCCGCGATCGATGTGCGCATCGCGCGGCGATAAGGCGCGTGCGCAATTTCATTGGCGACCGCGGTTGCCGTTTCGCGTCCGTCGATCACGCGCCACGGGACCAGCACGAGTTGATCTTCGGCGCCCGCCCACTCGACGTAGGTTATGGCAATCTTGCCGTTTGCACCTTCGCGCAGCGCGTCGAGAAATTCCGGTGACGTCAGCGCCTCGACATAACCGTCGCGCTGCAATTTCTGCTCGTCGGGGTCCATCGAGTAGGACACATCGACCGCGAGGACCAATTCGACATCAACCTGGGCTGCCGAATCCGGCGCAGCGGCCACGCGCGGCTGAAAAGGCGCCGCGCTGCTCATCGGCGCCAGACCAAAAAAGACCGCGACAGCGAGCGCCACACCGCAGAGCGCGGAGGCTGCCAGCAACGTCAAAGGGATACGGCGAACCATCGCAAACCCTCCCACACGGCTGCGACATGCTGCCACGGGTCCGCATGGGAAGGAAGGGCTCTAAAGCATGTTCCGCAAAAGCATGTCCTCGGACTTGATCCGAGGGTGAGTACGGGTTTTGCGACAAGAATACGCGATCCATAATACTCGATCCATGCATCGAGAGCATTTTCGCGACTTGGATCGGATTCCACTCTAGCGGCGTAAATACGCGCGCGCCTATTGCCCGCGCTGGGCGATGTTGGTCGTGGATTCGATCTCGATTCCGAAGCCGCTCACGCCGACATAAGCGCGGTTGGTTGATACCAGCAGCCGCACCGACTTGATCCCCAGATCCTTGAGGATCTGCGCACCGAGCCCGACCTCGCGCCATTGCTTGACGCGCGTCTCTTCCGACGTGCCATTGCTCTGCACCGGCATCGCGGAACTGGGAACGCCGGCGCCGCCGTCATGCAGATAGACGATGACGCCGCGGCCTTCCTTCTTGATATGGTCCATCGCCGAGCGCAGCGCTACGGCGCCGCCAAAAACGTCGCCGACCACGTGGCCGCGATGCAGACGTGTCAGCACCGATTCGCCACCCTCGATGTCGCCGAGGACGAACGCGATGTGGCGCACCTGATCGAACGGCGTGACATAGGCGTAGGCGCGCAATTTTCCGATTTCAGAGTCCACGTCGAACTCGGCGATGCGTTCGACGAGCTTGTCCCGGGTTTGACGGTAAGCGATCAGTTCGGCGATCGAGACCGTCTTGAGATTGTGCTTCTCGCCGAAGGCGATGAGGTCCGGCCCGTGCATCACGGTGCCGTCGTCGTTCATCAGTTCGGAAATGACGCCGACGGGCGGCAGACCGGCGAGCCGGCAGAGGTCGACACAGGCTTCGGTGTGACCGGAGCGCATGAGGACGCCGCCGTCCTTCGCAACCAATGGAAAGACATGACCGGGCCGCACGAAATCGGCCGCACCGTTGTTGGGGTTGGCCATGGCGCGCACGGTGTTGTTGCGCTCTTCCGCCGAAATGCCGGTCGACAGCCCGTGGCGCACATCGACCGAGACCGTGAAGGCGGTGCCGAGCGGCGCATCGTTCGCCGCCACCATCGGATCGAGATGCAGCCGTTTGGCTTCACTGGGCGCCAGCGGAGCGCAGACGATGCCGGACGTGTTGCGGATGATGAACGCCATCTTCTCCGCCGTGCAGAGCGACGCCGCGATGATCAGGTCGCCTTCGTTCTCGCGATCGTCGTCGTCAGCGACGATGACGATTTCGCCGCGCCCGAATGCGGCGATGGCGTCTTCAACACGTTGATGGATCGAAACCACTCGGTACTCCCGTTGCAAATTTCTGCGGATCGCAGACGCCTTAGTGCATTTTCCGGCTCGTGGGCCCGGTTAGCCGCAGAAAATGCCCTCAATTAATATCTTGCGCGTATTCTGAGCGCAAAGCCGGTACCCACACTCGGATCAAGTCCGAGGACATGCTTTTGCGGAATACGCGCTAGCCTTATCGCGCATCCGGCGCGGGAAACGGCCACGCCGCGCTCTCACCGACCTGGCCCCGCTGACGAAGATAATGATCCGCCACGACGCACGCCATCATCGCTTCACCGACCGGGACGCCGCGGATGCCAACACAAGGGTCGTGGCGGCCTTTGGTCTGGATATCGGCCTCATGGCCGTAGCGATCGATCGACCGGCGCGGCGTCAATATCGATGACGTGGGTTTTACGGCAAAGCGGGCCACCAGCGGTTGCCCGGTCGAAATGCCGCCGAGGATGCCGCCGGCCTGGTTCGACAGAAACAGCGGCTTGCCGTCGTTACCCATGCGCATCTCGTCGGCATTCTCCTCGCCGGAGAGTTCAGCCGCCGTGAAGCCCGCACCGATCTCGACGCCCTTGACCGCATTGATGCTCATGAACGCTGCGGCCAGGTCGGCATCGAGCTTTCCGTAAACCGGCGCGCCAAGCCCGGCCGGCACACCTTCCGCCACGACTTCGATCACCGCCCCGATCGAAGAGCCGGCCTTGCGGATGCCGTCGAGATACGGCTCCCACTGTGCGGCGGCTTCCCGGTCCGGACAGAAGAACGGATTGCGGTCGATTTCGTCCCAGTCCCAGCGTCGGCGGTCGATCTTGTGCGGCCCCATCTGCACAAGCGCGGCGCGCACGGCCATTCCCGGCACGATTTTGCGCGCGACGGCACCGGCGGCCACCCGGCACGCCGTTTCGCGCGCCGAGGAGCGTCCGCCGCCGCGATAATCGCGCACGCCGTATTTGACGTCGTAGGTGTAATCCGCATGCCCCGGCCGATAGAGGTCGCGGATCGCCGAATAATCCTTCGAGCGCTGGTCGACGTTCTCGATCATCAGCATGATCGGCGTCCCCGTCGTCACCTGTCCCCCCGTCCGGTCGTCGGAAAAGACGCCGGACAGGATCGACACCGCGTCGGGTTCCTGGCGCTGGGTGGTAAATCGCGACTGGCCGGGCCGGCGTTTATCCAGGAAGTGCTGGATATCCACAGCCGTCAGCGGAATGCCCGGCGGACATCCGTCAACGACGCAGCCGATGGCGGGACCGTGGCTTTCGCCGAAGGTCGTCACCCGGAAGAGATGACCGAAGGTGTTGAAGGACATGACGTTTGACCGGTTCGCGGTGTGGTAGCCCGCAGGGTGCGGGCGGTCAATCTCGGCAGCCCTGGAAGACGGGAGCTATGCCGCAAAGAAGCCACGTTATGAACACGGGTTCATTTGCCTGAACGGCGGTTAATGTGAAGCTGAATGGTCATTAAGCGTTGGAAATAAAAGGGTTTTTTCCAATAATGTTCTTGCGTCACTTTGCCTCCGGAAGTATGAAATGTGGCGTAAGGGGGCTGCAGGTCGCGGAATGAAATCCGTCCGAAGTGCCGCCACTCGGAAACTCAGAAAAGGAATTCCACGATGCGCAAATTGATCGCTCTGATCGCAGCGCTCGGCTTCCTGACCGCGACCAGCATTCCGTCCGTGAGTGCAGCGCCTGTCACGAAGTCCAGCGAAATCTCGGCTGCCAAGCACAAGGCAAAGAAGCATACCGCCAAGAAGCACAAGGCGAAGAAGCACGCCGCCAAGAAGAAGGTGAAGAAGTCGGAACTCGCGACCGACCTCTCGTCGGCCAAGCACAAGGCGAAGAAGCACACCGCCAAGAAGCACAAGGCGAAGAAGCACGTCGCCAAGAAGAAGATGAAGAAGTCGGAACTCGCGACCGATCTCTCGTCGGCCAAGAAGATGCATCATGCGAAGCATCGCGCGCATCATCATGTCTGGCACAAGCATCATGCCAAGAAGCATGTTGTGAATCACACGATGCACAAGCATCACAGCAAGAAGCACAAATAAAACCGACACATCGTCTGGTTCTTAAACGAACGGCCGGGCGATTTGCCCGGCCGTTTTGTTTGATGAAACCCTGAAAGCGTTTTCTGTCAGCGTTCGATGTCGCCACCGACCGGGAAATCCGGCGCATCCGGATGCTTGATGCCGACGACGTGGTAGCCGGCGTCCACATGGTGCACTTCGCCGGTCACGCCTTTCGACATGTCGGAAAGGAAATAAACCCCGGTCGAGCCGACGTCTTCGAGTGTCACATTGCGCCGCAACGGCGTGTTGTATTCGTTCCATTTGAGGATGTAGCGGAAGTCGCCGATGCCCGAGGCCGCCAGTGTCTTGATCGGTCCCGATGAGATGGCGTTGACGCGAATGTTCTTCACGCCGAGATCCGCCGCCAGATAACGCACCGACGATTCAAGACCCGCCTTGGCGACACCCATGACGTTATAGTGCGGCATCCATTTCTCGGCACCGTAATAGGTGAGCGTGGCGATCGCGCCGCCGTTCGTCATCAGCTTCTCGGCCCGCTGGGTCACGGCCGTGAGCGAGTAGCAACTCACCAGCATCGTCTTCGTGAAATTCTCGACCGAGGTGTCGACGAAGCGGCCGTCAAGCTCGCCTTTGTCGGAAAAGGCGATGGCGTGCAGCATGAAGTCGAGGCCGCCCCACTCGCTGCGCACCTTGTCGAAGACCGCATCGATCGTCTCCGGCGCGGTGACGTCGCAATGCCCGACGACCACGGCATCGAGTTCCTTCGCCAGCGGCTCAACCCGCTTGCGCAGCGCGTCGCCCTGATAGGTCAGAGCCAGTTCGGCCCCGTGCTGGCGGCACGCCTTGGCGATGCCCCAGGCCAGCGACCGGTTGTTGGCAACGCCCAGAATGAGGCCACGTTTGCCCTGCATCAGGCCTGATTTTTCTGCCATAAATTGTCCTGTCCGCCGATCCGGCACCGGCGTGCACCCTATGGCATAGGCCGGCTGGGGCTTTCAAGTTTGGGCTTCCCGCGGAATAGGGCCGACCGTCGGGTGTTCACTCTATAGACCACATTGCGGCCGGTGGTGCATCAAGCTGTCGAATGGGGCCTCGCGGCCTCGATCGAATGCTGACAGGAGGCGGGGGTTGAGCGGCTTTCGCAAGGGAATCGAGGAGACGATTCCAGCACTGCGCCGTTACGCGCGGGCGCTGACGCACGATCGCGAAACCGCCGACGATCTCGTCCAGGACACCCTGGTTCGTGCCTTGCGGTCGGAACATCTTTTCCATGGTGGAGAGTTGCGAAGCTGGCTCTACACGATTTTGACCAATCTCAACCGCAACCGGCTGCGGTCGCTGGCGCGGCGCCCTACCCTGACCTTGCTCAAGGAAGACGACGCCGCCGATGCATCCAGTCCCGAATCCGGGGCACGCGACATCGAGCGGGCGCTGGCAGGATTAACCGAGGAGCAGCGCAGCGTGCTGCTGCTGATCGTGCTGGAAGGTTTGAGCTACCGCGAAGTCGCCGATGTCCATGGCGTCCCCATCGGCACGGTGATGTCGCGTCTCGCGCGGGCCCGCGCGCACATCAAGGCGCATCTCGACGGCACGCGCGTGGCGTTGCGCCGTGTGAAATGAGTAAGGCCGTGAACAGGATATGATCGAGAAAACGCAATGATCGAACCGCGCGCACACGTCACTGAAGACGAACTGCATGCCTATGTGGACGGCGAACTGGCGGCCGACCGCCAGCCGGCCATCGAGGCGTGGCTCGACGCGCATCCGGACGATGCGGCGCAGGTCGCCGCCTGGCGCGCCCATGCCGCCGCGGTGCGCGCGCGCTACGGCGCGGTCGCCGACGAAAGCGTGCCGGATCGCCTGACATTGAAGAAGCTGATGCCGCAGCGTTGGCTGCGTGTAGCCGCGGCGGCAGCCGTTGTGTTCGCCTTCATCGGCGGCGGGGCCGGTGGCTGGTTTGCGCGCGGCGCGAGCGAGACCATGCCGACGGCGCGCGCGCGGGTGACGCAGGATGCGCTTGAAGCCCACACCATCTACGTCGTCGAGGTTCGCCATCCCGTCGAAGTCGCCGGTTCTGACCGCGACCATCTGGTGTCGTGGCTGTCCAAGCGGCTCGGTCACACCGTGCGGCTGCCGGACCTGTCCGGCATCGGTCTCAAGCTTGTCGGCGGACGGCTGTTGCCGGGTCCGGATACGCCGGCGGCCTTCTTCATGTATGAGGGCGCATCGGGCGAGCGCTTCACGCTCTATGTCGCTCCGCTCAAGGCTGCCCAAACATCACTGCGCTATGCCGCACGCGACAAGCTCGGCAGCTTCTTCTGGGTCGACCAGGGCCTGTCCTATGTCGTCATCGGGACGCCGGATCGCGGCCGGCTCCAGGACGTGGCGGAAGCAATCTATGCGCAAATCGACGGCGAACCGCTGCGCAAGCACGCCGCGCTCGATTGATCAAAATTTCCGCATCCCTAACTATAGGCGAACGCTGAATTAATGCGGCGCGAAGGTTGCGCCCAAAATGCGGTCATACTTTTTTGGGTATAGTGATCGCAACGGCGACTCTATAACGTCTCCAGTCCATTCTCTCGAAGAACGACGCATAATTTTGCGCTGTGAAGTATATTGCGCGTTGAATTTTATGTTTATAGAACCCGGAACGCGTCGCGCGCGTTAGCGTTTGTCGGGAACCCGACCACCTCATTACCATCGGAGCTATTTTGGGTTATCACGCTTCCGATATGACAGATGAGCTGCTCCCATCACATTCCTGGAAATCGAGTGTTCGCTGTCCGCGATGCTTTTCGTCTGTCGAAAATTTCGAAATTCGGCCCGTTTGTTCCAATGTGAGCTGCAATCACAACAAAGCCGGATTTCCTGTCGTCAATTCTCAACCGGTCCTCATTGATTTCGAAGACAGCATTTTTGATCGCGCGATGTATGAGAGCGATCAGACCTCCGCACTGCCTCGCGATGTCTCCCTCCGATCGTTCGGATCACGTCTCCATCAATTTATTTCTGGAAAGAATCCGATCGCCGCAAAAAACTTCGATGCGTTTCGCAAATACTTGCGGAGCGATCGCAGGCGCCCGGTCGTTCTTGTCATCGGCGGCGGGACAATCGGGTCCGGAGCCGATCAGCTTTACAACGATTCATCCGTCGAACTTGTCGGCACGGATGTTTATGCCTCACCGCATACGCATTTGGTGGCCGATGCTCACAAACTGCCTTTCCAGGACGGAACGTTCGATGGAGTCTGGATCCAGGCCGTTTTGGAGCATGTTCTGGAGCCAGCGACGGCCGTCGCCGAAATTCATCGTGTTCTAAGACCAGCCGGACTTGTCTACGCCGAGACGCCGTTCATGCAGCAGGTGCATGAACGCGCCTATGATTTCACGCGTTTTACGCAAAGCGGCCATCGCTGGCTGTTCAGGCGGTTTGAAGAAATCGACGCAGGGCCGATCGGCGGCCCCGGCGTGGCCCTGATCTGGTCAATTCGCTATTTCGCACGCGCGCTCGGAGCGGGCGACAAAGTCTCGCGCCTGATTTCATTGCCGTTCTTCTGGCTTCGGTTTTTGGATGCATTTGGCCGCGGCCGCGCCGTCGCCGATGCTGCGAGCGGTTTTTTCTTTCTCGGGCGACGATCCGAAGAGACTCTCACCCCGCAAGCCATGCCGCACTATTACGAGCGGCAGAAGTAGAAATCGCAAAACTGCAATCCGTTCAAGAATCCTCCACTTGACGGAATGAGCGCACCGCCTGGGTTGTTTTACGACAGCGGACCGCGCGAAGATGGCCGTACCGGCAATAGGAGGAAAC
Organism: Xanthobacteraceae bacterium; assembly: GCA_035494115.1. Lineage (GTDB taxonomy): Bacteria > Pseudomonadota > Alphaproteobacteria > Rhizobiales > Xanthobacteraceae > DATJHH01. The sequence goes on from DATJHH010000043.1 coordinate 19,785, forward strand.
GGACATGGCAGACGATCAAGCTCCGAGCGGCCCCGATTTGACCTGCGGCGTCGCGCTTGCCGATTTCACCGACGGAAAGCTCGCAGGTCATGTCGGCGATCAGGACGTTTTGCTGGTTCGCAGCGGCGCTGATGTCTTCGCCATCGAAGCCCATTGCAGCCACTACCATGCCGCCCTCGTCGACGGGCTTGTCGTCGGAGACAGCATCCGCTGCCCCTGGCATCACGCCTGTTTCGACCTGCGCAGCGGCGAAGCGGTGCGCGCGCCGGCATTCAACGCGCTGGCTTGCTGGCGTGTCGAACAGAAAGACGGCCGGGTCTTCGTGCATGAGCAGCGCGAGCCGACAAAGCCACGCGCCGCCGCGCGGGCTGGTGCGCCCGAAAAGATCGTCATCGTCGGCGGCGGTGCGGCGGGATTTGCCGCGGCCGAGATGCTGCGGCGGCAGGCGTTTCGCGGCAGCATCACGATGCTGAGCAACGACACGGCCGCGCCCGTCGATCGGCCGAACCTGTCGAAGGATTATCTCGCCGGCAGCGCGCCCGAGGACTGGATGCCGTTGCGCCCGGACAGCTTTTACGACGAGGCCGATATCGATTTACGCCTCGAGACCGACGTCACCGGGATCGACACCACGGCGCGCCAGGTCGTCACCGCGAACGGCAACGTGCCTTACGACCGGCTCCTGCTCGCAACCGGCGCCGAGCCTGTGCGCCTGCCTATCCCCGGCGCCGACCAGCCGCATGTCCACACGCTGCGCACCCTCGCCGATAGCCGCGCCATCATCGCCGCCGCCACCGGCGCACGCCGTGCTGTCGTGATCGGGGCGAGCTTTATCGGACTTGAGGTGGCGGCAGCCTTACGCGCCCGCGACATCGACGTGCACGTGGTGGCGCCCGAGAAGCGGCCGATGGAGCGCATCCTCGGGCCCGAAATGGGCGATTTCGTCCGCGCGCTGCATGAGGAGCACGGCGTTGTCTTTCATCTCGAGGACACCGTCGTCTCGATCGACGGGCGCAGCGCCACGTTGAAAAGCGGCGGCACGATCGAAGCCGATCTCGTTGTCGTCGGCGTCGGCGTGCGGCCGCGCCTCGCGCTCGCCGAACAGGCCGGGCTCACCCTCGATCGCGGCGTGCTCGTGAACGCCTTCCTCGAAACCAGCGCCAGCGGCGTTTATGCCGCCGGCGACATCGCACGCTGGCCCGATCCGCATTCCGGCAATGCCATCCGCGTCGAGCATTGGGTCGTCGCGGAGCGGCAGGGACAGACGGCGGCGCGCAACATGCTCGGGCAGCGCGAAGCATTCGACGCAGTGCCGTTCTTCTGGAGCCAGCACTACGACGTGCCGATCAACTACGTCGGTCACGCCGAGCAATGGGACGAGATCGCAATCGACGGCGACATCAAAGCGAAAGACTGCCTGCTGAAATACAAGCACAAAGGACACGTGCTGGCCGTCGCGTCGATCTACCGCGATCTGGCAAGCCTGCAGGCCGAATTGGCGATGGAACGCGGAGAATTGGCCTAGCGCGTATTCCGCACGCGATTTTTAAAAGTCGCTGCGGGGATTGTAGGGCTTGCCGTCGCGCCACTTTGTCATCAGCGCTTCGAGTTCGTCGTCGCGCTTGTCGGGCATCACGATGCGCACGGTCGCGAGCAGGTCGCCGGTGCCGGCCTTCTGCTTGAGGCCCTTGCCCTTGAGACGAAAGGTCCGGCCGCCGCTGGTGTTGGGCGGGATCGCAAGCTCGATCGCGCCGCTGAGCAGCGGGACACGGATTTTTGCGCCGAGAACCGCCTCGTAGAGCGTGATCGGTAGTTCGATGCGCAAGTCGCGGCCCTCGACCTTGAAGATCGGATGCGGCGCGACGCTCACCGTGATCAGCAGGTCGCCGGCGCGGCCGTTGGGCAGAATGTGGCCCTGCCCTTTCAGCCGGATCTGCTGTCCATCGCTCAGGCCCGCCGGAATCTTGACGTCCACATCCTTGCCGGTCGGCAGACGCAGACGCGTGCTGTCGCCGTTAACGGCTTCGGCCAGCGTGATGGTCAGCGCCGCATTGATGTCGGCGTCCTGCATAGCCATGCCGAAATCGTCAGGCTCGAACTGATGCTGGCGCGATGAACGCCGCGCGCCGCTCCTGCCGAAGACGTCGCGTAAAATGTCTTCAAAGCCGCCTGCCCCCGCGCCTGCCCCGCCGCCGCGCTGAAAACCGCCGCCCGAACCCCAGTTGAAGCCTTCGAAGCCGCCGCCGGCGGTGCGTCCGCCGCGGCCCGCGCCGCCGCCACCAAAGCCCTGGAAGCGCGGCTTGCCCTCGGCGTCGATCTCGCCGTTGTCAAAAGCCTTGCGCTTGTCCTTGTCACCGACGATCTCGTAGGCGGCATTGAGTTCGGCAAAGCGTGTGGCCGCTTTCGGGTCCTGCCTGTTGGCGTCCGGATGCAGCTTCTTCGCCATCCGCCGGAAGGCGCTTTTGATGTCGCCCTCGCTAGCGGACTTCTGCACCCCCAGAACGTCGTAGGGGTCGCGCATGCCTCGTCACTCCTGTGGCTAAAAAAGACCGCCCCGGGGGCGGCCGTTACGCTGATTCCCGCCTAATGTGGTGAGATCGCGCGCCGGATGCAACGCGGGATACCGTTTTGCGCCAAACGCAGGCGCCTGCAAAGCTCCGAGGTTATCGTCCTACGTCCGATCGCCCAGATCTTAGGTCTGTACCCAAGTCTTAGGTCTGCACCCAAGTCTTCAGATTGCGGATTTCCCAGCGCCCCTGCTGCACGCGGCAGCCTTCGCCACGCATCCACGCGGCCGATCCATCCTTGACGTAACTTGCCAGGAAATCCTGACAGGTTTGGCCGTCCTGGGTATAGGCGGACGCGATCGGAGTCACCGTCCCGCGCGCGCCGGTGGCGGGATTTTCCCAGGCCTGGCTGTTCTCGCTGGTGCCGCGCGTCAAAACTTCCGCCGCCGCGGCACGCGCGAAGGCCAGATCGACGTCCGATGGCGAAAGGTGCTTGTCAACCGCCGCGACAGGAATGGACCCCGTTGTCTCCACCGACGCGTCGGTCTTGTCGTCGAACATCGAATTGAGTTGATAGGTCATGCTGCAGCCGCCGACCGAAAGGCCGATCAGGATCAGCGCCGGTACGCCCATGATTCGGCGGCGGTAACGCCATAGGCGCTGCCGCTTCGATCGACTATATACGGGCCGGCGACAACCGGCCGTCTCGGCCACACTATTCACAGGCGAAAACCCACTAACAACGGTTTCGTCGGCTCCATTGAAGCCACAAAGGGTTAAGGGTGAGTGTCTTGAGCGATGCGACCGATCTCGGCGACGTGGATGAGCCGCTGCGTCTGTTCGACGCGTGGTTCGCCGAGGCCAAGCAAAGCGAGCCACGCGATCCCGAGGCGATGGCGCTTGCGACCGTCGATGCCGACGGCCTGCCCGATATCCGCATGGTCCTGCTCAAGGGCCATGACGAGCGCGGCTTCGTTTTTTATACCAACCGCGACAGCCAGAAGGGCCGCGAGATGGCGGCGCAGCCGAAGGCGGCGCTGGTGATGCATTGGAAATCGCTGAACCGGCAGGTGCGCGTACGCGGCCCGGTGAGCATCGTGAGCACGGAGGAGTCCGACGCCTATTTCGCCTCGCGTCCGCGGCTGTCACAGATCGGGGCTTGGGCGAGCAAGCAATCCGCGCCGCTCGAAAGCCGCATGGCCTTCGAGAAGGCGGTGGCGGTGCAGACGGCGCGATTCGGTCTCGGCACCGTACCGCGTCCCGACTACTGGATCGGCTACCGCGTCACGCCGCTGGTGATCGAATTCTGGGCAGACCGGCCGTTTCGGCTGCACGACCGGGTCGAGTTCCGGCGCAGCGCACCCGACGCTGCGTGGAGCAAGACGCGGCTTTATCCTTGAGCTAGGGTATTGCTATGGCAACTCAGAACAATCAGCCGCGCCGCACGCTGTTGCTCACCGGCGCAAGCCGCGGCATCGGGCACGCGACCGTCAAAAGATTCTCCAGCGCCGGCTGGCGCGTCATCACCTGCTCGCGCCAGCCCTTCCCTGAACAGTGTCCGTGGGAAATGGGGCCGGAAGACCATATCCAGCTCGATCTCAGCGACGAGAACAACACGCGTGAGGCGATCGACGAAATCCGCAGTCGCCTCACCGACGGCGAACTCCACGCCCTCGTCAACAATGCCGCCATCTCGCCCAAAGCCGAAGGCGGCGGCCGGCTGAGTTCGATCGAGACCACGCAAGCCGTCTGGGAGCATGTCTTCCGCGTGAATTTCTTTGCGCCGATCATGCTCGCGCGCGGCCTCATCGAAGAGCTGAAGGCCGCCAAAGGGTCCGTCGTCAACGTCACCTCGATCGCCGGCTCGCGCGTCCATCCGTTCGCGGGAACGGCCTACGCCACCTCAAAGGCGGCGCTCAACGCGTTGACCCGCGAGATGGCCGCCGATTTCGGCCGCGTCGGCGTACGCGTCAATGCCATCGCGCCGGGCGAGATCGATACGGCAATCCTGTCGCCGGGAACGGAAAAAATCGTCGAACAGATTCCGTTGCAACGCCTCGGCACGCCGGAAGAAGTCGCAAAGATCATTTACGTGCTGTGCACGGAGACATCGTCCTACGTGAATGGCGCCGAAATCCACATCAACGGCGGCCAGCACGTTTAAGTAGCTTCCCTTCGTGTGAACAGAGAAATGATCCCACCTGTCGTACCCGCCACCGGGTCCGGCTCAAGCCGGCCCGATGATAAACTCCAGCGGGTACCCAGCGTTTTTTCATCACACTGCATTCACGGACATGACAAGCAGTGCTGGATGCCCGCCTGCGCGGGCATGACAATGGAGGGAGCGGCAGAGAGAGGGAGCGGCCACCGTCGGCTCCTCCTTGCTATGCAAGCAGCAAAACGCTCCGCCTGTCGTACCCGCGAAAGCGGGTACCCAGCGTTTTCATCACGCCGCATTCACGGACATGACAGGAAGTGCTGGATGCCCGCCTGTGCGGGCATGACAATGGAGAGAGGGAGCGGCAGAGCGAGCAGCGCTGCTACAGCCACTTTTTCCATTTGAAGAGCATGTAGGGCAGCACGGCGGCGACGATCATCAGCACGATCGCGATGGGATAGCCGAGCGTCCAGTCCAGTTCCGGCATGTGCTTGAAGTTCATGCCGTAGATCGAAGCGACCAGCGTCGGCGGCATCAGCACGACCGCAGCCACCGAAAACAGTTTGATGATGTTGTTCTGCTCGATGCTGACGACGCCGAGCAGCGCATCGAGAATAAACTGGATCTTGTTCGTCAGATAAGTTGCATGGTCGGAGAGCGAATGCACGTCGCGCTGCATCGATTGCAGTTGCGCGCGAGTATCCGGCGGCCAGCGTGTCCCTTCGGTGTCATTGGCAATGAACAAAAGCAGCCGGCCGATCGAGACGAGGCTTTCGCGCACCTTCGACGTCAGGTCGCCCTTGCGGCCAATCGTCTTCAGGATTTCCTTGTAGGACAGGCCGCCGCTTTTTCCTTCCGGCTCGAAGATGTCATGCGACGTCGCATCGATCTCCGCGCCAATACGTTCAAGAATGTCGGCAGCGCGGTCGATCACCGCGTCCATCAGTTCGAGCAGGATCGACTCGCCCGAGGCCGCCGCGGCGCAGTTGCGCGCCAGTTTGTTCGTGACGATGGAAAAGGGCTTTGGATCGTCGTAGCGCACGGTAATCAGCCGGTGCGAGGCGAGGATGAAGGTAATGGCCGTCGTGCGCGCCACGGCCGTCTCCGACTGGCACATCAGCGTCGCGGTCATGTAACGGGCGCCGTTCTCCGCATAGAGGCGACTCGAGACCTCGATCTCCTGCATTTCTTCGCGCGTCGGTACGGCGACCCCGAGATATTTTTCGACCGAACGATCTTCATGCGTCGTCGGCGCGACGAGATCGATCCAGACGGCATCGTCCGGAATCGGTGCGCCATTATCGATCGAAAGCCGCTCGAGCGATGCGCCTTGCACGCGATAGGCTGAAAGCATCAGGCATTTCCCCCAACGCACGACACCTGCGGTCGCGCTCCCATGACGGACAAGCGACACAGCCGACGCTTGAGATCAGGTGTCGATCCCCAACCGTCATGGCGCAATCGCACGCGGACTCGCAAGAGAATTATCCGGGATATTATTGAAGCGGGATATTTTTGAGGACCGAGCCAGAACTCGATCGGGGCATGGGTCGGGCCGGGCCGGGCATACCGCCGGCGCGCCGCAAGATCAGGACGTCCGGACGTGACCGAGGGATTACGTCACGGAGGAATGACACCCGAGGAAGCCGATCCAGGTATTGAGGTCGGTTCGGCCTCGCCTGCCTAGGCGCGTCAGGCCGCCCGGTGCGCTTTCCGTCGCGACACACTGCGCGCCGATCCGCCGTTCTGACCCTCACCCGACACATGAGCTGGTTGGGCCGGCTGGGCCGACTGTGTTCCTTCGGCTATCTCCTGCCCCTGATAGCGCATGGCGGCGGCGACGGCGGAGATGCCGATTTTCCGATACAGCCGCTCCAGACATTCGGTTTCCGCGGTCTCACGTCTCCCGGTCTCGGAGCTTGTCGTCTCGCGTTTTTCGATGGGCATAAGTGTATCCTCCTGGATGCCGTTTTTCGCTTCGGCCTTTGGTCTCAAGCATAGGGTTGAAAGCGGCGAAAGTGAGCGAAAACCCTCTTCATTTTGCGATGTTTGGCACGGCCCCGTCTGCGTCGTGTCCGTCGCGCAGGGCACGGATCGCAGGAGCCAAGAAAGCACCGTTATGGTAAACCGAGCCTTAAGGAGTTTGTGTAAGTCTCTGGGATGCTGGCGGATACCCTGCCGGCTTCAGTCAACAATCGAGATTCAGGCTTAATGCTTGTGCGTGGTTTGCGTTGTGAAAAGTGCGGCCTTTTTGCAACAGTCTTTAGGACTCGCGGCGACTTCTTGTTATTGATGTGGCACCGTGGGAGGTCCTTGGTTAAGACCCACGCATGGGGTGATGCTTCGGTGATTCAGGGTGGGAATCGCGGAGAGGCCTTAGTGGGGATAAAATGATCAAGCATGCGCTTGCCTTCGTCTGTTTAGGGCTGCTGCTCGGTGGATGCATGCAGGAAACGCTGCAGCCTTCGTCCGGCGAATACATGACCTCGCGCGACAAGAAACTTCTGGCCAATCCGCCTTATGCGAAGGCCCAGATTCCGGAGCCCTACCAGCGCCATGTGGTCAGCTATACGCGCAAGGAACGTCCCGGCACGGTCGTGATCGATAGCGACAATAAATTCCTCTACTACGTCATGGATGGCGGCAAGGCGATCCGCTACGGCGTGACCGTCGGCGAGGAAGCGATGGCGTGGTCCGGCGTCGCGCACGTCGGCCGCAAGACCGAATGGCCGTCATGGACTCCGACCGAAAGCGAAAAGCAGCGCCTTGGCGTTCCGAATTATGTCGCCCCCGGCCCGCAGAATCCGATGGGCGCGCGCGCCATGTACTTGTTCGAAGGCAACAAGGACACGCTCTATCGCATCCACGGCACCAATCAGCCGGAATATATCGGTCAGGCCATTTCGTCGGGCTGCATCCGCATGACCAACGAAGACGTCATCGACCTCTATAATCGCGTGAAGCCGAACGCGACAGTCGTGGTGCTTGCGTCGAAAACGGGCCAACCGCCGGTCGGACGCATCGCGCTGAACTGATCGCATATCAATTGCGGGAAAAGCCGGGCTCACGCCCGGCTTTTTTTGTGCGGAAAGATATTCATCGGAGCTTATGCGCCGAGATCGACGCGAACGATTTCCGGCGGCACACCGATGCGCATCGGCACGCCGCTGACGCCAAGACCGCCGGACACGATCATGTGGCGGTCGCGCTCAAAGATCTGCCCGTAGGCGAAGCGCGCGCCGTAGGCGGACGGCACGAGACGCGGCCAAATGAACGGCACGCGGATCTGTCCGCCATGGGTATGCCCGGCCAAAGTGAGGGCGACACGCGCCGGCACCTGCGTGAAGATGTCCGGCTCGTGCACCAGCAGGATGACGGGATCGTCCGTCGTGCAGCGCCGCAGCGTCCCGCCGAGATTATCGACGCCGCGGAATCGGCCGTGCCCAAGCGGATAGGCGATCTGATCGCCAAGACCGGCCAGCCAGAATTTGTTGCGGCCTTCACCGAGCAGGATCGCGTCGTTTTCCAGTACGGGAATCTTGACCTTCGCGAGCGCCGCGCGAACGCCCTGGATGTCGAACCACCAGTCGTGATTGCCAAGGATCGCCCAGAGCCCGAGCGGCGCTTCGATACGGGCAAGTTCGCCCGCCCAGACATCATGGGGGACGTGTTCGGTCACGAAGTGATGGGTCGCGAAGAAATCCCCGAGCAACACGGTCAAGTCGGATTTGAGCGCGTTGGCCTGATCAACGACCTGACGGATGCGGGGGACGGTCATGTTCGGGCCGCCGGCATGGAGGTCGGCAATGACGGTGATCGATAAACGGTGATTGTCGGGCCAGGCCACCGGGACCGGCCGGTAGCGGGTGACCTCCAGCCCCGTGGAGGCTTCCGCAACGCCTGTACCCACGAAGGTGCCGCCCGCAGCGACTGTGACGCCGGCAGCACCCAGCAGCAGGCCACGGCGCGTCGGGCCGGTGCGCACGGTTTCCCGCACGGGAAACGACGCCGATGAGCGCGGGGTCAGGGACATGGTGCAGCTATGCGGCAGCGGGGTGAACAGAGCGTTGACATGATTGCCGAAAAGACATCACACGGCCGTGGACCGCGAAAACGCTCTAAATAAGACCCTCACCATGCGCCCAGTCGCGCGTGCGGTCGAGCGCCCGCGTCAGGCGCGTAAACAACTCACCGATCTCTTCGTCGGAGATGATCAACGGCGGACACAGCGAGACGGTGTCGCCCATCAGGGCACGCACGATCAGCCCCTCCTCCTGCGCGAAGCCGACGCAGCGCGCCGCAACACCGCGTTGCGGGTCGAACGCCTCTTTCGTTTTCTTGTCTCGCACCAGTTCGACGGCACCGATCAAACCAAGGCCGCGCGCATGGCCGACGAGATCGTGCGTTCCGAGCGCCTGCAGTCGCGCCTGAAACGCCGGGGCCTTGGCCGCGACCTGCGCGAAAATCCCGTCGCGCGCGTAGATGTCGAGCGTTTTCAGCGCGACCGCAGCGGCAACCGGATGACCCGTATAGGTGAAGCCGTGGCCGAACATGCCGATCTTGCGGCTTGCCGCGGCGAGCGCCTCGTCCATCACCGGCGGGACGCTCAGCGCCGCAATCGGGATATATCCGGACGACATTGCTTTCGCGACCGACACCGAGTCCGGCGCAAAGCCGAGCGCCTGCGAACCGAACGGCGTGCCGAGCCGGCCAAAACCGCAGATCACTTCATCGGCGATCATGTAGACGTCATGCTTGCGGCACACGGCCGCGATTTTTTCAAAATAGCCCTCGGGCGGAACGATCACCCCGCCCGCGCCCATCACCGGCTCGGCGATGAAGGCAGCGACCGTCTCCGGCCCTTCCTGTTCGATCAGCGCATCGAGATCCGCCGCAAGGCGCGTGGCGAAGGCCGCTTCCGATTCGCCCGGCTGCGCATGGCGATAATGATGCGGACACGCGGCATAAAGAATGCCCGGGATCGGCACGTCGAAATCGGTCTGGTTCACCGGCAGCGCGGTCAACGACGCCGCCGCGATGGTGACGCCGTGATAGGCGCGCTGGCGGCTGATGAATTTCTTCTTTTTCGGCAGCCCGCGCGCATTGTTCATGTAGCGCACGAGCTTGATCTGGGTGTCGTTGGCCTCTGATCCCGAATTGCAGAAAAAGATCTTTGACGACGGCACCGGCAGCATCTCCTGCAGCCGGTCGGCCAGTTCGATCGCGGGATCATGGCTCTTGCCGCCGAAGAGATGCGCGAACGGCAATTTTTCCATCTGCGCGCGCGCCGCTTCGGCGAGTTCAGCATTGCCATGCCCCAGCGCCGTGCACCACAGGCCGGCCATGCCTTCGAGATAGGCTTTGCCGCTGGTGTCGTAGACCCACACGCCCTTCCCGCGCTCGATGATGAGCGGGCCGCTGGTGGGGAACGCATCGAGGTTCGTATAGGGATGAACGAGCGTCGCGATATCGCGAGCGGCAAGATTGCTGGGCACGGCGTTCGACTCTGTCAGATGGATGGGTGAGCTATTGTGACGAAGGCGCAACCACGCGTCAAAGCATGCGCGACATGACTTAGTGAGAACGCGGCGCGCGCCGCCTGCGCGGCGTCGGCTTCTTTGTCGTTTCGGCGGGCACTGGCGCGACATCGGCGTCCGGAGATGCCGCAGCGTCATCGCTGATCAGGCCGATGTGTTGCCCGCTTTCGCTCTCGGGCGCGACATGCGCGGCGGCGATGAACCGCTCGACCGGCTCCCGCACGTCCCACTGGCAGATGCGATAGTCGCTGCGCCGCTGTTCGAGATCGAGATGGATGTGCTCCTCATGATAGCCATCGGAGCCCGGCCCGAGCACAGTATGGAAGCGCTTGCACACCGTCTCGCGCGTCGCCATGCGAAAGTCCCGCGAGAGATGCGGATCGGTCAACACGTTCTTGCTGCCGTTCTCGAGCGTGAAGCCGCGCATGTCGAGTGCGTTGGCCTTGCCGTGTTCGCTGAGCTTGGCGCCGGGAATATTATTGCGGCCGCGGCATGTGAATGAATCCAGATTGTCGATGGATTTGAGCGGCGAGCCGAGCGTGGCGATCAGCGGCGCCATGTCATCGCGCATCCAGGCTGAAATCTCGGCCGCCATCGGGCAGCGCAACGTCGCAGCCGGATGCAGCGGGATCGTGCGCTTGTCGGGCATCATCACAGCTTCAAGCGAGACGACGTCGTCGGCGCTACAGCCACCCTTGTGGATCGAGGGAAGCTGCTTGATGACGGCAACCGCTTTCAACGCTGTGAAACAGGCGGATGGCTGCGGTTCGGAAGACTGTTCGGCCGTCTTCTGCTCATCCGGGTTCGGCTGCCCCTCGGCATCTTTTTTAGGCGTTTCTGCGGGTGTGGGCTCCGGCACCGGTTGGGCCTGCTGGCTATCCGGAGCCTCCGGTTTCTTCCGTGGCACCTTGACCGGCTCCGGCTTGTTGTCCTGCGCCTGCTGCTGCGGCAGCTTGGTCTCGGGCTCGACCGGCTTTTCGGCTTGCTGCTCCGGGACGGCCTGCTTCTCACCGAGATGCGGCGGACGCGGGCGCGGCAGCCGAACCGACGCGGTGGTCCTGTCGGATTTCGTCCCGGCGCCTCTGTCCTGCGCTACGGGCTTATCCGCATCGGCATCGGGCTTGGTGGCCGATTTGGTATCCGATTTCGCATCTTTGGGCTTCGCTGCGGGTTTTGCCGACTTGTGACGCCGAACATGCCGGCGTGGGCGCGGCGGATCGAAAAGATCGCGCAGCAACGGCGGGAAGGCCTGAGCGACGGTTTGCGGGCGCGTTTTCGCCCGCGCCGCCTGCGGCCCCAGCAGACAGCTCAGGGCCAGAGCGACCAAAAGCCGACCCGCGAGGGCCGGACCCGCATGCGCAGAACGTCGACAATCGCGAAGCGGGTTTCCGACGACATCTTGCGCTAAATTATTGGGATTCAGGAGGCCCCTCATGCTGTGTAATGTGCCGAACAAATTGCGGCATTTTTGCAAGGCGGGATAAGAGGGATTCAGGACGCTCGGAATCGCGAAGGATGCGACGGCGCATCACGCCATTGCCACTGACAGAACGAAACAGTATCGCTGCATCATGACGGTTGAAGCGACCAGTGAAGCCTCGCAAACGGCGGTCCCCGCTGCGCCGGAGCATCCGGCCACGGCCGCCGCGTCGCGACCGGCCATTCCGGAGCCTCCGGCCGCATCGCCGCCGCGTGCCGTCTTTACCGGAAACGAAAAGGCCTATTGGCGGCTGATGGTCCGTGGCGCAGCGCTGCAGACGGTGACGCTCGGCCTTTACCGCTTCTGGCTGATGACCGATGTGCGGCGCTTTCTGTGGTGCAATACGGCCATCGACGACGACAGTTTTGAATACAGGGGCACAGCGCTCGAACTTCTCGCCGGCTTCCTGCTCGCGATCCTGTTGTTGCTGCCGTTCTATGCGGCCTATTTTCTGGTGACGCTCAGCCTCGGAATCATGGACGCGGGCGCGACCATCATCGGCTTCTGCCTGCTGGCCGCGCTCGGGCAGGCGGCAAGCTACCGCGCCCGCCGTTACCGGCTCACGCGCACGATCTTCCGCGGCCTGCGTCTGCATCAGGATGGCGCGGCCTGGGCCTATGCCGTACGCGCGATCCTGTGGTGGACCGCGATCCTGCTGACGCTGGGGCTCGCCTATCCTTTCGCGCAGACGAGCCTCGAACGCTACAAGCTGCGCCACACGTTCTACGGCGATTTGCAGGGAACGTTCGAAGGCTCCGGCGCCAGCCTGTTCGCGCGCGGTGTTGGGCTTTGGCTGCTCGTCATGGTCCCCGCCTTTGCAGGGATCGCGGTTTCGGCCAAGAGCATCGACTGGGCGGCGCTCGTCGTATTTGCACCAAAAACGCCGGCGGAAATCGCGCCCTGGCTTGAATCGGCGAGCCCGGATTACGGCAACGCCGTCGTCTATCTGATGCTGGCCATCGGCTGGAGCGTGCTCGCGGCGTGCATGCTCTATCCCCTGTTCCAGAAAATAACGCTGCGCTGGTGGCTCAACGGCCTGCGCTTCGGGGCGCTGACGGCGACCTCCGACCTCAAAGCCGGGCCGGTCTATCGCGCTTACTTCCGCTTTCTGATGTACGGCCTCGCGTTCACGCTCATCGCCGGCGGATTCAGCGCGCTGCTCGCGGCTGTCGCCGGCACGGCGCTGGACAAGATCGACAATGCGACGGTGAGCGAGGTGGCAACGGCGGTCTTGATGCTGGTCGGCTATGTCATCGCCGCTCTCGCCTTTTCGACGATCTATCAAGTCACGATCAAACTCGCACTGTGGCGGCTCGGCGTGACGTCGGTCACGCTGAACGGCAGCGCCATACTCGACACGGTCAAAGCCTCCGGCCAGCGCAGTTCTTCGTTCGGCGAAGGGCTGGCCGACGCGCTCAACGTGGGTGGGATTTGATGGCCATGCAGCCACGCAGCGGAAAGGCGATCTATTTCGACGGCATGACGAGCGCACGCCAGACGATTACGGTTGAAATTCTGGATGATGCGCTGGCTCTGCGCACGACCTATGGCAAGGCGATCGGACTGTGGCCGGCCGGACGGCTCGATCAACTCTCCGCGCCCGATGGCCTCCTGCGCGTCGGCCTGCACGGGAGCGACGGGCTGGAACGAATCGAAATCCGCGATCCGGTTTTCGCGGCCGCCGTCGACGACATGGCGGAGACGGTGGACCGCACGGGCCTGCGCGAACGCAAGCTGCGCCACCGCGTCGTGCTGTTGTCGATCGGCACGCTCTTCCTTCTCGCGATCATGATCCTGTTTGCGGTGCCGGCGATTGCGCGGCGTCTCACGCCCTACGTTCCGTTTGCAATCGAGCGCCGGATGGGTGACGCGGTCGATGTCCAGTTTCGCCAGATGTCGGGCGCGGACGACGCGACGCTCTGCGGTCAGCGCCCGGCGCAAGCAAAAGGACTTGCGGTATTCGACGCCCTCGTCGCCAGGCTTGGTGCTGCAGCACATCTCGCGGTGCCGCTTTCGCCGGCCGTCGTGCAGCGCAGCGTCGTCAACGCCGTCGCCCTTCCCGGCGGCCGCATCTATGTGTTCCAGGGCCTGATCGATCAGGCGCAGTCGCCGGACGAACTGGCCGGCGTCATCGCGCACGAGCTTGGTCACGTCGCGCACCGCGACGGCGTCCGGGCCATGCTTGAAAATGGCGGGGTGTCCTTTCTGTTCGGCATGCTGCTCGGCGATTTCGTCGGCGGCAGCGCTGTGATGATCGCAACCCGGACCGTGCTTCACGCTTCGTATTCGCGTGCGGCGGAAGCAGCCGCCGATCGCTTCAGCGTCGATCTGATGAACGGTCTTGGCGCCGATGCCGGCGCGCTCGGCCGCATCCTGTCGCGCATCGGCGACGCGCACCCGAACGAAGGTCCGAAAACGCTCAGCGATCATCCGCAGACAGCGCAGCGCCTCGCTGCCATCGCGCGGCAGGCCGCCGCGCCGCCTTATCGGCCGTTGATGTCCGCGAGCGACTGGCAAGCCGTCAAACACATCTGCACGCAGGAATAACTATCCATGGTCCGTCGCCGCTTCGCCGAAGAGCCGATGTCCAGACTCGCGCTATGGTCTTATCGCCTGGCGATATTTTCCATGGTTGCCACGGTGCTTTCGATCGTCATCCTGCGCTCCGGCATTCTCGAAGTGGAGCCCGCCCTTGCGACATTCGGCGCCGCCCTTTCGCTCGCGCTGCTCGCAATCCTGATGGCGTTCGCAGCCTTCGTCGTCATCTGGCGGAACGGCAGCGGCGGACTTGGAAGAGCGCTCGGTGCAATCGGCATCGGTGTCATACTGCTCGCTTATCCCGGCTATCTGGGATTCAAAAGCACGCAGACGCCGGCCATTCACGACATCACGACCGATACGGACGACCCGCCGCGTTACGAAGCGGTGCAAAAGCTGCGTCCGCGCGCCGCCAATTCGGTCGTCTATGAAGGCGCCGCGGTGGCACAGAAGCAACGCGCGGCCTATCCCGATATTGAATCGATGGAGGTCGATCTCGATCCGCCCGCTGCGTACAAAGTGGCTCTTGCGGTCGTTGAGCGACACAAGTGGCGCGTCGTCGATGCACGACCGCCGCGGCCGCGCAGCGACGGCCATATCGAGGCCATCGCCCGCACCCTGATCATGGGCTTCCGCGATGACATCGTGATCCGCATCCGCGCCGACGAAGACGGCAGCACGATCGACATCCGCTCATCTTCGCGCTACGGCGAAGGCGATTTCGGCGACAATGCCGCGCGCGTGCGCACCTTGAACGACGAACTCGACACGGCGATCCAGGCAGCGATCGACCGCCGCCCGCAGCCGCCGGCAAAAGCGGCCCCGCCACCGCGCCGGTCAAAATCCCGTTAGTCAGGTCCAGTTCGTCAAGTTTCTTTGCTTTTTGAAGCGCGCGTATCAGGTCAGGCGATATGTGCCGGCGATCGATGGCGCACCATCGGTCGTCACCAGGCCGCGCGACACCAGATCTTCCAGATGCGCGAGCACGGACCGGCAGGCCGCCAAAACAAGACGCTCGTCGAGACCGATGTAGATCGCGCGCACGAGCGCGGGAATATCCGCTGCACCATCCATCAATGCCGCGAGGATCGCGGATTCGCGGTCCCTGCGATGCTCGTGCAGCGCATGGACATAGCCCCGCGCGTTCCGCAGGATATTGCCGTGCCCGGGGAGATAAACGTCTTCATCGCGTTGCCAGAGTTTTTCGAGCGAAGCCATGTAATCCGCCATGGCGCCGTCCGGCGGCGCAACGACTGTCGTCGACCAGCCCATGACATGATCGCCACAAAAATGCACTGCCGGCTCGCGCAGAACGTAGCCCATGTGATTGGCCGTGTGCCCCGGCGTCGCCACCGCCTCCAGCGTCCAGCCGCGGCCATCGACGACATCGCTGTCGGCAAGACGCGTGTCCGGCATAAAATCCGTGTCTGCCGCGGCTTCGCTGCGCGGGGCTTCTTCGACAAAGAGCGGACGCGCCGGGCGATGCGGCCCCTCGGCCAGCACCTGTGCGCCGGTCGCGCGCTTGAGCGCCGCGGTGGCCGGCGAATGATCGCGATGGGTGTGTGTGACGAAGATATGCGTCACCGTTTCCCCACGCACGGCCGCGAGCAAGGCAGCGACGTGACTCTCATCATCCGGGCCGGGATCGATGATCGCGACCGAGCCGTGACCGACGATGTAGCTCACCGTGCCCTTGAACGTCATCGGGCCGGGATTGGGCGCCAGCACGCGCCGCACACCCGGCAAAATTTCATCGGGTATGCCGGCAACGAGATCGAGCGTGCGGTCGAAGATCAAGTTTGTCATGACGCTGATATCGACACGAAGGATTTTGCGGGAAGCAACGCGGGAACAGCCGCTGCATGAAAAAGGCCGCGAGGATGTCCTCGCGGCCTTGAGATTTACGGCCTCGTTCGCGCTTAGTCGAGAGGCTCGACGCGCACGATCGACGCGCCGTGATTGCTGCCGACCCACAGCACCGCGCGCGGCCCCGAATTATCGATCGAGACGCGCCGGATGTTCGTGCTGCGCGGCAGCAGATAGTTCGTCATTTCATCCGTCTTGGGATCGAGCCGGGTCACGCGATCAGTCAGCATCGAACCGGTCCAGACGCTGCCGTCCTTGGCCGCGCCGACGTCATAGGGATCGCTCCACGCGATGGGGAGTTTCCATTCCTTGATCTTCTGGGTCTTGGGATCGAACATGCCGATGCCGTTGCCGCCAAACTCGGCGAACCAGAGCCGGCCCTGATCGTCGACCCGGCCGCGGCGCGGCCG
Organism: Xanthobacteraceae bacterium; assembly: GCA_035494115.1. Lineage (GTDB taxonomy): Bacteria > Pseudomonadota > Alphaproteobacteria > Rhizobiales > Xanthobacteraceae > DATJHH01. The sequence continues at coordinate 36,281 of DATJHH010000043.1, forward strand.
CGAATGACCAACCGGCGTCTTCCAGATCGTCGTCTTGAGGGTTTTTGCGTCCCGTACGCCGATATTGGTCTTGCCGAACTCGAGCAGATAGAGATTGTTGTCCTTGTCGGTCGGCATGCCGTAGGCGCTGATCTGCTGGCCTTTGGCATCCTTGGCGGCGCCGAGATCCTCGAACTTGCCGGTCGCCACATCCAGCCGATAATTGTAATGCTGCTCCTGATTGTTGGTCCACACCTTGCCGTCGGCATCCGAATGCTGCGGCGACACCATCGACGCCTGCGTGCTCGGCGACTGCCACTCCTTCGGGAACGGATAGGCCTTCACCTTCATCGTTTTCGCGTCGATTTCGTAGATGCCGGCCTGATACATCCCCGCGAGCCAGGCATTGCCCTTCGGATCGAACTCGATTTCCAGCGAACCCTTCGGTTGCTCGGGCTTGAGCACCGGAATTTCCACCTCTTTCGTCTGACCGGTTTTCGGATCGAGATAGCCGGCATATTGCGCGCCGAAGTCCGAGTACCAGACCTTGCCGTCCTTTGCGACGTCGACGTCATGCGGCTGCGCGTCCTTACGCGGCAGGTCGTATTCGGTGATGATCACATGCGTCGCCTTGCCCTTCGGACGCGGCATGATCTTGAGCTTGTAGGGTTCGTGATCGGGATTGGAGAGATTCACGCTCACGAGATATTCAGCCGCCGCCTTCGCCATGTCGGCGCGCACGCGCGGACGTTCGCCGCGCGGCCCAGGCAGCAGCGGTTGCGGATGTAGCGGTGTGCTGCCCGGCGAATAGCGGCCCATCCGTTTGAAGATTTCCTGGAATTCGTCTGCGTCGTGCGGCGCCGTGAAGACGCGCTGCAAAGTGTGGCAGCCGGTGCAGTCAGGCAGGAACGACTTGATGTGGTCGTCGCCCGGCGCGCTCATCAGCCAGTCGGCGTTGGTGAGCTGCGAGGCCAGATGCTTGGTCTTGGTGAGCGTGACATCGGCCTTCGCCCCGCCCGCCGACACGTCGACCTCCTTCGGGCCGACCAGATCGTAACCGCCGGCACGAATGCTGATCGTGTACTTGCCCGGTTCGAGGCGTCCTGCAGGGAAGCTGTATTCGCCCTTCTCGTTGCTCACCACCGTCGTGGTGATCGTGGAGCCTTCCTTCTTGGCGCTCACCAGCACGCCTTCCATCGGGCCATCCCCCGACGAAGACACCGTGCCGCTCAAAGGCGCGCTCTGCGCCACCGCCGCGCTCGCTCCCATGGCCGCTGAAAACAGGGCTATCGAGAAACCGAGACTGATACCGGTCATCAGCCGTTGGCGTGTTGTATGCATCGGGCCTCTCCCCACATTTTTGTTTTGTTTGTTTTGCTTCTTGTCGCCAAACCACGGCAACGCCGCCGACAACCCTGATCGACACTGGCGCACCCAAATGGGCGCAAACCAGGCGGTCAGCTTGCGGTCGCGTCGCCACGAGTCAAAGCCTACACCGGGATTTCGGGCCGTGGCAGGGTCCCAAGAAAATTATTTCCGGGGGATTCCCCCTGCTACCGAGCGGGCTCCGGAGGCTTCGAAAGGGAAACGCCAGCTTCAAGGACCGCAACGCGTCCATAAAAGGATGTAGCGCAGGATTCCAAAAGCGGGAATCAATGCGAATCCAAAATCGGCATCACCGCGTCGCCACGCCGTCACGCGTGCGTCCAATTCGTTAACGCCGGTACCGACGTGCCGGTACTTCACTGGATGCGACAGCGAAAACATTTTCACGAATTATTTTTCAGGATTCAAAAAACGCTGCAACCGCGCGACAAACGCAACAACGGGGAACACCGCATCGCGGAAGCACCACGACATCATCACACAATGGTCAAGAACCGAAGTCTTCGTCCGGAATTGTTAGTCGCGATGTGGCGCAACGGATTCGTATTCGGTGCCGACACTTACTGTGTTGGTTTGAATGCAAAGCTGAAGCGTCGATCGTACCTGAAATGAAAAGGAGAGAGACCTAATGTCAATCCTTGACAACCTTCTCGGCAATTCAAACGGCGACAGCTCCAGCTCGACGCATGATGCGTTGGGTGCAGGCACGACCATCGGCACCGATCCGCAGTTGGGATTGTCCGCGACGGATATCCTCCACTCCCAGAGCGGAGGAGACAGCGGTGATTCCGGCAGCAGCTTCACAGGCATTGGAAGCCTGGGCCTCGGTCTCGCAGCGCCAACAGTCGTCGGCGTCAACGCTTCCAACGATCTCTCCAGCGACAGCATGCATTCCTCGACCCACGACAGTGGCGGCGGTCTGCTCGGCGGCTTGCTCTAAACCGCTTTGACCAAGCGTGGCGGGGTCGCCTCGGGGCGACCCCGCTCATCCGCCGTGGACAATGTCTGTCGTAAACAACGGTGGTGAGCCGACCGTTTCGGCCAAAAGAAGAAACGACACGGCTCAAGCAACACCCGCCCGCAAGTGTACGCACGCGCATCCAGAAGCGCATACGACGAGACGTGCACGTGAGAGGAGCTTCCGCCAGCATGTCATCCATGACACCCTCGTTGGCGGTCAAGCGCGATGCGCTTCTCGTCGATCACCATGCACCCGAGGACCAGGGCGGCCCCGATGAAGTGCGCGCGGCTCTGCGGCGCTTGCGGCCGCACTTCACCACGGCTGGCCTCTTCAGCAGCGCCATCAACCTTCTATATCTGAGTTCACCGCTCTACCTCATGCAGGTGTACAATCGGGTGCTGGTGAACGAGAACATCTCGACCCTCGTCCTGTTGACGCTGATCCTGGCGCTGGCGCTTTTGACGATGGCGGCGATCGACGCCATGCGCGCGCAGGTTCTCATCCGCTGCGGCATCAGGCTCGACGAACAGCTTTCCGGCCGCGTCTTCCAGGCGCTGATCCTGCGCTCGGCGCAACGCGGCGCATCGCGCGGCGCGCAACAACTGCGCGAACTCGATCACTTCCGCACCTTCGTCACCGGCCCCGGAATCCATTTCGCTTTCGATCTGCCCTGGATTCCCATCTACCTGCTGCTGCTGTGGTTCATCCATCCGGTCCTCGGCATCGTGGCGACGCTGGGCGCGCTGGTCCTGCTCGGTCTCGCCTTCCTCAACGAAGTGTTGACGCGGCAGTCGCTGCGCGCGGCGGAAGTGTCGAACAACCGCTCCTACGCCTTCACCGAAAACCTGCTGCGTCATGCCGACGTCGTGCGCGCCATGGGCATGCAGCCGGCGCTTGAGACGCATTGGCAGAACAATCGCGCCGCGATGCTCGGCGAACAGGCGCGCGCCAGCGACAAGAACGCGATGATGTCCTCCACCATCCGCTTCTTCCGGCTGCTGCTGCAATCGCTGATGCTCGGCACCGGAGCGTGGCTGGCGATCGACCATGCCATCATGCCGGCGACGATCTTTGCCGCCAGCATCGTCATGGGCCGCGCGCTGGTGCCGGTCGAACAGGCCGTGGCGACCTGGAAGCAGTTCGCCGCTGCGCGCGAAGGCTATCGCCATGTGCGCGAATTGTTGGCCGAAGCGCCGCAAGACGGCGCACGCACGATCGTCCCGCGGAATCAGGCAGCCTTGTCGGCGCGTCATCTCATCTACACGCCGCAGCATCGCGACGAGCCGGTGCTCAAGGACATCTCGTTCGATTTCGCCAGTGGACAGGCCGTCGGCATCGTCGGTCCGAGCGGCTCCGGCAAGAGTACGCTGGCGCGGCTGATGATCGGCGCCATGGCGCCGACGGGCGGCAAGCTGCGCTTCGGCGGCATCGACTATACGCATTGGGACCCGCTGGAATTCGGCCGCCTGGTCGGTTACCTGCCGCAGGACATCGGCCTGTTCAGCGGCACGGTGCGCGAGAACATCGCCCGTTTCGGCGACGCGTCGAGTGAAGAGATCATCGATGCGGCGCGGCGCGCTGGCATCCACGAAATGATCATGGACCTGCCGCGCCAATACGACACACTGCTCGGCGCCGGCGGCGTCGGGTTGTCCGGCGGACAGCGCCAGCGGCTTGGACTCGCCCGTGCGATCCTCGGCACGCCGCCTTTGCTGGTGCTCGACGAGCCGAATTCGAATCTCGACACCACGGGAGAAGGCGCGCTCAAGGACGTGCTGCTTGATCTCAAGAGCCGCGGCACGACCATCGTCGTGGTGACCCATCGCGAGACCGTGCTGGAAGCCGTCGATGCGCTCATGGTCGTTCGCGACGGCCGCATCGACATGTTCGGGCCGCCCGCCGAAGTCTATGACGGCCTCAGGAAGGCGGCGGCCGCCCGCCCGGCCCCGCCCGCATCGCCGCAGGGCGAAGCCCAGGACCACGCCGCCCCGGTGCAACGGCAGTGGGCCGCGCCATGACCGATGTGATCACCAACGATCTGATATCTTTGTCGGCGAAGGAACGGCGTGACGCCTATTCGCGGCCGGAACGTCCGGCTTACATCGGCTTCGCCATCATCGCCGCATTCGTCCTGATCTTCGGCATGTGGAGCTATCTCGCGCCTGTTTCGGGCGCCGCCATCGCCGAAGGCGCGCTGCAAGTCCAAGGGCAACGTCAATCGGTGCAGCATCCCTATGGCGGCGTCGTGCAGGACCTGTTCGTCAAGGAAGGCGACCACGTCAAACGTGGACAGGTGCTCCTCACGCTCTCCGACACCGAACCGCGATCCAAGGTCGAGGTGCTTCAGGCCGAACGCGTCAATCTCGTCGCACAACAGGCACGCCTGAATGCCGAGCGCGAGAACAAGCCCGAGCCGAATTTCGGCGATGAGCTGACATCACGCAAGGACGACAAGATCGTGGCGCAGGCCATGGCCAATGAGCGTGCGATCATGGGTGCGCGCGAGCGACAGTACGAAACCGAGAAGGGTGTTCTGGAACGCAAGATCGCTCAATTGCGCGAGCAACAGCGCGGCCTCGAAGCGCAGCGCGACGGCGTTGCGCGCCAGCAAGCCCTGATGCAGGAGGAGGCGAACGGAGCAAAGCAGCTTCTCAAATCCGGTTACACCCCGAAAACGCGCGTTCTTGCGCTTGAGCGCCAATTGGCCGGGCTGGAATCCCAGCGCGGCGCACGCCTGTCCGATATCGCCGGCGTCGAGCAGGCCGTCGGGCAAGCCGAACTCGAGATCACCAAGCTCGACCGCACCCGCCTGTCCGACATCGTCGACCAATTGCGCGCGACCGAATCGAAACTCGCGGAGGTGACGCCGCAACTCGATGCGGCGCGCGACGTTCTCAAGCGCACGAAGGTGACCGCGCCGGCCACCGGCTCCGTCGTCGGGCTCACGGTCTTCACCGAGGGCGGCGTCATCCAGCCAGGAGCAAAGCTTCTCGATATCGTGCCTTCGGAAAATCCGTTGATGGTTGATGCCCGCCTGCCGCTCTCCGACGTCGATCAGGTCAAGCCCGGCCGTCGCGCCGACGTACGACTCGTCAGCGTCAACAGGAATGAGCGGCCTCAACTGCACGGCACGATCGTCACCGTCTCCGCCGACCGGATGACCGACACGCGGACTGGCGCGGGCTACTACAATGTGCAGGTCAAGCTCGATGAGAAGGAGGTCAGCCAGTCGCATATCGCGCTGCAGGCCGGCATGCCGGCCGAGGTGATCGTGGCGACGCAGCCGCGGACGCTGATGCAGTATCTGATCGGGCCGCTGACCGACCAGATCACCACCGCATTTCGCGAACGCTGATCGCGAACCGGGAGACTTCCGATGCCGCTTTGGGACAAACGGGTTCGCCAGACCGAACAGCAGCGCCAGAACGATGGCCTGTCGACGACCACGGTCCTCAGCGCTGCCATGCTCAGCGCTGCCCTCACCGCACGCGCCGAGCACGCGCATGCGCTCGCCGCCACGCAGGACCATCAGCACAACGATACGCAGGACAACCCGTCCACGCCGCATGCGACCGCACCCAAAAGCAACGCCGGCCACGCCGCCGATGGCCACGCCGCGCTTGACGTTGACGCGCAAAATGCCGTCGGAGCCGACGCCGCCCTTCAGGATCACTGGCACAAGGTCGGCGCTGCCGCGTCGGGCGATGCCGGCGCAAGCGTTCATCACGATGGCGGTCCGGGCATTGCCGCGGATGCGACGGCGGAACACACGACGCACGATACGGGCGCGCCCGGAGATCAGCACTCCCAAGACCACACACAAAATCACGCGCAGGATCACTCTCAGGATCATTCTGCTGCGCTCGCGCCGCTATCGCACGGCGGTGTGACCGATACGGCTGATCACGGCGCGGCGGGCATGCTCGCTCTCTCCACCAACTGGGTGTCCGATTTCACAGCTTCGCTCAACGACACCCTGTCGCACACCCTTTCCACCGTGCAGACGACACTCGATGCGACCACCGCACAGGTTGGCGGCATCATGCATACCGTGACCGGCGCGCTCGGCGATACGCTCGGCCATCTCGGCATCGGCACGATGGCGACCCATGTGGCGGACTCGGTCACCGGCCTGCTCGGTAATGTTGCGAACCACACCACCGACATGCTGACGCATCTCGTGGACAACACCCCGGCCCTAACCGGTCTGAACCAGACCGGTTTGCACAGCGTCGATTTGCATGGAATCGGCCTGCACGGAGTTGATCTCGGCGGTCACGATCTCGGCGGTCACGCCATGGAGGTCTTGCCGCAGGCGCTCGACATGCACGCGATCGAAGTTCCGGCGATCGGCTTCATGGGGCAATCCTATGTGGATGCGGCCGATGTGCACGATGCGGCGACGTCGCCGCTCGGCGCCGCCCTCCACGGCTTCATGTGATCCGCAGCGGATAACCGAAATTTTTCGATAAGGCGCATGCGGCGTCTTGCAAGGCGCGCAGCGCGCGGCTGTGGCTCGCCTGCACGCGACGCAAGACCCATAACGATTTCGTATAGCAAGCATAATAAAATTAGAATTGCCTTATGTCAGGCACCGCCTCCTTAATCGCGACAACAAAAACAATCGAGGGAGGCGTCCATGGGCAATCGCTCTTCAAAGGACAAAGCCGGGGCAGACGGGAGAGTGACACCGGCGGAGTCATCCGACGCGTTCCCCTTGCCGCTTCGCGCGGAGATCACACGCCGCCAAAGCGTGGCGCTTCTCGCGTCCGGATGCGCGGCGTTGCTGCCGGGTCGCGCGTTCGCCGCCGCCGCCGATTTCTATCAGGGCAAAACAATCGAGGCGATCATCGGCTACCCGCCAGGCGCCAGCAACGACATTTACGCGCGGCGCATTGCCGAGCACCTGCCGCGCTTCATCCCGGGACATCCGAACATCGTGCCTCGCAATATGCCCGGGGCCGGAAGCCTGACGGCGGCGGCCTACATGTACCACAAGGCGGCCAGGGACGGGACCGCGATGGGCGTCACAGCACCGACGCTGCCGCTCGATGAAAGACTGGGCTCTCTGGGAGACCGCGTTAAACCGTCGCAGTTTGCGTGGATCGGCCGCGTCAACACGGTGGATCTCGTCATTTTTGTGCGTCCCGATTCCCTCAAGACGATCGACGAAGCTTTCACGAAAGTGGCGAGCCTTTCAGCGACAGGCGCCGGCTCGGCCCTGACGATCGATCCCTACGCACTGAATCATATCGTCGGCACGCGCTTCAAGCTGATCATGGGTTACAAAGGATCGGCCGAAGGCATGCTCGCGGTCGATCGGCGCGAGGTCGATGGGCATTGCACCGGTTGGGACACCCTCAAGACCGCTCACCCGGATTGGATCAAGACGGGCAAGGTGCGTGTTCTCGTCCAATTCTCGCTACACCGCCATCCGGACCTTCCCAATGTCCCGACGGCGGTCGAAGTGGCCAAGACACCGCGGCAGGCGGAGTTGATGAAGGCGGTCGTCAGTTCGGCGGACATCGGAATATCGTTCTACGCAGCACCCGGCATTCCGAACGAGCGGCTGTCCGTGCTGCGAACCGCTTTCACGCAATGCATGAAAGACCCCGCCTTTATCGCCGACGTGAAAAAGCTCAATCTTGGCTTCAGCCCCCTTTCGGGTGAGGACCTGACCAAGCTTGGCGCCGATCTGAAAAATATCCCCGACGAACTCATACCCGACCTCAAGCTGGCTTATTCGGCATCCACGTCTAAAAAATAACGCCGGTTCGAAGACACTCCGAGGCTGGCGCAGCGCGCACGGTCCGTCGGAACGACAAGAGCTATTGCATCATTGAAATCAGGAAAGGCAAACCATGGCGCTCGATCCCGAAATAGAGGCGTACCGCAAGAATTTGCCGCGGCACCAGTTCTATTTGATTTTCACCGAGCGTTGCCTGGAAGGAAAAGCCGCCGAAGACGCGCATCAGCAGAATCTGAAAGCGCACTATGCGTGGCTGGCGGACCTTGACCACCGCGGACTTCTCTTTGCTGCCGGGCCCTTACGCGACGCCAGCGGAACGTGGGATGGCTCCGGCATGTTCATTGTGAAGGCCACCTCGCGCGAAGACGCGCAGAGTCTCGCGGAAACCGAGCCGATGCACGCACAAGGCATCCGCAAATTCCGGATCGTACCCTGGCAACTCAACGAGGGCGGCTTCACGATCCGCGTATCGCACGCGAGCGGGCGATTTTCTCTTTCGATGTAAACGGTGAAATCGATCCAGAACGAGTTGGTCTGGATCGATCGGTGCCTTCGGACAGGCTCACGCCGGCCGATAAAGTTGCGCCACGGCGCCCCCGGGAAAGGCTGTCGAACTCATGAGTTCGAGAGACCTCGGCGCGGCAAGGTCTGAAAACAGCGCGAGTCCCTTGCCCAGCGCAACCGGGTGCACGAGCAAATGATACTCGTCGATAAGTCCCAAGGCGACGAGACTGCGGGCGAAGCTCGCCCCGCCGTGGGCCACGATCGGTTTACCCTCCTGTGCCTTCAACGTCGCAATTTCCTCTGCGAGGTCGCCGCTCGCCACATAGGCGTCCGCCCAACTTTCGGCACCGGGCTGCGACTCCACGGACTCGCGGCCGGCCTCCGCATTGGCGCGGATGGCATTCTTGAGCGCCATTGTCGTATTCCCGCCCTTGAGGGTCGCCCGTCCTCGGCGTGAGAACACTGCCTTCGGAATCCGGTTCATGGGCGGCGCGAACACCTCGGAGGAGGTCGGCCAGTACGCGGCCATGTCGTGGAAGGTGCGACTGCCCATGATGTGAAGGCTGGCGTTCCACACGGTCTCCACTGTCCAGGCGATGGCCACAGCGTCCGTGCCGCGAAATATCCAATCGACCTTGCCTGCCTCTCCGCCCACGAAACCGTCGATGGACACAGACATTTTCAGGATCAGTTTTCTCACGATCTCCTCCTCGCGTTATCCGTATCCAAGGACGAGAGTCGTCGGCTCATCCCGACACCGCGCGATCATTTTTTCCGCGCACGTCTCCGGCCGGAGCATCCCCGACAAAAATCATAAGAAAAGCAGGGAACTGACTCGTCGGCACCAGGGCCAACGGGGGAAAAGCCTCGTCGGCAGGTTCGACGATCGAAAAGCAGAACGCGGCGGCGTATTCGTCCTGAGTGACGATGGCGTCGAGGATGCCGCGGAAGGGCCGGGAAGTCCCTTATTGTATTGGTCGGAGTGGCAGGATTTGAACCTGCGACCCCCTCGTCCCGAACGAGGTGCGCTACCAGGCTGCGCTACACTCCGACGAAAGGCTCGGTCTTATAGCGTCGCCCCTGCCGCGCCGCAAGCGCTGGATTCTCGCGATTTTTCAGGCTTTTTCACATTGGGGTGTGAAGCCTCCGCAGCACCAACTTGATTTGGACAAGCCGGCCGGTCGCGGCATACAGTCGGCTGGCCGGTGGGGCTGGACGGCTGCCGGATCATGGAGAATGACGATGCAAGGCCTGCGTCTGCGCACAGCCTGTATTCTCGCGACATCGCTGACCTGTCTCGCCGGATTGCCGGCCGTGGCGCAGGATGCCAGCGGAAGCGCGAGCGGAAAGATTTTGAACGGCAAGGACGCCTTTGGCGATTTCCGGACCGACGCGCCGGGCGTGCGCCGGCACATCAAGCCAGGCGACCTGCCTGCGCCGTTCGCAACACAGTCGCCGCGCAATCGCGTCGAACTCGCAAAGAAACCGGCCGACGCCCAACTCAAGACGCTCTCCGGCTTCACCGTCAAAACTTTTGCCGAAGGGCTCGAAAAGCCGCGCGCCATGCGCACCGCACCGAACGGCGACATCTTCGTCGCCGAAAGCACGAGCGGCCGCATCACCGTGCTGCGTCCGTCCGCCGACACGAGCAAGGTGGAGAGCAAGCAGGTTTTCGCGACCGGCCTCAACCGCCCCTACGGCATCGCCTTCTATCCGCCGACCGGCGAGCCGCAATGGGTCTATGTCGGCAATACCGACTCCCTCGTGCGCTTTCCCTATCGCAGCGGCGACATGAAGGCGCGCGGTCAGGCGGAAATGCTCACGAAACTGCCGATCCCGTCCAACGAACTCGGGCACTGGACCCGCGACATTGTTTTCGCGAAGGACGGCTCACGGTTATTCGTGGCGATCGGTTCGGGAACGAATTACGGCGACGATGTTCCGAAACGGAGCGGCGCGGCGCTCGACGAATGGAACAGGAATAATCCGCTCGGCGCGGCATGGGGCCCGGAGCGCAACCGCGCCGACGTGCTGTCCTTCGATCCCCAAGGCAAGAACGAAAAGATTTATGCCACCGGCCTCCGCAACTGCAGCGGCATCACGATCAATCCCGTCAACGGCGATCTCTGGTGCGCCACGAATGAGCGCGATCTGCTCGGCGACAATATTCCACCCGACTACGTCACGCGCGTGAAGCAAGGCGCGTTTTACGGCTGGCCCTGGTATTACACCGGCGACAACGAGGAGCCGCGGCTCAAAGGCGCGCGGCCCGACCTCAAGGGCCACGTGACCGTGCCCGACGTGCTGATCCAGGCGCACTCGGCCGCGCTCGGCCTGACCTTCTATGAAGGCGATCAATTTCCCGCCGATTTCAAGGGCAACATTTTTGTCGCCCTGCACGGCTCGTGGAACAGGCAGAAGCGCACCGGCTACAAGATCATCCGCGTCATCGTGAAGGACGGCGTGCCGACCGGTGAATACGAAGATTTCGTCACCGGCTTCGGCATCAACGACGCCCATGTCTGGGGCCGGCCCGTCGGCGTGACCGTCGCCAGGGACGGATCGCTGCTGTTTTCCGAGGACGGCAACGGCCGCATCTTCCGCGTCTCGCGCACGGCACGGGCCTCGTCACGGTGACGGCACAAACGGCCACGCGCACATCCGACATGGCACCGCAAGCGGAGCGGCTGGCGCGCCTATGACCACTGCCCTCGCCACAAAGCAGACCGCGGCCACGCCGGTCGCGATCGCAAACGCCGCGCAATGCCTGCGCGACGGCGGCCTCGTCGCCTTCCCCACTGAAACCGTTTACGGCCTCGGCGCCGACGCAACGAATGCTCAAGCCGTAGCGCGGCTCTATGCCGCCAAGGGTCGGCCGTCGTTCAATCCGCTGATCGCGCATGTGCCGACGCTGGCCGCGGCGCGACGGTTGGGCGTTTTCAATGCCGCGGCGGAAAAACTTGCAAAAACCTTCTGGCCGGGACCGCTGACGCTGGTCTTGCCGAAGGCGGCTGGTTGCCCGGTCGCTGAACTGGCCACCGCGGGGCTCGACAGCATCGCCATCCGCATGCCGGCGCACCCGATCGCGCGCGCGCTGCTCGAAGCGTTTGCAAAACCGATCGTCGCGCCATCAGCCAACCGCTCCGGCCATGTCTCGCCGACCACGGCCGCGCATGTGTTCGGCGATCTCGCCGGCCGCATCGACATGATTTTGGACGGCGGCGCCACCCATGTCGGCATCGAATCCACTATTGTCGCCTGTCTCGACATGCCAAAAATTTTGCGCAGCGGCGGCGTGACGCGCGCCGCGCTGGAAGCCGCAGCGGGCCAATCGCTTGAGACCGAACCGGAAGGCGTGGACGTGTCCGACGTCGTCGCGCCCGGCATGATGGCCTCGCATTACGCGCCGCGTGCGCGCCTGCGTCTCAACGCGACGACGCTTTCAGACGGAGAAGTGTTGCTCGCCTTCGGCCCCGACCTGCCGCAAGGCGCCGACAAAACCCGTGTCCTGAATCTCTCGCCGAGCGGCGATCTCGTCGAAGCCGCCGCCAATCTGTTCGCCCATCTGCGGGCGCTCGACAAAGCGGAGATTAGTGGAATCGCGGCCATGCCGATTCCGGATCAGGGTTTGGGCGAAGCCATCAACGACCGGCTGCGCCGCGCCGCCGCGCCGCGATCCTGAGCAATATCTCAAGACACACGAAAACCGTATCGACTGAAAGCACCATGAACAAACCCGTCACGCCCGATCTCGTCACCCGCTTTACAAAAATCGTCGGCCCGCGTTACGCGATCACCGATGCGCATGACCAGGACGCGTATCTGGTCGAAGGGCGCGGGCTGTACAAAGGCAAGACGCCGGTGGTGCTGCGTCCAGGCTCGGTCGATGAAGTCTCCGCCATCATGAAGCTCGCTTTCGAGAGCGGCACACCTGTGGTGCCGCAGGGCGGCAATACCGGGCTCGTCGGCGGCGGCGTGCCGTTCGAATCCGGCGATGAAATCGTGCTGTCGCTCACGCGCCTCGACAAGATCCGCGACCTCGATCCGCTGTCGAACGCGATGACGTGCGAGGCCGGCGTCATCCTCGCCAATGCGCAGGCCGCGGCGGCTGACGCCGACCGGCTGTTTCCGTTGTCACTCGGCGCACAGGGAAGCTGCACCATCGGCGGCAATCTTTCCACCAATGCCGGCGGCACCGGCGCGCTCGCCTATGGCGTGGCGCGCGATCTCGTCCTCGGCATCGAGGTCGTTCTCGCCGACGGACGCGTGATGCGCGGCCTCAACAAGCTGAAGAAGGACAACACCGGCTACGACCTTCGCCATCTTTTCATCGGCGCGGAGGGAACGCTCGGCGTCATCACCGCGGCCGTGCTGAAACTCTTTCCGAAGCCGAAGGCGGTGGAAACGGCGATCATCGGCTTGCCCTCGCCGCAGGCGGCGCTGGCGCTGTTCAACCTGGCGCGCGAACGCGCCGGCGGCGCCATCACCGGGTTCGAACTGATGCCGCGCATCGGCCTCGACTTCCTGTTCGACCATATGAACGGCTTCCGCGATCCGATGGCCACGCGCCATCCCTGGTATGTGCTCGCGGAATTCTCGTCGCAAAAAAGCGAGGGCCTGCGCGACACCATGGAGTCGATCCTCGCCGAAGGCGTCGAGCAAGGTCTCGTCGTTGACGCCGTGATTGCATCCAATCTCGAGCAGGCAAAATATTTCTGGAGCATGCGCGAGATGCTGCCCGAAGCGCAGAAGCCGGTCGGCGGCTCGATCAAGCACGACATCTCCGTGCCGGTCGCGACCGTGCCGGATTTCATCGAGGAAGCCATCGCCGCCGTTGTCGCTTTCCTGCCCGGCTCGCGGCCCGTCGCCTTCGGCCATCTCGGCGACGGCAATGTCCATTTCAACGTCTCGCAGCCCGAAGGTGCCGACAAGGATGAATTCATCGCCGGCTGGCACGCGATGAACGAGGTCGTTCACGCCATCACGGCGAAATACGGTGGTTCGATTTCGGCCGAGCACGGCATCGGCCGCCTCAAGCGCGACCTGTTGCCGAGCGTGAAGGACCCCGTGGCCATGGACCTGATGCGCACGCTCAAGCGCACGCTCGATCCGAAAAATATCCTCAATCCCGGCAAGGTGGTGTGAGGCGCTAGAACAGCGACGTCTGGCCGTCGTCCTTCGGCGATGGCCGCGCCGGCTTTTTCGCGGCCGTCTCTTTCGTTGCCGGTTTGCGTGGCGCGCGCCGCGCGGTGGCCTCTTCCTCTTGGTGCATCTGGTCCTGCGTCAGCGCGACGACGAGATCGGCACTGTCATTGGCGGTGCGGTTAACCGCGCGCGTGACCGGATGGAAGACGAGAAGGTCGTCAGGCGCCGGCACGATCAGCCGCGCCGCGGCGTTTTCCGTGCCATCGCGCGCGTCGAGCCACAGGTCGTGTTGATCCGGAGGAATGACCACCGGCATGCGGTCATGCAGCACGGACAGCGTTGCGTTGGCCGTCGTGGTGACGATGGCCGCGGTCTCCACTTCCTCGCCGTTGGGTCCGATCCAGGTTTCCCACAGTCCGGCGAAAGCCAGCGGACCGCCATCCGCCGCGTGGATGAAATAAGGTTGCTTGCCGCCCGCCCCGGCGCGCCATTCGTAAAAGCCGTCGGCAGGAATGAGGCACCGACGGCGGCGCATGGCATTGCGGAAGGCCGGTTTTTCGAGCACCGATTCACCGCGTGCGTTGATCAGCAGCGCGAATTGGCGCGGGTCCTTGACCCATGGCGGGATCAGCCCCCAGCGCACGAGAGCGAAATGGCGCGCGCCGGCTTCCAGCCGCACGATAGGGATCGGCTGCGTCGGCGCGACGTTGTAGCGCGCGGGGAAATTCGGCTGTTCAACATAACCGAACAGCGCCCGAATTGCCTCCGGGGCCGATGTGATGACGTAACGGCCGCACATGCTGCCTATCCTCGGTGTACTCTATCGCTTTGTAATATGGCGATTAAATCCCGCTTAAGAACCGCGGTGCCAGGATGCCGTGGCAAGCCGCACCCGATGGTTTCATGACGACGCCCATTATGCCTGCGCAAAACGGCCGGACACTCTCCGAAGCTGGAGACGATGCCGCCGTTGAGGATTGGGCAAACAAGCTCATCGCCGCAAATATCAATCCGCAGACCGGGCTTGCCACCGACTACCTCAACCACTTCAACGAAGCGGTGATGCTGCTCGACATGCTGCGCGACGCGCCGGAATGCCTGGCGGACCTCATGCAGTGGAAGCCGAAAACCTATTGCGAGCATTTCGCGGCCGTGCCCACGCCGTCAAACGCGTTGGCTCTCGACGCCTACGGCCGCACGGATTCGGCGCTTCGTGAAACTCTCGATGATCTCGCCGCCCGGATGAACGCCATCCTTCTGCTCACCGTCGAGGGCATCCGCATCGCCGGCTCTGCGCACAAGGAAGCGCGGCTCGCCGGCTGCGCCATCGGCTGGCTGAAACCCTTGATCGCGCGGGCAAGAACGCTCATCAATGGCGGCGCAGATGTGGGCCCCGGCCTGTTGGAGCCGCAAGAGAACGTCGACCGCCTGATGACGAAACCCGCTTGAACGACGACAGAACCTATCCGGCGCGGCCGATCCTTGCCGTCAGCGCCGCCATCTTCCGCGATGGAAAGATCTTGATCGTCCGGCGCGCGCGCCAGCCAGCGCGCGGGCTGTACACCCTGCCCGGCGGTGTGGTCGAAGTCGGCGAGACATTGGTCGAAGCCGTGCAGCGCGAGGTTTTCGAGGAGACCGCGCTCACCGTCGCGCCGCTGGCGCCCGCCGGTTATCGCGACGTCGTTGCGCGCGATGCGGACGGGCGCGTATCGCGCCATTTCATCATCCTGCCGTTCGCGGCGCGCTGGGTCGCCGGCGAAGTGGCGCTCAACGAGGAACTGGCCGAAGCGCAATGGCTCGCGCCATCGGCGCTGGCCGGACTGGAGACCACCGAAGGGCTTTCGGAGATCGTTGCCGCTGCCGGACGGATCCTTGCGGCAGATGCCGGCGACGCAGGCGATTGAACATCGGTCGGCCGCAATTTCGCACGTTTCCACGATCAGAAAGGCGCGCTAAGCCTGTGTATAACGCCATTCGTCATCCGGGCAGGGTTTTGACCATCGTGAGCACGCAACGATTTCGTCGTTCCGGCTTGGCACTTGTCTTTGGGCCAGTCATCGGGCCGCTGCGCGCGTGTTGCCTTGTCCTCCTGATCGGCCTGAGCACCGGCTTCGCCGGGCTGATGACGACGGGGCCGGCGCAAGCGCAGAACGCCGTGCCCTTCGACAAGGACCTGCAGCGCCTCTCCGAAATCCTCGGTTCGCTGCACTATCTGCGTGAAATCTGCGGTGCCAATGAAGGTCAGAAATGGCGCCAGCAGATGGAGGCGTTGCTTACTGCCGAAGCTCCCTCCGGCCAACGCCATGATCAATTGGTCGCGCGTTTCAACGACGGCTATCGCGGCTTCCGGCAGACCTATCGGACCTGTACGCCGACCGCGCGAGTCGCGATTCGCCGCTTTTTGGAAGAGGGCACGAAGATCTCACGCGACTTAACAGCCCGTTACAGCAATTAACCGTTAACGAACAAGGCGCTTGGTCGCGTGCAGCCGCGTGATAACGTTCTCGCATACGGGGACGGGGTGATTCCGAGGGGGTCTCGGGATTTTTTAGGTTTTTTCGAATGACGACGATGAGCATGGATGCGGCCGGCGCGCAGGCGTCGGACCGTGAGCAGAAGATGGCGGCCCTCAATTATGTGCAGGGCGCCTGGATGGAAGCGCGGCAGGACGGCGTCGATGACGACTGCATGGCGCAGAGCTGCCTGTTCGTCGCCCTGCTCGAACTCGTCTCGACCTATGGCGAGGAAGCCACCGCCCATTACGCCGCCAATCTGCCGGAGCGCATCCGCAATGGCGAATTCACGCTGCGCCAGCCCGCGCAATAACGCGCGGCCTCTTTCTTCCTCTCTCTAGACCGGATGGGCTTCGTGGAAGTGCACGGCTTCGCCCTGCCCGCTCTCCACGATCTCGCCTTCCCACATCACCTTGCGACCGCGCACGAACGTGCCGACCGGCCAGCCGGTGACTGCCTTGCCGTCGTAAGGCGTCCAGCCGGCGCGTGAGCCAACGGCGGCATTGGTGATCGTCTCGGTGCGCTTCAAGTCGACGATGGTGAAATCCGCGTCGAAACCGACCGCGACACGGCCCTTGCGCGCAATGCCGAACAACCGCGCCGGACCGGCGCTGGTCATGTCGACGAACCGTGTCAGCGACATGCGCCCGGCATTGACATGATCGAGCATGACCGGCACCAGCGTCTGCACACCGGTCATGCCGGACGGACTTGCCGGATAGGTTTTTGCCTTTTCCTCAAGCGTATGCGGCGCGTGGTCGGAGCCGAGAATGTCGGCAACGCCTTGCGCAACGCCGCGCCAGATGCCCTGACGATGCGCGGCATCGCGCACTGGCGGATTCATCTGCGCACGGGTGCCAAGCCGTTCATAACAGTCCGGCGCTTCGAGCGTGAGATGATGCGGCGTCACTTCGACCGAGGCGACGGCCTTGTGCTGCGCCAGAAACTCCATCTCTTGCGCGGTGGAGATATGCAGCACATGGATGCGCTTGCCGGTTTCGCGCGCGAGCCCAACGAGACGCCGCGTGCACGTCAACGCCGCCTCGGCATCGCGCCACACCGGATGCGAACGCGGATCGCCTTCGATGCGTTCGCCCTTGCGCTCTTCAAGTCGGAATTCGTCCTCGGAATGAAACGACGCGCGGCGGCGGATCGCCTTGAGGATATCGCGTACGCCGTCGTCGTCCTTGACCAGCAGCGAGCCGGTCGACGACCCCATGAACACCTTGACGCCAGCGCAACCCGGCAGGCGCTCCAGCTCCGGCAGCAGCGCCGTGTTCTCGCGCGTGCCGCCGATGAAGAAGGCGAAGTCGCAATGCATGCGATGATGGCCGCGCCGCACCTTGTCTGCGAGTCGTTCGGCCGTCGTCGTGGTCGGATCGGTATTCGGCATCTCGAACACCGCCGTCACGCCGCCGAGCACCGCGCTGCGCGAGCCGCTTTCGAGATCTTCCTTCTG
The DNA here is from genome assembly GCA_035494115.1 of Xanthobacteraceae bacterium. Lineage (GTDB taxonomy): Bacteria > Pseudomonadota > Alphaproteobacteria > Rhizobiales > Xanthobacteraceae > DATJHH01. The sequence goes on from DATJHH010000043.1 coordinate 53,977, forward strand.
CGGCGCTCCGGGCTCGCGGAAATGCACCTGTGTATCGATGACACCGGGCAGGATATGCAACCCCTTGCAATCCAGCACGGGGCCCGCGCTTTGCGACAGATCGCCGAGCCGGGCGATCGTGCCGTCGCGCACGCCGATATCGCAAGCGCCGGTACCGTCCTGATTGACGAGCGTGCCGCCCTTGAGAATGAGATCGAATGTATCCGCCATTGCCCTTCACGCACCTGATTTGAGAGTCTTCCAAAGTGGACGATTTCCAAGACGTCCGCCTTGAGACCGAGGCTCGCGCGGCTTACCTTTAATCACGGCGACTGGCAATTGGCGCACTTTTGGCGCGCCCGCCCCATGGAGACATTGTTGCGCATGCATGCAGCATTACTGGCGGACCGCGGAATCATAAAGCTGTCGGGGGAGGATGCGCGGCCGTTCCTCGACGGCCTCGTCACCTCCTCCATCGAGACGGTGACGCCGCAGCGCGCGGGCTACGCCGCCCTGCTCTCACCGCAGGGGAAAATCCTGTTCGACTTTCTCGTCTTTGCCACGCCCGACGCGCTGCTGCTGGACTGTTCGCTGGCCCTGGCGCCCGCGCTGGCGAAGCGGCTCGGCTTCTACAAGCTGCGCGCCAAGGTGACGATCGCGGAGGAAACAAACGCGTTGTCCGTTGTCGCATTCTGGGACGGCGCGATGCCGGCGCATGGTCCCGCGCTCGCCGATCCGCGCCTCGCTGCGCTCGGTTACCGTGCCATCGTGCCGCGCGACACCGTCGATGCCGTGATCGCCGACAGCGGCGCGACACGCGTGGAGGCCGATGCGTTCGGCGCGCACCGTATCGCCTGCGGCGTGCCGCGCGGCGGCATCGACTTCGCTTACGGCGACACGTTTCCGCACGAGGCCGACATGGACCAGCTCAACGGCGTCGACTTCAAGAAGGGTTGCTATGTCGGCCAGGAAGTCGTCTCGCGGATCGAGCATCGCGGTACGGCGCGCACACGCATCGTGCCGGTCACGTTCGAAGGGTTCGCTCCCGAACCGGGCACCATCGTCATGGCCGGCGAGAAGGAAGCCGGACGTCTCGGCTCCACGGCCGACGGACGCGGCCTCGCCATGCTGCGGCTGGATCGTATCGCCGACGCGCATGCCGCCGGCGAAGTCTTGACCGCCGCGCATTGCGTGCTGCAAGTGCATCAACCGGCCTGGGCAAGTTTCAGTGTCCCCGGCGCAAAGGCCGCCTAAATTCACTTCCAGCCGACAACAAGATGGCTATCATGATGCCGCGAGCAGGGAGCAGCGTGTGAGCGGCGTCATCAAACATCAGGACGGTCTGGCGCGGTGTCCGTGGGCGCGCGAAGATGCGCTTTACATGGCCTATCACGACGAGGAATGGGGCGTGCCGGAGCGTGACGACCGCGCGCTTTACGAAAAGCTCGTTCTCGATGGCTTTCAGGCCGGGTTGTCGTGGATCACGATCCTGCGCAAGCGTGAGAATTTCCGCCGCGCCTTCGACGATTTCCAGCCGGAGAAAATCGCACGCTATTCCGACAAGAGAATAGAAAAGCTGATGCAGGATGCGGGCATCGTGCGCAACCGTGCCAAGATCACGGGCGCTGTCGCCTCGGCGCGGGTCTGGCTCGATATGATGGAGCAAGGTCCGGGCTTTTCCGCATTCCTGTGGGATTTTGTCGACGGCGAACCCATCGTCAATCATTTCCGCACCACGGCGAAAATTCCGGCGGCAACGCCGTTGTCGCAGGCGATCTCGAAGGAACTCGTGCAGCGCGGCTTCAAATTCGTCGGGCCGACCATCGTCTATGCGTTCATGCAGGCCATCGGCATGGTCAACGACCACCTCCTCGATTGCCATCGCCATGATGCGTGCGCGACGTCTCACGCCAAGCCGGGTGGCAAAACGCGCGAAGGCACAAAACGCGCCGCTCGAAAGTAACTCACGGTCGAAAGTCACTCTCGCTCAATGTCTTCAAGTCCAAAATCACGACAGCCCGCCGCAGCAACCCTCGTCCGCAAGGATGAAGGCAAGACCGACGCGCGGGCGTGGCAACGGATGCTGTCGGGACGGCGCCTCGATCTGCTCGAACCCTCCCCCCTCGACATCGAACTTGATGATATCGCGCACGGTCTCGCGCGCGTCGCCCGCTGGAACGGACAGACCAACGGCGCGCACATTTTCTCGGTGGCGCAGCACACGCTGCTCGTCGAAGCGCTGGCGCGCGCGCGCAATCCCGCGCTTGATCGCACGCGACGGATCGCGCTGCTGATGCATGATGCGCCGGAATATGTCATCGGCGACATGATCTCACCTTTCAAGGCGGTGATCGGCGATACCTACAAGGCGGTGGAGAGGCGCCTGCTCGGCGCCATCCATATTCATTTCGGGATTCCCGCGGAGTTGCCGGAGGAGATCGTGGCGCTCGTCAAGCTCGCCGATCGCGAGGCGGCGCATCTCGAAGCCACGCACCTTGCCGGATTCAAGGAAAGCGAAGCGCGCCGCTTTTTCGGCAAGGCGCCAGTCTATTCCGCTACCATCGAGCGCGACTATCTCACGCCATGGCGTGCGGAAACCGCACAGCAGCGATTCAAGGATCGTGTCGAGCAGCTCTTGCGCGCGTGACGCGGCGCGGAGTACGGGTACAAGGCATGACGGCAGAGTCCAAAGCAATAAAGCCACGACCGGCGGAAGCGACACCGCCGTCGATCGAGATCGGTCTGACCGCCGCGATCGTCGCGGTGGAGAAGGATCAGCCGACGGTTCTGGTGTCGCAGCAATCGGACGGCAGCGCGGCGCGCGCCGGCCTGCCTTCGGGGCCGTTCGATCCCGTCGCCCACGGCACATTCGAGATTGGCCTGCGCACGTGGGTCGATGCGCAAACCGGCCTACGCGTCGGCTATGTCGAGCAGCTTTACACGTTCGGCGATCGCGGCCGGCATCCGGGACCGGGAGATACCGGCCCGCACAACGTGTCCGTCGGTTATCTCGCGCTGAGCCACACGCCGCGTCAGAACGGTCAGGCGCCCGTGCGCGAAGCCGGATTCGAACCGTGGTATCGCTTCTTCCCGTGGGAGGACTGGCGCGAAGAGCGGCCCGCCATTCTCGACACGACCATCCTGCCACTTCTGGAAAAGTGGGCGGCACAGCCCCCGGGCAGCCAACCGAAGCGTCCACTCTCGCGCGCGGAACGCCTGCGCCTGTGCTTCGGCACGCAGGGCAGCCCGTGGGACGAGGAGAAGGTCCTCGACCGCTACGAGCTCATCTATGAAGCGGGTCTCATCGAGGAAGCGCGGCGCGACGGCCGCAGCACTGCGCAGGATCACCGCGCGCTGCCTCCACTCGGCGAACCGATGCGCGTCGACCACCGCCGCATTCTCGCGACAGCCATCGCGCGGCTGCGGGCGAAACTGAAATACCGCCCTGTCGTGTTCGAGCTGATGCCGGCGGCATTCACGCTGACGGAATTGCAGCGCACGGTGGAAGCGATTTCCGGCCGGCTGCTGCACAAGCAGAATTTCCGGCGTCTGGTTGAAAACGCCGCCCTCGTCGAACCAACCGGCGATGTGCTGACGTCCACCGGCGGGCGGCCGGCGGCGCGCTTTCGTTTCCGTCGCGAAGTGATGCAGGAACGTCCGGCGCCGGGCCTGCGCCTCGGCGCACACGGCTGACCGAAGTCAGTGGCTCAGAGAGTTCAGCCTTAGACCAGCATCCTCGGCAGGCGGCCTTGCTTCCGCCTCGACGCGCGGTTTCTCGACATGCTTCTCGGCGTGCCGCGTATGGCGACGGTGCGCGCTTGCGATGTTGATCTCACGCGCATTCCGGTCGAACGTGCAGTAAGCGAAGCTCAGGCCCGAGATCGCGCCGGTAAAGCTCGCCTCGCTGGTCTGGTTGAGATTGAAGCAGGGTTGAAACGGCAGGCCGCGAACCGTCGCGCACACCTTCTGGCCTTCCGCGTGCAGCGTTCCGGCCGGAAGCCGAACGTAACGAACCGGGCCGCTGCCCTGGAACTGCACCGTGCCGGCAACCGAGCCATCCGGTTGGATGCGCCCCGCGCCACGCGTTCCTTCGAAGCAGTTGTAGGTGAAGGTTTTGCCCATAACGAATTTGCGGGCCTGGTCGGCATTCAGTTCGCCGGCGCTGGCCGGGAACACCGCTGCCAGACTCAAGAGCATCCCCAGACGCACGTACATTACGAAACCCCCTACGCTACGGGCTTCACCCTAGCCCACTTTCTTAACCAGATGGTTACCACGCTGCCACGATCTATTCGAAAAGTGTCCCTACGGCGGCATTTTGGCTGCCTAACCAATTTTCACGACCATCCGTCCACGGACTTGTCCAGCCACGATCTGCTGCGCTGCGTCGAACACGCCCGCGAGCGGTATTTCCTGCATGATGGCGTTGAGCTTCGTGCGGTCGAGGTCGGTTGCAAGCCGGGCCCAGGCGGCCTTGCGGTCGTCCATCGGGCGATAGACCGAGTCGATGCCGAGGAGCGACACGCCACGCAGAATGAATGGCGCGACCGTGGTCGGTAGATCCATACCCGCAGCCAGTCCGCAGGCAGCGACGGCGCCGCGATAGCGAATCATCGACAGCACATTGGCGAGCGTCTTCGACCCGACCGAGTCGATGCCGCCGGCCCAGCGTTCGCGCGCGAGCGGCTTCACGGCGCCTTCGATATCCTTGCGATCCATGATCTCGCTGGCGCCGAGCGATTTGAGATAGTCGGCTTCCTGCAAGCGGCCGGTCGATGCCGTGACCTGATAGCCGAGCTTGCCGAGGATCGCGATCGAGACCGAACCGACGCCGCCCGACGCACCGGTGACGACCAGCGGGCCGTCCTGCGGTTTCAATCCATGCTGTTCGAGCGCCAGCACCGAGAGCATCGCGGTGTAGCCCGCCGTGCCGATCGCCATGGCCTCGCGCGTGCTCATGTCTTTCGGCAGCGGTACGAGCCAGTCGCCTTTGACACGCGCTAATTCCGCATAGGCGCCGAGATGCGTTTCGCCAAGGCCCCAGCCGTTGACGATGATCTTGTCGCCCGGCTTCCAGCGCGCATCGGTCGAAGACTCCACCGTGCCGGCGAGATCGACGCCTGCGATCATCGGCCAGCGCCGTGCGATCGGCGCCTTGCCGGTCAAGGCCAGACCGTCCTTGTAGTTGAGCGTCGACCATTCGACGCGAACGGTGACGTCGCCGTCCATCAGGTCAGCTTCATCGAAATCGCGCAACTGCGCCTTCTGGCCCTGGTCCGTCTTGTCGATGACAACCGCGCGAAACGCCGCCATGAAAACTCCTTCGTTCAAGCCGCCACGGCTTGCGGCCGCGCCACCGGCCGCTCGACGATCGGCAGATTGATGACCGCCGACAACACGCTGAAGGCGATCGAGAGCCACCAGATCACGTTGTACGACCCCGTGCGCTCGAAGGCGATGCCGCCGAGCAGCACGCCGAGAAATCCGCCGACCTGATGGCTGAAGAACGCAAACCCGGACAGCATCGTCAGCCAGCGCGTGCCGAACATCACCGCGACGATCCCGTTCGTCGGTGGCACCGTCGACAGCCAGAGAAATCCCATGGTGGCGCCGAACACGAGCGCGTTGGTCACCGTCATCGGCAGCATGATGAACGCCATGATGGCCGCGCCGCGCAGGAGATAAATCGCCGCGAGGATATAGCGCTTCGGCAGGAACGAGCCGAGCCAGCCCGAGCACAGCGAGCCGACGATGTTGAACAGGCCGATCACACCGATGGTCCAGCCGCCGACCTCCGCCGACAGGCCGCGATCCATGAGATAGGACGGCAGATGTACGGTCACGAATTGAAGCTGGAAGCCGCAGGTGAAGAAGCCCAGCACCAGCAGGACGTAGCTGCGATGGCGCAAGGCCTCGGACAGCGCCTCGCGATAGGATTGCTGTGGCCCGGACGCGGCGGCAGCCGTGGCCGTCGTCGGGCGCGTCGCCACCGCGATCGACAGCGGCAGCACCAGCAGCATGAGGAAGCCGAAAGACGTCAGCGCATTCTGCCAGCCGATGGTATCGATCAGCCCGCGCGCGAGCGGCGAGAACAGGAACTGGCCGAACGAACCCGCCGCCGTGCCGGCGCCGAATGACAGCGTGCGCCAGCTTTCGGGAACGAGTTTGCCGAACGCGCCGATGATGATGTTGAACGAGCAACCCGCCAGGCCGAAGCCGACGAGGAAGCCGGCGGAAAGTTCAAGCCCCGTCGGCGTCTGCACATGCGCCATCATCACGAGGCCGACGCCGTAGAGCAGCGCGCCGACGCAAAGCACGCGCATGCTGCCGTAACGGTCGGCGATGCCGCCAGCCAGCGGCTGGCCGATGCCCCAGAGCAGGTTCTGCATCGCCAGCGCGAGCGAAAACACTTCCCGCCCCCAGCCATGGGCAAAGGACAGCGGCGTCAGGAATTGGCCGGTGGCCGAACGCGGACCGAAGGTGAGCATGCCGATGAGGCAGCCGCAGAGCACGATGACCAGTGGCGTGCGCCAGCCCGGCAGCCCGCCCGACTGCCGCGCCGTGTCATTGATCGATGCAGAATCAACACCCGCCGCCATGGCTGCCGCGCCCTTTATGAGGAATGCCGGAACGGCACCTTAAGCAGGCACCGCGCAGCGTGATAGATGAACCGCACCGCCAAATTGCGCACGGGACGCTGGCTGGTAAAGCCTTTTCCGCCGATGCCCGACGAAGGTCGCAGACGCGCGCCTTCTTAAAACAATTGTGACAGGCGGGGTGGAAACGACGCGCGGGACATGTTATATTCATTTGCTCCACTTGAGAATAAGCCATGCGGCGTCTGGTGGAAATGACTTCATTCTGAATATGCTCAGATAGAGTATATAAGGAGGCCATCATGCCGGTGATCGAAACCTTCTCCCCATCGTCATTAGCTGACGCGGTCACGGGTGGATTGGGCCGCCTGCCTGCCGGCGCGGAGCGAGACGTTTCTGTGAGCGAAGCGCCGCGGCGCCCTGCCCCCGCATTGGTGCCGGGACGGTTTCCCGTGCTGCCGCGCCCGGACCTCACCTGGACGCCCGAGGTCGAGCGCGCGACCGCGCATCTCTACGAGCGCGTAAAAACCGTCGTGCCGTCGATCGAATGGCCGTTCTTCGCGCCGTACGTGAAGGCGATCAACGACCTGAAAAAGGTGCGCAACGCCGTCATCCTCGCGCACAATTACCAGACGCCGGAAATCTACAACTGCGTCGCCGATTTCGTCGGCGACTCGCTGCAGCTTGCGCGCGAAGCGGCAAAGGTGTCCACCGACGTGATCGTGCAGGGCGGCGTGCATTTCATGGCGGAGACGTCGAAAATTCTCAGCCCCGAAAAGACGGTGCTGATCCCGGATAGGCGCGCCGGCTGTTCGCTGGCCGAATCGATTACCGGCGCCGACGTGCGCCTGCTGCGCGAACGCTTCCCCGGCGTGCCGGTGGTCGCCTATGTCAACACCTCGGCCGAAGTGAAGGCGGAGGTGGATATCTGCTGCACCTCGTCGAACGCCGTGAAGGTGGTCGAGAGCCTCAACGCCGAGCGCGTCATCTTCCTGCCCGACGAATATCTCGCTAAATACGTGGCCTCGCAAACCACTGTGAAGATCATCGCCTGGAAGGGCCATTGCGAGGTGCACGAGCGCTTCACCGGCGAGGAACTGCGCGCCTATCGCGAGACCGATCCGTCCGTGCAGATCATTGCGCATCCGGAATGTCCGCCGGACGTGCTCGCTGAAGCCGACTTCACCGGTTCGACCGCGCACATGATCGACTTCGTGCGCGCGCGCAAGCCCAAGCGCGTCGTCATGGTGACCGAGTGCTCGATGGCGGACAACGTGCAGGCCGAATTGCCGAACGTCGAATTCGTGCGGCCGTGCAACTTCTGCCCGCATATGAAACGGATCACGCTGCCAAAGATTCTCGACAGCCTGCTCTTGATGCAGGAAGAGGTCATCGTCGATCCGGAGATCGCCGTGCGTGCGCGCCGGTCCGTCGAGCGCATGGTCAATCTGAAGAACTGAACGGCAGTCCGTGTCCGAAAAATCATCAAATGCCGTTGCGGCCGCCGCCGACATCGTCATTGTCGGCGGCGGTCTTGCCGGTCTGTTCTGCGCGCTCAAACTCGCGCCGCGCAAGGTCACCGTGCTCGCCGCCGCACCGATCGGCGAAGGCGCATCGACTGCATGGGCGCAAGGCGGCATCGCGGCGGCAGTCTCCGAAGGCGACACGCCGGAATCCCACGCGCAGGATACGGTCGCGGTCGGCGGCGGCATCGTCGATGAGGCCATCGCGCTCGGCGTGATGCGCGAAGCGCCGGAGCGCGTGCGCGATCTCCTCGCCTATGGCGTGCCGTTCGACCAGGACCTCGAAGGCCATCTTCTCGTCTCGCGCGAAGCCGCGCATTCCGCGCGCCGCATCGTGCGCGTGAAAGGAGACATGGCCGGCCGCGCCATCATGACGGCGCTGATCGCAGCCGTCCGCGCGACGTCATCCATCACCGTGCTCGAAGGCTATGCCGCCGAGGAATTGCTGGCGGACGGCAACGCCGTCATCGGCCTGCGGGCACGCGCGGCGCTCGGCCAATCGCTGCACGTCGCATCGAACCGCATCGTGCTCGCCACCGGCGGCGTCGGACATCTTTATGCGGTGACGACCAATCCGGCCGAAGCCGCGGGGTCGGGCCTCGCCATCGCTGCACGCGCGGGCGCGCGCATCGCGGACGCCGAGTTCGTGCAATTCCATCCGACCGCCATCGACATCGGACGCGATCCCGCGCCACTGGCGACGGAAGCGTTGCGCGGCGACGGTGCAATTCTCGTCAATCGCGCCGGCGAACGTTTCATGGAGCGTGTCCATCCGCTCGGCGACCTTGCACCGCGCGACATCGTCGCGCGCGGCGTGTTCTCCGAAATCGCGGCCGGACGCGGCGCCTTCCTCGACGCGCGCACGGCCATCGGCGATCATTTCAAGGATATGTTTCCCACGGTCTATGCCAGTTGCATGAGCGCCGGTGTCGATCCCGCGCGCGATCTCATCCCCATCGCACCGGCGGCGCATTACCACATGGGTGGCATCGCCGTTGACGCACGCGGCCGCTCCTCGCTCGACGGATTGTGGGCGGCCGGCGAAGTCGCGTCGACCGGCACACACGGCGCCAATCGTCTCGCTTCGAACTCGCTGCTCGAAGCCGTTGTCTATGCCGGCCGCATTGCGCACGATTTTGATGGATCAGCGGCGCAGGCACAGCCGGTTCGTACCCTGCCCGCGCCCGCCGTGTCGCACGACCTGCCCGAGTCAGACGGCGACCTGCGCAAATTGATGGCGCGCCATGTCGGCGTCGTGCGGGACGCAGAGGGTCTGTCGCAAGCGTTGCGCATACTCGGGCGCTTCAACGATAACGCGCGCTCGGCCGCCATGCGCAACATGCTGGTGACGGCAACGATGATCGCCGCCGCGGCATGGCAGCGGCGCGAAAGCCGCGGCGCGCATTTCCGTTCCGATTATCCCGAGCCTGATCCGGCGCAGGCCAGGCGCACTTTCATGACCTGGAACGAAGCCAAAGCGATCGCGCAGACCGCAATGGCCGCCGAACCCTCCGCCGCGAAGTGAGACGCTGATGCAAAGCCTGTTCTGTCCCGATGCCTTCCTGTCGCCGCTCGAAGTCGAGGACGCCGTACGGCGCGCGCTTGCGGAAGATTTTGGCCGCGCCGGCGATATCACCTCCATCGCCACCGTGCCGGAGGATGCGCAGGGCCGCACGGTCGTTGCCGCGCGCAAGGCCGGCACCATCGCCGGATTGCCGCTGGTCGCGGCGGCCTTCCGCATGCTCTCGCCCGAGATGAAACTCGAAGCGCATGAGCGCGATGGCGCGACTGTCGCCGCGAAAACGACTCTGATGACCGTCACCGGCCAGGCGCGCGCGATGCTGGCGGCGGAACGCACCGCGCTTAATTTCGTCGGCCTTCTCTCCGGCACCGCGACCGCCACGGCCGAATACGTCTCGCGCGTCGCGCACACCAAGGCGCGCATCATCTGCACCCGCAAAACCGTGCCGGGCCTGCGCGCCCTGCAGAAATACGCGGTGCGCTGCGGCGGGGGCTTCAATCACCGCTTCGGTCTCGATGATGCGGTGCTGATCAAGGACAACCACATCGCCGTGGCGGGCGGCATCCGGCCGGTGCTCGAACGTGCGAAATACGTGATCGGACATCTCGTGAAGATCGAGATCGAAGTGGATTCGCTCGAACAGCTCGACGACGTGCTCAAGGTCGGCCTTGCCGACGCCGTACTGCTCGACAACATGGATGTGGCGACGATGGCAGAGGCGGTGAAGATGGTCGGCGGACGGCTCACCACCGAAGCGTCAGGCGGCATCACGCGCGACACCGTCGGCCGCATCGCAGAAAGCGGCGTCGATTATATTTCGTCGGGCGCGCTGACGCATTCGGTGACGAATCTCGACATCGGCCTCGACATCGAGATTTAAACCCTCACGACTTCGCCTTGCTCGCCACCGCAGCGGTCGGACCCCAATGCGGCTCGTCGGCGCCAGTGCCCCATGCGCGCGGCCGATAGAAGGTGTGAACGCCGATCTTGTCCAACTTCTTCATCTCGCGCACCCAGCGCGGATGCACCCAGTACGCATGATAATGCGTGGCCTTACCGACTTCCGTCACCCAGATCTTGCCATCGAGCGTGTCGCGCGCGATGCGCTCGGCCACGACCCATGCCTCCTTCTCGCGCACGACGTCCGGAATGCCGTCACAGGCGAACGTAAACTGACAGGCAAGATGGCGGCCGGCGTTCTGATAGACGACGCCACAAACATCGTTGGGATAAAAGTCGGAGAACACACGATTCATCACAACCTGGGCGACGGCCATCTGCCCGCGTTCCGATTCGCCGCGTGACTCGAAGTAAACGGCATTGGCGAGACACTTCTCTGCCCTCGCGCGCTTCTTGCCTTCGAGATGCAGACGTTCGGCGGGAGATTTTGGCCGTTTCGGCGTTTCGACCGAATGCCCCTTCGGCGCAACGGACTCAGCAGGACCGGCCGCTGCGTCCGGCGCAGCCGACGGATCGAGCGCGGCAATTTTCAAATCCGGGTCGGTCTGCGCACCCTGAGCGGCAAACACCGGTTCCTCGCCTGGCTGCCATTGCATCATACCGCTCAGGCCCTCGCCGAGCGGTGCGGCGCCAAAAAACAGACGACCGGACGACGCCAGACCGGCATCGTCATCCGACGATCCGTCATCGGTCGGCAATTGCGCGGCAACTTTTTGATTGCCAACAGGAGGGGGCGGCCAGGCGGCGTCAGCGGCTTCCTGCTGAACCTTCTGCTCAGCGGTTGACGGCGGCGACATCGCCGGCGCGTCTTCGGAAACGGCGGCCGCTTGCGTCTGACCGGCCGCCTGCTCGACCATCGTCGCGGCCTGTGCGATCGCTTCATCGGCTTGCGCCGCGCTTGTCTCAGCCGGCGCAGACGTTGCCGGAGCGATGGCAGGCGTCGCTGCGGCCACGGTGTCGCCGTCAGGACCGACTATTTCGGACACGGGCGAAGACGCGGATGGCGACGGCTCGGCGGACGCAACGGGCTGCGTGCTCTCGGTCTGTTTCAGTTCAAGGATGCCGGGATCGCCTTCGAGCGACATCGAGATGTCGTAATCGGGAAACGGCTTGAACGGTTCGACCGCCTCGACCGTGATGCTCTGCGCCGGAGCAAAATTCGCCTCGCGAATGTCATAGACCGATGTCGGCGCATCCGCCGGTGGAGTCATGCGCGCCGATGGTTCCTTTTTCGGCACGGACAGACGGTCGCCTTTACGCGCGCGCTGAACGATCGGATAGCGGATTTTTGGCACTGCCGCCGGGCTGCCCATGTCGAGCGCCAGCGTGCGCGGATCGAGGCTCGCCAGAAGCATGCTGAACGGCGTCGGCATCGCGGTGCCGAGCGGCCGCGAGAAACTGAATGTTGCCGTATGAACGGTCCCCAACGGCGCACTGAGCACATACTGGCGCCAGCCGCGTTCCACCACCGGCTGATGCGCGATGAGCGAGCCGAGATCCTGATAGGCAATCTGGTTCGGCAGCACCACAAAACCAAACGCCAAAAAGCCGAAGCGCACGCGAATGGAGCGCTTCGGCCTTTGACGCAACTGGTTCGGCTTTACACTACGCAACGCTACGCAACATCTACAAGAGGTCAGGTCCCGTATCGCGTGAGGCGTAGCCTTGAACGTGGTCTTGAGCGTGGCCTGCGCGCGACACTCAGACAATTTGAACGGTTAACCTTGCGAAGCTGTTAATCGCGCGCGGTATATTCATGCTGCCGAACGGCGTGCGGAATAACCGCGCGGCGCACGGGCTTAATCAAGGTAAAGATCGCGTTAAATTTTCACGCGTGTCGCCGCTTGTCGCGATGACAGGCGGGCGATCGTTAACGAGCGATCGTGCGCAACAGGATTTGCGTCGAGAAATTACGCCTGGCCTGCGGCCTTCGTGTTCAGCGCGGCCTGGGCCGCGGCAAGACGTGCGATCGGCACCCGGAACGGCGAGCACGACACATAATCAAGCTTCGCCTCATGGCAGAACGCGACCGAATCCGGGTCGCCGCCATGTTCGCCGCAAATGCCGACCTTCAGCTTCGCGCGCGTCTTGCGGCCGCGCTCGACGCCGATGCGCACCAGTTCGCCGACGCCTTCGCGGTCGATCGACACAAACGGATCGGTCTTGATGATGCCACGCTGGACGTAAGTGCCGAGGAAACTCGCCGCATCGTCGCGGCTGATGCCGTAAGTCGTCTGCGTCAGATCGTTGGTGCCGAACGAAAAGAACTCGGCCGACTCCGCGATTTCCGCCGCCATCAGCGACGCGCGCGGCAGTTCGATCATGGTGCCGACCTGATAATCGAGCCTGGCCCCTGTTTCCTTCTCCACTGCCTGCGCCATCGCGTCGATGCGCTCCTTGACGATATCGAGTTCGGCCTTGGTGGCGATGAGGGGCACCATCACTTCCGGCACAACGGGCTTGCCTGTTTTCTTCGCCGCGGCAACCGCGGCCTCGAAGATCGCGCGCGCCTGCATTTCCGCGATTTCGGGATAGGCAATGGCAAGACGACAGCCACGGAAACCGAGCATGGGATTGAACTCGTGCAGAGACGCCGCACGATCCGCGAGTTTTTGCGGATCGGTGCCCAGTTCCTTGGCCACTTCCGCGATCTCTGCTTCGCCATGCGGCAAGAATTCGTGCAGCGGCGGATCGAGCAGTCGGATGGTCACGGGCAGCCCGCCCATGATTTCGAACAGCGCCGTGAAATCCGAACGCTGCATCGGCAGAAGTTTTGCCAGCGCCTTGCGCCGCGCCTTCTCGTCGTCGGACAGAATCATCTCGCGCACCGCACGGATGCGGTCGGCGTCGAAGAACATATGCTCGGTGCGGCAAAGGCCGATGCCCTCGGCGCCGAATTTGACGGCAACGCGTGCATCCGCCGGCGTATCGGCATTGGCGCGCACGCCAAGGACGCGCACCTTGTCGGCCCACGTCATGATGGTGCCGAAGTCACCCGACAGTTCCGGCTCGCTCATCTTCACTTCGCCGGAGAGCACTTGCCCGGCCGAACCGTCGAGGGTGATGATGTCGCCGCGCTTGAACGTCTTGCCGCCGGCCGTCATCGTTCCCTTCGCCGCATCAACGCGGATCGTGCCGGCGCCGGACACACAAGGCTTGCCCATGCCGCGCGCGACCACCGCCGCATGCGAGGTCATGCCGCCGCGCGTGGTCAGAATGCCTTCGGCCGCGTGCATGCCGTGGATGTCTTCGGGGCTCGTCTCGACGCGCACGAGGATGACCTTGCGGCCATCGGCTTTCATCTTCTCGGCCTCGTCCGGCGTGAACACGATTTCACCGGACGCTGCACCCGGCGAGGCCGGCAGGCCGGTCGCCAGAATGTTGCGCTCGGCGCCCGGATCGATGGTCGGATGCAGCAACTGGTCGAGCGAGGCCGGCTCGACGCGGGCCACGGCCTCCTCCTGCGAGATCAAACCCTCATTGGCGAGATCGACGGCGATGCGCAGCGCCGCTTTCGCCGTGCGCTTGCCGGAGCGGGTCTGCAACATCCACAGCCGCCCCTGCTCGACCGTGAATTCGAGGTCCTGCATGTCGCGGTAGTGCTGTTCGAGCTTGTTGTAGATGCGCGTCAGTTCGCCAAAAGCCTCCGGAAGGGCTGCCTCCATCGACGGCTTTTTCGAGCCGGATTCCTTGCGCGCCGTCTCGGTGATCTCCTGCGGCGTGCGAATGCCGGCGACCACGTCCTCGCCCTGCGCATTGATGAGGAATTCGCCGTAAAGCTTCTTCTCGCCGGTCGAGGGATTGCGGGTGAAGGCGACGCCGGTCGCCGACGTGTCGCCCATGTTGCCGAACACCATGGCCTGCACGTTCACCGCCGTGCCCCAGCTTTCGGGGATCGCGTGCAGCCGCCGATAGGTATTGGCGCGATTGTTCATCCACGAGCCGAACACCGCACCGATCGCGCCCCAGAGCTGCGCATGCGGGTCCTGCGGAAACGGCTTTCCGGACGTCTCCTCAACGCGCTTCTTGTAAAGGCCGATCAGCGTCTTCCAGTCGTCGGCGGTCAGTTCGGTGTCGAGCGAATAGCCCTTGCGGTCCTTCTGCTCGTCGAGCAGTTCCTCGAAGTGATGATGCTCGATGCCAAGCACCACGTCGGAATACATACCGATGAAGCGGCGATAGCTGTCATAGGCAAAGCGCGCATCGCCGGCCTTCTCGGCCAGCGCCTCGACGGTCTTGTCGTTGAGGCCGAGATTGAGGACGGTATCCATCATGCCCGGCATCGAGGCGCGGGCGCCGGAGCGCACCGAAACCAGCAGCGGATTTTTTGCGTCGCCGAATCCCTTGCCGGTGATCTCGCCGATCTGGGCTAGGGCCGCTTCCACGTTGCTCTTCAGTTCGGCCGGATACTCTTTGCCGTTGGCATAAAAATACGTGCAGACCTCGGTGGTGATGGTGAAACCGGGGGGAACAGGCAGCCCGAGATTGGCCATTTCGGCCAGATTGGCGCCCTTGCCGCCGAGCAGGTTTTTCATGTCGGAACGGCCTTCGGCCTTCCCGTTTCCGAATGTGTAAACCCATTTCGCCACTGAACTTGTCGCCATTGAGCTTGCTCTCGTCCTGACAGCGGAACGCCCCTCGCGAGCGGCCCGAGGGGGCCGTTCTGTGGGATCGTGAGAGGCCCGTCTTGGGCCTTTCCTTGGGCCTTTTCGCCAGCCAATTCAACCGCGGCGGATTTGCGCGAGGCCGGCCGAAAAATCGAGGAATGCCGGTGAATTAATGGATGAGGCCGAGGCCGATAATACCGATGATGATGAGGTAGATGGCAACGATGAAATTCAGGAGACGCGGCATGATGAGGATCAAGATACCGGCCAGAATCGCAACGAGGGGCTGAATATGCGTCATTGAAATGTGCATGAAGAACTCCGGCGGGATCAATGGTTTTCCAACGCTTTTGGGAGCCGTTGGTTGCAGCGCATCATGCACTGCGGCGACATGGCACCCTAGCGCCTGACGCCATGCAATGGAATTTGCACGGCAGCGGTGTCCACCGGCGCGAAATCCGCTCGTGCGGAATACAGAGCTAGCCCTGGATCTGCGAAAAGTCCGCCACGGCGCCGGTGGCGGCGCGGATCTCGTTGAGCAGTTTTAGCCGGTTTTCGCGCAGTGCCTTGTTGTCAGCGTTGACGGTGACCTTGTCGAAGAAGGCATCGACGGCCGGACGCAGCTTTGCGAGCGCGGCCATGGCGGCACCAAAGTCCTCCTTGGCGACGGCGGCAGCGGCCTGCGTCTTCGCGGTGGCAATGGCGGCGGCGAGCGCCTCCTCCTCGGGGAGTTCGAGCAGGGAAGCGTTCGGTGCGCCGGTATAGGCGACGCCGTCCTTCTTCTCCTCGATGCGCAAGATGTTGGTCGCGCGCTTGACGCCGGCGAGCAGGTTCTTGCCGTCGTCGGTGTCCAAAAATTTTCCCAATGCTTCAACGCGGCGGACGATGAGCAGCAAGTCGTCCTGCACGGCGGGCGAAGGCGATACGGCGGACGACGAAGGCGCGTGGCCAACACCCTCCCCTTGAGGGGGAGGGTCGCCGCGCAGCGGCGGGGTGGGGTGAGCCTTATCGGCGCTGTCACCCCCACCCGGTCCGCTTCGCGGACCGACCTCCCCCCTCAAGGGGGAGGTGGAAGAGGAGTCGAGCGCAAACACCGCGTCCACCAGATCGTGCCGCGCGCCCTGCTCGCGCAATTGCACTTTTAGGCGGTCGGCGAAGAAGGCGAGAAGGTCGGTGATTAGGGACTCTTCTTTATTCCAAGTGGCAAGTCCGCGGCCGCGTTGGGTGTGCTCAACCCAGCTTTCTCGAAGGACCCTTCTCAGCCGCAGCCTTTCCGAGTTTTCGAGGATGATACGGATGACACCGAGCGCGGCTCGTCTCAAAGCATACGGATCCTTCGATCCAGTAGGCTTTTCGTTTTCGTGCCAGAAGCCCACGAGGGTATCGATCTTGTCGGCCAGCGCCACCGCGATGGCGACGGGATCTGTCGGTACACGGTCGTTCGGCCCGACCGGCTTGTAGTGATCCTCGCAGGCCGCCGCGACGCTCGCGTCCTCTCCTTGGGCGAGCGCGTAATACTTGCCCATCAAGCCTTGCGTCTCGGGAAATTCGCCGACGACTTCAGTCAAAAGATCGGCCTTGCACAGCCGCGCCGCGCGTTTGGCCTTCACCAGGTCGGCGCCGACCAGCGGCGCCAGCTCGGCGGCTAATCTCTCAATCCGATCAATACGTTCGGCCTGTGTCCCCAACTTCTCGTGGAAGATGATGTCGGAGAACTTTGGCAGCCGTTCTTCAAGCTTCGTCTTTAAATCGGTTTCGTAGAAGAACTGCGCATCCGACAGCCGGGCGCGGATGACCCGCTCGTTGCCGGCCGTGATCGCCTTGCCGCCGTCGCTCGCCGCCATGTTGGAGACGAGGATGAATTTCGGCGCGAGCTTGCCGGCCTTATCGCGCACCACAAAGCACTTCTGGTTGTTGCGGATGGTCGCGCGGATGACCTCCTGCGGGATAGCAAGAAAACTCTCCTCGAACGACCCCATCAGCACCACCGGCCATTCAACGAGGCCCGCCGTCTCGTGCAGCAGCCCCTCGTCCTCGACCAGTTCAAACCCTTGCGCGAAGGCGAGGTTCTTCGCCTCTGTCAAAATGATGTCGCGGCGGCGCGCGGGGTCGAGCACCACCCTGGCCTTCTCGAGTTTGTCGACATAGTCGTCGAAGCGGCGGACGGAAAAGCTTTCCGGCGCGAGAAAACGATGGCCGCGCGTCGTGTCGCCCACCGCCACGCCGGGCAATTCGAAGCGCACGATCTCCGGCGATTCCGTCTCGGCGCCGAACGTCGCGACGATGGAATGCAGCGGCCGCACCCAGGTGAGCGCGCCGGGCTTGGCCGACGCCGCGCCCCAGCGCATCGCCTTCGGCCATGGGAAGCTGCGCACCACCTCAGGGATGATTTCGGCAATCACCTCGATCGCTGCCCTGCCTGTCTTCTCGACCACGGCGACGTAGAAGTCGCCCTTCTTCGGATCGGTCTGGACCGTCGCCTGATCGATGGAGGTCAGCCCCGCCGACTTGAGGAAGCCGGCAACGGCGGCTTCCGGTGCGCCGACACGCGGGCCTTTCTTCTCCTCGCGCAGATCGGGCTGTTTTGCCGGCAGGCCCTGCACGGTGAGCGCCAGCCGCCGCGGCGTCACGAACGCCTTCGCGCCTTCATAGACGAGCCCGGCATTCACCAGACGGTCGGTGACCAGCTTGCGCAAATCCTCCGCCGCCTTCGCCTGCATGCGCGCGGGAATTTCTTCGGAGAACAGTTCTAGGAGAAGATCAGGCATCACTTACCCTCCCCTTGAGGGGGAGCGTCGCCGCTTCTCTTATGAGAAGGATTGCCGTTGCTCAGCGTCGCACTAGTCTCCCCTCCCCCTTGCGGGGAGGGGTAGGGGGTGGGGGTCAGCGCATTTTGAATTTCGCTGAGAACACCATCTATATTGCCAAGCACGTCGTGATTCCAGAAACGCAACACGCGATAGCCTTTGGTTTCGATCTGCCGTGTCCGCATCGCGTCAGCAGTTCGTTGCTGATCGTGTTGACCACCGTCCAGTTCGATAACGACTTTTGCGCCGTGACTCACGAAGTCCACGATGAATGGGCCGATGAGAGCTTGTCGGCGAAAATGCGAGCCGGTCAACGCAACGTCGTGCCGGAGCCTTTGCCACAAGACGCGCTCCGCATCGGTTGGTTGAGCGCGCATACTGCGCGCAAATTGCTTTTGCCGATCCTGTTTAACGCTTTGCTCGATCATGATCGGAAGCCCCCCACCCCCGACCCCTCCCCGCAGGGGGGAGGGGAGCAGAAGCGCTCCACGCATGCCATCACGGAAAGCGGCTTCAAATTGTGTGACCTCATGGAAGATGCCATCACCCTGCCCCGCCGGCTTCGGTCGCGCGCCAGGCTTCGCCGCAGGCTTTTGCCAGTTCGCGCACGCGCAGGATGTAACTTTGCCGCTCAGTGACGGAGATCACGCCGCGTGCGTCGAGCAGGTTGAAGACGTGGCTCGCCTTGATGCACTGGTCGTAGGCCGGCAGCGCCATCAGGTGACGCCGCTTCGCCTCTTCCGACTTGCTCTCGTTTGATTTGCCTTCGCCCGACGCGGCTTCGTTTGACGTGCCTTGGCCTGATTTACCCCCACCCGCATGATCGTTCCGCCAGCCGGCGTCGATGTATTTCCGGCATGCGGCCTCGGCCATCTTGAACTGCTCGAACAGCATTGCCGTGTCGGCGATCTCGAAGTTATGCCGCGAATATTCCTGCTCGGCCTGCAGGAAGACATCGCCATAGGTCACCTTCTCGGCGCCCTCGCGGCCGTTGAAGTTGAGGTCGTAAACACGGTCGACGCCCTGCACATACATCGCGAGGCGCTCCAGCCCGTAGGTCAGTTCGCCGGCGACCGGCGCGCATTCAAAACCCGCGACCTGCTGGAAGTAGGTGAACTGCGAGACTTCCATGCCGTCGCACCAGCATTCCCAGCCGAGACCCCACGCGCCCAGCGTCGGACTTTCCCAGTCGTCCTCGACGAAGCGGATGTCGTGCAGGTGCGCGTCGATGCCGATGGCGGCGAGCGATTGCAGATAGAGGTCCTGCAGATTCGGCGGCGACGGCTTCAAAATCACCTGGAACTGGTAGTAGTGCTGCAGGCGGTTGGGATTTTCGCCGTAGCGGCCGTCCTTCGGCCGCCGCGAAGGCTGCACATAGGCCGCGTTCCACGGCTTTGGCCCGAGCGCGCGCAGCGTCGTCGCCGGGTGGAACGTGCCCGCGCCCATTTCCATGTCGTAGGGTTGCAGGATGACGCAGCCCTGGTCCGCCCAGAACCGCTGGAGCGCGAGAATGAAGCCCTGGAACGAGCGTTCCGGGCGCATATGGGCGGGAATCGTGTCTGCGGCCATGACCGGCGCCGTACTCGAAATTGACGGGATTTGGAAGCGCGCGGACCCTATCGGCGGGCCGAAAGCGGGTCAAGCAACAGCCGTAGGGCGGATTAGCGAAGCGTAATCCGCCTAGCCACACAATGGCGCAATACGCTGCCCTATTGCGCCCTACTTCACTGCGCCGCGCGGGGAAAGCCTCACCGCCGCATCTCTAGGGGAAACGCAAAACCGCTAGTGCGGCCGATACACGCCCGTCCGCGGGTCGCGGCGCAAATGCGGATAGGCCTGACGATCGTCGACCTTGCTCGTCGCCTTGCGCCGCTTGAGCCGCGCGTTGGCGCGCCGCGTCTCGCGCACAACCCAATGCACGGCCATGGCTCCGCCGACGGCGATAAACGCCCATTTCATCAGCGGCGACATCACGAGTGTGTGCATGGCAGTCTCCCCGAATTGTGTCTGCGTAAGAGGATTGTCCCCGAACGAACGCCACTCAGAACGCGTGCTCTCTACAACCCGTAGCGCGACCAGATCGCGCGCGCTTCGAGAGCCGATACGAGGTCCTCGGCGAAATTATGGCTCAGCACGTCGGCGCCGAGCGACGTCCCGCCAAAACGCTTGGCGAGGAAGCTGCGTTCGGGCGCCATCACGGGCATGCGCACGGATTCGCCATAGCGCTCGCGCAGCACCGCGCGCAAATCGCCGAGCGAATCGGCGATGCCGAGTTCGACTGCCGTCGCACCGGTCCAGTATTCGCCGGAGAACAGGTATTCGTCCTCACGTTGCAGCCGCGCCGCGCGGCGCCCTTTCACAAGCGCGATGAACTGGGTGTGGATCTCCTGCTGCAGGGTGTGCACCCGCTGCACGTCCTCCGGCTTTTCCGGCAGGAACGGATCGAGCATCGTCTTGCGATCGCCCGACGTATAGAGCCGGCGCTCGACGCCGATCTTGTCGATCAGCTTGACGAAGCCGAACGTGCCGCCGACCACGCCGATCGATCCGACCATCGAGGAGGGATCGCAGATGATCTCGTCGGCCGCGCACGCGATCATGTAGCCGCCAGAAGCGCCGACATCCTCGATGAAGGCGAGCACAGGCAGGCCCTTCTCCTCGGAGAGTTGCCTGATGCGGCGATAGATCAGATGCGATTGCACCGGCGAGCCGCCGGGCGAATTGATCAGCAGCGCAACGGCCTTCGCGCGCTTCATGGAGAAGGCGCGTTCGAGCGGCTTGGCGACGGAACTGAGCGACAGCCCGGGCTTGAGCGGCGTCGAAAACCCGATCACGCCGGAGAGACGCACGACCGGCACCAGCGGCAGATCGCTGCGCCAGCGCTCCGGCAGGCTGTCGCGCACAGCGTTGCACGCCTTGACGTACCAGGGATCGGAAAGGTCAACGCTCACATCCACCTCGTCATGTCTCCCGCCCCTGCCATGACTACGACGCGGCGCAGGCGGGCTCAAGTTACTGATTGTTTATGGCGCGAGATCCTGCCCGGCCACTTTTCGGGATCATGTCCCGGGAACATCGTCTTCCGGCCCCACAAACGGCAAGGCCGCGACCTTGCGCAGAATATCTTCCGCCAGCGGCGTCTCCTTGCCCGCGGTATTGGTGAGGTAGAGCGGCGGCAGTGTGCGGATTGCCTTCACGCTGTCCGTGGCGCCGTCCTTGCGGCCCTGCACGAGGACACGCACGGGAAATTTGCCGGCGCGGCCGATGACGGGCCGCACGGCGACGCGGCCGAATGATTGTCCCACCGCCGCGACCACGGCATCGCTGTCCTCGGCACGCCAGATCAACGTCAGTATGCCGCCGGGCTTGAGCAGATGCGCGGCGCTTGCGATCCAGTCTTGCGGGCCGGCCGCTGCCGCCACATGCGCGCGGCGACGCTGCGGATCGGGCGATGCGCTCTGGCGCACGGGATCGTTGAAGGGTGGATTCATCAGCACATGGTCCGCCGTGCCACCATCGAGCCCCGCGCTCGCCAGGCTGGCGGCCATTGTGGCATCGGCGGTCACGACATCGACCCGCGCGTCGAAACCGTTGCGAATGATGTTTTTGCGCGCCAGTTCCGACAGTGCCGGATCCACTTCGACCAGCGTCACGCGCAGCGCTGCGACGCGACAGGCCAGCGCCAGCCCGGCGGCGCCAACGCCCGAACCGAGATCGACGGCGTGCTCGCCGTCCCTCGCCTCCGTCGCCGCCGCCAGCAACAGCGCGTCGTGACCGAAACGATGGCCGCGCACCGGTTGCAACAGCCGCAAGCGGCCATTGAGGATGGCGTCGTCGCTCAGGTCCACGGAATCAAACCT
The DNA here is from genome assembly GCA_035494115.1 of Xanthobacteraceae bacterium. Lineage (GTDB taxonomy): Bacteria > Pseudomonadota > Alphaproteobacteria > Rhizobiales > Xanthobacteraceae > DATJHH01. The sequence continues at coordinate 75,831 of DATJHH010000043.1, forward strand.
TGCACTAGGGTCAAGCCTTGCCGTCCGGCCGCAACTCATGCGCCAGACCGGCGTCGGTCACGAGCCGGCGCGCCTGCGCGAACTCGTCGTCGATCATCATAATGCGGCGCTGGAGAATGCCGATCGAACCTTCGAGCACACTCATGTTCTGGTCGAGCACCAGCGGTCGCAGGCCAGCCCCTTCGAGCAGAGCCACGACAGCCGAGACGAGGACCGGATCGTTCGCGCGAATGAGTTCACGCATCAGCGTCTCATGCCCTGTCTCATGCTCCGTCACCTGCCACGCGCCGCTCGCTGCCCGGCGCGCGGTGGCCGAGATAAGACAGAAGCTTGAGTTCACGGCGGCCGCGCGTCACCGTGTCGAGGATCAACCCGCACATGAACGACAGCACGGCGGCGAGCATCAGGCCCATGGCCAGGATCGCGGTCGGCAGGCGCGGCACGACTCCTTCGCGCAAATAGGTCGCCACCACCGGTTCGGCGAGGATCAGCGACACCAGCGCCAGAACCAGCGCGATGCCGGTGAAAAATTGCAGCGGCCGTTCGGAGCGAAACAGCCGCATGATCATCCACAGGATGCGAAACCCGTCACGCCACGTGTTGAGCTTGGACTGCGAACCGCTCGGCCGCGCATAATAAGGCGTCTCGACTTCCGCCACCGGCAATTCGAGTTCGAGCGCATGCACGGTGAGTTCTGTTTCGATCTCGAAGCCGCCGGACAGGACCGGAAAGGATTTGACGAAACGCCGTGAGAAGGCGCGATAGCCAGACAGCATGTCGGTAAAGACCTGGCCGAAAACCGCGCTCACAGCACCCGTCAGCAGCCGGTTTCCGGTGCGATGGCCGCGGCGATAGGCGGACGCCTCCCGATTGACGCGCACGCCAACGACCATGTCGAGACGCTCGTCGATCAGCTTTTTGATCATCGCGGTGGCGCTTGGCGCGTCGTAGGTCGCGTCCCCGTCGGTCAGCAGATAGATATCGGCCTCGATGTCCGAAAACATCCGCCGCACGACATGGCCCTTGCCCTGATGCGTTTCGCGCCGGACGATGGCACCGGCGGCGGCGGCGGCTTGCGCCGTCCGGTCCTGCGAATTGTTGTCGTAGACGTAGACATCGGCATCCGGCAGCGCGGCGCGGAAGGCGGCAACCGTCTCGGCGACGGCGCGTTCCTCATTGTAGCAGGGAATCAGCACGGCAATACGGGGCAGGACCGGCATGAGGCCAGCGCGCGGCTGGTCTACCGCCGAGCGGGGCTGGAGCGCCGCACCGCCCGCAAAGTCAGTTCCCGGCATTAATGGACCTCAGCACGTCGATCGGTGGTCGCCGTTTTGTCCGCACAACCCATTGCCACCATCAATTCCTGTTGCAATCTACCGAGTGCGCGCAACTACCCTTGCGACCACTCTTGCCGCATTAGCATACCCTTTCTATTCTGGCCCGTCCTTATTGCCCAGGAGAAGCGTTTTGGCCGTCGTCATCCCGTTCGAAAGCCCGTCTTCCACCTCGATCAACCGCCTCTCGGACGGCACCGCCGGCGACATGGAACGGGTCAACGCGACCATCGTCTCGCGTACCGGTTCGGACGTGACAATGATCCCGGAAGTGGCCAACCACCTGATTTCGTCCGGCGGCAAACGTCTGCGGCCGATGCTGACGGTGGCGATGGCCAAGCTCGTCAATTACACCGGCGACGGCCATATCAAGCTCGCGGCCGCCGTCGAGTTCATGCACACCGCGACGCTGCTGCATGATGATGTTGTTGATGACAGCAACATGCGGCGCGGCAAGCTCGCCGCACGGATGCTGTGGGGCAACGAGGCGAGCGTGCTAGTCGGCGACTTCCTGCTCGGTCAGGCGTTCAAGATGATGGTCGAGGTCGGCTCGCTGCGCGCGCTCGAAATCCTTTCCTCCGCCGCAGCGATCATAGCGGAAGGCGAAGTCATGCAACTGACTGTCGCGCAGAACACGGCGACGACGGAAGACGAATATCTCGCCGTGATCCGTGCAAAGACCGCCGAACTGTTCGCCGCCGCCTGCGAGGTCGGTCCGGTGATTGCCAACCGGCCGAAGACGGAAGCCGCCGCCTGCCGTTCGTTCGGTATGAATCTCGGCATCGCATTCCAGCTCGTCGACGACGCGCTCGATTACGGCGGAACGGCCGCCAAGCTCGGCAAGAATGTCGGCGACGATTTCCGCGAGGGCAAGATCACGCTGCCGGTCGTGTTGTCGTTCCGGCGCGGCAGCGAGGATGAACGGCTTTTCTGGACGCGCGCGATCGAACAGCGCGAGACGACCGACGCGGACCTGGAGACCGCCATCAACCTGATGACGAAGCATCGCGCCATCCAGGACACGATCACCCGCGCGCAACACTACGGCGCGATGGCCAAGGATGCGCTGGCGTTGTTTCCGACCTCACCGCTCAAGGATGCGCTGACCGACGCGGTCGAGTTCACGATCGCGCGTACGCATTAGCTGGTTTTCTATTTGGCATAAGACGCTGCCCTTGCGCAGCCGTCACTCCGGGATGCGCGTTCTTCACGCGCCTCCATTGTCATGCCCGCAAAAGCGGGCATCCAGCCCTAACGACACAGACCCATATTGTGTCATGCCCGCGAAGGCGGGCATCCAGTTCTTGCGTCGTTATGCCAAGGTGGGATTAAAGGTGCGGATTAAAGAAAAATGCTGGGTACCCGCTTTCGCGGGTACGACAACTGGGTAGTACAGCGGGCACGACCTATCGAAATGGTCTGACAGTGGTTATCGATTCCGGGCTTGCTCGCAAAGAACGCGCATCCCGGAATGGCACCGTTCGATGCAATTCAGGTCCGACAATGCTCTACCCGCCGTTGATCCGCGCTACACCGCATTGAACATCACCGGCTTTACCCACCAGCCGGGTGTTGCGGCGCCGAGCCGCGCGGCAGCCGCATGCGCCTGCGTCTCATCGGCGAAAAGCCCGAAGCACGTCGCGCCCGACCCGGACATGCGCGCCAGCCGACAGCCGTCAGCATTCGCCAGCGCGGCAAGCACGTCACCGACGACAGGCGCGACCTTGCGCGCAGGCGCTTCGAGATCATTGGGGTTGGCGGCAAGATAGTCGAATAGCGCTTGCGGATCGTCCAACCCCTGCGGATCGGCGCCACCCTCTTCGGCCGCCATGTGGGTCACGCCGAGCGCCGCAAAGACATTCTTCGTCGGAACGCCGACGCCCGGATTGACCAGCACGGCCGCAAGCGGCGGCAGCGCCAGTGGATTGCCGAGGATTTCGCCGGCGCCGCGCATCATACGGGGCTGGCTGTCGAGACAGACGCTGACATCGGCGCCGGTGGCGCGCGCAGCAGCCTCGAGCATCGCACTATCGCAGCGTGACGGATTGAACTCCGCCATGAGCCGCAGGGCGGCCGCAGCGTCAGCCGATCCGCCGCCAACGCCGCCCGCGATCGGCAAGGATTTATGCAAATCGAAATGGCCGGCAGCGATATCCGGCGCGGCGCGCAACAGCGCGCGGACGGCGCGCAGCACGAGGTTATCGTCTTCGGGACCGCAGGCATCCGCGTCGATGCCGGTGACGCTCAGGCCAAGCGGACGCCGCGGCGTCAACCGCAAGGTGTCGTGCGCATCGGCAAAGACGACCAGGCTTTCAAGCGCATGGTAGCCGTCCGGCCTGCGGCCGAGGACGCGCAATGTCAGATTGATCTTGGCGGGCGCGCGCGCAAGCAGCGAAGCGCCGTCCGTCATGCCCCGCTCTCCTGCATTCCAGTCCCGGCTTCCAATCCCGCGCACGGACGATCAGCGATCAACCGCCGTTATCGGCCTTCTTCCGCTTCTCGGCCTGCGCCGCGTCCGACGGTTCTCCCGGAAGACCGTTGGCGATCTTCTTGTTGAGCTGCTCGAGTTCGTCCGGCTCGGGCTTGAGATCGCGCGCCTGCATCCACTGGAATTTCGCCTCGCGCTCGCGGCCGACCTTCCAATAAACATCACCGAGGTGATCGTTGATGGTCGGATCTTCCGGCTTGAGTTCGACGGCGCGCTCCATCTGCTCCACGGCCTGATCCATCTTGCCGGTGCGGTAATAGGCCCAGCCCAGCGAGTCGACGAAATAGCCGTCGTTCGGCTTCTGGTTCACCGCCTTGTTGATCATCGCCATGCCGTCATCGAGATTCTTGCCCTGGTCGATCCACGAATAGCCGAGATAATTGAGCACCTGCGGCTGGTCGGGATAAAGTTCCAGCGCCTTCTTGAGATCGGCCTCCGCCTTGTTCCAGTTCTTCGAGCGCTCGAAACAAATGCCGCGGAAATAGAAGAGCGTCCATTCGGCGCGCGACGGTGTGCCGATTTCATCGACCGCCTTGGTGTAAGCGTCGGCGCAGGCGGCATAGTCCTTTCGCGTGCGCAGAATGCTGCCGTAGGCCATGATCGCATCGATATCGTGCGGATCCTTGGCGATCTGCTTCTGCAACAATTCCTTCGCCTCGTCGGTCTTGTCGGCCGCATCGAGGTTGAGTGCGCGCTGCACGTCGGCATTGGCGCGCAGCGGCGATCGCTCCGGCACCTTTTCATAGAGGCTGATCGCGAGATCGGGCTTCTTCGCCGCCGCGTACATGTCGCCGAGCGTGATCAGCGCCATCGGATGCGTGGGCGCGAGATAGAGCGACAGCCGCAGGTAAAGCAGTCCGAGATCCTCGCCACCGCGGCGGCTGAGATAGGCGCCGAGGCCGTAAAGCACTTCCGCCGCGCCTTCCTGCGGCGATCCGACCAGAAGCGGAATCTTCTGTCCCTTCTTGATCATCGCGAGATCATCGAGGATCAGCGGATGATGCGGCGCCAACTGCTTGTAGGCATCGAGAATCTTGATCGCGTCGGCATCGTTCTGGTTGCGCGTGAGCCAACCGCTATAGGCTTCGACCGCGCGCAAATCGGTCGGCGCGAGTTCGTGCGCCTTTTCCAGATGGCTGCCCGCTTCACGCCGCCGCCCGGCAAGATCGAGAATGAGGCCGGCGTTGAGTTCCTTGAACTGGTTGTACCAATCGGGGCCGGCGAGCCGGCCGATGCGCGCTTCGGCGCCTTTAGGATCGCTCGACCCTTGCGAGGCCCAGGCCGAAAGCAGCGTCGCCGTCAGATCAGTGATCGGACCGCGCACCGACTGCCCAAGCTGCTGCCGCGCGTTTTTGTAATGCTTCTTCTTGAGTTCGCTGACGCCGAGAACGAGCCGTGCGATCCCGTCCTTGCGGTCGGTCTGCGAGATTTTATCCGCCAGGCGCACGGCCTCATCGACCTGACCGCCGGCAAGGAAAGCGAGGAAGGCGCGGTCGAGAATGTCCTTGTTCTTCGGATCCGACCGCAAGGCGGCGCGATAGAATGCGGCAGCCGCCACGGCATCGCGCTCGGCCACCGCATGGCGGCCGGCGAGATAGGCGCCGAACGGCACGAACCGCCGGATTTCCGACTTCGTCGGCTCTGAGGCCGACGCTGCACGCGGCAGAACGGCTGCCATGCCCACGGCGAAAAACCCGCCGATCGACAAAACCCGAAGGGCGCGCGCGGAAGCTGTGGAAACGGTCACGTAGGTGATCTCCATAAGCAAGCCCGGCGTCGTCCGCCGCTCGCGAGATTGGCCGATAAATCGATCCGGCCGTTTCGATCGACAATGACCGGTTTGTTCCGGACCTGCAAGAACGGCCCGGACGGAGTGTCGCGCTTCAGCTTGAAAGCCCGCCGTGTGGCAGCATCGTGGCCGATACCGTTCGCCGGCCTCGATCCAACCGTGTTCATGCACGCGGCTGGCCGATCCAGCGCTCACATACCGGAATAGTTCGGGCCGCCGCCCTCCGGCGGAATCCACGTGATGTTCTGATTCGGGTCCTTGATGTCGCAGGTTTTGCAGTGGACGCAATTTTGGGCATTGATGACGTAAGTGGGGTTCGCCCCCTCCTCCACCCATTCATAGACGGCCGCCGGACAGTAGCGCGCGGAGGGCCCGGCATAGACGTCGTGCTCCGACGTTTTTTGCAACATCTTGTCAGCAACGATCAGATGCGGCGGCTGGTTCTCCTCGTGGTTGGTATTCGACAGGAACACGGAGGACAGGCGGTCGAAGGTCAGCACACCGTCGGGCTTCGGATAGGCGATGCGTTCTGCTTTCGCGGCGGGCGTGAGCGTCGCATGGTCGGGTTTTTCGTGCGCGAGTGTACCGAACAGCGAAAAGCCGAGCGTATTGGTCCACATATCGAGGCCGCCGAGCGCGATACCCAGGGCGGTGCCAAAACGCGACCATAACGGTTTTGCGTTGCGGACTTTCCACAGGTCGCGGCCAATGGCGGAGTCGCGCCAGCCGGCGTCGTAGTCCTGCACTTCATCGTGCATCCGGCCGTCATTTATGGCCTTTGCAACCTTCTCTGCAGCATCCATGCCGCTGAGCATAGCGTTGTGGCTGCCCTTGATGCGCGGAACGTTGACGAAGCCGGCGGCGCAGCCGAGCAGCAGCCCGCCGGGAAAGCTGAGTTTCGGCACCGACTGCCACCCGCCTTCGGTGATTGCACGCGCGCCATAGGACAGCCGCTTGGCGCCGGCGAACATGTCGCGCACCAGCGGATGCGTCTTGAAGCGCTGGAATTCCTCGAACGGCGACAGATACGGATTGGCGTAGTTCAGGTGCACCACGAAGCCGACGGACACGAGATTGTCGCCGTAGTGATACAGAAACGAGCCGCCGCCGGTGCCGTTGTCGAGCGGCCAGCCGAACGAATGCTGCACCAGCCCGGGCTGATGTTTATCCGGAGCGACCTGCCACAACTCCTTGAGGCCGAGGCCGAATTTTTGCGGCGAGCGGCCATCGGCGAGCGCGTATTTCGCGATGAGCTGTTTCGTGCAACTGCCGCGCGCGCCCTCGGCAAAGAGCGTGTATCTGCCGCGCAACTCCATGCCGCGCGTGAAGCTGGCGAGCGGCTGCCCGTCCTTGCCGATGCCCATGTCGCCGGTGGCAATGCCGACAACTTCGCCTTTGTCACCGTAGAGCACTTCGCTGGCCGCGAAGCCGGGATAGATCTCGACACCGAGCGCCTCGGCCTTTTGGCCGAGCCAGCGGCAGACGTCGCCGAGCGAGACGATGAAATTGCCGTGATTGCTCATCAGCGGCGGCATCAGGATATTCGGAAGCCGGATGCCGGAGGACGCGCTCATGAAATAGAAGCGGTCGTCCCGCACCGGCGTCTTGATCGGCGTCTCCTCGTCGCGCCAGCCGGGCAGCAGCCGGTCGAGACCGATGGGATCGATGACTGCGCCGGACAAGATATGCGCGCCGACCTCCGAACCCTTCTCGACCACGACCACCGTGAGTTCGGCGTTGATCTGTTTCAGCCGGATCGCAGCCGCCAGGCCGGCCGGACCGGCGCCGACGATCACGACATCGAAATCCATGGATTCGCGAATCTCGGATTCGCGCGCGGCAGGCTGTTCCGTCATGGGGCACTCCCTCCGGCTCCTTTTTCCACCATTGCGTTCCTCCGGGCAATCGATTCGGCCGGCAAGTGGCAATCGCCTCGCCGACGGTGATAAGTTGGCCGGGATGATGGACACCCGCAGCGCCCGCGACCTTCTCGCCTTCTACGCGGAGGCAGGCATCGACACGTGTGTCGGCGAGATGCCGGTCGATCATTTCGCGGAGCCGGCCGACATCGCCGTCGCCGCGCCCGCCTTGCAACGACAGGAACGGCCGGCGCAGCAGCCGGCCCTGCCGCCCGTCTCCCGCGTCGTGCCAACGGCCGCCCCTGCACCTGCGGCCTTGCCCGGAATGACCTCGGCCGACGAGGCCGTGATGGCCGCGCGCGAGGCCGCCGCCTCCGCCGCCACCCTTGAGGACCTGCGCGCCATCCTCGACGGCTTCCATGGCTGCGCGCTGCGCACCACGGCCAAGCAACTCGTCTTCGCCGACGGCAATCCGGCCGCATCGCTGATGATCGTCGGCGAAGCGCCCGGCTATGAGGAAGATATCGAAGGCCGTCCCTTCGTCGGACGCTCGGGCCAACTTCTCGACCGCATGCTCGCCGCCATCGGCCACGACCGGACAAACGTGTACATCGCGAATATCGTGCCGTGGCGGCCGCCGGGCAATCGCACGCCGACGCCGCACGAGTCTGCGATCTGCCTGCCGTTCATCCAGCGCCAGATCGCACTCGCCAATCCCGACGTGCTCGTCTGTCTGGGCAATCCGTCGGCACAGGCGCTGCTTGCGATCCGTGGCGGGATCACAAAGTCGCGTGGCCGCTGGATGACCTACGATACCGGCAGTCGAGAAATCCGCGCCATGGCGATGTTCCATCCGGCCTTCCTGCTGCGCAGCCCGCTACAGAAGCGCTTTGCCTGGCGCGATCTGCTTGCCGTGAAAACGGCGCTCGCCGCCTCGTCTTAATCGGCTAGAGCGCGATGACGATGGCGCCGGCAGCGATCAATGCAACGCCGAGCCATTTGAGCGCGGACAAGTGCTCGCCGAGAAACATCACCCCGAAGATGGCCACGAGCACCACGCTCAACTTGTCGATCGGCGCCACCTGACTGGCATTGCCGATCTGCAACGCGCGGAAATAGCACAGCCACGACGCGCCGGTCGCAATGCCTGACATAACGAGGAATGCGTAAGTGCGCGTGGTGATCGTGCCGGGATTTTGCCACTCCCCCGCGACGGAGAGCATGAACGCAATCGCCATCAGGATGACGATGGTGCGGATGAAGGTCGCGAAATCGGCGTTGACGTTCTCGACGCCGATCTTTGCAAAAATCGCGGTCAGCGCCGCGAAGACAGCGGACAGGACTGCCCATGTCTGCCAGTGCGTAAAGACATTCGCGCTCACGGTGCTAATCCCATTGTTCGCAATGCGATGATCGCATCGACACCACCATAACCGACGCACCCTGTTGCGCCGGATGGAGAGTCGTTTCACCGCTTCTCATTTGCGTTTTCCGGACGAATAAGCGCCCAGCCGATGCGCAGCGGCGCGAGCCGGCCTTCCACGCGGCGCTCGAATACGCGTGGTGTTTCCGCCGTTACGCCGGGAAAACGCTGCGTGATTTCAGCCGGCGGCGTGCCGAGCGCGTCAGTCGCGAGCCACAGCACCACCGCACCCCGCTTCTTGATATCGCCGGCATCAATCCAGGGGGAATGACTTGGCGCATCGGACAGGAAGACCTCCGGCCGCGCTGGTTGCAACCCGACCAGCGCGGCAAGGCGTGGATCGCCGGCGACGATCGACAAGGGCGCGCCCGTGCGCCGCGTGAATGTGTCGGTGAAAGAGCGACCAATCGCGTTCGCCGGTTGCAGCACCGCGAAGTCCGCCGCGACCGTCCACGGCGTAATCAAAAGGCCGAGCGCGACAGCGACCGGCGTTCCGATCAGCATCGCGATCCATACGGCACTGAGCACGCGCTGGCGATGGAGCCGGATGTGCGCGCCGGCGAACAGGATCACGCCAAGACCGACAAGGATCAGAAGCGGCGCCGCCGCGGCGTAGGTCATCGGCACGGCGAAGAAGACCGACAACACGCAGACGCTCAACACCGGCACAAGCGTCGCGAGCAGGACCAGCGTCTTTGCAAACGACGGCGCCGGCTGACGCTCGATCGCTGCAGCGCTTTCGCGCGCCGGCACGCCTGCGCCGCTCGCGAGTGCGACCAGCACGGCAACGCCGACGCAAGCGAGCAAAAGCGGCAAGACCAGATGGCCAAGCGCGAGCACGAGCGTTCCTGGTTCAAGCAGGATTTTCGTGTCGAAGGCGGGCAGCAGATCGCGGCCGCCACCTGCGAGCCAGGCGAACCACGGTGCGGCGGCGACAAACGCAACCGCAAGCGCCGCCCACGGTCCCGGCGTGCGCAACGCCACGCGGCCGTAGCGCGTCGCTCCCATCAGAACGACGGCGAACAAGAAGAAAAACACGCCGAGCCAGGAGGCCAGCATCAACAGTCCGAGCACTAGCCCGAGACCGAGCCACGCGCGCGGCTCATCTCCGGTGATCGCGCGCCACACAAGCAGCAGCGCCAATGTCCACAGCGGAAGGGCAAGGATCGCCGGTCCGAACTCCGGTGTCGGGACCGAGAGCGCGACGAGGCCCGCCATCAGCAGGACCGCGAGCACCGCGTGCGCCACACCGACCAGCACGCGGCCGAGTTCGAACAGGAACCAGAGCGCGAGCAGCACGCAGACCTGCGACAGGATATAAACGCCGATGACGCTGTGACCGGTGGCGACGAACGCGAGTTCGGCAAGCCAATAGGCGAGCGGCGGGCCGAGGAAGCTGCCCAGCACCCCTTCATGGCCGACGGCAATCGCGAGCGGCAGATCGCCGGGCGGCGCTGCATAGAACAGCGACGGCACGACGATCCACAACAGCGTTTGCGTCAGCGACGCGAACCAGAACACCACGCGCGGCCGCGACAGCAGAAACTCGAATATCAGGGAGACGTAGATCATCGTTGCCATTCGCCGCCTGTCCGCCTCGACGCGGGCGATCACGGCCGATTAGCAATACGGCGGCGTGACTAGAGAGGCAACACGGCTGGCGACAGTTCGCCGTTCTCCAGGTCGCCGTTCTCCGAGACAGGATAGCCGGCCGACGCCTTGTCCATGGATATGCTCGCACCGGGACGACTGGCCCTGACGGGGGCAAAGGATTCGCGGTGATGCGGCGTCGGGCCGAGACGGCGCAACGCCGCGAGATGCTCCGGCACCGCATAACCCATGTGGCGCTCAAAACCATAGCCGGGATGCAGCGCCCCGAGACGCACCATCATCCGGTCGCGCGCGACCTTGGCCACGATCGACGCTGCCGCAATCGACAGCACCAGCGCATCGCCGGAGATCACCGCCTCGCAGTCGCAATCGACATCGATGCGGTCGCGTCCGTCAACAAACACATGGCGCGCGCGCACCGGCAGGCCGTGGATCGCCCGCGCCAGCGCCCACAGCGACGCGCGCAGGATATTGTCGCGATCGATCCGCGCAGGCGCAGCCGACGCGATGGAAATGGTCGCGTGCCTGCAGATGCGCTCGAACAGCACCGCGCGCTGGTCCGGCGACAGTTTTTTGGAATCGTTGAGCCCGCGCGGAATGCGCTTGGGATCGAGGATGACCGCTGCCGCCACCACCGGCCCGGCAAGCGGACCGCGGCCGGCCTCGTCGCATCCGGCAACCGGCATGATCCCGCGGCGCATCACGCGCCGCTCGCGCACGAACGTCGGACGGATGATGTCTTCCGCACGGAGAAGCGGTAAGCGGTTCTGGCTCTGGGACGACGCGGCACGACTCATGCCGCGATCCTGCCCAGCGAGCTTGCCAAGTCAATGAGCAAGTCAATGAGCTGGGACGCGCATGGCGCACAGCATCTGCCTTGCGCGTGGATGGCGGGGAAAACTCCGCCTCAATCCGGCAGAATGAGTTCTCCCTTTTCGGTGAAGCCGAAGCCCGGTGCCTGCACCACCTCCCAGACATGGTCGTCAGGATCGGCGAAATAGCCGCGATAGCCGCCGTAATCTGTTGCTTCCGGCCGCCGCAAGGGCACGGCTCCCGCCGCCAGCGCGTGCGCGAAGGCAGCATCGACAGCGGCCGGTGTGCGGCAGTTCCAGGCCAGCGTTGCATTGCCGAAGGCTTGCCGCTGCGCGGTGCTGCCAACTGCCGCCGCATCGGCCGCGAGCTTGTCGCGGTCCCATAGCGCAAGCACAAGACCGCCAGCATCAAAGAAGGCGATCTCGTCGCCCGTCGCGCGCATCTTGCGCACAAAACCAAGTTGTTCATAGAAGTGTGCGCTGGCGGCGACATCGCGCACGCCGAGCGTTACGACCGTCAAAAGTGGCGCCGGGGGTGCGCTCATGACGCAAACAGATTGAGCTGTTGCGTTTCCGGACGCGGCTTGCGGAACAGTTGGCTGGTCAGCGCAACCTTGTCGCGGTTGAGGCCTTTTTTGGCGCAGGCGATCTCGAACCGCCGGCCGATCTGCCACGCGTAAGGCCCTGCCCCTTTCATCCGCTTGCCCCAGGTCGAGTCGTAATCCTTGCCGCCGCGCATGTCGCGCACCCGCTTGAACACATGCTCGACCCGGTCGGGGAAATGCTCGATCAGCCAAGCGCGGAACAGATCGCGCACTTCGAGCGGCAGGCGCAGGATGACATATCCGGCTTCCTTCACACCCGCGGCAGCGGCCGCATCGATGATGCGCTCGATCTCGCTGTCGGTAACGGCGGGAATGATCGGCGCGACCATCACCGTCGTCGGCACGCCGGCTGCCGACAGACGGCGCAGCGCTTCGAGACGGCGCGCCGGTGTCGAGGCGCGCGGCTCCATCTTGCGCGCCAGCACCGGATCGAGCGTCGTCACCGATAGCGCCACCTTGGCCAAACGGCGTTGCGCCATGCGCGAAAGGATATCGATGTCGCGCAGCACCAGTGCCGATTTGGTGACAATGCCGACGGGATGGTTGGTCTTGTCCAACACTTCAAGAATACGCCGCATCACCTGATAGCGCCGCTCGATCGGCTGATACGGATCGGTATTGGTCCCGATCGCCATGGTGCGCGGCACGTAATTCTTGGCGCCGAGTTCGCGCTCGAGCAGTTCGGCGGCCTCGGGTTTCACGAACAGTTTTGATTCGAAGTCGAGCCCCGGCGACAGCCCGAGATAGGCGTGCGTCGGCCGCGCGAAGCAATAGACGCAGCCGTGCTCGCAGCCGCGATAGGGATTGATCGAGCGGTCGAAGGAGATATCCGGCGACTCGTTGCGGGTGATGATCTTGCGCGTCGTATCCACCGTCACCGTCGTTTCGAACGGCGGCAAGTCTTCGATGCTGCGCCACCCGTCGTCGAACGCGATGCGCGCCGTGGCCTCGTAGCGTCCGGAAGCATTGGAATTGACCCCGCGCCCGCGGCGGCGTTCGCGATCGACGCCGGTCCCAAGCAGATCGTCCGCAGCCGGACCGTCGGCTTCGGGAGCGGGTTTCTGTAAAGCGGTTGAGCGTGTCATGACCGGAAAATAGTCCTCGTTATCGAACAAATCAAGAACAAATAAACGGGAGGCCGCTTCGGCCGCAGTCTTCTGCCCACGCTGCTGAGAGCACACGCGGAATTCATCGCGGCCATGCTGCGCGGAAGGACGCTCAGGAACGGAACGCGGCTGGACGGGGTTTGTTCATCAGGCGTCCACAGGAGATCCGGCCATGAATGCGCGTCGGCGTTTGTTGATTTGTGGGACGGTTGGTCTCGCAGCCACCGGATGGGCGTCGCTCGCAAGCGCTCAATCCAATTATTACACGCCCGTCGGGCCCTGGTGCGCCGACTATCACAACGGCACGAGCGACTGCAGCCTGCCGAGTTACGAGATGTGCCAGTTGGGCATCTTGCATATCCCGAGGCTCGGTTGGTGCTACCGCAATCCCGCCTATCGTGGACCGAAGAGCCCGCGCGGTCCGACGCGGAGCGAAGGCTGAGAGCTACCATCCCGCTGCAACGAAGCGGTCAGGTTTTGGAATCGGCGCGCGCCTTTGATGATGCGAAGCGCTCAATCAGGGAGATGAACATGCTGATCCCGTTTTTGAGACCGCCAGTGAGAGTGCGGCTCGCCTTCTTGAGCAGCGCCACATTCGGCCTGGTTACCGCGACGTTGCTCGCCGGTTCGACGCCGGCGGCGGCGCAGCAAGTGCAAGGACCGTGGTGCGCCTATTACGCCAGCGGCGGCGTCGATTGCAGTCAACCGAGCCGCGAGATGTGCAGGCTCTCGGTGCAGTATCGCCCATCCGTCGGCAGGTGCTATCCGAACGAGAATTATCATCGGACCGATGCGCCGGGGCGGCGGACCAACAAGCGCCGGATCGATTACGGCTATTGAAGACGGCATGAGCCGCCGAAATTCCGCGCAGTTTACCGAACGCACTAAGACAAACGCGCAACGGCCAGAGACGCGTTACGCCTTCGCACGCCGTAGATGCTCGTCGAGACGCGGCATGATCTCGACGAAGTTGCAGGGCCTGTGGCGATAGTCGAGCTGGAATTTCAAAATCTCGTCCCATCCGTCGCGGCAGGCGCCCGGCGAGCCGGGCAGGCAGAAGATGAAGGTCGCTCCCGCGACCCCTGCGGTCGCGCGCGACTGGATCGTGGACGAGCCGATCTTGGCGTGGCTGACCATGTGGAAAGCGACGGAAAATCCGTCCATGCGCTTCTCGAACAACGGCTCGAGTGCTTCCGGCGTGACATCGCGGCCGGTGAACCCCGTTCCGCCCGTTGTGATGACCGCATCGACGGCGGGATCATAGATCCATTGCCTCACCTGCGCGCGAATGCGTTCGACATCATCCGGCACCACTGCGCGTTCGTGAACGGTGTGCCCGGCCGTCTGCAGACGTTCTGCGAGGATCGCGCCGGACTTGTCGTCATCAAGTTTGCGGGTGTCCGAGATCGCCAGAACGGCGATACGCAGGGGAATGAAGGGTCTTGTTTCGTCTATTCCGGGCATGCTGCGTTTTCCGTGCTGATACGTCTTTCATATACCTTTCCACCAGCGTCCGCATCGGGATAAGTTTGTCCTGCTGCCGCCGATCCCGCACAGCGACGGGATCGGACAAAAACAAAGTCCTGACGGGAGGAGCGCTTGAAGACATCCACTCTATTCACGACCACGCTGGTCGCCGCGACGCTGACGGCCATTGCTGCAACGCCGAGCCTTGCAGCCGACACCCTCAAGCTGGCCATCGGCCAGCGCGGCAACTGGGATACCGCCGTCGCCGAAATCGGCACCAAGGCCGGCATCTTCAAGAAGCATGATCTGACACTGGAGATGACCTACACCGGCGGCAGCGGCGAGACGTTGCAGCCCGTCGTCTCCAACAGCGTCGATGTCGGCATTGCCGTCGGCACCCTCGGCGCCATTTCGGTTTTCGCCAAGGGCGCGCCGGTCCGCATCATCGCGGCGGAAGCCACCGGCGCTGCCGATTACTGGTATGCGAAGGCCGATTCCGGCATCAAATCGCTCAAGGACGCCAACGGCCACACGATCGCGTTTTCGTCGCGCGGCTCGTCGACCGAGTCGGTGGTGCGCGCCTTCATCGCCGAGAACAAGCTGAATGCGAAACCGACGCCGACCGGCAGCCCGCCCGCCACCCTGACTGCGGTGATGACCGGTCAGGTCGATATCGGCTGGGCGGCGCCTCCGTTCGGTCTCAAGGAGATGGACGAAGGCAAGATCGTCATGGTCGCAAAGGCGACGGATGCCGCGATCGTGCGCGGGCAGACGATCCGCGTGCTCGTCACCAACGCGGCGACGCTGGAAAAGAAGAGGCCGGTCCTGGTCCGCTTCATGCAGGCCTATCGCGAAACCATCGACTACATGTACGACGGCGACAAGGCGCTCAAGAGCTATGCCGAATTCGCGCACATCTCCGAGCCTATGGCCAAGCGGGTGCGCGATCAGTTCTTTCCGAAATCGCTGATCGAGCCCGACGGCATCAAGGGCATGGACACGTTGCTCGTCGATGCCGTGAACCTGAAATTCATCACCAAACCTTTGACCTCGCAGCAGGTCAAAGAGCTTGTGCAGGTTCCGCTGAAATAATCCGCGCAACATCATCGCGGCCCGCCATGCACCGGCGGGCCGTTTTGTTTTTTTCGTGCCGCGGCACGGCGACAGGTGAGGCCATTCCATGAGCGTCAGAACGAAACCGCCTTTTCGCGCCGATCATGTCGGAAGCCTTTTGCGTCCTCCGGCGCTGAAGGAAGCGCGCGCGAAGCACGCAAGCGGCGAACTCGACGATGCCGGACTGCGCGCGATAGAGGATCGCGAAATCATCGCCGCGATCCGCAAGCAGGAAGATGTCGGCCTGAAATCGGCGACAGACGGAGAATACCGCCGCGCCTTCTGGAATTATGATTTCCTCGGCGAACTCGATGGCGTCGAAGCCTATCTCGGCGAGCGCAAGATCCAGTTCCAGGGTCCGCAGCCCAAGCCGATGATGCTGCGCGTGACGGGCAAGCTCGGAACGTTCAGCGGCCATCCTATGCTCGCGCATTTCAAGTTCCTGAAAGAGCACGCGCGCGGCACCGCAAAAATGACGATCCCATCACCCTCCTCGCTGCATTTCCGGTACGGCCGCGACGCGATTCCGGGAAGCATCTATTCCGACATGGGCGAATTCTATCGCGATCTCGGAAACACCTATCGTCAGGCAGTGCGCGCTTTCGCCGATGCCGGTTGCCGCTATCTGCAACTCGACGAGGTCAACCTTGCCTATCTGTGCGATCCAGCCTTGCGCGAACTGGTGACCCGGCGCGGCGAGGACCCGTCACAACTGCCGGCGATCTATGGCCGTCTCATCAATGACGCCATCGCCGACATTCCACCGGACATGACGATCACCATGCATCTGTGCCGCGGCAATTTCCAATCGACCTACGTGGCGAGCGGCGGCTACGAGCCGGTGGCGGAAATCCTGTTCAACACCATCGGCGTCAACGGCTACTTCATGGAATACGACACCGAGCGCGCCGGCGGATTCGAGCCGCTGCGCTTCGTGCCGAAAGGCAAGACGGTCGCACTTGGATTGGTGACGACGAAATCAGGCACGCTTGAATCGAAGGACACGCTCAAGCGCCGCATTGATGAGGCTGCAAAATTCGTCGATCTCGATCAGCTCTGCCTCTCGCCGCAATGCGGCTTCGCCTCGACCGAGGAAGGCAATCTGCTCGCCCATGACGAACAATGGGCCAAGCTGCGCATGATCGTCGAAGTGGCGGAGGAGGTCTGGGGACGGTAGCGGATTCAGTAAACACGCCGTCTTGAAAATGAATTGTCATTCCGCAATGGGCGTCTTTCACGCACCTTTGTTGTCATGCCCGCGAAAGCGGGCATCCAGCTCTTCATGCGCCAACCGCAGCATCGGAAAAAGAAAGTGCTGGGTACTCGCTTACACGGTACGACACATCAATAGGTCGGTCGCTCTTGCTACAGCGACGCACTGAAGGTGTTGCAGGACGACACCGTGCCCTTCTCGAAACCGGTCGAGAACCACTGTTTGCGCTGCGCCGATGAGCCGTGCGTGAAGGCGTCGGGCACCACATAACCCTGTGCCTGTTTCTGCAACCGGTCGTCGCCGATGGCGGATGCGGTCTGCAATGCCGCGTCGATATCGCCGGGGTCGAGGAATTTGTATTTCGCCTGCGCCTTGTTCGCCCACACGCCGGCAAGGCAATCGGCCTGCAATTCGACGCGCACCTGCAAACGGTTCGACTCGCGCTTGCTGCCGGACGCCTGTTGCGCCCGCTGCACTTTCGGCAGAATGCCGAGCAGATCCTGCACGTGATGGCCGATCTCATGCGCGATCACGTAAGCTTCGGAAAACTCGCAGGCGTTGCCGCTGCAGCCCTTGAAGCGATTGCGCAGATCGTCGAAGAACGCGGTGTCGAGATAGACGCGCTTGTCGTTCGGACAATAGAACGGCCCCATGGCCGACTGCGCCATGCCGCAACCACCGCGGATCGCACCGCGAAACAGAACCAGCCGCGCGGGCGTGTATTGCTTGCCGCTCTGCTGGAAGACGGCGCTCCAGACATCTTCCGTGCTGCCGAGAATGGCGGAAACGAACTTTCCAGTCTGGTCGGTCGGCGTCGAGCCAGGGCGACTGGGGCGATCGACCTGAACCTGCTGGTTACGGCCGTTGATCATCTCCGCACCGCCGATCAGGATGCGCGGGTCGATTCCGAGCGCATAACCGACAATGCCCAGCACCACGATAGTGCCGATGCCGAGGCCACCACCGCCGACCGGGATGCCGAAACCACCGCCGCCGCCACCGAATCCGCCACCGCCGCCATCGCGATCGTCTTCAACATTGTCGCTGCGGCGAAAATCATCCCAACGCATCGCGGTCTCTCCTGTCGAGGGCGCCACATCACATTAACACGTTAACGCGGCTACGGATGCGCGCCTCGGGAATGTGGGGCGCTGGGCAGATTTTGCCTAGTCTAAATATTTCAAAGTTAAATCGTTTTTTACCTTGCCCGGCCAATATCGCAGTCGGTCGGTTGTAGGTCTCGCGTCGCCGACAGTGTTGCCTGAGTACAGAGTATATGCGTCACATGAGTATGTCGCGTAGCGGAGCGTCCGTCAGGACGCTCCGCTTGACACAGAAGTTGAAAGAGTTCGATGAGGCGCAAGCCGTCCAGGGACGTGTTGTCCACGGCGACTGCGTGGCGGAACTCGCAAAACTCGAGGCTGGCAGCGTCGACCTCGTTTTTGCCGATCCGCCGTACAATCTGCAACTGCAGGGCGATCTCAAACGGCCCGACGATTCGCATGTCGATGCGGTCACGGACGACTGGGACAAATTCTCCAGCTTTTCCGCCTACGACGATTTCACGCGCGCATGGCTCCTCGCCTGCCGCCGCGTGATGAAGCCGCACGCCACGCTGTGGGTGATAGGCTCGTATCACAACATTTTCCGCGTCGGCACGATCTTGCAGGATCTCGGCTTCTGGATCCTCAATGACGTGATCTGGCGCAAATCCAATCCGATGCCGAATTTCCGCGGCCGCCGCTTCACCAATGCCCACGAAACGCTGATCTGGGCATCGCGCGACCCGAATGCGCGCGGTTACACGTTCAATTACGAGGCGCTCAAGGCCGGCAACGAGGACGTGCAGGTCCGTTCCGACTGGACGCTGCCGCTGTGCACCGGCGACGAGCGCCTCAAGGGCGACGACCGCAAAAAGCTGCATCCGACGCAGAAGCCGGAATCCCTGCTCGCGCGCGTCATATTATCCTCGTCGAAGACCGGCGACGTCGTGCTCGATCCCTTCACCGGCACCGGCACCACCGGCGCCGTAGCGCGCCGCCTCGGCCGCAACTTCATCGGCGTCGAGCGCGACGGCGGGTATGCCGCAGCGGCGCAAAAGCGCATCTCATCCGTCGAACCCCTGTCCGAGGCGGCGCTTGCCCCCTTCGTGACGGCGCGCGAAGCGCCCCGCGTCGCCTTCGCGACGCTCGTCGAGCGCGGCATGGTCTCGCCCGGCGACGCGCTGACCGACGCCAAGCGCAAGATCAAAGCCATCGTGCGGCCGGACGGCGCCATTTCGCTCGCCGGCCAGGTCGGATCGATCCATCGCATCGGTGCGCTCGCGCAAGGCGCCGGCGCCTGCAACGGCTGGACCTACTGGCACGTCGAGTCCGGCAAGAGCCTGACGCTGATCGACTCGCTGCGTGCGAAATTCCGCGCCGAGATGTCCACGCACGGCTGATTATTTTACTTCCAGTTCTTCCGGCTCGATCTTCGGCAGCGCCTCCGGCATGAACAGGAGTGCCGGGGTCAGGACAAAGATCGCCAGCGACGCGTAGATGAACACGAACGCGCAGGCGACGCCGAGAAGATAAAGCGCAATCGCGATCGTGGTCCGTTTGGATATCCGCCGATGCATGGCGCTGACATCGTCCGCCGCGCGCGTGCGCATGGCGATATGACGCTGCAACATCATGAATGCGGCGATGGTCAGCGCGAGCACCGTCCCGTAGGACGCCGCCGCGACCGGCGAGAACGGATGTTCGCCGAAGAAATTCGTCACGAAGGGTATCAGCGACATCCAGAACAGCAGATTGTTGTTCCACCACATCAGCGCGCGCGACGCGACCGGAGCCGTCGGCATGAGCTGATGGTGATTGACCCAGAGCACGGCGACCACGAGGAAGCTCAGCGCGTAGGTGATAAGCTGCGGCAAGATGGTGCTGAATGCATTATCGGCGAGCGCATTGTCGCTGCCGTAAGGCAATTTCAGATTAAGCACCATGATGGTGATGATGATGGCGATCACGCCATCGGAAAACGCCTCGATACGGCCCGTGCCAGGCTGATTGCGTTCTGCGGGCTTCTCCAGCGTCTCGGATTGTTTGCCCGTCTGCTCCACGGATCATTCCTCCCGAACGATCTTATCAATTTCCGGAATTGCATGCGAGATCACTTTGCGCATCAGGCTCGGCAGCGCTTCGGCATGCACGCGCGCGAGCGGCACGAAGCGCATGCCCTCCGGTGCCTTGGCCGCTTGCGGAGCGCGCGCCCGGCGCACGTTCAGTTCGAGTGGGAAATGCGTGAACACGTGACGCACCACGCCCGGCAGTGTGCGCCATGACAAACGCACGCCGTCCAACCGCGGCGCATCCGCTCCTGCCTGTCGTGCCTCAAAATCTTTCGTCCATACAGTCGTCGGCACTTCGGTCATGCCGCCAAGCAGCCCCTTCATCGGGCGCTGGCGCAGCAGCACGGCACCGTCCTCGCGCAGGACAACGAAAGCGATGCCGCGGCGCAAGGCGCCTTCCACTTTCGGTTGCTTGCGCGGAAAGATTTCCGGATCGCCGCGCCGGCGCGCCGCACACGGCTCGCTCCACGGGCAGATAACGCAAGCCGGATTACGCGGCGTGCAAATGGTTGCGCCGAGATCCATCATCGCCTGCACGAAATCGCCGTGACGCGCCGCGTGTCCGGCATCGGCGGCCAGCGTCTGCGCACGCGCGCGGATCAGCGGTTTCGCAGCCGGCAACGGCTCCTCGATGGCATAAAGGCGTGTCAGCACACGCTCGACATTGCCGTCGATGGCGAGCGTCGCCTGCTCGAACGCAATGGCGGCGACCGCCGCCGCCGTGTAGGCGCCGACACCCGGCAGCGCGCGCAGCGCCGCCTCGTCGGATGGAAACACACCGCCATGGCGCTCGACCACCGCCTTGGCGCAGGCATGCAGGTTGCGTGCCCGCGCGTAGTAGCCGAGGCCGGCCCAGGCCTTGAGCACGTCGTCGAGGGGCGCCGCGGCAAGACGCGTCACGTCCGGCCAGCGTTCGAGGAAGCGCATGAAATACGGAGCGACCGCCTTTACAGTGGTCTGCTGCAGCATGATTTCCGAAAGCCAGACGCGGTAGGGATCGGCGGTCGCGCCCGGCAAGACGCGCCACGGAAGTACCCGGCGGTGGCGGTCGTACCACGACAGCAGCGTGAGCCTGAGGGCCGCCTCCTCCGATACCGGCGCTGCGACCGGATGTCGGACCGGCGCCGGCCTGATGCGCGACGGGCTGCGGGCTGATACGCTCATAACCGACCGATGACAGAGCCGCGCACCGTGAACAAGTCCCGCTTCAAGCCCGTCCGCCCGTTATCCGCGCTTCTCGCAGGGCAACTCAAGGACATGTTCGCACGCCAGGGCTTTGCCTCGGCGGAAATCGTCACCCGTTGGTCCGCCATCGTCGGGGCCGACATCGCGGCCCTGACCCAGCCGGTCAAAATCCAGTGGCCGCGCGGCGAACAGGCCGAAGTCGGAGCACTCGCCACCCTCGTCATCCGGGTCGAAGGGCCGATGGCGCTGGAAATCCAGCACAGCGGCGGGCAGATCGTGGAACGGGTCAACCGCTTCTTCGGCTGGCAGGCGATCGGGCGTATCGCTATCCGCCAGGCGCCACTGTCACGCCGGACGCCGAAAAAAGTGCCGCGCGGACCATCCGCCGCCGAGATCGAAGCCGCCACCACCGCCCTCACCGGCATCGAGGATGCCGATCTGCGCGCCGCTTTGGGCCGGCTGGGCGCGTCCGTGAAAAAAAAGTAATCCGTTCACGGCCTTGCGATGGCTGCATGCAAGGCGGGGCATTGCCACATTTATCTGTTCAGTATAGCCAACGGTGAGACCTGATCATGCGGGAGGCCTTCGTGCGAGTAACCAGACGCGAGTTTTGTGAGAAGTCGGCGACGCTTGCGATAGCCGCAGCCGTCCTTGGCAGCGCGGCCAGCTTCGACGGCTTCTTTCAAGCCGCCTTCGCGCAGGAAGCTCATAACGGCGAGAAAAAGGTCTCGATGGACGACTTGCTCAAGGCGAGCAAGCTTCCGACCAAATCGCTGGGCAAAGCCGACGCGCCCGTAAAGATCGTCGAATACGCGTCGCTGACCTGCCCGCATTGCGCGCATTTCGAGAACACGGTTTTCCCGGAACTCAAGAAGCGCTACATCGACACCGGCAAGGCCTATTATGTTTTCCGCGAACTGCCGCTCAACAAGCTCGACCTCGTCGCCATGATGGTCGCGCGCTGCACCGCGGACGATCAGTTTTTCCCGTTCATTGAAACGCTGTTCCGCACCCAGGATGATTGGGTCGTGCAGCAGGGCGCGCTCGGCAAATTGCAAAACCTCGCCAAGCAGGTCGGCATCAGCGACGACAAGTTCAAGGCGTGCGTCAGCGACCAGAAAACGCTCGACAGTCTGATGAACCAGCGCGACGAGGCCTCGAAATTCGGCACCGACTCCACGCCGACCTTCTTCATCAACGGCGCGATGTATAATGGCGACATGCCGATCGAGCGGGTCGCGCAGATCATCGATCCGCTGCTCAAGAGCTGATCGCCAGCGCAAGCCGGACAAAACGAATCAGTTTCCGATGACGGCCGGTGCGGTTCCAGGATCGCGCCGGCCGCTTTCGTTCCGGCTCGCCAGACGGAACCAGCCGATCCGGGCATTTGCGCCCGAACATCGCAGCGGCCTGAAAGCAGCAATATATTTGAAGCTTTTCAGGACCTTGCCCGCCTTTCCTGCCGTCACCGCCCGGTCCGTTGCAGATTACATTGGGATAAGCACGCCAGCGGGTTGCCGAACGCGCGGCCGCGATTCATTGTGCCGCCGTTATGGTCAAAAAAGCGGGGCGCGCGGTGTAAGTGCTCATCCGCACGCGCAAAGCGCTTCGCCCATGGCACAGGACGGGGAATAGCAGAGTATGAAGCTTTCGCAGTTGCGGCTGGTCGGATTCAAGACGTTCGTTGAATCGACGGATTTTCAGATCGAGCCGGGCCTCACCGGCGTCGTCGGTCCCAACGGCTGCGGCAAGTCGAACCTCGTCGAAGCGCTGCGCTGGGTGATGGGCGAGACCTCGCACAAGGCGATGCGCGGCGCCGACATGGACGCGGTGATCTTCTCCGGATCGAACACACGTCCGGCACGCAACCACGCCGAAGTGCTGATGACGATCGATAACTCGGATCGCACCGCTCCGGCCGCTTACAACGATCAGGACATTTTGGAAATCTCGCGCCGCATCGCGCGCGAGGCCGGCTCGACCTATCGCATCAACGGCCGCGAAGTCCGCGCCCGCGACATCCAGATCCTACTCGCCGACGCCTCGACAGGCGCGCGTTCGCCGGCACTCGTGCATCAGGGCCGCATCGGCGAAATCATCCAGGCCAAGCCTGAGCAGCGCCGGCGCGTGCTCGAGGAAGCCGCCGGCATTTCCGGCCTGCATGCGCGCCGCCACGAAGCCGAACTGCGGCTTCGCGCGGCGGAAACGAATTTGTCGCGCCTCGAAGACGTCATCGGACAGCTTGCCAGCCAGATGGATGCGCTCAAGCGTCAGGCGCGGCAGGCCGTGCGCTACCGCAATGTCGCGGCGCAAGTACGCAAGGCCGAAGCGACGCTGATGCATTTGCGTTGGACCGCGGCGCAGACCGAGGTCGCGCAGGCTGAGCAGGCGCAGAACGAAAGCGTGCGCGTTGTCGCGGCACGCACCGGCGAACAGGCGGAAGCCGCCAAGAACCAGGCACTGGCGCAGGCGTCGCTGCCTGATCTGCGCGAGGCCGAAGCCCGCGCCGCCGCCGCGCTGCATCGCCTGACGGTGGCGCGCGAAACGCTCGATCGCGAGGAAGCACGCGCCCGCGAGCGCATGGCCGAACTCGATCTGCGGCTCGTCCAACTCGGGCAGGATGGCGAGCGTGAACGCCAGCGCGCGGCGGATGCCGAAGCGGCACTCACAAGTCTTGCAGCGGAAGAAGCCACGCTCCGGCAGGAAGTGCAGGAAAACGCCGTCAAGCGCAGCGGTGTCGACGAACGCGTCACGGCCGCTGCAGCGGTCGTCTCGGAAGCGGAAAAGCAATTCGGCGAAATCACCGCGGCGTTGGCCGCGCTCACCGCGCAACGCAACCAGCACGAGCGCGCCGCGCGCGAGAGCGAAGGTCGCATCAGCCGCGTCGAGGCGGAGATTGCAACAATCGCCTCCGAACGCACCGCGTTGGAAGCAGCCAGCGGTCCCGATCTCGCGACGCTCGCAGCCGCCGTCGAAGAGGCGCAGGCCGCGATCGCGCACGCCGAAACCCGGATGGCGTCGACCGAAGTGGCGCACCGCACCGCGCGCGAGTCCATGGAGGCGGCGCGCACGCCCCTCGCCGACAGCGAACGCCGCGTGCAACGGCTCGAGACCGAAGCCAAGACACTCTCGAAGCTTCTGGCCGTCGATACCAAGAGCCTGTGGCCTCCGGTGATGGATGCGCTGACCGTTGACAAGGGCTACGAGACAGCCATCGGCGCGGCGCTCGGCGACGAACTCGACGCGCCGGTTGATCCGTCTTCGCCGATGCGCTGGCAAGGGTCCGACATCGACCCGTCCGATCCGGCATTGCCGGAAGGCGCCGAGCCGCTGTCGCAGCATGTTTCCGGATCGCCGGAACTCGCCCGCCGCCTCACCCAGATCGGCATCGTCTCGCGCACCGCAGGACCCGACCTGTGCAAGCTGCTCAAGCCCGGCCAGCGGCTGGTGTCGCTCGAAGGCGACGTCTGGCGCTGGGATGGTTTTGCCGCCTCGGCCCACGCGCCGACCGGCGCCGCGCGGCGGCTCGCCGAACGCAGCCGGCTCGCCGATATCCAGGCCGAACTCGAAGACGCCCATGCGGAACTCGAAACGCGCAAGCGTGCGGTTGAGGAAGCGCGCGGCGCGGTTGCTGCCGCCGCCGAAGCCGAAACGAAATCACGACAGGATGCGCGCGACGCGCAACGCGGCGCCGATGCCGCGCGTGAAAAATTCGGCGCGGCCGAACGTGAGGCCAACCGCAACGCCGCGCGTCTCTCGGCATTGACCGAGGCCAATGCCCGCCTCACGACCAGCCGTGACGAATCCAAGGCGGCGCGGGAGATCGCGGCAGCCGAACTGGAGTCCCTGCGCGAGCCGACGAGCGAGACCGAACGCAAGCTCGCCTCCATCCGCGCGAAAATCGAAGACGATCGTGCGCAGTTGAGCGAAGCACGCGCCGAGGCGCAGGCGATCGCGCGCGAAGGAGAACTGGCGAGCAAGCGCTTGCAGGCGATCGCGGTCGAGACGCAGGCGTGGACGGAACGCAAGACCGGCGCGGGCGCGCAACTCACGACGCTCGACGCGCGCATCGAAGAAGCCCGCACCGAGCGCGCCAGCCTCGACGACGCGCCGCAACTGTTCCAGGAAAAGCGCGTCGCCCTGATCAGCGAGATCGAAGGCGCGGAGCAAAATCGCCGTGCGGCCGCCGATCGTCTCGCAGCCGCCGAAGAGGCGCTTGCCATCGCCGATCGCGCGGCGCGCGCGGCGCTCGAAGCCATGAGTGCTGCCCGTGAAGACGCCGTGCGCGCCGAAGAGCGTTTCGAGGCAGCCAAGCGCCGCCTGACCGACGTCAGCCAGGAAATCCGCGACTTGCTCGAGATCGAACCGGCGGAAGCGCTGGCGCTCGCCGCGCTGGAGCCCGGCGCGGAGATGCCGCATGTCGACACGATCGAGGCCGATCTCGAAAAGCTGCGCCGCGAACGCGAGCGGCTCGGCGCGGTCAATCTGCGCGCGGAGGAAGAGCTGCGCGAGGTCGAAACCCAGCACACGACGCTGACCACCGAACGCGACGACCTCATTGAAGCGATCCGCAAGCTGCGCAGCGGCATCCAGAGCCTGAACAAGGAAGCGCGCGAACGCCTGTTGTCCTCGTTCGAAACGGTCAACGGCCACTTCCAGCGTCTGTTCACGGGACTGTTCGGCGGCGGCACGGCGGAGCTGCAACTCATCGAGAGTGACGATCCGCTCGAAGCCGGCCTCGAAATTCTGGCAAAGCCTCCCGGCAAAAAACCGCAGACATTGTCGCTGCTGTCAGGTGGCGAGCAGGCGCTCACCGCGCTGGCGCTGATCTTCGCGGTGTTCCTCACCAATCCGGCGCCGATCTGCGTGCTGGACGAAGTGGACGCGCCGCTCGACGATCACAACGTCGAACGCTTCTGCGACCTGCTCGGCGAAATGACGTCCTCCACCGATACGCGTTTCGTCATCATCACGCACAACCCCATCACCATGGCGCGGATGAACCGCCTGTTCGGCGTCACCATGGCCGAACGCGGCGTGTCGCAACTCGTCTCGGTCGATCTCGACACCGCCGCGAGCTTCCGCGAAGCGGGCTGAGCATTCGGCCTGACTTGAATTAAAGCGCAGTCGTCATTCGCTGTACTGCATTCGCCGCACTGCCCAATTGTCGTACCCGCCGCTGTACTGCCCAGTTGTCGTACCCGCGAAAGCGGGTACCCAGCACTTTTTTCATCACCTCGACGTAACGGCGAAGAACTGGATGCCCGCTGGAGTTTATCATCGGGCCGGCCTTTGGCCGGATCCGGTGGCGGGCAGATAGCATGGGATTTGCGTCGTCAAACCTGGACGCCGGCGTGCGCGGACCCCCTCCCCAGCGTTGGGAAAATGCGGCCTTGGATTGGATATATTTTCAGACAGGACCCCTCACGGAACGAAAAATTTCCATCAAGCCATTGATAAATAATGAAAATAATAAAAATTCACAGGTGTTAAAAATTTCTTCGGGTGGCAGGAACGAACTCCGCGGCGGCAAGTTGTTAAGACAGCCAGCCGGGCGGCTCCCCCACCCCCCGAACAGCCGTCTGGTTATAAGGACCCCAGGCCTCCCCCCGCCTGGGGTTTCCTTATGTCTGCACCCCTGCTGTCTGCGGTGCCCCTGCCAGCCTCTCCAGACGCCACCCACATTCCCCGATTGCTGAAGCTTTCGACTGGCCGAGCTGGTCGCCCGGGATAGATCGCGTCAACGCCCTCTATTTGATCCGTCAAGGCAAAGCCCTGCCGTTGGTGCCTTCACGCGCCAGCGTGCCTCCCGTAACGCCAACACCGAATGCGCAAGAGAACGCGTGACTGTGGGCGGAAGCGCTCGCCTTGTGCACTGTTCCCGTTTTCTGGGTTAGACTGACCCAGACGAATTTTTGGAGACAGAGCATGTCCACCTCCACCATGATTTTGCTTGGCGTCGTCGGCGCGTTCATTGTTTGGGGATTTATGATCTACAACGGCCTCGTTGCAATGTCGCAGCGGGTCAATCAGTCGTTTGCCGATATCGACGTGCAGCTCAAACAGCGGCACGACCTCATTCCCAATCTCGTCGAGACCGTGAAGGGCTATGCCGCGCATGAGCGCGGAACGCTCGAAGAGGTCGTGCGCGCGCGCAACGCCGCCATCGCCGTGCAGGGACAAGGTCCCGGCCAGCAGGTTGCGGCGGAAAACCAGCTCTCCGGCGCGCTACGGCAATTGTTCGCCTTGTCAGAATCCTATCCTGACCTCAAGGCCAACCAGAATTTCCAGCAGTTGCAGAACGAACTGTCGGACATCGAGAACAAGCTCGCCGCCTCGCGCCGCTTCTTCAACAATGCCGTGCAGGAATACAATACGAGCATCCAGCAAATGCCGGCGGCCCTGTTTGCCAGCGCGCTCGGCTTCACCCAGAAGCCGTTCTTCGATCTCGGCGAAGACCGGCCGCAACTCGAACAAGCGCCGTCAGTAAAGTTCTAACATAAACGCGGGCGGCTGAGGGCCGAGCATCATGGCCGCTTACGGCCTCTATACGCATATCCAGTCGAACAGACGCCGCTCGGTTGTCCTGCTGATCGGCCTGTTCCTGCTCGTCTATGCGCTGGTCTATGCCGGTGCGCTGGCCGCCGAAGGCCTATCGACGAATGCGCCGCTCGACCGGCTCATGCGCGCGGCGAATTACGATTTCCTCAAGGCGGCGCCTTTCGCCACCATCGGCGCGCTGATCTGGATCGCCATCGCCTACAAATTCCACCAGTCGATGATCGACGCCATGACCGGCGGTCACGAAGTGACCCGCGCCGAACAGCCGCGCCTCTACAACCTTCTGGAAAACCTTTGCATCTCACGCGGCATCCCGATGCCGAAACTCAAGGTGATGGACGACGAAGCGCTCAACGCCTTCGCCACCGGGTTGAACGAGAAGCAGTATTCCATTTCGGTGACGCAGGGGTTGCTCGACAGTCTCAACGATCAGGAAGTCGAGGCCGTGCTCGGCCACGAACTCACCCACATCCGCAACGGCGACGTGCGCATGCTGGTGATTGCCGTCGTCATTGCCGGCGTCATTTCGTTCTTCGGCGAAATGGTCTTCCGGCTGTTCTTTCAGGGCTCGTTTTATTGGGGCGGCGGCCGCTCGCGCAGCAGCGACGATCGTCGCGGCGGTGGCGCAGGCGGCATCGCCGTCGTCATCGCGCTTGTCATCGTCGTCGTGGCCTGGGTGCTGTCGATCGTGATCCGCTTCGCGCTGTCGCGCACACGCGAATATCTTGCGGACGCCGGCTCCGTCGAACTGACGAAGAATCCGGACGCGATGATTTCCGCCCTGCGCAAGATCGAGGGCCACAGCGAATTGCCGACCGCCAATTCCGCGGTCATGGAAATGTGCATCGACAATCCGCGCGAGGAATTCGCCAACCTGTTCGCCACCCATCCTTCGGTCGAGGCGCGGGTGGAAGCGCTGGTGCGCAACGCCGGCGGCCACGATCCGGGGCCGTTGGCATTGCCGGAAGACGGAGATTCCGACGGCGGACGACTGACGGATTCATCTGGCAATGCGACTGACGGACCGTGGGGCGACGCCCCCGCCTCACCGCCGCAATCCGGATCCCGATCCGGACCTTGGGGTGACACGCCGGGCACCGATGGTCCGGCACAGACTCCGCCGGCTGGCCCGTGGGGACCGCACTCCGATGTGCCGCAATCAGGGCCACCGGCAGCGCCCGGTCAGTCGCAAAGCTCTGACACGCAAGACGCCTCCGGAAAACCGTTCCTGCCGGGGCTGCCCCCGCTCGGCGGACGATGGGGCCGCAAATAAAAGCTGCTCAATGGCCCTCGAATGAGATCAGCGTGCGCACCGGAACATCGAGCTTGCGGATCTTGTCGGCGCCGCCGAGTTCCGGCAGATCGATGACGAAGCAGGCGGCAAGCACGTCGGCGCCCATCTGGCGCAGCAATTTCACCGCGCCTTCGGCGGTGCCGCCGGTCGCGATGAGATCGTCGACGAGGATGACGCGTTCGCCTTTGACGACTGCGTCCTCGTGCATCTCCATTTCGTCGACGCCGTATTCCAGCGAATAGGCGATGCTGACGCGCTTGTGCGGCAGTTTGCCTTTCTTGCGGATCGGAATGAATCCGGCCGACACCTGATGCGCGATCGCGCCGCCGAGAATGAAGCCGCGGGCTTCGATGCCCGCGACCTTGTCGATCTTCGAACCGGCCCATGGCTGCACCATCTCATCGACCGCGCGGCGGAAGGCGCGCGCATCGCCAAGCAAGGTGGTGATGTCGCGGAAGATGATCCCGGGCTTGGGATAATCCGGAATCGCGCGGATGGCGTTTTGGAGATAGTTCTCGAATTCAACGGTGGTCATCGCTGCAGGGTCCAGAAAAGGCCGGCGGCCGGGAACAGGTGGCACAGGCATAAAGCTTTGGACGCGTCATGGCCACCGGGTCGGCCGCGGGGCGGCGATTTTACGTGCTTTTTTCGACAGGTTCGCGGTCCCCACCGGGGAGCGATCACCGATTGAGCATCGCACCGAGGACATTGGAGTAGTCGTCGGTCCAGACCCATTGGGCCTCATCGGCTTTTTTCTCGATCCAGTCGCCGGACTCCAGCAGTGGGCCAAAGTCCTCATCCTTGCGCGCGACGGCGACGACAGTGGAACTGTATTTGTGCAGCGAGTCGTCGGTGCCATCGCTGGAATCGCTTTCGCGCGCGACGAGGCCGTTGGCTGCGGCGATGCCGGCGACGACCGGGCCGAGATCCATGTGCCTGTTGGAAACATGCACGAAGATGACACCGTCCGGCGCAAGCTTTTTCGCATAAATCGCCATTGCTTCTTTCGTCACGAGATGGACAGGAATCGCATCCGACGTGAAGGCGTCGAGCACGATCATGTCGTATTTGCCATCCTCGGCCTTGGCGAGAGTCAGCCGTGCATCGCCGAGGATCAGGTTGGCGTGCGGTGCACATTCGGCCAGGTAGCTGAAATATTCTTTCGCGATGCGCACGACGCTGACGTCGATCTCGTAATAGTCGAGCTTGTCGCCGGGCCGATCGTAACAGGCCATGGTGCCGGTGCCGAGACCGACGACGGCGGTATGGACCGGTCCATTTTTCTTCTCGCGCGTCGCGATAGCCGCCTGCCCGAGCGGCGATTCCTTGAAATAATAAGTCAGCGGCTCCGGCCGCCCGGTCACCCAATCGCCAGAGGCCGTGCGTATATATTGCGCGCCGTGTTCAGTCGTGCCGTGCTTGAGGGTGCGGTACATCCCGCCATCACTGTCAACGATCTTGTACACGCCGAAAAAGCTGCGGATAAAAGTGTAATTGCCGGCGTCGGCGCCGAAGACCAGAGCGAAAGCAAAAATTCCCGCGATCGTGGCGGCGAATTTCAACGCGTCACGCTGCACCAGCATGGCAATCGCGAGCATCGCAACGATGCTGATCTGGAACGTCTTGGTGGCGAGATCGGTATTGCCGGCGGTGAAATACGGCCAGAACAGATAGATGAGCCCGGCCGCAGCCATGACCCAGAAAGCAAGATCCAGCGGACCGCGCCGCAAGGCGAGTGTCGGAAGGCAAAGGATCGCCGCGATAATCAGCAGCGGATATTCCGCTACCCACGAGAACACTTGCAGCGCAACGAGACCGGCCATGATGCCGCCGATCACACCGCCAAGCGACATCCACATATAGAAAGCGGTCAGGTAACGCGGGGGCGGCCGTCGCGCGGCGAGTTCTCCGTGGCAGAGCATCGCCATTACGAAGAACGCGCCGACATTCGCGGCGATGGCGGAGAAGGTGTAGCGCGACCAGTCAAAAGCGAAGAAGGCAACGAGTATCATCACCGCGGTCGGTTGCAGCAGTTCAACGACTTTGTGGGGAATGACCGGCCGTTTCTGGAACACCAGCACGAAGGTCGCGAGATAGAGCGCGAGCGGCATCACCCAAAGGAACGGCGAAGCCGCGACGTCTGTCGAAATATGCGCCGTAATCGCGATGAGCAGGCCCGAGGGCACGGCCGCGAGCGCAACCCAGATGGCGCAGTCGCGCCAGCGCGGTGGTGCCGGCTCCTCGCCTTCGCCTGCGGCGGGAAGCGCATTGGGGGAGAACCAAAGCAGCGCGCCGGCGCCGCCGATCAGGGCGATAAGGACGAAAAACCCGACCGACCAGACTTGCGTCTGCTGGCCGAGACGCGTCAACGGCTCGATCGCGAAGGGATAGGAAAGCAAGGCAAGGAAGCTGCCGACATTGCTCGCGGCATAAAGAAAATACGGATCGCGCGCGTCAGGATGGCCGGTCCGCGCGAACCATGCCTGCAGCAAAGGACCGTTTGCGGAGAGCGCGAAGAAAGGCAGCCCGATCGAGGTCGTGAAAAGACCCAGCAGCCACAGCGCCTGCGCTCGCTGCGGCGGCTCTCCCCAGCCTTCAGCCACGCCGAGCGGGAGCGCCACGGTCGCGACAACCATAAGGACGAGATGGATGATAACCGACGGACGTCCCGCCGCGATGCGCGTGAGCAGATGCGCATATGCATAACCGGCGAAAAGCACCGATTGGAAGAACACCATCGCCACGGACCACACGGCCGGCGATCCACCGAGGCGCGGCAGAACGACTTTTGCGAAAAGCGGCTGGACGACGAAAAGAAGCGATGCGCTCAGAAAGATTGGCGCGACAAATCCGATCAGCAGCAAAAAATCGGACGGCCGTGGGGGCTTATCCGGCCGCGCGGGCGAACCATTTTGGGATGACACGACGGACCATTCCACCTTCCGGGTTGATCAGCAACCGTCCCGAAAGGAAGGCTATCGTGAGATCACCCGACCGGCAACAGCATCGAGCTTCTTCAGCAGCCCTGGATCGCGCGCCTCCGGCGCTGTGATCAGCGCCGTATCCAGGCAGCGGTCGGAACCGATTGGACAGGGCTCGTGTTCGCGGGGAAAATCGCGGGCAAGACGCCCCACCAGACGCTTGGCTTTTTCCGCATTGCCAAGCAGCACCTTGATCACATCCTGCACCGTGACGGCGTCATGGTCGGGATGCCAGCAATCGAAGTCCGTCACCATGGCCACCGTCGCGTAGCAAATCTCCGCCTCGCGCGCGAGTTTCGCCTCCGGCATGTTGGTCATGCCGATCACCGAATAGCCAAGCTGCTTGTAGGTCAGGCTTTCGGCCAGCGATGAGAATTGCGGCCCTTCCATGCACACATACGTCCCACCATGGACGATCGCGATATCCTCCGCCTGCGCCGCCGCCTTGATATGCACCGGCAGACGCGGCGACACCGGATGCGCCATCGAGACATGGGCGACGCAGCCTTTGCCGAAGAAAGAACTTTCGCGCTTGTGAGTGCGGTCGACGAACTGATCGACGATCACGAATGTGCCGGGTGGCAGTTCTTCCTTGAACGAACCGCAAGCCGACACCGAGAGAATGTCGGTCACGCCCGCCCGCTTCATGGCGTCGATATTGGCGCGGTAATTGATGTCGGAAGGCGACAGCACGTGGCCGTTGCCGTGACGCGGGAGAAAAATCACCGGAAGGCCGGCGACCTCACCGAAACGCAGCGGCGCGGATGGTTCGCCCCACGGGCTCGCCACGGCCTTTTCGCGCACGTTCTCCAGTCCCGGCAAATCATAGATGCCGGAGCCGCCAATGATGCCAAGCACAGCCTTTGTCATGATCGTCCGCCGCCCCTGTCGCCAAAGCCGAAAATGCGAAAATGATCTTGTCGTCGCCGGTCGCGTTTATCGCAGCCACATCCAAAATGCAAAGAGACGGATGCACGGGCCGGACATGCAAAGAGCCTCGTAACGAGGCTCTTTGAATCGCGTCATCGCTTGTCAATCGGGGTTCAGTGCACCGCCGACCACACGCGCTTCTTGGTGAAGTACAGCAGGCCCGACAGGACCAGCAGGAAGATCATCACCTGCAGGCCGATGCGCTTGCGCGCTTCCATCGTCGGCTCGGAGGCCCAGGTCAGGAAGGCGGTGACATCCTTGGCATACTGGTCGACCGTGCCCTTGGTCCCGTCGTCATAGACGACCTGACCATCCGACAGCGGCGGCGGCATCGAGATGTTATGGCCCGGGAAATACTTGTTGTAGTGCTTGCCTTCCACGACCTTGAAATCCTTCGGCGGATCGGTGAAGCCGGTGAGGATGGCGTGGATGTAATCCGGTCCCTCTTCCTGGAACTGGGTGAAGAGGTCGAACACGAACCAGGGGAAGCCGCGCTCGTAGCCGCGCGCCTTGGCCATCACGGAAAGATCCGGCGGGGCAATCCCGTAGGTCGCCTTGGCTGTCGCTTCATTTGGAAACGGCGAGGGAAAGTGGTCGGCCAGACGTCCGGGGCGTTCGAACATCTCGCCCTTTTCGTTCGGTCCGTCCTTGATCTGATAGCCAGCCGCCAGCGATTCCGCCTGCTTCACGCTGTAACCCGGACCACCGGGATCGGCGAGATTGCGGAAGCTGATGTAGTCCAGGCTATGACAGTTGGAGCAGACCTCTTTGTAAACCTTGAGGCCACGCTGAAGCTGCCCCTGATCGAACGTGCCGAACGGTCCGGAAAACGACCATGATTGCCGCGGCGGGGTCGGCGTCTCGTTTGCGTCCTGCGCGAACACGCAGACCGAGCTTGCGAGCGAGATCGCGGCCCCGAGAATGATGGTACGGGCGATTTTTTTCGAGATCATTGTCATGGCCCTGCCCTTACCGCACGCCGGTCGTCGCGACCGGCACGGCAACCTTGTCCCCGAGAACCGACTCCGTAATCGAGTTGGGGAGTGGTTTCGTCCTTTCGACCAGACCGAGGATCGGAAGAATGATGAGGAAGTGCGCGAAATAATACGCGGTG
Organism: Xanthobacteraceae bacterium; assembly: GCA_035494115.1. GTDB lineage: Bacteria > Pseudomonadota > Alphaproteobacteria > Rhizobiales > Xanthobacteraceae > DATJHH01. The sequence continues at coordinate 109,828 of DATJHH010000043.1, forward strand.
AAGATGCGCGCGATGATCACGTAGGCCCCCGTCGCCGGCTGCGAACCGAGGTAGCCGAGACCGACGGCGACAATGACGAACACCCAGAAAAACTGGCGATAGAGCGGGCGGTAGCGTGCCGACCTCACCGCCGAGGTGTCGAGCCAGGGCAGGAAAGCCATGATCGCAATCGCCGACACCAGGCCGAGCACACCGAACAGTTTATTCGGGATGGCGCGCAGGATCGCGTAGAACGGCAGGTAGTACCATTCGGGCACGATTTCCGACGGCGTCACCGCCGGGTTGGCCGGGATGTAATTGTCGGAGTGGCCAAGATAGTTCGGCACGTAGAAGACGAACCAGGCGAACACCAGACAGAACACTCCCAGACCGAACGCATCCTTGAGCGTCGCATAAGGCGTGAACGGCACGGTGTCGCGATCGCTCTTCGGCTCGATGCCGGTCGGATTGTTCTGGCCCGCCACATGCAGCGCCCAGACATGCAGCACGACGACGCCGGCAATGACGAACGGCAACAGGTAATGCAGCGAGAAGAAGCGGTTGAGCGTCGGATTGCCGACCGAATAGCCGCCCCACAGCCAGCTCACGATGGAGTCGCCGACCACCGGTATGGCGGAGAACAGATTGGTGATCACGGTCGCGGCCCAGAAGCTCATCTGACCCCAGGGCAGCACATAGCCCATGAAGCCGGTCGCGATCATCAACAGCAGCAGGATCACGCCGAGGATCCACAGCACCTCGCGCGGCTCCTTGTAGGAGCCGTAATACATGCCGCGGAACAAATGGATGTAGCCGGCAAGGAAGAACATCGACGCGCCGTTGGCGTGGATATAGCGCAGCAGCCAGCCGTAATTGACATCGCGCATGATGCCTTCGACCGACTTGAACGCCAGTTCGGTGTTGGGCGTGTAATGCATCGCCAGCACGACGCCGGTGATGATCTGCACACCGAGCATGAAGCTGAGAATGCCGCCGAACGTCCACCAGTAATTGAGGTTGCGCGGGGTCGGATAGGAAACGAAAGAGGAATGGATGAGGCCGCCGATTGGCAGCCGCCGCTCCATCCATTGCATAAACCGGCCCTGCGGCTGGTACGTCGATTGTCCGCTCATGGTCGAACCTTCACGATGCCCAAAAAAGATCAGCCGATCTTGATTTTGGTGTCAGTAAGAAAGGCATAGGGTGGGAGATAGAGATTGAGAGGCGCGGGTCCCTGACGGATGCGGCCGGCCGAATCGTATTGCGAACCGTGGCACGGGCAGAAGAAGCCGTCATAGTTTCCGGCGTGATCGAGCGGAATGCAGCCAAGATGGGTGCAGATGCCGATGACGACGAGCCATTGATCGTGGCCTGCCTTGGTCCGCTCGGCGTCGGTCGCGGGATCGCGCAACTCGGACACGTTGACGGCCTTGGCCTCGTCGATCTCTTTCCTCGTCCGGTGATTGATGTAGATCGGCTTGCCGCGCCAGAACACCTTGATGCCCTGCCCTTCGGCGACCGGCGACAGATCGACCTCGATCGGCGCACCAGCAGCGATCGTCGATGCGTCAGGGTTCATCTGTGCAATGAGCGGAACAAGCGCGGCGGCGGCGCCTACGCCCGCAACTGCACCCGTTGCAATGAATAGAAAATCACGGCGCGTTGGCTCGGCCGAAGACGTTGTTGCCACGGGTTTTCGTCCTTTCCCTCGCATGGCGATGAGCCGACCCGCGCGGGGGACCGGGGTGTATTGGAAAACCCAGGGTTCAGCGGGCGGACCGGCCGCCAGTGCCGCTGGTCAGCGGTCAGCGCAATCCGGCGAGGTTCTATTGGCACCCTTGCTGTCAGAGTGCAAGCCCGCTATCGCCTCAGGCCACGGGGAACGTGAATTCGTTCTATCAATCCAGCCATGTCGCAGTCTTAGCCGCAGTCATAGCCGCAATAACCGGGCGCAGGAATGCGCCGCATGATCGGATCGTCACGGGGATCGCCGCGCCCCGTTTCGCCCTGAAACACCGGTCCAGTACGAACGAGACGCCGATGCCCCTCCGGATCGCGCTTTACCAGCCGGATATCCCGCAAAATACCGGGGCCATCCTGCGGCTCTGTGCCTGCCTCGGCGTCGAAGCCCATATCATCGAACCGGCCGGCTTTCCGGTGAGCGACCGCGCCTTCCGCCGTGCCGGCATGGATTATCTCGATCAGGTGTCGGTCGTGCGCCATGACTCGTGGACGCACTTCCGGGAATGGCGCCAGGCTGACGCGGGCCGGCTGATTCTGTTGACGACCCGCGCAACGCAGCCCTTCACGCAGCATATCTTCGACGATACGGACATTCTGCTGCTTGGCCGCGAATCGGCCGGGGTGCCGGACGCGGTTCATGACGAAGCGTCGGTGCGCCTGACGGTGCCGATGCGGCCGGGCCTGCGCTCGATCAACGTGGCGATGACCTGTGCGATGGTGCTCGGCGAAGCCCTGCGGCAGACGAACGGCTTCACCTTCGGATAAGGTCTTGTTCATGTCGTCCCCTCTCCCCGATCCCGCGACGCTCGAAACACACAAGGCCAGTGCCCGCGCCTGGTTCGAATCGCTGCGCGACCAGATCTGCGCCGCGCTCGAGGCCGTCGAGGACACGCTGCCGGCGGACGCGCCACGTGGCAACGAATCGGCCGGGCGATTTGCACGCAGCCCGTGGCAGCGCGCGGACCACTCCGACAAGCCGGGCGGCGGCGGCGTGATGTCGATTCTGCATGGACGGGTTTTCGAAAAAGCCGGGGTGCATTGCTCCACCGTCCACGGCGAGTTCGCGCCCGAGTTCCGCAAGGACATTCCAGGCGCTGAGGACGATCCGCGCTTCTGGGCCTCCGGCATTTCGCTGATCATTCATCCGTGGAATCCGAATGTGCCGGCCGTGCATATGAACACGCGCCATGTCGTGACGACGCGCGCCTGGTTCGGCGGCGGCGCCGATCTTACGCCCGTCCTCGACCGCCGCCGCACCCAGGACGACCCCGACACCCAGGCGTTCCATGACGCCATGAAACAGGCTTGCGACGCGCACGCGGCGATTGCGCCCTATGACAAATACAAGGCGTGGTGCGACACCTATTTCCACCTCAAGCATCGCAACGAACCGCGCGGCATCGGCGGCATTTTCTATGACTGGCAGGACACCGGCGACTGGGATGCGGACTTCGCTTTCACGCAGGATGTCGGCCGTGCCCTGCTGCGCATTTATCCGGAACTCGTGCGCAGGAACTTCGCCGCGCCGTTCACCGATGCCGACCGCGACGAACAGCTTGTCCGGCGTGGCCGCTATGTGGAGTTCAACCTGCTCTACGACCGCGGCACGATCTTTGGCCTGCGCACCGGCGGCAATGTCGACTCCATCCTGTCGTCGCTGCCGCCGCTGGTGAAATGGCCGTGAGCGCCCTGTCCGAAGGGCGGCAAAAGGGCTAGTATTGCAGGATATGCAGTCAGCAATGAGGTGTCCTCATGCGTGCAGATCTCGAAATCCCGCCCGTTCTGGTCAAACGCTACGCTCGCGCCAGGCTCTATGACACCGCCAGCGCGCGCTATGTCTCCGTCGATGAATTGAGGGAATGGAAGCGCAAGGGATTGGCCTTCGCTGTCGTGGACAACAAGACCAGCAAGGACATCACCGAAGTGCTGCTGGCGTCGCCGCTCCATTAAACGGCATCACACAACGGCATCACATCGTAAACGCCGACACGATCATCGTCAGGCCGCCGATAACGACCATGACGTCGAGAATTGTCGTGTGCACGTGCATAGGCAACGCTTCGACGAATTTGCGCGCCAGGAAAGCGCCCGGCAACGCCGTGGACGCGATGAGGACTCCGAACGCGAGTACTTGCGCATTGATCGCGCCGCGCACGCCGAAGACTGAAACCTTCGTCACGCCGATGGCAATCGACAGCGTAGCGTCCGTCGCAATAACGGCCGCGCCTTCGAGGCCCGTCGCCATCAGCAGCGACAAAATGATCACGCCGGCCCCGGTCGTGCCGCCGCCGAGAAATCCGTAGCCAAAAGCGCCAACGGCAAGACCGCGATCCCCGAGGCTGAGATCGATGTGCTTCATGTAGCGCCGCAGCGGCACCGTCAGGCACAGCATCGATCCGATCACGATCAGCGCGCCGAAACTCGTAAGCTGCGTATAGACATAGGCGCCAATCAGGCAGGTCGGCACAGCCATCACGACGACGATGACGACGCGGCGCGGCTGGATGTATTTCCTGAACGCGATCGAACGGCTGATATTCGTCGTCAGCGCCGACAGGCTGAGAATCGGCACGACCGGTTCGGCCCCGATCAAAGGGACCAGCACCAGCGGCAAGAGGGCCCCGCTGCCATAGCCGGCGACGCCACCGACAATCGAGGCGAATAGCGCGACACCCGCAACGAGCAGCAGTTGCAGGATCGATATGTTTTCAAAAACATGAGGCAAATTGAGAACGCCAGCCGAAAGGACGGCCACCGACCTACGCCAGAAGGCGAAGGGCGTCCAGATTCTTCGCGCCCCAACGGCGCATAACAGGGCCTCTGTTTGAGAAGCGATCGATCAGCGGCGCGTATGCAGATGCGCCGCATCGTCGGCCATCCGGGCAATCACATCACGATCGTCGGAGAAATCTGACGCGATCCAGGCGGCTTCCGCATGACGCAAAGCTTTTCCGAGCGCCCGCCCCTTCACCACACCACGCGCAATCAGGTCCGCGCCCTTGAGCGGAAAAACTGGCGCGGTCCATCGCTCCGGCAGACGGACGAGATGCGACCATGCCGCATCGTCCGCGGCATCTCCCGCACGCGCCCACGCCAGCAGCGTCCGGTTGCAATAGCCGTCCGGCCCTGTCGCATAGAGAAGCGCGCGCGCGTCCGTCTCGCTTTGCGCACGCGTGATCCGCCACCAGCCGTCGGCCATGACGACAAGTGTCTTCGTTTCAGCGCCACTCAAGCGCAAGCGTAGCGACAGGCGCTCAGCGTCCTCAACGATCCACACCGACAACGCAGCCAGCCGCCGCATGGCATCGGCCTCGCGCATCAACGCGTGCTCGATCGCGACCATCGCGTCGAGATGGGCGATGTAGGCAACGCCGCCAAGCACATCCTGCATGATGCCGCCATCGGTCATCACCCGCACCACCGCTGCCGCGCGGCGCGCCACCAGCAGCTTCAGCAATTCCATCCGCACCCGTTCGCGCGAAAGCTGCGACAGGCCATGCCGCGCGGCAATACAGGCCGCGATGCCAGCACGATCCGGCTCGCCTTCGCCATAAGCCGCGTGGAAGCGGAAGAAACGCAGAATGCGCAAATAATCTTCCGCGATCCGCTGCGCCGGCTCGCCGATGAAACGCACGAGGCGGGCATCGAGATCGGCGAGGCCGCCGGTATAGTCATGCACCTGCCCGTCGCGATCGGCCGACAGCGCGTTCATGGTGAAGTCGCGCCGTTCGGCATCCGCCCGCCAGTCGCGGCCGAAGCGCACCGTCGCCTTGCGGCCGAACGTCTCCACATCCGTACGCAAGGTCGTGATCTCGAACGGGCGGCCGTTTGCTACCGCTGTCACGGTGCCGTGCTCGATTCCGGTCTTGGCCACCTTGAAGCCGGCCGCGACGATGCGTTCGGTCACCACGTCCGGCGTTGCGGTGGTTGCAATGTCGATGTCGCCCGGCGGCAGGCCGAACAGTGCATTGCGGATCGCGCCGCCGACGACGCGGGCTTCTTCCCCGTCGCGATCGAGCGCCGCGAGAATGGCTTTGAGCGTGCGGCTTCGCCACCAGTCCTGGCCGGCGACGCTGCGCTCCGTGCGGAATGGATTGGCGTGAGACGTCATCGGTGTCCGCCCGGTCATTCTTCTTTTCCCGGAACGAGCACGCCGTTCTCAATGTGCGCCGGCGTGTAACGCGAATGCGGCGGCGCACCGCTGAAATGCGCGAGCAGTGTAAGACTGATGGCAACCAGCACCAACGCAACACCCGTCAGCCATACGACCGTTCGGGTCGGCCACGAATCCGGATCGAGCACGCCTGCGTTCCGCGCCCACAGAAAGACGGCGTAGAAGACAAACGGCGCGACGAAGAGAACAACTTCGATGGCAAAAGGGCGGATCATGGACTCACGGCCTGCATGGCGCCCTATCTTCCGGTACCAGCCGGCGTTTGAAAAGCCATGTGATGGGCAACAGTGTCGCGTCTGCCGGCGCAGGCGGAGCGCCATCCGGTCAATCACGATAAATGCGCTCGTAAAGATTTCGCAAAATGCCCGCCGTCACGCCCCAGATGTAACGTTCACCGAACGGCATGGCGTAATAGGTACGGATCGTACCGTTCCATTCGCGGCTGTGCATCTGGTGATTGTCGGGTTTCATCAGGAATTCAAGCGGCACTTCGAAGACGTTGTCGACTTCATCGGCGTTCAAGGTGAGGGTAAATCCTGGCTCGATGCGCGCCAGCAGCGGCACGATGCGATAGCCCTGAGTCGTCAGATAGAGATCGAGATAACCGATCGGCTCGATGAAGGCGCCGTCGAGGCCGACTTCCTCATGCGCCTCACGCAATGCAGCCGCGCCTGGATCGGCGTCATCCGGCTCGATCTTTCCGCCGGGAAAAGAGATTTGCCCGGCGTGGTCGGGCAGATGCGCCGTGCGTTGCGTCAGCAGCACCGTTGGCTCGGGATGATCGATGATCGGCACCAGCACCGCCGCCGGCCGGATCGGACGCACCGCGGCGACCTTGAGCATATGCGCATCGGTCTCGTGATCGCCGCGCGCCGGAATGTGATCCGGATCGGTCAGACCCATGGGCACCTCACGCGTCAGGCGTTCGCGACCACGCGCAAACAGCGTGGCGGCCGAAAGGATGCGGGGCGCGGTGTCGGACGTTTGCGTCGTCATGTGCTGGTGTTTCGCTCCGATCCGGTTTGCAGCGGCGCTCGATCGGCTGCGTTATCCTCTAATGTATCGGCACGCGCCATGGCGAAAAACGTGCCGCCGGACGCCACGCCAAACATGTCCACGCCATCCACGACCCGCTCCTCGCCGAGCGCGACGAGGTCATAGAACAGCGCGCGCGTGACTTTCGCCCACAGTCCGCGACGGACATGCAGATAGGGCTTGAGGCCGCCGGTGCCCTCCTCCGGTTCGAAACGCAGCGCATGATCCGGCCCGCAATCGATGGCGTCGTCGACATTGGTGCGAAAGCGCAGCCGCTGCCCGGCTTCGTCCTGATCCAGTTCCATCGCCACCGCCAGCAACGGCGCATCCTCAACGACGATTCCGCATTTTTCCACCGGCGTGACGAGGTAATGCCGTCCGTCCTCGACCTTCAGCACCGACGCGAACAGCTTGACCAGCGCAGGCCGGCCGATCGGCGTGCCTTGATAAAACCAGGTTCCGTCGATCGCGATCCGCATGTCGATCTCCCCGCAATAGGGCGGAGTCCACAAATGGACAGGCGGAATCCCCCGCACGCCGGCTGCCCGCGCCTCGCGCAGCACGCCGTCCAGGTCACCCTTTCGAGAGCCGGAGCCGGCCGGGGAGGAAAGCCCTTTCTTTGCCATGTTTATCCGGAGCTAATCGTTTGTCGCGCGCCTTGAACTGATGGTGCGGCAAGGCCACTCAGCGTATGCTCATGATCAACGCTGAGAAAGACCGCGGAGTCGGTGCGTGCACGGTGCGGTCCTTGCATACCACGATGGCACGTGTTTGCGCGGCGGCGAGGCGACGTCCGGAGAAGGACGCGAGTTTCCCTTGAGAAGATGGAGTACCAGATGGCGGCAGGTGGAGCGGCGGGCGGAGAAGGTCTAGACCGGATCGAGGATATTGTCGTGCGCGCCGCAGAATCGAGCGCAGTGCACATCGCGGCGGCGAAGTCGGCCATCGGAACCGTCATTTTCGGCCAGGAGCAAGTGGTCGAACATGCTCTCGTGACCATCCTGTCCGGTGGCCACGGCTTGCTCGTCGGCGTGCCGGGTCTGGCCAAGACCAAACTCGTCGAAACCATGGGAACGGCGCTCGGGCTCGATGCGCGGCGTATTCAGTTTACACCCGACCTGATGCCGTCCGACATCCTCGGCGCCGAAGTGCTGGAAGAGAGCACCGCCGGCAAGCGCAGTTTCCGCTTCATCACCGGTCCCGTGTTCGCCCAACTGCTGATGGCCGACGAGATCAACCGCGCCAGCCCGCGTACGCAAAGTGCGCTGCTGCAAGCGATGCAGGAACAGCATGTGACGGTCGCCGGCGCACGCCATGATCTGCCGCGTCCGTTCCACGTGCTGGCAACGCAAAACCCGCTTGAGCAGGAAGGGACCTACCCCCTGCCCGAAGCGCAACTCGATCGCTTCCTGATGCAAATTGACGTCGATTATCCCGACAAGGATGCCGAGCGCCGCATCCTGTTCGAAACCACCGGCGCAGAAGACGTTCGCGCCAAAGCTGCGATGACGGCAGACGATCTTCTTGCCGCGCAGCGTCTCGTCCGTCGTCTGCCAGTCGGCGAGTCGGTCGTCGAAGCGATCCTCACTTTGGTGCGCTCGGCGCGTCCGATGGAAGCGTCCACTGATATCGCCAAGCTCGTCGCCTGGGGTCCGGGTCCGCGCGCCAGCCAGGCACTGATGCTGGCCGTGCGCGCCCGCGCGTTGCTCGACGGCCGTTTCGCGCCTTCGGTCGACGATGTGGTGTCGCTCGCCGAACCGGTGCTGAAACATCGCATGGCGCTCACCTTCGCCGCGCGCGCGGAAGGCGAGACGGTCGATGCCGTGATCGGACGCCTCAAAGCGCGGCTTGGGTAAGGCCTTGGATAGTCAGTAATGGCGAACGCTGCGCCGCCCGTGAACGCTGAACAAAAGACCGTCGCCCCGGCTATCGGCGAAGCGCGGACGCTTGCGGCCTCGATCCCGCGTCTGATCCTCGAAGCGCGCCGGGTCGCGTCGACCATCCTGCATGGATTGCATGGGCGCCGTCGTGCCGGTTCGGGCGAGAATTTCTGGCAGTATCGGCGCTTCGTCATGGGCGAGCCAGCGCAGCGCGTCGACTGGCGCCGCTCGGCGCGCGACGAACATCTTTATGTGCGCGAGCGCGAATGGGAGGCCGCACACACGGTCTGGATCTGGCCGGACCGTTCGCCGTCGATGGATTTCACCTATCGCAACGGCATGCCGACGAAACTCGAACGTTGTCTCGTCGTGACCTTTGCGCTTGCGGAAGTGTTGGTGCAAGGCGGCGAGCGTGTCGGCGTGCCCGGACTGATGCGTCCGAGTTCGAACCGCAACGTCGTCGACAAACTGGCGCAAGCCATCATCCACGACACGCAGGAGCGGCCGAGCCTGCCGGCGGCCTTCTCGCCCTCGCCGCTCGCTGAAATCGTGGTCCTCTCCGATCTATGGGCGCCGACCGCCGACGTGCTGCGGACGCTCAACCAATTGTCGGCGACGGGTGCAAATGGCCACGTCGTGCAGATCGTCGATCCGGCGGAAGAAACGTTTCCCTTCACCGGCCGCGTCGAATTCATCGAGCCGGAAGGCGCCGGAGCGATCACCGCCGGCCGCGCCGAAACCTGGCGCGCCGATTACGAAACACTGGTCGCGCGGCATCGCGACCGGCTGCGCGCCGAGACCGACCGCCTCGGCTGGAGTTTTGCCATCCACCGCACCGATCGTCCGGCGAGCGAATTGCTGCTGGCGCTGCATGCCCGCATGGGCGCGCGCCCCGACGTGGCCGCCTCTGGCCGCCGCTTCGTCACGGGACAGATCGCACCCGGCGCGCTAGGGGGGTCATCATGATCCCCGGACTCGCACTTGGATTTGCCCAGCCGCTGGTGCTGCTTGGCCTGCTCGGCCTGCCTGTGCTGTGGTGGCTGCTGCGCCTCATTCCGCCGCGTCCACACCGTGTGCGCTTTGCGCCAACGCGGCTGTTGTTCGAGATCGCGCCAAAGGAAGAGACGCCGTCGCGCACGCCGTGGTGGCTGACGCTGCTGCGGCTCGTGCTGGCGGCGCTGGTCATTCTCGCGGCCGCAGGGCCGATGTGGAATCCGGGCGCAGCGCAATCGGGCGGCTCGGCGCCGATCGCGCTGCTTATCGACGACGGATGGACCGCGGCATCGACCTGGGATGCGCGCGTCCGCACGGCCAACGACATCATCGCACGCGCCGAAAGCGACAATCGCGGCGTTGCGATCATTCCCTTGTCCGAACCGATCCGCGACGTTTCGATCGAGACTGCAGGCGCGGCGCGCGTGCGCGTCCAGCACATGCAGCCGAAACCCTATGGCGTCGAACGCGCCGATGCGCTGCCGATGATCAGCCGTCTGGTCAACGCGACACCGAACCTGTCGCTGATCTGGTTGTCCGATGGCGTTGATCTCGGCAAGGGACAGGACTTCGTGAACGGCCTCGCAGGCGCGCTGGGGAATCGCGAAATCACCATCGTGACCGGCGGCGTGGCGCCTGCGCATGCGCTCGCCGAAGCCGAAAATGCGGCCGGCGCGCTCACCGTCAAGGTGATCCGCGCAACGGCCGGCGCGCAGGAAAGCAGCGTCGTGCGCGGCCTCGATCTCAAGGGCCTTCCGCTCGGCGATGCGCCGTTCACGCTCAAGGCCACCGATACGCAGACCACCGCACAGTTCGATCTGCCGGTGGAAATCCGCAACGACATGGCGCGCCTTGAAATCGTTTCCGAACGCTCGGCCGGCGCCGTGCAACTGCTCGACAAGCGCTGGCGGCGACGCGCGGTCGGCATCATCTCCGGCGCGTCGGCCGACACCGCGCAGCCGCTCCTCGCCCCGACCTATTACCTGACACGTGCGCTCAATCCGTTCGCCGATGTACGGCAGGCCGATGCAACCGGACCGGCGCAGGCGATCGGCCACTTCGTCGACCAGAACCTGTCGATGATCATCCTCGCGGATGTCGGCAACCTCCCTGGCAACGCCAGCGCCAAGCTCATCAAATGGGTCGAGGACGGCGGCGTGCTCGTGCGTTTTGCCGGTCCGCGGCTCGCGGCAATGACGACCGACGATTTGTTGCCGGTGACGCTGCGCCGCGGCGACCGCACGCTAGGCGGAAGTTTGAGCTGGGACCAGCCGCAAGCGCTGACAGGATTTCCCGCCAATGGTCCCTTCGCCGGCATGCCTATTCCGGACGACGTCACGGTCAACCGGCAAGTGCTTGCCGAGCCGAACGCCGAGTTGATCGACCGGACCTGGGCGACGCTTGCCGACGGCACGCCGCTCGTGACCGGCGAAAAGCGCGGCAAGGGCATGGTCGTGCTGTTCCACGTCACAGCCGATACGCGCTGGTCGAACCTGCCGCTCTCCGGCGCGTTTGTCGATATGCTCAAGCGCGTCGTCGCTCTCTCCGGCACCCATGAGACCGCGACAGACAAATCCAAGCAGACGTCGGAGAACGCACAGGAGGTCGTACCGCCGACGCGCATCCTCGACGGTTTTGGCGCCTTCGGACCGCCACCGCCCAACGCGCGCCCGATCGCGACCGACTACGCCGCTCATGCGACGGCGGAGCACCCGCCGGGATTTTACGGACCACCGGAAGGCCTCGTCGCCGTGAACACACTGACGCGAAACGATACGTTGGCGCCGCTCGACGTCTCGGCTCTCAAGGGGCCACGCCAGCCCTATCAGGCGGGAGAACCGCAGGATCTGCGCGGTCCGGTGCTCGCGGCAGCGCTCGCGTTGCTGCTGCTCGACGCGATAATCGTATTCTGGCTGGCCGGCGGGATCGCGCGGCTGGCGAACCGGCGCAGGCCGGCGTCGGCAATCATCGCGATCGGGATTCTGTCGGCGGCGTTGCTGTTGACTTTGACGCCTGCCGCGATGGCACAGACCCCCAGGCCGACGCAGCCCCCTAAAGCGACGCAGACGCCGCAGTCCACGCAGCAGACGGCCGCCGAGACCCAATTCGCAATGAAGGCCACCGAGCAGACGCACCTCGCCTATGTCGTCACCGGCGACGCAGAGGTCGACCGCGTCACCAAGGCCGGGCTCGAAGGGTTGACGATGTTCCTGGCCCAACGCACGGCGCTCGAAGCGGGCGATCCCATCGCCGTCGATCCGGCGCATGATGAGTTGGCCTTCTTCCCGCTGATCTATTGGCCGATCGTGCCGTCGGCGCAGCGGCCGACACAGCAGGCACTCGACAAGATCGACGCCTTCATGAAACAGGGCGGTACAGTGCTGTTCGATACGCGTGACGCCGGTGAAGCCCCGCCCGGTCCCGGCGGCGACACCCAGGGTCCGGGCATGGTCGCGCTGCGGTCTATCCTCTCCTCGCTCGACATTCCCGAACTCGAGCCGGTGCCGCGCGATCACGTGCTGACGAAGACGTTCTTCCTGCTCAAGGATTTTCCCGGCCGCTTCGACAACGGCCAGTTGTGGGTGGAAGCGTTGCCGCCGGCCAATGACGAGCAGGCAGCCGAACGGCCGGCCCGCGCCGGCGATGGCGTTTCGTCGATCATCATCACGTCGAACGATCTGGCCGGCGCCTGGGCGATCCGCAGCGACGGCCAGGCGATGCTGCCACTGTCGCCCGGCGAACCGCGCCAGCGCGAATACGCCTTCCGCGCCGGGGTGAACATCGTGATGTACACGCTGACCGGCAATTACAAGGCCGACCAGGTCCACGTTCCGGCCCTGCTCGAACGGCTGGGTCAGTAGATGATCCGGTCCGCAGGAGTAACGCGTTGAATCTTGGAATTGCCTTCGCTCCGCTCGTGCCGCTGCCGCTGATCTGGGCGGGACTAGCGGTCGCGCTCGTCATCTCCGCTTTGCTCGTCATCGGGCGCACGCGCGGCGCTTTCGTTCGCATGCTGGCGCTGCTGCTGATGATCCTCGCGCTCGCCAATCCCTCGTTCACGCGTGAGGACCGCGAAGGCCTGCCCTCCGTCGCCGTCGTCGTCATCGATAAAAGCGCGAGCCAGAATTTCGGCGACCGGCAGAAGCAGACGGACGCCGCGCGCGCGGCGCTTGCCGAAAAGCTCGGACATATCCCGAACCTGCAGGTCCGCGTAGTTGAAGCCGGGCAGGCCGACGGCGAGACCGATGGCACAAAACTCTTCTCGGCGCTGAACGCAGCCCTTGCCGATGTGCCGCCCGACCGGGTCGCCGGCGCGATCTTCGTCACCGATGGCCGCGTGCATGACATCCCGCCCGACGCGGGATCGCTCGGCTTCAATGCGCCGGTGCATGCGCTGATCACCGGCAATACCAATGAACGCGACCGCCGCGTGGTGCTGGTGACCACGCCGCGCTTCGGCATCGTCGGCCAGACGCAAACAGTCGCTTTCCGCGTCGAAGATGAGGGTGGGACGGACGGCACAGCGCAGATCACCGTGCGTCGCGACGGAGAAGAGGTCGAGACGCGGCGTGTCGTGCCCGGCCGGCAGGTCGATGTGGACGTGCCGATCCCGCATGCCGGTCCCAACATCGTCGAGATCGAAGCCTCACCGCTCGCCGGCGAGCTGACGCCGGTCAACAACCGCGCGGTCGTCTCCATCGACGGCGTGCGCGACAAGCTGCGCGTGCTGCTCGTTTCGGGCGAGCCGCATGTGGGCGAACGCACATGGCGTAATCTGCTCAAATCCGACGCCAGCGTCGATCTCGTGCATTTCACGATTTTGCGGCCGCCGGAAAAGCAGGACGGCACGCCGATCAACGAACTGTCGCTGATCGCCTTCCCGACCCGTGAACTCTTCCAGCAGAAGATCCACGATTTCCAGCTCATCATCTTCGACCGCTACGCCCGCCAGGGCGTTCTGCCGACGCTCTATTTCGACAACATCGCGCGCTATGTGAAGAACGGCGGCGCGGTGCTCATCGCCGCCGGCCCCGACTATGCCAGCCAAACCAGCCTGTGGCATACGCCGCTCGATGCGATCCTGCCGGCCGAACCGACCGGCTCGGTGACGAATGAGCCGTTCTTCGCGCGCCTCTCGGACGCCGGAAAGCGGCATCCGGTCACCCGCGGTCTCGAAGGCTCCCAAAGCGATCCGCCGCATTGGAGTCGCTTCTTCCGCGTCGTCGATACCGAGCATGCGCACGGCACCACCGTGATGCAGGGGCCGGACAAAAAACCGCTGCTGGTGCTGTCGCGCGAAGGCGAAGGCCGCGTCGCGCTGCTGCTTGCCGACCAGATATGGCTGTGGGCGCGCGGTTATGAAGGCGGCGGTCCGCATCTCGATCTTTTGCGCCGCCTGTCGCACTGGCTGATGAAGCAGCCCGAACTCGAAGAAGAAGCGTTGCGCGCCACCGTGCACGGCAAGACGCTGACCATCACACGCCAGACCATGGCGGACAGCGCAGACGACGTCACCCTCACCTCGCCGTCCGGCAAGGAGCGCACGCTCAAGCTCAATGCCGACAAGCCGGGCCTGTGGAATTCCAGCATCGAAGCCGATGAACTCGGACTGTGGCGCGCGACCGACGGCAAGCTCACCGCCCTGGTCAGCGTCGGTCCGGCCAATCCGCGGGAGTTCGCGCAAGTGACCTCGTCCACGGAGACGCTTGAACCTCTTGCCAAGGCGACCGGCGGCGACGTGCGCCGTCTCGACAGCCGCTTCACCAGCGGCGTGCCGCGCGTGCTGCCGGTGCGCTCGGCCGACACCTATCACGGCGCCGACTGGATCGGGCTGAAAATGCGCGAGGCGAGCGTCGTGCGCGGCATCGGCGTGCTGCCGATTTTTGCCGGCATCCTCGGCCTGCTGCTGCTGATCGGCAGTCTCGCTCTCACCTGGGCGCGCGAGGGACGCTGACCGGGTGGTGCTGCGAGTCCGCTCTGTGCCGAAGACCAGACAATCGGGGGCGGATTTAAGCCGAGCGGCCCTCTGGCGTGTCCCAGTCGGGCGCAATCGCGCCGCGGACAGTGGCGGCACCGGGCGCGAGTTCGGCGATCAGCAGGCGCTGCGGATCGACAGGCCCCGGCATCGTGACGGCTCCCTTGGGAACGCGCTTGAAGCCGAAACGGCCGTAATAGGGTTCATCACCAACCAGCACGACCAGCTCGTGGCCCTTCTCCCGCGCCTCCTGCAAGGCACGCTCGATCAGCGCATGGCCGATGCCGCGCCCCCGGAACGGCGGCTCGACAGTCAGCGGCCCGAGCAGCAACGCCGGCGTCTCTCCGATCCGGATGGTCGAGAGGCGAACGGAGCCGACCAGCAGCGTGCCGATCCGCGCGGTGAACGACAGATCGCGCCGGTGCGTAATCGCCTCGCGGATGCGGAAGGCCGTACGCGCAAAACGGCCGGGCCCGAACGTGCGTTCGTGCAGCCGGTCGATTGCCAGGGCGTCCGCTTCGGTTTCCGGCGTTATGGTGATGGACAGGTCGGTCATGAGGTGTTCCGTCCGCGCGATTAGCATCTCGCACGGTCGCGGTCCATGGTCTCGGGGCAATCACCGGTGATCACGGTGATTTTGGATTGCATCCGGTTAACATCACGAACCTGATCGATCGACCACCTGCATTTTTATGGGAGTGAAGGAATGGGACTGCTCGTGGATGGCGTGTGGCAGGACAAGTGGTACGACACGGCCGAGACCAGGGGTCGCTTCGAACGCCAGCCGGCGAGCATTCGCAACTGGGTGACGGCGGATGGTGCGGCAGGCCCATCAGGTGACGGCGGCTTCAAGGCCGAGCCGGGCCGCTATCACCTCTACGTCTCTCTCGCCTGTCCCTGGGCCTCGCGCACGCTTGTCCTGCGCGTGTTGAAATCGCTTGAGGCGGCGATCTCGCTGTCGGTCACCTCCTGGCACATGAGCAAGGTAGGCTGGACTTTTGACCGCGCCACCGGATCGAGCGGCGATGCCGTCAACGGCGCCGACAAGCTCGCCGATATCTACCTGAAGCACGATCCGCATTTCACCGGCCGCGTCACCGTTCCGGTACTGTGGGACAGGCAGCGCGGGATGATCGTCAACAACGAATCCTCCGAAATCATTCGCATGTTCAATTCGGCCTTCGATGCCTTCACCGACCGCAAGACCGATTATTATCCGGCCGCCCTGCGCACCGAGATCGACCGCGTCAACGATCTTGTCTATTCGGCCATCAATAACGGTGTCTATCGTGCGGGCTTTGCGACCACGCAGGAGGCCTACGAAGAGGCCTTCACAAAACTGTTCGAAACCCTCGACACGGTCGAAGCGCTGCTCGGCGAGCGGCGCTATCTCGCCGGCGACACGATGACCGAAGCCGACTGGCGATTGTTCACGACGCTGATCCGGTTCGATGCGGTCTATAACGGCCACTTCAAATGCAACCAGCGCCGCATCGTCGATTATCCAAACCTGTCGAACTATACGCGCGCGCTCTATCAGGTGGCGGGAATCGCGCAGACTGTGGATTTCACCCACATCAAGAATCACTATTACGGCAGCCACCCGACGATCAATCCGACAGGCATCGTGCCGCTGGGACCGCAGCTTGATTTCTCCGCGCCGCATAATCGCGGCGGCTAAGGCATGATCCAATTAGGTCATCCCTGTCATTCCGGGATGCGCGTTCTTCACGCGCCTCCATTGTCATGCCCGCGAAAGCGGGCATCCAGCCCTTCCTGCACAAGACGCTAAAAAGTGCTGGGTACCCGCTTTCGCGGGTACGACATATCAAGGACTGATGCGGGTACGATGCCTCGAAATAGGTCAAACGGTGATTATGGATTCCGGGCTCGCTCGCGAAACGCTCGCGCCCCGGAATGACGAGGAACACGTGATGCGAGGCGATTCAAAATGCTCACGCTCTTCACCAATCCTGCGAGGCGGGCGCGCCGTTCAAAATCTCGCCAAGCCGCGCGCGCGTCGCCGTCGTCGTTCCTTCGGGCAACGCGTCCACCGGAAAAAATCCGTGTGCGACGATCTCGCGATCCGCGACCGGTACGCGCTCCTGCCGAAAGGCGCGCACGACGAACAGCGCCACGTGATCGCGCGATGACGTCTTGCGGTTGAAATAGACGCCATGCAGCGCCGGCCTGCCCGCGACGGCAATAGCGCCCTCCTCCATCAGTTCGCGCGCCAGCGCCTGCTCCAGCGGCTCACCGGCTTCCACCCCGCCACCGGGGAAATGCCAGCCCGGCACGTAGGAATGCTTGACGAGGAACACGCAGCCCGCGCCATCGAAGACGGCGCCGCGCACGCCGAGCGTCATCGGCCGCTGGAACCGCCAATACAGATGCAAGACCCTGCGCAGCGGCCGGGACCAGGCGTGCAACAGTTTCTGCACACCGGTCACGCCGCTAAAGCTTTACAACTAAAGGACAATCTTCTCTCCTTCCAAGAGGCTTTGTTGTTTGGAATTATTCCAATATAGAAGATGGCGGGTTTTCAGAGAGGTTTCAGTGAAGCGATTTTCCGAATTGACCGAGCAGGAGGTTTTGGCGCTCGCGATTTCCAACGAAGACGAGGATAGCCGAATCTATCGGGGCTTTGCCGAAGGCTTACGCGGCCAATATGAGTCGTCCGCAAAAATATTCGATGGCATGGCGGAGGAAGAAGCGCAGCACCGCACAATGCTATTTGATCTCTACAAGGAGAAATTCGGCGACTACCTGCCGCTGATCCGGCGCCAGGATGTGCGCGGGTTCATCCGCAAGAAGCCGCTGTGGCTGATGCGCCCTCTCGGCCTCGACGAGGTGCGTAAACATGCCGCCGAAATGGAATACGAAGCCGCGCATTTCTATCACCGCGCGGCCGAGTCGGCGCGCGACATCAATGTCCGCAAGCTGCTGACCGAACTCGCCGACGCCGAAGAAAAACACGAAACGCTGGCGCAGGAACTCGACGAAAGGATCCTCACCAAGAAAGCCCGTGCCAAGGAAGACGAGACATCGCGCCGCGTGTTCGTGTTGCAATATGTGCAGCCGGGCCTTGCCGGGCTCATGGACGGCTCGGTCTCGACGCTGGCGCCGCTGTTTGCCGCCGCCTTCGCCACACACCAGACGTGGCAGACGTTTCTCGTCGGCATGGCGGCGTCCGTCGGCGCGGGCATTTCTATGGGCTTTGCGGAGGCGCTGTCCGACGATGGCTCGCTCACCGGACGTGGAACGCCGTGGATTCGCGGCATCGTGTGCGGCACGATGACGGCCATCGGCGGTCTCGGCCACAGCCTGCCCTACCTCATTCCGGATTTCTGGACCGCCACCGCGATCGCGTGCCTGATCGTGCTCGTGGAGCTGGCGGTGATCTCGTGGATCCGCTGGCGCTACATGGACACGACGTTCCTGACCGCGGCATTTCAGGTCATGGTCGGTGGCGCGCTGGTGTTCCTCGCCGGCATCTTGATCGGCAGTTCATAGCGCGCGACGGGCGAGCCTTGATCAATCGCGCGGCCGGTGCAGCCAGCCAGCCGCATGCGAAGACGGCGCGGCTGCGTTTGCATTCTGTCCGCCTGCGGCTTTGCCTTTTGGGGTTGTCAAAGGATTCGGCTTCCGCGTCGAAAGCTTGAAGATCCCGTGGATTTGATTTTCGACGGTCACCGCCGCGCCGCGCAGGTTCGGCGTATAAATTTCGAGTTCCTTGATCATCGCCGGTATTCCCTTCTGTTCCTGCCAACACAAGCCGCAGACAAGTTGAAGCGTTCCGGCAAGCTTTGGTTATGGTTGACGACGGGTTAATGACCCGCTGCGTCACACGCTCCGGGGCGCTATAGTCGGTGCGGCGATGCCGGTCGCGTTGCGGCTGGAGCGTCAAGGAGAGCAATCAAGAAAAATCATAAAAGCGGGGGCGACATCATGCTTCGATCCGGATTCATCACACGCACGGTTGCGGCCGTCCTTATGCTGCTCGGCGGCAGCGGCCTCGTCCGCGCGGACGACACGCTCAAGCTCGCGATCGGACAGATGGAGGCATGGGCGCAGCAGCCGCCGATCCTCGGCCAGGAAGCCGGCATCTTCAAAAAGCACGGCCTCGTGCTCGAAAATTTCGGGACGCAGGGCGCTGCCGAAACACTCCAGACAACGATCTCCGGCGCCGCCGATATCGGCATCGGGATCGGCACGGTCGGCGTCATGCGCGCTTTCGTGCGCGGTGCGCCGGTGCGCATTTTTGGCGGCAGCTTCACCGGCATGGGCGACATCTTCTGGTACGTGAAAGCGGATTCGCCGATCAAGTCGCTCAAGGACACGACTGCCGCCAACACCATCGCCTACTCCACCAACGGCGCGACGAGCCACAGCGTCGTGCGCGCCTTCGTTTCCGAGGAAGGCATCAAGGCAAGACCGACGGCGACGGGCGGCCTGCCTTCGACACTGACGCAGGTGATGTCGGGACAGATCGACATCGGCTGGTCGGTTGCGCCGTTCGGCCTGAAGGAAGTGCAGGACGGAAAAATCCGCATCATCGCCAGCGGCAACGACATCGCCTCGATGCGCGACCAGACGGTGCGCGTGCAGGTCGTCAACACGCGCCTCATCGAACAGCGCAAGGATGTTTATCTGCGCTTCGTCGCCGCCTATCGCGAAGCGCTGACCTGGCTGTTCACCGATCCCCGGGCCTTCACGCTCTACAGTCAGCGCAACAAAATTCCAGAATCGATCGTCAAGCTCACCGCCGAAAAATACCAGACTCGCGCGGGCATGCAGTTTGACAAGATCAGCGGTCTCGAAGGAATCATGGATGACGGCATAAAGCTGAAATTTCTCGACAAGCCTTTGAGCAAGACGCAACTCGACACGTTGATCCAGATTCCGCCACGTACATGACTAACGGTACCCGAATGATGCAGCGCCAGCATCACGTTCACGACAGAACGGAACAACCTGTCTCCACTGTTCGTTTCTGAACCACAAGTTCATTCCAACATTGGAGTTCACTCATGAGCGGTACATCGGACAAGATCAAAGGCCTTGCGAACGAAGCTGTTGGCAATGTGAAACAGGGCATTGGCAAAGTGACCGGCGATGCGAAGTTGCAGACCGAGGGCAAGGCTCAGGAAATCAAGGGCGACGCCCAGAAGGCCGTGGGCGACACAAAAAATGCGGTGAAAGATTCCGTCAATAAAAATCTCTGAGACGCAAGAAACGGCACTTCAGCCGCGGCGGTCACTACGGTGGCCGCCTTTTCTTTCGACCATCGGGCATGGTCCACGCATCAATTCCGACGCGCCGATCGCTAGGCCGGCGCGAAAGCAAAGCCCCGGCCCGCGCGATCCACGTATCCGAAGCCGGGGTAACCAAGATGCGCACCGGCAACGCAGAGGCGTTCCCTCGCCGTCCAATCAAACACATGCTCGCGCGTCTGTCGCGCCATCTGTGGATCGACGTCGAACACCAAGCCGGCGTCCGGACGCGGCATCTGCACGGTAGCCAGGTGAACAATGTCGCCCCACAGCAGCAGACGCTCCCCTTTCGACTGAATGAGCCAGTTGGTGTGGCCCGGCGTGTGGCCCGACTGCAGGATCGCGGAGATGCTAGGCAGCACCGCGCCGTCGCCGATCCTGCGGATGCGATCACGGTAGGGCGCGACGGCGGCACGCTGCGCTTTGGTGTTGCGCGCAACGCGCGCGGAATCGCTGTCCTGCGGCGCGCGGTCGAGCCAGAACGCCGCCTCCACCTCGTGCACCACCAATTCGGCCGTGGGAAACACGGCCTTCCCCGCGGCGTCCACCAGTCCAAGCGAGTGATCGGAATGCAGATGCGTCAGCAGGATAGTGTCAATCGCGCCGGGCTCCACACCGATCTCACGCAGGCTCTGAGGAAGTTTGCCGAGCGTCGGACCCATGGCGTGGCCGGCGCCGACATCGCTCAGGATCAGGCGGCCATCATGGCGGATCAGGAAGCAGTTCACGTCGAGCGGCAGCGTCTGCCCGTAAGGAACGCCGGTCAGGCGCTCGCTCTCGGCCTTGTCGATGCCAAGAATGACGTCGTGGCCGCTGTTCAGCACGCCATCCGAGACGGCTGTCACCGTGACGTCGCCGACCGTTCTTGTGGCGGATTGGCGTGAATGAGCCGATGCGCCGGTGCGCGCAGCGCCGTCATGCGGATCGGGCATTATTGCTTGCGTTCCGGAATCTGAATCAAGGTGTCAAGCTGCTGCTTCGATAGCGGCTTCGGAATGTATTTGAATGTCACCGCATCGGCCATGACGTCATCGACACCTGAAATGCGGTCGGGATCGACGGCCGTGCGCGGCAAAAATTCGGCGAGCGCGCGCTTGGCTGTTGCTTCGGGAATACTCGCCCATTCCGCATAAGCGCGGATTCCTTCCGGCGTCGTATAGACCCAGTTCAGTGCCTCACGATAGCCGCGCATGAAACGCACGAACACATCGTGATGCTGCTCCAGCGCCGTGGCGTTGGCGACCAACAAGCGGATCGTTTGTCGATTGAGTTCCGGATCGTCCGAAGCCTTGGCCACCACGCGGATCTTGCCCTGCTCCACGGCTTCGACGCCGAACGGCGCGCCGGCCCAGCCGACATCGATCTGGCCGCTCATGACCTGTGTCAACGTGCCCGGCGCAGCACCCGTGGCCGTCGGCTTGAAATCCACACCGGTGAATTTCTTCAACGCCAGCACCGAGGTATGCGTCGAGGAGCCGTTGGTCGAATAGGCCACCGTCTTGCCGGCGACGTCCTTCAGCGACTTGATCGGACTGTCCGCGCGAACATACCAGAACAACTGGTTGCCGCCGGTGAAGGTCGAACCGATGATGCGCAGCGGCGCGCCTTTGGCGTAAGCGCCAATCGTGCCAAGAAAGCCGATGGCGACGCCGATCTGCGCGCTGTTGGAGATGATCGCCTGCATGGTCTCGCCGCCGCCCTGGGTGTAGAAGATATCGAGCGTCAGCCCGTATTTCTTGAAGATGCCGGCTTTCTGCCCGAGTTCGGGAACGAACGTTTCGCCGACCCCGCGTGCGCCGACCGCGAGTTTGAGATGATCCTCGGCACGCGCGCCGTGCTGGGCCAGCGATAGCGCACCGGCAACCAACGCACCACAGAACACCCTCTGCCACGGCCGCATCGTATCTCTCCCTCGTGTTTTTCCATTCTCATTGGACTGCCGTTTGCGCGTCGGGTCGGCAGACTAGAGGTGATTCCGATGATTTGAAAGAAGCGCCCAACTGAGCGCAGACGACAACCATGCACGTGCTGGAGCCGCAGCTTGCCCCCGGCGCCCCGATCGTGGCCGTCGAACTGCCGCCCGGCGACACAATGGAAGTGTCGCTGCGGGTATCAGCGCCCTTTCAGGCTCGAAAGATCGTGAGCCCGAGGATGAGCAGGATGATGAAGATGACCGCGAAGATGTAGAACAGGATGCGGGCGATATCGGCGGATGCTGCGGACAGGCCGGTAAAACCGAACAACCCCGCGATCAGCGACACGACGAGAAAGATCAGGGCCCATTTCAAAATCGTCATTTCGGTCTCCCGCCGTGTGTTGCCGCTCAAGTCCAGCCTGCCCGAGCCACGCACCGGCTTAACGACAAGTTCCCGTCATTGTTCCCCGCTTTGCCGCCCGGAAACGGTGCCGCGCCCGTGGTTTTGCCCCTTGGCACAGGGGCCGGCGATAGCCAGTTGATTGAAAGCCGGCGGCGCTTTAAAGAAGCGTCATCCCGCTTTCATTTCGGGCAGTGGACCGCTGCCGCAGGACGCCTTTCGCGCCCTCCCCCAACACGCACCAGGAACTCAAGAATCTTCAGTATGAAAAACGACACGTTTCAGGATCGGCGCGCTCAGGCAGACGCAGCGCGGAAAGCCCTTTTGGAAAAATTCAAGAATGCCCCGGGTGACAACGATCCGGAAGTGCTTGCGCGACAACAGGCCCGCGCCGAGATCGTCAAGGCCCGCGAGGCGCGCGAAAAGAAGCGCGCCGAGGAGCGCAAGATCCGCGAGGCCCAGGCTGCGGCAAAAGCCGCCGAACAGGCCAGGCTGGCGGTCATCGCGGAGCAGGAAGCCAAGGCAGCAGCAGCCCGCAAGGCTGCCGAAGACGCCGAACTGGAAGAGATGCTGCGCGCCGAGCAGAAAGCCGCCCGTGACGAGCGCTATCGTGCACGCAAGGAAGCGAAGAAACAGCGCCGCAAGGGCTGACAAGACAGTCCGCCGGCTTTTTCTGTCTGATTTGAATACACCCAACATAGTGACATTCCGGGGCGCGCGCCCTTGTGAGCGAACCCGGAATCCATAATCACCACCGGACTATGGATTTCGGGCCTGCGCGTGAAAAACGCGCAACCCGGAATGACAGCCGTCTTTGGGCCGCGCATCAATCCAACTGGAATACGCGCTACACGAACGCGACGCGCCCCGTACCCGGGTTTTTGTCCCACCGGCTTTCAAGCTGGCCAAAATACTTCCACGCTCGCTGCGAACGCGCGCCGAGTTCGGCCTTGCCGTCGAACGCCGCGCACTCATGATGATCGAGACAGTGGAACGAGCCCAGACAAGCGGCATCGACCGACTTGCGCGCTTCGTCTTCGAGAATGAGCGCCGAATACAGCATCTGCTCGACATCCCGCGCAACGATGACGACGCCATGCCCGCGCATAAACACCGCGGAGCGATCGCCCATGACATCCGCAAGATCCTCTCCTTGTGAGATGCTTCTGACGAGCCGCGGCTCTGAATAGAGCGGAACGCCGTCATCGAAGATCGCGCCCTGCAACGTCACCGGCCGGAATTTTCGATCGCTGATGGAAAACAGCGTCGAATACGGCGAGTGGAGGTGCGCAATCGCGAGCGCGTCGCTGCGCCGGCCGTGCAGCACTGTGTGGATCGGCCACTCGATCGGGAGCCGCTGGCTTCCTTCGATTACTGCCCCCTTCAAATCGCCGACGAGAACATCGTCCTCCTGCACAATCGATTTTTCCACGCCCATGCTCGGCGACATGTAAACACGCTGCGTTGCGGGGTCATAGGCACTGATGTGTCCGAACAAGCCCATTAATTCCTGCATCGCGAAAATTCGGGTGCAGGTCGCGATTTTCTCGCGCAGGATCGTTTCTATGGTCACAGCGTTCCTCATTTCGCGCGGTTTATCCGCTGCCTATTCGCGATTGGCTATTCGCTACTCGCCCTTCATCACGTCCGCCGTTCTCGACGTCCCGCTAGTCAACTTTCATAAGCTCAACAACGCGGCTGACCACATCCGGCGGCGCGGTGAGAACATTTCCGACGATCTCCTCGACTTCCTTCGCCTGAGCCGTGCGCAGGAATAAATTGCTTTTTTTCGCGTCGGCAAGGAATGCGGGATCCTTGACCATTGCGTTAAACGCATCCTGCAATGCCTTGGCGCGATTCGCCGGTACGCCGGGCGGCATGAAATACGAAAACCCGATGTCCGAAGTGGACGACACGATCTCCATCGCCCGCTTGTCGCGAGGGGTCTTTGCGATATCGGCCGCGGTCGGCACATCCGGCCACGCCGCTTCGCGCTCCGCACCCCATTGAACGATGGGATAAAATAATTTTTTGGTCAGGTAGTCAGGATGGATGGATTTGAAGGTCATGTACGAATAGGAGCCGAATCCATCGATTTCTCCGCGCTCCATTGCGAGAAAGACATCATCATATCCGGAAACAACCTTGAATTTCGCGCCGGCCATTTTTTTGAGGATCGTCGGGAAAATCGTCGAGACCGATGTCGCGCTGGTGCTGCCGATCACCGCCTCCCGATGACGGGCATCGTCCAGCGTGCGGATTCCGGTTTTGGATTTTGCAAAAATTCCGGTCGCCGCATTCGACGCGAGCAGACGTCCGATCGCTTTCATCCTGGCGATATCATAGTGCACGCTCTTGCCGCCGATCACCTGATTGAGCGGCAGATTGAAATGCAATCCAAAGATCAACGAACCGTCGAACGGCCCCTTGTTGTAAGCGGAATTCAGCAAAGCCGCACCGCCGGCCGCGGGCATGTTTTGCGGAATAAAGTTCGGATGGCCGGGAATGTGATCGCCGAGATGACGCGCCAGAAGACGGGCGTATGAATCATAACCGGAGCCGGGTCCGCTGCTGATGAGCAACCTGATCGATTTTCCGCGATAGAAATCAGCGACGGAATCCGAACCGGCAAAGACGGGGCTCACGAACGCGAACGACGCAACGAATGTCGCAACCGCAACAAGACGCCTCATCTTGCTTCCTACCATCGTATTTTTCTTCAGCATATCTCACGCGGGCGGCAATGAAAGCCCCGTGGGACACCTATCGATGGGCCGGCTATGTCCTCCTTGATTCAGGTTTCGAAGCGCGCTGGATCAGTGCGCGTCGGCCATCACCGCAGGTCCTGAAACGGGGAAGAAAGCCCCCAGCCACGCCGTCACAACCTCGTGGACGCGCTGGTTGCGCTCGGCGAACATGAAGTGGTCCGTGCCGGAGAACAGATGCATCTCGCACGGCGCTTTCGACCGCTCGAACATGCTGATGGTCTGCTCGGTCGGCGTAACGGAATCCACAGCACTATGCAGCAGCAGGGCCGGACGGGGGCTGATCTTGCCGATCATCTCCTCGGCGCGGAAGTCGTACATGCTTTGCGCCGTCTCGACCGGCATATCCATGATCGACTTCTCAACGACATGGCCGCGCAGCTTCTGCGGGATCGGCACGATGTCGTAACGCGACACCATCATCGACTTGCCCGTGCGTTCACGATAGGCGCGCCCGTCATCGAGCATTTTCAGGAATTTCTCATAAGCTCCGGGTTCACTGTGCTGACGCCGGAATTTCTTCGCGCCATCGCCCCAGCCTGAGGCGGAGATGCAAGCCGCGAACCGCTCGTCGAGGCCCGCCGCATACACAGCCACGGCCGCGCCGAAGCTGCTGCCCATGACGCCGACGCGCGCCGCGTCGATGTATGATTTCGATTGCAGCAGGGTCAGCGCGTTGCGCGTATCGGACACCTGCTCGAGACAGATGAGCTTGCCTCTTTCGCCTTCACTCTCCCCGCATCCGCGCATATCGAAACGCATCGCGACATAGCCGAGCCGGTTGAGCAAAGCGCAAGGAGCCAGAACGTTCCCCGCTTTCTGCGTGCTGCCAAAACCGTGCAGCACGATGAACGCCGGGCGTTTTTCGCCGGCTTCAAGCCCATCAGGCACGCTGATCGTCCCCGACAGCTTTAGACCATCAGAGATAAACGAAACTTTCTCTTCCACGTCTCATGTCTCCAGTTCTTCGCAGCGCAGTCCGCGGCGCTGATTTAATGATGCAAGGAATCGGCACGCGTCAGACGTACATATTCTTCATATGCTCGGCCCGGTATCGCAAACCCGCGGCGGCCCCCGGGGGAATGGCGTTCGACAGGAAGGTCACCTCATCCGACGTCAAAACGATCTTTGCCGCATCCACGTTTTCCGCCAGCCTCGCCGGCGATTTTGTGCCCGGTATGGGAATGATGTCTTCGCCCTGGGCCAGCAACCAGGCCAGCGAGACCTGCCCGGCGGTGCAACCATGATCGGCCGCCACTTTTTCCAGGCACTGAACCAATTCGAGATTGCGCGGTAGATTTTCCGGCGTAAAGCGCGGATGCCGCAGCCGCGTATCTTTTTCGTCCAGCGTTCCGGGCCGCACGGCGCCGGTCAGCAATCCCCTGCCGAGCGGCGCGTAGGCGACGAAGCTGATGCCGAGCCGCCGTGCGGTCGTCAGCACTTCCTCGGCCTCGGTACGGTAGAGGATCGAATATTCGCTCTGGATCGCGCTGATCGGATGCACCGCGTGGGCACGCTGCAACGTCGCGGGGCTCGCTTCGCACAATCCCAACGCCCGCACCTTTCCCTGCTCCACGAGACGCGCCATCGCGCCCACCGTGTCCTCGATTGGAACGGCCGGGTCGATACGATGCTGGAAGTAGAGGTCGATGACATCCGTCTTCAGACGCCGAAGGCTCGCATCACAATATCCGGCGACATGGTCCGGGCGCCCATCCGCGATCTTGCCGTCCTTCCCGGCCATGTTGCCGAATTTTGTGGCGATGATGACCGCGTCTCGCCGGCCGGCAACCGCCCTCGCAATCAGATCCTCGTTGTGACCATTGCCGTATTTGTCTGACGTGTCGAAGAACGTCACGCCCCGGTCCATCGCATCATGGATCAGGGCGATCGACGCTGCTTCGTCGGCCGGTCCGTAAGCACCCGAAAGCGACGCGCATCCGAGTCCAACGGGAAAGGTGGCAAGTGAGCTGTTGCCAATTTTTCTTGGTTCGTATTTTTCCGTTGCCATGCTCACTCGCAATGATCGATTGCCGTCCAAATTATTGCACGCTTGAACGCCTCAGGCCGATTTACGCCAGGCCGCAGGCGTCACGACATCGGTCGTCAGTTCGAAACGACTGTCGAAGTGATGCTTCGTGAGGTCACTGGGATACGACCACGGCAGTTCGCTGTAGAAATTCAGCCGCAGAAAATCGGGGCAATCGACGGGGGTGGTGATGACGCTGTGCCCGATCCCGCGCGGAATGACGGTAACCGTCCCCGGCTTGGTGTCGACGTTTCCAACTTCCGACATGTCCAGCGCATCGCCGCGGTATTGGATGCGAACCTCCTCGCTGCGCAGCGCGCGATGGAAGGCGAACTGCTCGCCGATGATATTGTAAACCTTCAATTCAAGGTGCTTGGCGCGGAAGACAGGCTTCGGCTCTCCGCTCGTTCCGGCGATCTCCTTGAACAGATCGAAAGCCCGCAGCTTGGTGATGCCGCTTTTCTTCTCGCGCGGGCTCGTGCTCGTTGCCGGCACGAGGTCGGCATATTCGCGTGTGAAAAGCGAAACGTCATCGGGCTTGTCGTCCCAGCAGATCATCCGCTCGACGACCTGATCTTTCGGGGCCGACTTGCGGTCCGCGGGAATCTTCCAATCAGGGCCACCGATCCGCCGCATCGTGAACTTGGTGTGGCTGACCTCGTCATCATTGGTCATGAAGCTGGTGAACGGCGCCCTCACGTAAGCAAACCAGCGCAGGCTGTCGGCCGTGCCATTGGACCGATGCGCAATGCCCTCGGGGATGTGCATCAGGTCGCCGGCGGCCATGACGTATTCGCCGAACTCCGTCTCGATCACCGTCTCGCCCGCGAACTGGAAATAGACGGTGTCGAAGTCGACATGACGGCGGAATTCCTGCTCTGCGCCGCACACACTGCCGACGCCGATCTTGTGATCGTCATTCGACAATACCGTGACCTGCTGATTAGGCTCTCCAATCAGGTCGAAGGCACGGAACATCGGCACGGCCCTCGTGCTCTTGCCCGAATTCATCAGACTCGATTTGTCGCGCATCGCCCACTGCGGCAGATAAGTCCGCTCCGACGTATGCCACGTCGTCATGAATTCTTTTGCTTGCTTGGCCATGATTCCACTCCTTCGAGCGCGGCTCACACGCGTCATCGCGCGCCGCTATTTTTTCGCAGATACCGAGTAGGCTTGCTTGAGTTCGGGGATCAGCGCATCCGGGACATTTTTGACGCCCGAAACGAGCTTGCTCACGGCCTCCCCCGGCATCGGGCTGAGGCCGAGATTGAGCTTTTTGAGATCGGCGATGAAGGCTTCGTCCTTCATGCAGTTCGTGAAGGCGGTCCGCAGCACGGCCAGTCGATCACCGGGAACACCCGGCGTCGTAAAGAATGAAATTCCGATTTCGGAAGCGCCGACGACGGCGCTCATCAATGCCTTCTTCTCTTCCGTCTTTGCCAGTTCGACGGCCGTCGGAATGTCGGGAAGTTCTGGGTGACGCTGAAGGGCAAATTGCACCAGCAGGTGAACCTTGCCCGATTTGAGCCAATCCGGATGGCTGGTCTTGAGCGTATCCCAGCCGGTGCAATGCCCGTCGACTTCATGCCGGTCGACGGCGAGCATGCCTTCCGCGGATCCCTTATAGCCCATGATCAGCTTGAACTTGGTGCCGACGATATGGTTCAGCGCATTGGGATAGATTGTCAAAGCCGAGCCCGCGCCCGTCGCCGACAGGCTCGCTTCCTTGGTGAAGGCTTCGTCGATGGACTTGAGCGAGTCGGCCCGCACGAAAATGATATTCACCAGCGAATTGATGCGGCCGACCCACCCGAACTCCGCCGACTTGAATCGATCGCCAATGGACCCCAACCGCTCATCGAGCGGAATCGTCGGCGCCATGATGCCGAGCGTGGTCCCGTCCTTGGGCGCTTTATTGTAGATGTGGGCCGCCGCCGTCAGGCTTCCGGCACCCGGCATGTTGCGCGGCACGATCGTCGGGTTTCCCGGAATGAAGCGCGGCAGATGCTCCGCCAGCCTCCGGGCATAGATGTCGTTGCTGCCCGCCGGCGGATAGCCGATGACGATCTCGATCGTCTTGCCCTGATAGAAATTGTCGGCGGCGAAAGCGCGCCCCGGCAGAGCCGCCGCACAGCCGGCCGCGAGAAGGGCCATGCTTTCGCGCCGTGTCATGGGCGCTGAAAAAGCCGGACGTCCGTCCCCTGATCGTTCTGTCGTCACCAGCGCGACCTTGCCGTTCGCTTTGGGGTTCTCCATGGACATCCTCCCTAGACTTATTTTGTATGCTGATTAACGAGGCTGGGTGTTATAAGGCAATTCTAATTTTATTATGCGGCATATACCGGATTGTTATGGCTTCCGGGTCCGCTCCATTGGTTGGTAATTGCTGCCGCAGGTTAGCACATGAATCTCACACAGCTCCGGTATTTCGGCTCGGTTGCGCGCAACAGGAGCCTGACAAAAGCGTCCGCTGAGCTTGCCATCACGCAGCCCGCGATCAGCCGACAAATGGCGATGCTGGAAGCCGAAATCGGCGCCGCATTGTTCATCAGACATCATCGTGGCGTCGCGCTGACGAAGGCCGGAGAGCTGCTGCTTTCACGTTCCGAATATATTTTGCGCACGCTCATCGAGATCCAGGCCGAAGTTTCGAATTTCACGTCCGAGCCATCCGGAGAACTTCGGATCGGCTGTCCGCCTGCCCTGTCCAAACTGCTCCTGTTCTCGCCGCTGCAAGCGTTCCTGAAACGATACAGCAAGGTTCGCGTCCAGTTGCAGGAGCGATTCAGCGATGAACTCAAGGACCTCGTGATCGCCGACGATCTGGATTTTGCGATCGTCAGTTCGCGCATGCGCGAACCCAATCTCAAAGCCGAATCCTTGTTCAAGGAGCAGATCTGGTTGTTCGGTCCAGGCAGGAAGGATGTCGCCAAGCCCTCCCCGATCACGCCGTCGGCCATCGCCGGCCTGCCGCTGCTGTTGCCGCGGCGCGCCAACACCATCCGGACATTGGCCGATCGCTATGTCGCGGACGCCGGACGCTTGAATATCGTCGTCGAATCCAGCTCCAATCAGATGATCCAGGACCTCATGGAAGCGGGCTTCGGCTTCACCGTTGCGCCCTATTCGGCGCACGCGGAACTGTTCAAACAAAAGCGGGTATGGGGAGAGAGGATCGCACGCCTGAGCGTCGAACGTTTCCTGATCCGGCGCTCCGATCGCCCGGTCAGCCGCGCGGCCCAGGAATTTTTGCGCCTTCTCCGCGACAATCTGGCATCCTTCAAATCGGCCCAAGCCTGATTGTAAGCCTCACATGTCGGGGAGAATGCGGCCCGAGCAGCCTTCCCGGCGCCGGAAGGTCCCGAATGCCCGCTTCATTGCGGCCCTCACTTCAATTTTAAACGCCATCGGCACCGTCCATTAATCATCCCCGCAACGCCACGGGGAATGGCGGCCGCTCGTCACGTCTGCCGCACGGATTGACAGAAAGTGTTAATGGCGACGGCCCTAATGTCGAAGGATGCAAAGCGACGGACAGCGGCAGCACTTCGAAATGCCCGGAGACCTCTGGATTTCAACACAATCGGAAGCCTTGCACTTCGAGGACAGCATTCGCTCGGCTGATGAGCCGAATGGCCTTTCCCGCGCCCTTCCGCGGTTTGACGTTCACGACCTCACGGCCGATATCGGGTCTATCGCTGCGCGCAAACGCGATGCCGCCACGATCAGCCGCCTGAAAATGGAATTGGATGCGCAGGCCTGTCACATCCGTCAGCAGGAAGCCTCGCTCGCTCACAGCCAAAGCATTTTCGAGCGGGCGTCGAAAGCCGCCAGGATCGGCGTATGGGAATGTGACCTGCCGGGCGATACATTGCATTGGACGAGCGGCACCTACGATCTCTTCGACGTGCCGCGCGGATCGGCTCTTGACCGAAACGAGATTCTGAATTGCTACACGCCGGCGTCGGCCGAGATGCTGCACGTGCTGAGAAGCAAAGCGATCGAAGAGCGCACCGGCTTCACGATGGATGCCGAGATCGTGACGCCGAAGGGAAACCGCCGCTGGATCCGGTTGACCGCCACTGTCGAATCCGAAAACGGCGTCGCCGCCCGCATCTTCGGGATCAAGCAGGATATCACAGAGGAAAAACTTCTCTGGGAGCGAACGCGATATCTGGCGGAATTCGATGTCATGACCGGGCTGGCCAACCGCAGCCAGTTCCAGTCGAAACTCTCCGATCTCTGCGCGCCCAATGATGACCGGAACGCGGGTGGCACGCTCCTGCTCGTCGACCTCGATGGATTCAAGGACGTCAACGATACGTTCGGTCATGCA
Source organism: Xanthobacteraceae bacterium (assembly GCA_035494115.1). Lineage (GTDB taxonomy): Bacteria > Pseudomonadota > Alphaproteobacteria > Rhizobiales > Xanthobacteraceae > DATJHH01. The sequence goes on from DATJHH010000043.1 coordinate 141,328, forward strand.
AGCGGTGATGAATGTTTGAAAGAAGTCTCCCAACGCCTTGCGAGCGTGTGCAGCGGGGCCGAACTCGTCGCACGTGTCGGCGGAGATGAATTCGCTGTACTACTAGGATCTCATCTTGATCGAAGCGCGGTCGAGGACATCGCCGGGCAGATCGTTCACGCGATCAGCAAGCCTGTCGACCGTGGCAGCCAGATGTTCAATCTCAGCGCCTCCATCGGAATCGCGCGCGTGGAAGCCAGCACGTCGTCGGAGCTTTTCAGGAAAGCCGACACGGCTCTTTATGCCGCCAAGGCCGCGGGCCGGAATACATTCCGAATTTTCAATCCGGACATGACGCAGGCGCCGTCCGCCGTGCGTCAATGGCCGATGCCCTAGAGAATGCTTAGGGCATTCCTGGAAAACGGCGCGATGCGCGACGCGCCTCCGCGCCCGTATTTCTCCTGATTAAAAGACCGGCATGGTCGCCTGCGCTCATTGGCGCGGCGCATTTTTCCTTTTGCGTCCGGCGTGTGCGCGATATGGTCGCTGCAAAAGCGCAGGAGGGACCATATGGGAGCCGCCGACAAAGGGACGGAGACCATCGACGCAATCCGTCAGGGCTGGCGAAATGCGCGGGTGACGCCCCTTTGGGAAACGGCGGTCCATACCGTTTCCCGCAACGTGCCGAAGGGTTATCTCTGGAAATGGCAGGTGCTGCGGCCTTTGGTCGATGACGCCATCGCGGTGACGAGCATGGCCAATGCCGAGCGCCGCGTCCTGGCCTTGACCAATCCCGATGCGGTCGGCGGGCGCAACACCACGACAAACCTCAATGCCTGTCTTCAGGTTCTCATGCCCGGAGAAGCGGCGCGTCCGCATCGCCACGTTCCCAATGCCATGCGTTTCGTGCTCGAGGGTGGCGGCGCGACCACGATCGTCGACGGCAAAAGCTGCCCGATGGCGGAAGGCGATCTGATCATCACACCGAGCTGGTCATGGCACGAACACGTCCACAACGGCACGGGCCCCATCGTCTGGTTCGACGCCCTCGATGTTCCCCTTCACCAGTATCTCGGCACGGCCGTTTACGAACCGGGGCCGCCGAAGGATCTGTCGATCTTCGCGGACGATGCCGCCTTTGCCGTACCCAATATCGTGCCTGAACTGGCCGCACCGGCGAAACCTTATTCGCCTGTGTTTCGCTATCCCAAAGCGGCATCGGCCGCGGCGCTCGATGCCGCACCTCTGGCGCGGGACGGATCGCGCAAAATCCGTTACGTGAACCCGCTGACGGGCGGACCGGTCATGTCACTCCTGGATTGCCACATGACGCGGCTGCAAACGGGCTCCGACACGATCCCCTATCGCACCACGAGCAATGCAGTCTGCGTCGTCGTCGAAGGCAACGGTGTCAGCCATGTTGGCGATGAAACGTTCGAATGGGGCGCGAAGGACATTTTCAGCATGCCGCATGGCAACTGGATCAGTCATTTCAGCACCAGCGCAACAGCCACACTCTTCGTCGTCACCGATCGCGAAGTCCTCCGTCGTCTCGATTTGCTCAAGGAGGAATACGGCAACAGCGAGCCCTGAAGTGACGCCGGAAATGCGCGCACGGTACAAAACAAGACACAAAAGATGTCGACAGAACCGCGCTTGACAGGAAGAGGAAACATGCCCCCGTTCAAAAAGGTGAGTTTGGGTTTCGTCTCTGCCGCAGCCGGCGTCGCATTCTGTTTTCAGGCCGCCATAGCGGATCCGGTGGAGGATTTCTACAAAGGCAAGACGATCACCATGATCGTGAGCACGGGCGTCGGCGGCGTCTTCGATCTGACAGCCCGCAGCGTCGCGAGATACATGCCAAAATATCTCCCAGGCCATCCCGATATCATCGTCAAGAACATGCCGGGTGCCGGCCATAAGCGCGCGACGATATACATGTATGCGCGCGCGGCACGAGACGGGACATTCATCGGTCTCGTCAACAATGGAATTCCGCTTCAGCAAGTCGTCGACGGTTCGTCCGCCCAGTACGATGCCAGCAAGTTCAATTGGATCGGATCGGCCGGATTGAGCAATCTGCTGACCGTCGCCTGGCACACGACAGGCGTCAGGACGGTGCAGGACGTCATGACTCATGAACTCGTTACCGGCGCAACGGGCATCAGTTCGAACGGATATATTTATCCGAACGCAATGAATCTTCTGCTCGGCACCAGATTCACTATCGTGTCCGGCTATGCCAGCAGTCCGGAAGCCGATCTCGCCATGGAGCGCGGCGAGATCAATGCGCGGGCCGGGTTCAGCCTGTCCGCGATCATGCAGGAACATCCGGGCTGGATAAAGGACAGGAAGGTGAACGTGCTGTTTCAGACCGGCATGAAGCGGGAAGCGGCGTTACCGAACGTGCCGCTCATGTACGAAGTCGCCAAGACGCCCGAGCAGCGGGAAATCCTGACCCTTCTTTCGTCGGCCGTGTCGCTTGGCCGCCCCTTCTTCACGACGCCCGATGTCCCGAAGGACAGGGTCGACGCATTGCGCAAGGCTTTCGACGCAACCATGCAAGATCATGATTTCGTAGCAGAGGCGCAGAAGCTCGACCTCGACATCAGACCGATGGCCGGTAGCCATCTCGCACAGATCGTCGACAAGACGATCCATTCGCCGGCCGATATCGTTGAAAAGGTGCGGGCCGCTTATGCCTCGCCGAAAAAGACCGGTGCTTCCGGTGCGAAAGCTGAGAGCCACGGCAAGGACTAGCACCGATGCCGGTTGGCGGTTCAGACGAACGACCAGGATAAAAAGGAGCTTTTGCATGTCATCGGCCTCCGCCGCGATCGAGACCCCCGTCCTTATTGTCGGTGGCGGCTCCGTCGGCCTCGCTTTGGCGTCCGAACTCGGTGGCCGCGGCGTGCCATGTCTCGTCCTCGAGCAAAACGACAAGCCAGCGGACCATCCTCGCGCCACTGCACTCAATGCCCGTTCAATGGAGTTCATGCGCCGCTGGGGCGTCGCCGACGCCGTGCGCGAAGCAGCAGCACCGGAGGATTTCCCGCATACGGCGCTCTATTGTACCGCCCTCGACGGCTACGAAATCGCACGCCTCGAACGCCCGAACCACGGCGGCCGCAAGGCCCAGGCGACAAGTCCGGAACAGGCGCAACGCTGCAATCAGATTTGGCTCGATCCGATCCTGTGTGCTCATGTTCAAAGCCTGCCCAGCATCGACTTGCGTTTCTGCTGGCGGTTTGAAGAGCTGCGCGAGGACGGCGATCATGTCGTGGCGACGGTGCGCGATCTCACGCAAGACAGGCAACACCATGTCATCGCGCAGTATGTGATCGATTGCAGCGGCGGTCACAGCCCGATCCGCCGCGCCTTCGGCATCACCATGAGCGGATCGCCGCATATCGGCTACCATCTGAGCATTTATGTCCGTGCGCCGGCGCTCTGGACTCATCACGACAAAGGAAAGGCGGCGTTGATCAACTTCGTCGAACCAACGGGATTGTGGCGCAACATGGTGACGCTCGACGGGCGCGAACTGTATCGCTTCGGCGTGCGCGGCAAGGAATATTACGACGATCCGGATCGTGTCGACGCCGAACGGCTGTTTACGGAAGTCGTCGGCAAGAATGTGCCGCACGAGATCATGTCGGTACGCCGCTGGACGGCGCGCAACGTCGTTGCCGATACCTATCGCGTCGGAAGCCGCATCTTTCTTGCAGGCGACGCGGCCCATCTCAACCACCCTGCATCGGGCCTCGGCCTCAACACCGGCCTGGGAGATGCAACCAATATCGGCTGGAAACTCCACGCCGTGCTCGCAGGATGGGGCGGCCCGATGCTCCTCGATTCTTACGAAAGCGAACGCCGGCCCGTCGGCATACGCAATATATCCCACGCCGAAAGCAGCAATTCCAACGATCGCAACCAAAAGCCGCCGCTGGAAATCGCCGACGACACGCCCGCAGGCGAAAAGGCGCGCCGGGAGATGGGAGACAGAATATCCAAGGGCATGACCCGGAAATTCGTGACCGACGGCTTGGCGCTCGGCTATCGTTACGCGCCCTCTTCGATCTGCTGGGATGACGGGACACCACCGCCACCCGATTCAGTCTCCGACTATGCGCAGACCTCCTATCCCGGAAGCCGCGCGCCGCACGCCTGGCTGTCCGACGGACGATCGACCATCGATGTCTTTGGCCCAGGCTTCACGCTGCTGCGTTTCGGCGACAAAGCACCCCCGACGACAGCTATCGAGCACGGCTTTTCGCAACGCGACGTGCCGCTCGTGGTGCTGAATGTTACAGATCCGGAGGTCGGCGCGCTCTATGAGCGCGCGCTGGTGCTGGTGCGTCCGGACGGACACGTTGCCTGGCGTTCCGACACTCTCCCCCCTGACGCCCTCGCGCTGGTGGACCGCGTTCGTGGTGCTGGCGAGGACCACACAACGACCACGCCGCATCGCGGCGCGACGCACGACGAGGCAGCCGGCGTCGATCGATAGACTATTTCCACACCGGCACTTCGGATCGCCATCGTTACGAAAAAGCCCGAAGACATACGCAATCGCCACAAGGACGGGGCGCGATCATGGACGCGAAGAGCAACGAAAAGCCGGCCCCGTCTTCCGCCCGGGGACCTCGCCGCAAGCCGGTCGTCATCGATTTCCACGCTCACTTCATGACACAGGAGGTGTTTGACGCGACGTATAAATTGTCTGTCCTGGGTAAATTACGCGCAAGCGCAGAAAACACTGGCGCGGTAAGGTCCTTTCCCGACGCATTGATCCAGCCGATGACCGATCTGGGCGTTCGACTGCGCGCGATGGATAAAATGGGCGTCGATATCCAGGTCGTCAGCCCCAACATCCTGCATCAATGCACCTACGCGCTCGACGCGGAAGAAGGATTGCGGCTGGAGCGGCTCAACAACGATCATGTGGCGGATATGGTGGCGAAGGCGCCGGACCGTCTGATCGGTATCGGTTCGGTGCCGTTGCAGGATACGGCTAGCGCGATTGCGGAAATGGATCGTCTGGTCGGCGATCTCAAACTCAAAGGCGTCATCGTCGCCTCGCGCGTGAATGATATGGAGTTGGGCGATGCACGGCTGCGACCATTCTGGAAAAAAGCCGAGGCCCTTGATATTCCGGTATTCGTCCATCCAGCGGGCAACCCGGACCCGCGCCTGCAGCGTCACAGCATGCTCATTTCACTGGGACAGCCGCTTGAGGAAGCTTTTGCGCAGACGTCGCTGATCTACGATGGCGTGCTGGATGAATGCCCGAATCTCAAGATCGCCTTCGCGCATGGCGGCGGATTCATTCCCTATTACGCGGGCCGCTTCGACTGGATGTATCGCCGCGGATCGACCAGCCAGATGAAAGCGGACTTCAGCACCTATCTGCGATCGTTTTATTACGAAACGGTGCTTTTCAATCCCGATATTCTCGAACATCTGGCTGAAAAGGTCGACGCCAGCCACATCATGCTTGGGTCCGATTTTCCATTCGGAGAAGCCGATCCCGTGGCTTTCCTGCAGAGCGCCCGGCAGATATCAGAAGCATCCCGCGAGGCCATCCTCGGCGCCAACGCGGCGCGGTTTCTCGCCATCAAAATCTAAAACCGGACGATGACACGTTATTCGGCGGAGCTGAGCTGCGTCACGCGCTGCTCAAGCTTCGCCTTCTCGGCTTTCAGCTTGCGGATGACAGCGGCATAATCGAGCGGGACAACCTTGGCGCTTCCGTCCTCTTCAGCAAACGATATGCCGAGTTCGTTTCCACCGCGCCATATGACACGGCCGCGAAACGCCCGCGCCAAACGGACGACCTGAACGTCGAACTCTTCCGGAAGGATCGTGGGCGCATGGAAGACGAGCTTTGCGCCGCGCTCTCCCATATTTTTCACGACGCAATCCATCGTCGCGTGGCGATGCGCGAAAACAACGCGCCCGCCGAAAAACGTTTTCCGACGTGCGTGCAAACGACGTTCCTGCATGATCTGCCTCCCTGGATCGGAAGCCAAATCAACTGTGTTCGGCAGGGTTTGACAACCACGACGACGTCTTAACCTAACTTCACAATCCGCGGTTTTTATCCTGAAAAAATCCATTCGCGATAGAATGTCGCACGCCGCCAAGGCGAAAATCCGAAGCATTTTCAAAGTCGAGAGGGAGCGCCGCGTCTTATTTGCGCGCTCGATTCCCTCTGGCGACATGATCGGCCTGCCGCGGAAATCCAAAATAATCGGCGGCAGGCATTTTTAAACCAATCGGTCTCCGCCGATCAATTCAGGCCGGCGATTTTTCGAGCTTCCCCGGTCAATTCCAGAATATGCATTCCCGTGTTTGCGCGATCGACGATGTAAATATAGCCGCGATCATCCGTGTCCACATTGTTGGTCTGAATCGCGACCTTACAGCGTTCCTGTCCATCCACTTTGATGCAGCGCTTGTCGGTGTCTTTGGTGATTGCGGGAATGAAATAGCCTACCTCTTTCGGCGCATAAGGATCGCGCACATCGATCACGCGGACGCCTGCGTTGAAAAATGTCACCATCGCAAGCTTTTTGTAGAAGACCGGCGCCATGCTCTCGTTCGAGGAATGGGTGCCGAAACGGCCGCCGCGCGAACAAAAGTGGCCGCTTTCCTCCTTGACGGTGTAATTCGAGATGACCATCGGCCGGTTCTCGACCGTGACGTCCGCAAACCAAATCATCTGCCGCGCCTGCGGCTTGCACTCGTTCTGGGTCGCCTCGTCGATGATCATGACGATGTCGCGCTTTGAATAGCCGTCATGGGAAAATTCCGCGATCGGCATTTGCGGCATCGGGAACACCGTATGCGCGCCGTTCAGTGGCGTCATGTTGAGGCGGCCGATTTCAGGATAAAGAAGATTTTCCGGCGTCGGCTCCTTGGGGCCATTCAAAAGTTTTTCGCGATCGAGGATCTGGACAACGCCACCCTTGCTCGTGCCATAGCCGATATAGACACGGTTTGCTTCTTTCCCGAGCGAGATGGCGCCGTGCACATCGGTCGGCACCACGCCGGTGGCGCCGGGCTCCTGACCGGGCAACCCGAAGTCGCGGATTTTCTTCGGATGCGCCGGATCGCTGAGATCGTAGATTTGCGTCATGCGCTTCGTGCGCCAGCCGGGTGCGCCGGAAACGAGATAGGCGATGCCTGTGTCGCACTCCCAGAAATTCTTGTGCGTATCGCGCAGGTCGCCGCCGATTGTCGCGATTTTCACTGGCTTCTCTGGAACGGTTACATCCCAGATCTCATGCGCCTTCCCGCCAAAGACGCGCAGCATGTAGAATTTGCTGTGGTCCGCGTTGGGCAGCGTCGCACCCGAACAAACGCGCACCATTTGCGCGCCGCCGCTTTCGTAATTTCCAGGCGTACCGGGAATGTGGAAGAGATATTTCGGATTCTTCGGATCGGTCACGTCGACGATCGACGTACCGTTGAATTCCTGCTGGCCGGTCAGCGGATTGAGCGGCTTGGGAACGGCAACGCTGCCACCGTGATGTCCGATATAGGCGATGTACCGGTCGCCCTGCTTTTGAATCGTTGGCTGATATGCGCCGCGCGCCTGAAGGTCACTATAGCCGACCAGTCGCATATTCGATGCTTCCGGCGGCGCGCCAATCTTCTGTTCTTGAGACGCCGCGGGCTGCACGCCGCTCCAACCAACAAAACACAACGCAGCAATGCCAGCGAAGAATTTCATCATTCCAGCCTCCCCAGTTTCGGCCGCTGACCGCGGCGCGATTGAGGGGAAGATTATCAAAAGGAATTGGCTGGGCGAGTCTCTTCTTCCGGCATTCCGAAGGATTTTCGCGAGCGGTCGTTTATTCATTTCTTTGCCGTGGAAAGCAAAGATATTGTTGATTCACGCTCTTTCGTTCACGGGTCTTGCGAGCCAGTGTTATCGAGAGCCCATTTGACCGGCATGTCGCTGTTGAGAAACGTCCGGGCCGCGGTTTCGACTGCGGGCGTGATTCCCGCATTGCTCACAACAGTCGCTACGACGGCATCGCACCCATTGTTTATCGCGATTGCCATAACCGGTACCGGATGCGTAAACGGCATCTTGATCAGAAAGGACCGCGCCAGACCGCGCAGCGAACCCATGGATGTTCGCTGGCCGTGCGCGAGAGCCGTATAATTGGAGCCGATGAGGACGAGGTCGGCCACCCGCTCAAGTTCGTCGTCGTCGGCCACGTCATCATTGCATCCGCAGAATCCGACTTTGGCACGCAGATACAAACTCACTTCCGCGCCGCAGTCCGCGGCCCGGCAATGAAACGCCCGGCCCGTTCCCCATTCGTCGATTCTGAAGGGCCAATTCACTTCCGTGAAATGAGCGGCTTTTGCGTTGTCCTGAGCCACCGTGTCAGTCGTCGCAGAATGAGCCAAGGGGTCGCTGGCCAGCACACTCGCCAGCATCACACTAACCAGGAGCCTTGCGATGCAGCCCCGCGTCATGGACGCGCCTCCGCCTCTTCATCCTCGCGGCAGATAGGATCCAGCGTGATCGCGTGCCGCGGTGCACGTCGCCCAGATTGAATTCGCTAACGCGCGCCCACTTTAATCTAGCCGTAAAGCGCGCTCTGGACAATTCTATAGAGAGGCCATTCCCGAAATCGCGCGTTGAACGGGTGGCTTGGCGCGACGCAAAGAACAATCGAGACTACCCGCCGCCCTTCGCTCTCCTTGAAATCACTCAGTCCTCACCGCATAGGCGGACGGAATATCGAGGGTCCAGACAACACCATTGGGCGCGAAGTCGATCTTGACGGTGGCGTCCATCCCCCGCTTCATCATTTCCTCCATGACAAAACTGCCGAAGCCCTTCCGGTTCGGAGGCTTGACAGGGGGTCCGCTGCTCTCTTGCCAAATCAAGCGAAGCCGATCGGGCTGAACTGCTCCCTCAAAGAATTTCCAATGTACCCTGATTTTACCGTCGGGAACCGATAGCGCCCCGTATTTCGACGCATTGGTTGCCAATTCATGCAAGGCAAGACCAAGCGATTGCACCACCTTGGAATTTATATTCACCGCCGGGCCTTTCATTTCCAGGCGTTCCTGATCTGAATCAACGAATGGTGCAAGTTGAGCGCGGATCAGTTCTTCCAGACGCACACCATGCCATTCCTGCTTGATGAGCAGATCATTGGATTGAGAAAGTCCATGGATCCTGTTTCCAAATCGAGTCTCGAAATCCTTGAGGTCGGTGCTGTGCTTGACTGTTTGTCGTGCCATGGCCTGGATAACGGCAAAAAGATTATTGGTACGGTGAGCCATCTCTCCCATGAGATCTTGCAGATGGTCCTGCTGCCGCTTTCGGCCGGTAATATCGCTGAAGGTGATCACGACACCGGTGATGACGTTCTTGACGGTGCGGTAGGGCCGAATGCGCATGATGAACGTCGCAGTTTGATCTTTCAGCGACACTTCGCGTTCGGTGGGGACCAGTGTGCGCTGCACTTTTGTCACATCCCGACGCAATTCGTCATACGTCAGGTGGGTTACGATTTCAGTAAGAGACCGGCCCCGATCACTGTCTCGCAACGGAAACATGTCCATCGCAGCAGGCGTGAAGTTTTTGATGCGCAGGTCATCGTCAAGAAAAATGGTGGCGATCTGCGTGCTGTCGAGAAGGTTCTGCATATCGCTATTCACGTGCATCAATTCTTCATTCTTGCCCTGCATCTCGCCGTTGATGGTCTGAAGCTCCTCGTTGACCGACTGCATTTCTTCTTTAGATGTTTCCAGCTCCTCATTGGACGATTGGAGTTCTTCGATTACCGACTGGTATTCTTCGGTCATCGATTTCATTTCTTCGATGTGATTCTCCAAATCATCGCTGGTTGCCTGGGCCTGCGCTATCACCAGCCGCAATTCCTCCTTCAGCGTTTCCTGGTTGGCATCAGAGCCGACCAAGACCGTGTGGTCCGCTCCAGCATCCTCGGGCAACCGGCCGTTATCCCGGAAGGCAACAACGAACAGATCGTCAGGCAGCGTATGTTCGACAATCCGTTCGACGATCAGGGTAATGGAGCGCGGCTGGCCATCGATCCTGATTACCAAATTCTCGTCAATGACGGCCAGATGTGTGTCGAACGACTTCTGGACGGCGGCCCTCACCTGCGAGCGCAGCGTCTTGCGCAGGATGCTGAACATATTGAGGCTCGCCGCCCCCGCCGATGGCTCAAGGTAGGGCGCGGCCTCACCCCCCGAGAAGCGCAGGATGTCGTGATTTTTGTTAATGACGAAATAGGCCGGCGAATGCCTTTCCATGATGCGGCGGGCGCTTCGGTCGAGAATATCTTCAATACGCGCCGGGATCGTTACTGTTTCGACCGTCTGCCGGGTCGTGCTGTATTGTAATCCAGGCAGTGTCTCGCGGACATTGTCCTGGCGCTGCAAAATGCGGTGCTTCTTGTCGACCACCGTGAACAGATTGGCTTCCCGGCTGACGCTTTCAGAAGGTCCCAGGAATAAATGCGCGCCCGGACGCAGGGCATAGTGAAAGGTCTGCATCACGCGACGCTGAAGGTTCTGGTCCAGATAGATCAGCACATTACGGCACGACAGGAGGTCGAGCTTCGAGAAGGGCGGGTCCTTGACCACGCTGTGTTCGGAGAAAACGCACATGTCGCGGATCGTTGGGATCGGACTATAGTCGTCCTTGTTCTTCACAAACCATCGATCGATCCGCTCGCGGGAAAGTCCATCCAACTTTCGGTAGCGTGCCGCTCGGGCGAAGGCGATAGCCCGCGCATCGATGTCGGTCCCAAAAATGGAAATCGAACGGATAACACCGTGCGCTTGCAACATTTCGTGCAATGCGATGGCAATCGAATAGGTTTCCTCTCCAGTCGCGCAACCTACGACCCAAACACGGATTGGCTCGGAGGAGTCCTTTTTGGCCAGCACGGAAGGCAAAATGGTTTTTACCAACGCCTCGAAAGCCTCTTCATCGCGGAAAAATCGAGTCACGCTGATGAGAAGCTCGCGGAAGAGTACGTCGCTCTCCTCCTTCTCTCGCTTGAGGCGCTCGACATAAGCGGGCACGGTTTCAATCTGCAGCACCTGCATGCGGCGCTGGATGCGTCGGACCAGGGTATTAGGCTTGTAGCCGCTGAAATCATGCTTGACGCGCTGACGCAGGAGCGAAGTGATCGTTGTCAGATGGCCTTGCGCGTCGTCGCGAACGCCGTCGGCGTCCTTGTGAGAACCAACCTTTCCGAGATGGCCTTGATACTCGATCAGCGTAGCGGCCATGGCCTCGACGGCCAGGACGTAATCGACTGAACCGGTGGATGTCGCGCTTTGCGGCATGCCGCTCATCGCGGTCGCATCGTAGTCAGCCTGGGCAAGCGTAAAGCCGCCATGCTCTTTGATGGCTTGTACGCCTATGGCGCCATCACTGCCAACGCCGGAGAGGACGATGCCCACCGCGCAGTCGGTTTGATTTTCGGCGAGAGACAAGAAGAACGCGTCAATGGGACGTCGGTACGGACGTTCCGGCGCCGGGCTGTCCACCCGTAAAACGTTCCCCTCCATCGTCAGCGTTGCGTCGGGAGGAATGACATAAATGTGGTTCTTCTCCACCTCGATGCCATCTTGCGCCGCAACGATCGGCACGGGGGCGTGCGGCTTCAGCAATTCGACCAGCAAGCTTTTGTGGGAAGCAGCGAGGTGCTGCACCAGGACAAACGCCATGCCGCTGTCGGCGGGCAGGTTGGCAAAAAAGCTTTTGAACGCAGCGAGGCCCCCGGCGGACGCGCCGATTCCGACAATCAAAAATGGATGTGGTTTTCGGGCAGTGTGGCCAGCTTTATCTGCTTCCGGTACGCTGGCCTCCTTTTTGGCGGAGCGCAGACTGCCGCTCGCTCGTTTTTTTGGAGGCGATTCATCCACCACGCGCATCCACAGCTAGGAACAGAAATTCGATAGTAATATTGGCCGGGGCCGGCCGCAACGAGGAATGAGTGATCCGCATCAATTTAACACATGGCGGAATAACCGGTTCCACTCGATCCACGACTGCCCTAAGTGTGCTGTCCCAAGTCTGTTGTGCAAAGCACTCGCGCCAGGCGCGAGGGCAGTCTGTTCTGACGACACCTTTCCTTGGCCGGATGCGTGGCTACATTTCGATATTTCAAATCCCATCAGAGTGATAATGCCGCGTGCGGGACTGTCATCGGACAGATCGTCTCGCGCCCGCTCAGCAAAGCTCGAGGATATCGAGACCGCATTCACGATCGATAAGATAGATCAACCACGTTCGTCGATGTCGACATCGTTGGTTTGAGGCGCGCGGAATCCATCTGCCGGCGGCAGCAAATAAGACGCGACTTTCTCACTCCTGACTCAGACGTGACCATATCGCTCGAGCGCTTCCGACAGACTGAGGCCCTTCTGGAGGTCCTCGCGGATCGCAACTTCACGCGCCGTCAGACGCTCTGCCTCGACCAGAACTGCGGCCACGATATCTCGCGGAATAACCAGGACACCGTCCTCGTCCGCCAGAATGAAATCGCCTGGATTGATGCGCACCTCATGCGAGGTCGCGCCCTTCAGGACCACCGGTATCTGCCAGGCGTTGACCTTCCATCGGCCGATCGACTGCGTCGGTGTTCGGTAGCGTGCGAATACAGGAAATTTGTGCTCGGCCAACCAGCGGATATCGCGAATGCCGCCGTCGACCAACGCTCCCGCGCAACCGCGCTCTTGCATGCCAAGCGCAATCAGCTCACCGAAATAGCAAATGCCCTGTCCGTCACCGCTCCAAACAGAGATGTCTCCCACGCCGATGCCCTGGCACGCCTTCATCTTCTCCGGGTCGCCGCCCAGCGGATACGGCGTCATCTGTCCTCTGATTGTGTAGGCCCATCCGGCCAACCGTCCCGCCGACAGCGGGTACGGTGCAAAATCAGGCGCAAGGCTCTGATGGAAAAATCCAAGTGTATCGAGGATGTCCGCCACGTTTGACGTATCGACAGCCAGATAGCGCTTCCGGATGTCTTCTTTGGCTGAGGTATCCAGAATGGGCGAGGTTTCAGTGGCTTTTGTCATCAGAGTTTCGCTGGTTCGAGGCCTTGTTGATGGCTTCGCGCGTCATCCACCCACACGCAACGGAGCGCCCATCTTGCGCAGGCACGATATGACCGAGAGCGCGGTGATCCGACCCGTTTTTGGATTCTCTGTCGGAATGTTTTCGATCGACATCGAGAATCGCGCGGAATCCGCGTCGACATCGATACGATGCATGTTCCGCTGAATGGCGGGATCCGCCCAGATGTCCAATGTCGTCCGGTCTGGACCAATACCTGCCAGCGACAGAGCGACGGAAACATTCAGGTTTGCCGGAAACCCTTTGATGGCTTCTCTCGGGCTACCGGAGAACAGCAATATCGGCTCGGTGATGTCCTGAATTGTCTGGTTGCTCTTCTCAAAGAACGGTGCGCCGGCGAGCCCTCCTACAGGCTTGCGTGTGACCATGCGCACGGAATGAATCGTACCTTCCGCAGCGGCGGCGACGGCATCGAGCCCGAGCAGCGCTCCGCTTGGCACGATGATCTGGCCCCCGTTTTCGCGCGCGATTTCGATCAGATCTTCATGGTCCAGGAGCGCCCCAGCGCTGAGGACGATCGCAGTCTTGCCGGCGGCGAGAAAAGGCCGGCAGATATCGTCGAGAAGAGCTGAGGGCGCGCATTCAACGACAATGTCCGCCAAGGCTTCCAGTCGCTCGATTTCGACGACATCGACGGGCTCGCGCAAATGGGCAAGCCGCTGAGCGGCGCGAGCCCGATCCGCGGCTGAGACTGCCGTCAGTCGGCAACCCGGAATGCCTTTTTCGAGTGCCTCTACGACCGCCATTCCCACGGCACCGAGCCCTGCAATGGCGATACGTCTGGAGCGTTTGGGTGATTTTTGGGTCATGGGATTCAACGCATCTCTGCCGCCCCACCGTGAGGCCATCGGCTTGTGAAAAATCTACCTTCCGATGAAAGCCGGGCGGCCCTCCCATGACAAACGATTTGCAATGCGGATGGTCATGAGTTTTACTCATGTATAGAGGTTTGGATTTGGATGATGACTCCCCGATTGCCCTCAACGCAGTGCCTGCGTGGACTTGAAGCTGCGGCCAGGTTGCAGTCATTTACCGCGGCCGCTCGAGAACTGAACCTTACGCAGGGCGCGATCAGTCGTCAGATCCGGGAACTTGAAGAGCTTCTGGGTGTGGAGCTGTTTCGCAGATCAACGCGCCAGATCGAGATGACGCCGGCTGGAGCAGACTATGTCTCGGCAATTCGACCTTTGCTTCAGAAGCTTGCCGCGGCGACCAGTGATGTAAAGCGCAGGCGTTCCGATCAAACCCTGACAATTTCGGTTTTACCGACATTGGCTTCAATGTGGCTGATGCCCCGACTGAACGGATTTTTGCAGTCTCATCAAGGGTTCGACTTGCGGGTCATGTCGTCGATCGAGCCTGCTCAAAATCTTGAAAAAGCCGGAGCGGTCGCGCTCCGGGTCGGAACCCTTCCCGGACAAAAGCACAAAGCCAGGCACCCGCGAATATCGCTTCAAATGGTCGCCAACTGGGATGGCATCGATGTCGACCCTCTGTTTCCCGACACGCTGGTCCCGGTTTGCGCGCGCGCGCTCATCAAGGGCGCGGTGCCGACCAGCGCCTCGGAAATCGCTCGTTATCCCTTAATCCACACCTCCACGCGCATCGATGCCTGGGGCGATTGGCTGTCCGCTCAGGGCGTTCAAATGGGCCGTCGTTCGGAGCTTATCTTCGGACACTTCTTTATGGCTCTGGAAGCTGCACGAAGAACGCTCGGCATCGCTCTGGTGCCCAGCATTTTGCTTCAAGACCTGCAGCGTGACGGGGACCTTTTAATATTGCCTTCTGCCCAGATCCCGAGCGCGGGATTCTATTATTTACTGACACACGAAAACAACCGCGGAGATCCAGCGATTGGCTGTTTCAGAACGTGGATTCATCATGAGGCAAGTACAATCCCGGATTCTCCAAATCTGGAACTCGCTCTTAGTCATCAGGAATGATTTTCCAAAGCTCCATTGTCAGTGGGTTGTGCGTCGAAGGGTTTGCTGTTGCAGCATAAAGCGGTCTCCCGGACGCAATCCGTCACGGGAGCATGATGGCGCCGCCGTTTACGGCGATCGATTGGCCCGTCATGAACGCTGACGCTTCGCTGAGCAGGAAGACAATAGCGCCTGTAAGATCTTCCGGCTGACCGATGCGACCGAGGGGGATTTTTCGTTCCCCCCTCGCCCGCAGTTCCTCCAGTGTCGTATCGGCAAGCGGCTGCGCTGTTTCCGTGACACCGGGGATGAGACAATTCGCGCGTATTCCGTAGGGCGCCATTTCAAGGGCAAGCGACTTCGTGAACGAGACGATGCCGGCTTTCGATGCCGCATAATGGGCGCCGCGTGGCGTTCCCTGGAGAGCGCGACCCGAGGCGACATTGACGATGGCGCCGCGCTTGTTTTCGATCATCGTCGGCACGAGCGCCTTGGCCGCGAACACCGTTCCCAACAGATTCACGCCGAGCACGCTGCGCCACATGTACGGCGTCGCTTCAAGGATCGTGGCGCGCGGATAAATCCCCGCATTGCTCACCAACCCAAAAATGCTGCCGAAGGTTTTCAATGCGATGTCCGCCGCCGACACCACGGCATCGCTATCCGCCATGTCGACCACCGTGTGAATGGCCTGCACGCCCCGGTCGCGGCACGCCGCAGCGGTCCGCGCGCAACCGTCCTCGTCGATATCCCAGAGAGCCAGACGGATTTCACGCTGCGCGAGATCGAGCGCAATCGCACGGCCGATCCCCTGCGCGGCACCCGTCACCACCACCGCATCGCCCGCGTGCAAACCTTCTTGCCCGTTCAAAAATGCCTCCTGTGCTAGAGCATCGCCGTCTTGCCGTCGGCATTCATCCGGCCCTTGAACGTAACATAGCCGCCATCGATCAGCAGATCGGTCCCGGTCACGAAAGACGCATCGGACGACGCGAGATAGGCGACACCGGCGGCGACCTCTTCAGGTTCGCCCGGCCTGTTGAGAAGCTGGCGCGGTCCATTGATGGCGCGCGCCTTGTCCTTACCGCCGACCCTGCGGCTCGATCGTTCCGTGAGGATGGGGCCCGGTGAAACAGTATTGGCGCGGATGTTGTCGACGGCATGGTCCATGGCGAGGATGCGCGTGAAATGGATGAGCGCCGCTTTCGTGGTGCAATAGGGCGAGCGATATTGCACGCCGAGATGACCGAGTTGCGAAGCAATGTTGACGATGCTGCCGCCTCCGGCCGCGCGCATGCTCGGGACCGCATATTTGCACATCAGAAAAGCGCCCGTGAGATTGACGCCGATCGCCGTATTCCATTGCTCCAGCGTCAACGTCTCGACCGTGCCATCGGGCGTTACCGCCGCCGCGACATTGACCAGCGTCGTCAGCCTGCCAAAAGACGACACCGCCGTTTCGACTGCCGCTTCGCAGCTTTCCGGCCTGGATACGTCGACGCCTGTCGCGGTCGCCTGGCCGCCGGCGGCAATGATCCTTTGCGCCGTCGCATCGGCCTTCGCCGGATCAAGGTCGGCCACCGTGACCAACGCTCCCTCCTGCGCCAGGCGCAGGGCAATCGCCGTGCCAATCTCACCGCCCCCGCCCGTGATAAGCGCAACGTGGCCGTCCATTCTGCGTTGAGTCATTGGCGCCTCTTGTATCTCGTCTCGATCGATATTGTCCGTGTTCCGGCCGCAAAACGGATCCTCGCGTTTGCGGAACATGGACTTAATGAGCCTCTGCAATCGCCCGCTTCGGGGCGCCGCGCGAGCCGCGCAATGGTGTAATGACCTCGTCGCGGATTTCTTCGACGGCGGAAACGGTCGGCACGAATTTCAGCAGAAAGAATTCAATGCCCATGTCGTAATAGGCGCGCAATTGTGCACGGACCTGATCGGGCGTGCCGACACATCCGGTTTTCATCGCCGGGCCGACACGCGACTGAAGCTTGCGCATATCGACATTCGGCCCCCTTGGCGTGAGCAGCTTCAAGGCATTTTCAGCGGCCGACTCGCGTGTCTCACCGAAGGCGATGAAGGGATTGAGCGCATAGCGCATCTTGCGGCCAAAGCGGGCCGCTCTTTCGTTCATGGTCGCGATCGAATGACGCAAACCATCCATGACTTCTTCGATCGAGGTGGCATCCTTGTTATAGTCGAGGAACCACCAGTCACCGCATCGCGCCACCATGTCGAGCCCGCGCGGGCTGCGGCTCGCCGTGAAAATGTCGGGCGGTGATGCGGTCGCCGGCTTCAGCCGAAGTTCCGTCGCCTCAATATCGAAAATTTCGCCCTTATGCGTGAAGGGTGTCTCACGCCACACCCCGCGCAGGATGTCGACGAATTCCTCCGCGCGCTTATAGCGTTCTTCGCTCCCGAGCAGAACGTCACCACCGAACATGCGGTGCTCCTCGACATTCCATCCCGTGACCAGATTGATCACCATGCGGCCCTTTGCGATGCGATCGAGCGTCGTCGCCATCTTCGCGACCATCATCGGGTGCCACAGGCCGGGATGCACGGCGATCATCGCCTTGATGCGTTCCGTCTGCGCGGCGATGGCCGACGCAAGCACCCAGGCTTCGAGATCGGCGCCGAGATGCCGTTCGGCAAAAAGGATGATGTCGAAACCCGCGCGGTCGGCGGCGAGCAGCACATCGCGCGTCAGCGCATAGGCGGGATCGACGGCGCCATCGGGGAGCGGCGACAGGGCACCGACGACCGACGCGTCGATCTCGGGCGAACCGACCGTCACATGCGGAAGTGGTGCATAGAGACCAAATTGCATGGCATTATCTCCCCTGACTTTTATCATACTGTCTCGCGATATTGTCTCGCGCCGGCATGGATGGGCAAGCCGGACATGCGTCACGAATTTATTTTTTATGTCGAGACTTTTCGCGCGATCTCTTTAGCCTTTCTCACGGTGTGCAGGCGAACGCGGGCGAGATCCGTACTGATGATCACCGGCTGGTCCGGGATGAAGGCCGGTCGCAACGCTTGTTCGAGCGGTGGCAGTGAATGAGTCCGTCGCCCGGAGAAGCAAAAACAGTCGTTCTTGCCCGGCCGGGACGCGGCGCATGGTGCCGACTGAGGGACTCGAACCCCGATCCCATGACTACAAATCAGTACCAAGTCATTGATCTAAAATGCTTTTGTTGCCATGAAAAATCCTAAACTGAGTTTTCAGCATTAAGTATTGGACCGGGCTGGTAGGCCATGGCCCTCAATCCTCTGTATTTTGGTCGCGCCGCTAAAATCGGGCTCTCAAAGAAATAATAGAACATCGTCGAAAACGCCGTCATGACAGCCACGTATGCCATGACTTGGATGGTGAGATTGCTATGACCAAAATTGCTTTTTAAGAGCAGCACGAAGATGAGATGGAACAGGTAGACGGAGTACGAAAGTTTCCCCACGAACAGGCCCGTAGCGCCTAGCCATGCCCTCCGCTCGAATATTTTTTCCAGTTTTATCGCAGACAAAATGCACAAGGCGCCGAACATGCCGGCTGCATAAGGGAACACGTTCTGGGCAATGTGAGAGTCGCCACCTGCGTATATCGTAACGCAAATAGCCAGCACGGCTGATGCCAGGAGAGCCGCAAGGACGGCCTCAACTCTGACCCGGCGCATCAGACCGGGCCACACCTTCTCGGTTACGAAATAAAGCAGGAAGCCGTATCCGATTGAATCCAGGCGAAATGCAACTACGCGGCGGACCTGTTCGCCCCAATGAAGCGGATCACCGAAAAAAGAACGTGCGACGATAAATAATGCGCAGTAGGCAATAGCGATGCTTCCGATAAAACGAAGGCTTTTCGTTTTAAAGAGCAGCGAGCATGCGAAAACAACGACTGGAAAGGTCACATAAAACCATTCCTCAATCGATAGGCTCCATGCGACCGGATAGTAATCGCGCTCGATAGCGATGTGATACAGATTTTGGATGTAGAGAGCGTAATGCAGGAAGTCGACACTTCCGAACTCATTGAACATCACTGAGATGAAAACGAGCGCCACCAGATAAGGTGGCACTGTGCGCATCCAGCGACGAACCAGAAAAACCAATAAGTTAATGGAGCGACCGCCTGAAATGCATTGCAGAATTTGCGGAGCAAGGACGTAACCGCTCAGAACGAAAAAAATCTCCACTGCAAGAACGGATACGGATTCAAAATACTTGTCTCCGACGGCGTTGTAGATAAAGAAATGCGGCACCGCGACTGAATAGGCGGCGAGTCCTCGCAACAAATCCAAAGATGCGACACGATGGGAATTCTCGCCCACGACGGATCAGAACCTATTATACAGGAACGGGGCGAATGATCGTCCTTGTGTGAAAACGAGAAGAACGATCAGCAGAACAACGACGACCGCAACCGGCATGAGAATTGCCTTGTATTGCGCATTTGAGAATTTCCGTTTCGACATGAAATGCCTTCAAATCTCTATGAAGCGGGACATGACACGGGAATATAACTCGCCTCAGGGCGCTCCCAGGAGGTCTCCTGATCGTCAGCCTTGGGGAGCGCACCAGAGGCAATTCGGTCCTTGATCATAGGTAGTAGAAGCAAGAACTTGGTCCAGGCATGGAGCCTGCGGCCTGATGGCGTGTTGTGGACGGCGTCACCGAACATCGACGGATCACCGGGAAATTTTTTTTGCGTAATCGATGACCGGGATACCGTCTGATTGGGCAAAGCGCTTGAACACGAGATTTTGGAAGTCATTGAGCCGGGCCATGTCACGATAGCTCACCGGCCAGTATACGGTATTAAGAGTCCAGAGAAGCCCCCAATTTGCGACTGGATCGAGCTTCATGCCGTCGAAGACCATTTGGTAGAGTGTGGACAACACCATTTCTGCGCCAATGCTCTTGGCCTCACGATGAATCAGTCCGATCTTTTCCAACGTGAGATGAAGGTTGAATGGCAGGTTGGTGGCCGCGATGTTCGGGTCATGCTCATCTACGCCGTCCGGCCAGATGATTTTGTAGGGTGGGTGCGCGACTTCTTCTCCGGAAGGCGCGGACTGGTCAAAAGCGAAAGACAGTCGCCGTGCGATAGCCGAATAATTCGCGAACGGAAATCTGGATCGACGCAGGGATATTGCTTCGGCTTCGCTCTGGCTTTTTGGCAGTACAGGCTTTGCTGCTTTGGAATCATCTAGCTTGATCATTCCGGGCGGCCAGAACCCGTTCGCTCCCTCATAATAGAGAACGATGTCGGGATGCAGTGGGATCACCTCCTGCTCGAAAGTCGCAGCAATTTCGGATGCGGAAAATCCTGTACGCCCGGCATTGATGACATCGAATTTCACATCGATCTTATTTTCGGCGGCCCAACGGTTTAGCCAAAACCCAACGAACTCCGGATAGGATGGGTTGTTGTCATACGGGTCGATTGTTGTTGATGATCCGAGGAAGGCGATCCGTATCGTTTTTGGCGGTTTATGAAGTGGGATATCGGGACCGCGAAACCCAAAATTGTTGGTGGAGAGGGCCGACGCAAGCTGCACATTCCTGAAAAGACGGTATGGCGGGAGTGTCGATTTTTCCGTAGGCGCATAGACCCACAGCTTCCCCTCCGGGGCTTGGGTAATCGCCTGCCTGTAAGCGTTTTTGCAACTGCTTTCGAGCCAATAGCGATTGTATTGGTAGGTCGGATCGAGCTTCAGCGAGGCAGGGTTGGCGGCATAGTCCTGGTACAGCTTATCGAGTTGCAGGTTGGTCGGCCTCTTCGCCACTTCCGGCGTTTCTGAAAACCATTTTTTTGAAACGTCGGCCGGCACAGCCATCGCTTCCACAGCGTCGGTCACGGACGGCGATATTGCATTGGTCCAACGATTGTTTGCCGGGTCGGCCGCGGAAACCAAATGCAATCTTAGAATTTGGAATCCATCGATATATCTGACGAAAACTTCGGATAAAACCAAGGCGGCGACGAGAGACGCAAACCCAATCAGAACGAGAATGAAATTGTGGCCGCGTTCGTGATCCTCAGAAATCGGCAAGACGGCCATGCAAGTTCCTAGCGGGCTGGGGTCGAAGCTTATAACGCGATTGAATCGACTGAAAAAATGACGAACAGCCGTCCCTCGGATGGCTTTTTCATGAATGGAAAGCGATCCCGCGTGCCGACCTCTGCCGGTGCGTTACGGCGTCCGCCCTGCCCCGCATGGTGACGGGCATGGAAGCCTTTCGATTCCATGTCCGGCGCGGGTTCTGAACAACACCGGCCACGATCAATCGCAAAGCAAATTACTTGAACTGCGCTGGCATTCGGAAAAGTTCTGCGGAGTCCAGCGCGAAAGCGAAAACGGTATCGACCGCCTGCGGCTGTGGCGTCTTGGGCTTCCGGGTTGAAAATTCGATTTGAGTTGAAGGCAGTCAGCTTCCCCCGTTTGGCGACTTTCTGCCAACAGACTGCCAACGGATGAAAACTGCTTTCGCATCGAAAACAGTTTTGGAAGCTAACCATATTATATTTTTGGTGCCGGCTGAGGGACTCGAACCCCCGACCCCCTGATTACAAATCAGGTGCTCTACCAACTGAGCTAAGCCGGCGCGCTGCGAATTCCATAAAGGAGCCGGCCGTCGCGGTCAAAGCCCCTGTTCGCGCGGTTCCCGCCCGCTGCAGGCCCTTATTCGGTCTCGAACCCCGCGTGCGCCTTGAAAAAGCGAGAGATCACCACCCCTGTCAGGCCAAAAATGGCGGCGTTGACGCAAAGCATCGCAAGACCGATGGCGTGATAGCCGGCACCGAAGATGACCGGTCCGATCGCCTGCCCGGTGAAGAACCATAGCGCGTGCATGGCGTAAGCCGAAGCGCGTGCCGTCGGCGCAAGTTCCAGCACTTCCGTCTGGATGCAATTGTGCATCATGATGTAGCCGAAGCCGGTGATGGTGAAAAACACCGTCAGCATCGGCCACTGCCATTGCATCGCGAGGACGAGCGGCCCGGCCATCGCAATCACACCGCCGACCGCCATCATCGTCGTGCGGCTCATGAACGGCAGCAGATATTTGAGCGTCAGCGAGAAGATCAATCCGCCGACGCCAACGCCCGCAAGCACGATGCCGGCCTGCGCCGGACCGCCGAGATGGCCGCGCTCGAGGATCTCACCGACATAGGGCGTGAGCCCGAACAGTGCGATGCCTTCGAGAAATACGGTGCCGAAACACAAGATGGCCTTTGGATTGCGATAGACTGAGCGATAGCTCGCCATCACATCGGCGAACCGCAGCGGCGGCGGCCGCTCCGTCTTTTCTTCGTGCAGATAGATCATCGCGCCGATGGCGGCGAAGATGGCGACCACGCCCATGAGCACGAACACGCCGCGCCAACCGATCGTCACCGCCAGCAAGCCGGACAGGCTCACGCCGAAGAGCTGGCCGCTCAGGGTGGCGGTCAGAAACCGACCGACCGCGAGCTGACGGGCGGGACCATGGTAGCGGTCGCCGATGACCGCCATCGTCACCGGCGTCACACTGCCTGCAGCAAGGCCCGAGAGTAACCGGAATCCGAGCAGCATCCAGAACACCGGCGAGAACGCCACCGCCATTCCGCCGACGACCAGCACCCAAAGGCCGACGCGCAACATGCGCGTCTTGCCGTAGTGATCGCCGAGCGGGCCAAACAGCGGCTGGCCGACGGCGAAGGCGAGCGAATAGACCGACGACAACAGCGCCGCGCTCGTCACCGGCACGACGAATTCGTGCGCGATCGGCGTGATAAGCGGATCGACCGCACGCGTCGATAACGACGTCGCAAGACCGATCAATGTGAAAATGAATGTGAGCACGACAACCCCGCCGCCTCCATGGCGGAGGTATTGCGCTGTCGTAACGGTGTTCCGATGAAAGGTTAAGCCTTTTTCAGGCCGCCATGGTCGCGGCGGCATCGCACCGCGTGCAGCCGAGTCTCCGTCGCGGAGGACGACGAAAGGCCGATTCTGTCAACCGCGAATCGCGGCTGAATCCGCGGGATGGTGGAGATTTATGACTCGGACCCCTCCCCCGACTCGCGGTACGCCATGACCATTCGGGGGCGGATATGTTTGATCAAAGCAAATTCGAGCTGCTGGCGCAGAAATTCATTTCCGATTTCAACGCGGGGCAATCCGCACGGCGGCCTCTTCCCGCCGCGACATTGGCTCGTCTGAAAACCATTGAAGACGAGATGTCGCAATTTCTGCGCGACTGCGACGGCAGCAAATCGCCGCGCCACCGCAGGCTGCCGCGTCCGGGGGCGCGCTAAAAATCCTTCACCTCGCGCCTCAGACGAATTGCAGCCCGATATAAACCGTGGCGACGATCAGGATCAGGATATAGGCGCTGACGCGGGTGAAGAAGATCAGTCCCGCACAGACAAGCGCGATGGAAATCCCGAACCAGCTCAGGCCTGCGGCCTGGACCACGGTCAGTACCGCCGCGAAAATCAGCCCGACTGCGACCGGTGCCAGGCCGCGTTCGATCGGCGCGCGCCAGCGCCAGTCCTGACGATTGTGCCACAGCCGCGTCGCCGCATACATCATCGCCGACGACGGCACATACATCGCCAGCGCGGCAATGAGCGCACCGGGAAAGCCGGCGACGTGCATGCCGATGAGGGCGGAGATCAGTGTCGTCGGCCCGGGCAGCGCACGCGACATGGCGAACACGTCGGTGAATTCCTGGTTCGTCAGCCAGCCCTGCACGACGATCGACTGATGCTGGATGTCGGCGGTGATCGCCTGTCCACCACCGAACGAGAAGAATGACAGCGGACCGAAAACCAGAAGCAGGCCGATGAGACGGTGATCGATCATGATCCGAACCGTGCGGTCACGAAGATGCTGGTCGGCACGGCGACAAGCACGACCGGCACCAGCGGCCAGTGCAGGATGCCGACCGCCGCGAACGTCGCGATCGCGATCAGCACTGCCGAGACTGTCGGCGGCACTGTGGTCGCCACCTTCATGCCGATAGCAAAAGTCGCGCCGACACCGACCGCGGCCATGCCGACCAGCACGTTATGCACAGCCTGGTTGGCGCCAAAAATCCAGTAGAGCGCGCCGCAACAGGTGAATACAGCGAAGGTGGGCAGCAGCAGCCCGAGCAGCGCCGCCAGCGCGCCCGGTCCCTTGCGCATGCGATAGCCGTAATAGATCGCGAGGTTCACCGGCGTCGCGCCCGGCATCACTTGGGAAATGGCCCAGCCGGACAGGAACGTCTGCTCGTCGAACCAGCGGCGCGTCTCGACCATCTCGCGGTGCATCCACGCCATCATGCCGCCGCCGAAAGAGGTCAGCCCAATGCGCACGAACAGGAGCGCGATGGTTTTCAAGGTGACATGGGGAGATGCGTGCGAGGCCGTGTGGCTGCCGGCCGCCTCGACCCTGCTCTCTGCTTCCGCCCGCGCCGCATCGTGTTCTTGTGTCATTGCGCATGACAATTTCAAGCCGCCGCGGCGTGGTCAAGGGCTGGCCATATCATGCTGCAAAAAATGGCATGGGAAAGAAGACCATCGCCGCATAAAGCGCGGCGACGGCAAAAATCAGAAAATAGGCGTTGAGCTTGGTGAAATAGAGAATGGCGGCGCACACGGCCGCAACAACGAGGCCCATGACATTCATCTGCGCCGCGCGCACCACGGCGAGCACGCCGGCGAAGATCAGGCCGAGCGCGATCGGCGCCAGGCCATGCTCGATCGCGGAGCGCCATGGCGAATCCTTGGCCCAATGCCACAGCGCAGTGGCGCCGACGACGAGAAGCGACGACGGCACGTAGATCGCAAACGTCGCGACCAGCGCGCCGGCAAATCCCGCAACATGGAAGCCGATGAGCGCCACGATGAGACTGGCCGGCCCCGGCGAACTGCGCGACAGTGCGAACAGGTCGGTGAATTCGCGGTTCGTCATCCATTGGTTCACCGCAACGGACTGATGCTGGATGTCGGCGATGATCGCCTGACCGCCGCCGAATGAGATCAGCGACAGCGGCACCAGCATCACGATGAGCGAAACGAGTCTGTCCATCAGGCTCCGTCCGCCGGCCCGGCGTTCGTCAACCGCCGTCGCTCCATCACATAAGCCAGCAGAACGCTCAGCGGCGCCGCGGCCAGCACGACCGGCACCGTCGGCCAGCGCAACACGCCGACCACGACGAAAATCGCGATGGCGATGAGCACCGGCAGCACGCTGCGCGCGACATGCTTGGCAAGCTGGGCGCCAACCGCCACCGTCATGCCGACGCCGACGGAGGCGATGCCGAGCAGGATCGTATGCGTGCCGGAAAACGTTCCGAAATGCCGATAGAGAAATCCCAGCGTCATGATCACGCAGAACGCCGGCATGATGAGACCGCAAGCGCTCACCAGCGCGCCGATCCAGCCGCGCAGGCGGTAGCCGAAATAAAGCGCGAGATTGACCGGATTAGCGCCGGGCAGGAATTGCGCCAGCGTCAGGCCGGTGAGGAAATCGCCGTCGTTGATCCAGCCCTTGCGATCGACAAGCTCGCGATAGGTGAGCGCGGGCACGCCGCCGCCGAACGACAGCAGTCCCACCCGCAGGAACAACAGCCACAATGACAGCAGCGGCGCTGTCGGACGATGAACCGGAGGCAGCGCTCCGTGTGATACGGCGTCGTCCATGGATACGATGAACAGGATTTGGCGAACCTCAGCGTGGGCCAATGATCCGCGACATATGATTTGAAATGGTGATCCGGCTATAATCCCAGTTCCGCCGCCGCACAACCGCGGGCGGAGCAACGCACAAATGATGAATCGCTCTGCCGGGGCTTTACCTTGGCCCCATCGCTGTGATTGTGTGCGCCCGGATCGCAAACGTTCCGCGCACGCCTCGTAGCTCAACCGGATAGAGCACCGGACTTCGAATCCGGGGGTTGGGGGTTCGAATCCCTCCGAGGCGGCCAGCAGCCGCGCAGAGCACGCTGCTATAATGGGGAATCATCCGCACAAGCGAGACAACCCATGGCATCGCCCAAGCTCATTGTCCTTTCCATCGTGATGACACTCGTCTTCCTCGCCATCGCTGTTGTCGGTGAAGGCGGGTTTGCGGCATTCTTCTCCCACCCCGCACTGACCGTCATTGCGATCACCACGGTTCTGCTCGCCGCGGCTGCGGGCTTCACCAAGGGAAATATCAGTTCCGGCGAGCGGGAAGACCGCTCCAACCGCTGGGTGATTATCGCCTTCGTGTTGCTCGGAGTGTTGAGCGCCTTTCTGCCCGCCTACACGGACCGGATTGATTTCTGGACTCTCGATGGCGATACCGTGCGCTGGATCGGTGTCGTCCTGTTCATCGCCGGCGGCGTCTTGCGGCTGTGGCCGGTGTTCGTGCTCGGCAATCGCTTCAGCGGACTGGTGGCGATCCAGCCGGGGCATACGCTGGTGACGACTGGGATCTATAGCGTCATCCGCCATCCGAGCTATCTCGGCCTGCTGGTGAATGCGCTGGGTTGGGCGCTGTCATTCCGCTCGGGCGTCGGCGTTATTCTCGCGGTGCTCAATCTCGTGCCGATCATCGGACGCATCAACGCCGAAGAGCGGCTGCTCGTCTCGCAATTCGGCGGCGAATACGAGGCGCTCCGCGCGCGCACGGCGCGGCTGATTCCCGGAATCTATTAGACGGCGGATTTTCCGAGCGACGGACTGAAAGCCACACGCCACGGAATCTTTGCCCCCGCGCCATGCCGCGCATTGACAACCGCCCCCGCGCCGTCGTTTGCTGTCCATGACATGAAGGTGTGCCGGTGAATGCTGGCCAAAAGGGAATCCGGACCGGTCGCGCTTGACCCTTTCCGGAGCTGCCCCCGCAACTGTAAGCGGCGAGTCCTTCTCCACAAGCCACTGAGCGCAAGCTCGGGAAGGCGGAGACAGGACAGTGACCCGTGAGCCAGGAGACCTGCCTTCCTGTGTCATCCTTCCGGCGCGCGGGGCGTGCGCAGGAGCGGTCTTTCCGCAGCGGTGACGTTTGTAAACGATGCGGAGGGGCAGCCTTGGCCCGCATGGTTTGGATCGTTCCGCTGACGGGCCGCTTGGGACAAGCGGGCGCGTTGCGTCGCGATTTTCATCCTGCAGTCCAAAGGTCGCAAGCGACAAACCTTGATCGAAGCGGCGCGCGTTCGCGTGCTTCCGCCTCCGCACATGTTCAACGCTGTGGGGGTTTGTCTTGTCACTATCCGATTATCTTCTGAGATCCCGTCGTCTCGCGACGGCAGCGGCGTTGCCGCTCGCCGCCCTGCTCGCGTCTTCGATCGCGCGCGCCGACGAATTGCCGGCCATCGTCGTTTCCGCCGATCAGATACCGATGGAGGCCTCGCATGTCGGCGCCAGCGTCACCGTGCTCAATGGCGACGAGTTGTGGGCGAAGAACACGCCCACGGTCGCCGACGCGTTGCGCAGCGTGCCCGGCGTCGAAGTCGACCAGTCGGGCGGTCGCGGCGCGGTGACATCCGTGCGCATCCGCGGATCGGAAAGCCGCCAGCTCATGGTTTTGATCGACGGCATCGAGGTCAACCAGACCGGATTTCCCGGCTTCGACTTCGCCGATCTCACGACCGACAACATCGAACGCATCGAAGTCATCCGCGGACCGGCGTCCGGCATCCACGGTGCGAACGCCGACTCCGGCCTGATCTCAATCACGACTCTATCGGGCAAGGGCCTCAGGAAAGGCGCGGTCAACGGCAAGGTCGAAGTCGGCAGCAACGGCCTCGCCGCCGGCTCGGTCAGCGCGCGCGGTGCAAGAGGACCGGTCTATGGCGCGGTCTCTTTCAGCGACTACACGACGCGCGGCTACAACATT
Source organism: Xanthobacteraceae bacterium (assembly GCA_035494115.1). Taxonomy (GTDB): domain Bacteria; phylum Pseudomonadota; class Alphaproteobacteria; order Rhizobiales; family Xanthobacteraceae; genus DATJHH01. The sequence continues at coordinate 169,236 of DATJHH010000043.1, forward strand.
TCGCGCTTCGGTAGCGAGCGCGACGGCAGCGGCGCCGGATCGGCATCGTTCAAGGGCGGCGCCGACATCACGCCTTATCTCAATCTCGAAAGCGTCTTCCGCTATGAAAGCCGCTTCACCGACACCGATCCGCAGGATTTCTCCGGCGGACCGTTCACCGGCTTCATCGTCGACGGACCCGGCCGCTATACCTACAGCAGCGTTGCCGGCCGTGTCACACCGACACTGACGCTGCTCGACGGCCACTGGATCCAGTCGGCCGACTACAAGATTTTCCAGGAGCATACGCGAAATTATTCCACGTCCTCCACGGCGGACTTCGGCGCCGACGGCACGCGGCAAAATCTCGATTACAAATCCACCTATCTGTTCGACACTCATATTTTCGGCGGCGAAAAGCACAGCATCACCGGCTTTATCGACAATCGCCAGGAGCACTATGTGCAGCTCGGATCGTCGACGCCTTACAACAAGAAGCGCACGGGACTTGCCGGCGAATACGTGCTCGACCTGCCGACGAGCACGACGCTGTCGAGCGCCTATCGCCACGACTACAACAGCGGCTTCAACGACGCCGATAGCTGGCGCTTCGCGCTGTCGCAGCGTTTTCCGCAATGGGGCACGCGCGTGCATTCCAGCATCGGCAAGGGCATCACGGACCCTGACGTGTTCGCGCTGTTCGGCTCGTCCTTCAATCTGTCGAATCCGGGACTGTCTCCGGAGCAATCGATCGGCTGGGATGCCGGCGTCGAGCAGTCGCTGCTGCACGGATTGGCCGTCATCGACGTGACGTACTTCTCCACCGACTTCACCAACAAGATCGAATTGACGTTCGACGCGGCGCGTGGCGGCTTCGTCTATGTCAATGGCGACGGGACGGCGACGCGGCGCGGCGTGGAGACCAGTGCTGATCTCGCCCTCACAGACTGGCTGCATGTGAAAGGCAGCTACACCTACACCAATGCCAAGGACAGTTTCGGCACGGAGGAAATCCGGCGGCCGCCGCATTCGGGCTCGGCTGAAGTGACGGCCTGGTTCCTCGACCATCGGGCACAGGCCACGATCGGCGCCCATTTCAACAGCACGCGAAAAGATGACTTCTTCAATCTCTTCGGCACGCAGATCGTCAACCTGCCGGGCACCACGATCCTGCGCGCGTCGCTGTCCTACGACGTGACCAAGCAACTGACCGCCTATGTGCGCGCAGAAAACCTTTTCGATCGGCAATATGAAGAGATTTTCTCCTACCGCGCACCGGGCTTCATGGCCTTCGCCGGCCTGAAATATAAGTTGGACTGAGAAGGCTCAAAAAATTTCTCTTTCCCCGCACGCGGTGCAGCACGAGGCATGCGCACCACCTGACAGCTTCGACGGCGCAATACGCTTCGCTATTGCGCCCTACAGACTACAAACGACTGCCTCGTGACCTCGTAGGGCGGATTAGCGCAGCGTAATCCGCCGCTTCTTCGCTACAAAAAGCTGGGTCCCGGGTCTGCAGCATACAACTGCGTTTTGCGCTGCGCCCGGGAAACGAAAACAAAAAAGGGAGGAAGCCGTTTTCGCGCCGGCCTCCTCCCAATTGGTCCAGCTTGCGGGCCTCGAAACCGAAATCCCGAGACGCCCGCAAGCAGGGTGTTCGTGACGCCAACCCGATCCGCGCTGTCCAAGAATCGGGCCGGAATCACGGACCTCGTTAGCGGGCGATACGCGTCCGCTTTGAATTCTTCGCGGTCTTGGTCATCGTCTTGGCAACACGAAACGACTTGCCATGCGTAGTCGCATTGTGGCGCAGCGCCGTGCGGGCCATATGCTTATGGGCCAGATGCTTGCGCGCGACAGGCTTGTGCGCCTTCGCCAGATGCCGCTTCGCCGCCAGCGTTTTCGACACGTGCTTCTTGGAAATATGCTTCCTGGCAACGTGCTTCTTCGCCACGTGGCGCTTGGCAGAATGCTTTTTCACCACATGACGCTTCACATGGCTTTTGGCGGCGTGGGTGCGGTGAGTCTTGACGGCAGCAGCTTTGGTCTTCGCGCCGGTCGGCGCGACAGCCTGGGCCGAGTCTGTCGTCTTCGTGGCATTGCCGGCTGCGAATACGGGCGCGGTCATCATGCTTGCAGCGATGAGCGCGGCAGCGACTGTCTTGAACATCGTCGTCATCCTCAGATCACGATAGGGAGCATGATGATTTCCGAAGACCGCTTCGCGTGCTTCGGCCTCATGCTCTGGAGCCGCTGATGCGTTTGGCTCCGGAACGATCGATCGGCGTGTCTGCCGACCGTAAGCCCATCCTGGGACGGTGGCTGTGAACCGCATCTGAAGCGCGACGCTACCTGCCATTCAGCTAGGTGAATGCGAGATGACGCGCCCGTATGCCTTTGCATTCAGGCTCCGGGTTGCGCGATGGCGGAATTGCGTCAATTCGATGCAAGAGAGCAGAACGGCACATTGCGCGACGTCCGGATGTGCGTACAGAAGCAAACCGAATGTTCGGTCGCGTTATTCCGGCGCGTCGCCAGTCTCGGCCATCAACCAGGTGTGATAGGCCTCGTCGACACTCTCGATCGGCAGGACGAGAATCGCCGGCGTCGAATAGGCATGCCGCGCCTTGACCGCGACGCCGACGCGCTCCGCGAGCGAGGCGCGCGTCTTGACCAGCATCACCACTTCCCCAGCCCGCGCGATCTCGCCCTCCCAGCGATAATGCGAAATCATGCCGGGAAGGATGTTCACGCAGGCCGCGAGCCGCGCTTCGACCAGCGCCCGGCCGGCCTCCTCCGCCTCGACAAGGGACGGAAAAGTCGTATAGACGAAAACGGCACGTTCCATCGAAGTCCCTTTCCGGCGGGCGGACGCGGGGATGCCCTCAGGATTTCAGCTTCCGCGACCGACCGAGGTTCTCTTTCAACCATGAACTCCTCCCACTACGACCGGCTGGCTTTCGTCGCAAGCCCGGCACCCGAGGCGCAGGAGGCGCGCGAGACGCTCGTCGCCCGCCACGGCCGCGTCGATCCGGCCGAAGCCGACGTCATCGTCGCGCTCGGCGGCGACGGATTGATGCTGCAGACGCTTCACGACCATATGCGCAGCGGCAAGCCGATCTACGGCATGCACCGCGGCACCGTCGGCTTCCTGATGAACGAGTTCGACGCCGACAATCTTCAGGAGCGGCTGCGTGCCGCGCTCACCACGGTGATTCATCCGCTGTTGATGGAAGCAACCGACACGAGCGGCAAAACGGCGACGTTCTATGCCTTCAACGAAGTCTCGCTGTTCCGGCAGTCGCATCAGGCGGCACGGCTGCGCATCCTCATCGACGATGAGGAGCGGTTGCCTGAACTTGCCGCCGACGGCGTGCTGGTGGCGACCCCGGCCGGCTCCACGGCATACAATCTCTCGGCGCAGGGACCGATCATCCCGATCAACGCCTCACTGCTGGCGCTCACGCCGATCAGCCCGTTCCGCCCGCGGCGCTGGCGCGGTGCGCTGCTGCCCGACAAGGCGCGGGTGACGATCGAGGTCCGCGACCCCGACAAACGCCCGGTCGCGGCCGTCGCCGACCACGACGAGGTGCGCGGCGTCCGGTCGGTCGCGATCCGCATGGACGCCTCGATCGCCATGACGATCCTGTTCGATCCCGGCCACAGCCTCGACGAACGCATCCTGCGCGAGCAATTCGGGTATTAGCCTATCCTTTTGCGAGATTGGGAGGCGGAGACCGCCATCCTGGTTCTCCCCATCGCCAGAGAGGACATTCTCCGGATTCCGAGAACGAGAGGCAAAAGCATCTGTGGCGCCTTGCCGCCGCCGTGTTGCTAAACCAAACGTTAACGGCGCGCCGCTACCGTCGGGCACGACGCTTGGACCAGCCTCTCCACATGCTTCGCATCGATTTCAACCGCCTCCGCTTCCTGGTCATCGACGACAATGCGCATATGCGCCGCATCCTGCGCACGCTGCTGCATGGCTTCGGGACGCGCGAGGTCTATGAAGCCGAAGACGGTGCCGCCGGCCTCGAGGCCTTCACCCACCACCTTCCGGACCTCATCATCACCGACTGGGTGATGCCGATCTTCGACGGGCTGGAGCTGACGCAGATGATCCGCCAGCCCGGCGCCAACAGTAACCCCTATGTGCCGATTATCATGCTGACCGGTCATTCGGAAAAACGCCGCGTGATTGCGGCGCGCGATGCCGGCATTACCGAATTTCTCGCAAAGCCGATTTCGGCAAAGCTGCTTTACGAGCGCATCCTCAATGTCGTTGCCAATCCCCGCCCCTTCATCAAGACGAAAACCTATTTCGGCCCCGATCGCCGGCGCGGGATGAACACGGGTTATACGGGTCCCGAGCGCCGCAAGGGCGGCAAGGCCGATGTCATCAACCAGCAGGCGCTTGCCAAAAAGGCCAAGATCGTCGACTAGCCCAGGAAATTCCATGGCCATCATGCGAGACGTGCCGATAACACGGACGATGGGTGACCACGAAGTCATTCAAACGCCGAACACGCTACGCAAGCACGTCTCGCAGATCGCCGACAGCGATCCGGACGATCCGGTGGCGCGTGCGGAAAGAGCGCTGGCCGAACTCTCGAGCGAATTCGCCGGCTGGATGGATGAGGAGGTCGGCCGCCTGGAAGACGCGCGCGGCCACGTCAAGGCGCATGGCTTCATCAAGCAGACCCACGAAGAATTCTTTCACGCCGCGCACGACATCAAAGGTGCCGCGGCGACGTTCGGCTATCCAGGTGCTGCGGAAATCGCCGACAGTCTTTGCCGGCTGGTCGAACACACCCCGGATATGCGCCGGATTCCCATCACGCTCGTCGATCAGCATGTCGACGCCGTGCGCGCGATCATTCGCACGAAAACCGATGCGAGCGATCCGGTCGTCGATCAGTTGATCCGCCGCCTGCGCGAGGTGACGGACGAATTCCTCATCCACGAAAACCGGCATCGTCCCGAGTATCTCGACGGCATCGCCGGGCTGTCGCCCAAGCCGCGCGACGGTTCGTAACAGGCGCGCTGCTCCTATTCGTTCATGCTTGCGTAATTACGCCGCGACGCGCCGCGCGTCTTCGATCACCAGCGCGCCGAATCCATCGTCATCGGAAACGTCAATGGTGTTGGCCTCGGCATCGGAACCATCATCGTTGCTGGCTTCCTGGCCGATGGCGTCAAAGTCGATGGCATTGTAGCCAGCGGCATCATAATCGATAGCGTGCAGCACTCTTGCGTCGTCGCCGAACAGTGCCGAGTCGTCATATTGCGACACAGCGACAACTGGCTCCGGAACTGCGACGAAGTCATCGCGGTCAGCGATGAAGGCGTTCGACACGGAAATGAAATCGTCGGACACCAGATCCTCGCACATGGCGCGGGCTTCCTCGCGCGCAGCTTCGGTGGCAAAACGGCGCAAGAGCGACAGCAGCGGTTCGATGCCGCTCAGCGCTGCGTGCTCGCAGCGCGCCAGCACCCGTTCGGTCATCCGCCGTTTCAGCCGCGCGGTCCCGCGACCGTCCATATAGAAACCATCGTCCTGCATTGCCGAAATCGCTTCGCGAAAGGCGGGATAGGCGGACAGCGGCAGGCCGGCACGTTCATAGAGCGCGCGGAAACCACCGCTGCTGCGTCCATGAACGAGACCCGTCACGCGCTGCAGCGGCATTTGTGAAAGGTCGGCGAGCGCCTGCTCGAACAGCGTAATATTGCCGGACAGCAGCGCACGCAGCAGCAGGCCCGCCGTGAGCTGGCCGGTCGCACGCAGATGCCGGATCAGCGGCGCGACATCGAGCGGCGCGGTTTCCGATGCCAGTGTGATCGTCGCTTTTTCGCAGGCTTCGCGGGCCACGCTGCGCGCGCGGTCCTTGTCCAGCCAGGCACGGCCGGAAACGAAGCTGGCAAGAGTCTCGGAGAGTTTCGCAACCAGCGCCTGATGCGCCGCGGCGGGAAGATCTTCGCGCGCGAACAGCGCTTCGCGAATGGCCGACAGATGACCGTGCCGCGTCGCCATGCGCGAAAGCGAGAATGCGGCGATGTCGGCGGTTTCGTTCTCGATCAATTCGAGGCAGGATTCGGCTGAACCCACTTCTGCAATCGCTGCTGCGACCGCGCGTTGCAATTCGTACCGGCGCGCGACGGCGCATTGCGCCGGGGACGTGCCCGACGCGACGATGTCGACGAGATCGGCGTCGTCGAACAGCGGCGAGGATTCCAGGATGATGGCGGCGATATGGGGCTGGTCGCCAAGCAACGCATCGATGATCGCAGGCGGCGCGTCCTCGTGCGCGCAAAGCGCTTCGGCCAGCGCCTCGCGCACCAGCGGCGAGGAATCGTCGAGCATGACCAGCATCGCGCCTTCGGCCACGGCGCGGTCATCGTCCGACAGATCGGAATAAAGGAAGGCGCGGGCGAGAGCAGCGGTCCCGTCGGCCCGGTCGAGCGCGGGCGCGGTTCGCATCCATTGCAAGAACTGACGCACAATCATGTTTGCAACGCGACTGTTACTGAAACACGCCCGAATTGGACAGCCTCGGGCGTCGGCGTCATCAGCCGACAGTCACATCCTACGGGCGACCCTTTAACAAAGGGTTCACCATAGATTTTTACGTCGCGGAAAGCCTAAATGTGGCGAGCCCCCTCACCCAAGAGCTTTCGACTTTGCAGCTTTGACGCTTTCATCTGATCGCGGCGTCCAGTCACCTTCAACTCTCCCCAGCGGGGAGAGGTGTCAACAGGCGCGCTCAGGCAAACCGTCTCAGCCCTTGATCCCGAACAGGCCGCGGACGCCGGCCGGTCCGCTGGCCGTGGTGGCTGGAGCGACTTTGCCCGGTATGATTCTCCCCGGCGGCGCGACAGGCGCGGGAATGGCGGGAGGCAAAAGGGTCGGAACGGCCGCGGCCGTCGTCAAAGTCGTCGGCGTCAGGTTGGATGCTCCGGCATTGCCGCCCCAGAGATTTGCAACCACCGACGAGACCGGCGCGCGCGATCCGTCGGTCGAAAACAGCGAATGGAAAATCTGCCGTGGTCCTTGCTGCGCATCGCCAGCATAGGCCTGCGCCGTCGCCATGGTGTCGGTCGCGGTGACGCCGTTCACGACCGGCAACAGGCGCACGGCCGGCGGCGTCATCGATGCAGCGACCTGCAGACCCGACACCGCCTGCGACGCGGCCTGATGGCGGCGCACGAGTTCGCCATAGACGTTGCCGGCGCTCCGCGCCTGCCCTTGCTGGTCGTAGAAGATCGAGCGATTGGCCGCAGCGGCACCGGGAAAGGCGTTCGCTGCCGGCACGTTCGGCTGCGTCGCCGCAAGCGTGATGAGCTTGCCAGCACCCGACGCGCCGAGGAAATGCGCAATGTAGAGTTCGCCGTCGGTCGGCTTGCGGCCGATCGCGTCGGCGACGATCTGCGCGTTGTGATTGGTGAAAGCGCCCGCCATCACCGCGTTCGTTCCGGGATCGTCGCGCAGCGTCATGATCGCGTTGCGCATCGCCGGATCGGACACCGTGTAGGCGCCGTCGGTGCCGCGCGTGATGGCGTCGGCATAGCGGCCGTAGCCGAGCGACGGGCCCTGCTCCTTCACGGTCGTCAGCCAGGTCTGGTCGACGAATTGAAACAGTCCCCCGGCCGAGGAGGTCGAGGCCTGCGCGCTCGGATTGAGGTTCGACTCAACTTTTGCCGTCGCCATCAGGTAGTCGAAGCTCGCGCCCGTCGCCTGCGCAGCCTGCTTGATCGCGCCGGTGACCTGCCCGAGCACACCTTGCAGCGCGCCCTGCGTCGTCGTGGCCAACCGATTGATGGGGTCCATCGCCTTGCGGCCTCTCGCCCGTGAAACGACGTCGATCGCCTTGTCTCAACAGGAGCGCGATCCGCGAAAGCGGATACCGGTTTCGCGGCGGATCACGCTCTCACTTCATGCCGCACCATCGGCCGGTTATGGTAAACAGTGTGTTAACGCGACGGCCCGGCCGGCGCTTTCTTAAGGGTTTTTAAACGATGTCTGAACCGTTCGAACGCCATCCGCGCGGCGGCCTCTATTTCGAGGATTTTGAGGTCGGCCGCCTCTATGTCCATCGCCTGACCCGCACGGTGACGCAGATGGACAACATGCTGTTCTCGAACATGACGCTCAATCCACAGCCGCTGCACATCGACCGCCATTTCTGCGCCGAGGAGACCGAATGGGGCCAACCGCTGATGAATTCGCTGTTCACGCTCGGCCTGATGATCGGCATATCGATCAGCGACCTCACGGTCGGCACCACCATCGCCAATCTCGGCATGACGGAGGTGCGGTTTCCGGCACCGCTGTTCGAGAACGACACCGTGCATTGCACGACGGAAATCATCGGCAAGCGCGCCTCGCGCTCGCGTTCCGATGCCGGCATCCTCGAATTGCACCACCGCGCCTATAATCAGAACGACACGCTCGTCGCCACATGCAAACGGCAGGTGTTCATGCGTCTGCGGACAGTCGTTGCATGATGCGCTCGCTGCTGTTCACGCCGGCCGACAGTCCGCGCAAACTGGAGAAGGCGCTCACGAGCGGCGCCGACGCCGTCATCGTCGATCTGGAAGACGCCATTGCGCCCGATCGCAAAAACGCCGCGCGCACCGCCGCCGCCGCGTTTCTCCATGAGGCACAGACGCACGCATCACGGCCGCGCCTTCTCGTGCGCGTCAACGGCCTGAATACAGGCCTGATCGACGACGACCTCGACGCCATCGTCGCGGCAAAGCCCGACGCCATTCTGTTGCCGAAGGCAGAAGGCGGCGCATCGGTCATTCATGCGGATGCAAAGCTGACAGCGCGCGAGGCGATTGCCGGTCTGCCGCAGGGACATATCGGCATCGTGGCGCAGGCGATCGAATCGGCCGCCGGGCTTTTCGCAATCGGTACGTTGAAGGGATCAAGCCAGCGGCTGCGCGGCATGACGTGGGGACCGGAAGACCTTTCGGTGGAATTGGGCGCGCGCGCCAATCGCGACGACGACGGCGAACTTACAGCCCCCTATCGTCTCGCCCGCTCTTTGTGTCTTTATGGCGCGGCGGCAGCGGGCGTGCAGGCGATCGAAACAGTCTATGTGGATTTCCGCGACACCGACGGTTTGCGGCGCGATACCGAAATGGCCTGCCGCGACGGCTTTACGGGACGGCTGGCGATCCATCCCGATCAGGTGCCAATCATCAATGCTGTGTTTACGCCGAGCGCCGAAGCGATCGCCCACGCGCATGCCCTCGTCGAGGCCTTCCACAAAGCAGGTGGCGCAGGCGTTGTTGCCGTCGATGGCGTGATGTTCGACCAGCCGCATCTTCTGCGCGCGCAGCGTCTGCTGGCGCAGGTGCAAACCACCGAGTCATCACGTTGACGAACATGATCCGGCGATCGATCCCATTCGTCATTGCCGGACTTGATCCGGCAATCCATCTTTTTTGCGAAGTATGATGGATGCCCGGGTCAAGCCCGGGCATGACAGAAAAAATCTATTTCTTCCGATAAACATCCGCGGGATCGAAGCGGCGCACGGCGTCGGCGAATTCGAGCTTGGCCGCATCAGCCGCGCCAAGCGGCGCCACGCGATAGAAGCACGAGCGGCGGCCGGTGTGGCAGGCGCCCTCGCCCTTCTGCTCGACCTTGATCCACACGGCATCCTGATCGCAATCGACGCGCATCTCGACGACGCGCTGGGTATGGCCCGAGGTCTCGCCCTTGCGCCACAGCATTGCGCGCGAGCGGCTGTAGTACCAGGCATCGCCGGTATCGATCGTGCGGCGCAGCGCTTCGGCATTCATATGCGCGACCATCAGCACTTCGCCGGACAGCGCGTCCGTGGTCACGCAGGTGATGAGACCATCGGGGCCGAATTTCGGGCTGAACGTGACGCCCTCTTCACGCTCGGCCGTAGCATCGGATTGTTGAGTGTGATCGCTCACGGCACTGCTCGCCTATGACCTTGCGCGTAGTCTGACCGGAAAAAACAATCAGCGCTGCGGCGCGCGGACCATGGTCATGAACCGCACCTGCTGATTGACGTCATCGCGGAACAGGCCGGTGAAATGCGACGTCGCGGTCGAGGAGCCGGGCTTGGTGATGCCACGATCCGACATGCAGGCGTGCTCGGCCTCAACCATCACGGCGACGCCGCGCGGTTTGAGGATTTCCTCGATCGCGGTGGCGATCTGCCAGGTCATGTGCTCCTGCGTCTGCAAACGGCGCGCAAAGATGTCGGTGAGCCGCGCGAGCTTGGACAGGCCGACGACGCGGTCGTTCGGCATATAGGCGATATGCGCGACGCCCTTGAACGGCATCATGTGATGCTCGCAATGCGAATTGAAGCCGATGTCGCGCACCAGCACGAAATCATCGTAATTGCCCATTTCGCCAAAAGTGCGCTCGAGCACCTCGACCGGGCATTGCGTATAGCCGCCAAACAATTCGTCGAAGGAGGCCACGACGCGCTTCGGCGTCTCCACAAGACCCTCGCGCTGCGGATCGTCGCCGATATAGGCGAGCAGCGTGCGCACGGCGGCTTCCGCCGTCTCGCGGCTCGGCCGGTTGGCGACAGGCTTTGGCGCGGCCCGCACATGGTCCGACAGCGGCTCGGCCGTCTGCGGCTGATTTTCGCTGCGCGCCGGCTGGCCGGGCCAGGGCTTGATGATAGCGTCCATGCGTGGGGTCTCCGTTCGCGGCAATCACACCGTCACGCCCTCCCGGCAGGATTTCCGGGGAGGTTGGGACGACAGCCACCGACGACGGGCATTCCGCCGCGGCAACCAAGCCCCTATATAGGATGGGACGGCTCCGGGGGAAACCGGTCTGTCACAAATCGGACTGCAAGCCCGTTTGGCCGCCAGAAACAAGACATTTCCATGCTCAACGACGTCTACAACAGCAAAATCCTCGAACTGGCGGGCAATATCCCACGGATCGGCCGGCTTCCGGATGCCGATGCGAGCGCCAAGGCGCACTCCAAGCTGTGCGGTTCGACCGTCACCATCGACCTGAAGATGGACGGCGACACCGTCACCGATTTCGCCCATGAGGTGAAAGCCTGCGCGCTCGGCCAGGCGTCATCCTCGATCATGGCGCGGCACGTGGTCGGCGCCAAAGCCGGCGACTTGCGCGCCCTGCGCGAAACCGTGCGCAAGATGCTGAAGGATAACGGCGCGCCGCCTGCCGACGGCCCCTGGGCCGACATCGCCGTGCTTGAACCGGTGCGCGACTACAAGGCGCGACACGCCTCGACCATGCTGACCTTCGATGCCGTGGTCGACGCCATCGACCAGATCGAGCGCAAGCGCGGCGCGGCGGCGGCCGAGTAATCCCTGCCGCTCGCTATCGCTCTAATCGTTATGCGCGGATTTCGTCTGCTGGCCGTCAGCCGCCGGCGCGAGTTCAGCATGCTGCTGACTGCGCATTGCCGTCGCGTTCGAACCGCAGGCGGCAGCAATCTGCGGCCAGGCCTGCGTAAGCCCGGTATTGCCGATGCGGATGCGCGTCTCGAAGGGGCCGCGCTGCGTCGATACGATCAGCGACCGGCTGCCTTTTTCGGCAAAATCGTTGAAAGCTGACGCCGTCATCTCGCCGCGCGCCACGGTGAGCAACGTCCCGTCGCTCGGCTGGACCTGCGAGGAGAGCACGTCAAGCATCACGACGGTGTGGCTGAGCCACAGCCGGACCATTTTGAGGCCATCCGTGCTGTCGTCGAGCGCGCGCCGCTCGCGATAGGTGACGGTGTAGGTGCCCGCCGTCGGCGCACAGTTCAGCGCGATCCGGAAGCCGCCGATCTCGGTGCTCTCGACGGTGAGCGGATGCCAGCGCTGCAACGAAGGCGCGCGCGCGCCCTCCTTCAGCGTCCAGCCCTCCTCCGAAACGCCCTCTTCGCGCGCCAGGCTGACGCGGTGCGGGGCGGCCTGCGCCGAGTTCTCGTCGTTGCTGGCGTTCTTATCGGCATTGCTGTCGGCATCAGCCGGCGTCTCGGTGTCGAGCTTCATGCTGCGCAGTTCGGCGCGCGTGAGGCTGCGCATCGGCTCCCACGGCGGAATGCGCAAAGCCGTTTCCAGCAGCGCGCCGCCGCCGCCCATATCGATGGTGTAGCGGGCGAGCGTGCCGATATCGCGCTGCACGACGACAAGGTCTTCCGCCGTATAGCTTGCCGCCGTCGCATCGTCGCGGCGATCGCCGAGCCAGATCTCGTGCACCATCACACGCGCCTGCGGCGGCACGTAGCGATGCGTACCGGCGAGCAGCAGGAAGGCGCACATGGATTCGCAATCGGCGACAGGCGACACTTCGGCCTTGCCGGCCCCGTTGCTGCCGTCGGCTTTCCCATTTGCCGCCGTCGTATCGATGGTGTGACCGACGGTGGTGGTGACATCGAGCGCGCGCATCAAACGGCCGAGCGCAAGCGCGCCCAGCACCGATCCTCCGCTCGAGTCCAGCACGACAGTCGCGCCGTGCAGGTCATGCCGTTTGGAAAAGTCCGTGAAAACCTGCGGCGTCCCGCTCGTCACCGCGCCGACGGCCGCGACCCAGGTCTGGCAATGCGGCTGGCAGGCGGCGGCAGGCTGCTGCGTGTGCAGGGAGAAGGTCATCGGCAGACTGCGCGCATCGGTCGCGGAGGCAGGCGCGGCGCCAGCGAAGCTCCCCGCAGCAACGCCGACGACCGCACACACTGCCACCCATGCGAAACGCCGCCTGGCCTCGACCAGCATTGGCTCCCCCGCCGCTTGCTCACCCACCCCCCGGTGGGCGCCCCGCACCAAATACCGTGCAAAGCTCATGCCGCGATTCGTCCCCTGGCGATCATCATGAGGGACGAAGCCGGGTGCGGTCCAGCATCACGACGTCTGCATGACGGTCCGAGCGTGACATTGTGCGCGCATGTGGCGCAGCGGCAACGCTTCGCGGCGGCGGGCGGACGCATGACCTCTCGCGGATGGGCGCCTTCGCCACCAGAGCATTTTCCGGCCAAGTGGAATCCGGTTAGCCGTAAGAAAATGCTCGCGCTCAATGTCTTGCGCATATTCTGATCGCAAAACCGGTCCCCACTTTTGCGGAATACGCGCTAGAATTAAGACCATGGACGCTTCCGCCCAAAGTGTGAATCGCCTCGCCCGGAAATGGGGCGGCCTCGTGCGCGGCCTGCCGCGGCGCGCCGGACGCGCACTCATCGCCGGCTATCGCTACACGCTCTCGCCGCTCGTCGGCTTCCACTGCCGGCACCTGCCGACCTGTTCCGAATATGGCGACGAGGCGCTCGCCCGTTACGGATTGTGGGGCGGAGGCTGGATGACGCTCGCGCGGCTGCTGCGATGTCACCCCTATGGCACCCACGGCATCGACCGCGTGCCGCTCGCCCGTCCGCCCGGCGCACGCTGGTGGCGCCCCTGGCGCTACGGCCGCTGGCGCGGCGTGAATGATGGGGAATGAACTGCATTGGAAGGCGCGGCGAAGTCTGTTGAATCCTCGGCTGGTCGAATTGAAACCCTCTCCCTCAAGGGGAGAGGGTAAAAACGCAACAGGAATGATTATTCAAATTCGTTTTTCGGCATTAAAAAGCCACTCCGGTCGCGAAACGTTACGCGCGCCTGTTCCCCGCTTGATCAGGAACTGGGGCGGTATAGCGAATAACTGGCGTTGAAGTAATTTCGCCAATGGGAATGGCCTTTGCCGCAGCAAGCAAGGCTTCCTTGGCCTTTTCTAATCTCGGCGTGAGAACTTTTTGAACGATCATGTCTGCGAGTATAGCCAATTGCCTTAGGCCTATTGGCTGCCAACCGCACAACTCAACTCCAAAAGAGATGGTGCCTATGATTGATTTGTCTTGGACAGCAACACCTGCCAGTGCGCCTTCAAATGGGTTCACAGAATGAGCGATCAGTTTATCAGTCAGATTGCGTACTAAGTCATGAAATTCGCCCGGCTCTCCGGGTAAGCTAATTATGTCATCCCTCGTTAGACGAGAGCGGACTCCGCTTGTAAAGCATCTTCTATAAGTAATTAACGCTGCTTTGAACAAAGCAATTTTTGGAATTTCCTGTTCTTCTGACAGAGAAAGGTTGAGTTTTGTGAAATCTGCAACTTGCTTCATATCACTTATCAGACTAGTCAGGTCCGCTAATTCTCGAGCTTCTTGTAAGGAGGTTTGATAAAATACAATGTCGTTCACGACAGAATCCAATCCATCAAGATTTTACTCAATTAAAGGAGTGAGGTTTAATCGCTATGAATCGTAAAACGAAGTCGGCGAAGGTTCGCCTGCTTTGGCTAAATATCCACTGTATTGGCCGCGAGGAAAATCTCATCCGATTCGCTATTACTTCCAACCGATAGAACCGCGGATCGATCTAATTCCCGCAAAAATCGACCCCACCATCAAATTAGAGCTATATTCTCAGATCCCCGCCGGTTGCACTCCCCTCGTCCGCGCGCTATCTCCCGCGTCGTAACGAAATGACGCTTACCTGCATTCGTAGGCAGCGAGTGAGCAACAAGGAGTTTTGAATGGTCACGCTGACCTTCCCCGACGGCGCACGCCGCGAATTCCCCGAAAACATCTCTGGCCTCGACATCGCCAAGGGCATTTCGCCTTCGCTGGCCAAGCGCACCGTGGCGATGACGATCGACGGCGCGTTGCGCGACCTGTCCGATCCGATCGCGCATGACGCAAAGATCGAGTTCGTCTCGCGCGAGGACCCGCGCGCGCTCGAACTCATCCGTCACGATGCCGCGCATGTGCTGGCCGAAGCGGTGCAGACGCTGTGGCCCGGCACGCAGGTGACCATCGGTCCCGTGATCGAGAACGGATTCTATTACGACTTCTTCCGCAACGAGCCGTTCACGCCGGAAGACTTTGCCGCGATCGAGAAGAAGATGCGCGAGATCATCGCGCGCGACAAACCCTTCACCAAGGAGGAATGGTCGCGCGACGAGACCAAACGCGTGTTCGCGGAAAAAGGGGAGAGCTTCAAGGTCGAACTCGTCGACGCCATTCCCGCCGACCAGACGATCAAAATCTACAAGCAGGGCGACTGGTTCGATCTCTGCCGTGGCCCGCACATGACCTCGACGGGCAAGGTCGGCAACGCGTTCAAGCTGATGAAGGTGGCCGGCGCCTATTGGCGCGGTGACAGCAACAACCCGATGCTGACGCGCATCTACGGCACCGCCTTCGCCAAGCAGGACGAACTCGACGCCTACATCAAACAGATCGAAGAGGCCGAGAAGCGCGATCACCGAAAACTCGGGCGCGAGATGGACCTGTTTCATTTCCAGGAGGAAGCGCCCGGCTCGGTGTTCTGGCATCCGAAAGGCTGGTCGCTGTTCCAGACGCTGGAAAATTACATTCGCCGCCGCCAGAACGCAGCCGGCTATCAGGAAGTCAACGCACCGCAGCTCATGGATTCATCGCTGTGGGTCGCGTCCGGCCACATGGCGACGTTCCGCGAAAACATGTTCATGACGCAGACGCGCGAAGAGGACGAACGCACCTTCGTCGTCAAGCCGATGAACTGTCCAGGCCACATCCAGATCTTCAAGAACGGGCTGAAGTCGTATCGCGACCTGCCGATGAAGATCGCGGAATTCGGCAAGGTGCATCGCTTCGAACCGTCGGGCGCGCTGCACGGGCTGATGCGCGTGCGCGCCTTCACGCAGGACGACGCGCATATCTTCATCACCGAGGAGCAGATCGCCGAGGAAACGCTCAAGATCAACAACGACATCTTGTCGATCTATGAGGATTTCGGCTTCGCCGACGTGCGCATCAAATTCTCCGACCGTCCCGAGAAGCGCATCGGCGAGGACGCGCTGTGGGACAAGGCCGAGGCCGCGTTGATGCAGGCGCTGGAGGCGTCGGGCCGGCCATGGACGCTCAACAAGGGCGAAGGCGCGTTCTACGGGCCGAAGCTCGAATACGTGTTGCGCGACGCCATCGGCCGCGACTGGCAATGCGGCACCGTGCAGGTCGATCTCAACATGCCGGGACGGCTCGGCGCGTTCTACATCGACGATCACTCCAACAAGGTGACGCCGGTGATGCTGCATCGCGCGATGTTCGGCTCACTGGAGCGCTTCACCGGCATTCTCATCGAGCATTATGCCGGGCACTTCCCGCTCTGGCTCGCGCCGACGCAGGCGATGATCGCGACGATCACGTCAGACGCCGACGATTACGCACGCGACGTACTCGCCGCCGCGCAACGCGCGGGACTGCGCACCGAGATTGATCTGCGCAACGAAAAGATCAATTACAAGGTGCGTGAACATTCGCTGGCAAAAATTCCGGCGCTGCTCGTCGTCGGCAAGAAGGAAGCCGCGGAGCGCATGGTCTCGGTGCGACGTCTCGGCAGCGAAGGACAAACGGTGATGGCGCTCGATGACGCGCTGGCCGCGCTGACCGACGAAGCGCTGGCGCCGGACCTGCGGCGCGGCCTCACGACCAAACAGATGTCTTGATCAGAAAGAAGGCCTTGGCAGACCGCGTGACGCTGACGCACAATTCCTCTCGCTCCGGCCACAGAACCGGACAGAAAAGCGAGCGGGAGAATCGACATGGCGGGCGAACAGCGAAAGCGACCGCGTAATCGCGCCGAAGGACCCGCAAGACTGAGCCGGCGCGGCCTGTTGCGCGGCGGAGTGGTCGCCGCTGCTTATGCCGCCGGAGGCGCGATGACGGCGCATGCGAACGACGATGCGTTACCGGATTCGAAGACGTCGGATCTCATGATGCCGGTGCCGCCGCCGCAAGTTGGCATCAAGGAAGGCATGGCCGCCGTTCCTGGCGCGAATCTTTATTATTGGGACACCGGAGGCGATGGCGAACCCATCGTCCTGATGCATCCGGCCTCCGGCAGCGCGATGATCTGGGGTTATCAGCAGCCTGTGTTCGCAAAGGCCGGCTACCGCGTCATCGCCTATTCGCGGCGCGGCTATTTGAAATCTGCCCCCTATGACAAGGACAATCCCGGCACGGGATCGGACGACCTCAACAATCTCGCGGCCTTTCTCAAACTGCCGAAATTTCATGTTGTCGCCTCGGCGGCGGGCGGCTCCATCGCCATGGATTTTGCGCTCTCCCATCCCGACCGTCTGCTGAGCCTGACGATTGCGGGCAATTCCGCCGGCGTGCGCGATGGTGAAATCTTCGAAGCAGCGAAGGTCATCCGTCCCGCGGGGTGGTCGAAAATGCCGGTGCAGTTTCGTGAACTCGGCCCATCCTATCGGGCCGCCAATCCGGCGGGCGCGAAGCGCTGGCTCGAACTGGAGCACACGGCGCTGGTCGGCACCGAGTATCGGCAGAAGAGCGTCAACAAAATTACCGACGCAACATTGACGACAGTGAAAGTGCCGACGCTCCTGATTTCGGGCGATGCCGATCTGATCACGCCGCCGGCGATTGCGCGGATGATGGCCACGCGCATTCCCGACTGCGAGGTGATGGTGGTGCCGGAGGCCGGACATTCCGTCTATTGGGAGCGGCCGGCGATGTTCAACCGCGCCGTTCTGGCTTTCGTCGGCAAGCATCAAAAGTAATTCGCGCGTCGACAAGTCTGATCAGCGAAGCCGGATCAAACTCTATGTCTTCGCCCCGTCTTTCCGTTTCGCCCGCGCTGGCGCAGCCGGGATGGCATGGCGCCATGCCATTTCCATTGCGGCGCGCAATTCCGCGGCGTCGAGCGCCGACAGGGTCACGGTGGTGGCGCCGTTCTTGCCCCAGGCATTCGGCACCGGCGCGAAAGCGTCCGGCGCAAGCAGGCATTTGAATTCCTGCTCGTCGGGCGTCAACCTCAGGTTGGCTGTTTTGCCGTCGGGGGCGAGCGTCATGTAAATGCGCTTCACCTTGAACGCGGCGCGGTCGAAATGCGGCGCCTCGACCGTGCTCGCGAGCGACATCGCAATCCGACGGACATCCTTGGCGGTCGCCATGACACCATCCTAGCGCGCGACAACCTCGACTTCGCCGTCGACGCCGGCGACCACCTTGAAGCCGCGCTCGAACACCTGGCCCTCGTTGCGGGCGACCACGCGGTAGTCGCCTTCGGCCAGGACATAGCGCGGGAACGCGCCGATCGATTCCTTCACCACGTCGCCACCCGGCGTCATCACCGACCATGCCGTGTTGACCAACGCCTCACCGCCCTTCTGCTTCACAAGCTTGAGCGTGACGATCGCGGCGCGATGATTGACCGTGACATCGGTGAGTTTTCCGGCCTGAACGCGAACGTCGGAACGCACGATGGAATTGGCGTCGCCATAACTCGACACGACGTGATAGGTGCCGGCCGGCAGCATCACGACATCGCCGGTCGAAATGTCGTCGGCAACCGGCTTCTTCTCACCGGGCTCGAACTGACTGCCCTTGATGATGTCGAAGGAGATCTGGTTCTTCGGAATGCTGGCATTGCCGACATGGCCCTCGACCTTGATGCCCCCGACGGGAAGGTCGAACGGTTCACGCACGTTTTGCGAACGAAGCTGGACGGCCTTCGTCGCAGTGGCGAGGCCGAAAGCGACGTTCACGACGTAGCCGCCGGGCGGCAGCAGGAACGTCGGATAGGGCGCGACTTCATCCTTGATCAGTTTGAAATTGCCGGCGCTGTCGGGCTTGTCCGCATAGACGCGCCAGTGCAGCGGGCCATTGATGAAACCATCGTGGGCGCCGTAGCGCGCGGCGACCTGCAGGGAGACCTGCCCCTGCGCGGCCTGCGGCAACAGCACGCTCGGCGCCGTAGCGCGCGGCAGGCTGCCGTTGGGGGAAACGATGGTCGCCCCCGACGAACCGGGACTTCCATTGAGCAGCGGCGGTGTCGCACCGGGCGGCGAGAGCAGAGAGGGCTGATACTGCGCCTGTGCCGGCGTCATCATGCCCAGCCCACCGGCCACAAGCACGGCGGCAAGCGCCAGCGCGCGAACCGCGGAACGGCGCAGGTCTGGATGGCGCAGGTCTGGATGGCGCAGGTCTGGATGGCCCATGTCCAGTGTCCGGCCCGGTAGAATCCCTGCCCGCGGTGCTGTCCTGCTTGCCATGCAAAATATGGAGATTACGGCTTCCCTCATCACGCACCTTTTTCGGGGGGAATCACGGCAATTTCAAGCCTCGGCCCCTCCCTCAGACGCGGTGACGATGGGCCGGAAGCATGCTAGGTGCCGTGTCAGCAAGGAGACGACGTAAACATGACGCAAGCGCTCGATCTGCTGACCACCCGTAAATCGGTCAAGCCCATGGAGATGACGGGTCCCGGCCCAACGCCGGACGAGATCCAGTCGATGCTGGCCATCGCCTCGCGCGTGCCGGACCATGGCAAACTCACGCCGTGGCGCTTCGTCATTTTCGAAGGGGCCGCGCGCGACCGTGCGGGGGATGACATCGCCCGCGTCTTCCACAAGAACCGGCCCGATGCGACCGAGGATCAGCTTGCCTTCGAGCGCAATCGGCTGACCCGCGCCCCGCTCGTCATCGCCGTCGTGAGTCGCGCCGGCCCGCATGTCAAAATCCCCGAATGGGAACAGGTTCTTTCCGCAGGTGCAGCGACGATGAATCTCGTGCTCGCCGCGCATGCGCTCGGATACGCGGCGACCTGGATCACCGAATGGTATGCTTACGATCGCGCGGTGCTCGACGCGCTCGGGCTGTCGCCGCAGGAGCGCATCGCCGGCTTCGTTCATATCGGACGCATCACCAAAGCCCCGGAAGACCGGCCGCGACCGGCCGTCGCGGACATATCCTCGCATTTCGGCAGCGCGTCGTAAGCCCGACAGCGGCGCGCGCAAACAAGCGGTTATCTGGAGAGGCAACGCGTGGTTTTTGAATCTCTTTTCGGAGCGCGCAAGAAGCCCGACGCGACGGTGGTCGATCCCGGCCCGCAGATCGCGCCGGCGCCACAACCCACCATCGGCCTTGCGCTGGGCGGCGGTGCGGCGCGCGGCTTTTCCCACATCGGCGTGCTGCGCACGCTCGCCGCGCACGGCATCAAGCCCGACGTCATCGTCGGCACGTCGATCGGCGCCGTTGCCGGCGCATCCTTTGCAGCGGGCTATCTCGATACGCTGGAAGACTGGGCGCGATCGCTCTCCAAGCGCGGCGTGCTGAGCTATCTCGACGTCAGCTTCTCCGGATCGGGACTGATCAACGGCGCAAAACTCGCAGCGAAACTCGAAGCCTCGCTCGGCACGGTTTTGATCCAGGACCTGCCGATCCGCTTTGCGGCCATCGCGACCGAGGTCAAGACCGGTCACGAAATCTGGCTCACGCACGGGCGCGTCGTCGAAGCGGTGCGCGCGTCCTATGCGCTGCCGGGCATCTTTGCGCCGGTGCCGATCGCGGGACGCTGGCTGGTCGACGGTGCGCTGGTCAATCCGGTGCCCGTTTCAGCGGCGCGCGCGCTCGGGGCGCGGCTTGTGATTGCGGTCAACCTGAACGCAGACCTGTTCGGCCGCGGCAGCACGATTGTCGATTTCGGCTACGATGTCGAAGACACGCCCCCCAAGGACAAGCCGATCAAATCGACAACGCTGATACCGGCTCAACGTGTTTTGACCAAACAACTCCTCGGGGCTGGCGGCAGGCCGGGATTGGGTACCGTGATGTTCGACGCCTTCAACGTGATGCAGGACCGCATATCGCGTGCGCGACTCGCCGGCGATCCACCCGACGTGACGATCAGCCCGCATCTCTCCAAGATCGGCTGGTTCGACTTTCATCGTGCGCAGGAAGCCATCACGATCGGCGCCGAGGCGACGGAGAAAATGATCGACTCGATCACCGAAGCCATCGCCACCCTGGCTTAGAGCCGCCGCAACTAAATCTACGCGGTCTTGATGTAATCCATGAGCACCGCGGACTCGTGCTCGACCTGCTCGATGCGATGCTTGACGACGTCGCCGATCGAGATGATGCCGGCGAGACGCCCGTTCTCGATCACCGGCACATGACGGAATTTTCCATCGGTCATCCGCTCCATGATGCTGTTGACCGTTTCATTCCGCGTGCAGGTCGCGACCTTGCGGGTCATAACATCGGCGACGCGCGCTGCCAGCGCATCGGCGCCACGTGTCGCGATGACCTGAACAATATCGCGCTCCGACAGGATCCCGCCGATACGCTCGTTCTCGAGAACGACGACAGCGCCGATCTTGCGCTCGGACAAAAGCGCGATCGCTGACGAGAGTGTCGCGGTGGCTTCAATGGTCACGACGCCGGTGCCCTTGGTGTCGAGGATTGCCTTAACCGTCATGGTCGCCTCCCTTTCACCAGCCGGGTTGCACACCAGACGGCGCGCATTCCTCGACCGTTGCGTAACGATGACGCCGGGCAGGGGCATGCGTCAAGAAGACAAGCTGCCAGAGCACCCGACTTTCGTCGCATGCAGCCAGCGCAGATTCTGAAGAGTTTGAAGTGATTGTGAAAAGTGCGGATACAGCCTGGGATTGACGCGCTATGGCGTCGGCGTTTCGGCGTTCCGATCGGAATCCGAATCCAGGTCGCGATCAGCCGGCGGCGGGATCGGATCGAACAGCGGAAACAGGAAAAGACCGGAGAGGAATCCGCCGATATGCGCTTCCCACGCCACCGTCTGGCCGGCGGCGACCATCGGATTTGAACTGACGCCGAGCAGGAGATTCAATCCGAACCAGACGACGAGAAAAATGACCACCGCGGGATTGCGCAAGGTCTGCGAAAGCGGCAGCGCCGGCATCCGATAGGCTCTTTCATCACGGCCGAAACCCGACAGCGCGCCACCGCGCATGAAGGCAAAACGCAGCGCCGCCGCCATCATCCCGGAGATGGAGGCGGACGCGCCGATCACCGGCACCGCATCGCCGGCATTGCCGGCCAGATGCGCGAGTGCGCCAGCAGCGGCCGTCACCGCGAAAAAGACGCTGAACCGTGCAGCGCCGAAACGTCGCGCCACCGGCGTGCCGAACGCCAGCAGCCAGATAGAATTCACGGCGATGTGCGTGAAATCGGCATGCAGGAACGCGTAGGTCACAAAAGTCCAAAGCTGAGCTGCAACGCCACCGGGATAAGGATCGCCCAGCACGCTTGCGGTGTAGCGAGCCGGAATAAATGAAAACAGCCCGAGGACCTCGATGTCCTCGGCTTCGGTCAACAGATAGGTGCGCGCGACGTGCACCAGCGCCAGCGTCAGCAGCAGCAGAGTGACGGCGCGAGGGACGTTGAAAACCGGTTCGTTGGATGAAGACACGAGAATTCCTGGATCACGACGAGTCTGGAGGGAGTCCGTCCAAATTCATGAACGTGATCGATTCCAATAGTTTAGGGCACGATGTTGGTGGAAGCAGAAGTAACCTTTCACATCACGCGCTACCGGTGCAGCCCAAATAGGGCTCCCGGCCGCGTCCGGCAAGGCAAAATCTCGGATTCCGCGTTGTGCCGCCGGAACACGCGAACGCCGCGGTTCCCTCACCGGCCCCATCAGCCACGCCGCCGTTAAGCCTAATCGGCCGCACTTATGGGTCACCGCCCCATCCGGCGCGGCACGGCACAACACCTGCTCTGCTTCTCTCGAAACACAAAGGCCCCGCGCCTTCTGTCCCGACACGGCACAGAAGGCGACAACGGCGGTCAAATCGGGACAGGATGTCATGAAGAATCCGACGACACGGCAGCTTTTCGATTACTGGAACGCCAAGCGCGGACGCGCGGCGGCGCCGGATCGCTCATTGATTGCGCCGGGAGACATTCGCGAACTGCTGCCGCTGACGTTCATCATCTCTTGCGAGGAGCAGAGCGAGTTCCAGTTCAGGCTGGCGGGATCGCAGGTTTGCGGCCTGTTCGGCCGCGAACTGCGCGGGAGTTCGATGCTCGATCTTTTTGCCGTGCCGCAACGTCGCGCAACCTCCCAGATGCTCCGGCCCGTTGCGACCGAGGCCATGGGTCTGGTCTGCGCCGTCGGCGGATGGACCGGCGACATGAAGCACGCGGCACTCGAAATGATCCTCCTCCCACTCGTCCACAACGGCGTCGTGGGCGGACGGGCGCTTGGTGCCCTGTCGCCGATGACGACAAAAGCGTGGATGGGGGCACAGCCGATTGAAGAACTGATCTGCGGCTCGCTGCGCTACCTGCGTTCCGGCTCCGCCACCATGCGGCTGATGCGGCCATCGGCCGATCCGCTTCCGCTCCGCCCGGGCCGGGCGCGCGGCGCGCTGACGATCCATGACGGTGGCCGCCTCTAGAGCTACCATGCTCTGACACGTATCCAGATCGGCTAACGCGCCGTTAACCATCCCCCGGCTAGGTTGCAGACTTCGCAACAACCAGGTCAGGTCCCCTTTCGGGATGGCGATCCCCGCACACAAGCTTCTTCCCTTGAGTCAGGAACGGCGGCGCTTTCAGCGCGTTCGCCTTTCGCTGCAGGGACGCTTCATGCTCGAGGACCGGCAGGAATACGATTGCGAAGTCATCAATATGTCGCCGGGCGACCTCGCCCTCACCGCAACCGTGAGCGGACGCATGGGCGAGCGCGTCGTCGCCTATGTCGATCATCTCGGGCGGCTCGAAGGCAAGATCGCCCGCCTGCTGCCGGACGGTTTCGCCCTCGTTCTTTCGGCCACGCCGCGCAAGCGCGACAAGCTGGCCGCACAACTGACCTGGCTCGCCAACCGCCAGATCCTGCAATTACCGGAAGACCGCCGGCACGGGCGTTTCGCGCCGCGCAATTCGATGGGCCATCTGATCCTGCCCAACGGCCTCAACGTCGTTTGCCGGGTCATCGACCTGTCGTTGTCCGGCGCTGCGATCGGCAGCGAGCACCGGCCTCCGCTCGGCGCCCTCGTCACGGTCGGAAAAGTGCAGGGCCGCGTCGTGCGCTACATCGAGAATGGCTTCGCCGTGGAGTTCACGCGGCTGCAGCATCCCGACTTCGTCGAAGATAGCGTCACCGGCGCGTAAACGCCGCTGCGGCAATGCCGCATGCTTTCTCCACACCCTTTCAATCCCCATCGACCCCGGCGACGCGCCTGACCGCGCGGCAACGCATTGCGCGCGTGGCGTCAAAGATGAACGCGGCAGCCTGAGTGGGCGCGTGAAGCGCATGGCCACAGGGATCGCGCAGTTAAAGATAAAATTTTACGCAAATTCGAATTTATAAAATTCGACGCTTATTTTCGGCAAATGATCTGCGTATTCGATTTTGTTTTTCTTGAAGTTCTATTCAAACCCACTCGCATGACTTAGCGGCGCTGCAAAAGTTCTGTGCAAATGATGTCCTCAACAAGACGGGGGACGTCAAATGCAATTCTATACATCGCGAATACTGCGGGGCGCAGTTCTGATCGCGACTCTCACGATGATGACCGGCGCGGCCGCAGCCTCTACGCACGCCGGCGCCCCTGCCGGGAGTTCTATTCCCCAGCACGGTTCTTTTCTGACCGAAGGCGCAGTGACGCGCGTGCCGATGGGCTGGACGCAATTCTGCGCCGACTATCGTGGCGAATGCGACGGTGGCGATCTTGCTGCCCGCGACGTGGTGCTCTCGCAAAAAAGCTGGGCCGACCTCAAGCGCGTCAACGCCTGGGTCAACGACAAGGTCCAGCCGATGACCGACATGGAGCACTGGGGCGTCGTCGAACACTGGGATTATCCGGATGACGGCTACGGCGACTGCGAGGACTACGTCCTGCTCAAGCGCAAACTGCTGATCCAGGCTGGATGGCCGCGCCAGGCGCTGCTCGTCACCGTGGTGCGGGACCGCAATGGCGACGGCCACGCTGTGCTGACGGTCAAGACCGACAAGGGCGAGTTCATCCTCGACAACCAGAACCAGGAGATCGTGGCCTGGCAGGACACCGGCTATCGCTTCGTCAAGCGGCAGTCGCAGATCAACCAGAACATCTGGGTTCTCCTCGGCGAACCGAAATCCGCACCCGCTACCGTCAGCGCCCGCTGACGGCCGGAAGACCAAAAGCATGATGCCGTAAAGCGCCTATCGGCTTTCGCGAAACGTCATGTGAGATTGAACAAGGAGCTTCGCCACCCGGTCCGTCCCCCTCTTTTGTCCCCGACCGGGTCGCGCGCGGCCGGCTCTTCCCCGAGAGCCGGCCGCACCCCTTTTTATGAGCTAATCGATCCGGCGCAGGCCTTTCTTGTATTGATGCCAGCGCTGCACATACCAATCCGCCGCGCCGCGGATTTTTTCGACCGCCGCATCGTCAAGAGTCCGGATCGCGCGGGCCGGCGCGCCGACGATCAGAGAACGGTCGGGAAACGTCTTGCCTTCGGTGACGAGCGCGCCCGCGCCAACAAGACTTTCGCAGCCGATACGCGCGCCGTTGAGGATGATCGCCCCCATTCCGATCAGCGTTGACGAGCCGATCGTGCAGCCGTGCAGGACGACGTTGTGCCCGATGGTGCAATCCGGACCGATCGTCAGCGGAAATCCCATGTCGGTATGCAGCGTGCAGCTTTCCTGGATGTTGGAGCGCTCGCCGAGTTCAATCCATTCGTTGTCGCCGCGCAGCACCGAGCCATACCAGATGCTCGCATCCTGCTTCAGCCGGACCCTGCCGATAACGACGGCGGTGTCGGTGACGTAATAGCGTTCGTCGCGCGGGAATTCCGGCGCCTGTCCATCAAGCTCATAGAGCGGCATGCGCGACGCGCCTCCGTGTCTGTTTCCAAATGCAGTCGGACACAGACTGGCACGCCGCAACGCGCCGCGCGAGTACGCAAATCGGAGATGGACGAAGCGTCAGGCTTGCAGGATGCCGACGATGCGCAACGTCATCACGACGAAGGAGCCGGTGACCAGACTCCAGAATCCGGCGACGATGGTCGCGATCATCACCACCTCGAACCGCCGCGTGATGACGCGGCGCGCGCGCATCGTGTTGCGCATGATGATGAACGGCGCCGCGAATGTCAGAAGCGGAATCGCCGCGAAGGTCGCCGGCTTCGGCCCCTGCCCCAGCAGACGAAAGCTCGCCGGCTGCTGCATCACGAGCTGATAGGCGCTGGCGCACAATCCGGCGAAGGAAAAGCCGAGCATAAGCGCCAGGAAAGATTGGATATGATCCGCCGACACGCGCCGCCCCGCTCCACCGCAAAACCAGACAAGCCACATCAGCAGACGCGCGGCGCGACCGCCAGAACAACGTTAAGAAAGGGTTAACGCCACGCGCCGGGGCACGAAAATTGTCCGCGCGGCGCGCTCGCGGCGGCATGGCATAGTCGCGATGATTCGCACTCGATACCGTTCTCTGACAACGCCCCGAGACCTTTGATGGCCTACGCCGCCAGCAACAGCGCCAACCGTCGTACGACCACACCGCACCACCCCGCTCATCGCGCGGCACCCGCCAAACCCCAGGCGAAAAGCCGCGGACGGAGACAGCGGCGAAGTCTTCTGCTGCTTCCGATCATCGCCTTTGCCGCGTTGATGATCGCGGCCGTCGTCTACGTGTCCTATATTTTGTGGCCGCAATGGCCGAACGAACCGGCGGCGATCAACGCACCGAGCATTCCGGTTATCGTCGGCAACGCCGCGTTCAACATTCCGCCCGAGGCCATTCGCGTGCCGGTGCAGCGGCGTCCCGGCACGCAGAGCCGCATCGATCTCGCTTTCCAGTGGCCGTCGCTCAACCCGCCCGGCCCCGAGCACGCGGCAGCAGCCAAAAACGACATGACGCATCAGAATGCGGAGAACGGCATGATGAACCGGATCTTCGTCACCATCGCCGCGAGCGACACCGTCGATCCGCTGCAGAACCTGCAGACGATCTATTCGCATTACATCGGCACGACGACCACGGAGCGCGACGGATTGATCATCCAGCCGTTTCTCAACGATACGCCATATCAGGGCGAAGATCTGATTTATCCGCAGGCTGAGCGCGAGTCGATGAGCATGCGGTGTTCGCGGCCCGGCCTTGCCGACACGCCCGGCATCTGCCTGCACGAACGCCATGTCGCCGGCGCGACCGTGACGTTCCGGTTTCCGCGTGCATGGTTGTCGGATTGGCGTCTCGTCGAAACGAATATCGGAAAACTTCTCGAGACGCTGCAAGCGCCGGCGTCCTAGCCTGTCACCGACGACCTTTCCTGCTCGGGAATTCCGTTACGCCTCCAGCTTTTTATCTTTCCTCCCCCGCGTGGCGCGAAGTATCGTTCAGAACCGCTTGGCGGCTAACCGGCTTCCCCTGCCGGAAAAAAACTCGCGCAAATGGCGCAACGACACCGGGAGGCATCGATGACATTTCCCCGCAGAACATTTTTGCATCTGGCGGCGGGCGCGCTCGCGCTGCCGGCCGCATCGCGCTTTGCGCGTGCGGACGCTTATCCATCGCGGCCGGTGCACATCATCGTGCCCACGCCTCCCGGCGGCGCGCTCGACATCCTTGCGCGGCTGATGGGCAAGTACATGTCGGAGCATCTGGGCCAGACATTCGTCATCGATAATCGGCCCGGCGGTGGGACCAATATCGGCATCGAGGTCGTCACGCGCGCGCCGGCGGACGGCTATACGCTGCTCCTGATTCCGAGTTCGGTGACGGCCAACGCGACGCTGTACAAGGATCTCACCTTCAATTTCATCCGCGACATCGTTCCGGTCGCGATGATCAGCAGCCTGCCGCTGGTCATGGAGGTGAACCTCAAGGTCCCGGCGAAAACGGTCCCCGAGTTCATCGCCTACGCCAAGGCCAATCCCGGCAAGATCAGCATGGCGTCCGGCGGCACCGGAAGCATGTCCCATGTCGGCGGCGAACTGTTCAAGCTGCAGACCGGCATCGACATGCTCCACGTGCCTTATCGCGGCGGTGCGCCGGCTCTCACCGATCTCATGGGCGGACAGGTGCAGGTGATGTTCAGCCCGCTGCCCGAGTCGATCGCGACCGTTAAGGCGGGCAAGGTGCGCGCGCTGGCGTTGACCTCTGCGAAACGCTCCGACGCGCTGCCGAACGTTCCCACCGTGGCCGAAACTTTGCCGGGCTTCGAAGCCAGCACATGGCAGGGCATCGGCGCGCCGAAAGGCACGCCACCCGAAATCGTGGCGCTGCTCAACAAGCAAATCAACGCCGCACTCGCTGACGAAACGATCAAGGCGCGTCTTGCGCAACTCGGCAGCGTGCCGAATCCGATGTCGCCCGAGGCGTTCAGGAAATTTATCGTCGACGAAACGGCAAAGTGGGGCAAGGTGATTCAGGACGCCCACATCACGATGCAATGACCACCCTCTGCTACAAGGCAGATGCGGGTCGCGGTTCAATTTGAAAGAAAGCTGGACCCCAGGTCTGCAGCGCATCATTTCATGCCGCGCTGCGGCCGGGGAACGATGCATGGGGCGTTGGTAAACGCCCATTCTCAGCCGCCGGACTGCGCCTCTTCGAGGTCGAGACCGAGGATCGCCATCTCGAAAAAGCAGGAGCCCTTTTCCTTGTCGTCGAAGAACAGCACGCCGATGTATTCTTCACCGAGATAGACTTCGGCGGAATCGTTCTTCTTCGGCCGCGCCTGGACGCGGATATTTTCGTTGCCGAGATTGTGCTGGAGATAGGCTTCGAGTGCCTTGAGATTGCGTTCGCGCATCGCGATCTTGATTTCGAGATTGTACGAACGATCGTCGTCCTCATCGTCGACAGTCAGACCGCCGATGCGCTCTTCGCCAACCATGACGTCGGCGTCGTCGCCCTTCTTCGGAACCACGCGCATCTGCGCATTACCGAACAGACGTTTGAAATAGTCTTCGAGCTGTCTGATTTCTTTGGCGTCCACGGCAGCGCTCCTTAATAATTTACGGCGAAAATTTTGCGTCGGTCATCGTTTCGCGCCGACCTTGGCCCACGCCAACCCGAAACTCAATGTCAAAATCGGCGCGTTGCGCGTTCGATTATTTCAGGCGCCGCCTCAAGACGACGGCACGCCACGGCATGAAGGCATCATGATGCGCCATACCGGCGCGATCATTCGCCGAGATCATTGCGCAGCATCTGATCCATGAAACGTGACGGCTCCGCGCACCCTGCTTCACCGATCACTTTTGCCGGAACGCCAGCGACAGTGACGTTGTTGGGCACCGGCTTGACGACAACGGAGCCGGCGGCGATGCGCGCGCAATGTCCGACTTCGATATTGCCAAGTATCTTCGCACCGGCGCCGATGAGCACGCCATGCCGGATTTTTGGATGCCGGTCCTCGTTTTCCTTGCCGGTGCCGCCCAGGGTCACGCCGTGCAGCATCGAGACATCATCTTCGATGACCGCCGTTTCGCCGACGACGAGGCCGGTCGCATGGTCGAGGAAAATACCGCGCCCGATCTTGGCGGCGGGATGAATGTCGGTCTGGAAGACGCTGGAGGAGCGGCTTTGCAGGTAATAGGCAAGATCGCGACGATTCTTGCTCCACAGCCAATGCGCCAGACGATACGTCTGCACGGCGTGGAATCCCTTGAAGTACAGAACAGGGTCGAGGCAGCGATGCGTCGCCGGATCGCGATCCATGGTCGCCACGATGTCGGCACGAAACGCATCACCAATGCCGGACTCGTCTTCCAGCGCCCCCGAATAGGTCTGCCGGATCAATTCGCCCGACACATCGCTATGCGCCAACCGCTCCGAGACGCGATGGATGACCGCGCCCTCAAGCGTGTCGTGATGCAAAATCGTCGAATAGATGAATGTCGCAAGTTCAGGTTCGCGCTGGACGATTTCTTCCGCCTCGGCCCGGATCCGCGCCCAGACGGGATCGACCTTGCCCAACACCGACGATGATTTCGTCTTTTGGTGTGACACGTTTTGCGACATGGCGGTCTCCGCACTCACTTTGCAGGCATTGTCATATTATCACAGGCCAGGCCGTGCCACAGCCACGGACCGATCGGGAGCACTCTCACGGACGCGTGTTAAGAAAGTCGATAACGCCATTTTTGAACACTTTGTCTCCAACCGACAACATGTGATCCCGGTTCGGGATATCAAGCGCCTGTCCGTGCGGCAACAGCGCCGCCAGATCCTGCGCGGAACCCGCGACATCGTCTTTCGTCCCCACTGCGACCAGCGCCGGCGCTGTGATGCGCATGGCGTCCTCGCGTGCCATCACCTGCCGCGAGCCGCGAATGCAGGCCGCCAACGCCCGCAGATCGGAATGGGTCTGGTCGGCGAAGGCGCGAAAGGTGCGGCCCATCGGGTCACTGACATCGGCAAGCGAGGGGGCTTCGAGCGCATCCGCAATCGAGGCCGGAAGACCGGCGCCGTCGACCAGTCGAATACCGAGGCCACCAAGGATGATGGAGCGCACGCGATCCGGATGGCGCAGCGCGAGAAACGCCGCGATGCGCGCACCCATGGAATAACCCATGATGTCGGCGCGCGCGAGACCGAGATGATCGAGCAGGCCGCGCACGTCCTCAGCCATCACCCGCACGTCGTAATCGGCGGGATCATAAAGCTTGCTCGATTGTCCATGGCCACGATTGTCGAACGCAATCGCGCGGTAGCCCGCGCGCGTCAGCGTCGTGATCCAGCTTGGTCCAATCCAGTTGAAGATTTTTGAGGACGCGAAGCCGTGGACCAGAACGACCGGATCGCCCTCGCCTTCATCGACATAATCGAGATCGATACCGTCGTGGGAATAGACTGCCATGGTTGCTGCGCTGAACTTTTGTCGATGCGGGATGAAAAACGAATGCGGCGAGGCGCACCGTGTTGCGATGGCTCATTGCCCTACAATCTCGCAAGGGCGCTGGCAACACCGCACGTTTGTCGATGATAGGGATCGCGACAGCGCCGGAGACTTATGCGTGTGCCGCAAGCGCGACGGCCTCACGGCGCAGGATGGCGCGCGCAGCTTTCTGCTTGCGCCGCAAAAGATGCCGCTCGGTTGCGCGCTCGACCGCGGCCTTGAGTGAGGCGACAAGACCGAACACCGTCAGGATCGCCCAGAACAGCCAGCTTGCGAGACTGAATGCACCGGCGGACAGCGCCAGCGCGCCGCGTCCCACCGTCCGAAAGATCGCGCGCGTCTTGACGCCTTCTTTCTCCGCGAGTTTTGCGGCGCGGCCAAGTTCGGCTGGCGTTTCCGCCACACGCAAACTATCGAGCGCAGCCTGCGTGCCGGCCTTTGCGCGGATATGACCGACGTCGCGCACCATGTGCATGAGGCCGCCGGCCTCTTCGACTTTCACGACCTCGCGGGCCGAGCGCATGGCCAGCGCCGGTTCGGTGATGCTGGCGTTGGCGAACACGCGCCGCATCGCGCCCCAATCGATAACGCCGCGCAGCGAACGCCCGAACCATGTGGCGAGCGCGCCGCTGAGGCGGCCGGCCTTGCGCGCGGCTTTGATCACCGTGAGACCGGCGCGCGCCGGCACCGCAGAGCCGAGCGAAAGATAGGTGACGCCCGTGATCGCTATGCCGACGCAGGCAAGCCCGAGCACGAGTTTATCCGCCTCTTCACCCGACGCCATTTTTGCGCCTTCGCGCACCGCATCGCGGATGTCGCCGAAGACGAAAAGATCGCCCACGGCGGTGCCGGCGAGGCTGGCTCCGTCGTCAGGCTCACCGGTGATGAACCCGTGCGCGAAACGGTTGGCCGTCGCCGTGGCGGTCGCGGCCTCTGCTACTGCCTTGTCGACGCGGGTCACAGTGTCGGGCGGCAGCGCGACGCCGCGATCCCGGGCGAGCGCGACAAAGCTCTGCGCCAGTTCGGGGTCGTGAGCGGCCAGCGCCCTGTCGATTTCCCGCTGCGCCAGCGCCGCGTCGAATGTCCGGTCGAGGGCGCGATCGGCAAGCGCGACCGGATCGTCGCGATGGGCGAGCGCCACGCCGGCATCGACGCCATGCGGCACAATGACGACGGCCGCAGCCGCGCACGCCGCCACGGCAAGCATTGCCACAGTGATCCGGTATCTGTTTCTCATGTCTCTCGCGTCGCGTTCAGCGTCATCGGGTTTCCGGCCTCGAACAGGCGCCCGTCAAAGGATAATAATCCTGAAAGCCTCGTGTTCCGAAAGTTCCCGGGAGCTTGACATTTGTTCCCCGGGACTTGGTCCGGGACTTGGCGTTCCGGCGCTGACCGTTGAAAGGCCAGCGCATGTCCCATTCTCGACCCAAAATAGCATCTCTGTGGGCGTTCACGCAGGGGGTGGCTCTAGGAATCGGCGGCGGCCGCGGATAAGGTCGCGCCACATCCTTTGCCACCCCTTGCCGCATCGATGGTTGCTCCATGGCCGACAAAATTGTCCCGCATTTTCAAAATGATCCCGGCGTCAGCGTGATCGAGATCGGCGCCCGCGAATTCATGTGCGTGGGCGCCATGCCGCCGTTCGATCACCCTCATGTCTTCCTCGACATGGGCGACGATACCGACATCATCTGTCCCTACTGCTCGACCCTCTATCGGCATAATCCCGCGCTCGCTCCCCATGCTGCCAAGCCGCCGGAATGCGCGATGGACGCGCCCGCCGCGGCCTGAGCCGCGGCCTTCCGGTGCCAGCACCCTCCCCGATTATCATCGCCGGTGCCGGTATCGGCGGCCTCACCGCCGCACTGGCGGTGGCGCGGGCTGGCTATCGGGTCATGGTGCTGGAGCAGGCGGAGCGGATCGAGGAGATCGGCGCCGGCATCCAGATGACGCCGAACGCCACTGCGGTCCTCACCGACCTCGGCCAGCACGATAGACTGCGGCCGGTCAGTATCGCGCCCGACGAAATCTGCATTCGCGACGCACGTTCAGGCGAAGCCCTGTCACACGTGCCGCTCGGCGAGCATGTGGCGCGGCGCTACGGCGCGCCCTACTGGATCGCACACCGGCATGACCTTGTGTCCGTGTTGCGTGATGCGGCGATGGCGAATGCCGCGATCACTGTGGTCAATGGCTGGCGGCTCGACAATTTTTCTGCCGACGCGGCTGGGGTCACGGTGCGTGATGCCGGAGGTCGAACCGAGACGGGCATCGCGCTCATCGGCGCCGACGGCCTCTGGTCGGCGGTGCGCGGCGTGCTCGGCCACGCGGAGCGACCGCGCTTTCGTCATCGCCTGGCGTGGCGTGCGCTGGTGCCGCTCGACGCCGTGCCGCCAGCTTTGCGCGATCGCCACATCCATCTCTGGCTCGGTCCGCAGGCGCACCTTGTCCATTATCCGGTCAAGGCCGGCGCCTTCATCAATATCGTCGCGGTGACGCAAAGCGCACACGGCGAATCCGGCTGGAGCCGCGACGGAACGACGGCCGATCTGCTCGCGCAGTTTCCTGCACGCGCCTGGGCCGCGTCGGCGCGCGACCTGCTGGCGGCAGCATCAGACTGGCAAACAACTGGCTGGCAGACTTGGGCGCTCTACGACAGGCCGCCGCAAGAGCGATGGGGCAGCGGCGCGGTGACGCTGCTCGGCGACGCCGTGCATCCGATGGTGCCGTTTCTTGCACAGGGCGCGGGCATGGCGATCGAGGATGCGGCGGTCCTTGGCGTTTGCCTGCAACAAAACAGCGATCTGCCCGCCGCACTGCGCCGTTACGAAAACCTGCGCCGCGCGCGTACCGGCCGCGTTCAGAATGCCGCGGCGCGCAACGGCACGTTCTACCATGTCGGCGGCATACCAGCGGCGATCCGCAACACCATCATGCGCCTGCGCGGCGGAGACGGCATGCTCGCGCACTACGACTGGCTCTATGGCTGGCGGTGCGACGGGCCTGCATCGCCGTAATCATTTCGTCGCTATTGCCCAGCGACCGGGACGGTCATGTATGCTGGTCCTGATGTTGTTTTTGCATCAGCATGAAAGAGAGAGCGGGCTGCCATGGCGAGCACCATCATCGATTCCGTTCTGTTTCGCGACGCGTTCGGTACGCCGCGCATGCGCGCGATCTTCTCGGATACCGAGCTTGTGGCCCGATACGTCGACGTCGAGATCGCGCTCGCCCGAGCCGAAGCGCGATGCGGCGTGATTCCGGCAGGGGCCGCCAAAACGATTGCAACACGTTGCGATGCATCTGCGCTCGATTTCGATCGCTTGCGTGAGGAAACCGATGTCGTCGGCTATCCGATCCTGCCACTGGTGCATCAACTCGTCGACATGTGCGGCGAAGCGGGGCGCTACGTGCATTGGGGCGCGACGACGCAGGACATCATGGACACCGCGACGGTGCTGCAATTACGCGATGCCCTTGCTGTGATCGGCGACGACCTTCGCGAATTGCGCGGTATCCTGTCGGACCTCTCGCGGCGCTATCGCGACACACCGATGGCCGGCCGCACCCATCTGCAACAGGCCCTTCCGATCACCTTCGGTTACAAGACGGCGATATGGCTGACGATGTTCGACCGCCATGCCGAGCGTCTCGCGCAGATGTTGCCGCGTGTGCTGGTCGGACAATTTGCCGGCGCGGCCGGCACGCTGGCCTCACTGGGCGATCGTGGACTCGACGTTCAGGCTGCGCTGATGGACGAACTCAGGCTCGGCATGCCGGCCGCGACCTGGCATGTCGCGCGCGACGGCTTTGCGGAAGTCCTCAATTTTTTGGGGTTGGTCACCGGCTCACTCGGCAAGGTCGCCTATGACATCATGCTGATGGCCTCGACGGAATTTGCCGAAGTTTACGAGCCGTTCGTACAAGGCCGCGGCGCGAGCAGCACCATGCCGCAAAAACGCAATCCGATTTCGAGCGAACTCATGCTCGCGGCCGCAAAGGCTGTCCGCCAGCATGCGGGACTGATGCTCGACGCGATGATCCAGGATTTCGAGCGCGCGACCGGGCCATGGCACGCGGAATGGATCGCCATTCCCGAAAGCTTCATTTTCACCGCAGGCGCGCTGCACCAAGCAAAATTCATGCTCGGCGGCCTGATCGTCGACGCGGCGCGGATGAAGCAGAATCTCGGCATCACCGCGGGCCTCATCGTCGCCGAAGCCGTGATGATGGAGCTGGCGCCCTTCATCGGTCGTCAGCAGGCCCATGACATCGTCTATGCGGCCTGCCGCACGGTCAGCGACGACGGCGGCACGCTCGCCGAAGTTTTAGCGAAGAACAGCGATGTCACGCGCCACCTTGATCGGGCAGCGCTCGAACGGCTGACCGATCCCGAAAATTATCTCGGCGCCGCGCCGTTGATGGTCGATCGCGCATTGGCGCTGTCGACCAAAACGGCGGCAGGCCAAGATGACCGTTAGAAGACGGCGAGATAGCGCAGCAGCGACAGCACGCCGATGATGATGACGATGATGTTGATGATCTGCTTCGCCCGCCCATCGATCGGCAGACGCGCGACGAGATAAAGAACGAGGATGATGACCAGAAACGTAATCAGGATACTGATCAGGACGTTCATAAGATGCTCCCCTGCCCCACACACCAAACCGATTCGAGTCGGTGGCCGTGTTCACGCCCATGCGTGCTTGTCCTAACAGTACAGTGGAACTTTGGTTCCCACAGCCCGGGGTGCTAAGTCCGCAGGGGAAAACTGATCCGATCTGATCCGACCTCGGCACCACGGCACATGTCGATTGCGTTGACAGGCCTCCGCGGGGCTCGTCAAATATCCTTCTAAAAAAGAACGAGCCATCGGTCCTGGGGGAGTACGCATCATGCGGCGAGCAGTCGTGACGTGTCTGAGTGTTTCGCTCATGTCCCGTTTCCTGTCCGCCGTTTGTTCAGCCGAACCCTTTTTCGATCCGCGCGCGGATCAATCGGAAAAAGTCGACGCGGCTCCCGCGTTCGCGAACGCGGCACGCGATCCCGCGTGCTACGCCAAGACGCTGGTGTCGACCGGCGGCGCCGCTCCCCGCGATGCCGAAACGCTCGTCGTCCGATGGGCAGGCCAGGCGAATTTTGAACTTGCCTACAAAGGCAGCATCATTCTGCTTGATGCCTGGTATGATCGCGGCAGCACGTATTTTCCGCTTGGCTTCAAGGCAGCCGATGTCAAGAAGGCCGATCTCCTTCTTCTCGGTCACGGGCATTTCGATCACATGGCGGACGCGGCGTCGGTCGCGAACAGGACCAAGGCCGTGGTTGCCGGTGCGCCGCTCACCACCGAGAAATTGCTCAGCGAGAATGTCGATCCGAAGCAGGTCCGCACAGTGACAGGCCGCGGCAACGAAGTGATGAAGTTCGATCACTTCACCGTCGAGCCGATCCTCACGCGTCACGGTCAACCGGACAAGCACGTGACCGAGGTCGTGCAGGGAGCGATCAATTCCGTTGCTCCCCCGCTGACGCCGGAGCAGAAATCCGAACTGGCAGCGATGCGGGCGCGCGGCGTCAGCGACCAGCGCGTCATCACCGAAGGCACGATCGCGTTTCTGATTACGCTCGATGACGGTTTCCGCATCTATTATCGCGACAGCGGCGGCGTGGTCACCGATTTCGAGAAAGCCGTGATGGCGCGCGTCGGCCGTGTCGATCTCGGCATCCTCGCGTCATCGGCCGAATTTCTGTCGGCAACGGCGGCCAAACGCGCCGTGGAGTACATGCATGCCTATAAGCCGGACGTCTTCATGCCCGGACATCATGACGGGCCGTCAACCGGGCACGTGCCGATGTGGCGAGCGACCGAACCGCTCTTTCAGGCGATGAAGAACGAAAACCCGAGCCTGATAACGGTCTCGCGCGGCTTTCGCGAGCCGGTCTGCTTCAACACAGCGGTCAATATCCAGAACAGCAAATGATTGGCACGCGATGGGCGTGCCGACGCAACGGCAAACAACCCGCCATTGACCCTGTCGCGATGCGCAGAAATCCCCGTGGGGGATTTGATGTCCGCGAGATTGCGGGTATGGAAGAAGGCCTGCCCCCTTGATGGAACTGGTAGACATACAAGACTTAAAATCTTGAGTCCTATGGACGTGCCGGTTCGAGTCCGGCAGGGGGCACCATTACTTTGCCGCAGCGCTCTTGCCGCCTCACTCCCCGCCTTTGCGGATCGGCGGCTGGAAGGCGAGACCGGTATCCCACGGAAAATAGATCCAGGTGTCCTGCGAGACTTCCGTGACATAGGTGTCGACCAGCGGACGCCCCATGGGCTTGGCATAGACGGTTGCGAAGTGCGCCTTGGGCAGAAGCTCGCGCACGATTCGCGCGGTCTGCCCGGTATCAACAAGATCATCGACCAGCAGCACGCCGGTGCCGTCGCGCCGCTCGCCTTCGCGCACGGTCGCGGAAACGTCCTTGATCAGACGCAGATCGGAGCGTGCGCCGACGCCGTCATAGCTCGCGACGCAGACGGTATCGATCAGGCGGATATTGAGTTCGCGCGCGACGATGGCGCCCGGCACCAGACCGCCACGCGTGATGCAGACGACAGCGGAAAACGGCCCGGCGCCCGCCAGCCGCCACGCCAGCGCCCGGCAGTCGCGGTGAAACTGATCCCAGCCGACGGGGAAAATTTTCTGCTGCGCGTCTTTCGGGCCGTCCTGCGGCCTGTCTTGCGACGTTTTTTCTGACGTTTCCTGTGACGTTTCTTGCGGCATGCCGCTCAGGCTTTCGATTTCAGCTTGGTCTTGACGTCGACCAGCATCGCTTCGACGGCGGCCTTCGCGGCGGCGAGCTTGTCCGGATCGCGCGAGCGAACGACGATGTTCGTATTCGGCCCGTCGTCGCTGAAGAACGGATAGCTGCCGATCGACACACCGTCATGCACCTTGGCGAGTTCGCCAAGCGGCGTGCCGATGTCGCCCTCCTTGGCGTCTGCGCGCACCGTTTCCGACAGCACCCGCAGCCCCGTCTTGAGCTTCGGCGCCACGTCTTCGAGCATGGATTGCATGATGGTGGGCACGCCGGCCATGACGATCACGTTGCCGATCCAGAAACCGGGCGCGCTCGAAATCTTGTTGGGCACGAGATCGGCGCCGGCCGGGATGCGAGCCATCCGCAGGCGCGCCTCGTTGAGTTCGAGGCCCGCAAAGCGCTGCTGCATCAGGGCGACGATGCGGGGATCGACATCGATGGAGACACCGAACGCCTTGGCTACGCTGTCGGCCGTGATGTCGTCGTGGGTCGGCCCGATCCCGCCGGTGGTGAAGACATATGTGTAACGCGCCCGCAAAGCGTTGAGGGCGTCCACGATCTCCTGCTCCTCGTCCGGCACGACGCGGACTTCCCGAAGATCGATCCCGATCGCGGTGAGATATTCGGCGATAAAGCCGATATTCTTGTCCTTGGTCCTGCCTGAGAGAATTTCGTCACCAATGACGAGGACCGCCGCCGTTATCGGCGCCTTCACGCTGTCTTCAGTCGCCGTCACCGCTTTCCCCTTCTTCGCCGCCGGCTCCCGCCGCTTCCCCTCGCGCGGCATCAGCCCGTTACCGGATGTCTTAACGTTTCGTTAATCCATAGAGCATTTTCCGGTTCAGTGGAATTCGAATGCGACCAAAAAAATACTCAAATCCAATAACTTGCACGTATCCTGTCGGCCCGGCACCCGCCTCCTGCTCATTTGGGCTATCCCGGCCCAAAGCATGAATGGACAAGGCAAGAATAGCTCGGGTTATAGCAAGGCAATCGCAAGGATTTTTCCTTACGTTTCGAGATCGACCAGGAGACGTCCCAGCGTGCCGGACAATATGCAAATCGAGAAAAGTCCGGCCGCCATGCATTGGGACCGGGCCCGTCTCAATGTGATCCTGCCGATCGGCGCGATCGTTGCGATCGCTATCGTCTGTATCGTCGTCGCCGTCATCTCGTCAGCGCGCCGGGCTGACGAAGTGTCCGTTTCGACGGAGCGCGATCTTCTGATGGTCGCGATCAAGAACCACTCCGAACGTGTCCTGCGCGAACTCGACAGCGTCGCGCGGTGGGATTCATTCGTCCACAAGGACACGCCGGAATTCGACCTGACCGAGGTCGAACACACCATCTCGTACGGGTTGCGGACCTATTTCTCCCATGACGTCGTGACGGTGATCGACCGCGACGACAAGTTTCACCAGGAGACCGGCCAGGCCTTGCAGCCCGATCAACTCGGCCGCCTGCGTGAAGAGCTACAACCCGTTGTCGAGTACATGCGCGGCCGCAGCGACGAGCCGCCTGCCACGCCGGTCCGTGTGATCGACGGGAAATTGCAGGAGCAACTCGGCTATGGCCGACAGATCGCGATGGTCGAACGGATCCTCGATCGCGCCGCCATCGTCGCGGCAACGACCCTTGCACCGGCGGGCAACAGCGATCCCGCCGCCCGGCTAATCGTCATCTCCGTCAAATATATCGATTACAGGGTTCTGCATGAATTGGGAGTTCGGCTGAATCTTCACGATCTGCGCCGGCTCGGCACGAGCGAACCGCGCCCGCATGAAGCCACGTTCACGCTTCGCGACAACCACGATCAAGCCATCGACAGTTATGTCTGGCTGCCGCGGCCGCTGGGCAACGACGTGCTGAGCGGCATTCTGCCGTTTATAACGGTCGCGCTGTTCTCGTTCCTGTGTCTCGTGGCCTTCGTGCTGCAATTCATGAAACGCACCGCTCTGGCCTTGGCACGAGGCGAAGAAAAGCTGCGTCATCTTGCACTCCACGATCCGCTTTGCGGATTGCCGAACCGAATCTACTTCAACGACACGCTCGTAAAGGTCATCACGAGCGTCTCGGACGGCGCCCGGAACGCCGCCCTCTTCTACATCGATCTCGATCACTTCAAGGACGTCAACGACACGCTTGGTCATCCGATCGGCGACGAATTGTTGCGCAGCGTGACGACGCGGCTGAACAAGGCGCTGCGGCGCAAGGACATCGTGGCGCGATTGGGCGGCGATGAATTCGCCGTCATCACCCATGCCGGGGATGACGACATCACGCCGCTGGCGATAGCCAACCGGATCATCGCCAGCCTCTGCACACCATATTCCATCAATGGCCAGAACATTGTGATTGGAGCGAGCATCGGCATCGCCCTCATCGACAAGGAGAGCGGCAGCGCCGCCGACCTGATGCGCTACGCGGACCTCGCCCTCTATCGTGCCAAGAACGAAGGCCGCAACCGCGCCTGCGTCTATGACGCGGGGATGGATCAAAACCTCACTATTCGCAAGAACCTCGAAAGCGATCTTCGCCACGCGATCGAAGAGCATGAACTCTCCCTCGCCTACCAGATCGTCGTCGCCGGCAACGGCGAAACGGTGCTCGGCGTCGAGGCGCTTGCGCGCTGGACGCATCCACAATGGGGCGAGATTTCGCCGGCGGAGTTCATCCCCATTGCCGAAAACAGCGGCCTTATTGTCGGTCTTGGCGAATGGGCGCTGCGCCGTGCCTGCCTCGACGGCAAGACGTGGCCGAACATCACCGTCGCCGTGAACGTTTCTCCCCTGCAATTCCGGCGAACCGACTTCGTCGACATGGTTGAGCGCGTGCTCAAGGAAACCGAGTTTGATCCGAAGCGGCTCGAACTCGAGGTCACCGAAAGCACATTCCTCAGCAATGTCGACACGGCGCTCGACGCCATGCAGCGGCTCAAGGCGCTCGGCGTGCGGCTGGCGCTCGACGATTTTGGGACAGGCTATTCGAGCCTGCTTTATCTGCGCCGTTTTCCATTCGACAAACTCAAGATCGATCGCAGCTTCATCCGCAGTATCGACAAAGGCTCGGACGCGGCAATCGTCCACGCCGTGGTCAGCCTTGGTCGGGGTCTTGGCATGAAAGTGACGGCAGAAGGCGTCGAGACGGCCGAACAGCACCTCTTCCTGCGGGCCGCCGGCGTGCACATGATGCAGGGCTTCCGTTTCGGCCGCCCGGTTTCCGCCCTGTCGATCAGCGCCCGCCTCGCGATCGCCGAGCCGCGCCTCAAGGCGGTCGTCGGCGGAAGAATACGGCCCGGCCTTGAGGACCGGTCCGCGGTCTAGGTCTGCCGCCGAACACGCATAGCGCCCGTTAAAATTTCGCGTCCCGCCTTTACGATTTTTTCAGCACAGTCATTGTCTTGGATGCTGTATGGAACCGGCTACACCCCTCGGTAACCTGGTGGGGATAAAACAAATCGGCAAGCTCGAATTTTTGCGTTTTTGATTTTCATAGGCTGCGATGTCATTCGACGTTCCCACGCTCGTTGTTGTGACGATCTTCATGTCGACGATCGCCGGCGCGTTATTGTTTTTGTCCTGGCTGCAAAACCGCTCCGTTACGGCTCTCGCGTGTTGGTCGAGCACTTACCTTCTTGGTGCTGCTGGAATTGCCCTCATCGGTAGCCGGGGCCACATCGCGGATTTCTGGTCGATCAACATCGCCAATGCGCTCATCGCGACCGGTGGCGGCTCGCTATGGGCCGGCTTGCGTATGTTTGAAGGGCGCAGTGTTCATTTCTGGCAGGTTTTTATCGGGGCTTTCGTCTGGCTTGCCGCCTGCGGAATTGAGCCGTTCTATCACTCGATCACCTGGCGCATTGCGCTCGGCTCCCTGATCCTGACCGCCTATGTATGTCTATGCTTTTGGGAGCTTTGGAGTTCGCGCCACGAAAGATTGATGTTCCGCTGGCCCGCGATGGCACTTCTTGCCTTTCATGGAAGCCTTTACGTCCTTCGCGTTATCGCGACGATCGCTGCCGATTTACCTTCTGACACGACGATTTTTGCCGTCAGATGGTTGCCCTTTGGAATCTTCGAAGCCCTTTTCTTCTCCGTCAGCATGGCTTTCGTCCTGATCATGATGGCGAAGGAACGTGTCGAAAACAAACATCGTCGCGCCGCGTTCATCGACCCGCTGACAGGCATCCCCAACAGACGCGGGTTCATCGATAACGCCCAGCTCAGCCTCGACGACTGTCGCAGGCGTCATGCGGCGGCGTCGCTTGTCATTTTCGATCTCGACCACTTCAAGGCGATCAACGACACGCACGGCCATCAGGTCGGCGACGATATCCTTGCGGCGTTCTGTCGTGTCGCGGAGGCCCGGTTTTCAGGATCGGAAATTTTTGCCCGTCTCGGCGGCGAAGAGTTTGTTCTGCTGCTTCCGGAGCTCGCACCCGAGCATGCGAAAGAATTGGCGGACCGCATTCGCATGGACTTCTCAGTGACCGCTTGGGTGTTTGCCGGCAAACGCGTGCGCGCGACGGTGAGTGCAGGCATTTGTAGTGCGCAGGACTGCGGCTACGATCTGACGCGTCTGATGTCGGCCGCCGACCAATCGCTCTATCGTGCGAAGGCCAACGGCCGCAATCGCATCGAAGCGCCCAAGGTGGCGCTGGCGCTCGTCCGCAATCCGACGACAGCCCGCGAAACAGCCTGATCAGTGCAGCCTGAACACGCCGTCGACGGTCCGGAATTCGGCCGGCTTGATCAGGCGCGCATGGGCGATCTGGACCGAATGCAGCGGGCCGTCCAGTTTCTCCTGCCAGAAGGTCAAAAATTTCTGCAGGACCGGAAAGTTGGGGCAGAGATCGTAATCCTGCCAGACATAGGCCTGCAGCAGCCAGGGATGATCGGGACGCCGATACAGGATCTCCGCCGTGGTGAGCCCATATCCCGAAACCTGCTTCTCGAAGTCAGACGAAACCATCATGCCCTCCATTCCGTCGGACAATCTTCGTATCTGAGCAGCCTATTGCAAGACTTTAAAGTAAATAATATGTTTATTTTCAATGCATTAGCAGCAATTACCGGAGTCTGCTAACAGCACGGGGCATGGCGCGGCGAGTTTCCCACCGCCCCGCCGCGATGGCGAGTTTCCCACCCTCACGCGGCTGCAGGCTCACCAGCGCGCCGACAGCCGAACGGCCCGGCACGCGATCCAAATCGCCATGCAAGCTATTGATGTGAGGACTATTTTCGGCGTTAACGCTATTTCCGTGCGGAAGCCTTCCTGCTGCCGCGACGGGCTGGCAGTCTGCTTCCGAGAGTGCTAATAAATCCGCGGCAGGGGCTTGTAGCCCCTTTTTCGAGGGCTATCTCCACGACGACACACCGATGTGATGACAGCATCCGCCAGATGGCCCAGACGCCCTTTTTTCATAAACCGACTATTCCAACACTATGGAGGACACCATGAAGTTTCGTCCGCTTCACGACCGCGTCGTCGTCAAGCGCCTTGATGCCGAGGAAAAGACCGCCGGCGGCATCATCATTCCCGATAGCGCAAAAGAAAAGCCGCAGCAGGGCGAAATCGTCGCCGTGGGACCGGGCGGCCGGGATGAGCAGGGCAAACTGATTCCCGTCGACGTCAAGGAAGGCGATCGCGTCCTGTTCGGCAAATGGTCAGGCACCGAGGTCAAGATCGACGGCGTCGAAGTCCTGATCATGAAGGAAAGCGACATCATGGGCGTGCTCGAAGGTGGCGCAGCCCGGAGCAAGAAGGCGGCCTGATCGGGCGCCTTTTTTCATGTCTGCTCGCATGGCGACCGGCTGCGGCAAGGCTTCATCAGCCTCAAATGCACAGAGCGCGATCGACACGAGAGCGGCAACAGAACTGATTTGAATTTTCAGGAGACATCCAGCCATGGCTGCCAAGGAAGTTAAATTTTCCGTCGATGCACGCGACAGAATGCTGCGCGGCGTCGACATCCTCGCCAATGCGGTGAAGGTCACACTCGGCCCGAAGGGCCGTAATGTCGTGCTCGACAAGAGCTACGGCGCCCCGCGCATCACCAAGGACGGTGTCACGGTCGCCAAGGAAATCGAGCTCGAAGACAAGTTCGAGAACATGGGCGCACAGATGGTGCGCGAAGTCGCCTCGAAGTCGTCCGACTTCGCCGGTGACGGCACCACCACCGCCACCGTGCTCGCCCAGGCCATCGTCAAGGAGGGATCCAAGTCGGTTGCCGCCGGCATGAACCCGATGGACCTCAAGCGCGGCATCGACCTCGCCGTCGACGCCGTCGTCGAGCATCTCAAGTCCAATTCGAAGAAGGTCACCTCGAACGAAGAGATCGCCCAGGTCGGCACCATCTCTGCCAACGGCGACGTCGAGATCGGCCGCTTCCTCGCCGATGCGATGAAGAAAGTCGGCAACGAAGGCGTTATCACCGTTGAAGAAGCCAAGTCGCTCGAGACCGAACTCGAAGTGGTCGAGGGCATGCAGTTCGACCGCGGCTACATCTCGCCCTACTTCGTCACCAACGCCGACAAGATGCGCGTTGAAATGGACGATCCCTACATCCTCATCTACGAGAAGAAGCTCTCGGGCCTGCAGGAACTGCTGCCGCTGCTCGAGTCGGTCGTACAGACCGCCAAGCCGCTTCTCATCGTCGCTGAAGACGTCGAAGGCGAGGCCCTTGCCACGCTCGTCGTCAACAAGCTGCGTGGCGGCCTCAAGGTCGCGGCCGTCAAGGCCCCCGGCTTTGGCGATCGCCGCAAGGCGATGCTGCAGGACATCGCGATCCTGACTGGTGGTCAGGCGATCAGCGAAGACCTCGGCATCAAGCTTGAGAACGTCAACATCTCGATGCTCGGCCGCGCCAAGAAGGTGATGATCGACAAGGAAAACACCACGATCGTCAACGGCTCCGGCAAGAAGAAGGAGATCGAGGATCGCGTTGCGCAGATCAAGGCGCAGATCGAGGAGACGACCTCCGACTACGATCGCGAAAAGCTGCAGGAACGGCTGGCGAAGCTCGCCGGTGGCGTTGCGGTGATCCGCGTCGGCGGTGCGACCGAAGTCGAGGTGAAGGAGCGCAAGGATCGCGTGGATGACGCCATGCACGCCACCCGCGCGGCAGTCGAGGAAGGCATCCTTCCCGGCGGCGGCGTCGCTCTCCTGCGCGCCAGCGAAACCCTCAAGAAGGTCAAGACCGCGAACGACGACCAGAAGGTGGGTGTGGAGATCGTCCGCAAGGCGCTCAGCTACCCGGCCCGTCAGATCGCCCTCAATGCGGGCGAAGATGGTTCGGTGATCGTCGGCAAGATCCTCGAGAACGACAAGTATGGTTTCGGCTTCGACGCCCAGAGCGGCGAATACGTGAACATGGTCTCGAAGGGCATCATCGATCCGACCAAGGTGG
Organism: Xanthobacteraceae bacterium; assembly: GCA_035494115.1. GTDB lineage: Bacteria > Pseudomonadota > Alphaproteobacteria > Rhizobiales > Xanthobacteraceae > DATJHH01. Next base: position 214,098 of record DATJHH010000043.1, read on the forward strand.
TCCGCGCCGCGTTGCAGAACGCCGCATCGGTCGCCGGATTGCTGATCACGACCGAAGCCATGGTCGCCGAAGTGCCGAAGAAGAACAGCGCTGCTCCGGCGATGCCGGGCGGCGGCATGGGCGGAATGGACTTTTAGTCCATTCCGGCTCAAACACTGAAAATTGCGAAGGCCCGGGCGAAACCCGGGCCTTTTTCTTATCTTAGGTTCTTATTTCAGACCTGTGCCCCAGCGGCGGTGCAGGAAACGCTCCCACGGGGAGAACAGGACCTTATCGGCCAAAAGGCCGATCGCCACGATCACGATCATGACGCCGATGACCTGGTCCATGGCCGTCAACTCGCGGCCATACTGAAGAAGGTTGCCCAGTCCGAAGCCGGTGAGGATGGTGACAAAGATTTCCGCGCTCATGAGCGAGCGCCAGGCGAACGCCCACCCCTGTTTCATGCCGCTGACGACATAGGGCAGCGACGCAGGCAGGATGACGCGCGTCCATTTGTCGAAACCTTCCGAGCCCATCGTCCGCGCCGCCCGCGCATAAATCGGAGGTATCGCGTGTGCACCCGCCACTGTCGACAAGACGACCGACCAGAGCGTGCCCATGATCACGACGAACAGCATGGCCGTTTCGGTTTGTCCGAACCATAGCAACGCCAGCGGCACCCAGCAGACGCTCGGCAGCGTCTGCAGTCCGAGCGCCAGGGCACCGATCGTATCCTCGAAATAATCGGACGTGCTGGTCAGCATGCCGAGCAGCAATCCGAGGAAGATGCCGATGAAATACCCGATCAGTAGCCGCTGCATCGTCACCCGCGCCGCATCGAGAAGCGTCCCGTCGGCCGTGGCGGCCCAGAGATAGTCCGCAACGGCAAGCGGCGGCGGCAGCAGAACCGGCGACCAGCGGCCCGTCATCGTCGCTGCCTGCCAGATTCCGATCAGCGCAGCGAAGAACGCACAGACGACCAGGAAACGTTTCATTCCAATGCTCCCATCGGTGTGCCGATATGGCCCTTGAGCGCGGCCGTTATCTGCTGCGCCACCAGCGCCACCTTCGGATCGTTGACGTCGCGTGGACGCGGCAGATCGATCCTGAATTCTTCCCGCAGCCGTCCCGGACTGGGCGACATGACGAAGACGCGGTCGGCGAGGCAGGCCGCTTCACGCACATTGTGCGACACCAGGATGATGGTCTTGCGACGTTTTTCCCAGATATCCTGAATGTCCTGATAGAGCTGCTCGCGCGTGAGCGCATCGAGCGCGGCAAGCGGCTCATCCATCAGCAGCACACGTGGATCCGGCGCCAGCGAACGGGCCAGCGCAACCCGCTGCTTCATGCCGCCGGACAGTTCGTGCACGTAGGATTTCGCGAACTTCTCAAGCCCTACCATCCGCAGGTGATAGGTGGCGATCTCCTTGCGCTGCCTGCGGGTCAAATCCGGCGTCCGCTTGAGCCCGAACATCACGTTGCCGAACACCGTCAGCCAGGGAAACAGAGCGGAATCCTGAAACATGACGAGCCGATGCCGGCCGGGGCCGACGACAGGCTGATCGTCGGCGAGGACCCGGCCTTTATCCGGCATCGTGAGGCCCGCAATGATGTCGAGCAGCGTCGACTTTCCGCAGCCGCTGGGGCCAACGAGACAGATGAACTCGCCTTCGGCGACCGCGATGTTGACGTCGTCGAGCGCCTGCACATCAGCGCGTGTGGACCGAAACCATTTCGATACGTGCTCGACGACGAGCTTCGCCGGCGGTGACGCCTGGCTATCGGCTGTTGTCATGGCTTCGCAATCAATCCGGTCATGTCGGGCGCACCGCGCAAGAAGCCGACGGACTGGGCGCTCGCAACAAAACTCTTGAGTGCGCCGGCGGAAATATCCGAGGTAATCTTGATGCGGCTCCATGCCTTTTTCAGGAGCGTCTCCGAGAAATCTGTGCGCGTCTCGGCCTTGAGTTCGTCCTGGGCGAGCTTCTGGGCTTCGTCCGGATGCGCTACGATCCACTCCGACAATTCGCGGTTTGCCGCAGTCATTTTGCGGGCAAGGTCAGGCTGCGACGAAACGATGTCGGCGCGCGCGACGAGAACGGTTGTGATGGCATCATGGTCGTCGACGAGAACCTTTCCGCCGGCCTCCGTCTCCAACCGTGATATCCACGGTTCGACAGTCCACACGCCATCGAGCTGCTTCTGTTTGAAAAGCAGCAACTGATCCGGATTGGCGGTCGGAATGACCTGCGCATCTCCGCCGGTCTGCGTGATTTTCAAGCCGCCCGCCTTCAGCCACGCGCGCGCGACAACATCCTGCGTATTGCCGAATTGCGGCGTCGCGATCTTCTTGCCGCGAAAATCGGAGGCGGTCTTGAGCTTGGAATCACCCTGCACCACCAACGCCGATCCGCCGTCTGCGGCGCCGGAAATGATCCGCACGCCCTCGCCACGTGCCTTGGCATAGGCGTTGATCGCAGGATTCGGGCCGACATAGGTAAATTCGATCGACTTTGCGAAGATCGCTTCGATCGCGCTCGGGCCCGCATTGTAGACGTACCACTGGATTTTCACGTCGGGGCCCAACCGCTGCTCGAACCAGCCTTTGCCTTGACGCGTCAGGGCGTGAGCAACCAGCCCCTGGACATGTGTAATGTTCGGAAAATGCCCGATGCGCACGACGGTTTCGGCAGATGCTATCCCGACTGTCGCCGCCAGCATGCCGGCCGCCATCCCGAGGCAAACCAGCAATCGGGACATGTTGCCCTTTTCATCCTGTTGGTTCGTCAACATTCTTGTCTCCGTTATCACGACCAAGTCTGCACATTTGTTGCGACGCAGCGAATACCGGATCGGAAATTGATGACAAGCCTTGCAAAGAAGAAAGCGCGATTATTGCTGAATTGCGCACCTGCGAAGCAAATGGATTTATAAAACGCATCCCGTGCGAAAAATTCGTTTTTGAATTTTAAGGCGGTGCGATCAAGCCGTCGCTCCATAGCCAAAAGTGCAATGCACAGTTCTTAGGCGCATCCAAGACTATGATCGCCGACGAACATAATAGAGCAAACGAAAAAAGGTTGCCGAAACAACTTTTGCGGCGTGGCCGGTTCATCGCAAGAAAAAGCGCGGCTTCTGCCGCGCCCTTTTTCATTGCGACGACGGCCTTTCAGGCCGCTTTCAGATCAGCGAGTAGTTGATTGACGATGTCGGACGCTGTTCCGACTGGATTCGTGTAGGCGGAGACCGCCTGCATGAACAGGCTACTTGCCCCTCCGACGACCTGGGACAGGAACGGATCCGAAGACGTCGAATTCGTCGCGTTTGGGTCGGTTGATGTCGGGTCTGTCGATGATGCAGCCGTTAGCAGCGGATCCGACGATGTCGGGTCCCCCGTCGTCGAAGCCGACGCATGTTTGCCGTGATGGTGACCGTGATGTCCGGCCCCCTTCACACCGCTCTGGGACGTCGATCCGTCGGTGCTGGGGGTGGTCTGGCTATCCGACTGTTCCTGCAGGTTGAGCAGTTGGCCTTGCACCGCGCTCGACAGTTTGTCGAAAGCGGTCTTCGCTTCGGTCTTGCTGATACTGCCATCGGCATTGGTATCGATGGCGGAAAACAGGCTCTGGGCGTCCTGACTACTCAGACCATTATTGCCGCCCGGCACATTTTTCCCGATCGCACTGAACTCATCGAGGCTGAGCGCCCCATCTGCGTTCGTGTCGGCCGAGTTGAATGTCAGGGGCTGATAAGGGTTGGTATAGCCACTTCCAACGCTACTAATGCTCATTTCACGCTTCTCTCCTCTTGGTGGGCGAGACAACAAAACATGCGGGCCGGAGGTCCGCAGGGACCCGGCAAGCAAAAATAGCGCCAGTTTTCGCAGACCGATCCGGGTCCCAATACATCGACCTGGATCGTATCGATTGGCCTTGCCAGAAAGCCAAAACGGTTCGTACTAGGACGCCTCAGATGAGGACGAAGGAGCGTGCGCCTTGGCAAAAACCTCACACATCCATATCGGTATCGGCGGCTGGACCTTCGCACCCTGGCGCGGGGTTTTTTACCCGCAGGGTCTGGCCCACGCGCGCGAACTTGAATACGCAGCAAGCCACCTCACCTCGATCGAGATCAACGGCACGTTTTACGGCACACAGAAGCCCGACACCTTCCGCAAATGGGCGCAGAGCGTGCCGGACGGATTCATTTTTTCGGTGAAAGGCTCGCGTTTCGTCACCCACCGGCGCGTGCTGGCGGAAGCGGATGAGTCGATCACCCGATTTATCGGATCGGGCGTGACTGAACTCGGCGACCGGCTCGGCCCCCTGCTCTGGCAGTTTCCGCCGAGCAAGAAATTCGAACCCGACGATTTTGCCGCGTTTCTGGCGCTGCTGCCGGCCAAGCATGATGGCGTGCCGTTGCGCCATACGGTCGATGTGCGCCATGACAGCTTCCGGTCCCCGGATTTTGTCGCACTGTTACGCAAGCACGGGATCGCACCCGTCCTGACCGACCACGCGACCTACCCGATGATCGCCGATGTCACCGCCGATTTCGTCTATATGCGCCTGCAGAAAGGCGACGACACGATCGAGACCGCCTATCCGCCAAAAGCACTCGACGCGTGGGCAAAACGCGCGAAGGACTTTGCCGCAGGCGGCGCGCCGGACGATCTCCAGACCGTCGACACGTCGAAACCCAAGAAGGCGGCGCGCGATGTCTTCATGTATGTCATCCACGAAGGCAAAGTGCGCGCACCGGCCGCCGCCATGGCTTTGATCGAGAGATGCCGCTGATCGAGACGCTTTGATTTCAAAAGTTCGCGCAAGATAAGCAAGAGACTTGGATCAATAGACTTGAATCAAGAGACTTGGATCAAAAGAATTGGATTTTGTCTCCCTCACCCCAGGTAACGCGTATGGCTCCTTCATCCCGCCGCTCGCCGGCAAAAAAGCAGACGCTTTTCACCATCGGCTATGAGAAGGCGACCGCCCCTGCGGTTCTTGGCGAACTGAAATCCGCGGGCGTTGAACTTCTTGTCGATGTCCGCGCCGTGGCCGCGTCACGCCGCCCCGGCTTCTCCAAGCGCCAGCTTGCCGCCGGGCTCGACGAGACCGGCATCGGCTATCTGCATCTGCAAAAACTCGGTACGCCCGCGGACGGTCGCCAGGCCGCACGCGCCGGACACCGTGATGAACTCTTTCGCATTTATGAGAAGCATCTCGCGACGCCGCTGGCGATCGAGCAGATGAGCGAGTTGGACGATATCGTCCGCGCAGGCCGCAAGGTCTGTCTGCTCTGCTATGAACGCGATGCGCATATCTGCCACAGGCTGCGCGTGGCCGAGATCATCTGCGAACGCTGCGATGTGCCGATCGAACATCTCGCGGCAAAGCTGTTCTGACTACTCCGCCGGCTGCGCGGCAACGGCCCGCCGTGATGCGCCGTTGGCAATGACGGCAACGCCGATCGTCGCCACCAAAAATACGGCCATCACCGCCGCGACCGCCACGAAGACGAGATCGAAACCGCCGTTTTCATGCAGGCCTGCGATCATCGCGATCGCCGCGCCCGAAGTGATAAACAGCAGAAAATAACGCACGGCATAGACGCGCCCGCGCCAGGCATCGGCGCTGTAGCGTGCGATGACCATGTCGTTGACAGTCACCTGTCCGTAGATCGACATCATGACCACGGCCAGCGCCGCCATCAGCCACAGACCGCTTGCCTGCGAGGCCCAAAGAATGCCGGCAAGTCCCATCGCGGAAATGAAGACGAGCAGGTTCTGCGGCGCGATGCGTTCCACCAGCCGTCCGACCGCAAGTTGAGCCAACGCGCCGCACATGAAGACGACGGTCGCCAGACTGCCGACCGCGGCGAGCGAAACATTCTCGCCGAGCCGTTCCTCGACGACCTTCGGCAACGCCACCGTCACCGCGTTGAAGGTCAATCCGGCGGCAAGCGCGATGATCATGAACAAGCTGAACATGATGATGGCGAGCACCGGCGCAAGCCGCGCCCCCGCCGCCGTGACGCGCTTGGCGCCCGTATGACGGTCATCGGGCATCGCACGCCAATAAAGCGGCACGGTAGCGAGGCATAACACGGCCGGGATCAGAAAGGCGGCATGCCAGCCGAAAGCGGTGGTGATGGCCGCGGTGATGCCGGCGGCAAGTGCCGCGCCGAGGTTGCCGCAGACGCCGTTGAAGGCCAGCGTACGCCCCCGCGCCTGTGAGGCATCGATCAGCATGGCCATGCCGACCGGATGGTAGATCGCGGAAAAAATGCCGAGCACCAACAGCGAACCTGCCAGCACGATCGGCGTTGGCGACAACGCCGCGGCGACGAGCGACAGTCCGCAACCGCCGAAGAACAGCATCATCATGTTGCGGCGGCTCCAGTGATCGGCAAGCCAGCCGGCCGGCAACGAGAACACACCGAAAGCCACGAAACACGCCGTGCTCAAGGCGATCAGTTCGGAATATGGCCTGTGATAGACCGCTTCGAGCTGCAGCACGACGGTCGGAAAGATCAAAAGGACGTAGTGATCCACCGCATGCGCCCAGTTGAGGAACGCGATCGAGCGCGCACGCGCCGCATGATCGGGCATGGCCTCGTCTGGTCTGGCGGCAGTTTCAGACATCAGCGTTGTGCCTAAATCAGAACTTTTTCAAAAAATGGTCCCCGTCCTGCGTTTTTGTCCATTCGCAGGGCATCTCGTCCTTCAATATAGCGTAATTGGTCACAGCCGATCACTTTCATATCGACATGGCAGCCTTACGCACCGTACGTTTGAACCGAACGAAAGCGACAGAGATCGCTAAAGTTCGGGGGAACGGGCGTGGGGTCGAGTCCGGGGGCAGCGGCCGCAGCCTTGCTGCGGCGTGGCGTTGCAATGACGGCGTGCCTGGTTTGCGCCGTCCCGTTGGCGCGTGGGGCCGATGCGGTTCCAGCAGCAGAACCGAAATTCCAATTATTCTCCGGCACCGATCTCTGGCGCGAAGGCGGCTTCCTGTATGGCGGCGTCGTGTGGTCGCCGGCCGGTCTTTACAGGCAGGGCTTTGCCCTCAAGGTCATGGCCGGAGCGGGAGAATACCGCTTTCATTCCGGCGCGCTCGCAACGGACGTGCTGGGGCATGTCACGCAAGGCTTCGTAACGCCCGGCTGGCGTTTCAAGGCCGAGCATCTGGAGATCACCGTCTTTGCCGGTCTCGATGCGCAGCAGCATCGGCTCACGCCCGACGATCCGTCCGCCGGTCTGCGCGGCAGCTATTTGGGCGCGCGCGCTGAAATCGACGTCTGGTACGAGCCGTCGAAGACGACGATGATCGCGGCGGATGCGTCGCTCTCGACCATTGGCCACAGCTACTGCGGCCGACTCGCCTATGGCTGGAAGTTGCGCGACGCTTTCTATGTCGGGCCGGAAATGCAGACGATGGGCAGTGCCAATTACAGCGCCGTGCGCGCGGGGCTGCACATCACGGCGTGGCATGCCGGCAAGACTGAATGGTCTGCGGCGGCCGGCTTTATGCAAGATTCCGATGACCGGCAGGGTCTTTACGGCCGTCTCGGCATGCTCTGGCGACGCTAATCCAGCGTTTTGCGGAAGCGCGTGACCGCGATCGTCATCGCCAGCAGCATCAGCCCGATCAGCGCCGCGCTATCGAACTGCAGGTCGGCGAGCGTCGAGCCCTTCAGCATGATCGCCCGCACGATGCGGATGTAATGGGTCACCGGCAGGAACTGTCCGACCCATTGCGCCCAGACCGGCATGCCGGCAAACGGAAACATGAAGCCCGACAGCAGGATGTTGGGCAGGAAGAACATCATCGCCATCTGGATGGCCTGCAACTGGTTCTGCGCCAGGGTCGAGAACGTGTAGCCGATGGCGAGGTTGGTGGCTACGAACAGAGTCGTCAGCAGCGCAAGCAGCGTGAAACTGCCGACGATCGGCACTCCGAACAGCAGCACGCCTGCCCCGATGATGAGCGAAGCCTGCACGAAGCCGATAACGACATAAGGAGCGATCTTGCCGATCATGATCTCGACCGGCCGGATCGGCATCGACAAAAGGCTCTCCATGGTGCCGCGCTCGATTTCACGCGTGACCGAAAGCGCCGTGAAGATCAGCATTGTCAGTGTCAGGATGGTGCCGAGCAGACCCGGCACGATGTTGAGTTGACTGAGGCCGCTTGGATTGTAGCGGGCATGAATGCGGATTTCGAACGGCGGTTCGGCGCTGTCCGGTATCGCCCGATCATTAAGCAAGGCTGTCTGCACCACCTGCGCCAACGCCCCGAGCGCCGATCCAGACGCGACGGGATCGGTCGCATCGGCCGCAACCAGCAACGCCGGATGGTCGCCACGCCGCAACGCTCGCTCGAAACCAGCGGGAATCTCGACGGCGAACAACACCTTGCCCGATGCGAGCAGATGATCCAGTTCGGCGCCAGTGCGCGCCGTCTGCGTGACCTTGAAATAACGCGTGTTCTCAAGCGCTGCGAGGATCGAGCGCCCGACGTCGCTGTGCTCCTGCAACAGAACCGCCGTCGGCAGATTGCGCGGATTGGTGTTGATGGCGTAGCCGAACAGCAAGAGTTGCATCAACGGCACGCTGATCATGGTCACGAACGTGATGCGATCGCGGCGCAGTTGCAAAAATTCCTTCAGCACCATGGCCGCAGTGCGCCGCCAGAAACCGCCATGCGCCCGGATCGGCGGCGCAGCTTGCTCTTGGACAACGGCGTCTTGCGCGGTCATTGGAAATTGTCCTTGGCCTCGCCCATCAGACCGATGAACACATCCTCGAGTGAAGGCTCCGATTGAGCCCATTTCAGATTTGGATCATCGCGGAACGGCTTGATCGCCTCCTCCAGTGCCGCGCGGTCGCGGCCCGACACGTGCACGCTGGTACCGAACGGCGCTACAGTGTCCACGCCCGGTTTGCCCTGAAGCTCTTCCGTCACGTGGGCCAGATCGTCACCGGTGACAGTGTAAGTCGTCAGGCCGGCACCGGCGATGACTTCATCCACCGTGCCATGCGCAAGAATTTCGCCATAGGCGATGTAAGCAATCTCATGGCAGCGCTCGGCCTCGTCCATGTAATGGGTCGAAACGAGGACGGTGAGTCCGTTCGCCGCAAGAGCATGGATCTCGTTCCAGAAATCGCGGCGCGCTTTTGGGTCGACGCCGGCGGTCGGTTCGTCGAGCAACAGCAATTGCGGCTGCGGCAGCGTGCAGGCACCGAGCGCCAACCGCTGCTTCCAGCCGCCCGAGAGTTCGCCGGCGACCTGTTCTTCGCGGCCCTTGAGACCGAGCCGTTCGATCGCCGCGCGCGCCGCCTTGACCGGCTGCGGCAGGCCATAGATGCGGGCGACGAATTCGAGATTCTCGCGCACCGACAGGTCTTGGTAGAGACTGAACCGCTGCGTCATGTAGCCGACATGAATCTTGATCTTGTCGGTTTCGGTGCGGATGTCGTAGCCGAGACACGTGCCGCGGCCCTCGTCCGGCGTCAGCAGCCCGCACAACATGCGGATGGTCGTCGTCTTGCCCGAACCATTGGGGCCGAGAAAACCGTAGATCGTTCCGCGCCGCACCTGCATCGACAGATCATGCACGACCCGACGTCCGCCAAATGATTTGCTGAGCCCATGAACGTCGATGACGACATCACCGTTCTTCGGCACATCGGGATCATGGCTGACGGAGGTGTCCGGCGTTTCGCTATCCGTCATGACGCATTGTCCGCGATCCGCACGCTCACCGGCTGGCCGACACGTAGCGTGTCGGGGCGGTCGGGGCGCGCTTCGATGAGGAAGACGAGTTTGTTGCGCTCCTCCAGACTATAGATCACCGGCGGCGTATATTCCGCCGTCCGCGAGATGAAACTGATATGCGCGGCCAGATCCGGCGGACAGCCGTCGCACCCGACCGCGATAGGCGCGTCGAGCGACAGCTTCGGCAACAAGGATTCCGGCACGTAGAACCGGACTTTCGTATTTTCCGGCGGCAGCAAAGCGAGAACCGGCTTGCCGGCCGCGACCATCTCTCCCGGTCGAAAATAAATCTGCTGCACGGAGCCGGAAACGGGCGATACGGCGCGGCGGCGCGCGAGGCGCGTTTTGGCGGAATTGAGCCGCGCCTGCGCGGTGCGCAGCGTCTCTTCAGCATCCTGGAAAGCCTTTTGCGTCCCCGCATTGGTGCGCAACAGAGCACGCGCCCGTTCGAGGTTCTGCATGGCGTTCTTCACATTCGCATCGAACTGCATCACGTCGGCCTGCTGCAGCTCGGCGTCGAGGGTGAACAGCGGCGCACCCTTCTCAACATGATCGCCTTCCTTCACAGCCTGCGTTTCGACCCGCCCCGCTTCATCGGGACTGACGAAGATGAGGTCGGCTTCGACCCAGCCTTGATAGAAGGCCGGCTTCTTGTCGTCGCAGCCTGCCAGCACAGTTGCAACCGCCATGAAGACGACAAACCGGAACACGCCGCGAGCACTCATGGCCTGCTCCTCGCGAAAAGAATATCGATATATGTGCGCAGCAGTTTCTCGACATCGAGCGGCGACCAGCGCGAAAACAGTGCGTCCCACATCACCGCGAGGACGAGCGGCGCGCCGATGAGTTGCGGAAACTCAACGAGCGCGGCGTGATCGATCTCGCCGCGCGCGATCGCGGCTTTGAGTAACTCGCGCATCGCCGCCATGATGCGGCTGATGACCTCGCGGTAATAAAACTCCGCAAGTTTTGGAAAGCGCGATCCTTCAGTCAGGACCAGACGGATGACATTCTTGCGCGACGTACCGAAAACGTCGCGCACGAGCGTCTGCGACAGGCGCTCCATCACCGCACGCAACGGCAGATGTGACACATCGGCCGCTTCGATCATGGCGACCACCGGACCGAGCGCCGATCGGATCAGGTCCTGAAACAAGACCTCCTTGTCGCTGAAATAAAGATAGATCGTCCCTTTCGCGACGCCGGCGCGGCGCGCGACGTCGTCGAGCCGCGTTCCGGCAAATCCACGCTCGGAAAATTCATGCAACGCCGCCGCAAGGATGGCTTCGCGCCGGTCCGGCACGGCTGCGGTGCGGACCATCTTTCCGCCGCCAGCGCCCCGCTTTGACTTTGTTTTCAGCTTTGACGTCTTCGCCTTCCCAGCTTTCGCAGAAGATCGCGGCTGGCGTTTGGCTGGTTCTGCATGACGCGGCATCGCCTGCTCCCGGAACTGACTGACTGGTCAGTCAGTGGCAAGATAGGCTTCCACTGCCCGCGCTTCAAGGGGGTATTGGGCTTAAGTCAGCGTCATTACTGGCCGTGATCCGGCAATCCAGTTTCAACGAGGAAAATGATGCGCGGTCATGCCTGAGCGGGACGCCCTTGATGCCTCGTCCTTGTTGCGGACGAGTCCATTGCCCTGCCAGCCATTAGGATCCTGCCGAAGGCGGACCCGTGATAAACTCTAGCGGGCATCCATTTCTTCCTGTCTTTCCTGTCATGCCCGCGAAAGCGGGCATCCAGCCCTACGCAAAACACAAAAAAGTGCTGGGTACCCGCGTTCGCGGGTACGACATGAGGGGCGCGCGCTTTGCGTTTCAGTGCAATCAGTTCGCGCGCAAGGCGGCCAGCGCCGTTGGCGTGTCGATGTCGAACGTCACGGCATCATCGTCGACCGGCACTTCAGTCACGGCTTCCGCGTAGGCGCCGATCATCTTGCGGGCACCGATATCGCCCTCGACGGATTTGAGGTCCGCAAAGAAACGTTTTGCCCACAACACGGGATTGCCGCGCTGACCGTTGCTGGTCGGCACGACAATCAGATTACCGCGTTCAGGATCAAAACCCGCGATCAACCGGTCGATCAGACCCGCCGTTACTTTCGGCATGTCACCGAGGCATACGACAACACCATCGACGCTCTTCGGCAATGCGAGCACGCCCGCGCGCAACGAATGGCCGAGCCCCTGCGCGTAATCGGGATTGTGCACGATTTCGACCGGCAAGCCGGCGAGCGCGGAAGTCACCTCATCTTTTTGATGACCGGTCACGACGATCACCGGCCGCGCCTTCGAGGCGAGCGCCTGCTCGACAGCGATGCGCACCAGCGGCTTGCCCCGATAGTCGGCAAGCAGCTTGTTGGTATCTCCCATGCGGCTCGAACGCCCGGCGGCGAGTACGATCGCCGCCACGGATTGCGGTTCGCGCACCGGTTCGTCGCGTGGTTGCGGCCGTGTGACGATCTCCATCAGCAATCCGCCGACGCCCATGCCTGTCACGTCGTGGTGGGTGACGGGGATTCCGGCGAGAAGACGGCTGAGCACCCAGTCGAAACCATTTTCCTTCGGGCTGCGCGCACAGCCCGGCGCGCCGATCAGCGGGTGGCCGTCGACCGTGGCAATCATCATCAGGTTGCCGGGATCCACCGGCATGCCGAAATGCGCGATCTTGCCGCCGACAGCTTCGACCGCGGATGGAATGACGTCGCGCCGATCGGCAATCGCCGACGCGCCAAATACGCAGACCAGTTCGGCACCGGCCGCAAAAACCTCCTTGATCGCGACCGCAAGCGCCGTCGATTCATGCGAGACACGTTTTTCCGCGACGATCTCCGCGCCGGCCGGCGCCAGCCGCTCCTTCGTGACGCGCAGCGTCTTGTCGATGACTTTTGGCGACAATCCGGGCAGCATGGTCGAGACGATGCCGACCTTGCGCACCGCATAGGGCACGACGCGGACCAGCGGACCGACTTCGTTCAGGACCGCGAGCGCCTTGTCGCGCAAGTCTGCCTTCACCGCGAAGGGGATGATCTTGACGGTCGCAAGCATTTCGCCCACGACCACGGGCTTGAAAGCCGCGAGCGTCGCAACAGTGATGGCTTCGTCGATGCGGTTGATGCGATCAATCGCATCGCGTTCGACAACAAGAATTCCCGCCTGTTGTGAGAAAAGATTGCAGCGCCCGGTGAAAGCCTTGTCGGTGTGGGTACCCTCACCCGCCATCGCCGTGGCGATGCCGGCGGCCGCCTCGTCCTCGGACACGTCGCCCGGCTCGAGACGCACGACCACGACCTCGGCGACGCCGGCCTCCTGCAAGGCCTGGATCTCGGCGTCACCGATATGCGTGCCTTTCTTGAGCACCAGCGTGCCCTGGCGGATGGTGTGCACCGCCGTGGCGCCGCCCGCCTCGGCAACCGCGACCGGCCCGAACTTCATGCCGTCTTCTCCGCGGAAAGCCGCAGCCGCGCCGTGATCTCGCCAATGATCGCGACCGCGATTTCCGATGGCGACACCGCACCAATGTTCAGACCGATGGGCGAATGGATGCGGGCGATCTCATTGTCACCTGCGCCCTGCTCTTTCAGCCGCGCCACGCGTTTGGCGTGGGTCTTTCGCGAGCCAAGCGCACCAATATAGAAACACTCGCGCTCCAGCGCATGCAGCAGCGCCGGATCGTCGATCTTCGGATCATGGGTCAGCGCGGCAAAGGCGGTGTAACGATCGATGTTGAGCGGCGGCAGCGCCACATCCGGCCATTCGGCCAGCAGGTTCACATCAGGAAAGCGCTCCGGCGTCGCAAAGGCCGTGCGCGGATCGACGATGGTCACGTCATAGCCGAGCATTTTTCCGATCGGCGCCAACGCCTGGCTGATATGCACCGCACCGGTGACGACAAGTTTCGGCGGCGGCACGTAGACCGTGAGGAAGCGCTTCGTCTCGCCGTCCTCCTCGACGCCGCTCTTGCCGCTGCGCAAGCGTTTTTCGATGGCTTCGCGAAGGGGATCGTTTCCAACGTCGGACGCTTTGACGATGCGCTGTTCGCCGCTGGCGAGATCGGTGACGAGCACGACGGCGCGCCGTGCGGCACGTTCGGCATTGAGAATGCTGAGAAAATCAAGGCGCATCAGACGATCTTCTCCACGAAGACCCGGATATTGCCGCCGCAGGACAGGCCAACCTGCCAGGCCGATTCATCGGCAACGCCGAATTCCAACATTTTTGGCTTGCCCGACCCGATGACGTCGATGGCTTCGGCGACGACCGCGCCTTCGACGCAACCGCCGGAGACCGAGCCGAGGAAATTGCCCTCGCTGTCAATGACGAGATTGGAGCCGACCGGACGCGGCGCCGAACCCCAGGTCTCCACGACGGTCGCCATGGCGACATCGCGGCCCTCCCGGCGCCAGTCTTCGGCGGCTTTGAGAATGTCGTCGTTGGACGACAGGGTTTGCGGGGGTGGTGTTTGCAATGACATGAATGCCTCCTCAGGCGACGCGCTGCAGCCACGGCCGCGGATCGTGGTGGACCGACTGCTCGCCGGACAGCGCTTCCACCAGCCCAGCCATGGACTCCAAATTGTGTATCGGACGGAATTCGTCAACATGCGGGAGCATGGCCCGCACCCCTTGCGCCTTCGCCTCGAACCCCTCGAAACGCAGCAGCGGATTAAGCCAGATCAGCCGCCGGCACGAGCGATGCAGGCGATCGAGTTCAAACGCCAGCGAAGCGTCGGGATCGCGCTCCAGCCCATCGGTGATCAGCAACACGATGGCGCCTTGCGTCAGCACGCGGCGCGCCCAGCGCTTGTTGAACTCGCGCAGCGACGTTGCGATGCGCGTGCCACCGGACCAGTCCTCGACGCTTTCCGAACACAGCGCCAGCGCCTCGTCCGGATCGCGCGCTGTCAGCGCACGGGTGACGTTGGTCAGGCGCGTGCCGAACAGGAAGGTGTGGACGCGGCGGCGCTGCTCTGTCAGCCCATGGAGGAAATGCAGGAACAGCCGCGTGTACTGGCTCATCGATCCGGAAATATCGAGCAGCGCGACAAGCGGCGGCTGCCGCGTGCGTGGCCCGAGATAGCGCAGATCGATGACCGCGCCGCCGGCCTTCATGCTCTTGCGCAGCGTCGCCCGCAAATCGATACGGTGACCGCGCACCGCCGATTGCATGCGCCGCGTCTTCACTTCATGTAACGGCAGCCGCAGTCTGGCGATGGCATCCTTTGCCAATGCGATTTCCGCCGCCGTCATCTGGGCGAAATCTTTCTTCTGCAACAGTTCGTCGTCGGACACCGTGTGGCGCGCGTCCTTTTCGATTTCGAGATGTTCGCTCGCCGTCTCGCGGGTTAAATCGAACAGCGCCTCGTAAATGCGGCGCGAGATCGGCTCGCCTTCGTCCGCTTCGCCCGACGGCGGCGCCGCGCTCGCGAGCAATTGTTCAAGTTCGTCGCGCTTGCGGAAGAACAGCCGGAACGCCTGATCGAACAACAGGAAATGCTCATGCCGCTTCACGAAGACCGCATGCAGCGTCCAATAGAAATCATCGCGCCGCCGTAGGCCTGCAACGCGCACGGCGGCGAGCGCATCGATCACCGACCTCGGCCCCAGCGGAATGCCGGCGGCGCGCAAGGCGCGCGCGAAATAAACGATGTTCTCGGCCAGATGACCGGATGACGTGCCTAGCAGGTCTTGCACGCGCAAGCCTCCCGTTCAGACTTAAAATCCGGCACAACGGCGGAACGCCGTCGCGTCAGGAAAGCGCCTATCCCACAGCCCGAAGGCCGGCACGCATCTCGTCGAGAAGGGCGCTCGCACGCGATCCATCGATGCGTGCGATATCATCTTGGTATTTTAGCACAACGCCGAGCGTATCGGACACAACGGCGGGATCCAGCGCCCTGGCATCGAGCGCGGTAAGCGCTTGCGCCCAATCGAGCGTTTCGGCCACGCCCGGTGCCTTGAACAGATCGTCCTTGCGCAAGGCCTGCACGAAACCGACGACGTCGCGCGCAAGCTGTTCCGCAATGCCGGGCACTTTGGCGCGCACGATCTTCAATTCGCGTTCGGCCGTCGGATAGCCGACCCAGTGATAGAGGCAACGCCGCTTGAGCGCATCATGCACCTCGCGCGTGCGGTTCGACGTCAGGATCACGATTGGCGGATGCGCCGCCTTGATCGTTCCGAGTTCGGAAATCGTCACCTGATAATCGGCAAGCACTTCGAGCAGATACGCCTCGAACGCTTCATCTGTGCGGTCGATCTCGTCGATCAGCAAAACGGGCGCCCCGGAGGCGTCCGGTTCGAGCGCCTGCAAAAGCGGCCGCTTGATGAGATAGCGCTCGGAGAACACATCGCCCGCAACCCGATCGCGGTCGACGTTGCCTTCGGCTTCCGCCAGACGGATGGAAATCATCTGCGCGGCGTAATTCCACTCATACACCGCGCCGGAGACGTCGAGACCTTCGTAGCACTGCAAGCGGATCAGCTTGCGGGCGAGCGTCTGCGCCAGAACTTTTGCAATTTCAGTCTTGCCGACGCCGGCCTCGCCTTCAAGGAAGAGCGGACGCTGCATCTTCAGTGCGAGAAAGAGCACCGTGGCGAGGGACCGGTCGGCCAGGTAGCTGGCCGACCCGAGCAGTTCAAGTGTTTGGTCGATCGAGTCCGGAAGCGCGCGCACGCGCACGCCGTCGCCATCATCCATTGGCGTTGGCCACCGCGCGCCGCGCGATCACGCCAATGAGGTGGGCGCGATATTCGGCGCTTCCGTGGATATCGCTCGACAGGCCCTCGGCCGGGACCGTAAGACCTTCGATCGCCTTCGGCGAAAAGCGCTTCTTCAACGCTTCCTCGAATGCCGTCAGGCGGAAGACGCCGTTGCCGCCGGAGCCGGTGACCGCTACCCGCACTTCCGACGGGCGGCGCGCGACGAAGACGCCGACCAGAGCGTAGCGCGACGCCTGGTTGCGGAATTTCTCGTAACCCGCCTTTTTCGGAATCGGGAAGCTGATCTTGACGATGATCTCGCCCGGCTCAAGCGCGGTCTCGAACAGGCCGGTGAAGAACTCGTCGGCCACGATGCGGCGCTTGTTGGTGATGATGGTCGCGCCAAGCGCGAGGCAGCCGGCGGGATAGTCGGCGGTCGGATCGTTATTGGCGACGGAGCCGCCTAGGGTGCCGCGATGACGCACGGCCGGATCGCCGATCACGCCGGCAAGGCCTGCCAGTGCCGGGATGTGCTCGCGCACGAGTTCAGAATTCGCGACCTCGATATGCCTGGTGGTCGCGCCGATAACGACGGAACGGCCTTTCAATTCGATGCCGCTGAGGCCTTCGACCTTGCTGAGATCGACGAGTTGGGGCGGAGCAGCCAGACGCTGCTTCATGGTCGGGATCAGCGTATGGCCGCCGGCGAGGAGTTTTGCGTCCTCGTTCTTGGCGAGCATGTTCGCGGCCTGCCGCACCGTGGTCGGACGATGGAACGTAAAGGCGTACATTCTGGTCTCCCAAACTACTGCTGCGCGCGGCCGGTCAGGCGGCTGCCTGCTTTTTCGAACCCGCATCGGGGCCCATGGCCTCGGCGCCGGCGGCGATGGCTTTCACGATGTTGTGGTAGCCGGTGCAGCGGCAGATGTTGCCGTCGAGCTCGTGCCGGATCGTCTGTTCGTCAAGCTTGTTGCCCTTGCGGCGCACCATGTCGACCGCCGTCATGATCATGCCCGGCGTGCAGAAACCGCACTGCAAACCATGATGCTCACGGAACGCGGCCTGCATTGGATGCAAGGTGCCGTCTTCTTCGGCCAGGCCTTCGATGGTCACGATCTCCGCACCCTCGACCTGCATGGCGAGAGTGGTGCAGGATTTGACGGCGATCCCGTCGATATGCACGACGCAGCAGCCGCATTGCGACGTGTCGCAGCCGACATGGGTGCCGGTCAGACGGAGATGCTCGCGCAAATATTCGACCAGAAGGGTGCGCGGATCGACATCCGCAGAAACGGCTTTGCCGTTAACCGTCATTGAAACGGCGGGCATATTTTTTCCTCCTCAACGGGGCGTCCAGACAGACACCTGCAAGCGGCAACACGGAACGCGGGCGAAAACAGCCCACGCAGCAGAAGACCTGTGCCGGAACCACTCTAATGTGGCCCGCGGGGGCGGCAGAGGTCAAGAGAGGGTGCCCGGCGATATGCAGGAAGCCCCTGAATCGCCGGGATTATTATGCAATCGCGGGATGCTGCCCTGCGCGCTGGACAGCGGTCGTTGGGGCCCGGCGTGACGCGGACGGGTTTCAGCTTCCCTCGGTGACCGCGGCCGAGAATCGCTTGAAGAATTCATCGGCGAGCTTCTTGGCGACGCCATTGACCAGCCGCTGCCCAACCTGGGCGAGCTTGCCGCCGATCTGCGCCTCGACATTGTATGTCAGGAGCGTCCCGCCATCCTTGTCGGCAAGCGTGACGGTCGCGCCGCCCTTGGCGAAGCCGGCGACGCCGCCATTGCCCTCGCCCTGAATGCGATAGCCGTTCGGCGGATCGAGATCGAGGAGCTTCACGGTTCCCTTGAACTTGGCTTTGACGGGGCCGATTTTCTGGGTCGCGACGGCCTGGAATTCGTTGTCTGCGCTCTTGATCAGCTCATCGCATCCGGGGATGCAGGCCTTGAGGGTTTCGGCGTCGTTGAGTTTCTCCCAGACTTTTTGGCGTTCGGCGGCGAGTTGATATTCGCCATTCATTGTCATGGCCATCGGCTACTCCAAATATTTTTGTGTCTTTGAAAAGTGACCTGCACAGGGCTTAAAGCCTCCGCGCCTCGCAGGGAAGCCCTCTTCGCTATCGTTCACATCGCGGTGGCGGACCGCCCAGTCCAGCTTTCCGCGACCGCTGCGGGGTTGGCGCAGGGCCCGAGCCACGATTAAGGTGGCCCGCAACTTATCCTTGTCCTCTCGCACAGCCATCAACGCCGCATGACCCATCCGGTCCAGACCTCGTCGCTTTACGGCCCCCTGTTCTCAAGTCCAGCCATGCAAGCCGCACTGACCGATACGGCGCGCCTGCAACGGATGCTGGACTTCGAGGCTGCTCTGGCGCGCGCCGAGGCGGAAGCCGGCGTGATCCCTCCCACCGCCGCCGAACCTATCGCCGCGGCCTGCAAGGCGGACCGTTTCGATCCGGCGGCAATCGGCCGGGATGCGGTCGCAGCCGGCAACACCGCCATTCCTCTCGTCAAAGCGCTGACCAAGTCGGTCGCGGAGGCCGACGCCGAGGCGGCGCGCTACGTGCATTGGGGCGCGACCAGCCAGGATGTCATCGATACGGCGCTTGCGCTCGACCTCAAGGCGGCAATCGGCCTTCTCGGCGACGATCTCGACCGCGCTATTACCGGCTTTGCCGCCATGGCCGACGCTCACCGCAATACGGCGACCGTTGCGCGGACCTGGCTGCAACAGGCTTTGCCGATGCCGTTCGGGCTGAAACTCGCCGGCTATGCCGCAGCCCTTGGGCGCTCGCGCGCGCGGTTGATGCGGTTGCGCGATGAGGCGCTGTGCGTGCAGTTCGGCGGCGCCGCCGGCACACTCGCCGCGCTTGACGACAAGGGACTGATTGTCAGCCAGAATCTCGCAAAACTGCTCGCGCTGCCGCTGCCCGACGCGCCATGGCATAGCCATCGCGACCGTCTCGGCGAGATCGCGGCGGCGCTGTCGATCCTCGCCGGAACCTGCGGGAAAATTGCCCGCGACGTCTCGCTGTTGATGCAGACGGAGGTCGGCGAAGCGTCCGAGAAAGCTGAAGAAGGCCGCGGCGGCTCCTCGACCATGCCGCACAAGCGCAATCCCGTGGCTTCCGCTGCGGCGATGGCGTCGGCCGCGCTCGCGCCGCAGCTTGCGGCAACGATCCTGTCCGCCGAAATCCACGAACACGAGCGGTCGCTCAGCGGCTGGCAGGTGGAATGGCCGACCTTTCCGGCGCTGCTGCTCTGCGTGTCCGGCGCGCTGCGCAGCGTCGTCGATCTTGCCGAAGGTCTCGAGGTCGATGCGGCGCGCATGCAGCGCAATCTCGACATCACCCACGGCCTCATCATGGCGGAGGCGGTGTCGATGGCGCTCGCCAAAACCATCGGCAAGCAGGCTGCGCACAAGGCGATCGAGGACGTTTCGCGCAAGGCCGTCGCCGAGAAAAGGCATTTGCGCGACCTGCTCGCGGAGGACGTTCGCATCACCAAGCACTTGACCAGGGACGACATCGCAAAACTCTGCGATCCGCTGTCCTATCAGGGCGTCTCGCAGGCATTCATCGACCGCCTCCTTGCACCGCTGCACGATAAGAAAAACAAGAACAGCTAAGCGACAGCAGAATTGGGAAAGATTGCAGTGTCCATCATCACCGTCGACGGCTGCGCATTCAATGTCGAAATAGCCGGCGTGCCTGACAAACCGGCGTTGATGCTGTCGAACTCGCTCGGAGCGGATCTCCATATGTGGGATGCGCAGGCCGAAGCGCTGGCGCGCGATTATCGCCTGATCCGCTACGACCGCCGCGGCCACGGCGCGAGCGCCGTGACGCCCGGTCCCTACACCATGGAGCAATTGGGTCACGACGCGCTCGGCATCCTCGATGCGTTGGGCATCGCGCAGGTGAACTGGTGCGGCCTGTCGATGGGCGGCATGGTCGGCATGTGGCTCCTCACGCATGCGCCCGAGCGCATCGACCGCGCCGTGCTTGCGAACACGTCGGCGCACATGGGTCCGCCCGACCTGTGGAACGGACGCATCGCGCTGGCGCGGGAAGGCGGGATGGAAGCGACCGTCGAACCGACCGTCAAGCGCTGGTTTCCCGCCGCGTTCCACAGCAAGGCGCCCGCGGCCATCGAGCGCATGCGCGACATGATCCGGCGCACGTCACTCGCCGGTTACATCGGGTGCTGCGAAGCGATCCGGGATATGGACCAGCGCGAATCCCTTC
>DATJHH010000044.1:0-2157 GCA_035494115.1 Xanthobacteraceae bacterium
TGCAAGCCTTCGTGGTGTTTCCGGTATCATGTTGCTCTGAATTTCCATGCGTTATGTGTCCTATGCGACGCATCGTCGGATTTGGCGCGCTGCCGTTGCAGCGCTCGCGCTGGCAATTGTGTCATTCGCGCAGCAAAGCGACGCGCAAGACAAGCCGTCACAATCGGCGATGTGTCTGATGCTGGACTCTGCCGCGACGGCGCACGATCTGCCGGTCGAATTCCTCACGCGTGTGATCTGGCGCGAAAGCAGATTCAATCCGCAGGCTGTGGGTCCGCTTACGCGATACGGCAAGCGCGCCGAAGGCATCGCGCAATTCATGCCGGGCACTGCCGCCGAGCGCGATCTCGACGACCCGTTCGATCCAGTACAGGCGCTGCCGAAAGCGGCTGCGTTCCTGCGTGATCTGCGTGGTGAGTTCGGCAATCTCGGGCTTGCCGCCGCGGCCTACAACGCCGGACCGCAACGCGTGCGCGACTGGATTGGCGGCACGCGCACGCTTCCGGATGAGACACGTCGCTACGTGCACGCGATCACCGGCCACAGCGCCGACGAATGGGCGCAGGCCGGCGCCGACAAGATCACCAGCACGCCGGCGGACTGCACAGCGCTGATGGCGTCGCTTCGAGAGAGCCCGAGCAATTTCGCCTATGAGCTCGAGCGACGCGTGAAGGCGGCGATCGGCAAGATGTGGACCGTGGAACTCGCTGCCGGATTTTCGCGCGCACGCGTGTTGTCCGACTACGCGCGGCTGATGACATCGCTGTCCACCGTCATCGGTAGCCACGATCCTGTGATCACCAGTTCCGTCCTGCGCAGCCGCGGAACGCGGCCGCTGTATCAGGCACGCATCGGCGCCGACACGCGCGCGTCGGCAAATTCTCTTTGCGCGAACATCCGCAAAGCCGGCGCCGCGTGCATCGTGATGCGCGTCGCGGCCATGCCGGCGCATGCGGACGCGCCGGTGGCGTGGGAGCCTTAGCTCGTCGTCATGCTACCGCCGCAGCCTCGCGTTTGCTGCGAACACTATAGCGGGCCGCGGGCGTTGTGCTCGACAGACGTCCGGCCATTGCCTTGCGCGCCACCTCGAACGAATCCCATTCGGCTTTGTCGGGCAGCGACGGAATGGTGACGATCTCGCCTTGATCGAGCCCGGCGAGCGAGGCATCGACCATGTCATCGGCTGTCATGACCATCGCTGCCGGAAGATTGCTCACCGGAACGCCGGCGATATCCCAGAACTCCGTCGCGGTGGCGCCAGGCAACACGGCCTGTACACGAATGCCCTTGTCGGCGAGTTCGTGATGCAATGAGAGGCTGAATGCGAGCACGAAAGCTTTGCTGCCGCCATACACACCGTTGAGCATTTCGGGCGCGACCGCGACGATCGACGAGATGTTGACGATCGTGCCGCCGCCGCGCGCGACAAGGCCAGGCGCAGCCGCATAGGTGAGCCGCGTCAGCGCATTCACATTGAGACGGATCATTTCGTCCATCTTCTCGACGTCCGCATTGAGCAGGGGTGCCGCCGCGCCGAAGCCGGCGTTATTCACCAGCATCGTGATGTTCGCGTCCGTGCTCAGCCGCGTGGCGACGCGGGCGAGCCCGGCCTTATCGTTGAGGTCGACAGCGATGGTCTGGACCGAGCGCCCGGTCTCGCCGGTCAGCCGCTTGGCCAGTGCCGTCAGGCGGTTTTCGTTCCGCGCCACCAGGATCAGGTCATAACCGCGCTTGGCGAGGCGGTCTGCGTAGATCGCCCCGATGCCGCTGGAAGCGCCGGTAATCAGCGCCGTGCCCTTTGTTCCGTTCTTGCTCATGGCTTCATCTCCACATGTCAGCCGGTGGCTCGGTGCCGCCGTTGACGCGAGAAATAGCCTTGCGTCGCGATGTCTCAAATGTCATATAAACGGCGTTTTAGGACATGACGGCTTTAGGGCGTCATGAGTGGAGGCTCCGGATGCGGCGGATCGGCTTCATCGTATTTCCCGGCTACCAGGTGATGAGTTTCGCCGTCATCTCGGTCTTCGAGTTCGCCAATGTGGTTGCCCGGAAGCCCGTCTACGATGTGCGCTTGCTGTCGGAGACCGGCGGGACGGTCATGACATCGGTCGGCATCAAGGTCGAGACGGCGTCCTTCGATGACGACGCGTTCGACGC
>DATJHH010000045.1:0-324770 GCA_035494115.1 Xanthobacteraceae bacterium
CATCCGGGACAAGAAACATGGAAACAGCGGGCGAATGGATCGTCTCAAGGCCATCGGCACCTTCGTGCAGATCGCGAAGTCGCAAAGCCTGTCGAAGGCTGCGGACGAACTCGGCATTTCGCGGGCGCTGGCCAGCGCGCATCTCAAGCAGCTCGAACAGCATCTCGGCATCCGTCTGCTCAACCGCACGACGCGCCACATCGCGCTCACCGAGGCCGGCGCGGAATACCTCGCGTTCTGCGTGGAGGCGCTCGACAATTTCGAGGCGCAGGAGGCGCGCATCTCGCGCCTGCAGAACGAGCCGCAGGGACACTTGAAGATCATGGCTTCCATGGCCTTCGGCAATCTTCAGCTTGCGCCCGCCATCACCGCCTTCACCGGCCTTTATCCGCAGGTACGCATGTCGCTGATCCTGTCGGACAGTTCGTTTTCGCCGTCCGACTTCGTCGAGGGCGGCTACGATCTCGGCATTTCGATGCATCTCATCAAGGACACGAGCATCGTGTCGAGCAAGGTCGGCGAGGTAACGTGGATCGCCTGCGTGTCGCCGGGCTATGCGGCGGCGCATCCGCCGATCAAGCGCCCCGCCGATCTTGCCGCCCATAATTGTCTCATCCACCGCAGTCATGCGCCGGATTCGGTGTGGCGCTTCACCGGCCCGGGCGGTCGCAGCGATGTTACCGTGACCGGCACGCTGTTCACCAACAGCGCGCTGGTGCTGCGCGCTGCGCTGCTCGCCGATGCGGGTGTCGCGATGCTGCCGCTCTACGGCATTGGCGACGATCTCGATACCGGCCGTCTGACGCAGATTTTGCGCGGCTATGCGGCGCCCAAACGGCCGATCTATCTGGTTTATCCGCAGGCCCGTTATCTGCCGAAACGCACACGGCTTTTCATCGATTTTCTGCGCCAAAGGCTCAAGCCGCGGCGGTTTTGATCCTCGCGGGAAAATCTGCGGCACGCACGGGACCTTTTCGGCGGCTTGGACGTTTCGCTACGACTCCAATTGGCCCGGAAGTTCTCCGGCATTTCATGCGAGCCGCCATGCATTGCATTTATTCTCAGGTGTTGAAGTTGCTTCTCGCCATGGCGGCTGCGGCGTTCTTCGTATTGCAACCTGGGCTGATCGAGGTCCGTGCGCAGGAGAGCGGCGGCGCTGGCACGCAGGCAGGTTCGCTGAAAAGCGCGGAGTCCTTCTCCACCATCAGCGACAAGGACAAGCGGTCGGTCGCACTGTTCAACGAAATGACCAAGGTCATCATGAATCCGCGTTGCGTGGATTGCCATCCGGCCGGCGATCACGCTCTGCAAGGGCAGATGAAGCCGCACGATCCGCCCGCGCCGCGCGGCGATGGCGGGATCGGCGTTGCCGGTCTGCATTGCGATACCTGCCACACGGACAAGAACGTCACCCTCGTCGGCGCATCGATCAAGAGCATCCCCGGTCACCCGCGCTGGTCGTTGGCGCCGATCGAGATGGCGTGGGAGGGCAAGTCGGCTAGCCAGATCTGCCAGCAGATCAAGGACCAGAACCGTAACGGCGGCCGCGACCTCGAGGCGCTGTACAATCATCTGGCGAAGGACGATCTCGTCGGCTGGGCCTGGCATCCGGGCGACGGCCGCACGCCCGTGCCGGGGACGCAGGAGCAGTTCGGCCAGCTCACCCGCGCCTGGATCGACAGCGGCGCCGCCTGCCCCTGACGCGCTCACTGTGTAAGGGATAGGACGCAGAGCGCCGCAACCCAGCGGCCAAAAGGCGCGGCTGGCCGCCGGATACTGGCTGGCGCAACGATCTTCACAAAGGCATGATGGACAGGAAAGCGCCGGACGATCGGCGCACTTTCGCGCGTGCGTCATGCACGCCATAACAAAAAACAACGCGGGAGGAAAATCCGATGGGCAACAGTCTGATCTTGCGCGGCGTGATGGGTGCGGTGTTTCTCGCTGCATCGTCGGCGATGGCCGCGGCGCAAACCCCGGCGGAATTCTACAAAGGCAAGACCATTCAATTCGGCATCGGCTATGGGCCGGGCAGTGGTTACGATCTTTACGCCCGCATGGTCGCGCGCTTCATCGGCAAGCACATCCCCGGCAACCCCAGCGTGGTCGTCAACAATATGCCGGGCGCCGGCAGCGTGAAGCTCGCCAATTATCTCTATAACGTCGCCAAGAAGGACGGCACCGAGATCGGCGCCACCAGCCGCGGCATGGCGTTCTATCCTCTGCTCGGCGGCCAGGGCGCGAAATACGATGCCGACAAGTTCACCTGGCTCGGCAGCGCCAATGACGAGGTCAGCCTTTGCGTCGCGACAAAGAAGAGCGGCGTGACATCGATCGAGGACGTCAAGAAAAAGCCGCTCACCGTCGGCTCGACCGGACAGACCGACGATACCTCGCAATTCCCAAAAATCCTCAACGGCGTGCTCGGCACAAAATTCAAGATCGTGCTTGGCTATAACAGCGGCAACGATGTGAGCTTGGCGCTGGAGCGCGGCGAGGTGGAAGGCCGCTGCGGCTGGTCATGGTCGAGCATCAAGGCGACCAAGATGGACTGGTACAAGGACGGCACCATCAAGTTGCTGATCCAGCTTTCTCTCAACGGCGACCCCGAACTCAAGGACGTGCCGCTGGTCACTGATCTCGCCAAGACGCCGGAAGACAAGCAGATCTTCCGTCTGGTCTTTGCGCGTCAGGTCATGGGCCGGCCTTATCTGGCTCCGCCCGGCCTGCCGAAGGACCGCGCCGAAGCACTGCAAAAGGCGTTCATGGACACGATGAAGGACAAGGACTTCCTGGCCGAAGCCGAAAAGGCGAAATTCGAGATTTCGCCGACCGACGGCGCCAAGATCCATGCGCTTGTCGAGGAGGCCTACAGGACGCCGAAGGCGACGGTGCAGAAGGTGATCGACCTCGTTAAATGAGGTTCGATGTCATGTCTCGCAAATGTCATCTCGTAAATGTCATGCCCCGCGAAGGCGGGGCATCTTCGCGTTCATTCATCGGTATCTTCATCGGTCTCCTTCACCGGCACGGCGTAGACACCGGTGAGCCAGCGATTGAGGTCGACGTCGGCGCAGCGCTTGGAGCAGAACGGCTTGTAGGCCGCGTCCATCGGCTTGCCGCAGATCGGGCAGGGTTTTGAGTTGGCGGCGTCGGTCATGTCCGTTGAGATAATGACATGAGGGGCAGGGTCAAGTTTGCCCTGAACACTTAGCCGCCGTTCATCCAGCCCGTGCGCACCGGATAGCCTTCGCCGGACAGGAGCGTCGTCGTCTCATAGAGCGGCAAGCCGACGATGTTGGTGTAGGAGCCGACGATCTTCACGACGAAGGACCCGGCAATGCCCTGGATGGCGTAGCCGCCAGCCTTGCCGCGCCACTCGCCCGAAGCGAGATAGGATTCGATGTCCTCGGCTGCCAGCCGCTTGAAGCGCACGCGCGATTCCACCAGCCGCTGGCGGAAGCCGCCTTTCGGCGTGACCAGGCAGACGCCGGTATAGACCCGGTGGTTGCGTCCCGACAGCAGACGCAGGCACTGCGCAGCTTCATCGAGCAATTCGGCTTTCGGCAGGATGCGGCGGCCCACCGCCACCACTGTGTCGGCACTCAGCAGATAGGAATCGCTCAGATCGGCGTCGAGCCGCACCGCATGCAGCGCGGCTTCCGCCTTGCCGCGCGCCAGACGGGCGGCAAGCGCGCGCGGCAGTTCGCCACGTTTCGGGATTTCATCGATATCGGCCGGGCGCAGCGCATCGGGCTCGATGCCCGATTGATTGAGAAGCGCGAGACGGCGCGGCGAAGCGGAGATGAGAACGAGTTTGGGCCGGCCGATCATGGGTGCGTTCTTAGAGCATTTTCCGGCTTAGTGGAATCCGGTTGGCGTCCAGAAAATGCTCTCGATCAATACGGCGCGTATTCCGATCGCAACGGTGCCCATTTTTGTGGAATACGCGCTGGCGCGAGAACTGGCGGATGCGTCTGCCCAAACTTGGAGGAGGGCTTATTTGAAGCGGTAGGTGATGCGGCCTTTGGTGAGGTCGTAAGGCGTCATCTCGACCAGAACCTTGTCGCCGGCAAGAACGCGGATGCGGTTCTTGCGCATGCGGCCTGCGGTATGGGCGATGATTTCGTGCTCGTTCTCGAGCTTCACGCGAAAGGTGGCGTTGGGGAGCAACTCCGACACCACGCCCGGAAATTCCAATAATTCTTCTTTCGCCATGCGATCCGTACTGCTGGGTCAGGGGTCTTTCGTCTGACCCGTAAACCGTCCAAAAAATCTGGTTGCTTGTCATGCGCCGGGTTCGGAGACAACGCGGTCCGGGCCACAGCGCGCGGAAACTACCGGATACGCCGGGAATGTACAACCACCCCGCGGCAAGTTCGGAAATGCCCTTCCGGTTAGGCAAAACGGCTGCGAATCCGTTCCATCAGCACGTCGCGGACCTCGCGATAGGCAAGGAGCCGTTGTTCCCGGCTGCCGCCCAATGTGGACGGGTCGTGGGTCGGCCAGTATTCGACGTCGGCCGCGATCAGCCGGGTCAGGTCGAGGGCCTTGTGGTGCGCCTCCGGCGACAACGTCACGATGAGGTCGAAGTTGAGGCCTTCCCACTCGTCGAGATCTTCGAAAGTCGCCGGCCGGTGCCTGGCGATATCGAGGCCGATCTCCTTCATGACGCTGACGGCGAAGGGGTCGAGGTCGCCGATGCGTACGCCGGCGGAACGCACGAAGATCGTGCGGCCGAACAGATGCTGCATCATGGCTTCGGCCATCGGAGAGCGCAGGGCATTGAGACCGCAGGCGAACAGCACGGCCTGTGGGCGCTTGGCTTGTTCAGGGTTGAGCACCGTGTCCGGTGCCGCGGCGGCCGGCTCTGTCTTGGGGTCGGATGGGTCGGACGAAGGCGGCATCGCGCGTCAGCCCTTCCAGTGCAGGACGCAGATGAGGGTGAAAATCCTCCGTGCCGTATCGAAATCAACGCTCACCTTGCGCGCCAGCCGTTCGGCGAGCAGCTTCGAGGCCTCGTCATGGATCGCGCGCCGGCTCATGTCGATCGCCTCGATGCGCGCGGCCTTGGCGTTGCGGATGGCGTCGTAGTAGCTCTCGCAGATGAGGTAATAATCCTTCACGACGCGGCGGAGCGGCGACAGCGAGAGGATGTGGGTTGCCACCGGCGCGCCGTCCTCCTCGGTGATCTTGAGGACCAGCCGGTTGCCTTCGATGCTCAGCGCCAGCGCGTAGGGACCCCCTGCGTGATTGACCGGCGCGAACTGATTGTCTTCCAGGAGATCGAAGATCGCGACCGCGCGCTCATGTTCGATGTCCTCGTTGGAGCGGCCGATCGTCGCCTCGTCGAGCGTCACCGCGATGAGCTTCTGGTTCAGGGCGGGCGCTGACTTTTTGACGGCCATGGGTCTGTCCCGCTCGTTTCATCCGCGGAAAAAGGCGTTGGTTCAATTCATCCGGATCGCGACCGAACGGGCATGAGCGTCGAGACCCTCGGCGCGGCCGAGGGCTATCGCCGCCGGACCGAGCGCCCGCAACTGCTCCGGTCCGCATTTGAGGATCGAGGTCCGCTTCATGAAATCGAGCACGCCGAGGCCGGACGAGAAGCGCGCCGAGCGCGCCGTCGGCAGCACGTGGTTGGAGCCGCCGACATAGTCGCCGATCGCTTCCGGGGTATGGGCGCCGATGAAGATGGCGCCGGCATTGCGGATGCGGCCGGACAGTTCCTCGGCGTCGGCGGCGACGATCTCCAGATGTTCGGGCGCGACGGCATCGACGAAGGGCAGCGCTTCCATCAGGCTCGGGAAGGTGATGATGGCGCCAAAATCGCGCCACGACGCGCCGGCAATGGCCGCGCGCGGCAGCGTCCTGAGCTGGCTTTCGACCGCAGCGGCGACCGCGTCGGCCAATGCGGAATCGTCGGTGATGAGGATCGATTGTGCGCTCGCATCATGCTCGGCCTGGGCCAGCAGATCGGCGGCGATCCAGTCGGGATTGCCGGTCTTGTCGGCGATGACCAGCACTTCCGACGGGCCGGCGATCATGTCGATGCCGACGGCGCCGAAGACGAGACGTTTGGCCGCCGCGACGTAGGCATTGCCCGGGCCGACAATCTTGGAGACCGGCAGGATGGTGGCGGTGCCGTAGGCGAGCGCCGCGACAGCCTGCGCGCCGCCGACCTTGTAGATCTCGTCGACGCCGGCGAGATTCGCGGCTGCGAGCACCAGCGGATTGAGCCGGCCTTCCGGCGCCGGCACGACCATCACCACGCGCGACACGCCGGCGACTTTCGCCGGCACCGCATTCATCAACACCGAGGACGGGTAGGCCGCGGTGCCGCCGGGCACATACAGGCCGACGGCTTCGATCGCGGTCCAGCGCGAGCCGAGTTCGACGCCGAGCGCATCGATCATGCGATCGTCACGCGGCAACTGGCGGCGATGGAAGGTCTCGATGCGCGCCCGCGCCAGTGCCAGGGCATCGAGCGCCTCCTGATCGCATTGCTTGATCGCTGCTTCGATTTCGTCGGCCGAGACCCGCAGCCGGTTTGCCGCGATGTCGAGGCGGTCGAATTGCCGCGTATAGGCCACGAGCGCCTCGTCGCCACGCTCGCGCACCGCGGCGATGATCTCACGCACGGTCGCCTCGACGTCCGCCGAAGTCTCGCGCTTGGTCGAGAGAAACGCCTTGAATCGGACTGGAAAATCGAGAGCGCTGGAATCAAGGCGCAACGGCATAAACGGACCTCTTGCTCAAAGGCCGGACGACCCGGCAAACCCCGTCGCGGCCTGTTTTGGCCGGGAAGCGGTCAGGCGAGTGTTGTGGGACGCAGCGGGAAACGCGTCAACCCGATGACCATGGCCGATGCAAAGACCACGCGGTCCGCGTGGTCAATGTCCAGCGGTCGGGGTGTCTTCGGTTTCGTGCAGCGGGCATTTGGCGATCGGCCATGCCGGTCCGAGATCGGCCAGTTCCGCCTCGAGACATTCGACTTCAGCCCGGATCACCGCGCCGTCGGAGAACGTCAGGATGATCGCGCCGCCCGGCGCGTCGGTGGGTGCAAACGAGACCGCGAGAAGGCTGAGCGTTGCGGCCGGGTTGTTGCGGTCGACGCCACGGCACTTACACGACAAAACCCGCTCAAAGCGCAACGCGGCGCGACATCGGCGGAACGAGGGAGCCGCGGGCGCGGCACCGTCTTCGCCCGCCAGCGCGGCAAGCCAGTCGAAACGGTCGATGCCGAGCACCAGCCGTTTCTGCGCGGCGATCCAGTGAATGTCCGCCGCCTTGACCTCTGCGTCCTGCACATGAGCGGAGACGACTTCAAGGTCGTCGGTGTCGAGGGCCACGAATTTCAGCGCATCCGTTTTCAGCGTTTCCATTGCAACGCCTCCTTGCGATCCGTCCCGAAAAGGGGCACGCGCGCATATTTTCATGATGGCCGACGCGAATTTGTGCGCGTCGGCGTGCTGCCGGATAGTTGGGCATAGCGGGCAAGCGATACAAGCCCCGCCAGCATGCCCCGCTTTGCATTTAGCCGGAAATCCGCTCGATCGTTGCGCCGCAGGCGGAGAGCTTATCTTCGAGCCGCTCGAAACCACGGTCGAGATGATAGACACGATTGACGATGGTCTCGCCTTCGGCGGCAAGCGCCGCGATGACGAGCGACACTGACGCGCGCAGATCGGTCGCCATCACCGGCGCGCCGCGCAGCCGCTCGGTGCCTTCGATCGTGGCCGTGTCGCCGTCGAGATGGATGTGACAGCCCAGCCGCGCGAGTTCCTGCACGTGCATGAACCGGTTTTCGAAAATCGTCTCGGTGATGCGCGACGTGCCGTTGGCGCGTGCCATCAGCGCCATGAATTGCGCCTGCAGATCGGTCGGAAAGCCGGGGAACGGTGCGGTCGACACATCGACCGGCAGGATGCCGCCGCCGTTGCGCGAGACGCGGATGCCGTGATTGTTGGATTTAACCTCGCAGCCCGCCTGGACGAGCGTATCGAGCGCCGACTGCAGCAGTTCGGGCCGTGCGCCGTCGAGCATGACGCTGCCGCCGGTCATCGCCACCGCCATGGCATAAGTGCCGGTCTCGATGCGGTCGGAGAGCACCGTATGGCGCGCGCCGTGCAGGCTGGTGACTCCGTCGATGATGATGCGCGAGGTGCCGGCGCCGGAAATCTTTGCGCCCATCTTGTTGAGGCATTCCGCGAGATCGGTGATCTCCGGCTCGCGCGCGGCATTCTCGATCACCGTTGTGCCCCGCGCCAGCGAAGCCGCCATCAAGGCCACATGGGTGCCGCCCACGGTGACCTTTGGAAATTTGATTTCGGCGCCGCGCAAACCCTTCGGCGCGCGCGCCACCACGTAGCCGGCTTCGATCTCGATCGCCGCGCCGAGCCGCGCGATCGCCTCGATCAGGAAATCCACCGGCCGCGTGCCGATGGCGCAGCCGCCGGGCATCGAGACCTTGGCCTCGCCCATGCGCGCCACCAGCGGCGCGATGACCCAGAAACTCGCACGCATCTTGGAGACGAGGTCATAAGGCGCGGTGGTGTCGATGATATTCTTGGCCGAGATGTGCAGCGTCTGGCCGTGATAGGTGGACTCGCCTTCGCGCTTGCCGCCGACCGTGATGTCGACGCCGTGATTGCCGAGGATGCGCTGCAACTGCACCACGTCGGCGAGGCGCGGAACATTGTCCAGCGTCAGCGTGTCCTCGGTCAGCAGACCGGCGATCATCAGCGGCAGCGTGGCGTTCTTGGCGCCGGAAATCGGGATGACGCCGTTGAGCTCACCGCCGCCGGTAATCTTGATGCGGTCCATCTGTCCCCCATGTGCCGCGGCGTCGATGCTGCGCGGCAGGCCCGTCGTGCAAAACCGTCGGAAAAAGCGGCGGCTTTATCGCTGCGCGGCCGCTATCCTAACATCCGTTCGGCCCAACCCTATGCCCTTTCGGCAGAGCGGGCGCAAAGCAAATCCGGGCGGTATTCGAGGACGCCCGCCGGTAGTCAAGGTTCCCGTTCGTCATCCGGCTTGGACGAGTCCGGCTGCGGCGGCGGATCGGCTGCATCACGGCCGCGCATCTGGGTTTTGCGCCGCTGGAGATTGGCCCGCAGCGCCGCCGCGAGCCGCGCCTTTCGCGCCTCGCCGGATTTTGGCTTCGGCGCCGCCACCGGCTGCGCGGTGGATGCCACCCCATCCGCGGTCTTGTCCGCTTCACGGTCCGGCGGCGCGCCGCCCTGATTCGGCTTTTGTCCCATTGTTCGTCCCATGCCCCAGGGCATAACGGCATCGGTCCCCGCGAGGCAAGACCCAGACAAGGTCTCAAAACTCTCCCCCTCAGCACCTGCCGCGAGACCGGCCGCTAGCCCAATAAAAGGCCCTTAATCGTACCTTCTATGACGCCTTGTCTTCGTCCTGAAAACGAAGAAGTGCTCTCCGAATTGCCCTTGCAGCCGCTTCTTGCCTCTCGCGAACTGCTGTGGCAGTTTCCGCCCGCATTCGCGGACCGCTCCGGTCCCGTCTTCTGATGTATCGGCCGTTTTCGCTGGAACGACAGATGTGCGGTTCCGGGGAAATTTTCGCCATGCCTTTCGCTGCGGTAGCTCAGTGGTAGAGCACTCCATTGGTAATGGAGAGGTCGACAGTTCAATCCTGTCTCGCAGCACCATCAGCCTCAATGCACAACAGGGCAGCGGTGGCCCATCGCCGGTCTTAAATCTCCGCCGCGAGCGCGTCACCGCGCCATTGAAGACATCAAACAAAAAAAGCCCTTCCTCGCGCTGTCCAAAGGAAGGGCTTTCTCTGTCCAACAGCCGAATTAGATTTCGGCTGAGAACTTCGGATGTCTGTGCAAATTATTCAGCGGTCGAGCTGCAGACCTTGACGGTCTTCATCGCGCCTTCGGCTTCCGTCTTGGTGGTGTAGACGGTGCCATCACCAACGACAGTGGTGGTCTTTACGGTCGGCTTCTTGTCGACGATGGTGCAACGCTTGGTCGTCGCATCTCGCACGATGTAATATTCCTCGGCTTGCGCAATCGTCGGTGCGAGGAAGGCAGCGACCAATACGGCGCCACACAATTTTTTCATGACAGGCCTCCTTGAGCGTGAGTGGACAGGCGGCCCGGTAACACGTCTGTGAGGCCTAAAGTTCCTGCAGGAAATGCACTTTTTTCTGCGATTGTTACGGGCAACTCATTTTAATGTTCACTAGGACACAAAGCCGATGTCCGTGCGGATACTGCCGATGGAGCTTATCGGCCGTCGCGCCTGCTCGAGAGGAAAGCGCACACGGTTCATGTCGCCCTCCCGGCGATCCTTCAGACTTTCGGTCCCCGCCAAGCGCTCGGATCGGTTTCCGTTTTGCCCGCGCACCCGCTTGCCTGGTTCCCCGTCAGGACTATCCTGCATGTTCCTATAAGCCGGTCACGGCACATGATCTGGGGGGAAACATGCGTCTCTATTCTGCTGTGAAGAAATCGTGGATGACGCACGGCCCAGGTCTTATCGTCGGTCTTCTAATTCTGTTCTCGGTGGCGCCTGCATTGGCGCAGAGCGGCGGCCCGGCCGGCGCGGTCGATGGCCAAACCCCGAAATTCATCGACGTCGATGGCGCGCGCACGCGCTATTACGATGTCGGGCAG
Organism: Xanthobacteraceae bacterium; assembly: GCA_035494115.1. Lineage (GTDB taxonomy): Bacteria > Pseudomonadota > Alphaproteobacteria > Rhizobiales > Xanthobacteraceae > DATJHH01. Next base: position 10,649 of record DATJHH010000045.1, read on the forward strand.
GGCGACGTCGTGTTGCTGATCCATGGCGCGCGCCCGTCCGGCCGTTCCAGCGCCAACGCCTGGGGGCCGGTCCTCGGCGAACTCGGCAAACACTTTCGCGTTTTGGCGCCTGACCGCCTCGGTCATGGCATGACTGAAAATCCCAAGGGCGAGTACAGCGCCGCGGCGGAAATGAACCACCTCTACGCTTTCCTCAAAGCGCTGCATGTCGACAAGGTCTATGCCGTGGGTCAATCGACTGGGTCGTATCACGCTGCGCGCATGGCGCTCGAACATCCGGACATCGTTCGTGCGCTTGTGCTTTGCGACAGCGCGACACTGTCGCCGCCGATGGGCGATGTGCGCGCGCGCCGCGCAGCCATCGGGCTTGGCACAGGCGCCGGGCCGCAAAGCGCCGGCACGCCGCGGGATCAGGCGCGCAAAGCCATGATCGCCCTGTCGGTCAACAAGGGACACATCACCGACGAATTTCTCGATGCGGCCGAGTTCATGGCCAGCCAGCCGGGCGGCAAGAAAACCGATGCGGCAATGAAGACGGAAGCGGCCAAGGCGTACGAAAAAGGCATCGCGGCGGGCGCTGCGGAATTGCGCGACTGGATCAAGCAGGGACGTCTGCAAATGCCGACGCTGTTGTATTGGGGCAAGAACGATCCCTCTGCGATTCTGCCGATCGGACTCGCCTTGTTCGATATGATTTCCGAGCACGACAAGCGCGCCGAGATGATCATCGTCAACGACGCCGGACACTTTCATTTCCGCGAACACCCGAAGGATTTTGCGGGAAATGTCACCCAGTTCCTGACGCGTGCGGCCGAGACGCAATGACGCTGTGGCGTCGGATCGCTTGATCCTGGTGCTTGCGCTTACTTCCTTGCCGTCATCCCGATTACGGCCGACATACCGCCGTGGGCCGCGCCCTCGTGCATCTCCAGTTCTTCTTCGACGATGCGCATGTCATGCAGGCCGGCAAAAGCGGATTCGAGCATCGCGCGGGTGTAAAGGTATTCCAATTCCTTCGGGCCGCCGGTGCCGTAATCCAATTGTTTTGGCGTATAGCCCTGGAGAATGAGCAGGCCGCCGGGCTTCAGCGCCTTGCGCATTCCCGCCCATTTTTTCGCACGGTCGTCGGGCGCACTGAACTGCGTAAAAATCTCGGCCACGACGTCGAACCTGGCCTCAGGATAGCGCCAGGCATGGACGTCCGTCTGTTCGAACGTGATGCGGTCGGCAATGCCGCGCTCATGGGCGAGACGCTTGGCCTTGTCCTGTGCCGATGGCGAGAAATCGATCGAGAGCACGTCGAGGTCCTGTTCCGCCAGCCAGACGCCGTTGCGTGCTTCACCATCGGCAACGGCCAAAACTTTTCCGCGTTTCGGCAGCAGCGGCTTGCACGAGGCGAGAAAATAATTCGGCTCCGTGCCGAATAGATAGTCTGGCGCGGCATAGCGGCCTTCCCAACGCTCGAAATCACTCATTGCTACTGCTCCATCCCGTGCCGCGCGCTGGCCCCAACGACCTGCGGGACAATAAACCGCAATGCGCGCCAATAAAATCACCGATGGTTGACGGCAGCGATGTGTTGCGGACAATGGCCGCAACGCGGAGGATATCCATGACTGCAGATGCGGGCGCAACGGCGCAAAGTCGGCCACAGGTCCGACCTTGGCACACCATCGTTCATGCAGCGCTCAAGGACAACGACGTGCGCCTCGTCACCTATGTCCCCGACAAGGTGCTTACGCCGCTGATTGCCGCCATCGAGGCTGACGACACGCTCACCTCCTTCGCGACGACGCGCGAGGAGGAAGCGGTCGGTATCCTCACCGGCGCGTGGATGGGCGGTATGCTCGGCGCCATGCTGATGCAGACCAGCGGCTTTGCCTCGATCCCCACGGTGCTCGCATCGCTGGCAGTGCCGTATCAGATCCCGCTGCTGATGTTCATTTCCGAACGTGGCACGCTCGGCGAATTCAATCTCGGGCAAACGCTGGTGTGCAAGACCGTGCGGCCGGTGCTCGATGCGCTCGCCGTCGAGCACCACACCATCACACGACGCGAGGAATTGGGTTTTGTGATCGACCGCTCGATCAAGCAAGCTGTCGCGATCCAGGCGCCCGTTGCCTTCATCCTCTCGCCGATCCTCACCGGCGGCAAAGTTTTCGAGGCCTGAGCGTCATGATCGAGAAAACGCAAACGCGCCGTCCCGGACAGTTCGACAACGCAAAAATCGTTAACCGCTTCGACATCACCCAGCGGCTGGTCGCCAAGCTGCACAACGACGAGGCGGTGGTCGCCGGCATCGGCAACACCAATTTCGATCTGTGGGCGGCGGGCCGCCGGCCGCAGAATTTCTACATGCTTGGCAGCATGGGGCTGGCGCTGCCGATCGCGCTCGGCGTCGCACTGGCGCAGCCGCGCCGTCGCGTGTTCGCACTCGAAGGCGACGGATCGCTGCTGATGCAGATTGGCGCGCTGGTGACCATCGGCAAGCTCAAGCCGAAGAACCTGACCATGCTCGTGATGGACAACGGCGTTTACCAGATCACCGGTGCGCAGAGCACAGGTGCCTCTGGCTCGGCCGATTTCGTCGCCATGGCGCGCGCGGCCGGGCTGGAACACTGTTTTTGGGCGGCCGACGAGGCGAATTTCGAAGAATTGGTCGATGCCGCACTGTCATCGGACGGCCCGACCTTCATCGCCGCGCGCATCGACACCAAGCCCGCCGTCGCGACCACCGCGCGTGATCCGGTGCAGATCCGCGAGCGGTTCATGCGTGGCCTCGGCGTGCGCGGGGACTAGGCGCGCTTCCTGCGCGTGGCGGCGGCCTTGCGTGCGGATTTCGATTTGGCCGCTTTCGAGCGGCTGGCGGAGGCCGCGCCACCGATGCGGCCGCCCTTGCGCGCCGACACCTTGCTCGTTTTTTTGCCGCGACCTGATCCGCTCTTCTTGCCGCCGCCGCTCTCCTTGTTGACGGTGGCCCAGGCGCGGCGCTCCGCCTCCTTTTTCTTCACGCCACGATCCTCATATCCTTCTTCGATGTGTTCGGCTTTGCGTTTCTGCTTCGATGTGTATTTGGCCTTGCTTCCTTGCGGCATGATCGTCATCTCCGGTACTGCGAAAGGACTTCACACGCGATGAAAAAACGCGAACACTCCTAAAGGTTCCGCAGTCCCGCGCGGCGGGTCGATGCAACGGGCAAATTTCGCGATTCACTTTGCGGGCGCGCCGCGCGATAATGGATGATCGAATGATGGAGGAGACGATGATTCCGGTTCAGGAAGAGAAATCCGAAGCGGCCAGGAGCTCGTCGCTCATCGCCAGTGATCAGGTCGAGGGCACCGCGGTCGTGCGGCCGGACGGCAAGCAGATCGGCACCATCAAGCGGATCATGATCGACAAGAAGACGGGGCAGGTCGCCTATGCGGTGATGACGTTCGGCGGCTTCCTCGGCTTCGGCGAGGATTTCTATCCGCTGCCGTGGTCGCTGCTGACCTACAATCCGGTTCTCGACGGCTATGAGGTCGACATCACCAAAGAGCAGTTGAAGAACGCGCCGAAACACCGGCGTGACGAGATGTGGGCCATCGACAATCGCGTGCAGGAAAAGGCGATCTACGACTACTACAACCAGCCGTTCTACTGGGGCATGTGACGGCGAGGGCCGCAAACGGGGGAGGCTTGTCCGTGCTGAAGGTCGTCACCAGCGTGCTTGCGCGGGCCTGCGCGATGCAGGTCCTGATCGGAGCGGTCTTAACGGGCCCGGTCTTTACGGATCCGGTCTTGGCCGAGATGGTGCATTCGCTCGATCAGGTCCCGAAGCATCTCAAGACCCCGCAAGGCAAGAAATTCTTCTCCGAGCAGATGCAGGGAAAGCCGGCGCCGGATCGGCTCGGCGTGCATCTCCCAGCGGCACTTCCAGCCCAGACGGTCGCCAGCCTGCTGGTGCCGCCCGGCGATAAGGCCGCGCCGACTGTGGTGGGCGCCAAGCCGTGGCCGGGCCATGCGGACCTCTATGTCGCGATTGTGTGTACTGGCGGCGCCGGGCCGCTGGGCACCGATCCGCGCTGCGCGCAGGCCGATCCCGGCGGCAAGCAACCGCCGCTGCATGTTTATCTCGGGGTCGTCGCCGTGAAAGGAGGCGAGACGCCACGCCTGGTCGCAGCGAGTGGCGCGATCGACGGCGCCACGGGCTGGGGTGCCATGGGCCTGCCTCGCGCGCCGATGGCGGCCGATGAGGCCGCCGGCGCCGTGATCCGGCCCGACAGCTTCGACCGCTTTGATCTCGCCCCAAATAAGATCGCCGCTAACGAGAATGCCCTCGGTCTGCGCACCGCATGGAGCGAAAGCTATTCCGGCGGCGGTGCGAATTTTACCGGCCTCTGCCTCTTCGTTGTTGAAGGCAACAAACTCAAGCAGGTTCTGGCGGTGCCGATGTCGGCCTATGCCGACGTCGCCGGTGACTGGCACAAGGACGGCACCCGCGACCATGACATTACCGATAGCGCCAATGTGCTCGTCGTCTCGACGCGCCAGACGGACAGACATTTCGATCTGGTCGTGAAGAACAGAGCCGCGCACTGGCAGCAGGTGTATCGCTGGTCGGATGCGGCGGGCGCGTATCAGGCGGCGAAGAAGTAGCCGTCCTGACGTCGGTGCGCCGCACCCATGTCCTTGACGCGGCGCTGTCTTTGCTAATTTTACGAAGTTGATTGGCCGAAGCAGCGCAAGGAGCAGTACGCCCCTGAACGTCGAGTGTCTTACTGCTCTGTGCTATTTTGCCTGGTCGTCGACGGATGCACCGGGGGCATTTTTCTTGATCGATTCGATGGCGCTGGTTGCTGACAATTTGGATTTGTAGCCTTCGGAGCCGAACATCGCCTCGCCATTGGGCGCTTTGAAACGGAAGCGGAATTCGCCCGCTTTATCTTTGTAAATCTCGAATTTATACGTCACGTCTGCCTCCCCATTTGACTGAAGGAATATCAACGCCGATCGCGAAAATGCGATCGAGCCGAAGCCTTTCCTTACTGTCGCGCCTAGTCAACAGACAAATCGGCGCGTTTGGGGTGTCGGCGAAGGCGGTTTCCGCGGCCTTCGGCCGCTATACATCCACCTTGAGCGCGGCGATAAAAGCTTCCTGCGGGATGTCGACCTTGCCGAACTGCCGCATCTTCTTCTTGCCCTTCTTCTGCTTGTCGAGCAGCTTGCGCTTGCGCGTCGCATCGCCGCCGTAGCACTTCGCCGTCACGTCCTTGCGCAGCGCGCGCACGGTTTCGCGCGCGATCACCTTGCCGCCGATTGCGGCCTGCACAGGCACCTGGAACATGTGCGGCGGGATCAACTCCTTCAACTTCTCGACCATGCCGCGGCCACGCGCTTCCGCGCGGGTGCGATGCACGAGCATGGACAGCGCATCGACCGGCTCGTCATTGACCAGGATCGACATCTTCACGAGGTCGGCGGCGCGATAGTCGGTCAGGTGATAGTCGAATGAGGCATAGCCCTTCGACACCGATTTGAGCCGGTCGTAGAAATCGAACACCACTTCGTTGAGCGGCAGTTCGTATTTGACCATGGCGCGGGCGCCGACATAGGTCAGTTCCTTCTGCACGCCACGGCGGTCCTGGCAGAGTTTGAGCACGGCGCCGAGATAATCGTCGGGCGTCAGGATCGTCGCTTCGATCCACGGCTCTTGAATCTCCAGAATTTTCATCACGTCCGGCATGTCGACCGGATTGTGCAGTTCGATATCCGTGCCGTCGCGCAGCGACATCTTGTAGATGACCGAGGGCGCGGTTGCGATGAGGTCGAGATTGAACTCGCGCGACAGCCGCTCCTGGATGATTTCCAGATGCAGCAGGCCGAGGAAGCCGCAGCGGAAGCCGAAGCCCAACGCCGCGGACGACTCCATTTCGTAGGAGAAGCTCGCATCGTTGAGGCGCAATTTGCCCATCGCTCCGCGCAGCGTCTCGAAGTCCGCCGCATCGACGGGGAACAGCCCGCAGAACACAACCGGTATCGCCGGGCGGAAGCCGGGCAGGGCCTCCGCGATCGGCTTGCGGTCGTCGGTGATGGTGTCGCCGACACGGGTGTCGGCCACTTCCTTGATCGAGGCGGTGATGAAGCCGATCTCGCCAGTGCTGAGTTCTCCGGTGTCGAGCAGTTTTGGCGTGATGAGGCCGACGCGTTCCACGTCGTAGGCCGCATTGGTGCCCATCATGCGGATACGCTGGCCCTTCTTCAGCGAGCCGTCGATGATGCGCACGAGCACGACGACGCCGAGATAGACGTCGTACCAGCTATCGACGAGCAGGGCTTTGAGGGTGGCCTCGCGGTCGCCCTTGGGCGGCGGCAGGCGATGGACTATGGCTTCAAGCACCTCGTCGACGCCGACGCCGGTCTTGGCCGAGATCATCAGCGCATCGGAGGCGTCCAATCCGATCACGTCCTCGATCTGCTGCTTGATTTTGTCGGGTTCGGCCGCCGGCAGATCGACCTTGTTGAGGACCGGCACGACCTCGAGATTGGCGTCGAGCGCCTGATAGACATTGGCGAGGGTCTGGGCCTCGACGCCCTGGCTCGCATCGACGACCAGCAGCGCGCCCTCGCAGGCGGCGAGCGAGCGGCTGACTTCATAGGCGAAATCGACATGCCCGGGCGTGTCGATGAGGTTGAGGATGTAGTCCTTGCCGTCGCGCGCGCGGTACAGGAGGCGCACGGTTTGCGCCTTGATGGTGATGCCACGCTCGCGCTCGATATCCATCGAATCGAGCACCTGCTCCTTGCCCACCATTTCGCGGTCGGACAATCCGCCCGTCATCTGGATCAGGCGGTCGGCCAGCGTCGATTTCCCGTGGTCGATATGCGCCACGATGGAAAAATTGCGGATGTTTTCAATAGGAACAGAGGTCATGCGCGCGGGATAGCATCGCCCCCTGACCGGCACAATGGCTGGCGCCGCGGTTCCGGCGTCGCCTTTCGTCGGATCGGCGGCCGAGGTTGTCGCGATGTCGGCGGCGGCGATCCATGATCGCGCGACCCGATGTCATGCCCCGCGGAGGTGGGGCATCGTCACGATTTGATGGCCCTTTGATTTGGCCGGATCGCACGCCGGAATTTATCATCGGGCCGGCTCCGGCCGGACCCGTTGGCGGGCGATGACACGAGATAAGAAGCACGAGTTCCTTATCTCGAGATGCAAGTCTTATTTATCCAGCAGCAGAGGCTTGGCGCGTTCGGCCACCGCCTTCGGCGTCGCCAGGATTTTGGCCACCGAGGCTTGCATGGCCTCACCCGAAACCGGATCGACGTCGAAATTCATCTTCTTGGCCTCGGCCAGGAACTCGGGATCCTTCATCGTCGCGGAAAAGGCGGCGCGCACGGCGGCAACGCGCTCAGGCGGCGTGCCCGGGGTCAGCGCCAGCGGGCGGCCCATGGCGGTGCCGGAGACGATCAGCTCGACGAGCTGCTTATCCTCCGGAGATTTGGCAAGCTCCGCAACATCGGGCGCATCAAGGTCGGGCGCCGGCGGGCCGGCCTTGGCGATGATGATGATCTTCTTGTCCCTGAGCCAGTCCGGCTTCGTCGCCTTCCAGCTCGACCAGGTATTGTCGCGCGCCTGGAGTTCGCCGCGCTCCATCGCGAGGTTGATCTGGTTGCCGCCGGGATAGCCGGTGACGATCTTGAACTTCGTGCCGAGCACATCGTTCATGACGGCGGGAAAGGTGTAGGTGATCGCGCCCTTGCCGGATGCGCCGGCGACGACTTCCTTCTTCTTCGCGTCGTCAATCGACTTCACGCCGGCCGTATGCCAGACCGCCAGCGTTTCGACCGTCGGGGCCATGGTGCCGAGCCAATAGAATTTGTTGCTGTCGAAGTTCAGCCCTTCCAACCCGACAACCTGCAGCGATGGAAAGCTGTTGGAGATCATGCCGATATAGGTCCCGTCCTTGGGCGCGACCTTGTAGAGGTAATTGGCCATCTTGAGGCCGCCCGCGCCGGTCATGTTTTGCGGAACGACCGTGGGATTGCCCGGGATATGCTTGCCGATGAAACGTGCGACGAGCCGGGCTTGCAGATCATATTCACCGCCGACCCCGACGCCGATCAGGACGTTGACGGTCTTGCCCTTGTAGAAATCCGCGACGGCGTCGGCGGCTTTCGCGGGCGTTCCAAGCGGTCCGGCAAGACCTCCGGCAACGAGACCTCCAACAGCGAGACATCCAACTGCGAGAGAGGGGACGAGCATGGCGGCAAACCATGACGAGCGGACATTTCGCCGCAACGGACCTATGGAATTCATGTCTCCTCCCTCATTCGTTCCGGTCGCTATCCGTCGTGCCGGGCAAGACGCGCGGTCCGACGGGTGGCCGGGATTTGACTTTTGCCGGTGTGCTGGAGCACACCATTCGGCGCATCCCCGATGCAAGGCGAGCCACGATACTGCCCTAGTTTTCGCGGCCTGTCGCCCGTCGCAGGAGCACTTGGTGGCGCGGCCTTAAGTCACCGCCTAGGCAGCCACGGGAGAGTATAGAATAATCCTGTGAGGCAGGTGTTGGTCAGGGCCGGACGCGTGGCAGGGACACGGTTTCAGCGGAGCAGCGTTTGACGACGATTTCCGAGGACGCCCCGGGTATGAAAACCGGGGGGCGGCTGCAGAACGGCATTCAGCGTCTGGCGGACAATCTGGCGGACCCTGCGTCCAGCCGTTTCACGGTCCTGTGCCTGCTCGCGGTGTATGTGGTCGCGTGGACCGTTTATGGGGCCATCGCGCAAGGCAACCAGGATCTGCCTTTCGACATGGCCGAGCAGGTGGCCTGGTCGCGCGAACTGGCGCTTGGGTTCCTCAAACATCCGCCACTGGCGGCGGCGTTGGTCAAAGCCTGGTTCACCGTGCTGCCGGTCAGCGACTTCGCCTATTATTTTCTGGCGATGCTGGTTGCAGCAGTCGGCCTGTGGGTCGCCTGGATGCTGTCGGGAGAATTCATCGGCGGCTACAAGCGCGTCGCGGGGCTGGCGCTTTTATCGCTGTTGCCGGTCTTCAATTTCCAGGCGCTCAAATACAACGTCAACACGGTCCTGATCCCGCTCTGGGCCGCGACCACCTTGTGGTTCCTGCGCTCCTACCTCACCCGCAATCACGTCTACGCCGCGCTCGCCGGCATCGGCGCGGCCGGGGCCATACTGGGGAAATACTGGTCCTTCTTCCTGCTTCTGGGTCTGGTGCTGGCGGCGCTCACGGATCATCGCCGTGGCCGCTATCTGCGTTCGGCAACGCCGTGGATCACCGTCGTCGTCGGCCTCATGGCGCTCAGTCCGCATCTGATCTGGCTGTTCAACACGCGCCTGGCTCAGTTGAGTCACGCGCTGGCCGCGCATCCGGCCAAGCCGGAAGGTGTGGCGGCCGAGAGCGTGCCGATCTTCATCGCGCACGTGCTGGCCTATGCCGCGCTTCCGGTCGCCGTGACGTTGTATTTCAGCAAGACTGCAGAGGGTGCGTGGCGCGATATTTTGCTGCCGCGCGACCCCAATCGCCGCTGGGCCGCCATCGCCTTCTGGATTCCCTTGCTGATTCCGATCGGTGCCGCATTGGTCGCCGAAATAGAGATCGCCGCCCCGTGGACGATCGCAGCCTGGTCACTGCTGCCGATCGTGCTGCTGTCCTCGTCCCGCATCGAGGTGAGCCGCCGTGCGGCCGCGCGCCTGCTCGCGGTGGCGCTCGTCTTCCCGCTGCTGATGGTCGTGATCTCTCCGGTCATCGCCTATGTTGTTCATCGTGAAGGAAAGGTCGTGCCGTCCGCCGCGCATTCGCGGCTGCTCGCCAAGCAAGTGGCGGAGCAATGGCATCAGTTGACGACCGTGCCGCTGCAACTCGTCGGCGGCGACAGCAGCCTGACCTACGGTGTCGTCACCTATATGCCGGATCGTCCGCGCGCCTACCCCGATCTCTCCAGCGTGCCGCAAGCGGAACTGGATCGCGACGGCGCCGTGGCCGTCTGCTACGCGGCGGATTCCGGTTGTATCGCGGCTGCGCGCGGCTGGTTCGCCGGAGATGTCCGTAGCGTCGTCTCGCAGATCCAGCGCACGCATTTCGGCTATCGCGGCATCCCGCGGCGCTATGAGATCCTGCTCAAGCCGCCGCGCGAAACGGCGGCGTCGCAGGCGCCGTCATTACCAACTGCACCGAATTGATCGGCATCCTCGACGGCGATTGTATCTTCACCGGCCGAATGGTCCCCGTGTCCCGGGCATGGCGCAAAACGAAGTCGTGCGCTGCTGACCCGGGACCCCGGTTTCTCGAAGCGATCGCAGCTGAAGCGATGCCCCGCATCTGCGGAGAGGCACTTTGCTACGCTCGCACTGCACGGGGGTGCGGATAGACCGCTTAATAGCGGTAGTGATCCGGCTTGTAGGGGCCGTCCTGCTTCACGCCGATGTAGTTCGCCTGCTCGTTGCTGAGCTTGGAGAGTTTCACGCCGATCTTGGCGAGATGCAGCCGCGCGACCTTCTCGTCGAGCGTCTTCGGCAGCACGTAGACTTTCTTGTCGTACTGGCCTTGGTTCGCGAACAACTCGATCTGCGCCAGCGTCTGATTGGTGAACGAGGCCGACATCACGAAGCTCGGATGCCCCATGGCGTTGCCGAGATTCACCAGCCGCCCCTCCGAGAGCAGGATCATGCGCTTGCCATCGGGGAATTCGATCTCGTCGACCTGCGGCTTGATGTTGTTCCACTTCATGTTCTTCAAGCCGGCGATCTGAATCTCGTTATCGAAATGGCCGATATTACAGACGATGGCGCGGTCTTTCATCGCCCGCATGTGGTCGATGGTGATGATGTCGCGATTGCCCGTCGCGGTGACGAAGATGTCGGCGCGGGGAGCGGCATCTTCCATGGTGACGACTTCATAGCCTTCCATCGCCGCCTGCAGCGCGCAGATCGGATCGACTTCAGACACCATCACACGGCAGCCGGCCTGACGCAGCGAGGCGGCCGAGCCTTTGCCGACATCGCCGAAGCCGGCGACCATCGCTATCTTGCCAGCCATCATCACGTCGGTGCCGCGGCGGATGCCGTCGACCAGCGACTCGCGGCAACCGTAGAGGTTGTCGAATTTCGACTTGGTGACGCTGTCGTTGACGTTGATGGCGGGGAAGAGAAGCTTGCCTTCCTTCTCCATCACATAGAGGCGATGCACGCCGGTGGTGGTTTCTTCGGAGACGCCCTTGATGTTCCTGGCGATCTCCGCGAACCAGCCCTTCGGCTTCTCCTTCAGGAGGCGCTTGATCAGCGCGTAAAATACTTCTTCTTCCTCGGATCCCGGCTTGTCGAGGAAGCCGGTGTCGCCGTTCTCGGCGCGCAATCCGCTATGGACCAGCATCGTGGCGTCGCCGCCGTCGTCGAGGATCATGTTCGGCGTGCCGCCGCCATGCCATTCGAACAGCTTGGCGGTGTAATCCCAATAATCCTTGAGGCTCTCGCCCTTGACCGCGAACACCGGGATGCCGGCATCGGCGATCGCGGCGGCGGCATGGTCCTGGGTCGAATAGATGTTGCATGACACCCAGCGGATGTCGGCGCCGAGCGCCGCCAGCGTCTCGATGAGGACGGCGGTCTGGATCGTCATGTGCAGCGAGCCGGCGATGCGCGCGCCTTTCAGCGGCTGCTTCGGGCCGTATTCCTCGCGCGTGGCCATCAGGCCGGGCATCTCGGTTTCGGCGATCGAGATTTCCTTGCGGCCCCACGGGGCGAGGCTGATGTCCTTGACGATGTAGTCGCCGGCGGGCGCGGCTTTAGCCTTCGCGGAAGCGGTGGCGGTCATGGTTGAGGTCCGGTCATTGGAATGGATTGGATAGGCCGGGCAGGCCGGCCTTCAGCGTGGCCTGCCTATAGCAAGCGGGAGCCGAGGAGGCAATAAGCATATAAAGATTTCTTTATATGCTGTGTATTTGGCGTCATGCCGCGCGACGGCGAGGCATCTAGTCCTCTTCGCCGAACCGATCGGCCACGAGAATCGTCAAAGCGGCGAGCACGGCTTCAGCCTGCGGCCCCCAGGTCTCGACATGGATCGTCGTGCCCGTGCCGGCAGCGAGCATCATCAACCCCATGATCGAAGTGCCGCCAACGGTTTCGTTGCCGCGCGTGACCCGGACCTCGGCGTTAAACCCTTCCACGAGCTGGACGAATTTGGCTGAGGCGCGGGCGTGCAGGCCCTTTTTATTGACGATTTCCAGATCGCGGACGTGCGTCGCGCGGTCCTGTTCGGGCGCAGATCGGGCGGGATTTGACGCCATAGGGGCGGCCGTTTCCGGTGGCGGGTCGGTGCCGTCCTTCATTTTCCGGCCAGGACGCGGCTGGCGATGGTGCAGTATTTGCGGCCGGCTTCCTGAGCCGCATTGACGGCTTCGGCGAGCGTGCTGTTTTCGCGCACCTTTGCGAATTTCACCAGCATCGGCAGATTGATTCCGGCCAGCACCTCGACCTTGGGCCGGCTCATCACTGAAATCGCGAGATTGGACGGCGTGCCGCCGAACATGTCTGTGAGGATAGCGACGCCGTCGCCGCTGTCCACGCGCTGGACGGCGGCAATGATGTCATTGCGGCAGTGCTCGATGTCATCATCGGGACCGATGGTGACGGATTCGATTTGCCGCTGGGGGCCGACCACATGCTCTAACGCCGCGCGAAACTCGCTGGCGAGGTTGCCATGGGTGACAAGAAGGAGACCGATCATCAACAACTCCGCGCCGTCGCAGCCAATGCGTGCGGCGAAGGCGTGTCTCTGAGCACATTCAGAGGCCCTACCGCAAGGGCGACCGCCGGTTCGGTATATGGATGCTGCATTGCGAAAAATCGAGGGGAGGTAGCCCCAGCCACCGTGTTCGCGCCCACCAGCGTTGGATCGCCTTTGTTCATTCCAGGCTCGTCACTGCGCCGCGCAAACTATACCTGTTTGCGCCATCTGTCTGCGGCCCACTCGGGCAAATTCGACTCGCCAGGGAAATTTGATTTGCCGGACAGGTTTGAATGGTCAAGGAAAATCGACCTGACCAGCGCCAGCGCCGCCGTTCCGGGTGCGACCGCGTAGCGGGGCAGGCGCACGCCTTCCATCAAGACTTCGTGCGCCGCAGCGTCAGGCAGGCGTTCCGCGGCCGTATCGAGGTCGATGGCAGCGCCCACCTGGGCGAGCGGTTCGTAGTCCATCCGCAGCAACCCCAGTCCGCGCGATTCGATGAGGCCGGCCAAAATCGGCGGCGGCCGGACCAGCAACCGGCCGTGACGCGCGGCGAGCTGACAGCGGTCGTCGGCGACGAGGCGCGCGAACGGCAAAGCCCCCGGACTGGCTCCCGCCCCTGCGTTGGAGGCCTGCAGAATGTCGAGGACGAGGCGTGATTTTCCGATGCCAGACGCCCCGCGGATCAACAGCGCGGTCGCGCCTACCAGCACGGCTGAGGCGTGGATGCTCGGAGCGGAGAAGAGTGCGTCGCCTGTCATCACGCCGCGGGAATGCGGACGACGAAGCGCGCGCCGCGCACGGCGCGTGCGGTCGCGTTTTCATCTTCATCGTCCTCATCGTCGTCGTCGCCAAATGTCCGCGGCTGCAGCGGGCCGCGTTTGAGGCCGGGCGCGCTCGCAGCATCTGATGCCGCCGCATAGCGATTTTCGACCCAGATGCGGCCGCCATGCGCCTCGACGATCTGCTTGGAGATCGAAAGCCCGAGACCGGAATTCTGGCCGAAATGCTGTTGCGGCCGGTCGGTGTAAAAACGCTCGAAGATGCGTTCGAACGCGTCCGGCGGCACGCCCGGTCCGTCATCATCGACGGTGATTTCGATTTCGGTCTTGAGCCGCTTTCCGGTCACGCGCACGGTGCCGCCCGGCGGCGAGAAGGAGCGCGCATTGCTCATCAGGTTGTCGATGACCTGGCCGAGGCGCGAATCGTGTCCGGGCACGATCAGGGGCCGGCCGCCCTTCTCCAAAACGAGCGTCACCGGTGCGCATTCCGCCGCGCATTCCGAACGAACCTCGTTGGCCGCGTCGACCAGGGCGGCGAGGATGCGGCCGAGATCGACGGGGGCGGTTTCCTGACGCTGCAATTCGGCGTCGAGGCGGCTCGCGTCGGAAATATCGGAGATGAGACGATCGAGACGTTTGACGTCGTGCTGGATGACGGCGAGCAGACGCCCGCGGCTTTCCTCGGTCTTTGCCAGCGGCATGGTCTCGACCGCCGAGCGCAGCGACGTCAGCGGATTCTTCAATTCGTGGGCGACGTCGGCAGCGAACCGTTCGATCGCTTCGATGCGTTTGTAGAGCGCGTTGGTCATGTCGCGGATCGCGCCGGACAGATGGCCGATTTCGTCGCGGCGTCCGGTGAAATTCGGAATTTCGACACGCGTGCGGATGCGGCTGCGCACGCGCTCTGCGGCTTCCGCAAGCCGTCGCACGGGCCCCGCGATCGTGCCGGCGAGAAGGAAAGACAGGACGACCATGACGCCGGCGGCAACGAGGAACACCTTGAAGATCGCGAACCGTTCCGCCGCCACCATGTCGTCGATGTCGGCGCCTTGGGTCGAGAGCATCAAGGCGCCGCGCACGGCGCGGAAGCGCTGCACCGGCACCGCGACCGAGACGATGACGGCGCCGCGATCATCGACGCGGACCATGCTCGCCTTCTGTCCGCGCAGCGCCAGCGCCACTTCGGAATAGCCGGTGCCGTTCTCCGAGCCGAGTTCGCGATAACGCGGCAGGTCGCCGCGTCCGAACCAGCGCCGGATCGCCGCCATCGTCCTGTCGACGATGCCCGGCTGGTCGGCATTGGGCGACGGCAGATCGAAACTGAACACGTCGCCGCGCCGGTCGAGATTGCGGCTGTCGAGGATCAGCGCGCCGTCGCGGTCATAGATGCGCGCACGCGTGCGTGTCGGCGACACCAGACGGCGCAGGAGCGGGCCGACCCGTTCGGGGTTGATGGGAAATTCGAGGCCCGACAAAGCCTCGTCGGAGGGCCCATAGCTTTCGCCCGCCTTGAGTTGCAGCAGACGATTGGGATCGATCTGCACGCTGTCATTGTCGGCGGTGGCTTCCGCGGCGATGGCGCCCGCGATGATCTCGCCCTGGACCAAAAGGCTCTGGATGCGCGCGTCGATCAGCCCGGCGCGGAATTGCGAGAGATAGAGAACGCCGATGACCAGCGCCAGCAGGCCGGCAAGATTGAGCGTGACGATGCGGCGGGTGAGGCTGGAAAAGATCAGCGAGACCAAAAATTGCCAGGCGGCCCGCAGCCATTGCACCACGCGGCTGTGCCGCAGCGCGCCGATGCGCGACCCGCCGCTGGAATCCGGCGGCCGGATTCCACTGTCCTGGACTTGGCTCTCCTGGCCATGCGAGGAGCGATCAAGCACCGATGATGTCTCCGCCGTTGCGCATGAGGTTGCGGGCCGCCCCCGCATTGTACCGCAACGCAGCGTGTCCTGCTAACCCCTAGCGCGTCGTGCTCCGGGTGCCGGGCTTTTGGAAGAGGCTATTCCTTGAAACGATAGCCGACCCCGTAAAGGGTCTCGATCATATCGAAATCGTCGTCGGTGACCTTGAACTTCTTGCGCAGCCGCTTGATGTGGCTGTCGATGGTGCGGTCGTCGACATAGACCTGATCGTCATAGGCCGCATCCATCAAGGCGTTGCGGCTCTTGACGACGCCGGGCCGGCTCGCGAGGGCCTGCAGGATGAGAAATTCGGTGACGGTGAGCGTCACCGGATCGTTCTTCCACGTGCAGGTGTGGCGCTCCGGATCCATGCGCAACTGTCCGCGCTCGAGAACCTTGGCGTCGCCTTCCTTCGGGGTCGCGCCTTCCTTGACGATGCCGCGACGCAGCACCGCCTTGACGCGTTCGACCAGAAGGCGTTGCGAGAACGGTTTGCGGATAAAATCGTCGGCGCCCATCTTGAGACCGAACAACTCGTCGATCTCCTCGTCTTTCGACGTGAGGAAGATCACCGGCACATCCGATTTCTGGCGCAGCCGGCGCAGCGTCTCCATGCCGTCCATGCGCGGCATCTTGATATCGAGAATGGCGAGATCGGGAGGAGACGTCTTGAAACCGTCGAGCGCTGAAGCGCCGTCGGTGTATGTCATGATGCGGTACCCTTCGGCTTCGAGTGCGATCGAAACCGAAGTCAAAATATTGCGGTCGTCGTCGACCAGAGCGATTGTTGGCATAGGCCCAATTTTATCCGTGTCGAGTGACGCCCCTCGAGGACGCACTGTGAGCCCGTAAACGGGGGCTGAAATGTGACTATTGGCAGGCAATTATATGATTCGTCCGCAGTGTGAAGACCATAGCTCTCAATGAGTGCAATCGCTACTCTTGTGGACCAATTCTCAGCGTTTTGGCCCCGCCATAGCGCGGGTCCAGAGGTCATAACGCTTTGGTGATTGAAAGGTTCAATTTGCCAGGACGCAGCCGGGACGTGCAAGGAATCGAAGCATCATGAGACCGGTCGACGCCTTTGATCCCCGCCAGGCCACGAAGCTCCTGATGCGCGAAGGCCGCTCGGCCGCGCTGGCCACCCTCATGGCGGGCCGCGGCGATCCCTATTGCTCGCTCGTCAATGTCGCCACCGCAGCCGACGGCGCGCCGCTGCTGCTGATCTCGCGCCTCGCGGTGCATACCAGGAACATCCTTGCCGATCCGCGCGTGTCGCTGATGATCGACGAGCGCAAGGAAGGCGACCCGCTCGAGGGCGCGCGCATCATGCTGATGGGGCATGCCGCGCGCACCGACGATGATGCCGCGCGCCGCCGCTATCTGGCGCGCCATCCGGACGCTGAGATGTATGCAGCGTTCGCCGACTTCGCGTTCTATCGCATCGCGCTTGACGCGGCACATCTCGTCGCCGGTTTCGGCCGCATCGTCGATCTGACGCCGGCCGACATCCTCACCGATCTTCACGACGCCGCCGATCTCGTTGCTGCCGAGCCCGGCATTATCGACCACATGAATGCAGACCACGCCGACACCTGCCGGCTTTATGCGACAAAACTGCTTGGCGCCGCTGACGGCGACTGGCGTTGCGTCGGCGCCGATCCGGAAGGGCTGGATTTGCAGAACGGCCGCGCGGCGCGGCGGCTCGCTTTTCCGCAGCCGGTGCGCTCGCCCGCCGTGCTGCGGCAGGTGCTCAAAGAACTGGCCGAACAGGCGCGTGCGTCGTGAGCAAGCCAGAAACGATGCACGCAGGCTGGTACGAACGAATGGGCGCGGCGCACGACGTCATCACCTTTGGCGAGATGGAACGGCCGCAGCCGCGCGAGAACGAAGTTTTGGTGCGGCTGCATGCTTCCGGCATCGACCCCTCGGACTACAAGCGGCGTGCCAACACCCGTGCGAAAATGGAATTTCCGCGCATCATCCCGCATTCCGATGGCGCCGGTATCGTTGCCGCGGTCGGTCCCGGCGTGCGCGATTTGCGCGAGGGCGATCGCGTCTGGGTCTTTCATGCGCAGTGGCAACGGCCGTTCGGGACGGCCGCCGAATACGTTGCGCTGCCGCGGACTCTCGTGCGTCCGCTGCCGCAGGGCCTGAGTTTTGCGCAGGGCGCTTGTCTCGGCATTCCGGCGATGACCGGCTATCGCGCCGTGCATGTTGCCGGCGCGCCGTGCGGCAAGACGATCTATGTCGCGGGCGCGACGGGGCGCGTTGGCGCCTATGCCGTGCAGTTCGCAAAGCGCGGCGGCGCGCGTGTCATCGCATCGACCGGCAGCGGCGAAGACGCGCGCAGGGAGATTGCGCGGCTCGGCGCCGATGTCGTGCTCGACCGTAAGGCGCCGGATCTGGCCGCGCGCATTCTTGCGGAAACCGGCGGGGAGGGCGTCGATCAGATCGTCGAGGTCGACATCTCGGGCAATATCGCGCTTGATGAAAGCATCTTGCGTGAAGGCGGTGCCATCGTCTCGTTCGGCGCGGCGACCGCGCCCTCGGTGCCGATTGCGCAAGGCGGACGCCGCGCCCGCAACATGAGCCTGCATTTCATCCTGGTTTACATGCTCAGCCCCGCGGTGATCGACGCGACATGCAACGGCATCAACGAAGCGGCGGACGGGCTGGTGCACCGCATCGGCGGCACGTTTGCCCTTGAGAAGTTGGCGGAGGCGCATGCCTTTGCCGAGACGACGTCAGGTAGCGGGCATGTGATCGTCACGATGTGAGCATCCCTGTGCGGTTCGCCGTTACACCGGCGCGAGCGGGATGTGCGGCAGGTCGGGCAGGACGACAGCAATAGGGTCGCCGCCATGCACCGCGCCGCCGGTGACGACGATGCCCATGACGCCGATCTTGCGGATGACGCTGCCGTCGGCCGCGCGACCGAGCACGGCGGCCATCAGGCCCGCCTGGAAGCGGTCGATCTGCCGGCACGGGTTGCGCAGGCCGGTGACCTCGACCACCGCCTGCGGACCGATATGCAGCCGCGTTCCCGCCGGCAGGGCCAGAAGATCGAGCCCGCTGGTGGTGATGTTTTCTCCCAGTTCGCCGGCCGCCACGGTAAAGCCGGCCTCGGCCAGCTCCGTGAACAGTTCCGCATGGATGAGATGGACCTGACGGCGGTTGGGGGCCGTCGGATTCCGGCTCCGATGCATGACGTGCTGGACGGTGACCCCGCTATGGGCGTCGTCCTCGACGCCAAGGCCGGCCTGCAGGCGGATGGCGGAAAGTGTCGGCTTGGTAAACGCGTGTGCCGCACTGCGACTAACCGAAGCAACCAGGCCCTGCATGGCATCCATCCTTCGTTGCGACCTGTTTCTTGCGACCCGTTTCGAGCGGGCAGCACCCAATACTGCTTATTGTCGCAGTTTCGAACTGGGACGAGGAGTTTTTTGCTTTGCAACATGGCTGCCTTGCAACGGACGGCAACACAGTAGTGACGGCGGCGCAGCGGAATGCAGCCGGGCTTCATCAATCGGATGATACCCATGATTATTCTTGGCATACCCAGTATCGCTGGTTTATACGTCGCCGACCCGTCCGGCAGCGGTTTATCCCGCAAAAGCCGCTCCATGCGGTCGGCCAACGGGGCAAGTTGCAAGCGGTCACGTTGTTTAAACGGTCAAATCGTCCAAGCGGGTCAGCCGTCTAAACGGCCCATATTCCCGAGAGGCCTTTCCGAGGCCCTGGGCCCATCGCGGGCGGTAGCGTTTTTTGGAGGTTGTCAGTGCAGGAAACAGGTTTGCGCAACGGCGCCCACGGCGCCGAGAAATTTGGGCTTGAAGGCGCCAAGACCGTTCATTGGAATCTTCTCGAACCCGCGCTCTATGAATTCGCCATCGCGGGCAAGGAAGCCGAACTGGTTCACGGCGGCCCGATCTGCGCGGAGACTGGTGTCCACACCGGCCGCAGCCCGAAGGACAAATTCGTCGTCTGCGACAAGACGACCGAGGACAATGTCTGGTGGGACAAGAACGGCAAGCTCACCACTGAGCAGTTCGACCTGCTGCACAAGGATTTCCTCGCCCATGCCAAGGGCATGACCCTGTTCGCGCAGGATCTCTATGGCGGCGCCGATCCCAAGCACCGCATCAAGACCCGCGTCTATACCGAACTGGCCTGGCATTCGCTGTTCATCCGTACGTTGCTGATCCGTCCCGAGCGTTCCGAGCTTGCGAAATTCGCGCCGGAGCTGACCATCCTCAGCCTGCCGTCCTTCAAGGCCGATCCGAAGAAGCATGGCGTGCGCAGCGAGACCATCATCGCCGTCAATTTCGACAAGAAGATCGTCCTCATCGGCGGCAGCTATTACGCCGGCGAAATGAAGAAGTCGGTTTTCACGACGCTGAATTACTACCTGCCGGCCAAGGGCGTGATGCCGATGCATTGCTCCGCCAATGTCGGCGACAAGGGTGATGTCGCGCTGTTCTTCGGGCTTTCGGGCACCGGCAAGACGACGCTGTCGGCCGATCCCAAGCGCACGCTGCTCGGCGACGACGAGCACGGCTGGGGCCCGGACGGCACCTTCAATTTCGAAGGCGGCTGCTACGCCAAGACGATCAAGCTTTCTGAAGAAGCCGAGCCTGAAATCTACGCGACGACGCAACGCTTCGGCACCGTGCTTGAAAACGTCGCGTTCGATCCCGACACGCGCATCTGCGATTTCGACGATGCGTCGAAGACCGAAAATACGCGCGCGGCCTATCCGCTCGAGTTCATTCCCAACGCATCGCGCACCGGCCGCGCCGGACAGCCGAAGAACGTGATCCTGCTCACCGCCGACGCCTATGGCGTGATGCCGCCGATCGCGCGGCTGACGCCGGCGCAGGCGATGTATCACTTCCTCTCCGGCTACACCGCCAAGGTCGCCGGCACCGAAAAGGGCCTCACCGGCGTCGAGCCGGAATTCTCCACCTGCTTCGCGGCGCCGTTCCTGCCGCGGCATCCGTCGGTTTACGGCAATCTCTTCCGCGACCTGATCGCGAAATACAATGTCGATTGCTGGCTGGTGAACACGGGCTGGACCGGCGGGCGCTACGGCGTCGGCAAGCGCATGCCGATCAAGGTGACGCGCGCATTGTTGACGGCCGCCCTCGACGGCTCGCTCAACAATGCTACCTTCCGCGTCGATCCCTATTTCGGTTTCGAGGTCCCGACCGCGGTGCCGGGCATCGAATCGACGATCCTCAATCCGTCGAAGACCTGGAGCAGCCAGAAGGAATTCGACGAGACCGCGCGCGGTCTCGTGGCCCAGTTCCAGAAGAACTTCGTGCCGTTCGAGCAATATGTCGACAAGGACGTGAAGGCGGCCGCGCCGGAAGTGCGCATCGCCGCCGAGTAGTCATTGATCGAATAAGTGTCGATCCACTCGCATTAAAAGGGCGGCCCTGGGGCCGCCCTTTTTGTTGGTGCTTTAAGCAATTCCAGGAAAAGTGCGAAGCGGGTTTCTGTCCGGAATTGCGCAAAAACAAGACAGAGCACCTCCGCGATTCGGAGAGAAAAGCGAAAATGCCCTAATAATCCACCCGCATCAGATACAGTCCGTCCGGCGGGGCGACCTGTCCGCAGGCGGTGCGGTCGCGTGCCGTGAGCGCTGCGGCCAGATCGTCCGGCGTCCATTTGCCTTCGCCGACAAAAACGAGCGAACCGGCGATAGACCGCACCTGATGATGCAGGAAAGACCGCGCCGAGGCATGAATGCGCACCTCGTCGCCGTCGCGCGTGACGTCGAGACGGTCGAGCGTCTTCACCGGCGATTTGGCCTGGCATTCGGTGGCGCGAAAGGTCGTGAAATCGTGCTTGCCGACAAGGCGCTGCGCGGCCTCGTGCATGCGCGCGGCGTCGAGCCGTTTTGGCACGCGAAACGCGCGGCCGCGGTCGAGCGCGAGATCGGCGCGGCGGTTGATGATGCGATAGATGTAATGCCGCGCGCGCGCCGAAAACCGCGCGTCGAAATCGTCCGCCACGCGTTCGGCTGCCAGCACGGCGATGGGATGCGGACGCAGTTGCGCGGTCAACGCATCGCGCACGATGTCAGTGTCCCAGTCCTTGGTCAGGTCGATATGGGCGATCTGCCCGCGTGCATGCACTCCGGCATCGGTGCGGCCCGCACCCTGCACGAGCACCGTCTCGCCGCAGAACGCCGCGATGGCGCGCGTCAGCGTGCCCTGCACGGACGGCGCGTTCTCCTGCGTCTGCCAGCCGGAAAATGGCGCGCCGTCATATTCGATGGTGAGTTTGTAGCGGGGCATCACACTCTGCTTGTCATCGCCCGGTTTGACCGGGCGATCCAGTAAACACCAATTCAACGGATGTCATGAAGTGCTGGATCACCCGCTTTCGCGGGTGATGACAGCGGTCGGACCCCTCACCCGATCCTCGCTCTCGCTCGGATCACCCTCTCCCGCAAGGGGAGAAGGAAGCGAATGTGTATCACTTCAGCACCGTGCCACGCTTCACCGCCGTGCCGCGCAGAAAATCCTGCGCCGCCATCGGCTGCTTGCCGGCGCGCTGCACTTCCGTGAGCCGCACCGCGCCATCGCCGCAGGCGATGGTGAGCGCGTCGTCGAGCACCGCACCGGGCGCGGTGTCGAACGTGCCTTGGCCATCGACGCAAGTGGAGCGCAGCACCTTGATCCGCACCGGCGTCTTTTCGCCGTGAAATTCGCACCATGCGCCGGGGAACGGCGCGAGACCGCGGATGTGGTTGTGAACGTCCCGCGCCGGCCGCGTCCAGTCGATGCGGGCCTCGGCCTTCTCGATCTTCGCGGCATAGGTGACGCCTTCCTCCGGCTGCGGGGTCAGCGTCAGCGTGTCGCGTTCGAGCGCGCCGAGCGCCCGCAGCATGGCGTCGGCGCCGAGTCGCGCCAGCGCGTCATGCAGGTCGCCGGCGGTCATGTCCGGACCGATGGAGAGGCGCTCGGCCATCGCCATGGCGCCCGTGTCCAGCCCTTCGTCCATCTTCATGATGGTGACGCCGGTCTCGGCATCGCCGCTCATGATCGCGCGCTGGATCGGCGCCGCGCCGCGCCAGCGCGGCAGCAGCGAGCCATGAATGTTGAAGCAGCCGAGACGCGGCGCGTCGAGCACCGCGCGCGGCAGGATTAACCCATAGGCGACGACGACCGCCGCATCCGCCTCATGACTGCGGAAAACCGCCTGCGCCTCGCCGGTGCGCAGAGAGGCCGGGATGAATATCGGCAGGCCGAATTTTTCCGCCTCGCGCGCCACCGGCGTTGGCTGCAACGCCATGCCGCGCCCGGCCGGTTTTGGCGCGCGCGAATACACGGCCACGATGTCATAGCCGCGCCCGACCAGTTCGATCAGCGTCGGCACCGCGAAATCCGGCGTGCCCATGAAGATCAGGCGCAAGGGTTTTTCCCGTCGAGATGCGCGCGACACACCTGTCGCGTCTGGATTGCGGCGTCAGGACTGCGACGCGGACTCTTCGGCGGCAAGACGCGCGGCCTTGGCAAATTTCTTGGTCACGCGGTCGCGCTTGAGTTTTGAAATATGGTCGATGAACAGCACGCCGTTGATATGATCGATTTCGTGCTGCAGGCAGGTGGCGAGAAGTCCGTCGGCCTCGATCACCTGCTCGTTGCCCTCGAGGTCGCGGTATTTCACCTTCACCTGTGCCGGCCGCTCGACCTCCTCGTAAAATTCCGGGATCGACAGGCAGCCTTCTTCGTAGATGCCTTTTTCGTCCGACGCCCAGAGAATTTCCGGATTGATGAACACGCGCGGCTCGGCCGGCTCGTCTTTCTTGGCGAGGTCCATGATGACGACGCGGCGCGGCACGGCGACCTGGATCGCGGCCAGCCCGATGCCCGGCGCGTCATACATGGTCTCGAACATGTCTTCGACGAGCTTGCGCACGTCCGCGTCGATCTCCTTGACGGGATCGGAGACGAGCCGCAGCCGCTTGTCGGGCAGGAGGATGATGTCGCGTTTGGCCATGGCCGCGATGTAAGGCCTTGCCCGCGCACGGTCAATTGCCGGCTGCGGCGGCCGCAGGCTTGTGGGGACGGCGCGAATGGTGTTCACTCTTTGTTCAATCCACGCCGCCGAATCGGGGTAAAGCTGGCGCATGACCAAACCGACCGACATCACCACCGTGCTGCTGGCTTATGCCACGCCTGAAAATATCCTGATCGCGCTTGCCGGCCTCGGCGCACTCGCCGTCGTGGCGATCTTTTTCCTGCTGCTGACGCGGCGGCCGCCCGACACCAGCCAGGCCGACGCGCATCTGGCGACCCTGGCGCAGATCCAGGCCGAGACCGCCGGTCGTCTGCAATCGCTCGGCGAAACGCTGACCGGCCGGCAGGCGGAACTGGCGCGCGTGCTGCATGAGCGGCTCGATCACGTCTCGGAGAATCTGAGCCAGTCGCTGCAATCGCAGACCCGCAACACGGTCGACAGCCTGACCAAGCTCAACGAGCGCATCGCCGTCATCGACAGCGCGCAGAAAAACCTCGGCGAACTGACCTCGCAGGTGACGTCGCTGCGCGATGTGCTGTCGAACAAGCAGTTGCGCGGCGCGTTCGGGCAGGGGCGCATGGAAGTGATCGTGCGTGACGGGCTGCCGCAGGGCGCTTACGAATTCCAGTTCACGCTGAGCAACCGCTCGCGGCCCGACTGCTGCGTGTTCCTGCCTGACCAGCGGCCGCTGATCATCGACGCGAAATTCCCGCTCGAGGCGATCACCGCGTTCCGCGAGGCCAGGAACGACGACGAGCGCAAGAACGCGTCGCAACGCATCCGTCAGGACATCAACAAGCACATCAACGATATTTCCGGGAAATACCTCATCGCCGGCGAGACCCAGGATCTGGCGCTGATGTTCGTGCCGTCGGAATCCGTCTATGCCGAACTGCACGACCATTTCGACGACATCATCCAGAAGGCCTATCGCGCGCGCGTCATCATCGTTTCGCCGTCGCTGCTGATGCTGGCGATTCAGGTGATCCAGCAAATTCAGAAGGATGCGCGCATGCGCGCTGCCGCCGACAAGATCCGCACCGAGGTCGGCGCGATGGCCAAGGACCTCGGCCTGCTGCGCGATCGCGTCATGAAACTGCAGCAGCATTTCGGCCAGGCCAACGAGGACGTGCGGCAGATTCTGATTTCGGCCGACAAGGTCGAGAAGCGCGCCCATAACATCGAGGAACTGGAGTTCGACAGCGGCCCCACCGACGCCGCGACGATCCTGCCGTCGCCGCTCGCGCGCAAACTGCCGGCGGCGGAATGACGGACGCGCCCGCTGCCGGCCGTCGCCGTTTTGCCGATGCGCTGTCCGTCTATCTGCGTCCGCGCGTCCTCATCGTCATGTTCCTCGGCTTTTCGTCGGGACTGCCGCTGGCGCTGTCCGGCTCGACGCTGCTGGTGTGGATGGCGGAAGCCGGCGTTGACCTGAAAACCATTGGTCTGTTCGCCTTTGTCGGCACGCCCTACACGATAAAATTTCTCTGGGCGCCGCTGATCGATGCGCTCGATGCGCCGCTGTTCTCGCGCCTGCTCGGCCGCCGTCGCGGCTGGCTGGTGCTGAGCCAGCTCTGGCTGATCGCGGCGATCGTGTTGCTCGGCCTGTGCGATCCGTTCACCGTCTCGCCGCTGCTCGTCGCCGGAGCTGCGCTGATGGTGACGATGGCATCGTCGACGCAGGACGTGCTCGTCGACGCCTTCCGCATCGAAAGCCTGCCCGAGAGCGAGCAGGCGGCCGGCATGGCGTCCTATGTCGCCGCCTATCGCGTCGGCATGCTGATCTCCACCGCCGGGGCGCTGTTCCTCGTCAGCGGCCTTGAAGCGCTTGGCCTCACGCGCACCAGCGCCTGGACCGGCGGTTACATGGCCATGGCCGTGCTCGTCGTCATCGGCGTCGTCACGGTGCTGGTCGCGACCGAGCCGGAAAAATCCGTCGTGGTGGAAGCCGTGCATGCGAGGCAAAGCCCGCTCAAGCGCGTCGCCGCCGCCGCCATGAGCGCGTTCTCGGAATTTTTGGGCCGCGATCTGGCGTTCGCCGCGCTCGCCTTCGTGGTCCTGTTCAAATTCACCGATGCGCTTGCCGGCGCGATGACGACGCCCTTCGTCATCAAGACCGGCTTCAGCCGCGACGAATATGCCGCCATCATCAAGGGCGTCGGCTTTGCCGCGACGCTGGCCGGCGGCTTCACCGGCGGTTTCGTCGCGCGCGCCTATCCGCTCGCCACGAGCCTGTGGATCGGCGGATTGTTGCAGGCCGCCGCCAATCTCGGCTTTTCCTGGCAGGCCATCGTCGGTCATAATCTCGGCTGGCTCACTTTTGCGATCACGCTGGAGAATTTCACCAGCGCCGTCGGCACCGTGATTTACGTCGCCTATCTCTCGGCGCTGTGCCGCAATCCGCTGCACACGGCGACGCAATACGCGCTGCTCACCGCGCTCGCCGCCGTCGGCCGCACCTATCTGTCCGCCGGTGCCGGCTACATCGCGGATGCGACCGGCTGGCCATGGTTCTTTGCGATTTGCGCGCTGAGCGCGATCCCGAGCCTGATGCTGCTTGCATTCCTGCAGATGCGCGGGCATTTCGCCACGCTCGATCCGCGCGCGAAACCTTAAAACGCCGTGCGCTGGCGGATCGCGGCAGACAGTGTGCCCTCGTCGAGATAATCGAGTTCGCCGCCGACCGGCACGCCGTGCGCCAGTCGCGTGACCTTCACGTTGGCCTCATGCAGCAGGTCGGTGATGTAATGCGCCGTGGTCTGGCCGTCGACCGTGGCGTTGAGCGCCAGGATTACTTCCTGCACGTTTTCCGCATGCACGCGGGTGATCAGCGCATCGATGGACAGGTCCTGCGGGCCGACGCCATCGAGCGGCGACAGCGTGCCGCCGAGCACGTGGTAGCGCGCATTGATGGCGTTGGCGCGTTCGAGCGCCCACAGGTCGGCGACATCGGCGACGACGACGATCATCGCGGTGTCGCGCCGCGGATCGGTGCACACCGTGCACGGGTTCTGCGTGTCGATATTGCCGCAGGTCTTGCAGACCTCGATCTTGTCGATGGCGGTGGTCAGCGCCGACGCCAGCGGCGACATCAACTGTTCGCGCTTCTTGATGAGATGCAGCGCCGCGCGCCGCGCCGAACGCGGGCCCAGTCCGGGCAGGCGGGCGAGCAACTGGATCAGACGCTCGATTTCGGGGCCGGCAACGCCGCGGGGCATCGGCTTGCGCTCAGAACAGTTTTAGCCCCGGCGGCATCGGCAGCCCGCCGGTGAGATCCTTCATCTTCTCCTGCATGACCTCCTCGGCCTTGCGTCGCGCATCGCCGTGGGCGGTGACCAGAAGATCTTCCAGGATGTCCTTTTCTTCGGGCTTGAGCAGCGAAGGATCGATGGTGACGCCCTTCATGTCGCCCTTCGCTGTCAGCCGTACCGACACAAGGCCGCCGCCGGACGCGCCTTCGACTTCGATCGCGTCGAGTTGCGCCTGCATCTCGGTCATTTTCGACTGCAATTGCGCAGCCTGTTTCATCATGCCCAGAAAATCAGCCATATCGGTCCTGTGTCTGTCGGTCTTCTTGTTGTGTCGTTAAATCAGTCGTCGGATGGTTCGCCATCATCGGGAGCCAGGTCGGAATCCAGATCCGGCATGTCGCCATTGGTCGCGGCTTGCGCCGCGCCCCAGTCCGGGCTTTGCACGTCGACGATCTGCGCTCCGGGAAACCGTTCGAGCACGCTGCGCACCAGCGGATCGGCGCGCACGCCTTCGGTGAAGCGCGCCTTCTGTTCGTCGCGCTTTTCGCGCAGCGTCGGCGCGCCTTCGTCCTGCGCCCCGAGAACGCTCCATTGCTTGCCGGTCCAGAGCGAAATCTTCTTCTGCAGGTCGGCGATCAAGGTGCGCGACGCGCTCGGCTGCGGGGCGATGGCGAGCTTGCCGTCCTCGAAGCGTACCAGCCGCACGTCGCGTTCGAGCGCCGTCTTCATCGCGATGTCGCGCTTCTCCGCCGCCAGCGCCACCAGGTCCTCGAAGCGGTTGAGCACGATCGCGGGCGTCGTCGCGGTTTGCGGTGACGATTGCGCGGTCGCGGCGATCGGTGCGCGCATCGCGGCCGTTGCCGGCGCGCCACTGCCGCGCGGCGCATAACGTCCGGCGTCCACGCGTTCGCCGGATGCGCCATGGGACGCGAGCGAGGATGACGGTGCTACGGGGGCTGCACTGGAACTGCCGGTCGACGATGCCGCGTTGCCGCCGTTCGATGCGCCGCCGTCTCCGAGCGCGCGCAGCGCCTCGTCCGGCGTCGGCAGGTCGGCGGCATAGGCGATGCGCACGAGGATCATTTCGGCAACCATGATCGGGCTCGCCGCATCCTGCATTTCCGACAGGCCCTTGAGCAGCATCTGCCAGGTGCGCGAAAGCACGCGCATCGAGAGCTTTGTCGCGATGCCGCGGCCGCGCGTGCGTTCGGATTCGCTCAGCGACACGTCGTCGGCGACCGCCGGCACGGCTTTGACGCGGGTGACGTAATGCGTGAATTCGGCGAGGTTGCGCAGGATCACGGTCGGATCGGCGCCGGCCTCGTACTGCTCGCGCAATTGCGCCAGCGCCGCCGCCATGTCGCCGCGCAGCACCGCTTCGAACAGGTCGATGATGCGCGAGCGGTCGGCAAGGCCCAGCATGTCGCGGATGTCGTCGGCCTTGACGGTGCCGGCGGCGTGCGCGATCGCCTGATCGAACAGCGACAGCGCATCGCGCACCGATCCTTCGGCGGCGCGCGCGATCAGCGCCAGCGCGTCGCGCTCGGCCTCGATGCCTTCCATGCCGGCGATGCCGGCGAGATGATGCACCAGCGTATCGGCGGTGATGCGGCGCAGGTCGAAGCGCTGGCAGCGCGAGAGCACGGTGATCGGCACCTTGCCGATTTCGGTGGTGGCAAAAATAAATTTCGCGTGCGGCGGCGGCTCTTCGAGAGTCTTCAGCAGCGCGTTGAAGCCCTGGGTCGTCACCATATGCACTTCGTCGAGGATGTAGACCTTGTAGCGCGCGCTCACGGGTGCGTAGCGCACCGCGTCGTTGATCTGGCGCACGTCGTCGACGCCGTTATGCGAGGCGGCATCCATCTCGATGACGTCGAGGTGGCGGCTGTCGACGATCGCCTGGCAATGCACGCCGAAGGTCGGCATGTGCACCGTCGGCCCCGTCACCGAGCCGTCCGGCAATTCGTAATTGAGCGCGCGCGCGAGGATGCGCGCGGTGGTGGTCTTGCCGACGCCGCGCACGCCGGTGAGAATCCAGGCCTGCGGAATGCGATTGGTCTCGAAGGCGTTGGAGATGGTGCGCACCATCGCCTCCTGACCGATGAGGTCGTTGAAGGTCGAGGGGCGGTATTTGCGGGCCAGCACGCGGTAGCCGGGCGCGGTTGCCGGGGCGGCTGCGGCGGGTTGTGAACCGAGATCCGTGGATCCTGCGCCCGATCCGATCTGGTCCTGCTTGCGGCGCTGTGCGGCGTCGTCCATCAAGAACCCCGAGCGGCCGCGCGGAACACACCGACAGCCTGGCATGGAAATGGGTGGGAGGCTGACGAGCGACCCGAACCGGAGCTCGTTAGGGCTGCTTCCTTCCGGACCTGACCCGGTTGGCGAGTGGTTCGCCCACCGCCAACCTCCCGGCGTCTATATCAGGCGTCGGGCTGCGGAAAGCAAGCCGACATTGCCGTCGGCGGACCCGGTGACGGGCGTGACAACAGAGAGTTCTGTTGTCCCCGCGAAAGCGGGGACCCAGCGCTTTCCTTTTAAGCTGTCCCCTGCGGATGGAAGCAGAAGAGCTGGATGCCCGCTTGCGCGGGCATGACAATAAAGGATTGGCGGCCGGACAGCGGAAGATTTGAGAGTATGACAAGAGAGAATATCCATGTCTGTCGTCCCCGCGAAAGCGGGGACCCAGCTCTTCTCTTTGATGTCCTCATCGGACGTGATGTGAGTTGGCGCAGCGACGAGACGCATTAGAAAAAGGTTTTCGCTTGGAACACGACGCTGCCTGGACGCTGCATCCGCAACTCGACAACGACTGCGCTATGCTGGGCGACCTGCCGCTGTCGCGCGTGCTGCTGTTTCGCGACGCCAATTACCCCTGGCTCATTCTGGTGCCGCGCGTTGCCGATGCGCGCGAAGTATTCGATCTGGCTGACGCCGTGCGCACGCAATTGATGCGCGAGATCGCCGACAGTGCACAGGCGCTCAAGCGGATCACCGGCTGCGACAAGATCAATGTCGCGGCGATCGGCAACATGGTGCCGCAGCTTCACGTCCACATCGTCGCGCGCCGCAAGGACGATCCGGCGTGGCCGGGTCCGGTCTGGGGCCACGCGCCGGCGCGGCCTTATGCCGACGATGCACTCGCGGCGCTGCTCCGCGATCTGCGCGGCGCGCTGGGTCTGGCGTGAAGCCTGTTTACTTTTTCACCGACGGACAGGGCGCGCCGCAGGGCGCGCAGGCACCGGCAAAATCTTCCGGCGACACGGCGCGTCCGAGCGACGGCGAGGAGAGGTGCTGAAAGATGATGGCGGACAATCCGCACACCAGCACCAGAGCGTAAACGACGCGCATCATTTCAATCCCGTGCGAGACCAAACAGCGGACGCAGGCGAATGCCGATGAGGCAGCCGCCGAGTGCCGCCGCAAACCAGATCCAGCCGTGCAGCGAGCCGGAGGCAACGCCGCCGACGAAGGCGCCGATATTGCAACCGAAGCCGAGCCGCGCACCCCAGCCCATCAACAGGCCTCCGATCGCGCCGGCAAGCAGGGAGCGGAATGGCGGCCACGGCGTGCGGGCGAATGGCTTGCTTGCGGCAGCCGCCGCCATGGCGCCGAGCAGCAGGCCGAAATCGGTGAGGCTCGACGTGTCGGAGAGCACCGAACTTGCGAGCGCGTGTTTCGGTCCGTCCCATTGCCAGAAAGCGGCCTGCGAAAAATCCGCGCCGAACAGCGTGGCGATTTTCGCGCCCCAGACCGTATAGCCGAAGGTCACGCTCCACGGATGGCCTTCGGTGAGAAAGACGCCGACGGCGAGCACGCCGATGACGAGACCGCCGGCGATCTTGCGCGCCGATGGCCGCGATGCCGCGCCGGCCCGGCGCGCGCTTGCCATGCAGGCCCAGGCGACGACGGCAATGGTCGCCAGCGTCGCGATCATCCCGCCCCAGGGGCCGAGATAGGTGGAGGCGAGAACCGGATCGACGCCGCCGAGATCGAGGAAGAACGGCAGGCTGAGACTGCCGAGCACGCTGCCGACGATGAAGGTCGCGAGCGCGACCAGCATGCGTCCTGAGCCTGCGCCCGCCGTATAAAGCGTGCCCGAGCCGCAGCCATTGGCGAGCTGCATGCCGATGCCAAAGGTGAAGGCGCCGATGATCAGCGACGGCCCGAGCGGCGCGATGGCGCCGCCGTAGCCACCCGATAGCGCGGCGACCGGCACGACAATGATCGCGGCAACGGCGATGACGATCAGCCCGGCGACGAGGCCCGAGGCATCGCGCGTATTGAGGAAATGCCGCCACGCGGCGGTGTAACTGAACTCGTAAAGGTAGAAGGCGGCGCCAAGCGCGAAGCCGAGCCAGAGCAGGGCGGCCGACCGCCATTCGCCATCGAGCACGACCAGCGCCGCCAGCAGCGTGGTCGCCAGCACCGCGGCGAGAAGAAAAGGCCAGTCGCGCTTCGGGGCGGCCCGTGCCTGGTCGAGCGTGCTGGAGGGTGCGGTCGAAATCTGTGTCATCAGCGGGTGTCTATGCCGTGGGAGCGTCAGCGCGAGAACCCGGATACCACCGCCCATCGCCGTTCGCCACTCACCATTCTCGCGACGATTCGCCTTGACTCTTTTCCGATCTCGGAATCCGCCGGTCGTTAACCAATGGGGCGGCGATGCGATGGGAATATGTCCCTCAAATTACACCATGTAGTCACGGTTTGGCCGTCGCTCTCTAGATATCGCCGTGAACGAATCCTGATTCCCATTTGAGCAGCGATTCGGCCGCGATTCGTTCCGGACTCGTTCCATACCCTAACGGTGCCGTGAAAACCCATGCAACCTGTCACAATGTGATACAGGGAGGGCTCATCCGCCGGGCTCACGCCTTTCCGTCACGTCCTTTCGCCTGCGCCGCGAGATAGCCCGCCTGCGCAACCGCCCCGTCCGAATTTGCAACGCCGCAGCGCCTGTCGCGACCGCTCCCGATGGGCCATATGAAAAGCATGGCGGCGGCTCTGGAACGATCGCCGGCGCATGATTGTCGGAAAGCCGGTTCGGCCGGTTTGGATCATGCCTTAAAGGACTGCCTTCGCCGATGACCATTTCTTTCACCTCCTCGCGACCGCGCGAAGCGCAAGTCCGCGGCGCCGGCGTCACGGCGGTTCTCGGCCCGACCAATACCGGCAAGACGCATCTCGCCATCGAGCGCATGCTGGCGCATTCCTCCGGCCTCATCGGCCTGCCGCTGCGGCTGCTCGCGCGCGAGGTCTACACGAAGATCGTCGCGCGCGCCGGCGTCGAGAACGTGGCGCTGATCACCGGCGAGGAAAAGATCAAGCCGCCGCATGCGCGCTATTGGGTCTCGACCGTCGAGGCGATGCCGCGCGATCTCGACGTCGCCTTTCTCGCCGTCGACGAAATCCAACTGGCGGCGGATTTCGAGCGCGGCCATGTCTTCACCGACCGCATGCTCAACCGGCGCGGGCGCGAGGAAACGCTGGTGCTTGGCGCCGCGACCATGCGGCCGATGATCGAAAAGCTGCTGCCCGGCGCGCACATCGTCGGCCGGCCGCGGCTGTCGCTTTTGTCCTTCGCCGGTGAAAAGAAACTCACGCGGTTGCCGCGCCGCTCGGCCATCGTCGCGTTTTCCGCGGAAGAAGTTTACGCGATCGCCGAATTGATCCGCCGCCAGCGCGGCGGCGCCGCCGTCGTACTCGGTGCGCTGTCGCCGCGCACGCGCAATGCCCAGGTCGCGCTTTATCAGTCCGGCGACGTCGATTATCTCGTCGCCACCGACGCCATCGGCATGGGGCTTAATCTCGATGTCGATCACGTCGCGTTCGCCGCCGACCGCAAATTCGACGGCTATCAATACCGCAAGCTCAATCCGGCTGAACTCGCGCAGATCGCCGGTCGCGCCGGGCGCGCCACCCATGACGGCACATTCGGCACAACCGGGCGATGCGAGCCGTTCGAGCAGGATCTGGTGCGCCAGCTCGAAAGCCACACCTTCGAGCCGGTACGCCTGCTGCAATGGCGCAACACCACTCTCGATTTTGCGTCCCTCGGCGCCCTGCAGGCGACGTTGGCCGTCACGCCGAAGGAATCCGGGCTGACGCGCGCGCCGATCGCGGAAGACATTCTGGTGCTCGAACACGCCGCCCGCGACGAGGCGGTGCGGGCCATGGCCTCCTCGCGCGCTGCGGTCTCGCGGCTGTGGGATGTCTGCCAGGTTCCAGACTATCGCAAGATCGCGCCGGCGACCCATGCAGAACTTGTCACGACCCTCTATGGATTTCTGATGCGAGAGGGTAGCATTCCGCAGGACTGGTTTGCCGCGCAGGTCGCGCAGGCCGACCGGACCGACGGCGGCATCGACACTCTCTCCAACCGGATCGCCCATGTCAGAACCTGGACGTTCGTTGCGAACAGGCCAGACTGGCTTGCCGATCCGGAACATTGGCAGGGCGTCGCGCGCGCTGTAGAGGACAAACTATCGGACGCGTTGCACGAGCGGTTGGCAGAACGGTTTGTCGATCGCCGCACCAGCGTGTTGATGCGCAGGCTTAGGGAAGACGCAATGCTCGAGACGGAAATTGGCAAGACCGGCGAGGTCACGGTCGAAGGACACGCGATCGGCCGTCTCGAAGGGTTTGTGTTCGCGGCCGATGCGTCGGCCGGCGGATCGGAGGCGAAGGCCTTGCAGGCGACGGCGCAGAAGGCGCTGGCGGGCGAGATCGATGTCCGCGCCGTGCGGCTGTCGCAGGCTGGTGACGAGCAGTTCGTGCTCGCCTCCGACGGCGCGCTGCGCTGGATGGGCGACGTTGTCGGCAAGCTCATGGCCTCCGACGACATGCTGCATCCGCGCGTGCGTGTCGTGGCCGACGAGCAGTTGACCGGCGCTTCGCGCGAAGCCGTGCAGACGCGGCTCGATCTCTGGCTCAAGACTCACATCGAAAAGCTGCTTGCGCCGCTGTTTGCGCTCTCGTCGGCGGAAGATGTCACGGGGCTGGCGCGTGGCATCGCGTTCCAGCTTGTCGAGGCGTTCGGCGTGCTCGACCGCCAGCGCGTCGCCGAGGACGTCAAGGCGCTCGATCAGGACGCGCGCGCCATGCTGCGCAAATACGGCGTGCGCTTCGGCGCCTACCACATCTACATGCCGAACCTGTTGAAGCCCGCGCCGCGGCTGCTCGCCGCGCAATTATGGGCGCTCAAGAACGAAGGCCCGCAATCGCACGGTCTCGACGAATTGCGTGCGCTGGCGACCGGCGGACGGACCTCGATGCCGGCCGATGAATCGATCGCCAAGCCGCTGTATCGCGTCGCCGGCTATCGCGTCTGCGGTACTCGCGCCGTGCGCGTCGATATTCTCGAACGTCTTGCCGACCTCATCCGTCCGGCGCTGGTCTGGCGCGAAGGCGCGGCCGGCGAAAAGCCGCCGGGCGCCATCGACGGATTCGGTTTCACCGTCGCGCAGAACATGACCTCGCTGACGGGCGCCGCCGGCGAGGATTTTGCCTCGATCCTCAAATCGCTCGGCTATCGCGTGGAGCGCCGGCCCAAACCGCCGGAAGCTCCCAAATCGGAAACGTCGGAGGCAGCTAAACCAGACGCGCCGCCGGTCGAAGCCGCGGAGACGGACGCTGCAAATTCGGAAGCGGCCAGTCTGGACGCGGCAAGCGCGGACGCAATGCCGGAAGCGACGCCCTCGCACGACGAGGCTGCGCCCGTGACAGAAACGGCCGAATCTCATCCTGTGGCGCACGAAGAGCCGCACGACGCCGGCCCGCAATCAGCATCGGATGACAGTGCCGAGCCTGCTGCATCGCCGACTGCGGCCGAGGCTGAGCCCGCCAGGACAACTGAGCCTGTAGAGACAACTGAGCCCGTCGAGACAACTGAGCCTGCCGAAACAGTATCGTTGACCGCCCCGCAGACGGGGACCGAAACGGCCGCTGCAACGGCCGGTGCTGGTGATGAAACGCACCCGGCCGAGACGACGGATGCCGCCGCACCTGCCGCAGCCGAACCGGAATTCATCGAAGTCTGGCGGCCGGGCCGGGCCGCCGACGAACACCGTCAGCATCGTCCGCCGCAGCGTGCGCGTCGTGGCCGGTCGGCTCAGGGTGCGGCGCAAGCCGGTACCGATGCCACCGCGCCGAGCGGCGATACCGCGAATGGCGGCGCGCCGTCCGACGGGCAAGCCACCGAGGACAAAGGCGAGCGGCCGCATCGCCGGGGCCGCCGCCGGCATGGTTCCAATCAGGCACAGGACCGTCCCGCCGCCTTTGCCGGCAAGGAAGGCGACAAGGGCGGGCGCGACCGCAAGCCCGGCGAACAGCGCGACCGCGGACAGGATTTTCGCAGCAAGGACTTTCGCGGCAAGCCGCGCAAGGGCGAAGGGCGCAAAGGCGACGCGTACAAGGGCGAGCGGCCGCACGGCGAATACACACGCCCGCCACGCGAGGTCAGGGAGAAGACGCCGGACCCGAATTCGCCCTTCGCAAAACTCGCTGCGCTCAAGGCGCAACTGGAAGGCCGCAAGGATGGTCCTTAAATAAATAAAGACCACCACGGTCCCGCGATCCTTAAAAGGGTTTTGGGAGCCTTTCTCGTCTCACCCGGATGGTGCGGATTGGAGCGGCAGCGTCTCGACAAATGGCTCTGGCACGCCCGCATCGTGCGCACGCGCACCGCGGCGGCGGCGCTGATCGAAGCCGGTCATGTGCGGGTCAACGGCAGCCATGCCGGCGGTGCCAGCCATATGGTGCGGATCGGCGATGTGCTGACGGTCGCGCTCGACCGGGCGGTGCGCGTCCTGCGTGTGGCGGGTTTCGCCGAACGGCGTGGCGATGCGGCGGCGGCCCGCGGCCTTTTTGACGTCATCGCGCCATAAGCGTCAGCAAAAACGAGCATTGACGCGCGCGCTCACCATATAACCAGTTGCTTGCGCCGCCGCCGGTGCTGCGCTACGCACCCTCTCAAATTCGGTTCAAGCGGAGTCCCGGAGTCCAATGACCTACGTCGTCACGGAAAATTGCATCAAGTGCAAATACATGGATTGCATCGAGGTGTGCCCCGTCGATTGCTTCTACGAGGGCGACAACATGCTCGTCATCCATCCGGACGAGTGCATCGATTGCGGGGTCTGCGAGCCGGAATGCCCGGCTGAGGCGATCAAGCCGGACACCGAGCCGGGCCTTGAGAAATGGGTGGAACTCAACGCAGATCTGGCCAAAACATGGCCCAATATTACCGCCAAGAAGGAGCCTCCCGCCGACGCCAAGGAGTGGGACGGCAAGCCCAACAAATTTGAAGAGCATTTTTCGTCAGAACCGGGCACTGGCGACTGAGCGGCTTAACCTCGACTGCCAAAATCTGTCACGCCACCGCCAGATGACTGCCGCTGAGGGGTCATAAGGCTTTGATTTTCGTCGAAAATGTGCTATATAGGCACATTATCAACGAAAACCGCTCCCCACGACGTGCTGGGCAACCGGCCTTGCGATGGGGTGCATTCCCAGGGCGTCGCAGAAGGGGCGTGGTAACCACGCAAAAAGCAGTGGCAGCAAAGTCGCGTTCGCGTTCGAAGAAAGCTACCGCCGGGGCAACCCGCGGTAAGAAGTCCTCCGCGTCCAACACCCGTCGCGCGAAGAAGCCGGCGCGGGCGGCGACACGGAAGACCCCTCCATCGGCTTCGCGCGGCACTGTCCGGCGTGAGGCCCCCGTGGCCAAGCCGGTCGCCTCGAAAAAGGCGGCAGGCATGCCAGTCGCCGCCAAAAAGGCGGCTGGTGAAGGAGTACCTTCTGGGATGACCAGCAAAAAGACGACCCAAAGACAAGGATTCAAGACCAACGAGTTTATCGTGTATCCGGCTCACGGTGTCGGGCAGATCCTGTCCATCGAGGAGCAGGAAGTCGCGGGCGCCAAGCTCGAGCTTTTCGTCATCAGCTTCATCAAGGACAAGATGACGCTGCGCGTTCCCACCGCCAAGATCGTGTCGGTCGGCATGCGCAAGCTCGCCGAAGCCCCGCTGGTCAAGAAGGCACTTGAGACGCTCAAGGGTCGTGCCCGGGTCAAGCGCACCATGTGGTCGCGCCGCGCCCAGGAATATGAGGCGAAGATCAATTCCGGCGACATCGTCGCCATCGCCGAGGTCGTGCGCGATCTTTATCGTTCGGACTCGCAGCCCGAGCAGTCCTACAGCGAACGCCAGCTTTATGAGTCGGCGCTCGACCGTCTCGCCCGCGAGATCGGTGCCGTCCAGCGCGTCACCGAGACCGAGGCGATCAAGGAGATCGAAGCGGCGCTGAGCAAAGGTCCGCGTCGCGGACCCAAGGCGGCCGATGACGAGGATGCCGCAGTCGAAGACGAGGCGGCCTGATCCGCCTCTGCCGATTGTACTGATTAAAAAAGCCCGGCCCTCGCGCCGGGCTTTTTCTTTGCGCATGCGCAACAGAAGAGCTGGATGCCGGCGTGCGCGGGCATGACAAGGGAGAGGCGTGAATATAGGCAAGGCAACAGCAGAGCTGGATGCCCGCCGGAGTTTATCATCGGGCCGGCCTTCGGCCGGACCCGGTGACGGGCGATGACATTCAAGGTTGTCGTCCCCGCGAAAGCCCAGTCTGTCGTCCCCGCGAAAGCGGGGACCCAGCGCTTTCCTTTTCGTGCTGTCGCCTGCGGATGGAAGCAGAAGAGCTGGATGCCCGCGTGCGCGGGCATGACGAGGGAGAGGCGTGAATATAGGCAAGGCAACAGCAGAGCTGGATGCCCGCCGGAGTTTATCATCGGGCCGGCCTTCGGCCGGACCCGGTGACGGGCGATGACATTCAAGATTGTCGTCCCCGCGAAAGCGGGGACCCAGCGCTTTCCTTTCTTGATGCCTGCGCCAGCGCGGAATTGAGACGTCCCTGGAGACGTCCCTTGGAGACGCCCCACCTGAGGATGGTGCTTTACGTGCAGGCCCTATCGTTTATCGTAAAACGCCTTAAGACCTTCCAATCTGCCCGCAACGACGGGCCGGACAAAACAATCCAGCGGGAGCCGTCCATGCAGTCGCCCACGACATCGCCCAAGACATCGCCCACAAAATCGCCCATGACATCGCCTCTAAAATCGCCGATGCCGACACTGTCATCTCCGTCGCATCGTCTCATGCGCATGTGTGCACCCCGTGCGATGCTCGCCGCCGCGTACCGCGTCAGTCTTTTTGCAGGCCTCGGTCTTGCTGCGCTCGCTGTGACTGTCGCGCCGCCGGCGCAGGCGCAGACACCGGGCCATACCATCTCGATCATCGTGCCTTACACGCCGGCCTCGGGCCCGGACATTCTCGGTCGCCTGCTCGGTGACGAAATCTCGAAACGCTGGAAGCAGCCCGTCGTCGTCGAGAACAAGCCCGGCGCCAGCGGCAATATCGGCACGCAATTCGTCGCGCGCGCGGCGCCTGACGGCAACACGATTGTCGTCGTCAGCAATCCGTTCACGGCGAATATCAGCCTGTTGAAGAGCGTGCCCTACGACCCGATCAAAAGTTTTGAGCCGATCATCGAGCCGGCGCTCGGATCGCTGGCGCTGACGGTCAATAAATCGGTGCCGGCCAAAAATGTGCAGGAGTTCGTCGCCTACATGAAGGCGCATCCGAACGAGGTGACCTATTCTTCGCCCGGTATCGGCACGCCGCATCATCTGGCGATGGAATTGCTCAACAGCCTGACTCACACCAAGGCGCGGCACATTCCGTATCGCGGATCGGCGGGCGCGACGCAGGATCTCCTTGCCGGGCACGTCCAGGCAGGCTTCCAGGCGATCCATGTGATCAAGCCGCTTGTCGCCGACGGCAATGTCAGGCTGCTCGGTCTCGGCAGCCTCAAGCGATCCGAAATCGCGCCCGATCTGCCGACGCTCGACGAGCAGGGCATCAAGGGGTTCGAGGTCGATCTGTGGTACGGCGTGCTGGCACCGAAGGGAACGCCGCAGGCGGTCATCGATCGCTACAACACGACGATCAACGAAATCCTCAAAGACCCGAAAGTCAAAGCCACACTCGCCAAACAGGGATTGTCGACCGCGGGCGGCACGCCGGACAGGCTCGCGAAATTCCTGGTGACCGATATCGCCAAGTGGAAGCAGGTCATCAAGGACGCCGGCATCACGCCGCAATGACGGGTGCTGTGGTGTGCGAACGGCACGTCTAAGCTCGGCGTGGTATCAGCAATGAGCGCGCAGGGTTGCACTCATTGCTGCCGCACGAGCGGCTAAAGGCCCTCCGACGCATGAGCCTCGATCAAGCCGTACCGCTTCCTGAATCGCGCCGCACGCTGTTCGGCCATCCCGCCGGTCTTGCGGTGCTGTTCGGCACCGAGATGTGGGAGCGCTTTTCCTATTACGGCATGCGTGCGCTGCTTGTGCTGTACATGGTCAAGCATCTGCTGCGCGATGTGCCGGCTCACGACATCATCGGCTTCGGCGCGTTGCGTGCTGCGCTTGAATGGGTGTTCGGCCCGCTCGGCGTGCAGCCATTGTCCTCGCAGATCTACGGCCTCTACACCGCGCTCGTCTATCTCACGCCGATCTTCGGCGGCCTCATCGCCGACCGCTTGCTCGGCCAGCGCCGGACGGTGGTGATCGGCGCGGTGCTGATGGCCATCGGCCATTTCATGATGGCGGTGGAGAGTTTGTTTCTGCTCGCGCTGTTCGTTTTGATCGTTGCCAACGGCGCGTTCAAGCCGAACATATCGAGCCAGGTCGGACATCTTTATCCGCCCGGCGATGCGCGTCGCGACTACGCCTATTCGATCTTCTACGTCGGCGTGAATCTCGGTGCGTTCCTGGCGCCGCTCATCTGCGGCACGCTCGGGGAAGATGTCGGCTGGCACTATGGATTCGGCGCGGCCGGCGTCGGCATGCTGATCGGCCTTGCCATCTATCTTTGCGGCACGCGCCATCTGCCGCCGGATGCGTCCGTGCGGCTGCGCAGCAAAGCTGCGACCGCGCCGCTCACGCGCCCCGAATGGGGCCGTGTCGCCGCCATTCTGATCCTGTTCGTGCCGACGACGTTCTTCTGGGCGACCTACGAACAGGCCGGAAACACCATCGCGCTATGGGCCGATGCGCGCACCGATCGCGGCATCGATCTTCTGGTCTGGCATGGCGAGATTCCGGCGACGTGGTTTCAGGCGTTCAACCCGTTCATGATCTTTGCCTTCACGCCGCCGCTGATCGCGCTCTGGCGCTGGCAGGCGCGGCGCGGGAGAGAGCCGTCGACAGTGGTGAAGATGGCGTTCGGCTGTTTTGGCGTCGCGCTCGCCAATCTCGTCATGGCCTATGCGGCGATGCGTACGGGCGAGGGCCGCGCGAGCTGGCTGTGGCTTCTCGCCTATTTCGTCCTGACCACGCTCGGCGAACTTTACATCTCGCCGATCAGTCTTTCGCTGGTCTCGAAGGTGGCGCCGGCGTCGCTGCTCTCGATGCTGATGGGCGTGTGGCTGGCGACGAGCTTCACTGGCAATCTCGTTGCCGGATGGCTCGGCAGCTTCTGGAGCGCGATGGACAAGACGAGCTTCTTTTTGATGATCGCGGCCATCGCCGGCGCGGCGGGAATCGTGATTTTTCTCGCGAACCGCCCGCTCAAACCGCTGTTGAACGGCGGCGAGCCAGGGTCTTTGTAAATCGCAAAAACCACCCGTCCCAAAAATAAAGAACCGGACCCTTTGCGGGGCCCGGCCAAGGTATCGGCTTTAGGCCGATGTTATCCTTCCAGAGGGGAACAGGCTGCCTTCGAGCGAGGCTCTTTGGCAGCGCAGGCAAAGTATGTCGGCGCAAGGACTATCGGGCAAGTCAAAGCGCCACATAACTGTCATGCAAATTTGCAGAATATGAGAAATTCCTTTGAATTTCAGGGCTTGGCGGAAAAAAACCGGCCATTCCCCTAAAAAGTCCACCGCTGCGCTTTGGAGACCAGAAAGTCACGGAAGGCCTGGATGCGGGCGACCGATTTGAGTTCTTCCGGATAGACGAAATAGGCGTCCAGCGCGAGCGGTTGCTGTTCGCTGAACAGTTGCACCAGGCCGCCGTCGTCGACGAGATAATCCGGCAGCATGGCGATGCCGAGGCCGCGTTCGCAGGCACGCAACAGTCCGAGGATGTTGTTGATGACGAGGAGCGGCACGCGCGGCGGCTTTCCTTCGCGCCCGGTTTCGATCAGCCATTTGACGTTCTGCAGATAGGTTGGCTGCGGGCCGCCGAGCAGCAGCAGCTTGTGATTATCAAGTTCCTCCAAAGACCGTGGTGTGCCGGCGCGCTTGAGATAGTCCGGCGAGGCGCAGGCATGGAAGCGCACCGAGAACAGCTTGCGCTGGATCAGGTCGGGCTGCACCGGCTGGCGCAGGCGAATGGCGACGTCGGCTTCGCGCATCGCAAGGTCGAGTTCTTCCTCGGTCAGGATCAGGCTGACCTTGACCTCCGGGTAGAGGTCCAGAAACTCGTTCAGGCGCGGCAGCAGCCAGTGCACGCCGATGCCGGCGGTGGTGGTGACCTTGAGGTCGCCCTGCGGCCGCTCGCGGCTGTCGGTGAGTTTTGCGCGCGCCGCTTCCAGCTTCATGAACACGTCATGCGCGGTGCGGAAAAGCAGGTCGCCCTGTTCGGTCAGGATCAGCCCGCGCGCGTGGCGATGAAACAGCGCGACGGACAATTCCTGCTCCAGCGCCGAGACCTGCCGCGAAACGGCGGATTGCGACAGGCCAAGCTGTTCGCCGGCGTGGGTGAAGCTGCCGGCTTCGGCGGCGGCATGAAAAACCTTGAGTTTGTCCCAATCCATCTGCGCCCCCTCCCGAGGGACGAAAAGCTCTCGTTATTCGGCGGCGTTGCGTT
Organism: Xanthobacteraceae bacterium; assembly: GCA_035494115.1. Classification (GTDB taxonomy): domain Bacteria; phylum Pseudomonadota; class Alphaproteobacteria; order Rhizobiales; family Xanthobacteraceae; genus DATJHH01. The sequence continues at coordinate 52,210 of DATJHH010000045.1, forward strand.
GCAGGGCGTTGGCGTGAATGAATTTCTCTGCCTCGAGGGCGGCCATGCAGCCCATGCCGGCCGCGGTCACCGCCTGGCGGAAGATGTCATCGGTGACGTCGCCAGCGGCAAAGACGCCGGGCACGGAGGTCGCAGTCGAAAACGGCGCGGTGGCGATATAACCGCTCTCCTTGAGCGCGACCTGATCCTTGACGAGTTCAGTCGCCGGCGCGTGACCGATGGCGATGAACACGCCGTCGGCGGGCAGCGTCGTCAGGGCGCCGGTTTTCACGTTGCGCAGTTTTGCTGCCGTGACCTTGAGCGGATTGTCCTCGCCGACGACTTCCTCAAGCGCGGAATCCCACACCACCTTGATCTTGGGATGCTTGAACAGGCGGTCCTGAAGAATGCGTTCGGCGCGGAACGCATCGCGCCGATGCACGACGGTCACGCTCTCGGCGAAATTGGTGAGGAACAGCGCTTCTTCGACGGCGGTGTTGCCGCCGCCGATGACGAGCACTTTCTTGCCGCGATAAAAGAAACCGTCGCAGGTGGCGCAGGCGGATACGCCATAGCCCTGGAACTGCTTTTCGGTGGGCAGGCCGAGCCAGCGCGCCTGGGCGCCGGTGGCGAGCACCAGCGTTTCCGCGAGATAGACCGTGCCGGAATCGGTTTCGAGCCGGAACGGCCGCCGCGACAGGTCGACCTTGCTGACATGGTCGGTGACGATTTTGGTGCCGACATGTTCGGCCTGCTTCTGCATCTGCTCCATCAGCCATGGGCCCTGGATCACGTCCGCGAAGCCGGGATAGTTTTCCACATCGGTGGTGATGGTGAGCTGGCCGCCGGGCTGGATGCCCTGGATCAGGATTGGCTCCAGCATGGCGCGGGCGGCGTAAACCGCAGCCGTGTAGCCGGCAGGGCCCGATCCGATGATGACGAGTTTGGCGTGAACCGTATCGCCCATAGAAACTCCGTGAGGCAGGTCATTGAGACATTAGCGTAAGCGTAAGCAACGGCGCGGGGAGGCCGGGGAGGCATCGGCGCGCCGGACGGAGCGGCGGTCGTTTCCGGGTCTCGATGGCTCTCAGGGAGATGCGGAAGCGCAGGCCGACTCTACTCTGCGTAAAAATAGGCATTTCCGCGAGCTATGCAATACACGCAACCCGCGCGCCCACGAAAACACGCGGTTGCCGGTGCGCGCCTCGGGGAAACCGGGTCGCTGGCGCGCAATAAAGTTTCGCGCGGGCGCCTTTTGGCGATAAAGAGAAGCCGGCTGGCGCGTATTCCGCAAAAGTGGGTACCGGCTTTGCGATCAGAATACGCGCAAGATCAAGATATTGAGTGAGAGCATTTTCTTGCGGCTAACCGGATTCCACTTAGCCGGAAAATGCTCTGCGAACCCGAGGGGGCAATGTGGCGGCGGCGCTCGATGCGATCGATCTCAAAATTCTCGCGGAACTGCAGCGCGACGGGCGGATGACCAATGTCGACCTGGCGCAACGGGTCGGCATTTCCGCGCCGCCCTGCCTGCGCCGGCTGCGCGGGCTGGAGGAGGCAGGCTACATCACTGGCTATCGCGCGCTGCTCGACGAAAAGCGGCTCGGCTTCGAACTCACCGCCTTCGCCATGGTGCACCTCAATAGCCAGGCGGAAGCCGATCTCGCCGCCTTCGAAGCGTTCGTGCGCGCGCAGCCGCTGGTGCGGGAATGCACCATGCTGTCGGGCGAAATCGACTTCGTACTCAAATGCGTCGCGCCGGACCTGAAGACCTTTCAGGATCTCGTCGCGGTGCTCACCGGTGCGCCGCATGTGCGCAACGTGAAGACATCGCTGGCACTGCGCAATTCCAAGAACGAAGCGCTTGTGCCGCTGGAGCTGAAGACGCGGTGAGACACGTTGTGACGGGGGACCAGGCGGCACAACCTGCCTTTCAATACGGAGAAGCGGCGGATTACGCTACGCTAATCCGCCCTACGAAGTTGGCGGTGCAGATGTTCGTAATTGGTAGGGCGCAATAGCGAAGCGTATTGCGCCGTCAAGCTGACAGGCGGCGCATGCCCAACTATCGTCGCGCTTTCGTTCCGGGAGGATGCTGGTTCTTTACGCTCAATCTTCTTGAGCGCCGCAGCCACATGCTTGTCGATCGGATCGACGCGCTACGCGACGCTGTGTCGAAGACGCGCGAACACCATCCGTTCGTCATCGACGCTCTGGTCATCCTACCGGACCACATACATGCGATATGGACACTGCCGCCGGGAGACACCGATTTTTCGTTGCGCTGGCGCCTGATCAAGTCACGGTTCGCAAAAACAATTCCGAAACGAGAGCGGTTGAGCGATACGCGAATGGCACGCGGCGAGCGCGGTATTTGGCAGCGTCGGTTTTGGGAGCATCTCATCCGTGATGATGCAGATTTTGCACGCCATGTTGAATATTGTTACATCAATCCCGTCAAACATGGCTTTGTGCGACGGGTGCAAGATTGGCCACACTCGTCATTCCACCGCGACGTCGCCCGCGGAATTTTTCCGCTCGACTGGGCAGGCGAAATCGCGACGGCAGAAAAATTTGGTGAACGTAAAATCCTCTTGTAGGGCGTGTTAGCCGGAGGCGAAACCCGCCATATTGCATGATGAATGGCGGATTACGCTCCGCTAATCCGCCCTACGCTGCTACGCAGCGCGTTCGGCCTCCTCTTGCATGTCGCTAATCCGTGGGCTAATACTGAACCAAATGGTTCAGTATATCCAGGCCCGCTTCGATGCCTCGTTCGCCGCGCTCTCGGACGCCACCCGGCGCGGCGTTCTGGAGCAGCTCGGGCGTGCAGACGCTTCGATCACGGACCTTGCCGAGACGTTCCACATGACCCTCACCGGCATGAAGAAGCATGTCGGCGTCCTGGAGCAGGCTGGGCTCGTCACCACGAAGAAGGTCGGGCGGGTGCGGACCTGCAAGCTCGGCCTGCGTCGGCTGGAGGAAGAGGCGGCATGGATCGAGAAATACCGCCAGCTCTGGGCCTCACGCTTCGACGAGCTGGACCAGGTTGTCGAGGAACTGAAGCGGAAGGAGAAGGTCGATGCCAAGAAAAGAAAGTGAGCCTACCCCCATGCAGAACCGCACAACAACGGAACGGAAGTCCGATCGTGAACTCGTCGTTACGCGAACCTTCAACGGCCCGGCGCGCATCGTGTTCGAGGCGTGGACCAAGCCCGAGCTGTTCAAGCGGTGGTGGGCGCCGAAGTCGTTTGGCCTGACCATGCTGTCCTGCGAGATGGACGTGCGTGTCGGGGGCACATACCGTTTGGTGTTCGGTCTTCCTTCCTCCAAACAGCCTATGGCGTTCTTCGGCCGGTACATCGACGTGATACCGAACTCCCGCCTTGTCTGGACGAATGATGAAGGTGGTGAAGATGGGGCCGTCACCACGGTGACCTTCGAAGACAGAGGTGGCGAGACACTGCTGGTCATGCACGACCTCTATCCCTCGAAGGATGCTCTCGATGCTGCCATCGCCTCCGGAAGTACGAGCGGGACGGGCGAGACGTTCGAGCAATTGGACGAGTTTCTCGCCACCCTTGGCGCGGGCGTGGGGCGGTCATGAAGCCGTCGATCTTGCGGTGAGCTTCACCGCGTGTGGAACGACGTCATCGGATCGCGCATGGAACAGTGTTGACCGGTCGACGTCACCGTTCCTGGTCCCTTACTCCGCCGCTGCGCGCTGCAACGCCGGATAGTCCGTATAGCCGTGCGCGTCGCCGCCATAAAAAGTTTTTGGATCGGGCTCGTTGAGCGCGGCCCCTGTGCGAATGCGCGCCGGCAGATCGGGATTGGCGAGAAAAAGCTTGCCGAAGGCAACCGCGTCGGCGGTGCCGTTGCGCAACGCTTCTTCTGCAGACTCCGGCGTGAACTTCTCGTTGACGATATAGGGACCGCCGAACGTCTTCTTGAGCTGCGGGCCGATGGATGTGTCGGCCGCATGCTCGCGCGCCATCAGGAAGGCGAGCTTTCGCTTGCGCGCTTCCTGCGCGACATAAGTGAAGGTCGCGAGCAGATTGGAATCGCCCATCGAATGCGTGTCGCCGCGCGGCGCGAGATGCAGGCCGACGCGATTTGCGCCCCACACGGAGATCGCGGCATCGACCGCCTCGAACATCAGCCGCGCGCGGTTCTCGATCGGACCGCCGTAAGCGTCCGTGCGGGTGTTCGAGCCGTCCTGCAAAAACTGGTCGAGCAGATAGCCGTTGGCGCCATGCAGTTCGACGCCGTCGAAGCCGGCCTCCCTGGCGTTCTCCGCGCCCTTGCGATAGGCGGCGATGACGCTCGGCAGTTCGGACATGTCGAGCGGGCGTGGTGTCACGAAGGGCTTTTCCGGACGCACGAGGCTGACGTTGCCTTTGGCGGCGATGGCGCTGGGCGCGACCGGGAGTTCGCCGTCCAAAAACATCGGATCGGAAATGCGTCCCACATGCCAGAGCTGCGAGAAGATGCGGCCGCCGGCGCGATGCACCGCGTCGGTAATCATGCGCCAGCCCTTGACCTGTTCTGTGGACCAGATGCCGGGCGTGCTCGCATAGCCGACGCCCTGCGGTGTGACAGAGGTCGCCTCGGTGACGATGAGGCCGGCGGAGGCGCGCTGGACGTAATAATCACGCATCAATTCCGTCGGCACGCGGGCGTCCGGCGTCGCGCGCGAACGCGTCAGCGGCGCCATGATGATGCGGTTCGGCAGCGTGAGGTCGCCAATGGTGATGGGATCGAAAAGGGTGGGACTGGCCATGCGGGGAAATCTCTGTGGGGAGGGTCGCGCGTATTGCGGTGTTGAGGTGGGGAGGGCTCCGCAAGCCTGCAAGGCCGCATGATGCGTTCACGAGCATGTCAGCAGTGCGATTCCGCGCCAGATGCAAAGGCCGCCCGAGAGCGTTCGGGCAAACCCCCAGATGTCGCTTCGGGCTTGCCCCGTCCGGCCCATTTCCCGATACTCGACACATAAAGACGATAACGGGAGGGGAAACAAATGCGCACGCAGTTGCTTGCTTTCATATGTCTCGTTACGGTCGGCGCGTCCACGGCGTCGGCGCAACGTGCCGCCGAACCGCCGAATCTCTTGAAAATATTCGCCTCGGCCAGCGACATCCAGGATCTGATCGCGCAGGCGAAAGCCGACCGCAAAGGCGATCAGCCGAGCGTGTCGAAGCCGATCCTGCGGCTCGCGCCTTATCGCATCAATCTCGAATACCGTCCGGGCAATGCGCGCGCGTCCGTGCACGAACACGATGCCGAGATGATGTACGTCATCGAAGGCGCGGGCACGATCGTGACCGGCGGCAAGCTGGTGAATGAAAAGCGCACCAATGCCGCGAACCTGTCTGGCACCAGCATCGAGGGCGGGAATTCCCAGGCGCTCAAGGCCGGCGATTTCCTCATCGTGCCGGAAAACACGCCGCACCAGATCGCGCCGTCGGGCGGCGCGCCCATCGTGCTGATGACGTTTCACGTCCCGCGCCCGGTGCCGGGGAAGTGAAAATATCGAAGCTGTCATTCCGGAAGCCGCGTAAGCGGCTGTCCGAAATCCAGTTTTTTCGATGAACGTCATGACCGGACATGGATTCCGGGTTCGCATTTCACGCGCCCCGGAATGACAGACGCTGAGAAACATGCGCGGATTTCTTTCCCTTCCCACAAGGGGGAGGGAGACGGGCGCACGCAAAATATGACCCGTGCGGGATGAAGAAGGCGAAGCCGTCGGCAAAAAAATTCCGGGCGCGCGATGTCGCGCACCCGGATGGATTCCGTTTCGAATCTGTCTAGGGCATGATCCCGAAAAGTGGAAACCGGTTTTCGGAAAAGATCATGCCCTTTATAAGAGATTAAGTGAGGAGTCTGATTCAGCGAAGCTGGATCAGACTCAGCGCCACTCGACCTTGACGATCTCGAATGCCTTGGCGCCGCCGGGCGCGATCACCTCGACGGATGTGCCTTTCGTCTTGCCGAGCAGTGCGCGCGCCAGCGGCGAGGCGATGGAAACCTTGCCGGCTTTGGCGTCGGCTTCCGGCTCACCGACGATCTGCCACACCTTCTTCTCGTCGGTGTCCTCGTCGATCAACGTGACGGTCGCGCCGAATTTGATGGTATCGCCGGAGAGCTTTGAGACGTCGATCACTTCCGAGCGCGCGAGCTTGTCTTCAAGCTCGGCGATGCGCCCCTCGTTGAGCGATTGCTGTTCCTTGGCCGCGTGGTATTCGGCATTCTCTGACAGGTCGCCGTGCGAGCGCGCATCGGTGATCTGCTGGATGATCCGCGGACGATCCACCTGCTGACGCTGCTTGAGTTCTTTTTCCAGTGCGACATGGCCGGCACCGGTCATCGGAATCTTGTCCATTAGTCTATCGAACCTCGTCGCTCATCGAATGTGGTCTTCGGGCTGATCGCCCCGTCTTCGTCACCTTGATTGCCTTGGATCGCCTTGCGGCGGCCCCAGGCTGCGGCAGAGCCGATTACATCTCAAACAACAAAAAGTTCCGGACCCGACCCTGCATGCAGGGTCGCGATATCCGAAAAATTCGACCGTTTGCCGTTCCCTCAACACCGGTTTTGCCGTCGCACACACCCTGCGGGTGTATTTTCGGCAGTCCGCGCACCGCGCGGTTTTCGGCTCAAACCTGGCTTGAGAAGTAACTTTGTAGTGCACGCACCTCGAGGTCACCCCCGAGATAGGCCTTGATGCCGCGCGCCGCAGCGACGGCCCCTGAAAGTGTGGTGTAGTAGGGCACTTTATGCAAGAGGGCGGCGCGGCGCAGGGATCGCGAATCCGCGAGCGCCGTCGCCCCCTCGGTGGTGTTGAAAACGAGCTGGATCCCGCCGTTCTTGATCACATCCACAATATGCGGCCGGCCTTCCGCCACCTTGTTGATCTTGTCCGCAGCGATGCCGTTGTCGGCCAGATAGCGCTGGGTTCCGGAGGTGGCGATGATCTTGAAGCCGATATCGCTCAACAGTTTCATTGTGTCGAGCACGCGCGGCTTGTCGCTGTCGCGCACCGAGACGAATACGGTTCCGGCGCGCGGCAGGCGCGAACCGCCGCCGATCTGGCTCTTGGCGAAGGCGATCTCGAAAGCCGTGTCGAGGCCCATGACCTCGCCGGTCGACTTCATCTCCGGGCCGAGCACGGTGTCCACATTGGGGAACCGCGCGAACGGGAACACCGCTTCCTTCACCGCGATGTGCGGCGAGAGGCCCGGCGTGAATTCCTGCTTGCGCAGCTTGAAGGAGGCCAGCCGCTCTCCGGCCATGATCCGTGACGCGATTTTTGCAATCGGAATGCCGATGACCTTGGCCACGAACGGCACCGTGCGCGAGGCGCGCGGGTTGACTTCGAGCACGTAGATGTCGCCGTTCTTGATGGCGTATTGCACGTTCATCAGGCCGCCGACATTGAGCGCCAGCGCCAGCGCCCGTGTCTGCTCCTCAAGCGCGGCGATGGTCTCGCGCGACAGCGAATGCGGCGGCAGCGAGCAGGCCGAATCGCCGGAATGGATGCCGGCTTCCTCGATATGCTCCATGATGCCGGCGATATAGGTGTCCTTGCCGTCGCACAGGCAATCGACATCGACCTCCACGGCATCGGTGAGATAGCGGTCGATCAACAGCGGCCGCTTGTCAGAGACGGCGAAATCGGTCGGCCGGTCGAGGCTGATCAAGAGCCGTGTCAGATAGCGCTCAAGCTGCGGCGCGTCGTGCACGATCTCCATGGCGCGGCCGCCGAGCACATAGGACGGGCGGATGACGATTGGGTAGCCAATTGCCTCGGCGGTGACGCGCGCCTCGGCGGGGCTGGTGGCGATGCCGCTTTCCGGCTGGCGCAGTTTCAGCTTCTCGATGAGCTGCTTGAAGCGGTCGCGATCCTCGGCAAGATCGATGGCCTCCGGCGATGTACCGAGGATCGGCACGTTCGCGGCTTCGAGGGCGGCTGCGAGTTTCAGCGGGGTCTGGCCGCCGAACTGCACGATGACGCCGTGCAGCTTTCCCCGCGTGCGTTCGGTGTCGATGATCTCAAGCACGTCCTCGTTGGTCAGCGGCTCGAAATACAGCCGGTCCGAGGTGTCGTAGTCGGTCGACACAGTCTCCGGATTGCAGTTGACCATGATGGTCTCGAAGCCCGCGTCCTTGAGCGCGAAGCTCGCGTGACAGCAGCAATAGTCGAACTCGATGCCCTGGCCGATGCGGTTCGGGCCGCCGCCGAGGATGATGACCTTCTTGCGGTCCGACGGCGCCGCCTCGTCGGCCACGTGGCCTGCAAACGGCGTCTCGTAGGTCGAATACATATACGCGGTGGGCGAAGCGAATTCGGCGGCGCAGGTGTCGATGCGCTTGTAGACGGGACGCACGGCAAGCGCGTGGCGCTGCGTGCGCACGGCTTCGGCGGTCGAGCCGGTCAGATGCGCGAGCCGGGCGTCGGAAAAACCCATCGCCTTGAGACGGCGGAAGGCGCCGGCTGTTTTCGGCAGTCCCCTGGCCTTGATCTGCGCTTCGGTCTCGACGATGCCTTTGATCTGGTCGAGGAACCAGGGATCGATCTTGCAGGCGGTGTGGATCAGGTCGTCGTCGGCGCCGAGCCGCATCGCCTGCGCAACATAGAGCAGCCGGTCAGGCGTCGGCGTGCCGAGCGCGGCGCGGATGACGTTCTTGTCCTCGCCGCCGCGCAGCGACGTTGAGTCGGTCAGGCCTTCAATGGCGATTTCGTCGAGCCCGGTCAGCCCGGTCTCGAGCGAGCGCAGCGCCTTCTGCAGCGATTCCTGGAACGTGCGGCCGATCGCCATGGCTTCGCCGACCGACTTCATCGAGGTCGTGAGCGTCTGGTCGCTGCCGGGGAATTTCTCGAAGGCGAAGCGCGGGATTTTTGTGACGACGTAATCGATCGTCGGCTCGAACGAGGCCGGCGTCGCGCCGCCGGTGATGTCGTTGGCGATTTCGTCGAGGGTGTAGCCGACCGCGAGCTTTGCCGCGACTTTTGCGATGGGAAATCCGGTCGCCTTCGAGGCCAGCGCCGAAGAGCGCGACACGCGCGGATTCATCTCGATGATGACGAGGCGTCCGTCGGCCGGATTGACCGCGAACTGCACGTTCGATCCGCCGGTCTCCACGCCGATCTCGCGCAGCACCGCGATCGAGGCGTCGCGCATCATCTGGTACTCTTTGTCGGTCAGCGTCAGCGCCGGCGCGATGGTGATCGAATCGCCGGTGTGCACGCCCATCGGATCGAGATTCTCGATCGAGCAGATGATGATGCAGTTGTCCTTGCGGTCGCGCACCACCTCCATCTCGAATTCCTTCCAGCCGAGGACGGATTCCTCGATCAGGACTTCGGTGGTCGGCGACGCGTCGAGCCCGCGCTCGATGATCTCGATGAATTCGGCCTTGTTGTAGGCGATGCCGCCGCCGGTGCCGGCAAGCGTGAACGACGGACGGATGATGGCCGGCAGCCCGATCGAATCCATCGCTTCGAGCGCTTCGGTCAGACCCTTGGCGATATAGCGGCGCTTGCGCTCGGCTTCGCCGGCCGCCCAGTTCGCCTCGAACTGCGTGACGGCGTAACGCTCCTCGTCCGGCGGCAGGCCTTTGCCGGTGATGGCGGCGAGTTCCGCGGTGTGGTGGGCGCGGTCGGCCTTTTTCAGGTCGGAGGCGTTGGCAAGCGCCGAGCGCGGCGTCTCCAGGCCGATCTTTGCCATCGCCTCGCGAAACAGTTGCCGGTCCTCGGCCTTGTCGATGGCCTCGGCCGTGGCGCCGATCATGCTGACGTCGAATTTTTCGAGCACGCCCATGCGCTTGAGCGACAGCGCGCAGTTGAGCGCCGTCTGGCCGCCCATGGTCGGCAGCAGCGCAAAACCGCCGGGCAGGACGTTGCGCTCCTTCTCGATGATCTTCGCGACGATCTCAGGCGTGATCGGCTCGATATAGGTGGCGTCGGCGAGATCGGGGTCGGTCATGATCGTCGCCGGATTGGAATTCACCAGCACGACCCGGTAGCCCTCTTCCTTGAGCGCCTTGCAGGCCTGGGTGCCGGAATAATCGAATTCACACGCCTGGCCGATGACGATGGGGCCGGCGCCGATGATCAGGATCGAAGAAATGTCGGTGCGTTTGGGCATTATCACACAAGTTGCCCCTCTTCCTTTTCGGAGGAGGGTTGGGTGAGCGGGCCTTTCCCATCGGGAGAGGGAGATGAGGCTTGGCGGACATAAAAAAAGGGCGCGCCTGTGCGCGTCCGTTGCCCTCAGGCGGGGGAAGCGCCCCGCGCGCGGGCTATTTAGACCAGAATCGGCGGGCAGGGAAGCCTTGCGCGGCAGCTTATCGCCTGTCCCCAGAACTAATGTCGAATTCGACGGTTAACAGGTGCGACACACCCTCCCGTGGAATTGTGAGCGTCGGTGATTACCCGCCATTCCTTGCTCTTCTGACGGATTTGCCCGCGAGGCCGCACTTGCCGCTCCCGCCCCATCGCGCTGCTATCCCGTCCTCGCAGGACCGCACGGCCGATTTGCCGGCCTGGGCCGCCGGCGTGTTTCTCGTCGGCGCGGCCATATTGGCCGTACGCTTTGAAGCCAAAGCGGCCCGGAATGTTCTCCGCCTGCCCGGAATCGGCCCTCGGCCTGACGGTCCCGATTCCGCCGGGCGCGACAGCGACGCGAATGCACAAAGCAGCGCATCCGACGACGGGTCATTCGGAGGAAAGACCAGCGCCGCGGAGCCGCACAGCCTTCAGGTCGCGCGGAGCCACGAGCGCGGTCGAGGGCGCAACGCCCATGCGCCGTGGGCGCTGCCCTGGGCTGGCTGGAAGGACGTGCTGTGGCGCACTTATGTACAAATCGGCGATGACCGGTTGCTCGCGGTCGCCGCCGGCGTGGTGTTCTATGGGCTGCTGGCGCTGTTTCCGGCGATCACGGCGCTGGTTTCGTTCTATGGCCTGTTCACGAGCTACGCCACGATCAGCGATCACCTGTCGACAATCGCCGGGTTGCTGCCGGCGAGTGCGTTCGGAATCGTGCAGGATCAGGTCGCCCGCGTGGTCGCGAAGGGCGATGTCAAACTCGGCTTCGCCTTCCTGTTCGGCGCCGGATTGGCGTTATGGAGCGCCAATGCCGGAATGAAGGCGATCCTCGATGCGCTCAATGTGGTTTACGAGGAAGAGGAAAAGCGCAGCTTCATCCGGCTGACGCTGGTGTCTCTCGCCTTCACGCTGGGGGCGATCGTGCTGCTGCTGCTGGCGCTTGCCTCCGTCGTGGTGATACCGGCGCTGTTTGCCGCATTCGGCGTCGAGAGTTGGGCCAAGATCGCGGTATCGCTGGTGCGCTGGCCGCTGATGTTTGCCATGATCGTCGGCGCGCTCGCCATGCTCTACCGCTACGGGCCGAGCCGCACGCAGGCGCAATGGCAATGGCTCAGCACCGGCAGTTTTGTCGCCGCGCTGCTCTGGGTCGGCGGCTCGCTGCTGCTGTCGTATTACATTTCCAACTTCGCGCATTACGACGCGACCTATGGTTCGCTCGGCGCGGCGATTGGCCTGATGATGTGGATGTGGCTGTCGAGCATCGTCATCCTGCTCGGGGCCGAACTCAATTCCGAGATCGAACATCAGGTCTCGCGCGACACGACGGTGCACGGCTCCAATCCGCTCGGTGCGCGCGGCGCCACCATGGCGGATACGGTCGGCCGCTCGCGGGCTGAGTCGCGCGTCAGCACAGCCGACGCGGCGTAGCCCGGCGGCCGGTTGCGTATCTGATCGTGTCGACAGGTGAAAAATTTGGAGGCCCGGGTCAGGATTCGAACCTGACTTGAAGTACGTTGCACCGCCTTTGCGTAGCCAGTCCGCCACCGGGCCAAGCGTATTAGGCGCTTCGACCAAAGTCGGCACAAGATCGTCGGAGCATCATGGTAAACGGTTTACCATAAATGCGGCCGGTCCATTCAAAGCGCGACCGTCGCGCCAGCATGAAGTGGATTTTACGCGCCGGAAGGACCGCGCGGCCGCGCCAGAAACGTCATGCGCGCCGGATTATGGCCGATGTTTTCTTCATCGCGCGCGGCGTTGAAGCCGGCGGCACGCAAGAGCGCAAGAATCTTCGGTTCTTCATAAAGCGACAGGCCGATGGTCGAACGCAGCCGCGTGTAGTCCGAAAAAACCGTGCGGGCGAGGCCGACCAGCGCCGCGCCGAAAAATCCGTTGTGTGCGGCGAAACGCAGCAGCGTCGTCACATCGGTGACCGGGGACATGCCGGGTGGAATGACATCGCCAAGGATAAAAAGCCCGTCCGGCTTCAGGAGCCGATGGAATAGGGAGAGCACGTCACGAAGCTGCTCTTCGGAAAGGTATTGTGCCACCGAATGCATGACGATGAGGTCGGCCTGCGCATCGTCCGTCGCGGCGATCTCGTCCGGCGACCGCACAGTGATGTTGGGCACGGCAGCAAAGCGCTGCGTCAAGCCGGCGCGCACGGTATCGGCAGCGTCCGAAAGGATCAGCTTCCCGGCGGCAGCGGCCACGCGGTCGGCATGCAGCGCCTCGCCGCAGCCGTAATCGATGACGAGAGCCTGCTTGCCCGGCACATAGGCGGCGAGATCGTCGGCGATGGTCCGGTAATGCACGTCGCGATGGCGCGCATTGACGTAGATCGAATTCGCGGAATTCCAGAACGTGATCCAGTCAGCCATCGCAGTCCTGAAACCTGATTACGCGCGGATAAGTGAGGGCGGTGTGGCGGAGCGCCGTGATCGCTCGCAAGAGGCAAGCCTGTTCGTCACAAGCCTGTTCGTCAAATGTGACGTATCAGCCTTGCCAAAGGATGACCAGCGGGCCGTCCTTGCCATAGACGGGATCGGTATCGGGCAACGGTACGTGCGGAATCGTCTTCAGCGCGGCGGCGTGCTCGTCCTTTTCGCCACGAAAGAGATTGTATTCGCCGTCCTTGGGATAGGCGCCGACGACGCTGAAATCATCGGAGCATACGAGGCATTGATGGCCGGTGCCGGCCGGCAGGATGGCGACATCGCCGGGCGCAAGCTCGACGATCTCGCCCTTGTCGCCGCCGAAGCGCACTCGTGCGCCGCCGCGTGCGACGCCGAGCGCTTCATGGATCATCGAATGGTAATGCACGTAGGGAAAAATGCCGTTGCGCCACATCCGGCCCCAGCCGTGCCGGCCGAACACGCGCTCGATCTCGTCTTCCGGCGATGTGACGTCGACGAGGTTGACCGCCGCGCGCATCAGCACCAGCGGCAGTGTTGTATTGTTCGGGATCGCGCCATCGTCGGCGAAGCGCAGCGTCATCGGCGCGATGGCGGTAGCCATGATCTCTGTCCGCTGTTTAGTTCGCCGCCTCTTGCTTGTTGCCGTTCCTGTGCTCGCGCATCAGGCCGACAAAACGCTGGAACAGGTAATGGCTGTCACGCGGGCCGGGCGAGGCTTCCGGATGATACTGCACGGAAAACACTGGCCGGTCGTTGAGCGCGATGCCGCAATTCGAGCCATCGAACAGCGACACGTGCGTCTCGGTGACATTTTTCGGCAGGCTCGCGCGATCGACGGCAAAGCCATGGTTCATGGACGTGATCTCGACCTTGCCGGTGGTCATGTCCTGGACCGGATGATTGGCGCCGTGATGGCCCTGATGCATCTTCATGGTCGTCGCGCCGATGGCGAGGCCGAGCATCTGATGGCCGAGGCAGATGCCGAAAGTCGGCAGCCCTGAGTCGATCACGTCGCGGATGACGGGCACGGCGTAGTCGCCGGTGGCCGCCGGATCGCCGGGGCCGTTGGAGAGGAACACGCCATCGGGCTTGAGCGCCAGAATATCCTTGGCCGAGGTTTTTGCCGGCACCACGGTGACCTTGCAGCCGCACTCGGCCAGGAGCCGCAGAATGTTGCGCTTCACGCCGTAGTCGATGGCGACGACGTGGAACTCGCTCTGGGTCTGGTGGCCAAAGCCCTTGTCCCAGACCCATGCGGTCTCGTCCCAGCTTGCGCGCTGGCCGCTGGTGACCATGGGCACGAGGTCCATGCCGACGAGGCCCGGCCACTTGCGCGCTTCCGCCTTGAGGGCGTCGAGATCGAACACGCCGTCCGGCGCATGCGCGATCACGGCGTTGGGCATGCCCTTCTCGCGCACCAGCGCGGTGAGTGCGCGGGTGTCGATGCCGGAAAGACCGATGACGCCGCGGGCGCGCAGCCATTCGTCGAGGTGGCGGCCGGAGCGGTAGTTCGACGGCGCCGTGACATCGGTGTGGACGATGACCCCGCGCGCCCCTTGCGCTGTCAGGTTCGCCGATTCGATGTCTTCGGCATTGGTGCCGACATTGCCGATATGCGGGAAGGTGAAGGTGATGATCTGCCCGGCATAGGAGGGGTCAGTCAGGATTTCCTGATACCCGGTCATGGCGGTGTTGAAGCAGACCTCGCCGACCGCGTGCCCGGTCGCGCCGAGGCCGAAACCTTCGAGCACGGTCCCATCCGCGAGAACGAGAACCGCCGTGGATTTGGGCTCGGCCCAGCCGGTATCATCGCCGGAGGAGCCAGCCGCTTGATCTTGTGCCATTGTCATGAGGGAGTTACATAAGCGCGCAATCCGCCGCCGTCAAAGACCAACTGTGCAAAGGGGATGGCAGAAGGGCGCATATCCGAGGGGACATATGGATGCCCTGACCGCCTTCGGCCTGTTCGCGGTGACCGCGATGCTCGCCACCTATGCGCTGGAAGACCGCAGCCCCTGGTTCGTTCTCGCTTTCGCCGCGGCCTGCGCCCTGGGTTCTGTCTATGGCTTTTTGCAGGGGGCATGGCCGTTCGGCCTCGTCGAGGCGGTATGGGCGCTGGTGGCGCTCTGGCGCTGGCGCGGCCGGGTCGCGGATGATGCGACACGCGGATGACGCGACACAATGAATGCGAACACAGATTGAGAGGCCACCGTGCTGCGTGACGACATCAACACCACCCTCAAGGAGGCGATGAAGGCGCGCAACGAGCGCACGGTCTCGACGCTGCGGCTGGTCAATTCCGCCTTCAAGAATGCCGATATCGAGGCCCGCGGCGCCGGCAAGGAGGCGCTCGGCGAGCCCGAACTGCTGTCGGTGATGCAGAAACTCGTCAAGCAACGCCAGGAATCGGCAGAGCTTTACGACAAGGGCGGCCGGCCCGAACTCGCCGCGCAGGAGCGCGAGGAGATCGCCGTCATCCAGCAATTCATGCCGAAGGCGATGTCGGACGACGAGATGAAGGCGGCCATCACCGCCATGATCGTCGAGACCGGCGCCACCAGCATCAAGGACATGGGCAAGGTGATCGGCGCGCTGAAGACGAAATATGCCGGGCAGATGGATTTCGCCAAGGTCAGCGGCGTGGTGAAGACGGCGCTGGCGAGCTAGCGCGCGGCGACTTCACATCTTTCCCAACTCGGGAGCGCGCGCTTCGATCTGCATCCAGGTCAGCGTCGCCAATTCACGCAAAGAAGAGAACTCACTTCTCCGCGCGACCGTATACCTTGTCGGCGCCGAGCTGGGCGAAGCGCGCCTTTTGCGCATCGTCGAGCGCGGCATAGAAATCCGACAGCGCCGGCTGCACCAGCCCGATGGCCTGCACCATGGCGTCAAGCCGCTTCTCGGTCACTTCAAGGCGGCCGGTCGGCGTGAGCGGCGTGTAGCTCGGGCAGGCGCTCTGCAGTTTGGCGACGGCCTTTTCCGAAGCCGTCTTCAGCGCATCGAGCTTGGGCTTCTGCTCGTCGGTCGGCTTGACCGTGTCGTTGATCTGTTCGATCGGCCAGTCCGTCAGCCCGGCTTTCGAGCCGCTGCAATCTGTCGCGTTCGCCTCGGCGCTCTTCAGCATGCGGGTCCGATCGGCGGGTTTGCCGCCTTCCGGCACAAGGGTGTTGAAGCGGGCTTTCTGCTCGTCGTTGAGCGCCGCATAGAATTTTTCGAGCGGCGGACGCACAGTGCGGACGGCGTGGAGTATGGCGTCGAGCCGGTTTTTGGCCGCCGAGAGTTTCTCCGGCGGCGTTTTTGGCTCCGATGTCGGACACGCAGCCTTGAGCGCGTCGCCGGCTTTGGCGGCGGCGTCCCTGACGCCGTTGAGCAGGTCCTGCTGCTCGTCATTGGGCTTTACGACGCTGATAATGCGCTCGAACGGCCATGCGGTGATCGAAGGTGCCGCCACATCGCAAGGCGCGGCCGCGTTGGCCTGACGGCCATCGGCCGGGGGCGGCCCCTGCTCCGCGGGCGCAAGAGCGTCGTTGCTTCCGGTCTCGTCGCCGCTCGGGTAGCGGCTGCGCACGGTCTCCCCGCCGCTACGCGCAGTATCGCCAATAACCGTGCTGTCGATCGCAGCATAGGCCGCGCCGGGCGCAAACACGTTCACGAAGACATCGTCATAGGCGTCGTCCCAGAACGTATCGTCATACGCATACGGCCAGAACGTATAGTCGACGATGTCGGTGTAGGCGTAGGGCCAGAACACCGTACCGTAAAACGCAAGGAACGCGCCGCGCCGGTGACGTCCGTTGTGGCGCCAGCGCGCGACAGCGGACAGCCGCGACGTCGGCGCGTTGCGTGCGAAGAACGGACGCGACGATCCCGTCCGTCCGGCGCGCAGGGAATTTTGGGTATTGGGTGACGCGTTGAGGCCGGCCGGACTGGCAGTGCCGATACGGCGGGCATTGTTGGGCGCCGCTCGCAGCGCTCTGCGGTTGGCGGCGTTGCCGCGCGTGCGGTTGACGCTGCGGATGGCATTGCGGCCGCCATGATGGGCGACGGCGTTGTGCCGACCGCGCGGTCCGGCAACGCGGCTGCCGCCGCGACGTTGGACAGCTTGTGGTCCGGCACGATGCGGGCTGCGGTTCAGGTGCGCGGCGCGTCCGCTATGCGAGGCTCCGCCGCGAAACGCCGGGCGTGCGATATGGGACGCACGACCACCGATCCTTGCTCCACCGATCCTTGCTCCACCGATTCTTGCTGCACCGACATGGCTGCCGCCGAAATGCGCGCCGCCGCCGATGCGTGGGCCACCGCCAGAACGTCCCGCACCGAAATGCGCACCGCCGCCGCCGACCCGTGCGCCTCCGCCAATATGCGGTGCTCCACCGCCAATGCGTCCGCCGCCACCGATATGGCCTCCCCCGCTAATATGGGCTGCGCCTCCACCATGTCCGCCACCGGGACCCCCGCCGCCGGGCCGCCGCTGTGCATCCGCTGTGAACGGCAGAAGGGCGGCAAGGGCGATGCCGACCGCGATGACGGCGCCAGGCCTGATCATGGCAAGTCTGATCATGGATAGTCTCCTTGTACGAAGACAGCGCAGTTCGGCTTTTGAACAGCTCGACCTTTGAAGAGGCTGAGTAGAAATGTTAGCGGGATTGCGGCGGTTTCCTTTCAGTTCGTTCAGGCGAGGAATTTTGATGGAGGTGCTGGTCGTCGGTGCCGGGGTTATTGGGCTCGCGACGGCGCGCGCTGCCGCGGCCCGCGGACACGATGTCGTGATTGCCGAGCGGACAGCAGCGATCGGTACGGGAATTTCGTCTCGCAACAGCGAAGTCATCCATGGCGGCATGTATTATCCGACCGGCTCCGTGCGGGCGCGGCACTGCGTGGCGGGGCGGCGCATGCTTTATGCGTTCTGCGAACGCCACGGCGTGGCGCATCGCAAATGCGGCAAGCTGATCGTCGCGACGACCGATGCCGAGCGGGCGCGCATCGATGCGATCCTTGCTCTCGGCCGCGCCAACGGGGTCGACGGGCTGCGTCTTCTCGAACGGAATGAAGTGGCCACGCTCGAGCCTGCCTTGCGCTGCGTCGGCGCGCTGCAATCGAGCGAGACCGGCATCATCGACGGGCACGCCTATATGCTTGCGCTGCACGGTGCGCTGGAAGCGGAAGGCGGCGCCATTGCTTTTGGCACGCCGGTCGAACGCGTGGAGCGTCACGCCGGGCGTTGGCGCGTCACGTTCGGCGGCAGCGATGCGGGTGCAATGGATTTCGATGCCGTCGTCAATTGCGCCGGGCTCGGCGCGCAGACGGTGGCGCGCGCCTGCGTCGATTATCCGCCGGATCGCATCCCGCCACTGGTGCTCTGCAAAGGCAATTATTTTTCCTACGCGTCACGTCCCGCATTCCGGCATCTCATCTATCCCGTGCCGGTGGATGGCGGCCTCGGCGTGCATGTGACGCTCGATCTTGCCGGCCGCATGCGGTTCGGTCCCGACGTGGAATGGATCGAGACGGAAAACTACGACGTCGATGCGGCGCGTGCGCAGTCCTTCTACGCGCGCATCCGCTCCTACTGGCCGGCGCTGCCCGATGACACGCTGAGCGCCGACTATTGCGGCATCAGGCCAAAACTCACCGGCCCCGGCGAACCGGCCGCCGACTTTGTCATCGACGGACCAGACAGCCATGGCCTTCCCGGTCTGATCCACTTTTTCGGAATCGAGTCGCCAGGTCTCACTGCTTCGCTTTCGCTCGCGGACGCGGCGGTGGCGCTATTGGACGAGCGTTCGCCCGCGGCGTGAGCCACGGGCGAGACTGAATGTGATTAAAGAGATTGTGCTCGCGAGCCGTTATTGCAGAGCGGCGCGACGACCAGCGACATCGTCGCCGGTTGAAGCGGAGCCCACCGTCTCGCTGCTGTCACGAATTTTCGTCTTGGACAGTTTGCGTTGCGTCTCTTTGCCAAGCCCCTTGTAATCGGGCGCCGGCGTGAACTGCGCGACGTCGTCGCGGCTGCCGGTATAGGCGACGAAGCCGTCTTCGGTGGCGACGATGTCGCCTTTACGGAGTGTCGGATCTTCCTTGATATCGACCTTCGACAGGCCGGTCGAGGATTTGCCGTTGCAGGAGCAGGCAGCCACCGTCTGTTTCCGGTAGGCGAAAGCATGCTCGAGACTTGAATAACGACGGCCGCGCGAATCCGACGCGTTATCGATGGTGCTGCCGCGATAGACGGCGGTCTCGCTTGCCGGGCAGAACGAATTGCAGGTTTCTACAGCCGAGGCATGAGCATGCGTTGCGATCGGGAAATATTTTCCGTCGCAGGTCCGCACGCAGAACGCGACTGTAGGACCGCCGCCGCCGCCGCCGCTGTGGGCGCCGCCCTCGACATGCTTTGTGCCGGCTCTCGGATCGCGCGGATCGCCATAGGGCGATGCCGCGGGCGCCGGCTGCCGAAAGCCGCCGAACAGAAAATCGAAAAGGCCTTGTGCGGAGGCCGGAGACGACATCGCGACCAAGGCCGGCAAAGCAACCGCCGCGACAGCCAATTTGGTGAATGTCCGAAGTTTCCGACCCGACACAGTACCGACCCCTCAGTCCATCGCGTTGCTTCCGGACTACAACGCCGGGCTGAGGAATTGGTTGCCGCCGCCGCACGACGTGCCGCGTTCGTCGTCCATCGTTAACAAATCCGCTAACGATTAAGACCACTTAGCGAAGCGTGTGGAACGGTGGCGGCCGCCTAAAAATAACGCAGCCAGACATAGACGTGGGCGATAGCGATCGAGACCAGCATCATCGGCGCGGCATAAGCCGTGAAGGTGAGGAAGCGGAACGGTACGCCGTTGCGGTCGCCGATGCCGGCCACGGTCAGGTTGGCCGACGCGCCGATCAGTGTCCCGTTGCCGCCGAGGCAGGCGCCGAGCGACAGGCACCACCACAGCGGTCCGATCGCGTCCGCACCGCCATAAGCCGGCGCCATGCTCTTGATCAGCGGAATCATCGTGGCGACGAAAGGGATGTTGTCGACGATGGCCGAGAGGATCGCCGACGACCAGAGAATGACGTAACCCGTGGTGGCGATGTTTCCGCCGGTCAGCGTCACCAGCTTTCCGGCGAGCAGTTTGAGCAGGCCGCCGACCTCGACGCCATGCACGACGATGAACAGGCCGATGAAAAAGAAAATCGTGATCCACTCCACGTCGCCAAAGGTCTTGTGGATGTTCTCGGCCTGCTTCTCGTTGTGGTGCTGCCAGTTGTCGAGGCCCATGAGCACGGCAGCGCCGGCCATGGCGATGGTCGCCGGTTCGAGATGAAGCTGGCGCGCGAACACGAAGCCAACGATCACCAGCGCAAGGACAACGAGCGACTGGCGTAGCAATACGGTGTCGACGATGGCGTCGCACGCCTTCATCTGCATCACGCGGGCGCGGTGAGCGAGCGTGGAGCGCATGTCGCGGCCCCAGATCAAATGGATCATCAGCATCTGGGCTGCGAGAACGAGGATGATCACCGGCGTGAGGTGCTCGATGAACTGGTTGAACGTGATGTTGGCGAGCGAACCGATGAGGATGTTCGGCGGATCGCCGATCAGCGTCGCCGTGCCGCCGATGTTTGAGGCAAAGATCTCGGCGAACAGGAAGGGGTAGGGCGGAACGCGCAATTCGCGGGTGATGACCAGCGTCACCGGCACGACGAGCAGCACCGTCGTGACATTGTCGAGCAGCGCCGAGAGCAGGGCAGTGGTCAGTTGCAGCAGCAACAGGATGCCGGCGGGATTGGCGCGCGCCTTCTGCGCCGACCAGATCGCGAGATATTCGAACATGCCGGAGCGGCGCGAGATCGAGACGAGAATCATCATGCCGGTCAGGAGGCCGATCGTATTCCAGTCGATGCCGCGAAGGGCTTCGGTCTGGTCGAGCGCGCCGACGAACACCATCAGCGCCGCGCCGATCAGCGCGATGACCGCGCGGTTCATCTTTTCCGTCATGATGGCGGCGTAGGTGACGATCAGGATGACCGTCGACGCCAGCATCGGGTCGATGCCGAAATAGATATGCGGCACAAAGGTGGGTTCGGTCATGAGGCGGAAGCGAAGTCCGGAGTTGCAGGAGATCGGCGGCGCGGCGCGTGTCAGACGTTCAAGATACAGTAAAGAAGAAAAGTGTCAGCAGGCCGAAAAGCGGCAGCAGGATCAGGAACGACCATGCCATATAGCCAAAGAAGCTCGGCATCCTGATGCCGCGTTCCACCGCGATGGCATAGACCATGAAATTCGGCGCATTGCCGATGTAGCTCAGCGCGCCCATGAACACCGCACCAGATGAGATCGCGGCGAGCGTGAGTGCGAGATCGGTCATCAAGGTCTGCGCGTTCCCGCCGGCGAGTTCGAAGAACACCAGATAGGTCGGCGCATTATCGAGGAAAGCCGAGAGAATGCCGGTGAGCCAGAAATAGGCGATCTCGTGCGGCGTGCCGTTCGCCGCCGTCACCGCCTGCAACAGCCAGGCGAACGGACCGGCGCGGCCGGCGTTGAGCATCGCCAGCACGGGAATGACGCAGATGAAGATGGCGGCAAACAGTTTTGCCACTTCCGCGATCGGCTCCCAGGTGAAGGCATTGTGGTCGCGGTGCTCGGTCGGCGTCAGAACGAGCGACAAGAGTGCGATGACCAGCAGCGCGATATCCCGCACGACGTTTTCCAGCGCGAGGTCGGCGCCCGGCACATGCAGCGTGACGCCCGGCCTCCAGGCAGCGGCGGCGAGCACGGCCGCGATGATCGCGGCGAGCAGGACGACATTGACGATGCCGCGCAGGCCGAGGCTCTGCGGTGGCGCGGTATCGTCGCGCACGGGGCGCGGCTCGCGCCGCCAGAACCAACAGTCGACCGCGAAGAACAGCGCCAGCAGGATGACGACCAGAAACGCCGTCTCGGGGAGCATATTCTGCATCGTCCAGAAGAAATCGACGCCGCGCAGGAAGCCGACGAACAGTGGCGGATCGCCGAGCGGCGTCAGCGAGCCGCCGATATTCGAGACGAGGAAAATGAAGAACACGAAGACGTGGACATTGTAGGGCCGCTCGTCGTTGGCGCGGATCATCGGTCGGATCAGGATCATCGACGCGCCTGTGGTGCCGATGAAGCTCGCGGCCACCGCGCCCACGGCGAGCATCGCGGTATTGCTCCAGGGTGTCGCGCGGATCTGTCCGGTGACGACGATGCCGCCGGCCACCGTGTAGAGCGCGAACAGGAGCATGATGAAGCTCACATATTCGAGCAGCATCGCGTGATTGAACGACTCAAAAGCCGGCGCGACACCAAAGGCGAGCGCGATCGCGGCGAGCGTGACGATGGCCCAGACGGCCGCGATCTTCCCGTAATGAGCGTGCCAGAATTTTGGAAACAGCAGCGGTCCGGTGGCGATCGACAGGAGAATGCCGACGAACGGCAGCGCCCACGGCCAAGCCATCGTGGTGCCGTCGATGCCTTCGGCGGCGGATGCAGGCAGTGTCGCGCCGATCAGCAGCGCGAGCGTGGCTGCCGCAAGCGTCGCAACGGTTTTCGGCATGCGGGCCGGGCTTGGCATGCGTGGCGTTTCTCCAAGGATTCGGGAAGAGGGCGTATGACAAGAGCGACCGTGGCAAATCCCGCACTATCGGACCACAGGGCGCATCGCCGCGCCACCCCCTCCATTAATGAATGCCGAGACAACAAATCATCGTCATGCCCGACCTTGTGCCGGGCATCCACGCATTTTAAACCGCCAAGACGTGGATGGCCGGGTCAAGCCCGGCCATGACGAAGAACGTTTACGCGGGGCGTCTAGTGCGCGTCGTCCCAATTATCGGCGGCGCGCGCTTCGACCTGCAGCGGCACGTGCAATTGCAGGGCCGGATGCGGGGCATCCTCCATCACCGATTTGACCAGCGGCAAGGTCTTTTTGACTTCGCCCTCCGGCACTTCAAAAATCAGTTCGTCGTGTACCTGCAACAGCATCTGCGCGCTGAGTTTGGCCTTTTCCAGCGCCGGCTCGACGCGCGTCATGGCGCGGCGGATGATGTCGGCAGCCGAGCCCTGCAGCCGCGCATTGATGGCGGCGCGTTCATTGAAGGCGCGGATCGACGGATTGCTGTTGCGGATGTCGGGGTAATGGCATTTGCGGCCGAACAGCGTGACGACGAATCCGTTCTTGCGGCAGAACTCTTTCGTCTCATCCATGTAGTCGCGGATGCCCGGGAAGCGCTCGAAATAGCGTTTGATGTAGTCGCCTGCCTCGCCGCGCTCGATGCCGAGCTGGTTGGCGAGGCCGAATGCCGAGATGCCGTAGATGATGCCGAAATTGATCGCCTTGGCGCGGCGGCGCACGTCCGGCGTCATCTGCTTGATAGGCACGCCGAACATTTCGGAAGCCGTCATGGTGTGGATGTCGAGGCCGGTGCGGAACGCATCGCGCAGCGCGGGCACATTCGCGACTTCGGACAGAAGCCGCAGTTCGATCTGCGAATAATCGGCGGAGACAAGCTTCATGCCGGGCGCGGCGATGAAGGCACGGCGAATTTTGCGGCCCTCTTCGGTGCGGATCGGGATGTTCTGCAAATTCGGCTCCGACGAGGATAGCCGTCCGGTCGTCGTCGCGGCCAGCGAAAAGCTCGTATGCACGCGCCCAGTCGTCGGATTGACGTAGTTCGGCAGAGCGTCGGTATAGGTCGAGCGCAGCTTCGACACCTGCCGCCAGTCGAGGATGCGCTGGGGCAGGGGGTGGCCCATTTCGGCAAGCTCTTCGAGCGCGCGCGCACCGGTCGACCATGCGCCGGTCTTTGTCTTGGTGCCTCCGGGCAGGCCGAGCTTGCCGAACAACACGTCGCCCAGTTGCTTTGGACTGCCGGGATTGATCGGCTGGCCGGCCAGCTCCTGGATTTCCGCTTCCAGTCCGGCCGCCTTCTGGCCGAACTCGCCGGAAAGCCGCGACAGCGTCTGCCGGTCGATCATGATGCCGCGCCGTTCCATGCGCGCGAGCACCGACAGCAGCGGCCGCTCCAGCGTCTCATAGACGGAGGTGACGCGCTCTTCCGTCAGGCGCGGCTTCACCACCTGCCACAGCCGCAGCGTGACATCGGCATCCTCCGCCGCGTATTCCGCCGCTTTCTCGACGGTAACGCAGTCGAAGGTGATCTTGGATTTTCCGGAGCCTGCGACCTCGTTGAAATCGATGGTCTTGTGGCTGAAGTAGCGCATCGACAGCGGATCGAGCCCGTGGTCCGAGCGTCCGGCGTCGAGCACATAGGACATCAGCATCGTGTCGTCATAAGGCGCGAGGGTGATGCCGCGCTGGCGGAAGATGAGCCAGTCGAATTTCAGGTTCTGCCCGATCTTCAAGACGCTCTCGTCTTCGAGCAGCGGCTTCAGCGCGGCGAGCGCATCGGCTTCGGGTATTTGATTATCGGCGCGCTTGCCCATGAACAGGCCAGCCCCTTCGCCGCCGTCGCGATGCGAAAGCGGCACGTAGCAGGCCTCGTTGGGCGCAAGCGCGAGCGAGACGCCGCACAACTCCGCCTGCATGGGATCGAGGCTGTTGGTCTCGGTGTCGAAGGCGATGAAACCCTGATCCTGCGCGCGGGCGATCCAGCCGTTGAGGTCCTTGAGGCTGCGCACGATGGTATAGCGCGACCGGTCGAACGGCAGCTTGCGCACGCTGTCGGCGCGCTGGGCGACAAGCGTCGTCGGGGTCAGTTCGCCGGGACCGGCTGCTGCTGCGGGCTTGGCCTTGGCGGTCGCGGGTTCCGCGGCGGCGTCGGGAACGCCGGCTTCGGCGGCTTCTGCTTCGCTCGGCGGCGGCAACGCTGCCCCGGACATGAGCCGCGCATCGGGCTCGATCTCGGCGGCCTCGATACCGGATTGCTCGGCAACGCGCCGCGTCAACGTCGTGAATTCCATCGCCTTGAGGAAGGCGACGAGTTGCTTGTAGTCCGGCTCATGCACGGCGAGATCGGCGACGCCGATCTCCAGCGGCACGTTCACGTCGAGCGTGACCAGTTTCTTCGACAGCCGCGCCTGATCGGCATATTGGATCAGCGATTCGCGCCGCTTCTGCTGCTTGATCTCACCGGCGCGTTCGAGCAATTCTTCGAGCGTGCCGTATTCGCCGATGAGTTGCGCCGCCGTCTTCACGCCGATGCCCGGCACGCCGGGTACGTTATCGACGGAATCACCGATCAGCGCCTGCACCTCGATGATCTTTTCCGGCGGTACGCCGAATTTCTCGACCACTTCGGCAGGCCCGATGCGCTTGTCCTTCATGGTGTCGTACATCATGACGGTCGGGCCGACGAGCTGCATCAAATCCTTGTCGGACGAGACCACGGTGGTCGTCGCCTTGGCCTCGCAGGCCAGCCGCGCATAGGTGGCGATGAGGTCATCGGCCTCGAAGCCGCTCTGTTCCAGCACCGGAATATCGAAGGCGCGCACCGCCTCGCGGATGAGGCCGAATTGCGGAATGAGGTCGGACGGGGCTTCCGGCCGGTGCGCTTTGTACTCCGCGTACATCTCGTTGCGGAACGTGTGCTCGGACTTGTCGAAGACGACGGCGAGATGCGTCGGCTTCTCCTCCGGCTTCATGTCGCGCATCAGCTTCCACAGCATGTTGCAGAAGCCGAGCACGGCATTGACCTGCAGCCCGTCCGATTTGCGGGTCAGCGGCGGCAGCGCGTGATAGGCGCGGAAAATGTAGCCTGAGCCGTCGACCAGG
Organism: Xanthobacteraceae bacterium; assembly: GCA_035494115.1. Taxonomy (GTDB): domain Bacteria; phylum Pseudomonadota; class Alphaproteobacteria; order Rhizobiales; family Xanthobacteraceae; genus DATJHH01. Next base: position 77,679 of record DATJHH010000045.1, read on the forward strand.
AAGACGTGGTCGCCGGCTTTCAGGGGTTTTGTGGGGGCTGATTTTGGCATCGCGGGCGAATGTGGCTTTTCGCGCGCGGATTATCAACCGGGGTCATTCAGGGCGCAGGGCGTCCGCTCAATTGCGGCCTTCCCAGTCTTTACCCTCCTCTTGTCATGCCCGCGCAAGCGGGCATCCAGCTCTGTGTGTTCAAAGGATGCAGAAAAACGCTGGGTACCCGCTTTTGCGGGTACGACACCAAGGGAGCACGCATGCAATCTGCCGCTGAACGGATTCGGCAGATGCTGGCTTCTACTCCGCCGGCTGCATCGCCGGTTGCCGGCGCGCGGTGAGCCAGAACCGCTTCGGCCGCGTGTACAGGAAGGAGAGCGGCGTGTTGCGCACCGCCCAGAACAGGCAAAGCGGTGCGATGACGCCGGCCGCCGTGACGATGATCGACATCACGCCGATGTCGGGGATGACACCGGTCTTCAAGAGCAGCGTGCGCGTGGTCGCCATCGGCAGGAAGAAGGCGAGGTAGATGACGATGGAGTTGCGGCCGCAATAGCGCAGCGGCCGGCATATATCCATGAGCGACAGCAACGAAGAGAAGCGCACCACGGCGGCCGCGCCGATCAGGCCAAGTCCGAGCGCGACGAAGGGCATGTCCGCCCAGCCCTGATAGACGAAGAAAGCATCGACGAACGCCCAGGCGAGCAGCACGCCGATCGCGCGCGCCACATGCGCCTGCGCCCGCGCGGCCAGCGCGAAGATGTATGGCGCGAGCACATAGCCCGTATAGAAATAGACGCCACGGGCGGCGAATTCGTCGATCAGGGTCCAGCCGGTCTCGATATGCGCGATTTCAAGCGCCGCCGCGATCGGCCAGATGATGGCCGGATGCACGCGCTTGATGAGCCGCACCGTCACCATGAACACCGGCAGCAGGTAGATGAACCACATGGTGTTGTAAGGCTCGATGAACGTCATCAGATAGGCTTTTGCCAGTCCGGCGCCGCCGACTTCGCCGTAAACCATCGGCGCCTTGGTTGCGAACTGGATCGCCGTCCACAGCAGGTAGAAATAGACGAAATGCACGACCTTGCGGTCGAGATAGGTCCGCCAGTCGCGGTCGATCACGCGCGACAGGAACAATCCGGAGATCATGAAGAAGTCGGGCATGCGAAAGGGCTTGGCGAATTCGACGACGACATGCATGAAGCCGGTCTGTCCGGCCGCGGCCTCGACGCCGAGCACGGAATGCATCATCACGACCATGATGATGCAAAAGCCCTTGGCATAGTCGACCCACGCCACGCGCTCGTTATCGGCCGGCATCGTTCCGTTTCGGTACATCATGGTGCGCACGCTCGCAGACTGCGGTTTCTTTGGCGTTACGCAGCAAACGAAATGCCAGTTACCGCGTGGGCCGCGCTGCGCGGTGTCATTAACCAGCCAAATACCTGATCGCAGGGCGCAATCGGGGCGCGACAAATCCGGCGTTTATGTTAACGGATCGTGATGCGGCAGTTTTCCACCTCACTTCCGATTGATGACGCGCTCGGGGCCCTGACGGATGCCCTGAATCGGCACGCCTGCGCCGTGCTCGTCGCCCCGCCGGGGGCGGGCAAGACGACGCGCGTTCCGCTCGTGGTGATGGACGAGCCATGGGCGGCGCAGGGGCGCATTCTCGTGCTCGAACCGCGGCGGATCGCGGCGCGGGCGGCGGCGGCGCGCATGGCCGCGACGCTCGGCGAGGCGGTGGGCGAGACCGTGGGCCTGCGCGTGCGTTTCGGTTCAAAGATATCGCGGCGGACGCGGGTCGAGGTCATCACCGAGGGTGTGTTCACGCGTCTCATTCTCGACGATCCGCTGCTGACCGGCGTTGCCGCGGTGCTGTTCGACGAATTCCATGAGCGGTCGCTCGACGCCGATCTCGGACTGGCGCTGGCCTGCGACACGCTTGCCGCGCGCGAGGACCTGCGGCTGCTGGTGATGTCGGCGACCCTCGATGGTGCGCGCGTCGCAAAACTGCTCGGCGCAGCGCCGGTGATCGAAAGTCTGGGCCGCGCCTATCCGGTCGAAACGCGTTACGTCGGGCGTGAGGCCAACGCGCCGATCGAGGCGTTGGTCGCCGACGTCGTCCTGCGGGCGACACGGGCCGAGACTGGATCGATCCTGGCTTTCCTGCCCGGTGTCGCCGAGATCAACCGCACGGCAACGCGGCTGCGCGAGCGGCTCGATGATCCGGCGATCGATCTGCACACGCTTTACGGCGCGCTCGATCTTGGCGCGCAGGATGCGGCGATTGCACCGGCGCGTGCGGGCCGCCGCAAGATCGTGCTCGCGACATCATTGGCGGAAACCTCGATCACCATCGACGGGGTGCGTGTCGTCATCGACAGCGGGCTGGCGCGCGTGCCGCGCTTCGAACCCGATGTCGGCGTGACGCGTCTCGAAACCGTGCGAGTCTCGCGCGCTGCGGCCGATCAGCGGCGTGGACGCGCCGGCCGCACCGAACCCGGCATCTGCTACCGGCTGTGGGACGAGCCGCAGACCGCATCGCTTGAAGCTTACGCGAAGCCGGAAATTCTCGAGGCGGACCTTTCCGGCTTTATGCTCGATCTCGCACAATGGGGCGCGGCTGATCCCGCCGCGCTCGCGTTCCTCGATCCCCCGCCATTGCCGGCGCTGACGGAAGCGCGAAAATTGCTGTGCGATCTCGACGCGCTCGACGCGGACGGCCACATCACGGAAGAGGGCAAATTGTTGCGTCAATTGCCCTTGCCGCCGCGTCTCGCCCGCATGGTGGTCGACGGCGCGCGCGAAGGAGCCGCCGGGGATGCCGCGCTGATCGCCGCCATCGTCACCGAGCGCGGCCTCGGCGGCAACGACATCGATATCGTGCATCGCCTTGATGGATTGCGCCGCGATCGTTCGCAGCGGGGAAAAGAAGCCCGCGCCATGGCCGGACGCTGGGCGTCATCGACCCCAAGTGTTGCAGCAAAGCGCGGCGCGCCGTCCGATTCCGAAATGCTTTCGCCCGGCGTGCTTCTCGCGCTCGCCTATCCGGATCGCATTGCAAAAAATCGCGGCGACGGCAGTTTCGTTCTCGTCAACGGACGCGGTGCACGGGTCGATCCGGTTTCGGCGCTGGCGCGCGAAAGGTTTCTGGTCGTGGCCGAGATCACCGGCACTGCCGCGCAAGGACGTGTACTGCTCGCCGCGGCGATCACCCTGCCGGAAATCGAGAGCCGCTTCGCCGATGGCATCAGGACTGATGTCGACGTCGCGTTCGACACCGCGAGCGCGTCGCTGCGCGCGCGGCGGCGGCGGAAATTTGGCGCACTGGTGCTGCACGAACAGATCATTCCGGTGCCGGCTGACGCCGACGCTGAAACTCTTTTTGCGCGCGGCATAGGCGCAATCGGTCTGGCGCGACTGCCCTGGACCAGCACCTCGCGACAGTGGCGCGAGCGGGTCATGTTCTTGCGCACGAGCCAACGCAATGCAGGCGAAGGCGAGAACTGGCCCGACATGTCCGATGCGGCGCTCGTCGCGGACATCGAAACCTGGCTGGCGCCGTTCCTCACGGGCAAGACGGCGCTGTCCGACATCGGCGCCGACGATCTTTTCGCGGCGTTGCAGGCGCGGGTGCCGCCGCCGCTGCTGCGCGAGCTTGACCGCAAGGCGCCGACGCATTTTGCGGCACCGTCCGGCAGCCGCGTGCCGATCGACTACAGCCAGGATGAAGGACCGCGCATCGAAATTCGGGTGCAGGAACTTTTTGGCCTCGCCACTCATCCTACTGTGGGCGCGGCGCGTATCCCGCTCATTATCGCGCTGCTCTCGCCGGCGCGCCGGCCAGTGCAGGTCACGCGCGACCTGCCCGGGTTCTGGCGCGGCAGCTACGCGGCGGTGAAGGCGGAGATGCGCGGCCGTTATCCGCGCCATCCCTGGCCCGACGACCCTGCGAGCGCTGCGGCAACGACCCGCGTGAAACCGCGCGGCGGTTAACGGCCCGGAAACGGGGTGCGGCCTAAGCATCGTGCAAGCGGAATTGGTCGCGCCGGTCTGGGGTCGCCTAAAGTCTCGCGGCTTATAAGAAGGATCAAGGGATGCAACAGGTGAGCCTTAACGCGATCGAGGTGATCAAGGCGCGTGCCGGCGCGGCTCCGATCAATGTCGGCGTCATCATGGGCACGGGTCTCGCGGCCATCGCCGATCACATCGCCGAGCCGGTCAGCATTCCCTACACGGACTTGCCCGGATTTCCCCTCCCACGCATCGGCGCCGAAGTGGCCGCGGTCGTCGTTGGCAAGATCGGCACTGCGCGGATCGCGGTCATGAAGGGACGCAGTCATTATTACGAGACCGGCGACATCAACGCCATGCGGGCGCCACTGGAAACCTTGAAAGGTCTCGGCGCCGAAGCCGTGCTGATCGTGTGCTTCTGCGCATCGACACGCGCCGACCTGGGGGAAGGCGCACTCGTCGCCGTGCGCGACCACATTAACCTCACCGGACTGAACCCCCTGGTGGCCGATCCCGATCGCGGTCGATTTTCCGATATGACCATGGCCTACGACCCGACGCTGCGCGAGCGCTTCACGCTGGCCGCAAGCCAGGCCGGCCGCCGTGTCAACGAAGCGACGTTGATGTGGTTTCCCGGTCCGACTTTCGAGACGCGAGCGGAGATCAAGGCGGCAAGCCAACTCGGCGCCGACGTCGTCGGGTTCTCGCTGGTGCCGGAGGTTTTGCGCGCGCGGGCGTTGGGCCTGCGCGTGCTTGGCCTGTCCATCGTCTCCAACATGGCGACCGGCGTGCGGGCCGGACGCAGCGACAGCGACAGTGCGATCCGCGTCGGCGCCGCGACGGTGTCCTCGATGACCCGCATCCTCACAAAATTCTTCGAGATCTGGACGGTGGGATCGAAGATTGCATAAAATGCGGTTTGTGCGGTTAACGCGGCGCTCACCGTGCGCCGGAAAACGCGGCCGGACTTTCAGTGCATTAGCGGCTTTTGAAGGCCGGCATGGTGTGATCCGCGCGGGCGCGTATTCCGCAAAAGAGCGTATCAATTTTGCGGCAGGAATAGGCGCGGTTCCGCGGAAAGCCTTATGCGCAATATCATCATCATGGCCGGACTTCTCTTCGCCTTCGGGGCGATGTTCGCGCAATATGCCGACCAGAATTTCAAGCCGTCGGAGCATCCGGCTGCGACCGTCGCGCAAGCGGACACCGGATCGCAAACCGCCACCGGCCGCACCATCAGCCTGACGCCGGACTCCAACGGTCATTTCCGTGTCTCGGCGCGCGTCGACGGCCGGACGATGGACTTCATCGTCGACACCGGCGCCTCGGTGGTGGTGTTGCGCTCCGGCGATGCAGCCCGGCTCGGCGTGCGCCCGATGCCGAGCGATTTTACCTCGCTGGTCAGGACTGCGAATGGCGTGGTCAAGGCCGCACCCACGCATCTCGACAGTATCGAGATCGACGATCTGCGCGTGCGCGACGTGCAGGCGATCGTGCTGCCCGACGAGGCGTTGAGCCAGAACCTGCTCGGCACATCCTTCCTCTCGCGCCTGCACCGCTACGAGTTCGCCAGCGGCCACCTCGTGCTCGAGCAGTAAGCGCGGCAGCGCATTTACCTCCATCGCTCGCGCAACCTTTTCGCAGGCCGGCAATTGCGCTACGACTGCGGCCCCGCCACATGTCCGAGGACCTAAATGTTTCCCAAGCCCAAAACCCAGCTCACGCCCAATACCTATGCGTATGAATCCGAGCCGCTGGTCAAACCGACCGGTTTTCGGGAATACGACGCGCGCTGGCTGCTCGGCTCGGAAATCAACCTCATGGGCATCCAGGCGCTGGGCATGGGGCTGGGCACGCTGATCCGCGAACTCGGACAGAAGCCGGAGATCGTCACCGGCCACGATTTCCGCGGCTATTCCTCTTCGGTGAAGAACTCGCTCGTCTCCGGCCTGCTCGCCGCCGGCTGCAAGGTGCACGACATCGGCCTCGCGATGACGCCGATGGCCTATTTCGCGCAGTTCGAACTCGACGTGCCCTGCGTCGCCATGGTCACGGCCTCACACAACGACAACGGCTGGACCGGCGTGAAGATGGGCGCCAACCGTCCGCTCACTTTTGGCCCCGACGAGATGACGCGGCTGAAGGAGATCGTGATGAACGCCGCGTTCAAGAACGAAGGCGGCGGTTCGTATCATTTCGTGGAGAATTTTCCGGCGCGCTACATCGCCGACCTCACCAAGCGGCCGAAACTCAAGCGCAAGCTCAAGGTGGTGTGCGCCTGCGGCAACGGCACGGCGGCGGCGTTCGCGCCGCAGGTGCTGGAAGCCATCGGCTGCGAGGTGGTGCGGCTCGACTGCGATCTCGACCATACGTTTCCGAAATACAATCCCAATCCCGAAGATTTGGAAATGCTGCACGCCATGCGCGACGAGGTGTTGCGCACCAAGGCGGATGTCGGCCTCGGCTTCGACGGCGACGGCGACCGTTGCGGCGTGGTCGACAATCACGGCGAGGAGATATTTGCCGACAAGGTCGGCGTGATGCTGGCGCGCGACATGTCCACGCTGCATCCGAACTCCACCTTCGTGGTCGACGTGAAGTCCACCGGCCTCTACGTCACCGATCCGGTGCTGCAGAAGAACGGCGTCAAAGCCGACTACTGGAAGACCGGGCATTCCTACATGAAGCGCCGCACGCACGAACTCAACGCGCTCGCGGGGTTTGAGAAGTCCGGCCACTATTTCTTCAACAAGCCGTTCGGCCGCGGCTACGACGACGGGCTGATTTCCGCGCTCGCGATTTGCGACATGATGGACCGCAATCCCGACAAGGCAATGTCGGACCTCATCGCCGCGCTGCCGAAGACCTGGGGCTCGCCGACCATGTCGCCGCATTGCGACGACGAGACGAAATACGGCATCGTCGATGAGATCATCGCGCATTTTCAACAGGCGGAGAAAAAGGGCGAGAAGGTCGCGGGGCAAAAAATCCGCGATCTCGTCACCGTCAACGGCGTGCGCGTCACGGTCGAAGATGGCACCTGGGGGCTAGTGCGCGCGTCATCGAACAAGCCGGAGCTTGTTGTCGTGGTCGAAAGCCCGGTGGCCGAACAGCGCATGCGCGACATGTTCAAGGCGGTCGACGCCGTCATCCGCACGCATCCGGAAGTCGGCGAATACAACCAGACGATTTGAGGTCTACCGTTCGTCTCTCGAATCTGTCCTGTCATGCCCCGCGAAAGCGGGGCATCACGCAAATCGAAGCATGCCGAGACCGTTATTAGATCGCCCGCCGGAGTTTATCATCGGGCCGGCTTCCGGCCGGACCCGTTGGTGGGTGATGACAAAAGTGGTTCGGGCGCAGGTAAGGGTGAAGCAGTGCGCGGCGGTTGACCGCCTTACTTCTTCTTCGTGGCGACGCGCGCGAGGCTCTTGATCTCCAGCGGCGCGTTGCCGGATTTTTCCGCGATCTCGCGGTCCTGCTCCATGATGAAGCCGCGCGCCGGCTCGTCCTTGTCCAGTCCGCCGAGCAGGTCGGCCGGCACGCGCCGGTTGGAGCGCTGCGAGCCGTCTTCATAGACGACGTTGAAGAAGACGAATTCGCCTTTGGGATTGGTGCCCGGTTTCTTCGGCATGGGTCTTGTCCTTGATGGCCGCGGGTCGGATGTCGGATGAGCGATCGCCGTCCGCAACGCCCGCGCAAAATAAACGACGGCGGGCTTGCCGCCCGCCGTCCTCGCTTGTGTCTCATATAGGTGTTCCGCGCCGCGCGCAAAACCCGCCGCTGGCCTGTCAGCGCTGGGCGGTCGCCTCGGCCACCGTCACCGGCTTGCTGCGGTAAAGGTCCGGGAACATCTGCTTGAGGTTGTCGACCTTGGGCAGGTCGTTGATGGCGATATAGGGCTGGTTCGGGTGCAGCGTGGCGTAATCCTGGTGATAGGCCTCGGCCGGATAGAATGCGGCCGTCTTTGCATCGACCTTGGTCACGATGGGCTGCGAAAACGCATGCGCGGCATTGAGTTGCGCGATATAGGCGTTGGCCGTCTGGCGCTGGGCGTCAGTCTGCGGGAAGATTTCCGAGCGATATTGGGTGCCGGAATCCGGTCCCTGCCGGTTCAACTCGGTCGGGTTGTGCGCGACCGAGAAATAGACCTGCAAGATCTTGCCGTAGGACACGACCTTCGGATCGAAAGTGACCTTCACCGACTCGGCATGGCCGGTGCGTCCGGTGCTCACCGTCTCGTATGCGGCATCCTTCTGCGCGCCGCCGGCATATCCGGATACCGCATTGGTGACGCCGTTGACGTGCTGGAACACCGCCTGCACGCCCCAAAAACAGCCGCCGGCGAGTATGACGGTCTGCAGGCCGGTTCCGGCCGGCGCCTCCATTTTCGGCGGGTCGATCTTCACGGCGGATTCGGCCGAGGCCGACAGCGGCGCAAAAGTCCCGAATGCAACCGCCGCGACGGTGGCGGGAATGGCGAAGGCGAGCGTCTTGAAGAGCGAAGGGCGCGAGGGGGTATCATGGCGCATAGGGGGACTCCATTCGATGGTCTGGTGACCGCACGCGTGTCGGGCCGATAGCGGACTGGCGATGCGTGAAAGAGCGGTGCAACCTCTGTTTCTACACACAATGTACGGCGGGAACCGCGTCGCGTTACGACCCGGATGACACATGTCCGTGAAGGCGCATGAGCATGGGCGCTTGTCCGTGAAGGCCGGGCGCATGGCGTCCGGCCGCGGATGCGACGTCAAGGCGATCAAGGATTCCGGGGCGGCTGTCCCGCTCAGGCGAAGCCGGCCAGACTGGCGACGATCGGCTGGAGTTCGACCGCGCCGCGCCAGATCATGTCGCAGGCGACCACGAGAATCACCGCCAGGCCGACATAGGCGATCCAGCGGTGCTTCTGCAGCAACTTTGCGATGAAGTTCGCGGCCGCGCCCATCAGCGTGATCGACAGGATCAGTCCGAACACCAGGATCAGTGGATGTTCCCGCGCCGCGCCCGCGACTGCGAGCACATTGTCTAGCGACATGGTCACGTCGGCGACGACGATCTGCGTGGTCGCCTGCATGAGAGTCTTTTGCGTGCCGCGTGCGCTGGCACTGCCATCGGGATTGATCTCGATGCCATCGAGGGGATCGTCGGCAGCGTGGGCCGGCGCCTCGCGCAGTTCGCGCCACATCTTCCAGCACACCCACAGCAGCAGCAGGCCGCCTGCGAACAGCAGCCCGACGATCTTGAGGATCTGGGTCGCCGCGCCGGCAAAGCCGATGCGCAGCACGGTGGCGGCAACGATGCCGATGAGGATGGCCTTGCCGCGTTGCTCCTTCGGCAAGCCCGCGGCGGCAAGGCCGATGACGATGGCATTGTCGCCGGAGAGCACCAGGTTGACCATGATGACCTGGGCCAGCGCCGCCAGTGCTTCCGCGGAAAAAAGCTGTGCGAGATGATCGGGAGAAAAATAGGAGAAAAGATCGTTCATACGCGAGGCCATCCTCTGGATTGTCCAGTCCGACATCGCAGCGCAGGAACGCCGCCAGAGGGGCCCGGTCTGGTCGTGAAAAAGTCTTTCGCGTCAGGACGCGGGGTTCGTCATCTCTGCGCGGCGGGTTAAGGCGCGAGGCCGAAGAGCGTCATGGCCTGTTCGGCGCTGCTGACCGATCCGGCGATAATGCCGCCCAGGGTGAGGAGGCCGGCAATGTCCCAGGCCGTGAGGCCGGATGCATGTCTCCGTTCGCCGGCCGCCCAGGCAAAGACGGCCATCAACGCGGCCATCATGAGTCCGAACAGGCAGATCATCGGCGCGATCAGCGTCGGCGGTGCAAGCCACGCCACGATCATCAGCGGAGTCGCGGCGGCAAACAGCAGGACGGCGGGGTTGGCCAGACGCGGCGGTGCCATCCGGGCCCGCACAAGCGGGGCGTGGTCTATCAAGAAGCTGGACATCGGCGTTCTCCTGAATTCGCCGGGTCTGCTCGAACGTGCCTTGTGCCGAAGCAGAGCCATCCCGCCGAAATCTTGCGCCGAAACTAATGTGCGCTCACGCGTGCCGGTATCCGCATCGCCGGGGTGGTAGATTTACGGTGCAGGAGGAGTGTTACGGAGCGATACGCGCGAGCCGGACCGCCTGCCGCACCAGCACGGCGACGCTTTCCGCCTGCATCTTGCTCATCACCTCGGCGCGATAGCTTTCCACCGTGCGCACGCTCAACGTCAGGTGTTCGGCGATGGCGTGGCTGGTGAAGCCTTGCACCACGAGATCGAAAATCTCGATCTGGCGCGGCGTCAGGCGGCCGAAGCGGGCCTCGAGATCGGCATGGGTGCGCTGCGTGCCGGCCGCATGCAGCGTTCGCATCAAGGCGCGGTTGATGGCGGCAACCAGGGCCGCGTCATCGATCGGCTTCTCGATGAAATCCTCCGCACCCGCCTTGATTGCGGTGACCGCCATCGGCACGTCGGCATGTCCGGAAATCAGGATGACGGGCAGCGTCACAGCGCGCCGGACGAGTTCACGCACGAGCGCGATGCCGTCGGTGCCGGGCATGCGCACGTCGGCGACAATGCAGCCGTTCGGAGTCGGGTCCGCCAGCGTGTTGCCGTCCAGAAATGCGTCGGCGCTGGCGTAAAGGATGACGCGGAAGCCGAACACGCCGAGCATTTCGCCGAGTGCGCGACGGACCGCCGGCTGATCGTCGATCACGAAGACGGTCGGCACGCTGGTGTCCGTTTTGCCGGGGGCGGGAGCTGACATCATTCGGGAGTCTTTATTCAGGAGGCTTTGCTGGCGGGCAGGGTGAAGCGGAATTCGGTCGCACCGGGTGTGCCGCTATGGAGTTCGATGCGGCCACCATGGGCTTCGATGATCGCGGCGCAAATGGCAAGTCCAAGGCCAAGCCCATCGTCTTTCGACGTGCTCAAGGGTGTGAATAGCGTTTCGGCCCGGGCGGCGTCGATGCCGGGACCATTGTCGATAACGGCCACGGTAACACCTACGGCGCGGTCGTCCTCCATCTGCGCACGGGCGATGATGCGCACGCAGGCGTCTTTGCGTCCGACGTCGACCAGCGCCTCGAAGGCATTGCGTGCAAGGTTGAGGATGACCTGCGTGATCTGGACGCGGTCGCCATGCACGGACGGCAAGGGCTGATCGATCTCCAGGTCCAGCCGCACGCGACGCGCGCTGGCGTCCGCGCGCATCAGCATCATGGCCTCGGCAAGGAGGGCCGGCGTGTCCAGGGTCGAGACATGCGGTTGCCCGCGCCGGAGGAAGTCACGCATGCGATGTACGACGCCGCCGGCGTGATCGATCTGCGCGATCATGTCGGCGAGATTTGCCGCCGCCCGGTCAAGATCCGGTGTCGGCGATTGCAGGATGTGCTGCGCGGTGCGGGCATGCGCGCGCGCGGCCGTCATCGGCTGCATGATCTCATGCGAGAGCGCCGATGCCATCCCGGTGACAAGATTGAAACGTGCGGCCTGTGCTGCCTCGCTCTCCTTGTCGCGTAGTCGCGCCTGCGCCTGCCGCGCGAGACGAAGCGAATTGCGCCGTTCGCTCACCGCCACGCCGACGATCAGGCCCGTTACGGTGAGCACCGTCATCAGGGTCTGGTACTGCGTGAATGCCTCCGCATCCGATCCCTGCCAATACAAGACTGCGACGAGGCCGATCTGCGCCGCCGACAGGCTGAGACAGGCGCCGTCGAGTCCATGACGCACGGCGGCGACGACGATGGGAATGAACAGAAGATAGAACAGGGTCGGGCCACGCGCTGCGCCACCCCAGGTGATCGTCCACAGCGCTGCGCCAATTGCCAGGACGTAGATGAAAATTTCCGGAGCGAGGGCCGCCGCGCGCTCGCGCGCCAAATGCCGCCTGCGAAAGACGAAACGCAGAAGGAGCGGCGTCGTCACCGAAATGCCGATGACATCGCCGACGAGCAGCGGAACGGCTGCCCGCGGCGCATCGGCGAGGGGCAACTGTCCGGTGACGACAAAGAAAGTCGTGAGCAGCAGACAGGCGATGCAGGCGCCGGCCGCGCCGGTCCCGAGCAGCAACAGCACATCGCGCAGATGGACGAGTTGCACATCGAGGCGCCAGACGCGCCGCGCGAGCGCGGCGACGGACACGTAGCTCAAGGAAAGAAGGGCGCCGAGAGCGAAGATCGACGACCATGTCAAAGTGCTCTGGAGCACCGACACTTCCGCCGCGACGACGCCGGCGAACAGCACGAGCGCGCCCATGGGACGCGATATCATCATCAGCGCGAAAACAGCGCCGAGACCGGGATTCCACGGCGTGACGGGAAGCGTGTCTTCCTCGTGGATGAAGCTCAGCCATTCGAGCGCAACATAGGCGACAAAAAACCCCGCCGCCACGGCCGCCTGCGTGGCGGGGCGAAAGGCCATGAACGGCACGGACTCGGTGTGGCGTGACGCGGAACCCGGGCCGCCTGCCGGCAATGTCCCCAACCCGCCGGCACGAACCGGGTCTCGTGAGGGAAAAGGATCGCGAATGGAATGCATCGGCGGAACGATACTTCATTCCGGCACGGAGCGCTCGGGTCGGAGCGTTTATCGGGCGCGCGGCGCGACCGGATCCGCGACCCGATCTGTGGACGCCGCCGCGCCGAAAAATTCCGCTTGAAGGGCCTCTGGGGCGGGTGCATCAAGCCGGCGCGGACGCGTGGCGAAATGCCGCGAAGAAAGGCGAGGGACCAGCAGGAATGACATCATCGGAGGCACCGGCAGCGCAGTCGGGCGGCGAAACGCCGTCGGAGGGACATCATCACGTTCCAGCGCTCAGTGTCCTCGGCGTCTTCCTGCGCATCGGGGTCCTGGCCTTTGGCGGCAGCACGCAGGCCTGGATGCATCGCGCCATCATCGAAGACCATCAATGGCTGTCGGAGCGTGAATTCCTGTCGGGCTTCACCATCGCGCAGGTGCTGCCGGGGTCGAACCCGGTCAACCTTGCGCTCTATCTCGGGATGAAACTCTCCGGCGGCCTCGGCGCGACGGCGGCTGTTCTCGGCATGGTGGCGCCGGCGTTCTGCATTATTCTCGTGCTCGGCCTCCTTTACCGTCTGTTCGGCGATTACCCGACGACGCATGCCGTGCTCACCGGCGTCGCCTGCATTGGCGTCGGTGCGACGCTCTCGGTGGGGCTGAAAGTGGCGTTGCGGCTCGATCGCGATCTGCTCACGCTGGTCATCACACTGTCGACCTTTACCGCGGTCGGCATTTTCCGGATTTCGATGGTGCCGGTCGTTGCCGTTGCGGTGCCTCTGAGCATCGCCGCCGCCTATTGGGAACGCACGCACAAGGCCAGACGTCGGGATCAGGCAGGAGCGACAGCCGCACCGCCGGCTTCGGATTCTGAACAGGCAGGGAAATAGGCGGCATGGACGACAACCGGCTTCTCGGTCTCATCATGGTCTTCGCGCCGTTGTCGCTTTTGTCGTTCGGCGGCGGCCAGGCGACGGTCGCCGACATCCAGAACCAGACGGTGCATGTGCATGGCTGGCTCTCGAACCAGGATTTCACCGACATGTTTGCGGTCTCGCGTGCGGCACCGGGACCGAGCACACTCATCGCCGCGCTCATCGGCTGGCAGGTCTATGGTTTTTGGGGCGCGTTGACCGCGACACTGGCGGTCTTCATTCCCTCGTCGATTCTCGTCTATGTCGCGGCAAACTGGTGGCAACGCAATGCCGGCTCGCCCTGGCGCGCGGCGATCGAACGGGGATTGCTGCCGGTCGCGGTCGGACTGATCTTCGCCGGGGCGCTCGCCGTGGCGCGGGCCGCGCATACGGAATTGATCGGCTTCGCCACCATAGGCGTCGCCACGGTCGTGCTCTACTTCACCCGCTCAAGCCCGTACATTCTCATCGCCGTCGTCGCCGTGCTTTATGCCGGTCTGCAGATGGCGGGTCTGCCTTATACCTGAGAATGCAGTCCGATCGGCTGCGATGCTATTCATGCTGCTGCGTGCGGAGCAATCGAATCGGGGAGTGATCGATGGGCATCGGGACGGGGGTGTCACGCGCCGCGGCGGTGCTGATCGCGCTGGTCGCCTGGATCGGCATGGCGGTTCAATTCAACGCCAGCTTTGAGCAGCAGACATCGGTTGGTGTCACGCTCTGGATCATGTTCCGTTATTTCACCATCATCGCCAATTTTCTCGCCGCGCTGCTGTTCACGCGCATCGCGGTGAATCGCGACAGGCTCGGTTCGGCATCGCTGCTTGGCGGCGTCACCCTCGCCATGCTGCTTGTCGGGGTCATCTACTGGCTATTGCTGCGCGGCATGATCGAACTCAGCGGCGGCGCAAAACTGGCCGATCTGCTGCTGCACACCGTGACGCCGATTCTGGTCCCGCTGTATTGGCTGGTCTTCGCGCCCAAGGGGATGCTTCGCGCCAGCGATCCATGGCTTTGGTTCATCCTCCCGGTGGCGTATTTCGTGTACGCGCTGGCACGCGGAGCCATGGAAGGCATCTACGCCTATCCTTTCATGGATGTGGCGCGCATCGGCTGGATGCAAACGGCAACGACCGCGCTCTTGATGGCGCTGGGATTTCTAGCGGCGGGTTATGTTTTGGTCTGGCTGGACCATCAGATGGTCCGGCCTTCAAAAGAAGAATCGCCGCGCAACTGAATTGAAACACGACGCTCTGGTCCGAAAACCGCTTCGCACCCTCGGATCAGGCGTGGCGGATCAACTCCGAGGGCGAGCTTTTCGGGATCATGTTTTTTGCCGATCGTTCTTATTGCCCGAGCCCGAGCGCTTTCTTGAGATCGTCGAGCTTGGTGCGCGACGATGCGATCGGACGCTTGGGATCATGCGACCACTCGGCCATCGAGCCGGCATAAAGGCGCGTGTTCTTGCGGCCCAAAACCTCCGACAGCACGAACCAGTCGATCGCCGCCCAATGGCCGGTGTTGCAATAGGTCACGGCGGGCTGGTCCGGAGCCACTTTGTTGACCAGCTTGGCCAGTTCGGCTTTCGGCTTGAGACGGTTGGTCGCCGTGTCGTAGAGCGAGGCATTGTCGACATCGACGGCACCAGGAATATGCCCATAGGCGGCGGCCGTCGGCGCCTTCTCCTTGCCGGTGTAATAGGAGGTGCTGCGCGAATCGACCAGCGTCACGTCCTTGTCCGTGATCGCCCGTTCGACATCCGGCGCCTGCGCCAGGATCGCTTTGTCGACTTGGGCTGTGAAGATTTGCGGTGAGGGCGTCTTCATCCCGGTCTCGACCGGATTGCTCGAGTCGGCCGTCCAGGCGGCGTAGCCGCCGTCGAGGATCGAAAGCTCCTTCATGCCGAGATATTTCAGCGTCCAGTAGACGCGCGCCGCCGAGCCGAAATCCGTGGCGCTGACGCCGGCCGGAACGACGACGACGTGATTGGTCTCCACGATGCCGGTCTCGCCGTCGAGCTTTTCCAGTTCCGGTACGGTCGGCAGCATCAGCGGAACGTCCTGGCGTGTGACCCGCCAACCGGCCTTGTCGTAGTCGGTGTGGATGGCGCCGGGGATGTGTCCCTTGAGATAGGCTTCGGTCCCGCCGCCGTCGATCACCGAGCGCACGTCGAGCACGACGACATTGGGATCGTTGAGGTGCTGCTTGAGCCATGCCGCGGAGACGAGCGGATCAGCCGCGCGCGCCGGCATGGCGCTGGCTAGGAGGACACCGAATACCAGAACCAAACCGGCGGACACGCCGGTGAAATTGACGCGACGGGGAGATGTCATGGTCTCTGCCTTAATCGCTTGTCGTGCGGTCGGCGCGGACAAGCGTAACTCTTGCGACGATATGGTTGAACCAGGAATATATTTCTCGTATAAGCGTTTTCCAGCCATAAAAAAATAAAATTTTCTATCATCTGCGCAATGGGGCGCATTTTATTTCGTTTCTGGGGGCTGCCATGGATGCCATCGACCGTAAGATTTTGTCCGTCCTGCAGGAGGACGCCTCTCTTTCCGTAGCAGAGATCGGCAGCCGCGTCGGCCTTTCCTCAACGCCGTGCTGGAAGCGCATCCAGAAGCTGGAGGCGGAAGGCATCATCCTGCGCCGCGTCGCACTTGTGGATCAGGACAAACTCGGGATCGGCATCACCGTGTTCGTCTCCATCGAAACTGGCGATCATTCCCGCGAATGGCTGGGACAGTTCGCCGATACGGTGGGTGCGATGCCCGAGGTGATGGAATTCTACCGCATGGCCGGCGATGTCGACTACATGCTGCGGGTGGTCGTTCCCGACATCCAGGGTTACGACACGTTCTACAAAAAGCTGATCGCGACCGTACCGCTCAAGAACGTCACGTCGCGTTTCGCCATGGAGAAGATCAAGTCGACGACGGCTCTGCCGATCCTCTGACGCCGCCGACCGACTTCCGCTTAGAAGTTCGTCGGCGTGACAGTGTCGGAGACACGCGGGCGCATGTACATTTCGTCATGGAGATTGAGCGTGCCGGTGATGACATAGCCGACCGCCGGCTTGTATCCGTATGTCACTTCGCTCCAGATCACGCTCGTGCTAGGAGTGTTGAGCGGAGACTTCAAAGTGACGACATCGCCCTTCTGGCGAATAGCGGGCCCACCGACCGTCTTGCTCCAATAAACCGTGGCCTTGCCCGTGGCATCAACGGTGAGACAACTCACGGTGACCGCCAGCGGCGTGGCGGAAAACGGTGCCATGATCGCGGCGCCGGCACTGAGAATATTGGCGACATCGGCATCGCTGACCTGCGAGTACCGCGAGGTCAGGTCGGCGATCGTGCGTGCCGCCAAAGTGATCTTGCGGTCCGCCGACACGGCTTGGGAGATTTGTACGCCGCCGAGGTAGAGAAGAAGCATCACCGGCAGGATCAGCGCGAATTCCACGGCGGAAAC
This sequence comes from Xanthobacteraceae bacterium, assembly GCA_035494115.1. Lineage (GTDB taxonomy): Bacteria > Pseudomonadota > Alphaproteobacteria > Rhizobiales > Xanthobacteraceae > DATJHH01. The sequence continues at coordinate 94,586 of DATJHH010000045.1, forward strand.
GCCGCCATCGTCGGTTGATAGCCGCCGCGCCAGTCGACTGAGGTGTCGAAGCGATTTCATGTGCCGCTGCTCCCCGAAGAACACCCTGTAACGGAGGTGCCTCCCGTAAAGGGCTCGTTACAGAACGCGGCCGTGCCGACTATGACTCGATGATTCGCGCCGACATTCGAGAGATCGAAATTTATCGAACTGTCGAAGAACGGCAAATTAAAAGCGTAGACGGGAAGCTGATAGATCAAGCGAACGAGCATGATCGATCCGGCGCTTCCTGAGTCAAAACCTGTTTGATACTTGCCGTTCACAACGGGCGGCAGAGAGCTATCCATCGCACTGAAGGAGTTTTTTTTCTGCACGTCGACATAGAGTTTATTGCAGTCGAAGAGACCGGTAAGCTGACCGGGAGGACAGACTTGAAGGTTGACCTGGGCTTTGAACTGATCCTGTGTCCAGCCCTGCGTCTGGCCAGTCATGACGAGTCGCGCGGCATCTGCGGTCGCCGTCTCCAGCGCTTCTGTCGCGAAGAAGACAAACGCGGTTTGGATGATTGCGGCCAGCAGCACAATGAATGGCACGAAGACAAACGCGAATTCGACCGCGGCCGTACCGTCGCTGCGCCGTGAGAAGCTGTGCGCCAAATGTGCGAAAGCCGAAACTGCCCTGGATCGGCGGCAATGGCCGAATGCGTCAGCAATCTTCATTTCAGTCTGCCCAATCTCCGCCGTCCGCAGGGCATTCACGCAAAGCAGCAATCTCGCCGCGTGCATGCGCAGGACGTGCCGCGCGTTTTATCCATGGGCGACTTTACTGAAGAGACCTGTGTTAACAGTTCAATTGATACGGGGATTTCCGCATATCGCGTTAACCGCCAGTTAACGCCGCACGTCTGCGACGTCGCGTACACGACGTCCGCCGCAAAGTTTTGCCGGTTAGTCCGGCCGTTTATTTTCCTGAATGGACGGGATCAGATCCGCAGCGGCATCGCCAAGCGCGCTGCGGCGCCTCGTTCGATGACGCCCGACTCAAGGAAGTCGGATCGGGCTTAGCGCGGCGCTGCCGACGCGGAGCCAGCCGAGCCGCTGGATGCCTGGCCATTGCGGGTCGTCGACTGGTTGAGGACGGAATCGAAATAGCTTGGCCCATCGCCGAGGGTGATCCGGCGTTCGCATGTCGGGAGACAGCTATAAGACTCTCGTTCCGCGCCACGGTAAACCACGACGACGTTGTCCTGCGGTCCCTTGACCTGGATCTGGCGTTCGCTCAGCACCTTGCCGGAGCGATCGAGCGCAAGGAAATTGGTGACCCCAAAGCCCTTGCCGGTGACGACAAGCAGATTGCCCGGCTGCAAGGCGACGTCTGCGATCAGCGGATTCCCGACGATGATCGTGCCGACATGATCCGGCATCGGCATAAGCTTTGCCTGATCGACGTGAACGACGACCGGATCGGATTGCTCGGCGGGCGAGCCGTTAGCCTGGAGGTCCTTCGCATCGGGATGTTTGATGGCCGTCCCGGCGGCGGCTTCGGCGGCGAAAAGACCGCAGGCGAGGGCGACTGACAAAACAAGCAGGACAAGGGAGATCGGTTGAGACCTTGCCGGTCTTGCAAAACGCAACATCATTTCGACTCCGATCCACCGTCGCCGGCAACGGCCGGCGCTTACATTTTAGCTTGATCGTCTAAGCCTGATCGTCAAGGACGCTTTCGCTCATGCGCGATACGGAATCCCGCATCCCACGTATCGCACCGCGCGCATATTGACGAAAAATGGTGAACGAACCGGAAATACCCGCCCCGGGATTTTGCTGGAATTGTGCCTGAGGCTGGCGCCGACGGGATGCAGTCGCTTTGCGACACCATCAGGTTCTAATATTTAGCGTCTATCGCGATCACGATTTTGCATTGGTTCAAACTAAAATCGCCGCGAAATGAATCGCTTGCCGGCTCCGTCGTCGCTCACGGCTGGCGGACTTTGTTGATCGCAATGCAGCGCGTGCGGCTCGTTAAATGCCGGTCGCGACGGAGCTGCCAAGCCTCCCGGGTGGAGCCGAGTGATTCGGATATTCCTGAAATAAGATGTTAACTACGTAGCAAAACCGGCGCGATACAGGCAAATTCGGCGATCAAATTAACGGCTGCGCAATCAGGCCCGCGTAGGGTCCAAGGCAATCCCGAAAGACTGGTCATAACAGTCTGAGGGGTTTGCTCAGACAGCACCGTGTGGACCCTTAGGAGTACCCAATGAATTCTCTTCTCAAGCGCTTCGTTAAGGACGAGTCGGGCGCGACTGCGATCGAATATGGTCTCATCGCCGCCGGCATCGCCGTCGCCATCATCGTCGCCGTGCAGACCCTTGGTACCAAGCTCAATACCATCTTCACAAGCATCAACACTGCCCTTGGCAGCTAATAGATCCGACTTTGTCGATCTGATTGAAGAGGCTCCGGCAGCGCGCCGGAGCCTTTTCGCTATGTGACTGGGCTCTTCGCTGGCTCGGTATCGCCACGCTATTTCGCAGCTTTGCCATTAATTTTGCCTGCGCATTTGGCGAAGGCTTAACGGGTGGTGAATGAGACTCTGGAGCTCCGTGGTCCACCCGCCCCATCCTTTCGTAAGGCTGGCGGCTGTCTGAGCGAAGGCCGTCGGTCGCACTGGCGGCCTTCGTTGTTTTGCATCGCGTAACAGAACAGCAAGACCCTGTGATTATGGTGGTCGACAATGACAAACGGATGCCGCGCCCCGGATTGCGAATCTCGGACTGAAAGGACGACACGTGATAGCTCAGCTTCTCGGTATCCTGCTCTTTCCGGCGCTGATGGCGTTTGCCGCCTCAAGCGATCTTCTGACCATGACCATCCCGAACCGCGTCTGTTTGGTGGTGATCGCGGGGTTTGTCCTGCTTGCGATCATCATGAACATTCCGCTTGCGCAGGTCGGCATGCATCTGGCCGCCGCTCTTCTGGTGCTGGTCATCACCTTCGGGTTCTTCTCGCGCGGATGGATCGGCGGCGGGGATGCCAAATTGGCGGCAGCGACCGCGCTGTGGTTCGGATTTGGCCACCTGCTTGAATATTCGCTTTACGCCTCGCTGATCGGCGGCGCGCTGACACTGCTCATCCTCCAATTCCGCTTGCTGGCGTTGCCGCCGTTTCTTGCGAGCCAGCAATGGGTGGTGCATCTGCATCAGAAGGATACCGGCATCCCCTACGGGATCGCGCTCGCCATCGCCGCACTGCTGGTCTATCCGCACACCTTCTGGATGAACGCGGCGGCGTGAGCGCGGCAGGCCGGGAAAGACACCGCGCCGGCTGCATCTCTTCGGCAGAAATCCTGTTCACTTGATCCGCGTCCGCCGGGGTTTTGCCGCGCGGCAGAGGCGTCACCAACGCTAATCTCGCGACAGCCCGATGGCGGTCCGTCCCGGCCGTGGTCCGGCCCGGACAATATCTCGTTAACTCGATTTAGATACGCACGATTAACCATGCTTTGACTATTGCGTGGTCAAATCCCGTCTGAGCGGCGCGTCCCGTCGCCCTTTGTCATGTGGATTGTAAGCGTATGAAAGCCGCTCGTATTGTTGTCCTGGGCGTTGCCCTTTCCGCCGGCCTTCTTGCCGCGGTGCTGGCCGGACGATCCGAAAAGCACGTGGCTCCAGCCCCCGTCAAACCGGTCGCCACTCTCGACACCGTCGATGTTCTTGTTGCGCGGTCCGATGTCGGCGTCGGGCAGACCGTGGCCGCGAAGGATTTGCAATGGCAGATCTGGCCGACGGCCGCGGCCGGACCGAGCTTTATCCGCAAGAGCCAGGAGCCCAACGCGATAAAGGACCTTAGCGGTTCGATCGCGCGCTCGTCTTTCGCAACAGGTGAGCCGATTCGCGAAGCCAAGCTGATCAAGGCCCACGGCTCGGGTTTCATGGCGGCGATTCTGCCGAGTGGCATGCGCGCCATCTCGACCGACATCTCTGCGGAATCGAGTGCCGGCGGCTTCATTCTGCCGAACGACCATGTCGACGTCATCCTGTCGCGCCGCGGCGATGCTGGGGGCGGTCGCGAGGCTTTCACCAGCGAAACCATCCTGAGCAACGTCACCGTTCTGGCGATTGACCAGACCATCGGCGAAAAAGACGGCCAGAAAGTCGTGGTCGGAAAGACCGCGACGCTGGAGCTGAACCCCGGGCAGGCGGAAACGCTGGCCGTGTCGCGCCAGCGCGGATCGCTGTCGCTGGCGCTGCGCAGCATCACCGACAACGACAAGAAGTCAGGTTCGATCGAAAGATCCCAAGGGACCGGCATCAACGTGGTTCGCTACGGCGTCAGCTCTCATGCGTCCGCGAAATAACGAGCCAAGGACCAGGACATGCTGCATCCAAGCCCCCTTCGTATCGCGACGCTTGCGCTTTTCGGCGCGATCCTTGCCGGCGCGCTGCCGCTCAAGGGCTCGGCGGCCGACAGGCCGGACATTGCCCAGGCGACGCATCACGGCGCCCATCTGACGTCGATCGACCTCGGGGTCGGAAAATCCGTCATCATCAATCTGCCGCAGGACGTCAAGGACGTGCTCGTAGCCGACCCGAAGATCGCCAACGCCGTCGTGCGCACCGCGCGGCGCGCCTATCTGATCGGCGTCGCGCGCGGCCAGACCAATGTCTTCTTCTTCGATGCCGCGGGGCATCAGATCGCCGGCTATGACATCGCCGTCACGCGCGACCTCAACGGCGTGCGTGCGGCGCTCAAGCGCCTCCTGCCCGGTGCGTCGATCCAGGTCGAAGGCCTGGGCGACGGCGTCATCATCTCGGGCAGCGTTTCAAGCCCCGAGGAATCGCAGCAAGCCTATGACGCTGCCGTCAGCCTCGTTGGTGACGGCACGAAAGTCGTGAACGGCCTCGTTACGCGCGGCCGCGATCAGGTGATGCTGAAAGTCACCGTGGCGGAAGTCCAGCGCGATATCGTCAAGCAGCTCGGCATCGATGTGAACGGCTCGCTCGGCTTTGGCACGTCAGTCGTCAATTTCAACCAGACAAATCCGTTCACTGCCTTCGGCCAGACGCTGAGCGACAGCGCGGTAACGGGTACGTTTCGGGGTGTCAGCGCAACATTGCGCGCGATGGAGCGCGCCGGTGTGATCCGCACATTGGCGGAGCCGAACCTCACGGCGATCTCCGGCGAATCGGCGACGTTCGTCGCCGGTGGCGAATTCCCCATCCCGAGCGGCCTGAGCTGCGATACCTCGAAGTCGCCGCCGGTCTGCCAGCCGCAGATCGAATTCAAGAAATTCGGCGTCAGCCTTGCTTTCACCCCGGTGGTGCTGTCGGAAGGACGCATCAGCCTCAAGGTGATGACTGAAGTCTCCGATCTCTCAACCGACAACGCGCTGACCATCGCTTTGCCCGGCACCACGCAGAACCTCACGGTCCCGTCGATCCGCACGCGCCGCGCTCAGACCGTTGTCGAAATCCCCTCAGGCGGTGCGCTGGCGCTCGCCGGCATGCTCCAGGAAACGACGAAGCAGCAAATCAATGGCCTGCCGGGGCTGATGCAATTGCCGGTCCTCGGCACCCTGTTCAAGAGCCGCGATTTCGTGAACCGCCAGACCGAACTCATGGTCCTGGTCACGCCCTATGTCGTGCGCGCCGTCGCGCAAAAGGATCTCTCGCGGCCGGATGATGGCTTCGTCGACCCCTCCGATCCGTCCGCGATCCTTCTCGGCCGCCTTAACCGCATCTACGGGGTGCCCGGGCCGCGCAACAACGCGCCCGGATCCAAGAAGGCCTATCACGGAGCCTATGGCTTCATTCTCGACTGACCTGTCCGCTTTGGAGACGCATGATGGCTTCGCGCAAACAACTTGAGACGGGGCGCCGGACGCCGCTGATCGTGCTCGGGCGGGCACTGGTCGTGCTCGTCGGCACCGCGTCTCTCGGCGGTTGTTACACCACGAGGAGCGCCGACATCTCCGAATCGACTCCATCGGACTATCGGCAGCGCCATCCGATCACGTTGACGGAGAAGCCGCAGACCCTCGAAGTGTTTGTCGGCACCGGCCGCGGCGGACTGACGCCGACCCAACGCGCGCAGGTCCTGGCCTTTGCCGGGTCGTGGCGGCGCGAGGGGACCGCTGGTCTGATCATCGACCAACCGATCCATTCGCCGAATGCGCGTGCTGCCGGTGAAACGCTGCATGAAGTGCGTGCGATCCTCGCCGCTTCCGGCGTGCTGGGACGTGGCATGGTCGTGCGCGGTTATGACGGCGGCACGAGCCCGGTCGCCCCGATCCGCATCAGCTATCCGCGCGTTGCCGCGCAGGCCGGCCCTTGCGGATTATGGCCGCAGAGCATTGGGCCGTCCTACGATTCCGGAGACATGTCCAACAAGCCATACTGGAATTTCGGATGTGCCAGCCAGCGCAATCTCGCCTCCATGGTTGCCGATCCGGTCGATCTCGTACAACCGCGCGCCGAAACGTCGGCCTCTGCACCCCGGCGTAACGCTGTGCTCGACAAGTACCGCAAGGGCGACACGACGTCCTCCCCTGACCCCGCCGGCGACAAGGCCAAGATCAGCGACCTCGGTAAATAGCGCTATGCGCGGATGACGGCGCCGGTGCGCCACGCCGCGAGTGATTTGGATAGAGACTGCGACAGAGATTTGGACAACCAATGACCAACGCCATGCAAGCCACAGATGAGGATGTCGAAGTACACCTTCCGCGCCGCGACGAGCACATCGCGCCGGCGCCACGGGTCTCGGTTCAGGCCTTCTGTGATTCAGTCGAAACCGCGACGGCGGTCCAGAACGCCAGCGAGGATCGCCATCTCGCCAAGGCGCATATCAAGGTGCAGATGGGCGCCGCGACGGCTGCCGTCGAGGCCTATCAGTCCGCGCCGACGCCGAACGTGATCATACTCGAAACCGAGAAGCGCGGGGCAATCCTCGACAATCTCGACCAACTCGCCGATTACTGCGATCCCGGCACACGGGTCATCGTGATCGGGCGCATGAACGATGTGCATCTCTATCGTGAATTGATGCGGCGCGGGGTCAGCGAATATCTTATCGCGCCGGTCAGCGCGATAGACGTCGTGCGCGCGGTCTGCGGTCTGTTTTCCGATCCCGACGCCAAGAAAGTGGGCCGCGTCATTGCCGTGGTCGGCGCCAAAGGCGGCGTCGGCGCCTCGACGATCGCCCACAACATCGCCTGGGCGACCTCCGGTCATCTCGGGATCGATTCCGTCATTGCCGATCTCGATCTTGCTTTCGGGACGGCCGGTCTCGATTTCAATCAGGATCCCACCCAGGGCGTCGCCGACGCTGTTTTCTCGCCGGAGCGCGTGGATCAGAATTTCGTCGACCGTCTGCTTACGAAGTGCACCGATCATCTCAGCCTGTTCGCCGCGCCGGCGATGCTCGACCGCGTCTATGATTTCGGCGCGGAGGCGTTTGAAGGGATTTTCGATTCGCTACGCTCCAGCATTCCCTGTGTCGTGCTCGATGTCCCGCATGTGTGGTCGGGCTGGGCGCGTCAGACGCTGATCGGAGCCGACGACATCCTTATCGTCTGCGCGCCTGACCTCGCGAATCTGCGTAATGCCAAAAACCTTTCCGACCTGCTGCGCGCGGCGCGGCCGAACGACCATCGGCCCTTCTACTGTCTCAATCAGGTCGGAATGCCGAAGCGGCCGGAGATCAAGGCCTCCGACTTCTCCAAAGCTCTCGAAATGGATCCGGCTGCGATCATTCCTTTCGACTCGGCGCTTTTTGGTACTGCGGCGAATAACGGGCAGATGATCGCGGAGGTTTCGGCGAGCCACAAGACGTCGGACATCTTCAAACAACTGTCTGAAGTGCTCACTGGACGCTCGGAAGCCAAGCGTGCGCGTAAGTCAATGCTGGGACCGCTCATCGGAAAGCTGATGCAGCGCGGGTGACGACGGAGAGTTCGAGTGTTTGGAAAGCGTACCTTGACGGACGGCGCCAGCAAGACTGTGACGCCGGTTCTCGATCGGCCGCCGGCGTTGTCTTCGGGCGGCGCACCGGCCGTTCCGGGACGCGCGCCGATGCCGTCCGATGGGTTGGCGGCGCCGATCATCGGCGCGCCGTCGATCCAGTCATCCAATGCGGCGAAGCAGAACGCAGTCGCAGGCACGTCCCAGAATGAAGCCGGCGCGCGGCGGCCGGAGAGCTATTATGTGGTCAAGAGCACGATCTTCGGCGCTCTGATCGAGGCCATCGATCTCGCGCAACTTGCGCGGCTGGACGCCGAAGCGGCACGCGAAGAAATCCGCGATATCGTCAATGAGATCATCGCCATCAAGAACGTGGTGATGTCGATTTCCGAGCAGGAAGAGCTGCTCGACGATATCTGCAACGACGTTCTCGGTTACGGGCCGCTCGAACCACTGTTGCAGCGTGACGACATCGCCGACATCATGGTGAACGGCTCTGGCACGGTCTATATCGAAGTCGCGGGCAAGATTCAGCGCACCGGCATCCGCTTCCGCGACAATCAGCAACTGCTCAATATCTGCCAGCGCATCGTCAGCCAGGTTGGCCGTCGCGTCGATGAATCATCTCCGATCTGCGACGCGCGCCTCATGGACGGTTCGCGCGTCAACGTCATCGCGCCGCCTCTGTCTATCGACGGACCCGCTCTCACCATTCGTAAATTCAAACGGGACAAGCTCACCCTCGAGCAGCTCACGCGTTACGGCTCGGTCTCGCAGGAGGGCGCGGAAATCCTGCAGATCATCGGCCGCTGCCGCGCGAACACGTTGATTTCCGGCGGCACCGGCTCCGGCAAGACCACGCTGCTCAATTGCGTGACCCGTTACATCGAAGACGACGAACGCATCATCACCTGCGAGGACGCGGCCGAATTGCAGCTCCAGCAGCCGCATGTCGTCCGGCTGGAAACGCGGCCGCCGAACATCGAAGGCGAAGGGCAGATCACGATGCGCGACCTCGTGCGCAACTGCCTGCGTATGCGCCCGGAACGCATCATCGTCGGCGAAGTGCGCGGACCGGAGGCTTTTGACTTGTTGCAGGCCATGAACACCGGTCATGACGGCTCGATGGGGACGCTGCATGCCAACAACCCGCGGGAAGCGCTCTCGCGACTTGAATCCATGATCACGATGGGCGGGTTCAGTCTGCCGTCGCGGACGATTCGTGAAATGATCTGCGCATCGATCGATGTTGTCGTTCAGGCCGCGCGCCTGCGCGACGGTTCCCGCCGCATCACGCACATCACCGAAGTGATGGGCATGGAAGGCGATGTCATCATCACCCAGGACCTCTATCTCTTCGACCTGCTGGGCGAGGATGCCAACGGCAAGATCTTGGGCCGCCACCGCTCCACCGGAATCGGCCGTCCACGCATGTGGGAGCGCGCGCGCTATTACGGCGAAGAGAAGCGCCTCGCAGCCGCGCTCGACGCTGCGAACGTCGACAAACTGTAGCGGTCCAGATGCTCAGCCAGCCTTTAATCCTCTTTTTCCTTGTCACCGCGTCGCTCGGCGGGGTGCTGTGGGTGTTCGTCTATCCGCATCTGTCGGGAGAGAAGAAAGCCGAAAAGCGGATGGCCGAGGTGGCGCGGAACGAGCCCGTTCTGCGCACCACCCGCAACGTGCAGCGGTCGAGACGCGTCCAGATCGAGGAAACGCTCAAGCAGGTCGAAGAGCGCAACAAGACGAAGAAGGTTGTCTTGACGAGCCGTCTTGCCCATGCGGGATTGGCCTGGAGCAAGCAAAAATTCCTCATTGTCTCCGGAGCGCTCGGCATCGCCTTTTTCCTCGTCGTGCTGCTGTTCGATTTCGGCCTGGTGGCGGCACTCGCAGCCGGCTTTGCCGCGAGCTTCGGTCTGCCGCGGTGGATTCTGCGTATTTTGAAACGCCGCCGGGAAGCGAAATTTCTCAACAATTTTCCGGACGCCGTCGATGTCATCGTGCGCGGCATCAAGGCCGGCCTGCCGCTGATGGATTCGTTGCGAGTGGTTTCCGTCGATGCCAGCGAGCCGGTCAAAAGCGAGTTCCGCCAGATCATCGAGACGCAGGCGATCGGTATGCCGATCGGCGAGGCCTGCGGCCGACTCTTTGAACGCATGCCGGTGCCTGAAGCCAACTTCTTCGGCATCGTCATCCTGATTCAGCAGAAGGCCGGCGGCAATCTGTCCGAGGCTCTCGGCAATCTCTCGCGCGTGCTGCGTGAACGCAAACGCATGAAGGCGAAAATCAACGCGATGTCGATGGAAGCCAAGGCGTCGGCGTCCATCATCGCGGCGTTGCCGATCTGCGTCATGACGCTCGTTTGGCTGACGAGTCCGGGCTACATCGGGCTTCTTTGGACCACGCCGATCGGTCGCATGATGCTGGCGGTGTCGTTGGCGTGGATGACGTGTGGCGTCCTCGTCATGAAGAAGATGATCAACTTCGATTTTTGAGCCAGGCATGATCGATTCCCTTATCAACCTCGTCAACAATCCGCGACTGCTGGCGATGGTGTTCGCCGCGATCGCGGCGGCGGCGACGGTCGTCACTCTGGCCATGCCGCTGCTGGCCAATGATCCGCTGCAACGGCGCATGCGCGCCGTCGCTCTCGAACGGGAGAAAATCCGCGCGCGGGAGCGCGAGCGGCTTTCGCGCGGGGGAGGCCGGGTGGCGCTGCGCCAGAACCCGAAACAGTTCATGCAGAACGTCGTGCAGCAGCTCAACGTGGAAAAGCTGCTCGGCCAGGAAACGGCGCGGCTGATGCTCGTGCGCGCCGGCTATCGCGGACAGGCGTCGTATGTAACCTATCTGTTCTTCCGCCTGATCCTGCCACCGGCGATGGCGATCGCCACGCTGATGTATCTGTTCCTGGTGCTGAAGACCAACCAGCCGACGATGATAAAGATCGGGCTCGGCATCGCCGCCGCCTATCTCGGCGTGCACATCCCCCATCTCTATCTGAAGAACAAGGTGCAGAAGCGGCAGACCTCGATCATGCGCGCATTCCCGGACGCGCTCGACCTGCTGCTCATCTGCGTCGAGTCCGGCATGTCGATCGAAGCGGCCTTCCGCAAGGTGGGTGATGAGATCGGTTCGCAATCGGTGCCGCTGGCGGAAGAATTCGCACTGACCACGGCTGAGTTGTCCTACCTGTCGGAGCGGCGCCAGGCCTACGAGAACCTGGACAAACGCACCAATATCGAGGGCGTGAAATCGGTTTGCGTGGCGCTGCAGCAGTCAGAGCGCTACGGCACGCCGCTTGCCCAGTCGCTGCGGGTGATGGCGCAGGAAAACCGCGACATGCGCATGGCAGAGGCCGAGAAGAAGGCTGCGGGCCTGCCGCCGAAGCTCACGGTGCCGATGATCCTCTTCTTCCTGCCCGTGTTGTTCATCGTCATTCTCGGGCCGGCGGCGATCCGCGTGATGTCGATCCACTAGCGGTGCGGCCTGCCGGTCCCTGTCGACTCCCCTAATCCGGCACGTGCTGCTAGAACAGCGCCGTCATGACGCTCGAACAGCTACGCATTTTCATCGCGGTGGCGGAAAACCAGCACGTCACCCGCGCCGCACGCGCGCTCAACCTGACGCAGTCGGCGACAAGCGCCGCCATCGCGGCGCTCGAGGCGCGCTATGACGTCAAGCTGTTTGATCGCGTCGGCCGCGGCATCGTGCTGACGCAGACCGGCCGCGCGTTTCTCACCGAAGCCCGGATCGTCGTGGCGCGCGCGAAGGCGGCGGCGCAGGTGCTGGAAGACCTTGCCGGCCTCAAGCGCGGCGCGCTGACCATCGCGGCAAGCCAGACCGTTGCCAATTACTGGCTGCCGCCGCGGCTTCAGACGTTCCAGAAGCAGCATCCCGGCATCGACCTTCAGGTCATCATCGCCAATACCGAGCAGGTGGCGCAGGCCGTCCATCATGGCCGCGCCGATATCGGTTTCGTCGAAGGCGAAGTCGAAGATTCCTCGCTGTCGATCCGCCGCATCGCCGGGGATTCGCTCATCGTGGTGGTCGGGATGACCCACCCGTGGGTCAAGCAGGTCAAGATCGGGCCGAAGGATCTGATCAAGGCCGGCTGGATCCTGCGTGAACCAGGCTCCGGCACGCGCTCGATGTTCGAGGCGGCGCTCAAAACCTTTGGACTGAAGCTGTCCGATCTTACGATCCGGCTCGAATTGCCGTCCAACGAAGCGGTGCGCGTTGCCGTGCAGACCGGCGATTGCGCCACCGCCATTTCCGACCTGGTGGTGGTGCAGGCGCTCGCGGCGAAGACGCTGCACCGCGTGAAGATCGAATTGCCGAAGCGATCGTTCTTCATCCTGCGCCACCATGAGCGCTATGCGAGCCACGCCGAAACGGCGCTGCTGAAATCCTTCGGTATTTGACGCGCGGTTAGCCTTCGCCCAGCAATTCGCTGCGTCGGCGCTCGGATTCTTCGGCATAGCGGCGCAGCGTATAGGCCTCGGTGAGGGTGCCGAGCACGCGCTTCTCGGCAAGAGAGTCGACGACGGCGAGAGTCTCCGCTTCCGCGCGGTCAAAAGTGCGGGCGGCCTCCTTGACGTTCATGTTGGGCACCAGCACTTCGTCCTTGTGGTGCAGCATCTCGGCGATGGTCTCGATTTTCGAGTCCTCCAAACCATGGACATCGGGCACTTCGACAATGCCGGCATAGCCGCCTTTCCCGTCGACGGCGACGACGCGACTGGTTGAACCGAGCGGGTAGAGACGGCGGAAGTCGCCCACGGATGTATCCTGCGGCACGGTCGATACATCGGGCCGCATCATCCGGCCGACGGAAAGGTCGCGGATCCAGCCGACATCGGCGGCGCTGCGGATGGTCTCGCCGCGCAGGTGGAAGCGCCAGGTGGCAAAGGAATAGCCGAACGTCTCGCGCGTGAGCTGGCTCGCGATGATCACCGCGATCAGCACGGCGGTGCTCAGCCACAGGTCGCCGGTGCTTTCCAGCACGATGAAGGTCATCGTCAACGGACCGCCGATCACCGCGGCCGACAGCGCGCCCATGCCAAGCACCGCATAAATGTTCGGATCGAGCAGCGCGCCGGGGATGATCCCGTTGACGGCGGCCGCGAACAGGCGCCCGCCGAGCGCGCCGAGCAGGAGCGAAGCGAAAAACAGGCCACCGCGAAAACCGGAGCCGAGCGAGACGATCGAGGCGATCGTCTTGAGCACGAAGATCAGGCCGATCAGCGTCAGTGGCATTTCCATGTAGGCGGTCATGTGCAGCGCGCCGTGTCCGGAGGACAGCACCTGCGGCGAGAGCAGCGCCAACCCGCCGACGATGATGCCGCCGATCGCCGGCCGCAGCGCCAGCGGCAGGCGGATATAGGTGTTGAATCGCTCCCACAGCGCCACACCGCGCATCACGCAAATGCCGAACAGGGCGGTCGCCACTCCAAAAATGCTGGCGATGACCATGTCGCGCGCGGTGATGGTGCCCGACGATCCGGTGATGATGCCGAGCTGCAGCGGCGTCAGCCATCGCACGATGAGATAACTGTTGAGCGAGGCGACGCCGACGGGGGCCAGGCCCGCCGCCGTGTATCCGCCGATGATCAGCTCGAAGCCATAAAAGGCGCCCGCAAGCGGCGCGCCAAAAGCCCCGGCGATGGCGGCCGCCGCTCCGCAGCCGACCAGCAGCCGCTGGTCGTTGCGGCGCAGATTGAGTTTGCGCCCGAACCAGGAGGCGATACCGCTCGACAATTGCGTGTAGCCGGCCTCCAGGCCAACGGAGGCGCCGACACCGCTCGACCAGATCGTCTGCAGCGCGACGATGACGCTGCCGCGAAACGACATGCGTCCGCCGTGCAGGGCGTTGGCCTCGATGGGGTCGATCTCGCCGCCCGGACGCCAGCGCGCGAGCAGCATGAGCGAGAGCCCGAACAGAAGACCGCCGAAGACGGGCACGAGCGCGCGGATGGGCTCGATCACAGCCTCAGCCGACAGCCGGTCGCCGAGTTCGATGTTGAAGAGCAGGGCGTGCATCAGGCTCACGGCCGCGCTCATCGCCGAGACGACAAGCCCAGCCACGACACCCATCGCGGCCGCGATGAGGGTGACGCTGGTTTCGCGCGCGCGTACGAAGGCACGCAGGCGGGGAGGAAATTGGAAAGTAGGGGTCAACGGCGCAACCGCGGTTTCGGCAGCGGCCTTGTGGAGCAAGTTCAGGTCCGGTTCAAGCGCTCATCGCTATCCGGGGCCGGCTTTGGTCAAATAGGTCGCGGGCAGGGCAAGGACGGTGCGCAGGAGTCGCAGCTTCTGCGGCCGGGCAATTCCTGTCCGGCCGCCTGTTCCGAACCGCTGAGCGGCAGTTTCGACGGCTATTTCACGAGCTGTCCGCGGATTTCGCCGCCTTTGTGCTCTGCGGTGTGGACGTTGAAATACATCTTGCCGTCCTGCAGGTCCTTCAACTGGGCGTCGGTCAGCGTAGCGGTTCCTTTGATGGGGCTTTTCAATTCTGTCATGGTGATGACCGGCGGAGCGTTCTTGCCGGCTTCGGCCGGGGCATGAAAGTGGGCCGCCGTCGCTGGTCCGGTCAGGCCCGAATAGGTGACCGTATAGGTCATCTTCTTTGTGGCGGTGTCGACGGTGGCATCAACCGTGCCGGTTCCCTTGGCGGTGTTCGCCGGGACCTCTTCAGAGCCCTTCAACGAGGTCTTGTAGGTCACCGAGGCGGCAAAAGCCGCGGTGCCGAGGCTGAGCGTCAACGCGGTCGCCGCCAGAACGGCGGTGCGAACAATCTGTCCTGTCATGGTTTTGGTCCCTGTCAGCGTGAGTAATTTCAACGCTCTGATAAAACCCTGAAGAGGGGGCGGATGTTCCGGGTCGTCCCGTCTTCGTCGGGAAATTTCTCATCCGCCGTGCCGTTTGCGGCGGCCGACGGGGCCTTCCGCGGACGCTAGGCTTTATGATGAGCCGGAATGGCGCGTCCGCCCCGTGTCACGTCTGCCCATGTGCCGCCACCCGCCCTATAATGAAGAAACCGTCGCCGTCTGGCGTCCGGGGTTTGTGGCCCCATGCGTGGCCGGCCAAGCAGGATGGAGGCAGAGATGGAAGCGGTTGCGCAGACTGTCGATGCGCCCGTCATCGACGCGTTCTTCGATACGGCGACCAACACGATCAGTTATCTCGTCACCGATCCGGCGACGAAAGACGCTGCCGTCATCGATCCGGTCCTCGACTACGACCACCACGCGGGCACGGTCGATACGCGTTCGGTCGAACGCATCCTCGCAGCGGCGCAGGCCGCAGGGAGCCGGATCGTGTGGGCGCTCGAGACCCATGCTCATGCCGATCATTTGTCCGGCGCGCCCTACATCAAGGCCAAGACCGGTGCGCGCATCGCCATCGGCGAACATATCCGCGACGTGCAGCGGCTTTTCCGGCCGATCTTCAACGCCACGGATCTCAAGACCGATGGCAGCGATTTCGACCACCTGTTTAAAGACGGCGAAAGTTTCAGGATCGGTCGGCTCGAAGCGACGGTGATGCACACGCCGGGCCATACGCCGGCCGATATTTCATACCGGATCGGCGATGCGGTTTTCGTCGGCGATACGATGTTCATGCCGGACTACGGCACGGCGCGGGCGGATTTCCCCGGTGGCGATGCGCGCCAGCTCTATCGCTCGATCCAGCGCATTTTGAGCCTGCCGGCGCAAACACGACTCTTCATGTGTCACGACTACAAGGCCCCCGGCCGCGAGCGCTTTGCCTGGGAGACGACAGTGGACGAGGAGCGGCAGAAAAACGTGCATGTGCATGAGGGCGTGAGCGAGGACGACTTCGTCGCGTTGCGGACGACGCGCGACGCCACGCTGGCGACCCCGACGCTGCTGCTGCCGTCGATCCAGGTGAACATGCGCGCCGGACGCTTTCCGCGTGCCGAAGCGAATGGCGTGCGTTATCTGCTCATTCCCGTGACCCCGAAGGGCGACGGCGCTTTCGTCTGAAAATGCCGGACGCAGATACGGCAATGCCGCCGTGGATGTCCCACGGCGGCAAGCGCATGAACCGTTCAGCGTCGCGTTATTCGCAGACCTGAATGGGGCGATAGGCGCGCCGACCGAATTGATCGACGACGAGACGATTTTCGGTCCAGCAATCCGGCCCGGCATCGTAAACCGGTCCGTAGCCGTAAGCCGGCGCCGCATTTGCAGCCCCGGCAGCGATCGCGCCGAGCGCAAGGCCGCCGATGATGCCGGCGGCGATCCCGGCGCCGCCACCATGGCCGCCACGCCCGTGCCAGCCGCGCGCGTCAGCAGCGCCGGTGGTGGCCGCCATCGAACCGACAAGCGTGAGCGCGGCAGCGGCGGCGATGCCGAGCTTTCTGATGGTGAACGACGTGTTCATGGTCATGCTCCCTGATCCAAAATCCTGTTCTGGCGGCCGTGATCGGCCGTAAGCGAGATGTGGATATGACAGGGCCGGCCACCTAATTACATTTATGCAAGCTACGTGAATGCGCGTTCAGCCGAACGGCATGAGCGGCACCGACACGCATTGCAGATTGTGTTTCCGGTGATGCGTGGCATGCTCGGGTTCACGTGTTGTATTCACGTCTCGCCTCGATTTTCTTCAAACGCAAAAACGCCGGATGGTTTTGCCGATGGTCGAACGTCAAATTCCGAATGTCACTGCGCGCGACGCGGTGATTCCGATCATCGGTTTCGGCACCGGCGGCAGCATGGTCGAAAACTGCGCCGCGGCCGTCGCGCAAGCATTGCGCGCCGGTTTTCGCCACATCGACACGGCGCGCAAATACGGGACCGAAGAAGGCGTCGGCGAGGGCATGCGCGCCGCCGGCGTTGCGCGCTCCGAGATTTTTCTCGTGACAAAAGTCTCGCATGAAGATCACGCACCAGATCGTTTCGCTCGTTCCGTCGATGACAGTCTCAAGGCACTCGGCGTCGATCATGTCGATCTGCTGCATGTGCATTGGCCGCTTCCAGACATGGACCTCAAGGCAACCATGGGCGCGCTCGCCAAGGCCAAGCGCGCGGGTCTCGCAAAACATATCGGCGTCGCCAATTTCAATATCGCGCTGATTCGTCAGGCGCTGGAATTTTGTCCCGAACCGCTGACGATGGTGCAGGGCGAATATCATCCTTATCTCGATCAGCAGAAACTGCTCGCCTTCTGCCGGTCGCAGAGCCTGGCGTTTACGGCCTATTGTCCGCTCGCGCGCGGAAAGTTGCTCGACGATCCGGTTCTGACGGCGCTTGCTTCCGACAAAAACAAGACCGTCGCGCAGATCGTGCTGCGCTGGTTCGTGCAGCAGGAGGTGATTCCGATTCCAAAAACGGTCACCCCGCAACGCATGAAGGAAAACATCGACGTCTTCGATTTCTCGCTGACCGAGGCGGAGATGAAACGGATCCATGCGCTGGCTCGGCCGGACGGACGTCTGGTCGATCCGAAAGGCCGCGCGCCGACGTGGGATTGACGGTCAATCCGGCTCGCCGGTGAGATCGGGGATGATGGGGCTGCCGCCGGCATCGCAGGCGAGGGTTTTCGTCCAGCGCACGGCTTCCATCGGCATCGGTCCATAGAGATGGGGAAACAGCGCGCCGCCGCGCGACGGTTCCCAGTGCAGCGCGTCGCCGAGAGCGGTGGCGTCGATGGCCGCGAGAATAAGGCCGGTTTGGTGGCGAAAACGCTTGCTTGCCGTCTCCTGGACCTGATCGGCGCTTGAAAAATGAATGAAGCCGTCGGCGATGTCGATCGGCGCTCCGGTGAAAGTCCCGGTTTGCTCTGCGTGACGCCAAAGCTCTGCGGGCGCAATTTTATAAATAGTGTTCACCATCGCACGCAGTCACTCCATCGAATGTGCACGGAGAAACATGTCTATTCCGAGCGACGCCGGATGCGAAGCAATCTCGTTCATGATGCTGGGATTATGCCTGGGATTGATAAAAATACTCGATGTTTATCAGTGCATTCGAACGAATGGTGACATTGGCGCCACAGGGCTCACGAATTTTTGAGCTGCCACAACTTGATCTCAATCTGCCCGCACTCGCGCCGCCATGCCCCGGCATTTGCAGATGGCGGGGAAGTAATCCTCTAATTTTTAATGATCACGTGCAGCGCCAGGCTTTGCTTGGCGTGCCAGAATGGGCGCACAGGAACTCATGCGACGACCAGCTCTAGCCGCAGCGCTTTGCATTGTCCCGTTAGCTAACGCTGCGTCGCCTGAGTTCGTTCCTTTCGCCCGCCACATTTTCTCCGCATCCGCATCTGCCGACGCAGCCGTTATGCCGGAACCGTCCGTCCGGACCAGTGACGCGTTTGGCGGTGTGTCCCTGCGCGGAACGTCGGACTTTCTTGCCGGTGGCATCCAGGCCGGGCCGCTTGGTCTCGATCGCGACGCGCCGCGCACGACGTTCCGAAACGTCTGGACCTTGCGCTCTTCGGCACGATTTGTCGTCGCATCGGAAGATCGTTCGACATCTGCCGCCTCTGGTCCCGTCGAGGCTGTGCGTGAAGAGCCTTCGACGATCGCGTCGAACGAGTCGAACGAGGAGACAACGGGAAGCGCCTCGAACGACACGAGCGCGCTTGAACTCTCTTCGCAGCGCGACACGTCCATGATCCATCTCGCCGCTTTTAATTCGGCGGACGACGCCTCCGCTCCGGCCGCATCCACTCAAATCGCATCGGCGGGAGACGGATTTGTCCCCGTGTCGCTGCGCTCGAACCTCTCGACCGATCGCTTCTCGTCCGCTGATTTTTCCGAGCTTTTCGCGACCGGCAGCGCGAAGGCCGGGAATGCGAGCCCTTCCGACGTCGATGCCGAGACCGATGCCGCATGGCGCGCGATCACCGATGGCGAAAATAGCATGGCGCTGGCCAATGTCCCGCTGCCGCACGCCAAGCCGACGCTCACTCGCGTCGAAGTCTGCCAGGCGATTTCCGAGGTCGCGGAAACGCAGCATCTCCCGGCACCGTTCCTCGTGAGTCTGATCTGGCAGGAGAGCAGGTTCAACGAACATGCGGTGAGCCCGGTCGGAGCCCAGGGCATCGCACAATTCATGCCGCAGAGCGCCCAGGAATTCGGCCTTGAAAATCCGTTTGAGCCGCTCAAGGCGTTGAGCGCGTCGGCGCGCATGCTGCGCGGGCTGGTCGATCAGTTCGGCAATCTTGGTCTGGCGGCCGCAGCTTACAATGGTGGCTCAGGCCGGGTTGAAAACTGGCTTGCCCGCAAGGGAAGACTACCCGCGGAGACGCGTACCTACGTCATGCGCATCACCGGGCGCACGCCGGAGCATTGGAAGGCGAAGGCGAAGCCTCACGTTGTCGCCAAGACTGAAACGTCAGCGCCTTGCCCGGGCATGGAGAGTTTCGCCGAAATCCTCAATGAGAAGGCGCGCGTCGCCATCAAAGAGGCCAAGGAAAAAGAAGCTAAGGAAGAAGCCAAATCCAAACCGCATCATCGGCCGAAACTGCACCACACTGTCGTCGCCAGCGCGAAAGCCGACGACACGCGAAAATCCCAGGAAAAGTCTCGTGACAAGGCCCGTGACAAGCCGCGCTCCGGCTCTGAGAGCGCGTCGCGCGTGACATCAAGCGGCGGCCGCAAGACATTGATCCTTGCCGTCACGTCCAGCACGAAGCGGTCATCGAAGGCGGCGGAAAAGTCCAGGAAGCGCGGACACGACACGCACGTGGCCTCGGCCAACTAACTTTGCCAACAAGAGGGGGAAGGGCTGACGGCTCGAGCACGGCTCGGGCCGTCAGTATTTTGGGCGTCAGTATTTGCGTTCGTCTCACGCGGCCATGATCAGTGCCGTGGTCAGCAGCGCGCTGGGGCTGATGGCTTGTCCGACGAGCCAGGCAAATCCAAGCAGCAGCAGGAACATGATGAAGAAGATCGCGAACAGCACCATCGAAATGCGTTTGGCGATTTGCGAGATATTGGAGAAGCCGAGCGCGCCGGCGATAAGCGAAATGACAAGAAATACGATCGCGTATTTGAACATCGGCCGCCCCTCTCGATTCTCATAATTTAAAGCACGATGCTGAAAGCCGCATCGTGCGTCCGGCGCCATGCTCCGATGGCATCCCCGAACATGAATGCGCGAGTTTGCGTGCAGGTTCCCGTGCGCCGGAATGCGCGCTAGGCGCCTTCGAGGATGCGGTCCGTGGCGGCGCGGAAGTGATAACGCGGGATCGCGTCGAGATCGGTGCCGGTCACGCGGATGACCCAGGCTTTCTCCGGATGCGCCGTGGAATGAATGACGCCGGGCGGATAGGCGTGGGTGTTGCCCGGCCCAAGGCGATACTGGCCGCTCGCCTGCAGCACGGCGGCTTCCTCGGTGTCCGGATTGACGCGGCGCCATTCGGTCATGTCGGTGAAGCCGCGGGCGTTGCCGTAGATCGCCCAGGACGCGCCATGGCTGTGCGGCTTGCCGGCTTTGCCCGGCGCCTGCACATGGGCGAGCACCCGCACGTCGGTGACCGGATCGCGCCACAGTTCGCGTTTGCCGAACGGCGTGTCGTCCTGGAATGTCGCGCTGACGAACGACGGATTGGCAAGCAGGGCCGAGAGCCGTCCGGCGATGTCGGGCAGGCCGGCAATGCTTTTCGTCGTCATGATACGCGTGATGTCCTTGCAGAAATCATCGAGTGCATAAGGCATGGGGTCCTCCGGCGGGCGGCTGTTTGCAGAGCATACGCCGGGCCAACGGCCGATTCCACCGCAGGCCGGATGCGCGTCTCCGTTTGGTGACAGCCACGCGGTGGGCTGGTAGGGACATGCGGCCACGCCCGGCGGTCCCCGCCCGTCAACTTACCCCCGCAAGAACAGGCCAAAAAGGGAAACGCAGCATGTTCAAGACGCCGCATTGTCCGGTCATCGCCATCGAGGAGCATTATTGGGATCGCGAGATGGCCGCGCAGTTTCCCGGCGGTGTGGAAGCCAGTCGCTCGCCCGATCTGCTGGAGCGGCTGTTCGATCTTGGCACTTTGCGCATCAAGGAAATGGACGCGGCCGGCGTCGACATGCAGGTGCTCTCGCATGGTGCGCCATCGGCGCAGAAGCTTTCCCCCGACATCGCGGTAGCCTTGACGCGTAAGGTCAACGACAAGCTGCATCAGGCCGTGCAGAGCCATCCGAAGCGTTTTGCTGCGTTCGCGGCGCTGCCGACAAGCGATCCGGCTGAGGCTGCCGACGAACTCGAACGCACGACGCAGCTCGGCTTCAAAGGCGCGATGATCCATGGCCTCGCCAACAACGTCTTCCTCGACGACAAACGGTTCTGGCCGATCTATGAGCGCGCGCAGGCGCTCGACGTACCGATCTACATCCATCCGTCGCTGCCGCATAAGGCGGTGATGGACGCCTATTACGCCGACTATGCGAAGGATTTTCCGCAGGTCATCCGCGCCGCCTGGGGCTACACGGTGGAGACCGCAACCATCGCCTTGCGGCTGGTGCTCAGCGGCGTGTTCGAGGCCTATCCCAAGCTCAAGATCGTGCTCGGCCATCTCGGCGAGACGCTGCCCTTCCTGATGTATCGGGTCGACACGGCGCTGACGCGGCCGGGACACAAACAGGTCAGCTTCCGTGAGATTTTCAGTGGCAATTTCTACATCACCACCAGCGGCAATTTTTCGACCCCGGCACTTATGTGTTGCGTGATGGAGATGGGCGTCGACCATATCCTGTTCGCGATCGATTATCCGTTCGTGGCGAACCCGCCCGGCGTCACGTGGATGGAGCAGGTGCCGTTGTGCGCCGAGGACAAGGCCAAGATATTGAGCGGCAACGTTCAGCGCCTGCTGCGGCTGTGAAAAGGACGTTGTCGGGGCGGTCCTGAGAGGCTCGCGGAGCGATTTGCGCAGCCTTGAGACCTGTTCAGCCGGCGACCGATGCACATGGGACTTGTGCAAGTCGATCATCCGGCGATTGCGGGGCCGGCAGCGTGACTGCTAACGTCAGCCACGCGATGATGACGACGCTGGAGCTATTGCGGCGTTCTCTGAGCATGATGCCAAAAACGCCTGCACTTCGACCTGGTGCGAGGGAGCGACGTGGTTTTGGGCGCCACTGTGCTTTCGACGATTGGAATTGATCACGTCGTGATCTAGGGCCTGTAGCTCAATGGTTAGAGCCGACCGCTCATAACGGTCTGGTTGCAGGTTCGAGTCCTGCCGGGCCCACCACGCACTCCCCTAAATTGCCGTTAGCAGAGAAATTTTGAGAAAGGCCCGCAAAACCGGGGCATTTCTGGAACGTGAATCGCTGCCTGCGTCTCTGGAGCAAGAGACCGGCGGGATTTTGGGCTTAGTCTCTGGCCCGAAAAATTCCGGTCAAGGCGGCGGGGATGGTTGCGGCAATGATCGGCGGCGCAGCAAAGGTAGGAACGGGGGGGCGTTTCGAAAACCTGCTGTTTGATCTCCCGCAGCGCGTTCTCCAGAGCCTTTTTGCTAAGCTCGGGCGGAGGTCATTCGGGCCGCTTCAATCAAAAATGGACTCGCTTTTACTACGATATTTGGAGACACTCTCCGGGCCTGACGCGTATTGGAGATTACTCTGATGACACGGGCTCTATTTTCAATAATTGGCTTATTGCTAATGGGCTTGCTTGCCGGTTGCGACGGCAAACCGGCGGCGAGCACCAATCCGCCTCCGCTGCCATCCGTCACCGTTTCGAAACCTATTCGGAAATCGATTACCGAATGGGATGAATACACTGGCCGGTTCGAGGCGCTGAAGACGGTCGACGTTCGTGCGCGCGTCTCGGGTTTCATAGATTCCATTCATTTCAAGGACGGTCAGATTGTCAAAGAGGGCGATCTCCTGTTCGTCATCGATCAACGGCCTTACAAGCTCGCGGTCGATCAGGCCAAGTCCGATCTGGAGCGCGCAAAGGCCAAGCTTGAGATCGCCACGGCCGACGTGGAGCGGGCGACACCGCTGATCAAAAATCAGACATTGACCGCACGTGAGTTTGACACGCGAAGGTCCACGCAGCGCGACGCTGCCGGCGCGGTTGGCGCATCCGAGGCCGCGCTCAAGCAGGCCGAACTCAACCTCGAATGGAGCGAGGTTCGCGCCCCCATCGCCGGGCGAATTTCCGATCGTCGCGTCGATGCCGGCAATCTGATCACCGGCGGCCAGAGCGGGGCGACCTTGCTGACCGTGATTGTTTCCCTTGATCCCATCCACTTCATATTCGACGGCAGCGAGTCCGATTTCCTGCACTACCTGCGTCTCGCCGCAGCCGGAGGGCGACGATCGTCGCGCGACGTGCAGAACCCGGTTGCCGTTCGCCTCG
The DNA here is from genome assembly GCA_035494115.1 of Xanthobacteraceae bacterium. Taxonomy (GTDB): domain Bacteria; phylum Pseudomonadota; class Alphaproteobacteria; order Rhizobiales; family Xanthobacteraceae; genus DATJHH01. The sequence continues at coordinate 117,863 of DATJHH010000045.1, forward strand.
CGGACGAGACTGATTTCAAGCACATCGGCCGAATGGATTTCGTCGATAACGCCATTAACCCGAAGACAGGCACGATTCGCGGTCGCGCCATCTTCGACAACAAGGATGGATTGCTGACGCCTGGCTTTTTCGGACGGCTTCGACTTTACGGCGGCGACGCCGAGGCATTTCTGATCCCTGATAGTGCGATCCTGTCCGATCAGGCGAGCAAGATCGTATTCACGGTTGCCGAAGATGGCACGGTTGGAATCAAAAAGGTCGAACTGGGTCCGATCGTCGATGGACTGCGCGTTGTTCGCTCGGGGCTGGCGCCCACGGACCGTATCGTGATCGAAGGTGTGGGCCGCGCGCGGCCCGGACAGAAGGTCAAGGCCGAGGACGGAACGATAAAGGCCGCTGCGAAATAAGCGCCGTTCGGCGCGGGGTGGTGAGGCTCAAATGCGGTTTTCCCATTTCTTCATCGACAGACCGATCTTCGCGAGCGTGCTTTCAATTATCCTGACGCTTGTCGGCGCGATCGCTCTTCGCGCGCTACCGATCACTGAATTTCCTGAAATCGCTCCGCCGACTATCCAGGTGACAGCCATTTATGCGGGTGCTGCGGCCGATATCGTGGCAGAGACGGTCGCGTCGCCAATCGAACAGGAGATCAACGGCGTCGACAACATGATTTACATGGTGTCGCAATCGACCGGCGACGGCACGACGCAGATCGACGTCGTCTTCAAGCCCGGCACGAATATCGACGATGCGCAGGTGTTGGTGCAGAACCGGGTCTCGATCGCGTCGCCACGGTTGCCGGAAGAGGTTCAGCGCATCGGCGTGACGGTCAAAAAGAAGTCACCCGACCTGATGATGGTCATTCATCTGATCTCGCCCGACGGCACGCTCGACCAATCGTATATTTCTAACTACGCGACCATCAATATCAAAGATGTGCTCACCCGTGTCGACGGAGTGGGTGATACGATCGTGTTTGGCGCGCGCGATTATTCCATGCGGATTTGGCTTGATCCGGCTAAAGTGCAATCGCGCGGCCTGACGGCGAGCGATGTGATCACCGCATTGCGCGGCGCCAACATTCAGGTCGCCGCTGGCGCCATCAATCAGCCGCCCGCGAAATCCCCGGTTGGATTCGAGGTGGCGGTGCAGACACTGGGCCGGCTGTCCAGTCCGGAACAGTTCAGCGACATCATTGTTGCGACCGATCAGGACGGCCGAGTGACGCGGGTGCGCGATATCGCCCGCGTGGAGCTTGGCGCGTACACCTACACCACGAACGCTTATCTCGACGGCAAGGTCGCGACCGCGATCGGTATATTCCAGCGTCCCGGCTCAAACGCGCTCAAGACGGCCGCCGCTGTAATCGCGACGATGGACGACCTCGCGAAGAATTTTCCCCCCGGCCTCGGCTACCGCATCGCATACAACACCACCGAATTCGTCCAGCAATCGGTCGACGAGGTGATCCGGACCTTGTTCGAAGCGATTGTCCTGGTGGTCCTTGTCATCATCCTATTCCTTCAGACATGGCGTGCCGCGATCATCCCCGTCGTCGCTATTCCGGTGTCTCTGGTCGGCACGTTCTTCGTGTTGGAGGCTTTTGGCTTCTCGCTGAACAACCTGACGCTCTTCGGGCTTGTCCTCGCCATTGGTATCGTCGTGGACGACGCTATCGTCGTGGTCGAGAACGTAGAACGTTATCTGCGGCAGGGCCTGAGCCCACGTGACGCCGCCCACAAGACGATGGATGAGGTGGGTGGCGCGCTGATTGCAATTGCTCTGGTCCTCTGCGCCGTGTTCATTCCCACCGCATTCATTGCCGGCATTTCCGGCGCGTTTTATCGACAGTTCGCTCTCACCATTGCGTCCTCCACGATCATCTCGGCCATCGTATCGTTGACACTGTCGCCAGCGTTGGCCGCGCTGTTCCTGCGGCCGCATGGCCATGAGGAAAAGCCAGGTTTCTGGACGACCGTCGGCCGGCCGTTCAATGCCTTCTTTGCCATGTTCAACAGAGGTTTCGACAAGTTTTCGAATGGCTATGCAGGGTTGACGCGGCGGGCGCTGCGAATCTTGGCGTTGATGCTGTTCATCTATGCCGGCTTGATTGGCCTGACCTACTTCCAGTTCGCCCGCACGCCGTCCGGGTTCATCCCGCCGCTGGATCGGGGCTATTTTATCACGGCGGTCACTTTGCCGCCGGGGTCTAGTCTCGAACGCACAGACGCCGTCATCCGCAAGGCATCGGACCTTCTGTTATCACGGCCGGGCGTCGCCCACACCGTGACTTTCGCCGGATTCGACGGCGCGACTTTCACGAACGCTCCCAATTCCGGCGTTCTTTTCGTCACCCTCAAGCCTTTCGAGGAAAGGGTAAAAGAGAAGCTCAAGACTGAAACGATCCTCAATGATCTGCGCGCCCAGATGCAAGCGTTGCGCGAGGCCTTCGTTCTGGTCATTCCGCCGCCATCAGTTCCCGGCATCGGCACCGGCGGCGGCTTTAAACTCTATGTTCAGGATCGTGCCGGCCGCGGTCCGCGTGCGCTGGAGCGAGCCGTCGGCGCAATAACCGGACCGGCTAACCAGACTCCAGGGCTCGTTCAGGTCTTCACGCTGTTCAACGCTTCGACGCCGCAGGTTTTCGCCGATATCGACCGCACGAAGGCCGAGATGCTCGGTGTGCCGATCTCGCGTTTCTTCGACACGCTGTCGACCTATATGGGTTCGACCTACGTCAATGACTTCAATATTCTGGGGCGTACCTATCGGGTGACTGCACAGGCCGACAATCCATACCGGCTTTCGACGCGCGATGTCGAAGCGTTACGGACCCGTTCCAACGCGTCGGAAATGGTGCCGCTCGGCGCGGTTGCGACGTTCCGCGATATCACCGGACCGTACCGTGTACCGCGCTACAATCTTTTCCCGGCCGCTGAAGTGCAAGGTGCCACGATGCCGGGGTTTTCGACTGGTCAGGCGATTGCCTCAATGGAAAATATTCTGGCCAAGAACTTGCCGTCCGGTTTTGGCTTCGAATGGACCGAGATCGCCTTGCAGGAAAAGATTGCAGGCAATACCGCGATCATCGCATTCAGCCTCGCCGTGGTTTTCGTGTTTCTGCTTCTGGCTGCGCAATACGAAAGCGTTTTGCTGCCACTTGCAGTCATTTTGATTGTGCCGATGTGTCTGCTGGCCGCGGTCAGCGGCGTGCTGTTGCGGGGGATGGACAACAACATCCTCACCCAGATCGGCTTTGTCGTGCTGATCGGACTCGCCGCCAAGAATGCCATTCTCATCGTGGAATTTGCACGGCAAGCAGAGGAGGAGGGCGCCAGTCGCTGGGATGCGGCGGTGCAGGCGGCCCGCACGCGGCTTCGCCCGATCCTGATGACGTCGCTCGCGTTCATTCTTGGCGTCGTGCCCTTGGTGATCGCGACGGGCGCGGGGGCTGAACTCCGACAAGCGCTTGGCACGGCAGTCTTCTTCGGCATGCTCGGCGTAACGCTGTTTGGCCTCGTGTTCACGCCTGTGTTCTATGTTCTGGTGCGCTGGATTGCTTCGGTTTCCTTCGGCCGCGGCACCGCCGACACGAAACAGCATCCTTCATAGCTACGTTATCGTCATGCCTCAGGCGTGAATCCATAAATTCAGAGTGATCAGCGGATGTCTGCTTTGATGCATTGCCAGACTCGGAAGTGGCGGCAGCATCTGAGCTATCCGATCCTGACGAGGTTCTGATTCGGCAATGGTCCTCCGCCGGGAAATTGTGCGAGCATGCCGCCGACTGCGGGCCGAACGCTTTTCTGGCAGCTTGGGTTAGGAGCGTTCATCTTTCTGTCGCCTTTTGAGAGACTGCGTAAACGTGACGAAGCATAAGCCTGAAGGTCTCGCACAGGACGTGGACCTATGATATTTTCAGCCCAGCGTTTTATGGAGTGCGCGATTGGCAAAGGAATGCGAGTTGAAACTTGCGCTTGCGCCGTCAGCGGTTAGCGCTCTCGCAAAGCTTCCATTCCTTCAATCGCTGAAGGCCTATTCCAAACGGACCCGTGAAGTATCCGTCTATTTCGATACGGATCAGCGCACCCTCCAAAAAAGTGGCCTGATCCTTCGTGTGCGTCGCATCCGAAAACGTTACATTCAGACGATCAAGGCGACCAGGAATTCTGATCCGATTGAGCGTGACGAATGGGAAAATGAGATTGCGGCAGGCACTCCAGATTTGACCTATGCGAGTGGCACGCTGCTCGAGCCGGTTGTCAGCAAGAAATTTCAGAAGCAGCTTGCGCCAGTGTTCGAGACACGGATTTCGCGGACGCTCTATTCGTTCGCTGATGAATCAAGTGAAGTCGCGTTGACAATTGATCGAGGCACCGTCGAGACCGCAACGCATTCGATGCCGATTTGCGAAATCGAGCTTGAACTTAAGCGCGGATCGATGGCTAAAGTTTTTGAGTTGGCTCGCGAAATAGCGAAGTCGATTCCAGCGCGGGTGTCGCTTGAGACCAAATCGGAGCAAGGATACCATTTCGTCGATGGTGAAATGCATGCCGCGCTTAAAGCCGATTCCATCAAGTTGCCTGCCAGGGCGACGGCAATCGCAGCGTTCAGAGCCATTAGTGTTAGCTGCCTGCGACAGATCTTGGGTAATGAGGCGGCGGTTATCAAGAGAGATCCGGATGGCGTGCATCAGATGCGCGTCGGACTACGTCGGCTCCGCTCGGCAATGTCCTTGTTCGGCGAGCTTCTGACAGATGCAGAAAGTAAAGCTATCAAAGGCGAACTCAAATGGGCGAACGGTCAACTTACGCCAGCGCGTGAATTGGACGTACTTCACGAGCGCGTTTTGGATCCCACGAAAAGGCGTCGAAGGCATCTCGACGGCTTTCCCTCTCTATCTCAGGAGTTGGTTGAGAAACGAGCGGCGGCGCTCACACATGCGCGGGATATGATTGAATCCGAACGTTTCAGGGCGATCGGTTTGAATGTCTTAGCATGGCTTGAAGTAGGGCAATGGAATAGTCCTTCGGACGATTTACGATGCGTCCGTGGCCAGCTTCCGATTGAAATATTCGCCTCCGAGGAACTGGAACGACGGTGGCATAAGATTATCAAGAAGAAGAAACTTGATCGGCTTGACGCGAAGCCCCGCCATAGGCTGCGCATCCAAGCCAAGAAGGTGCGGTACGCGTCGGAATTCTTCGGCGAACTCTTCACGGAAAAGCAGCAGGTGAAGCGGCGTAAGAAGATGCTCGCCACGTTGGAGCGGCTTCAGGATGCACTTGGGGATCTCAACGATATTGCTGTTCATCAGGAGATCATGAGCGCAATGGGCTTAAACAGGCGGGCATCTTCAAAGCGAGCCTTTGCCGCCGGATTGTTGAGCGGGCTTGAGAATGCGCGCGTCGGCTTTGCCATGAAGGCCGGCCAGAAGGCTTTTGACCGCTTGGAAAAAATCGATCCTTACTGGCACTAACTCCACGTGCCATCGCGTCGATGCGGCATTAATATTTTGCAATATGGCGTGCAGCTAGGCGCGCTGGGGACGCACGCTAGGTCGTAGCAAGTTTCCTAGTGGAGGGCTTGGCTATGTTAAAATTTCCATCCGCTTTTCGAACCACTAAAATCAAGACTAATGGCGCGGCCATCAATGTTCGGACTGGGGGCAGGGGGGAGCGCATCTATCTCGACCGCTTCTGGAACGAGCTGTCAGCCGATCCGAAATCCATCAATGAGACGACGCGACGGCACTATGCCAAGCTTTACGCGCGGCCAGGTGCGATGCATTCGGCGTTCAGTCAATTCGCGGCGTTTACGCAGGATGCGATCGACAACCAGGATTTTGTGGCGGCGGGCAAACTGGGTTTTCCGGTGCTGGCGATCGGCGCCGAAAAATCTTTCGGACCCGCGATGGCGGACGAACTGCGCTTTGTCGCCACCGATGTGGCACCCGTCGTCATTCCGAACTCGGGACACTGGCTCATGGAAGAACAACCGACCGCCACGATCTCGGCCATCCGCGCTTTCATCGACCAAAAGTAAAGCGAGGAAAAGCGAAGTTCATCCGTTGCGTGCTTGAACTAAAGTCTTGCTGTAGCGCTGTCGTTTCCATTTTAGGATGCGGGCTGGCGCAAATTTCTTTCTATGGACAGTGCATTTCCACGCGTATTCCAAGCGTGTCGTCTTTGCGGTCATCCGAGTTGAAACGCGGCTTTTGCATAAGCTGAACAAAGCCATGCTGAAGTCAAATATCGCAAAGAGTCCATCGCTTGTCTTCATGCTCCGGTAGCAGAATTGGAGGCGTGTCATGATCCTGGGAATGTCGACGCAGACGTTTACGTTGCTGCATGTGATCATCAGTCTGATGGGTATCGTCGCGGGTCTAGTAGTTCTCTCCGCCATGCTCGGTTCGCACCGAGCGCCGGGGTGGACCGCTTTTTTTCTCGCCACGACGGTGCTGACCAGTGTTACCGGTTTCATGTTTCATTCGACCAGCTTCGGTCCGCCACATATTGTCGGCGTCATCTCGCTCATCGTCCTGGCGGTCGCGCTCTTTGCGCTTTACGGCTCTCACCTTTTCGGGGCCTGGCGATGGATTTATGTCGTGACCGCAACGACGGCGCTCTATCTGAATGTTTTCGTCGGGGTGGTACAGGCATTTCAGAAGATTCCATTCATCGCACGCTTGGCGCCGACGCAGTCCGAGCTGCCGTTTCTCGTGGTGCAGTTACCGGTTCTGGCGATGTTCATTTTGCTAGGCTGGATGGCCGTGAAAAAATTCCATCCAATGGCGGCCGGTGGGTTCGTCAGCTACGGCAGTCCGCAGCCATAGCCTCTAACTTGCGTGCAGAGTCTCGATTACGTTCGTACGGCGAGGCGGCATACAGTTGTAACGCAGCGCCCCGGCCATAAACGGGATAGGTGGTGATGGCTTCATCTTCCTCATTGGCAACACGCCGCGACCAGATGTTCCCGCTGCTGACCTCTGAAGACATCGCGCGAATTCGGCGCTTCGGTGAGTTGCGACATTACGAGCCCGGTGCGCGGATCATGGAGGCGGGCAAGGTCGGCCCAGGGCTTGTGTTCGTTCTTGCCGGAAAAGTGAGGGTGACCCAAGGCGGAAAAGTTTCTGCTTTGGAAGATGTGGTTGTGCACGGCACCGGCAATTTTCTGGGCGAACTCGCTCAATTGTCCGACCGGCCTTCGCTTGTGGACTCGACCGTGATCGAGCCGGTGGACGCCATCGTCCTATCGCCCCGCCGGCTGCGTGACGTGCTGGTGCAGGAAGCGGCCTTGGGCGAGCGCATCATGCGCGCGCTCATCCTGCGCCGTGTCGGCCTTCTGGAAGCTGGCGGAACAGGGCCGGTCATTATCGGCACGGCGGGAAGCAGCGACGTCCTGCGGCTTGAGAACTTCCTCACACGGAACGGACATCCGCATAAGAGCTTGGATTCTGCATCGGACTCCTGCGCGCAAACCCTGATTCATCGCTTTCAAATCGCATCGGAGCGGATGCCGATCGTCCTCTGTCCGGGAGGACAGATTTTGCGCAATCCAACCGAGCGCGATCTCGCGCGCTGTATTGGACTCGTGCGCGCCGTCGATCCTGATGCAATATACGATACCGTGATCGTTGGCGCAGGGCCTGCCGGCCTTGCGGCTGCGGTCTATGCCGCGTCGGAAGGTCTTTCCACCCTTGTTCTCGATTGCCGGAGTTTCGGCGGCCAGGCAGGGGCGTCGTCGCGCATCGAGAATTATCTTGGCTTTCCAACAGGGATATCAGGCATGGCGCTGATGGCGCGTGCCTATAATCAGGCACAGAAATTCGGCGCGGAGGTGATGATACCGGACGAGGCCACGCGACTTCATATTGATCAAGCGGATGGTCCGCGGTTCCTCATCAGCCTGGGAAAGGATGAACAGGTTCGTGCGAGGAGTGTGATCATTGCGAGCGGGGCGCGCTATCGCCGGCTGGATATCGAGAACCTCTCCGACTTCGAGGGGTCGTGCGTGCATTACTGGGCCTCGCCCATCGAAGGCCGTTTATGTGCCGGGCAGGAGGTTGCGCTTGTAGGCGCCGGCAATTCAGCGGGTCAGGCCGTTGTCTATCTGGCGAGCCAAGTCAAGAAAGTATGGCTGCTCGTACGCGGCGGAAGTTTGGAAGCGACGATGTCACGTTACCTTGTCGATCGCATCAGGGCGCTCAGAAACGTCGAAATTCTCACCCGCACGGAAATATGCGGGTTGGAAGGAACTGGCGGAACGCTCGATAACGTGAAATGGCGCAACCGGGAAACCAAGGAAGAATCATCGCATGCCTTGAGCCACTTGTTTCTTTTCATCGGTGCCGAGCCGAACACCGACTGGCTTGTGGATTCGGGCATTAAATTAGACGGGAACGGCTTCATTGTTACGGGACAGGACAATCAAAGCCATCCGCTTGCCACGAGTCGTGAGGGCGTTTTTGCCATTGGGGACGTGCGGGCAGGATCGGTCAAACGCGTTGCTGCTGCCGTTGGCGAAGGCGCGCAGGTCGTGGCGGCGCTGCATGCGTTTCTGGCGAATTCTCAGGTATCGACCGCCGCGGCCGCAGAATAGAGATGGCCATGGGAGACGATTGCACTCATCTGGATACTATTCGCCGCGTTAAGCCCAGCGCGCTCGGCTGCGAGGAATGTCTTAGACAGGGTGATGAATGGTTTCATCTGCGAATCTGCCGCACCTGCGGGCACGTCGGCTGCTGTGATCAGTCCAAGAACAAACACGCCACAAAGCATTATCACCGTACAAAGCATCCGATCATCGAGGCTTACGATCCACCCGAAGGATGGGGATGGTGCTTTGTGGACGAGGTGATGTTGGACTTCTCAGAAGAAAAAACGCGACAAGACGGACCAATTCCCAGATTTTTTGACTAACGGTGACGTGCCCCTCGAAATTGCTGCCACTGATAAATTGGGCCCATCCATTGAAGATGGAAGAGGGCGGCTGCTTTCTGACCGGCTGCCGACGGCGACGTCGTACTGCCCGGTCTCAGGCATCGCCATCCCCATTTGAGCACGTCGTTGCCGGTTTTAAACACCTGGGAGTCTCTTTCGTCCTTGTTCCGCAGCCGGGAAAATCCATATGCTATTGGGGTACCTAACCTATGCTCCTGTTTCTGGCAGAGGAACGACTCGGATGAAAGCATTTCTCGTTGCATGCGTCGCGGCCGTCGTCATCGCCATAGTCGGCGCTGCAGTCCTCAGCGGCGTGCAAGAACCGGCGAATGAGGCTTTCTCGACCCCTGCCGTCCGGCTCGACACCTGAAGGTTCGCCTCTGCGTCGTCGGATTCGGCGTCCACCGATCGGGCGTGGTTTACGTCGTAAGGGTGGCCCGCCTTCGGCCAGCTCAGCGGCGGAGAACGCATAGGCCTCGCGCCGCAATTCAGCGCTTCAACTATTCGGCGGGAGTTCTCAGCGGTTGACGTTGCGACTGGTCCGGGCCGGTCCGGGCCGCCTCGTCCTCGAGCCACAAAATGTGATGCTCCTTCGCCCAGTTCAGGTCGACTGTCCCTTCTCCCATGGCTTCGAAGGCGCCCTCCATGCCGATGGTGCCGATATAGATGTGGCCCAGCATGGCGGCGATGAACAGCATCGCCACGACGGCGTGGACGATCTCGGCGTTCTGCATGGTGTTGATGTCAGTGCCGTAAAACGGAAACATCAGGATATAGCCGCTCACGGCGACCGCACCACCGCCGAGCACGACGATCCAGTAGATCGCCTTCTGACCGGCGTTGAAACGGTAAGCCGGCGGGTGATCGTGACCGATTATGCCGCCGCCGCGCTTGAGCCATTCAACGTCGACGGCGTTCGGGATATTTCCCGCGATCCAGATCAGAAAGATCAGAATCACCCCGAGGGTGAACGGGAAGCTCAGATAGTTGTGAGCGTATTTGGCTGCTTCCGACCAGGTCGTGAACGCCTGCGGACCGATGAGCGGGAGCAGGAGCGACCGGCCGAACGTGATATTGAGTCCCGATATCGCAAGAATGATGAAGCACGTCGCTGTCATCCAATGGACGAAGCGCTCGAACATGTTGAAGCGCACCAGCTTTCGCCCCGATCGACCGCTTTCAATTTTGACCATTCCGCGGATCAGATAGAAAATCACCAACACTGCGATAGCGCCGAGGATTGCGATAGCGCCGATCCATTTCAGCGTGACGGTGTGAAATTCGCGCCAGTCGCGTCCGGCGGGATGTTCGATCACATAGGACTTGATGTCCGGGATGGTGCCTCGTCCCTGGATTTGCTTGAATTGCTGCAAGAGTTGCTGCTCTTTGACCGCGTCGGCGGCGGGATTAACGGTGTTCGGCTGCTGTGCCGATACGGGGACTGCCAGGCCGACGAAAAATGCGAGCGCCAGCGCACCGACGATCAAGCGGATATGCGCAAAAGTATCTGTCACGCGATCCCCTCCTGCTTCCAGTGAACTCCATAATCAAAATCAAAAGCGGCGGCGCCGATGTCTATCGCGCCGCCGGACACCATCACGTCGCGATCGTTTCGCGGTAAGCGGTCTGCCATCCCCAGGCACCCGAGCCGTAACCGCGTTTCGACACGCGTTCCTTATAGATTTGAGCGATCACATCGCTGTCACCAGCCAACAGCGATTTGGTGGAACACATCTCGGCGCAAAGCGGCAGCTTGCCTTCAGCCAGCCGGTTGGCGCCGTATTTCGCGTACTCTTCTTTGCTGTTGTCCGCCTCCGGGCCGCCGGCGCAGAACGTGCATTTGTCCATCTTGCCACGCGATCCGAAATTTCCGACCTTGGGATATTGCGGCGCGCCGAACGGGCACGCATAGAAGCAATATCCGCAGCCGATACACAGATCCTTGGAGTGCAGAACCACTGCATCCGCGGTGGTGTAGAAGCAGTTGACGGGGCACACCGCCGCGCAGGGCGCATCGGTACAGTGCATGCAGGCCATCGACACCGACCGCTCACCTGGCTTGCCGTCGTTCAGGGTGACGACGCGCCGACGGTTGATGCCCCACGGCACCTCATTCTCGTTCTTGCAGGCGGTGACGCAGGCGTTGCACTCGATGCAACGGTCGGCGTCGCAGAGGAATTTCATTCGAGCCATGGTCCCGCCTCCTTATGCCGCCCTGATCTGACAGAGGCTGACTTTCGGTTCCTGCATTCCGGTCGCCGGGTCATAGCCGTAGGTCATGATCGTATTCGCGCTTTCGCCGAGCACGTACGGATCGGCACCCTGCGGATATGCACTGCGCAGATCCTTGCCTTCGAACCAGCCGCCGAAATGGAAAGGCATCCAGGCGACGCCCTTGCCGACGCGCTCGGTGACAAGCGCCTTCATCTTGGCCTTCGAGCTGTTCTCCGCGCCGGTGACCCAAACCCAGCCGCCATCCTTGATGCCACGGTTGGTCGCATCAGCCGGATTGATTTCGATGAACATCTCCTGCTGCAATTCGGCGAGCCACTTGTTGGAGCGGGTTTCTTCGCCGCCCCCTTCGTATTCAACCAGACGGCCCGAAGACAGGATGAGCGGGAACTGCTTGGCGACGCCCTTATCGACCGCATCCTTCTGGACCGTGAATCCGATATTCGGCAGCCGGAATTTCACGGCATCCGGATAAGTCGGATATTTCGCCACCAGTTCGGCGCGCGGCGTGTAGATCGGTTCGCGGTGTGTCGGCACAGGATCTGGCAGATCCCAAGCCACCGCGCGCGCCTTGCCGTTACCGTACGGAGTGACGTTGTGCTTGATGCAGATGCGCTGAATGCCACCCGAAAGGTCGGTCGACCACGATACGGTGTCGACCTTGTCGGGAGCGCCGCCGATCTTCTGGATAGTGGCAAGCTCCTCTGGAGTGAGTTCGCTATCCCATCCGAGTTTCTTGAGCACGCCATAGGTGAATTGCGGGTAGCCGTCCTGGATTCCGGAGTCCTTGGAATAGGTCTCGGACAACAGCGACACGCCGTTACGCTCGACACCAAAGCGGGGGCGGAACGTACCGCCGCCGTCCTGGACGCTCTTCGTCGTATCGTAGAGCAGAGGCGTTCCGGGATGCTTGACCTCCGGTGAGCCCCAGCACGGCCACGGCAGGCCGTAATAGTCGCCCTTGGCCGGTCCCTTGGTCGCCCGCAGGGTTACCAGATCGAAGTCTTTCTGGTTGGCCATATGCAGCTTTAGACGCTCGGGCGACTGGCCGCAGTAGCCGGTCGACCAGCTTCCGCGATTCATCTCGCGCAAAACGTCCTCGGCCACGACCTTGGTCCCGTTGACCTTGATGTTTTTGAACATCTTGTCTGCGAAACCGAATTTCCTGGCCATGAGATAGACCAGTTCATTGTCGTCTTTCGATTCAAAGATCGGTTGCACAATCTGCTCGCCCCATTGCAGCGAGCGGTTGGAGGCGACGCGCGAACCGGAGGTCTCGAACTGGGTACAAATGGGCAGCAGGTAAGCATTGTCCTTGCGGCCGGCATTGACCGCAAGCGACGCCCAGGTCGTCGGATGCGGATCGGCAACGACGAGCAAATCCAGCTTTGTCAGCGCCTTCATAGATTCAGGAATACGCGTGATCGAGTTGCTGGCGTGCCCCTGTACGAACATCGCCCGCACGCTGTCCTTTTGACCGATTTGCTCCTTCGGCAGCAGGACGGCGTCGAACCAGCGCGTCAGCGGGATGCCGGGCGACTCCATGATTTTCTTGTTGTCGAACTGCTTCTGAAGCCAGTCGTAATCGGTCTCCCAGACACGGCCCCAATGCTTCCACGCGTCTTCAGACAGACCGTAGTAGAAGGGCAGCGTCACCACATCGAGGCCGATGTCAGTCGCACCTTGTACGTTGTCGTGCCCACGGAAGATGTTGGCACCGGTTCCGGGCTTGCCGACATTGCCGGTCGCGAGCAGCGCGATGCAGCTCGCCCGCACGTTGGCGGTGCCGACCGTGTGCTGGGTCTGGCCCATGCACCAAATCAATGTCGCAGGCTTTTCCGTCGCAAATATCTTGGCGACGCGCTCAAGCTGCGCTCCGGGAACACCGGAAATGTTCTCGACCACCTCCGGCGTATATTTCTCGATCTCCTTGCGCGCTTCATCCATCCCATAGACGCGCTGCTTGATGAATTCCTTGTCTTCCCAGCCGTTCTTGAACACATGCCAGAGCATGCCCCACAGCACCGGAATATCGGTGCCGGGACGGATACGGACATATTCGGTGGCATGGGCCGCCGTGCGCGTCATGCGCGGATCGATGACGATGAAATTCGCCTTGTTGAGTTCCTTGCCTTCCAGCAAATGCTGCAACGATACCGGATGGGCTTCCGCCGGATTGCCGCCCATGATGATCATGGTTTTGGAATTGCGGATGTCGTTGTAGCTGTTGGTCATCGCACCGTAGCCCCAGGTGTTGGCTACGCCGGTCACCGTCGTTGAATGGCAGATGCGCGCCTGATGGTCCTGGTTGTTCGTGCCCCAGTACGCCGCCAGCTTGCGGAACAGATAGGTGCTTTCGTTGGAGAACTTCGCCGAGCCGAGCCAGTAGACCGAGTCCGGCCCCGACTTCTGGCGTATTTCATTGAGCTTGTCGCCGATCTCGTCGATGGCCTGATCCCACTTGATGCGGGTCCATTGGCCGTTGACCAGCTTCATCGGATATTTCAGGCGACGTTCGCCCATCACCAGTTCGCGCACGGATGCGCCTTTGGCGCAGTGCGAACCGCGATTGAATGGACTATCCCAACTCGGCTCCTGACCGATCCAGACCCCGTTCGAAACTTCGGCGGTCACGGTGCAGCCGACGGAGCAATGCGTGCAAACGTTCTTTCGGATGGTGACGGTCGCGCCCTTGGCGGGCGGCGGGCCCGCTTCCGCCTTGCGCACGCTTGCGAGCGGCAATGCGCCAAGCGTGGCGAGGCCGCCTGCAACAAGGCCGGATCGGCGCAGGAAAGTACGGCGATCGACGGCGCTGGTGCTTTGAGTTGCGAGGGCGGCGAGTGATCCGCGGTGCGCCTGACGTTCGGTTCTTTTGATCAGCACGGATGCCTCCCTTAACTCGGATAGCGGTTGACGCGGTAATAATTCTTCACGTCGTCGGAATCCGCCTTGTATCGGGCCTTGGTCTTTTCATTGGCGCTCTCGGTGTCGGCTTTCGCCTCAGTGACGAGAACGGCAGGAGTTACGACGACACCGGCCCCGGCACCGAGCGCGCGAAGGAAGTCGCGTCGCGCAAGGTCGCCTTTTTTCTCAGTTTTCATCGCCAATCCTCCTGGAATGCGTATGTCGCATTGTTCGCGCGTCTCATTCCGGCAGCGCGAATGCCTCCGATTCGATGTCCATGAATACACGCCCGACCGTGCCGACGGAGCGGTAGAAATCTGCGGCGTCGGCGCGTTCGAGATCGCTGAAAAAGCGGCCGATCCACGGCTTGAGGTGTTTTTCGAACAGTTGCTGATCGGCGCCCGGTGGGACGTCAAATTTCCCGCTGACAATTCCGGCCATGATTTCGCAAAGAATTGCGACCTGATCTTCAGGCTCGTATTGGTCTTCGGCGCGTGCGATTCCGAACGTCGCCAGATCGTCGCGCAGCCGCGCCAACGGCCGCTCGTGCAAGAAGCCGGTGAGATAGTAGGAGCCGTAGGGCACCAGTTCGCCGCGCCCGATTCCAATGAAGAGGTCAAAATACTCGCGCGAGACCTTCGTCGCGTCGGCTTTACCCGCGGCGTCCGCAAGCGCGACGTGAGCGACGCCGAGCGGAGTCGGGTCGCCGCGCAACGTGGCGAGTCGCTTGAGCAGTGCGGCATTCGGCGCGCGCGCCAGCAGGGTTGCGAGAAGGGCGTATTCCTGCGCCCGGGCGTGATGGACTTCGTCCAAGTCGCTGTTGTTCTCACCGTACAGGTCGGGACGAAGGATCGCACGGGCAACGCCGGTGACAGCCTCAACCGCGAGCACCCGCTCCGGGGGGACGCTTCCCCAATTGGAAACCGACGGCTGTGAAATACCGATGCGGCGCGCAAGCTCCGTAACGCCGCCCGCGGCGCGAATAGCTTGCTGAAGTCCCTGATCGGTCATTTCATTTACGCTTTTGTCTGCGTTATCGCCCCGTGTTTTAGATTTGTTTTTTTATTTGTTTTCTTGCGGCTCGCTTTGGTCACTGGGGTTTCTCA
The DNA here is from genome assembly GCA_035494115.1 of Xanthobacteraceae bacterium. Classification (GTDB taxonomy): domain Bacteria; phylum Pseudomonadota; class Alphaproteobacteria; order Rhizobiales; family Xanthobacteraceae; genus DATJHH01. The sequence continues at coordinate 133,047 of DATJHH010000045.1, forward strand.
CAAAACCATCCTTCCAGTACCAACTCAGATCAGAATAATTAAAAGCTATCGCCGCACCGTTTCGGGAGCAATAGCCTAAAGCTATAAGCCGCAATAACTATTTCGGGAGGGCTCCGCCGTGGCGGCTGCCGCGTGTCGGTGGCCGAGAACCAAAACTTTCCTGCAGCGCAATATGATTTGCGCCGCGATGCAATATTTCAGTTTCGGCGACCTCTCCCGCAGCAAGAGGAGGGTCGTCTTCCGGCTTGCCCACTGGCTTGGCAGTCTCCGGAGCCGCGGGAATTTGCTCTGGGCCATGGGGCGGTTCGGCTGGCGGCGACAATTCATCCGCCTCGGTGGTGGCTGCTTTCGGCACCGACGCGCCAATCGCTTGTGCAAGCAGCAGGTTGATGTCGACCCCCTCCGGCATCGGCCCAAAACCCGGCACGCCGTGAGGATCGTTGAAGTCCCACCCGTTTTCCACCAGCCCGATAAAGTCGCGGACGTCCGGATCGGCCGACCATGCGCGGCGAAGCGCTGCATGCTTCACCTCCGGCGGGACGCCTGCCTGCATGAACGCGCGAACGTCGGATTTTGCGCCAATCGACTCCAGGGACGGCAGTGTTGATAAATCAAACGGCGGCTCGCCACTCTCGGACGCCTGCACCGACGTCTCTTTCTCGTCCGCAACGGGCTGCGCAGGGGTTTCCGCGTCCAGAGCCTTTTCCGGCGCGGAAGACTCGTCGTCTGCTTCGTGTTTGCGTCGCGACCACCGCTCGAGAAATTTCTCAGCTTTGCTCATCGCTTGCCATCGTCCCGCATTCGAGCGCCGCGCGCCAGCGCTTGCGGATCGGCGCTGTCACGCTGACGTTTCAGGAACTGATGTTCGACATGGTGTTCCGACACGAAGGCTGCAACTGAATCTCGGACGGCAGGAGGCATCGGCACGGTCTCGATCAGGTCATTGCCGGCCTCGGTCAAGGCTTCGCCTTCCGCCGGGTCGGCTGTCACGGCGAACAGCCTGTAGGGCGGATCGGAATCCGCCGGCCGCAATGCGACCCAAAGCAAGGGCGCCTCGGTCATCAGGTTGTTGCGGTAGTTGTCAGTCTCGGTTCGGTGCAACTCGATTTCGGCCGCGCCAGCATAAAAAGTCGCTCGCTTGCCGTCGTCGCTCAGCTTGCTCCACGGCTGCGCCTGTGGCTCCCCGACCAGAACGCTGATCGGCCGCCAGATGAAATCGCTCCACTGACTGACACCCTTGCTGCGTTCGACAATGACGCCGACCGCAATGGTTTGAAGAGGAGGAGCGACTCTCAACTGACAGCCTCCAAATGGCTGATCGGCAGCCCGGTCACCAGGTTTTGCGGCTTCATCCGAATAAGCTTTTCCGGCGTCATCGCCAGGATCAGATAAACAGGCTCACCTCTGGCCTTGTCGAGCACCACCGCCGGATCGGCGAAGGTCAGGCGGAAAAATCCCATCACGCATGATAGTGCAGCCTCATCGATGTCATCGCCGTTCCACAGCCGGTCGCCGATCCTGGTCGCGTCGGCATCAAGCCCGACATACCAGACGAGATTAACATCGCGGAGTTCGGTGAGTGGTTCGATCGTCACTTCGACACCGAGGATGTGCGACACCCACAGCGTCATCGCCTGTGCAAGCGCGGCAAGGCCGTCGCGCCCGCCGGTGAGATCGATCGCCATGTCAAACCGGTCGCTGCGATCCCAGTAGCTTGCCGCGTTCGCTTCGGTCAGCACGTCGATATTGGCATCGACGGGGATGCCGAGCATCGAGACCAGGGGCGACACCGGCGATAGGGCGGTGCCGCCGATCGTTTCCTCATCGGCCGCGATCAGCGAACCCTCATGCTGCGCCACGCGTTGCGTCCGGAAGAACATTTCGGCCGCGCGTATGATCCGTGCATCGTCGCAACCGTCGAGCGCGTTGCGCATGATAACATGCACAAGCTGATTGATGAACAACGGCGGCGTCGTCCCATGCCTTTGGCGCATCAGCGCCGCATATGCGGCCTCCAGCGTCTTGTGACGCAGCAGATGGTTGCGGAATGCAACCATCTGTTGCCAGTTCTCGCGCGCGTCGGGATCGGCGATCGCGGCGATATCAGAAGCGGAAACCGGGCGGCGCGGCGCGCCAAGCAGCGCGTCGTAGAGCGCGCGCTCGGCCGCGCAGGCGTCGGACGGCGGCATCAATTCGGGGCGCGCCAGATAGACCTTGAGAAATTCGTCGGTCACGAGAAGGCCGCCGCCCTCGTCGCGGTCCAGCAGATGATGGCCGCTGGAAATCCAAAAGTCCTTCATTTGCGGTCTTTCCCGGCGATCGCCACCAGGTCGATGTCGTCACCGACCTGCGGCGTATCCTCGCCTTCGGTTTCGAGAAATGAAAACGCCCGCATCGGCTTCGGGCCGTTGCGTGGATGCAATGTGCGGAACGACTCGCGCACCGCGCCGTCCTCGTAGCTGCGATGGACCGCAATCAGCGTGTCCTGCGGCTGGCTGCACAGTGACTCGGCGAAAGCGACCTCCTCTTCCGCTGCCTTCCGGGCGACATCCATGTCGGGCGCTCCAAAACTCTCGACAAGCCGCAGCGCCAATGTTGCGACAAGGCTTTCCCGGTCCGCTTCATTCGCAGCAACGATCTGCACCAGCGTGGACCAGCCAAGCGAAGCCACGCCGAGGAAGCCGCCGCGAAACGCCGCGCGCGATTTGCCTTCGAGCCTGGCCGGATCCTGGCTCCAGAAGACAAATGCGCCGGACACGGCCCATTCTCCGGGCTCAGCCGGCTTCTCGAACACGAAGGTATCCGATGCATCGAGCCGGATGGTGCGCAGCAGCTTCATAGGCGCGGGCCTCCGGCTTTAGGATCGAACCACGCGAGCGCCGCCAGCGCCGGCAGCAGCTCCTTCCGCTCGGCGTCGACCCTTTCCGTTCCCCGGATCAGCAGATCGCCGGTATCATCGATGGCGTGCCGTATGCCCTTTCCTTTGGGAAGCCTTTCCAGATAGTCGTGCGCCACAGCAGCAAAGCCGCGTTCCTGCCACCGGTCGACGGCCAGCATCAGATGACGCGCAAAACTCTCGACCAACCGTGCCGACGCGAAATCGGTGAAGCCTTCTTCTTCCAGGGCGGTGGTCAGCGGATTGAGTCCCGGCTCATCGGTCATGGAGACCGTGCGGATCATCGCGCCAAACACCATCCACGCCGGGGGCTTGTCTTCGTCAGCGTCAAGCGGCCAGGCAAGCCGGCCACCCCCAACCGCGCCATGATTGATCATTATCGTGTCGGGCCAGGCGATATCGAGCGGCGTTTCTGGTGGCGCCTGCGCGATCAGGGCATCGGCGAGTGCGGACATTCCGGCGTAAAAGCTGCGCCGCGCCTGGCGCAGCGGCTCATCCGGTTCCAACACCACGGCGAACTCCGCAAGATCGAAACGGCCGACATAGACCAGCGTCCCCGCGCCGCTTTCCGCCGCAATCGATATGGCGTGCTGAAACGCGTCGCCAACTTCGCGTAGCGTCACCAGCGTGAACGGCGGCGGCAGCACAAGTTCGGATGAAAACGGCATCCGCGCGCGGATCCGCGATCCCGGTCGCATATTTTCTCCCCTCGTACTTCTTGTTTGTATTTATAAGTATAGCTTGAGGGGTCTAAGGGCCAGTCCCGCGCCTGATCCAGGACAATGCGACGGTGGCGCCAAGCGTCCCGATTTCGCAAATGGGGCTGGCGAACCAGGTAGCGAACCGCATGGCGGATCGGCCGCGCGATATTGTGATGTGTTCCTGCGAGGACACGATGCCCCTCGACGCCGGCGCTGTGCGCCGCGCCTGCGGCGGAGCCGCCGTCACGACAGGGCGGCAACTGTGCCGGGCGGAGCTTGACCGGTTTCGCGCCGTCGCCGCGGGTGGCGGGCCTCTCGTCGTTGCCTGCACGCAGGAAGCCCCGCTGTTTCGGGAAATCGCCGACGAGAACGCTGGCGGCGATGAACTCACATTCGTCAACATCCGCGAAGCGGCGGGCTGGTCGAAGGACGCAAAGAGCGCCGGACCAAAAATGGCGGCGCTGATCGCGGCGGCAGCCGAGCCCGCACCGGAGCCGGAATTTTTCAACCTTGCCAGCCAAGGCGTCGTTCTTGTTTACGGCAAGGATGAGCGCGCTATCGACGCCGCCATTCTCCTGAAAGATCATCTCGACGTTACCGTTCTCATCAGCGGCGCGACCGACATCAGACCACCGCGTGTCAACGAATTCCCCGTCGTCAAGGGCACGATCCGTTCAGCCAGGGGTTATCTCGGCACGTTCGAGGTGACGGTGGATGACTACGCCGCACCGCGCCCGTCCTCGCGCGACAGGCTCGTCTTCAATGAGCCGCGCAATGGCGCGCTGTCGCGTTGCGATATCCTGCTCGACTTGTCTGGCGGAACGCCGCTGTTTCCGGCCGCCGATCTGCGCGACGGCTACCTGCGCGCCGACCCCGGCGATCCCGCCGCGGTGCTGCGGGCCGTGCTCAAGGCACGCGACCTTACGGGCACTTTCGACAAGCCGCGCTACGTCAAATTTACTGCCGATCTTTGCGCTCATTCGCGATCGAAGATTGTCGGCTGTCATCGCTGCCTCGACCTTTGTCCGACCGGCGCCATCGCGCCCGACGGCGACCACGTCCTGATAGACGCTGGAATTTGCGCCGGTTGCGGCCAGTGCGCCGCTGTCTGTCCGACCGGGGCTGCGGCCTACGCCCTGCCGCCATCGGACGCAATGATGCGAAAGCTGCGAACACTGCTCGACGCTTATCGCGCCGCCGGCGGCAAGTACCCGGTGATCCTGTTCCACGACGAAGCCCACGGCGGCGAGATGATCGACGCGCTCGCGCGCTATGGCGACGGATTGCCGGCAAATGTGCTGCCGGTCGCCGTGAACGAGGTTACGCAGGTCGGCTTGGAATCGATCGCCGCGTCGTTCGCCTATGGCGCGTCAGCGGTCCGTTTGCTGTTGCGGGCAAAGCCGCGCCATGATGTGGCCGGACTGATCAAGACCATCGCGCTGGCCGAGCCTATTCTTGCCGGGCTCGGCTTTGCGGGCGCCCGCGTCAAAACGATTGAAACCGACGATCCTGATGCGCTCGGTGAAGCCCTGCGCGCCATGGAGCCGATGGACGGTGCCCCGTGGCCAGCGGCTTTTTCAGCCGTTGGCGAAAAGCGCGACGTCATGCGGCTTGCACTGCGCGGGTTGCACGCTGCAGCGCTGACACCAGTGGACATCGTCGCACTACCGGAAGATGCGCCGTTCGGCACCATTGAGGTCGATATCGAAGGCTGTACGCTGTGTCTGTCTTGCGTTTCGGCCTGTCCGACGGGTGCACTGTTGGATGATCCGGAACGGCCGACGCTGCGTTTCACCGAAGATGCCTGCGTGCAATGCGGGCTATGCAAGGCAACATGCCCGGAAAAGGTGATCAGTCTCAGGCCGCAAATCGATTTTCGGGCCGCGACGGCCTCAAGCCGGATCATCAAGCAGGAGGAGCCATTCGCGTGCATCCGCTGCGGCCAGCCGTTCGGAGTCAAAAGTTCGGTCGAACGCGTCGCGGCTCGGCTCGAAGATCAGCACTGGATGTACAAAGGCTCCAAGAAGCGTCTCGACGTTATCAGGATGTGCGCCGATTGCCGCGTCCAGGCGATGGCTGAGGAGAATTTTGATCCGTTCGGCACGGCACCGCGCCCGGCTCCACGCACCACCGACGATTATCTGCGCGAGCGGGACGAGAAAGAGGCAAAGCCGAAGCCGCTTTGATCTCTCCCATCAGCGGAATCAAATGATTCAGTGCTTCGTGACCTTGCCCAAAAAATCCACGAGGGCCTTGCGGTCGTCGGCAGAGCCGATTGTCTGCTCGGGCATCTTGGTGCCCGGCGTGTAGGTGGCCGGACCGACTTCGAACAGCTTTGACACCGTTTCCGGCGACCAGACGATATTGAGCTTCTTGAGCGCGGGAGAAAAATTGTAATCGGGGAGGGTCGCGATACGCCGGCCAAAAATTCCCGCCAACGTCGGTCCCGCCTTGTTGCCCTCGTCAGGCGAGAGGGTGTGGCAGGCGACGCAGGCGCGAAACACCTCCGCGCCATGATCGCCGGCATAAGCCGCAAGCGGATCGGACGGCGTACCAGCGACGACCAGGCCAATAGGCTCGCCGCTCGTGGCGTCCCAGCGGCGGATCATGCGGTCGGTTCCCCCGGTCAATAGCGTGTGATTGTCGGGAAGGAACACGACCGACCATACCGGCAGACCGGGGCCGACCAGGACACGCTTCACCGTCCGGTCTTTACGATCGAGGATAGCGACCGAGCCGCGAATGCCGGCGGCTGCGACCCACCTGCCGTCGGGCGAAATGGCCACCGCAACGATCGGAGCGTTGGACGCCTTTACGGAGGCACGCGTCTCGCCCTGCGGCGAAAGAAAATAAGCCTTGCCGTCGGCGCCGGCGGTGACGATCTCGCCATCCGGCGCGACCGCGACGGCGTTGAGCGGTGTCGGCAGATTGCGCACTGTCACCTGACTCCCGCCGCGCAACGGCCAGATACGCAGCGTCGCATCGTAGCCAACGCTGACGAGATTGCGTCCGTCGGGCATGAACGCGACGCCGTTGACGTTTTGCGTATGGCCTTCGAGCACGCGCGGCGCGCCGCCGGCCAGCGGCCAGAGCCGGATCGTGCGATCCCACGAGGCCGAAGCCAGCGTCGTGCCGTCGGGCGAGACCGCGAGACTGACGATCGGTGCGGTATGGCCATCAAGCACGCTGTCAGGCTGCGGCCGGCCGGGCGTCCAGATCGCGATATGCGCGTCGGCGCCGGCGGTGGCGATGCGGCCATCCGTGAGAAAGACGACCGCGTTCACCGCGCTGTCGTGGAAGCGCATCACTTGCTCGGCGACGTCGCGCTTGAGCGACCAGCGGATCGCCGAAGTATCGAAGCTGCCGGAAACCGCTTCGGCTCCGTCCGTTGAGATCGCGAGTGCACGCACCGGGCCGCCATGGCCGCGCAATTGCGCGTGTGCGGGGCCGATGCTGCTCGGCAGCAGCAATAGCACGACCAGCAAGCTTTTTGGCAAAGCCGTCATCTCCCGCAGTTTGGCGAAAATCATGGAGAAACAAGGGAGAATAGAATTCCGATATCTCTCCTCGCCCCGGTCGGGCTGAAAAGTCCGGTCTGCGGGGATTAAATTATGCAGCAATTTCAATTCTCTCACCGAGGAGATCGTGCGCATTTGAAGATCCGCGCGTGATCGAATTGAACGTTCACAACCCGAATTGAACGGTCACAAAAAAGCGAACTTTTTCGCTTGGGAGAGCGTTAATGGTGGGGTGCAAACAGGAGGAAGTTTGATGCGTCGTCTTCCTTGCGTCGCCGCCGCGCTGATCCTCATGACAGCCGCCGGATTTGCAGCCGAGACCAGCGGAACCGACACCAGCGGCAAGGGTGCCGAATCGCCGACAGCCGACAGCGGCAGTGGTGCCAGTGGCGAAACGACAGCGCCCGATAGCCGGCAGCCCCTGCATCTGACCGATGCACAGCGCCAGCAAGTTCGCGCAGCGGTCGCGGGCGAAGACACGGAAGTGACGTTCCAGCTAAAAGCCACCAAGTCGCTGAATGACTTCATGCCCAATGTGGGTGGTCAAATTCCTTCTCAGCTTCCGGCGCATGCGATGCCGCCGTCGCTTGCACAGCAACTGCCTATATTGGCAAACTATCAATACGTGAAAGTGAAAAATCAGATTCTTATCGTTAATCCCATGACGAAAAAGATCATCGATATTTTTCCCGAAGCAAAGGGCTGATCAGCGACGATCGATCTTCGCGCCAGGCTCTTTTTACTATGCAACAGTGACCGCGAGTTCAGCGCGGCCAAAAGGCTCGGCGGCTTTCCACCGCCGGATAATCACCAACATAGCCACGTCGAGGCTCGGGGTAGATGTCCGCCGAAAGGGCCTGACTTTATTGGTCTTATCGGGTAAGAACGAACGCTCATAACGGTCTGTTTGCAGGTTCGCGTCCTGGCGGGCTCACCACGTTGCAGTTTGCGTCACTGCATTAAAATAACGAGAATGATGCATGGCGCTTTCTGAAAAAGATCACATCGATGCGGCGGAAAGATTGGTGGAGGCCGAGCGCACCGCGACGCCGACGCTCCAACTTTCAACGGTCTGGCCCGACATCACCATCGATGACGCCTATGCGATCCAGAACCGCGTGAAAGACATGCGCATCGCCGGCGGGGCCAGGGTGATCGGCCATAAGGTCGGCCTGACCTCGAAAGCGATGCAGGAATCCTCCAAGATCGACGAGCCTGATTTCGGTTGTCTGTTCGACGACATGTTGCTGCCCGATGGCGCCGTTATCGAGCATGCCCGCTATTGTGTGCCGCGGGTGGAGGTCGAGCTTGCGTTCTGCCTTCGGGATAAGTTGCGCGGACCCGGCGTGACGATCATGGATGTGCTCAGCGCGACCGAATACGTCGTGCCGGCCATCGAGATCATCGATGCGCGAGTCCAGAATCCACGCAAGATATTTGACACGGTAGCCGATAACGGTGCGGCGGCTGCGCTCGTGCTTGGCGGCCGGCCGATTCGGCCCATGGATGTCGATCTGCGCTGGGTCGGTGGCGCCATGTACCGCAATGCTCAGATTCACGAGACGGGCTTGGCGTGCGGCGTCCTCGGACATCCCGCCCAGGGGGTTGCCTGGCTTGCCAACAAGCTCAGCACTTTCGGCACTATCCTCCAAGCCAGGCACATCGTGCTGTCCGGCTCGTTTACCCGACCGGTCTGGGCGGCCCGTGGAGACACGATGTATGCCGACTTCGGCACCCTCGGGGCCGTGTCGGTCGCCTTCAAATGAATGTGGAATCCGCAACGATGAATCTCGAACCCAATGGCTTCAAGCGCTTGGCCAAAGCAGGTCAACTCCAAATCGGTATCTGGAGTACGCTGTGCAGCCCGATCAACACCGAGATCCTCGCCGATTGCGGTTTCGACTGGATATTGCTCGATACCGAACATTCGCCGCTCGAAGTCTCGGACGTGCTGACGCATCTGCACGCCGCCGCGCGTGGCCGGTCCGCGATGGTGGTTCGCCCGGCATGGAACGACAACACCCTGATCAAGCGGTTCCTGGATCTCGGCGTCCAGACGCTGCTGATCCCGTTCGTGCAATCGGCCGAGGAGGCGCAACGCGCGGTCTCCGCGTGTCTCTATCCGCCGAAGGGTATCCGGGGCGTCAGCGGCAGCGCGCGGGGCAGCCGCTACGGCCGCGTCGCCGGTTATTTCGAAAAGGCGGATGACGAGATCTGCGTCATCGTCCAGGTGGAGACCCGTGAGGCGCTCGCGAACATCGAAGCGATTGCGATGACCGAAGGAGTCGACGGCGTCTTTGTCGGTCCGTCGGATCTCGCCGCGTCTTTCGGCCAACTCGGCAATCCTGCCCATGCCGATGTCCAGGCTGCAATCAAGCATGCCGGCGAACAGATCAGGGCCTGCGGCAAGGCGGCGGGCATTTTGGCCGTCAAGGAAGAAGACGCCAGGCGCTATATGGATTGGGGCTTCAACTTTGTCGCCGTGGGAGTCGACGTCAGTATCCTGTCGAAAGCGGCGGACACGCTCCTGGGTCAGTTCAAGAAATAGGTTTGTCGGAACGAGGCAGGGCAATTGCGGGCGGGAGCGGGTGTCCTCGCTCGGCGGAATTGGTAAAGCGCGCGGCTTCCGATCGGAAGTCGATGCCCATCGCCGGCGCTCATGGAGGAAGTCCCGCTCGACGGAGCCAGTTTGGGGAAACATCATGGCGAGTAGGCCGCAACTTAAGCTCGGGATGTTCGTCCGCCCGGTCGGTCATCACATCGCGTCCTGGCGCCATCCTGCGGCGCAGGTCAATGCCGGCGAAAACTTTCAGCATTTCGTGGAGATGGCGCAGACGGCCGAGCGCGGCCTGTTCGATTTTCTTTTTTCAGCCGATTCCGCAACGGTGTTTACGACGAACAAGGAATCCCTTCACCGTTCACACTATGTCGCCTGGATCGAGCCTCTGTCGCTGTTGACCGCGCTCGCTGCCTGCACGCGCAACATCGGCCTCGTATCGACCGCCAGCACCAGTTTCGAGGAGCCCTATACTCTTGCACGCCGCTTCGCATCACTCGACCTGATCAGCGGCGGCCGCGGCGGCTGGAACGTGGTGACCACCGGCAATCCGATCGTGGCCGAGAATTTTGGGCCCGAGCCGCATCTGCCCAAGTCGGAACGGTATAAACGCGCGCGGGAGTTTACGGAGGTTGTCCTTGGCCTGTGGGATAGCTGGGACGAGGATGCCTTCATACGCGATCGCGAATCCGGCGTGTTTTTCGACTCCGCCAAGATGCATGTGCTCGACCATAATGGCGCGTATTACAATGTGCGCGGTCCGCTTAATGTCGCACGATCGCCGCAAGGGCAGCCGGTGCTTGTACAGGCCGGCGCTTCGGAAGAAGGACGCGAATTCGCGGCCGAAACGGCGGAGGTGGTTTTCACCGCGCACGAACATTTTGACCGCGCGCAGTCTTTCTATGCCGACCTCAAGGGACGCATGTCGAAATGGCATCGCGATCCCGACGACCTCAAGGTGATGCCGGGGATACTCGTTGTCGTCGCCCCCACGCGGCAGGAGGCACAGGACAAGTTCGATTATTTGCAGGACCTGATTCATCCCGAGATTGGCGTAGGCCTTCTCTCGCGCCGGATTGAAGTGGACCTGTCCGGCTATCCGGTCGATGGGCCTGTCCCCGATATTCCCGACGATGTTTTACGCAACAGTCGTTCGGGCATGATGTTCGACGCGGCCCGGCGCGAAAAGCTGACCATCAGGCAACTTTACAAGCGCTTCGCCGCCTCTCGGGGCCATCTTTCCGTCATCGGCACGCCGGGCGATATTGCTGATGTGATGCAGCAGTGGCTTGAGGGCGGTGCTGCCGATGGCTTCAATATCATGCCTACGATCTTTCCGAGCGGACTTGATGACTTCGTCGATCTCGTTGTTCCCGAACTGCAACGCCGCGGCATTTTCCGAAATCAGTACGAAGGGTCGACCCTGCGGCAGAATTTGGGTTTGAACAAACCACCGAGTCGCTACGTTTCATCCGCGATTGGACACAAGGCAAAGTGTTGAAGCCCCCTCCGCAAGAAACTTTCGGCGGCGCCCGCAATCGTCGCAGCGATGGGCTTTGCGCTGCGCGATCTTCGCGATTCTCGCCACGCCGGAGACCAAGCACGTGAATCTCGAAGAGGATCGCGCGCTGCCGGCGGACGCCGTCGGCCGTGCGTAAACGCCGTCCGCCTCGCGGCGAGGCCGCGCGGACCGGCAAATCATTTCAACGCCGACGGACTCAATCGAGCGGCTCGACCTTGACGATCGACCCGCCGTGGTTGCTGCCGATCCAGAGCGTGCCGGGATTCTTGGCGTCATCCACGAAGACGCGGCGAATATTCGTCGGGCGTGGCAACTGGTATTCGATGATCGTTCCGCTCTTGATGTCGAGCCGTGCCACGCGGTCGGTCAGCATCGAACCGGTCCACGCATCGCCGTTTTTGTCGGCCACGGCGTCGTAAGGCGCGCTCCAGGGCGTGGGGACCTTCCACTCCTTGAACGTCTCGCTCTTGGGATCGAACATTCCGATCTCGTTGCCCTGGTATTCCGCGAACCAGAGTTTTCCGTCGGCGACGACCCGTCCGCGGCGCGGATGCGAGTTCGGCGTCGGTGTCAGATAGACCGACAGTTTTTTCGTCTTGGCGTCGATCTTGCCGATGTTTCCCGCCGAGAAATCGAGCAGATAGACGTTATTGGCGTTATCGGAATGAAGCCCATAGGTTCCGATCCGCTTGCCGTTGCGCGGGTCCTTGAACGATCCGAGATTTTCGATCTGGCCTGTGGCGACATCCAGCCGCAAGATCCTGTTGCCGTCGGAATTCTTGATCCAGACCTTACCATCGGTGGGCGTACCCTGAATCGCGATATGGCTGAGCTGGCTGGCGTCGGCATCCATGTCCTTGGGCACATCCCAGACCTGGAATGTCTGCGTCTTCCTGTCGAACTTGCCGATGGCCGCCTGATAGCTCATGCCGATCCAGATGTTGTCGTCCTGGTCGATCTCGAGATTGAGCGAGCCTTTGGGCTCGTCCTTCTTCTGGACGGGGATCGGATACTGCGTGACCTTGCCGGTCTTCGGGTCCATCTCGCCGAGGAACATCTGACCGAAATCGGTGTACCAGACCATGCCTTCGTGATCGAGCACGACGTCATGCGGCTGGATCCGGCGCTCCGGCAGATCGTATTCCGTGATGATGACGTGCGTCGACTTGCCCGTCAGCCGCGGCAAGGTTTTGAGTTCGTAGTCCCATTTGTCCTGCTTGCTGAGGTTGATGCTGGCCAGCCAGGAGGCGATGGCGGTGGAATCCACGCCGCGATCACGCAGGCGCTGCGCAGTGCCGAAAAGCCGCTGCGGCTGCGTTGGCGTGCTGCCTGGATAATAGCCGCTCATTCGCTGCATGACCTGAAGGAATTCGGCGGTGTCGTGGCTCGATTTCGCAATGCGCTCCAGCGTGTGGCAACCGACGCAGTTGAGCAGGAATTTCTTCTGCTGATCAGTGCCGTGCATGCTGTTCAGCCATTCCGCGTTGGTCAGCGTCGCGGAGAGATTCTTGACCTTGCTGAGCTTGAGGTCCGCCTTGGCGTCCTGGCCGCTGGCGACGTCGGCAGCCGCGTCGGCATTGTCGAGCTTGTAGCCAGCCGCGCGCGCCTTGAGCGTGTAATGTCCCGGCTCAAGCCGGGAAGCGGGAAACGCATAGTGGCCCTGGGCGTCGGTGACGACGCTGATCGAGATCGTTGAGCCGTCCTTCCTGGCGGTGACGACCACGCCTTCCATGGTGCTTTCTTCCGCCGAACTGACTTGTCCGGTGAGGGCCGATTGGGCCTGCGCTCTCAGGATTGACGGCGTTGCGGCAACGGACAGGGAAGCGAGAACGACGGACAGTTTCAGGAGTTGTGCGGTACGCATCGCAAATGCCCTCCCCAGGGTGGGCCGGACTGTCCGGCTGTTTCTTTTTCGTTGTTGTAAGCTTATCCCAACGCGAACGGATGACAATCACGATCCGCGTAGGAACGCGCCGACCAGCAGTCCGCGTGGATGATCTGGCGGGAGGCCGTGGTGCTGTTCCAGATCGGCGGGTCCGGTGCGGCGCGAGCGTCTGTCGCGCGTACAGTGCACTGGACTCCTCGGGCTGCGCGTCCTATCGAGCCGCATTAGAACAAAGACAGCCTTGCGGGGAAAATACCGATGCCCATCGATACTTCAAATGCCACGACCGGTCCCGAAACGGACGTCAGCCGCAGCTTTCTCGTCGACCCCTATCTTGATTGGGCCAAGGCGCAGCGTATCCCCATCCATCTCGATTTCGGCCACGACCTTCTCGCGCTCGAAACGGCGCCCTGGGACTGGTATGGCGCGCGCGGGTGTTTTGCCCATACCCATGGACGCGGCGACTTCATGGCCAATTACGTCGTCGAAATCCCGGTGGGCGGCAAGACGCGGCCGGTGAAGCATCTTTACGAGTCGTTCTTCTTCGTTCTCGCAGGCCATGGTTCGACGACGCTGTGGCTGCCGGGCGGCAACAAGCAGACCTTCGAATGGGGTCCGAAGGCGGTCTTCGCCATTCCGCTCAATTGCCAATATCAGATCTTCAACGCGTCGGGCCAAGAGGCGGTGCGGCTTTCCTGCACCAACGATGCGCCGCTGACGCTCAATCTGTATCACAACGAGGAGTTCGTCTTTAACAACCCCTTCGTCTTTCCTGAGCGCGTCGGAAATTCGAACGAGTTTGAAGGCGAGGGGCGGCATGTGCCGGTCGATCGCGGAAAGGATGTCGCGCGGCTCAATATCTGGGAGACGAGTTTTATCCCCGATCTCACTGACTTCAAGCTGTTCGAACTCAATGCTCGCGGCAAAGGCTCGATGAACTGTTCCTTCGTGCTCGCCAACGGCACGATGCATGCGCATTCCTCGGAAATCCCCATGGGGCGTTATAAGAAGGCGCATCGCCATGCTGCCGGCACACATGTCCACGCTGTCAGCGGCGAAGGCTATTCGCTGCTATGGTACGAAGGCGACGAGACATTCACGGAAATCCCGTGGCGCCACGGCATCATGTACACGCCGCCGTTCTGGATGTTCCATCAGCATTTCAATACGTGCGGGGAGCGCGCCCGTTATCTCGCCTGCAGTATGGGAAGCCGGCGCTATCCTTTCATCGCGCTGCGCAAGAAGAGCGCGGAAGGCGGCGGCACCGTCTCCATCCAGAAGGGCGGGCGACAGGTCGAATATGAGGATCAGGATCCGCGCATCCATCGCAAATGGCTGGATGCGATTCGCGAAAATGGCGTGACTTCGCAGATGGGCGATATTTTTGACGAAGAGGCCATCATGGCGCTACGGCCTGAAGAACTGACGGGTGCGATCAAGACGCCGCCGTCGATTGGGCCGGCGATCTAAGCTTTCGAAAGGCATCATACGTCGGCAAAAAGCATGACCAAATAAATCGGGCGGGCTTTGATAGCCCGCCCGTAAACATGTGAGGCCTGCGATGCGACGGCGCGATTACTTCCAGCCGGCTTGACGTTCGCAGGCGTGACGCTCGGTTGCGTGGGTCTTTTCCCACTGCGTGATCGAGCGGGTTTCATTGTTGCTCATCTTGTTATTCATGCAGGTGCAATATTTAAGGACAACGGACGCCTTCGCGCCTTCGTCCTTATTATCCGTGACGCATTGATTGATCCATTTCACGTCGTCGGTGGTTGCGGCTACGACGGCCTTGCTCGCGATAAAAGCACCGACGCTCAGCAAGACCGTGGTTGCAATCATGGTCGTCAATATCTTCATGGCTCGATTCCCCCTGTAGCCAGAACGGCCCGACCCTCGCGGTTTGCGGTGATCAGCCGAAACCAGATTATTTTACCTTCACCTTATCGCTTTACCTTTCCGATTATGTCCTGACAAGCTGGCACGAAGAGCGATTTGCTCGGGCTGACCCCGGCATTTGGAGGACGGGTTAGGCTCGGTCGTGGCTCGGAAAGTGCTGGTGTCGAGGTTCTGATTGATATCCAATCATTATGTGAACGGGGGGAATTCCATGAGCCGTTGTGCCAGCCGCATCCGACGATCCGCCATCAGCGGTGTCATTCTTCTTTTTGCTGTTGCTGCGCCGCGCGCCAATGCCGATCCGGCCGACTTCTATCGTGGCAAGACGGTTGAGATCCTCGTCGGATTTTCGCCCGGCGGCGGCTTCGACGCTTACGCCAGAACATTGGCGCGCCATATCGGGAATCATATCCCCGGGAATCCGGGTGTCGTCGTCCGTAATTATGCGGGGGCGGGCAGTTTGCGCCTTGCGCGCTATCTGGGGGAGGCGGCGCCGCACGACGGTCTGACCTTCGGGACCATCGACAACGGCCTGCTCGTTGCATCGTTGACCAATAAGAAGATCACATTCGACGCATCGAAGCTCAAATGGGTCGGTGCGATCACAAAAGACCCGCAGGTCGCATTCACCGGAAAATTGTCCCCCGTCAAATCGTTCGCAGACCTGACCAAATCGAACACGGCCTTCGGCGGAACCGGGAAGGACGATATTCGCTACGCATGCGAGGCTGCATTAAAGAAAGTTTCCGGAGGCAATATCAAGATCGTCACCGGATATCCCGGGACAGCCGACGTCGCCTTGGCGATAGAAAAAGGCGAACTCGATGGCTCGTGCGAATCCTGGTCGAGTGTCAAGGCCACGAAATCCGAATGGCTCAGGGACAAGAGGATCAACCTGCTCGTTCAATACAGTTCTGAACGGCAGAAAGATCTGCCGGATGTTCCGCTGCTGAGTGATTTTGCAAAGTCTCCCATCGAACGGGATGCTTTGAATCTTATCTTTTCATCGTCCGAGGTCGGGCGGCCGTTCGGGGCGCCGGCCGGCGTTCCTGCTGATCGTCTGGATGCGCTCCGGCGCGCTTTCGACGCCACGGTGAAGGATCCCGAGTTTGTGGCCGACGCCGCAAAGCAAAAACTCGAGGCCGACCCATCGAAAGGCGAAGCCATCGAGGCCTATCTCAAGAAGGTCTATGCTTCGTCGCCGGCTGTGATCGAATACGCTCGTAAGCTCATCGAGTAATCCCTCTCAGGCGGCGGCTCATCCCAGCGTGCGGAGATGTCATGCATAAGATCAATCTCAATCCGGCCGTGGTCGAAAAGATTCTCGCGCGACGCGGCGTGCCGCATGTCTTCGCCGATCTCGATCCTGCGCGGACGGCGTTGCTGGTGGTCGATATGCAGTGCGCGTATTTGGACAAGGAACTGGACAATACGTTTTGTGCCGATGCGCTCGACATCGTTCCAAACATCAACCGCATCGCGGCCGCCCTGCGCGCGGCTGGCGGGCTCGTCGTCTGGATCCAGAATACCGCGACCGATGAGTCGCTGAGCAGTTGGTCGACCTATAACGGGAAGATCATGAGCCCGGCGCGGCGTGACAAGCGTTTCGATGGATTGCGCGAAGGGTCCGCCGGACACGCGATCTGGCCGGGGCTACACGTGATCTCCGGTGATCTCACCGTGCAAAAGACGCGCTACAGCGCATTCATCCGTGGCTCGTCGAATCTGGAAGAGAAGCTGCGCGACCGCGCGATCGAAACATTGATTGTCACCGGCACAAATACGGGCACCTGTTGCGAGTCGACCGCGCGCGACGCCATGATGCTGAATTTCGAGACGATCATGGTCAGCGACGGCAATGCCTGTTCAAGCGATGAAGAGCACAACGCGTCGCTGACGGCATTCTATCGAAATTTTGGAGACGTCATGAGCGCCGACGAGGTCATCGGCTATATCCAGGCGAACGCGCCGAAGGCAAAGAAAAGCTCGCGCGGTTAGCGGGTCAAGATCACGAGGCGACGCGTGGCGCCTTTTTTCTCACAGGTTGTGCTTGCGCGGCGGTCTGCGCATCCGGTCCAAAAATAGCCTTCTCGACCGCCAGAGCCGTCGTGTCGATATGGCGGGATAGGGCGGCGCAGGCCCGGTCGATATCCCGCTTGAGCGTGGCCTCGACGATTTCCGTATGTTCCTTGCTCAAACCGCGGCGCGGAATCGGGCGGCGCAGAATGGTACGATGCCGATAGCGTTGCGACTGGTCGTAAAGCTGCACGGTGAAGCGCAGCAGCCACTTTGACGGACAGCCGGAGATCAGCGCCATATGAAACTGGCGGTTCTGATGCTCCCAGCGCGTAATGACTTCGGCCGTGGCCTCCATCATCGATGTTTCGACGCGTTCGAGGCTGTGGCGTGCGGCGACAACGCGTTCTTCCCAATCGAGTTGTCCGAACTGCATGGATTGACGCAGCGCTTCCACTTCGACCGCCTTGCGCGCGAGGGTGATGTCGCGGAATTCCTCCGGCCCGATGCGCGCGACCCAGAACCCGCGTTGGGCCTCCGATTCAACCAGTCCGTCGGACACCAGCCGCGACATCGCTTCACGCAGCGCGCTGGCGCCGAAACCATAACGCTCGCGCAGAAAATCGATGCGCAGCTTTTCCGACGGCTTGAGATGGCCCTCGATGATCTGCTGGCGAAGATGCCAATAGGCCTGCTCGATCTGCGACCCGTGCTGCACAGCCTGTCCGTGCGCGGGCGGCATCGTCATCGTGGTCTGCTGGGTGTCCATATGCCTGCAATCCTTGGCAGAGCCGGCGCGATTCGGCCACAAGAAGGGTATATCCGGGCCAAATCCCTCCACCCAAAATTTATAGCTGTTCTGTTGACAAAACGATAGAACAAAATAATATCGTTTTTATTGGCGGTGCCAAGACGTGGGTCGATCGCCGCGTTGCACCTGCGAAATCCACGTTTGAAACCTGGTGGAGAGACCTCATGAAGACACTGACGCTTGAAACCACATCGCCCTTCCAGGGCCTTCCGGAACTTGTCGCCTATGACGAAGGTTTGTTTGCCAAGGAAGGCATCGAGATCAACTGGGCCGACCGCGACGACGGCGGCGTCAAGACCACAGATATTTCGGTCACCTCGCACAAGGATGCCGACAAATACGGCAGCCACGGCGGCCTGCTCGAGCAGGGCAAGGCCGACATGTATAATGCCTGCGAGTGGGGCAATTACTGCAGGGCCGGGTCGTCCGCAGTCAAAAGCCGCCAGCTCGGCCGGCGTGGCATCGTCACCTATTCGGCCATCGTCGTGCGCCCGGACTCGCCGGTCTACACGCCGCAGCAACTTGCCAACCGCACGGTTGGCGTCCCGTTCTTCGCCGGCACGCACTACATCGCGCTGCACCTTCTCGAAGGGTTCCTGACCCGCGACCAGATCAAGCTGTGCCGCGCGCCGGCCGGATCGCGCAATCGCTACAACCTGATGATGAAAGGCGAGATCGAGGCGACGACCTTGACCGAACCCTACATTACGCTCGCCGAGAAGCAGGGCTGCCGCGTGATCTGTTCGTCCTTCTATCACGGGACTGAAGTGGCTTCCGATCGCGTCGACGCGGAAACCTACGCGGCATTCAACCGCGCCGTGCGCGAGGCCGTGCGGCGGATCAATGCCGACAAGGAATCCTATCTCCATTACTTCATCGACTATCACAAGAAGAAGGATCCGGAGATCGGCACGCTGAAGGTGAGCGATCTGCGGGCGAGCCGTCTTGTTGTCGTCGATCCGGCTCCGATCCCGGCCGATGAAATGCAGCGGACCTACGAATGGGTCAAGGGCTGGGGCATGCTTGAAGATACCGAGTCGGCCGATCAGCTTGTCGACTTGAGCGTGCAGGCCAAGGCTCATGCTGAACAGCGTGCTGCGGCCAGTTAAGCTCGGCTGCAACACAGCCGTTACGCGAACTAAAAAGGGCGAGAGGAAATCTCTCGCCCTTTTTGCTTTCATGCGCGGCCACGAGCGGAATAGAAGCATCGCGTTACGTCGGATTTCTCGTCGTGGATGGCGAGATAAGCAATTGCGCCGCCAGGGCCGCAAGCAGGGCCGCGGCACCTCCGATGATCACGAAGACGCGAAAGCCATCAACGAACGCCTCCGCCTTGTCCGCACGAATGAGGACGAAACCGATGAGCGCGACCGCGACGAGGCCGGCAACCCGCGCGACAGCATTGTTGACGCCCGATGCGACGCCGGCATGATCGCGGTCCACCGCGTCCATCACGGTCGCGGTCAGTGGCGCTACGGTCGTCGCCATGCCGAGCGCGAAGAAGAACAGCGCGGGCGCGATGACTGTCCAATAATCGGCCCGCGCGACGGAAACCCGCACCATCATGAAGAATCCCAACGCGACGAGCACAGGTCCCGCCACGAGAAGAACGCGCGCACCGACACGGCTGCTGATGCCGCCGGCGGGACGTGACAGAAGACCGATCATCAACGGTAGCGGCAGGAGCGCGGCTCCCGCGGCTGTCGCCGAATAGTGTTCAATGCGGATGAGCAGAAATGGCAGCAGCACCAGCAATCCGCCGAGGGCTCCGTAAATCAGGACGGTGAGTGCGGTGATCCCGACGAAAGTGCGCGTTGCGAATAACGATAGCGGCAGCATTGCCCGTTTGCCCCGTTGTCCTTCGACCGTGATGAAGGCGATCAGCAGGACCACTCCGGCGGCCAGCGCGCCAACCACCACCGGCGCGTCCCAATGGCGATCGGGTGCGGCGGTCAATCCCCAGACGAATGCCGCGAGCCCGGCTGTCGCCAGCCCGGCGCCGGTCCAGTCGAGCGGTGCCGCATCCGATCCGGCGGCGCGGCTCTCGGCAATGTAAGCCCGGGCCAGCCAAAGCGCGGCGGCGCCGAGCGGCAGATTGATCAAAAAGATCGGCCGCCAGCCTATGTGGTCGACAAGGATGCCGCCGATGAGCGGACCCGCAGCACCGGCGATCGCGCCGGCTGCGGCCCAGACGCCGATCGCCCTGCCGCGTTCTTCGTCCGAAAAGGCAGCACCGAGGATCGCGAGGCTGCTGGGAACAAGGAACGCTGCGCCGATGCCCTGTATCGATCGTGCGGCGATCAACAGGCCGGCGTCGGGAGCAAGTGCGGCGGCCAGAGAGGCGATGGTGAAAAGCACGACACCGAAGCTGAAAATGCGCCGTCTTCCGAAATGATCGCTCGCTGCCCCGCCAAGCAGGACGAGCGCACTCAAAAGCAGCAGATAGGTATTGACCACCCACTGCGCGCCCGCGGCTGCGATGCCAAGATCGTTCTGCATCGTAGGCAGCGCGACATTGACGACCGAGCCATCGATGAAAGCCAGACTGGAGCCAAGCACAGTGGCTGCCAAAACGCCTGTGGAATGCACACATGGCAGCGGCGGCGTGGCGGCGATGACGCCGGCATCGCAGGGCGATGGCGCGGGGCCGGTCATCGGCTGGCCATTGCCGCGTACACCGGTTCATTGTCATCAATCATGACGACGCTCTCCATGCCGGAAACGCCGATGTCAGTGATCCTGGAGTCTTGATCTCAACATACAGGTCAGGAACGCGATCGGAACGTTTGATGATGTCGTGGGTTCCGGTGCTCTGTCTGGTGCATGGGCAGCAGCGGCGCTTGCATGACGAGGCCGCCGCTGCTTGATCCGCCCCTAGCGGTGGCGGGTGATCGTATCCACCAGCGCGGGCCGGCCGCGCTTGACCTCTTCGATGGCGCGCAGCAGCGCCGGCTTTACGTCCTTGGGATCTTCGATCGGCCCTTCGCCCCAGACGCCCAAAGATCGTGCAAGCTTGCCGAAATTCGGCTCGGGATCGTACAGGTCCATGCCGATATGCGCCTTGCCCTCGTCGGTGCCGCGGAAGCGGGCGACCTTCAACTGATGATCCCAGTCATTGTAATAGGCGCGGTTGTTGTACATCACGATCAGCATCGGAATGCGGTGCTTGGCGGCGGTCCACAAGGCTGCCGCGTCGTAGAGCAGGTCGCCGTCGGGTTGCAGGTCGACGACCAGCCGCTTGTGGCGCAGGTTCGCAAGCGCAACGCCGAGCGACATGCCGATCTGCGTCGATGTGCCGAGTTCCGCGCCGGGATGGCGATAGGGCCGGTCGAAATTCCACAGCTTGCGCACCGTCGACTTCAACGTGTTTGCGGTCAGCACCCAGTCTTCGTCCTTGATCACGTCCCACACTTCGAGAGCCAGGCGTGCATTGGTCATCGGTGCAGCATCCCAGTCCTCGCGCGCCTGGTCCTGCCATTTCGCCCATGTCGCCTTGTGGCGCTCGCCGATCGACGCCGTGCGCTCCTTGATGCGGCCTTGCAATTTGCTGTCGCTCGCGATTCGCTTTTTGCAAAGGTCGATCAGCGCCGGCACGCCGACACTCGTGTCGCCGAGCGCGCGCACCGAGCATGGCTGTAATTTGCCGTAATCGGTCGACCATTTGCTGATGCCGATCTCGGCAAGGCCCATTTCGAGCCATTCGGCGTTTTCATTCACGAGTGGCGTGATCGTGTGCGCCTTGGTGTCGAGTTCGTGGGTCGGCCGGTGCCAATCGCGGATGTCGAGACCGAGCACAGCATCAACGCCCTTGAGCGCGCCCTTGTCGAGACTGACGCAGAGCGGATGCTGATTGGGGAAATTGAGCGAACTGTTCACGTCCCAGACGCCGGCGCCGACCGTTTCGGCAAGCTGCACCATGCCCTCGAAGCCGCCGGCCTTGCGGCCGACGAATTCCGGCAACAGCAGCGGCTTGTCGGCCGCAAGCAGTTTATCGGCGATGGCTTCGATCGCCGCGGGCTCCGGCATCAGGCGCGAGGGCGTGCGAACCGCATGTGCGGCCGGCAGCGGGATATCCTTCTTCAGCGGCTGCTCCTGCAGGTCCGCGTCGAAGCACATGTAGATCGGTCCCTTCGGCTCCGTCGTCATGATCGAATAAGCACGCGCGAAAGAATCAGGCACGCCATCGATGGAGAAGGGCTGGTAATCCCATTTGACGTAGTCGCGCACGGCATTGCCCTGGACGAGCGCGGTATGCGTCCAGTCGATGTGCGGACGGCGCTTGCCTTCATCCATCGGGCCGGTCGCGCCCATGATGAAGATCGGCGCGCGATCGATATAGGCGTAGTAGATCGCCATGTTGGCATGCAGCAGTCCGACCACGTTGTGCAGGATCACCGCCATCGGCCTGCCGAAGCTCGCCTTGGCGTAACCGTGTGCCATCTGCACGGCGATCTCCTCGTGATTGCACACGAGCATCGGCGGCTCGTTGCCTCCGTAATTGATCAGCGAGTCGTGCAGGCCGCGATAGCTGGCGCCGGGATTGAGGCAGATGTATTCGAAATCATATTGCTTGATGAGATCGACGATCACATCGGACTGCCACTGCTTCGTTGTCTCGTTTTTGCCCGCGGATTTCGGAGTCGTGGTCTCGATCTTGGCGCCGTTCATAATGTCCTCCAACCCGGACCTGACATGATGAAGGGCGTCAGGCGGGACTGCATTGCGGTGATAAAGATGAGAGCGCCGGAATGTCTTCCGGCGCCCGGAAAATGTAAAGTCACTCGGCGCGATTTTAGCGCTTGGCGCCTTTATTCATCGGCCCGTCGTTCTGGGTCAAGTCAGCGGTTTTCTTGATGATGTCGGGCGACGTCTGCATCGTTACCGTGATGAGTTTTTCAAGCTGCTCGCCGGAGCGGGCCGTGACCTCGAAGCCCATCTTCTGTGCATCCGCGACGAATTGCGGATCCTTCATGACATCGTCGAAGACGTGACGAAGCGCCGCGACCCGATCCTTCGGCACTCCCGGCGGTAACATGATCGGCCGGCCGAGTTCGATGCTCGAAGAATAGAAGTCGATGATTTTTCGTTGCTCGTCGGTCTTGGTGAATTGGTAGATGGTCGGAGCGTTGTACCCCGGAACGGGATCGCGTTCGAGCGTGAACAGGACGTGCGCCTTGCCGGACTTGAACCAGTCGGCATGGTCGTGAGCGAAGGATTGTACGGTTTGACAGAGACCGCCGACTTCACCGCGATCCATGGCAAGCGCGACATCCTGCGGCTTGGTGTAACCCTCGACCAGCTTGATCTTCATGCCGAGCAGGTTGTGCAGCAGGATCGGCGTCTGGCTGACGGATGATCCGGCCCCCGTGCCACCGACGATCAATTCACGCTGGAAGAGGTCTTCCGCTTTTGTGATGCCGGTGCGATCCATCGAGAAGCAGCCCCGATTGGTGAGTTCAGGACTGCCGATCCAATTGAACTTCAGAGGGTCGAATTTCGCGCCGGGCAGTTTGAGCAGCGCCTGGCTCGGGATATTGCGGCTGACCATACCCCACACGGTGCCGTCATGCGGTGCGACGTTGTAGAGCCAGTTCGTCGCGATCAGGTGGCCGGCGCCCGGCATGTTCTCGATGATGACATTGGGGTGGCCGGGAATGTGCAGCGTGAGATAACGCCCGATCAGACGTGCCCAGATGTCGTAGTCCTGGCCGGCTGCCGCGCCGAGGACGAACCTGATCTGCTTGCCCTTGAAGAAATCACCAAGAGAGTCCGACTTGGTGGATTCGGCGTTGGCGGGTCCGACTGCGAGGAGGGCGGCTGTGAGGCCGGCGGCAATCAGGGATGAGAGCTTCATGGTTGTTTCCTCTCGTTGATGGACCTTCTGACGGGTCCTGTCAGGCATGAAATCACGATCGTTCTGGACTGGACCAATCCGGATTGCGACCGTGATCGGTTCTCATAGCCGGAAGCGTGATGGCGTCGAAGAACCACCACGCAGTTCTCGGATCAGGTCCAAAGGCTAAGTTTTCCGGCATCATGCCGTAGCAAGCTTGGCCTTGTCGCTGCGCTCGAAACCACGAACCGCAAGATCAATGTTATTGCCTTCCGGGTCTGTCGCGCGTGTCTCGGCATAAGCGCGGTCTGCGGGCCGCGCGGCGGGCTGAACGACGTCGAATTTCTTCAAGCGTTCGGCGATCTCGTCGGCATCCTCGATATGGAAGCCGATATGGTTGAACCCGTTCGACTTGCCTTCGGCGCGCTGGGTCAACAGAGCCAGGTTCATGTAGCCGTCAGTCAGGAAGACATTCGAGCGTCCATTGCGTTCAACAACCTTCATATCGAAAACCTCGCAGTAAAATTTGGCGAGTTTTTCCGGGTCCATGCAAACGATTGCGATGTGCTTGATCTTGGCCATTGTTCTTCCTCTTCCTCCAGTTTGATTGCCCGACATATCCCGCTGCGTGTCGCGCGTTGATGTCAACGTGTCAGGACCGTCTCGTTCGGCACGCGCCACATGATCGTTGTGATTTTTTACCACCGCGCAAATTTATTGTCTCCGGTCCATATCGCTTCATTGCCAGCCTCGATGGCGGCGTACATCGGACATTCGTTTAAAACGAACGCACTGCGCATCATGGCCAAGTTTAGGCTGTAAACTGATTAAATTCATTCGTTTATGCCGAACGCAGGGGTCGTCGCGGTTGACTCGCTGTCGTTCTTGTTCCCTATTGGCAAGGACACGCGAACGCGCTTTAAAAAAATCAAAAAGCATTGGGGCGGAGGAGCAGATGAGACATGGCTTGCGTGCAGAGCCTGCGTCGGCAGTCAAATCGGATCGGATAATTTACCGCATCGTCGCGCGCATCGCTTTTGTTTTGCGCGCCGCAGCCGTTTCAATCGCCGTCGCGTTTTTATTGTTCTCCATGCCAGCGCATGCAGCCGGCGACTTCTATGCCGGCAAACAGGTGCGCGTTATCGTCAGCACGCAGGCCGGCGGCGATTACGATCTATGGATGCGTTTCATTTCTCCTTACATGAGCAAGTATATTCCCGGCAATCCGACGCTGGTGGTGCAGAACATGCCGGGTGCGGGAAGCATCGTCGCGACCAACTGGCTTTACAATGTTGCGCCGAAGGACGGCACGACGTTCGGCATGATCGGGCGCAATCTTCCGTTCCAGGCGGTGATGGGCGAAAGGGGAATCCGCTTCGACATCACGAAATTCAACTGGATCGGCAATCCGGAAGTGACCAACCGGGTCTGCGCGCAAAAGCTCAATCCGCAGGTGAAGTCGGCAAAAGACCTCTTCGATCATCAGATCACGATCGGCGGTGCAGGCGCGGGTGGCGCGCTGAGCACGATCCCGCAATTATTGTCGCGCATGCTCGGCATGAAGCTCAAGCTCGTCGAGGGCTATCAGGGGCCGCGCGATGTCCTGCTCGCCATCGAACGCGGCGAACTCAACGGTGTGTGCATGTCGGTCACGGCGATTGAAAATATCCGTCCGGGCTGGATCGAGTCAGGCAAGATGCAACTGCTCTTCAACATGGAAAAGGATCGCATGAAGGGTAGCAACGTACCCTCGATCTTCGAACTTGCACGCAGTGACGATGAACGCCGCATGCTGAATCTGTTTTCAATCGGTGTGATCTTCGGCCGGCCGATTGTCGCGCCGCCGGGTGTTCCGGCGGAACGGGCCGCCACTCTGCGCACCGCCTTCGAGAAGGCGATGGTCGATCCCGACTTGCTCGCTCAGGCGAAGAAGATGGGGCTTGAGGTCGGTGTCGTCAAAGGCGAGGAGTTGGCCAGGCTTTCGACCGATCTGATGGCAACCCCACGTCCGCTCGTGGATCGTCTGAAAACCTATACGCAATAACGCCGGATCGAAGAGCCGCGCCGCCCGAAAGGCGCGCGTCAGCAGTGGAAATTTTTCTGCGATGAACGACAGGCTGCCGCTTTCACGATTCAAGGTGCTGGACCTCACGCGCGTGCGCGCCGGGCCTTCGGCCGTGCGGCAGTTGGCTGACTGGGGCGCCGACGTCATCAAGATCGAAATGCCGTTGGGTGAGGACGACGGCTACACCGGCACGCGCCACTCCGCTGACTTCCAGAACCTGCATCGCAACAAGCGCAGCCTGACGCTCGACCTCAAGTCGCCGGCCGGTAAGGAGATTCTTGAAAAGCTTGTCGCGGATGCGGATGTGCTGGTCGAGAATTACCGGCCGGATGTGAAATTCCGTCTCGGCATCGACTACGACGCGTTGCGAAAAATCAATCCACGTCTGGTCTATGCCAGCATTTCCGGTTTTGGCCAGGATGGGCCGTATGCCAAGCGGCCGGGCGTCGATCAGATCGCGCAGGGCATGAGCGGGTTCATGTCGGTGACGGGGCATCACGGGCAGGGTCCGATGCGCGCCGGCGCGGCGATCGGCGACGTCAGTTCGGGATTGTACTGTGCGATCGGAATTTTGATTGCGCTGCTCGAACGCGAGCATTCCGGCGAGGGACAATGGGTGCAGACCTCGCTCCTGGAGGCGATGTTCGGCCTCCTCGATTTCCAGGCCGCCGGGTGGCTGTTCGATCGCAAGCTCCCGCGCCAGGCTGGCAACGATCATCCAAAGCTCGTACCCACCGGCACGTTCCAGACCAAGGACGGACACATCAATGTCGGCGCCAACCAGCAGAGGTGGCTGCCGATGTGCCGCGCCATGGGCGTCGAGGAGATGGCGACCCGCCCCGGCTTCGTCACGCGCGACGAGCGCCTGAAGAATCGCGACACCGTCAATGCGGCGCTCACCGCAGTCTTCATGACCCGCACTAGCGCCGAATGGGTCGATGTGCTCAACGCCGCCGGCGTTCCCTGCGGCCCGATCTACGATCTCGAACAGGCGTTTGCCGATCCGCAGGTCCAGCATGTCGGCATCGCGGCCGATGTCGAACATCCGACCCTCGGCCACAAGCAGATCGTCGGCCAGCCGATTCACATGTCGCGCACGCCGTGGGCGATGCGCAGTGCCGCGCCCGAAGCCGGCGCCCATACTGATGAGATTCTGCAAAGCGTCGGCTATGACGCTGCGGCCATTGCGCGTCTGCGCGCGCAGCGCGTGGTTTGACATACAGATGCCGGACCACAGCATGACACCCGACACCGACAAGATGCTCGCCCGCAAGGAAGACGGGATCGGCTGGCTCATCTTCAACAATCCGGAACGCCGCAACGCCATCAGCTACGAGATGCGCGTGGCAACGCTGGCGATCCTCGACGACTTCGAAGCCGATTCCGCCGTGCGCGTGATCGTAATGAAGGGCGCAGGCGACAAGTCCTTCGTCTCCGGCTCCGACATCTCCCAATTTGAAAAGCGTATGGCGAACGCGGACGATCTCAAGGCGGCAGAGGAGATCAGGGAGCGATTGCAAACGCGTTTCGACACGCTGACGAAGCCGTTGATCGCTGCGGTGCAAGGCTATTGCCTCGGCGCCGGCCTGAGCCTGGCGCTGCAAGCGGATTTCTGCGTTGCCGCGGACAACGCCGTGTTCGGCGTGCCTGCTGCGCGGCTCGGGCTCGCCTACAGTTTTGTCAGCACGCAACGTCTCGTCGCTCTCATCGGTCCCGCGCGGACACGCGAGATGCTTTATACGGCGCGGCGCTATAAGGCGTCCGAGGCGCTCGACTACGGCCTGGTGCTGCAAGTTGTCCCACATGCGCAACTGGACGATGCTGCACGCGCCTTGGCGGCAGCGATTGCGATCAATGCCCCGCTCAGTGTTCAGGCCGCCAAGATCATGGTCAAGGAGGCGCTCAAGGGATCCGGCGCGGCCGATCAGACGCTATGCGACGCGGCGACCGCGACATGTCTGCGCAGCCACGACCATGCCGAAGGCCGAAAGGCTTTCATGGAAAAACGCGACCCTCATTTCATCGGCAGCTAGGAGGCGGCCGTTGCGCCGCGAACAAAAAGCATGAGCAATAAAGAAACCGCGCGCGCGCTTGATGGGCAGGTGATCATCGTCACCGGAGCGGGCGCCAATACCGGCAGCACGATTGCAAAAACGCTGGCCGCGGCCGGCGCGTCGGTCGTCGTCAATTATCGCAGTTCGAAAGACGCAGCGACGGAAACCGTGCAGGCAATCGAGAAGGCCGGCGGCCGCGCGCTGATGGTGCAGGGCGATGTGTGCAATCCGGACGACGTGAAGCGCCTCGTCGACGAAACGGTGAAGGCGTTCGGCCCGCCGAACGTACTCGTCAACAACGCCAATGTGCGCAGCTACAAGCCGCTGATGGAGATCACGCTCGACGTTTGGCGCCAGACTGTGACGCCGACGCTCGAAGGCACGCTGCTCTGCGTGCAGGCTTGCGTGCCGCACATGCGCAAGCTCGGCGGCGGCGCCATCATCAACATCGGCGGCGGGTCGGGCCATACCGGCGTGCCGAACCGCACCCATGTGGCCGCTGCCAAGGCCGGGCTTGCCGGCATGACCGGCGCTCTCGCGGTCGAACTCGCGCCCGACAATATCAGCGTCAACAACATCGTGCCGGGCCGCATCGAGACGCCGCGCCCGGGCGAAGCGAAGGCCAAGCCCGGCAAGGAATTGAGCCCGATGGGACGCAATTGCAGCCAGCAGGAAATCGCCGACCTCGTGCTGTTTCTGGCCGGTCCAGCCTGCCGTTACATGTCGGGCCAGATGCTGCACGTGAATGGAGCGCGTTACGTGACGATTGCGTAAGTCGCCTTGATCGCTTTTGCTTTGCTGACCTTCCCCTCCGGAGGCAGGCGAAGCGGACGGGCCCTTCGGGGCCCGTTTTTTTCTTCGTCATGACTCGTCGAAGAAGCCGATCAGCAATGCGGCGACGCGCTCCGGCGCATCGTGTTGGAGGTTATGGCCGGTCTCGGGAATATGCACATAGCGGCCGTGCTTAAGCAGCTTCAGCCGTTCCGCGATCAAGGTCTGTGTGAGATTGGGCGGTGCGGCGCGATCCGATCCGATCCATAACGCCGGTGCGGTGATCCCTTCAAAGGCCGCGCCCCATTCGGGGAAATGATAGAGATAGGGATGAATGACGCGGTGCTGCGGGTCAAACGCCCAGCGCCACGTTCCATTCGGCAATTCGACCGCCAGTTCCTTCGCGAGAAACAGCGCGCGCGCCTCGTCGAGCCGCGCATTGCCGGCGCGCAGCCGCTTCGCCATCTCGCTGATGTCGGGATAGCCGCGATGCGGCACCAGCGCGTGCCGCTGCGTCAGCCAACGGCGCAGGCGCACGGGAAATGTTTTCGGATCATCATCATAAAGGCCGAAGCCGTCGAGCGCCGCGATCCGCGCAACGCGCTGGGGTTTGATCCCCGCATAGACCATCGAAACATTGCCACCCATGCTATGACCGATAATGCGCGCCGGCGCGTCCGGGGTGATGGCATCGAGCAGCAGATCGAGGTCGGACAGATAGTGTTGGAAGAAATATTCTTCCTTGTCCCATTCGGTTTTGCCGTGCCCGCGCCAGTCCGGCGCGACGATGCACCAGTCGGCGGGCAGGGCGTCGACAAGAAACTGGAAGGTCGCTGAGGCGTCGCGGATGCCGTGCAGCGCGACGAACAGCTTCTGCCCCTCGGGATTCCAGACGCGCAGGTGATAGCGCAGGTGCCGGATCTGGACGAAGCGCGAAATCGATGGCCGCATCTTTAGCGCTCGCCCCGCATGTACGATCCGAGCACGCTACGCTTCGGCTGAATGCGGGAGGGCGAGAGGGTCATAAGGCTGCTCATGCGGAGGGTTTGCACGGCGCAGACGTTAGAGCGGTGAAGCGCCTGTCGCAAGCATAACGCCTGTTCTTTCCAGGCGAACGAACGTTTCAAAGATGCGCACGGGGACAAAGGTGTCGGGGCCGGATGGTGTGTGCCGACCCCGGAGTTTGATGCGCAAAGATAACTTAAGACGCCGCGGTCAAGACGTCGGACCACTTGCGATCATGCGGCGCGACCGGCTTGCTCTTGCGGATATGGCCGTCGAGTTCGACGTGCAATTCGCTCCACTCACCATTTCGGCGGCCAAGAATTTCAAAGTGCTTCGGCTTCCGCTGCGGTTCGCCAGCAGTTTCGAAGCCGGCATCGCGTGCGGCTGCCAGCGCCACCGCGGGATCGGCATGGGGATGGTGGCCGTTATGGTGCCCCCTGTGATCCGGGTGATGTTTCTTGTGGTCGATGGAAACGCTTTTATCCCTGCAGGTGAAACGCGTCACCTTGAGTTCGGACGGTTTCAGCTCGCCGTCGAGCGTCACGTCGTCCCCGATATGGAGGGACACTTGCGCGGCACCGTGCGGGGTGAGGTCGGCGAGAATGGCGCCGCGCGCTGTCGTCACGACGAAACGATGGGCGAAGATGTGAGTGATCGTTCCGGAAATTTTGGTGTGGTGGTCTGGCATGGTGATGCGTCCTGATGAGGCTTGGGAAAGAAAAATGAATTGGTGAACGAGCCGGCGTAGCCGGCCCGGATCGGCTTGCGTGTCAGAGCGGCTGCGCAGGTGGCGGCGGTGCTCCGTTTCCCGGCGCCGGGGGTGGTGCCCGATCAGCGGCAGGCGGCGGGGGCGGCGGCGCACGATCCGCGCCGGGGCCGCGATCGCCGGGCAGTGGCGGAGGCGAAGCATGATGCGGGCCACGATCGGCGCGCGGGCCGGGCGGTGGCGGCGGCGGTTTGCGGTGCGGACGCGGCGGACCAAAGGCTTCGATCCGGCCATCCGCATGCGCAATCACCTGCGCATGGATCACGCCACGGTCGAAACGGCCTTGCACCGTCACACCTTCGTCCTTGTCGACAATCTTGCGTCCGTCGCCGCGCGGTCCTGTGTCGACCAGCGCTCGGCCACTATCGTCCTGAACGATGAACTTGTTGCCAAAGATTTCGGCGACCTGGCCCTTCACGGCGACGGGCATTGCGTCTTTCATCTGGGCGATCGGTGCGGGCTGCAACAGCATCACGGTCTGCGGATGGAAACGCTGGACGAGGTGCGTGCCGCCTACACCTGCCGCGGCGCCGGCCACGAAGGCAACCAGAAAGGCGCCGGCGCCGATTGCGCGGCCCGAGGCTGAGAACCGCCGTCGCGGCGGCGGCGCTTGTTGGTCGGTCGATTGAGTGGGTTCATTGGTCATGATGCTCTCCTGTCATTGCTATCGATGCGGCAAGAGTAGCCAGCGCCGCGAAACCCAGCCTGAACCGAACGGTTCAGCGTGGGTTAAGCTTGGGTTGATTAGAGAAAACCCATGAAAATCCTGCTGGTAGAAGATGATGGATTGCTCGCGCGGGAGATCGCCAATGCTCTGCGCCAGGAGAATTTTGCCGTCGATATCGCCGCTGACGGCGAGGATGGGCAGCATCTTGGAGAGACGGAATCTTATGACGCGGCCGTGCTCGATCTCGGATTGCCGAAGGTGGCGGGTGCGGCGGTGTTGCGGGCATGGCGCAAGAACGGCCATCAACTGCCGGTGCTCATCCTCACCGCGCGCGATGGCTGGACGGAAAAGGTCGACGGCTTCAAAGCCGGTGCCGACGATTATCTGACCAAGCCTTTTCGCATTGAAGAACTGATCATGCGGCTGCGTGCGCTCGTGCGCCGTTCGGCCGGTCACGCCGCGCCCACGATCATATGCGGGGCGTTGTCGTTCGATGCACAAACGGGAGTTTTCGAACTGGACGGATTGCCGCTAAAACTCACGGCGCTGGAATGGCGCGTACTCGAATGCCTGGTGATGCGCAAGGATGTTGTCGTCGATCGCCTCGATCTGATGGAGAAAGTCTATGAAGGCGACGCGGGCACCGACTCGAATTCGCTCGAAGTGATCGTCGCCCGGCTGCGCCGCAAGATCGGTCACGAGATGATCGAGACCGTGCGTGGCCGTGGTTACAAGCTCACCGACGGCGCGGCGTGATGCTGCGCGGTGCCTCACTCAGCCGCAGGCTGCTGATCGGCGCTGGTGTCTTCATCGCGGCGGCGCTGGTGATCGCCGCCGTGGTCATCGGCTTCGTTCTGCATCGCTTCGTGCAGGGCCAGATCGACCAGCGCCTCGACACGCAGGTCGTCTTCCTTGGCTCGATGTTGCGCGCGGCGCCGGACGGAACGCTCAGCCTTGCCGGCAACGCCGATGGTCCGCCGTTCGATCGTCCCGGGCGCGGCTGGTACTGGCAGGTGACGGGACCGCGCAATGTTTTACGCTCGCGCTCTTTGAACGGCGCTGATCTCGTACCGCCTGATATTTCGAAGCGTCTGCCGCCACCTCCGCCGCCGGCCGATCCGCGTCATAGCGATGAGCGTCCACCGCCCGGTGACAGACCGGTGCCGGCCGACGGTCCGGGTCCGGACAGCCGGGCGCTACATTTCCGCATTCAACAGGTGAACGCGGCGGGCGTCAGCGCGACCATTGTCGCGTCGGCACCACGCATGGCCGTCATGGGTCCGTTGCGCGAGGCGATGACGACGCTGGCGATCTCCCTCGCGATGCTCGGGCTGGCGCTCGTTCTCGCCATTGTCTTCCAGGTGCGGCTCGGCCTCCGGCCGCTCGAACGGTTGCGCCGCGCGGTGGCCGACGTGCGCGCCGGGCGCAGCGACCGTGTTGCGTCGGAACAGCCGCTGGAAATCCAGCCGCTGGTGTCAGAACTCAACGCGCTGCTGGCGCAGAATGCCGAAAATCTCGATCGCGCGCGCCGCCATGTCGCTAACCTCGCGCACGGGCTCAAGACGCCGCTTGCGACGCTGTCCATCGCTCTCTCCGAGCGCGGCCGCGACAGCAACGGCGAACTGCATCCGCTGGTGGCGCTGATGGAAAGGCGCATTCGCCATCATCTGGGTCGGGCGCGCGCCGCCGCGCTCAGCGGTCCTGTCCGCACGCGGACGCTGATCGCGCCGCGGCTTGACGACCTCGGTGATGTCCTCGGCAAGGTCCATGCCGAGCGGCACATCGCGTTGTCGATCGATGTGCCGCGCGACCTTGCTGTCGCCTGCGAGGCGCAGGATTTCGACGAGATGGCGGGCAACCTCATGGAGAACGCTTTCACATGGGCGCGCCTGCGCGTCGCTGTGCACGCCCGGATTCATTCCGATGACCACGGCGCGCGCGTGGTGCTCGCCATCGAGGACGATGGCGCAGGCTTGCGGCCGGACCAGATGGCGCAAGTGCTGCGCCCGGGCGAACGGCTCGACGAAGCCGCGCCCGGATTCGGATTCGGTCTTTCGATCACACGCGAACTCGCCGAACTCTACGGCGGTGCGGTCGAACTCGCCGCGTCCCCATCCGGCGGCTTGCGCGTCTTGCTGACATTGCCGCTCGCGTCTCGTGACCTGACCTGATCGCCGCATCCGGGAACAAACGCGTTGCCTCGCCGTTTCCGCCTAGTCTCATTGGGGAAACGTGGTGTTGGATGCCGTTGGCGACACGCTGACAATCGTCGATCCGAAGGATGCGGCCGAGTCCGTCGGCCTGCGTTATGTATCGGACGAATCCCCGGGCATCCGGCGGCGCAAGAGCGGCACGGGCTTTTCCTATCAGCAACCGAACGGATCGCGGATCGCTGATAGATACGTGATCAAGCGCATTCGCAAATTGGCCATCCCTCCGGCATGGACGGATGTGTGGATCTGTCCAACTGCCAATGGCCACATCCAGGCGACCGGTCGCGATGCCAAAGGCCGCAAGCAATATCGCTATCATCAGGAATATCGCGAAGCGCGCGAGAGCACGAAATACGAGCACGTCATCGGCTTCGCGCAGCTTCTCCCCGGCATCAGGTCGACAGTCGAGGAAGACATGGCCTTGCGCGGACTGCCGCGCCGCAAGGTGCTGGCGACCGTCGTCCATCTCCTTGAGACGACCCTGATCCGCATCGGCAACGACGACTATGCGAAGCAGAACAAAAGCTACGGCCTGACCACGCTGAAGACGCGCCATGTCGACGTGAACGGCACCGAGGTGCGGTTTCACTTCACCGGCAAGAGCGGAAAGGAATGGCAACTGCGCGTGCGCGACCGGCGCGTCGCAAAAATCATCAAGACGTGTCAGGACCTGCCGGGGCAGGATCTGCTGCAATATCTTGATGAGGACGGAAAGCGGCAGGCGATCAATTCAAATGACGTCAACGCGTATCTGAAAGAGATCACCGGCGCGGACATCACGGCCAAGGACTTTCGCACATGGGCTGGAACGGTTCTGGCGGCGCTCGCGCTCGATGAAGTCAAATCCTTCGATTCCGCGGCGGAGGCGAAACGCAACGTGCGGGCTGCGATCGAACGTGTCGCCAAGCGGCTCGGCAACACGCCGACCGTATGCCGCAAGTGCTATGTCCATCCGGAAATCCTGACCTCCTATCTCGACGGCAAGCTGCGCCTGCGGATCAAGAAGACGGTCGAGCATGAATTGCGCGACAACCTGACGGCACTGGAGGGGGAGGAGGCGGCCGTGCTCGCGATGCTGCGGTCGCGATTGAAGGAAGCTGCGCCGGCCTAACCGTTGCCGTCGCGGATGCCGCGGCAGATGGCGCTCGTGCAGGCCAGCAGCAAACGCGACAGTTCGCCTTCGCTGTCTGACTTGAATCGCGTTTCCGGCAACGAAATACCGATGCCGCCGAGAACATGCCCACTCGGGTCGACCAGCGGTGCCGACAGCCCGACCGCGCCCGGAATGCGCTGGCTGTGCGAGAGGGCATAACCGCGCGCGCGCACGATGGCCAACTGCTTTTCGAGTTCTTCGGGATCGGTAATGGAGAAGGGCGTCAGCGGCTTCAGCTTGGTGCGCGCGCAAATCTCGTCGCGATCGGCTTTTGGCAGATGCGCCATGATCGCCCAGCCGCCGGCGCTGACATAGACCGGCTTCCACTTGTTCATCTCGACTACGTAACGCAGCACCTGGGTCGATTCCACGTTGGCAACGGCGAAAAATTCCTGGCGATCCGGATTATAGACGTTAAGGAATGCAGCCTCGTTGCAGTGCGCGACAAGCGTCCGCATGTGCGGCAACGCGATCCGGCTCAGCGGAAGACGGTCCGCGGCCTTGTGCGCGAGCATCAGCAGTTCGTGGCCGAGGCCGTAGGTCGCATTGGCGTTGCGGCGCAAAAATCCTTCAGCGACCAGCGAACTCATGAGGCTGTGGGCCGTGCTCGGCGCGATCTTCAGCGCGTCTGCCGCCGCGCGGACGCCGATCTCTTCGGTGCGCGTGTCGAGTGCCCAGCGGATGAGGGAGAGCCCGCGCGCCAGCGGTTCGCGCTTGCGCTTTTCGGGCGCGAGTGCGGCGTGACGGTCGCGCGATGCCGTTGCGCGCGAGGCGTTGGGTTGTCTCATCAGTGTTCGGTCCGATCGAACGATTGTTTGAGTGGTAATGGCATATCCGCTCTTTTGCGACAAGGCGGCGCAAAGGAAGTCAGAGCACCCACGGGGTGAAAAGGAGAATAGGCTTGTCTCGCCAGTATGCGCAAGCTAGCCTGCGGATGCGAGATTTATGTTCGGCTATAAAGAACGCTTGGCGCGCTTTTTCCTGCGGGGAGCCACCCCTTCTGCCGGGTTGCGGACGGACGGTTGAATTCCACGACTGGAATGAGACAGTTGCAGCCGTGCGACGTGTTGCAGGGGGAGGATCATGCGCAAGGGTTTACTCGGCCTCACCGCGGCAGCGGTTTTCGCGTTAAGCCCGGCTGCGTCCCGCGCCACGGACGAATCCTTCAGCGGCAAGACGATCACGATTCTCGTCGGCTTCGGGCCGGGCGGCGGTTACGATCTGTATTCGCGGATTGTGGCACGTTTTCTGCCCGACCATATCCCCGGACATCCCACGGTGATCGTGTCGAATATGGGTCAGGCCGGCGGTCTGCGCGCGGCGAACAACGTGGCGGTGGTCGCACCGAAGGACGGCACGGAAATAGCCTGCGTGAACGCGTCCTTGCTGCCTTATCAAATGCTCGGCGGCAAGAATGCGCGCTTCGATGCCACCAAGCTGCAATGGCTGATCAGCGCCACCCATTCGAACAATTCCATCATCACCTGGCACACATCGGGGATCAAGACGATCGATGATGCCAAGAAGCAGGAGGTGCCGTTCGGCACCGGCGGTCCGGCATCGACCTCATACATCTATCCGGCGGTCGCGAACGCGGTGATCAGCACGAAATTCAAGTTGATCGCCGGCTACACGGGGAGCAATTCGCTCGATCTCGCCATGGAGAAAGGCGAGATCGCCGGACATTCCGGCGCCAATCTCAACAGCCTGTTCGCGCGCAACGCCGAATGGATTCGCGACAAGAAGATCAATTTTCTCGTGCAGATCGGTTTCGAACGCGACAAGAGCCTGCCCGACGTGCCGGTGCTTGGCGAACTGACGACGACGGAAAAGCAGAAGCAGATCGTCGATCTCGCGACGCTGCCCACGGCCATCGGCTATGCCTATTGGGTGGCGCCCGAAGTGCCGCACGAGCGGGTGAGCATCCTGCAGAAGGCGTTCGCTGCCGTGATTGCCGATCCGGAATTCAAGAAGCAGGTCGAGCAAGCCGGGTTCGACGTCGTGCCGACCGGGCCTGATAAGCTCACTGCTTTGGTCAAGGCTGCGGCGGCCACGCCGGAGCCGGTCAAGAAGGAAGCGGCAGCGCTTCTCGCCATTCAATGACAAGACCTGCAATGACAACACCTGAAACGACAACGCCTGTGATTTCCAAAGACATGCGAGCGGTCGTCCCGAGCGGACCCGGCGGAGCCGATGTGCTCACTCTGGTGACGCGCCCGACGCCGACGCCCGGACCGGGCCAAGTGCTCATCGCCACCGCTTATGCGGGCGTCAATCGCCACGATATCGGGCAGCGCACGCGCGGCGTGCCCCCGAAAGGCGCGACCGACGTGTTTGGTCTCGAAGTGAGCGGCAAGATCGTCGCCGTCGGCGACGGCGTGTCGCCCTTGCGCGTCGGCGAGGAGGTGTGCGCGCTGATCAATGGCGGCGGTTACGCCGATTACAGCATCGCGGAAAACGGGCTCGCGCTCGCACGGCCAAAGGGCCAGACGCTGCGCGAGAGCGCCGGGCTGCCGGAAGGATTGTTCACCTGCTGGTTCAACGTGGTCGAACTCGGCCGGCTTTCTGCAGGCAACTGGCTGCTGGTGCATGGCGGCACCAGCGGCGTCGGATCGCTGACGATCCAGGTGGCAAAGCTTCTCGGTGCGCGGGTCATCGCGACGGCGGGATCGGATGAGAAGCGCGCGGCCTGCGAAAGCTTCGGCGCCGACCGTGCCGTCAATTATCGCAGCGAGGATTTTGTCGCGGCCGTGCAGGAGGCAACCGGCGGACATGGCGCGGATGTCATCCTCGACATGGTCGGCGGCATCTATGCCGAACGCAACCTTGCGGCGGTCGCCATGGACGGACGCATCATGCATATTTCGGGTCAGGCCCCCGCATGGTCGTCGCCGTTGCGGCTCATCATGGAGAAGCGCGCCGTCGTCAGCGGATCGTTGCTGCGACCGCTTCCGCTTGAACGAAAACTGAAAATCGCTGCCGCTCTCAAGGAGCGCGTCTGGCCGGCGATCGGTACGGCGGTGAAGCCGGTGATCGACTCGGTGTTTCCGCTCAACGAAGCAGCCGAGGCGCATCGCAGGCTGGAGACGAGCCGCCACATCGGCAAGATTCTTTTGCAGCCGACGCGATGATTTTCGTCAAATAGCATCTTTAAGAGAAAGCGCGAGAGAGCAGACCATGACACGCCTGTCGTTGACCATCGCTACCCGCTTTGCGGTTCTCGCCGTTGTCGCGACTGCCGTCATTGCCGCGCCGGCGCAGGCCGAAGACGTCGCCGCCTTCTATGCCGGCAAGACCATGCGCATGGTCATCGGCTATCCGCCGGGCGGCAGCAACGACATCTATGCGCGCATCGTGGCGAAACACATCGGCCGCTTCATTCCCGGTTCGCCGACGGTGATATCGCAGAACATGCCCGGCGCGGGCAGTCTGGTTGCCGCCAATTACATGGCCAACACCGCGCCGAAGGACGGCACCATGCTCGCGGCGGTGTCGCAGGGCATTCCGCTCGAAGCCAAGATCGGCCAAAGTCAGGTGCGCTACGATCCGTCGAAATTCAACTGGATCGGACGCATTGCGGCGTCGGCCAATGTCACATTCGTCTGGAAGACGTCGAAGATCATGACGATCCAGGATGCCATGCAACATGAAGTGACGCTCGGCGCGACCGGCGCAGCCTCAACCGTGGCGCTCTATCCCAACGTCATGAACGAGGTGCTGAAAACCAAGTTCAAACTCGTCATGGGTTACAAGGGATCCGCCGAGGCGATGCTCGCGATGCAGCGTGGCGAGGTCGAAGGCCATTCGACCACGTGGGAGGCCGTGCAGGCGGTACATTCCGATTGGACGAAGAACGGCGACATCCGCATTCTCGTCCAGCACAGTCTCAAGCGGCATCCGGACTTGCAGAATGTACCGACCTCAGTGGAATTGGCGACAAACGACGACGATCGCGCCGTTATGCGGCTGATCATGAGTGCTGCGGAAGTGGGCAAAGCCTATTTCACCGCGCCCGAGGTGCCGGCGGATCGCGTCGCGGCTCTACGCCGCGCCTTCGACAAGATGATCAAGGATCCGGCCTTCGTGAAGGACCTCATCGCGGTCCACGGCGAAGTCGACGCGATGACCGGCGAAGATCTGCAGAAGCAGATTGCCGAACTCGATACGATCCCCGCGCCGCTCGTCGCCCGTGCGCAAGCGATATACAAGTAGCCTGACGACAAAACGCGACAAGGACGCGAAAACATCGCGATGTTTTACGACGCCATCAAGAACGAACACGGCCTGCGCTATGATCCGCTCAAGGCGCTCGTGGCGCCGCGGCCGATCGGCTGGATTTCGACGGTGAGCCGCACCGGCGTGCTCAATCTGTCGCCGTACAGCTTTTTCAATGCGGTATCGGAAAAGCCGGCGCATGTGATGTTTTCGTCGAGCGGCAACAAGGACAGCCGCCGCAACGCCGAGGAAACCGGCGAGTTCGTCTGTTCCGTTGCCACGTTCGGGCTCAAGGACAAGATGAACATCAGTTCGTCCGCCGTGGCGCCGGACGTCGATGAATTCGCGCTGTCGGGTTTGACGCCTGCGCCGTCACGCTTCGTCAAGCCGCCGCGCGTCGCGGAAAGTCCGGCGGCGCTCGAATGTAAATATGTCCAGACCGTTGAACTTAAGAGCGACGGCAAGGTGCACGCGGTGGTGTTCGGTCTCGTCGTCGGCATCTATATCGACGACACAAAGATCAAGGACGGCATCGTCGATACCGGCGCCATGCACATGATTGCGCGGCTCGGCTATCGAGACTATGCGCAGGTGTCCGCCGAGAACATTTTCACGATGGACCGGCCCTCGGATGGTTGACGGCGGCCGTCGCCAGGACCGATAGGTTAGTTGTGCGGGGGCCGCACGAAAGGGAGAGATCATGTTGGATACCATTGCGTCTTCCGCCGCTGGACGCGCCGTCGCGCCGCCACGTGATCTGCATGCGCATCTGGCAGCGCTGGAAGCGGCCGGGCTTCTGGTCAAGATCGATCGCCCCATCAACAAGGACACGCAGTTGCATCCGCTGGTGCGCTGGCAGTTCATCGGCGGCATTCCCGAGGCTGACCGCAAGGCCTTCCTGTTCACCAATGTCGTCGATGCCAAGGGCAAGCGTTATGACATGCCGGTGCTGCTTGGCGCGCTCGCGTCCTCGCCGCAAATCTACGCCATGGGCATGGGCCGTCCGGTGGAGGACATCGGCGCGGCGTGGATGAATGCGGTCGCCAATCCGATTCCGCCGGTAACGGTGAACGCGGGCGCCTGCCAGGAGGTCGTGATCACAGGCGACGACCTGAAGAAGCCGGGCGGCGGCGTCGCGATGCTTCCGGTGCCGGTCTCCACGCCGGGATATGATTCCGCGCCCTATCTCACCGCCACGCTCTGCGTGACACGCGATCCGGAAAACGGCATCCAGAACACCGGCATGTATCGCGCCGCGCTCAAGGCGACGGATCGCGTCGTGGTGCGCATGGTCGCGCGTCCAGGCGGCGCCGGTGGTTGGACGCACTGGCAGAAATATTGCGAACGCAAGGAACGCATGCCGATCTCCATCGTCATCGGCGCGGCGCCCGTCGTCGTTTTCACCTCACCGCAGAAACTAGCCAAGGATCTCGACGAATATGCCGTCGCCGGCGGCCTTGCCGGCGCACCGATCGAGATGGTCAAGTGCAAGACCAACGATCTGCTGGTGCCAGCGAGCGCGGAAATCGTCATCGAAGGTTTTATCGAACCGGACGTTCTTGAGCCGGAAGCGCCGTTCGGCGAAAGCAACGGCTATGTCGCGCTCGAAGCCTTCAACATGCCGATGACGGTCACCGCCATCACCCATCGTCGTGATGCGATCTTCAACGCCATCATCAGCCAGGTGACGCCGAGCGAATCGAGCGTGATCAAGAAGGTCGCCTATGAGCCGCTGTTCTTCTCGCATCTGAAGAACACGCTGGGCATCAAGGGCATCAAGCGCGTCGTCATGCACGAGCCGCTGACCAATCTGCGGCCTGTGATCTTCCTGCAATTCGAATATGGCGCGCCGCAGACGGAAGTCTGGCGCGCGCTGCAGGCCACCTCGTCGTTCATCACCGCCTGCGGCAAGATCGTCATTGCGGTGAGCGACGACGTCGATCCGTCGTCGGTCGATGCCGTGCTGTGGTCGATGGCCTACCGCTGCAATCCGAAGGAAGACACGCTGGTGCTGCCCATTCGCGGCGGCGGGCAGGGCGCGCAATACGGCGACGGCAAGACGGATTCGGCGCTGCTCGTCGATGCCACGCGCAAGACGCTGATGGCGCCGCTCGCGCTGCCGAAGAAGGAATTCATGGAAGAGGCGCTGACCATATGGAAGGAACTCGGCCTTCCGGCGGTCAAGGTGCCGTCGCCGTGGTACGGCTACGAACTCGGCAAATGGGGCGACGACTGGGAGCGTTTTGCGCAGAACGCCGTCAAGGGCGACTGGGAGGCGAGCGGGCTTGAGACGCTCAAGCGCCAACGTTCCGGCCTCAAGGCGGAAACCTCGACGCGTTCCGTGGAGAGGCCACCCGGCGGAAAATCATGACGGGATTGTTTGACCCTTCACGCCGCACGGCCCAGCAAAGAAGCTGCAATTCGTAATGAAGCCTCCGTATTTCATCTATCATGATCCGACGACGCTCGACGAGGCGACAGAACTGTACGGCCGTCTCGATAATGCCGTGCTGCTCGCCGGCGGACAGTCACTGATGCCGATGATGAATTTCCGGGTCGCCAATCCGGACCACGTCATCGATCTCAACCGCATCGCGCCGCTGTCCTACATTCAGTGCGCAAGCGATGCGGTGCGCTTCGGCGCCATGACGCGCCAGCGCGAGTTGGAATTTTCTGCCGACGTGCGGCGCGTGCTGCCTATCGTGCATGAGGCGCTGATGCATGTCGGCCACCGCCAGACCCGCAACCGCGGCACGTTCGGCGGCTCCCTGTGTCATCTCGATCCGTCAGCCGAATTGCTCAATATGACAGTGTTGCACGAGGGCACGCTGACGGCGGCGCGCAGCGGCGGGACACGCGAGATCGCGGCGCAGGATTGGGTCGACGGCATCATGACCAACGCGCTCGAGCCGGGTGAAGTGTTGTCGGCCATCGCGCTGCCGCTGTGGCCGCAAGGTCACGGTTTTGCGTTCGAAGAATTTGCCCGCCGGCACGGCGATTTTGCCATCGCCGCCGTGAGCTGCCTCGTCACCCTCGACAAAGCCGGCGCCATCGCGCGCGCGGCCGTGTGCGTGTCGGGTCTCGGCCCCGGTCCCGTCCGTGTGACCGCCGCCGAGCAGGCGCTGATCGGCGAGATGCCCAGCCATGAGACGTTCCGCGCCGCTGCCGCAGAATCCGAAAAGCTGGAAGCCATGAGCGACATCTATGTGAGCGGCGACTACCGCCAGCACCTTGCGCGCATTCTCACCTATCGCGCGCTCGAACGTGCGACGAAGCGCGGCGCGGAAAGGCTCGCGGCATGACGGATACGACCATCGATCAACGCACCATCCGTCTTCAGGTCAATGGCCGGCCTGTCGAGCGCACGGTGCCGACGCGGATGACGCTGGGTGATTTCCTGCGTATCGAACTCGAATTGACCGGTACGCATTTCGGTTGCGAACATGGCGTGTGCGGCGCGTGTACCGTGCTGGTCGATGGCATGAGCATGCGATCCTGCCTGATGCTTGCGGTGCAGGCTGCGGGCAAATCCATCACCACGGTGGAGGGCCTTGCCAACGGTAATGCGCTCAGCCCGTTGCAGCAGGCGTTCTGGAATAATCACGGCCTGCAATGCGGCTTCTGCACGCCCGGCATGCTCACGACCTTGACGGAGTTTCTGGCCCATAACGACGATCCGACCGAGACCGAAATTCGCGATGCCATTTCCGGCAACATCTGCCGTTGCACCGGCTATCAGTCGATCGTCGCCTCTACGTTAGAAGCCGCGCGCGTCATCCGCGACCAGAAGGGAGCGGCGTGATGGGGGCAAAATGGTTCGGCGCCAGCGTCAAGCGCAAGGAAGACCCCGCCTTCCTCACCGGCAAGGGACGCTATGTCGACGACATCAAGCTGCCCGGAATGCTTTACGGCTATGTGCTGCGCAGTCCGCATGCCCATGCGCGTTTCCGCACGATCGACAAGAGCGCGGCGCTGGCGCTGCCCGGCGTGCATGCGGTGTACACTTTTGCGGATATGCCCGAGAGCCTGCAGAAGCAGACTATCCCGCTGCTCGTGCCGAGCCCGGCGATCAAGCAGGTTTATATGCAGCACTGCCTCGCGCGCGACGAAGCCTGCTATGTGGGCGAGCCGATCGCCATTGTCGTTGCTGACAGCCGGTATCTCGCCGAGGATGCTGCGGGACTGGTCGACATCGATTACGAGGTGCTGAGTGCCGCATCCGATTGCGCCGATGCATTGAAGCCCGGCGCGCCGCTCGTTCATACCGATGCGACCTCGAATCTCGCCGCCTTCATTCCGATCAGCGTCGGCGACACTGACGCAGCCTTCGCCAAGGCCGCGCATGTCTTTCGCGAACAGATTTTCCAGCATCGCGGCGGCCCGTTCTTCATGGAATGCCGCGGCATGATCGCTGCGCCCGATCCGGCCGCGGATTCGCTGACCATCTATGTGTCCTCGCAAGGACCGCATCGTCACAAGCGCGTATTGCTCGACCTGTTCGACTGGGCGGATCATCAGTTGCGCATCGTCACGCCGGATGTCGGTGGTGGCTTTGGCCCCAAGGGCAGTTTTTATGCAGAATACGGCGCTCTCGCCGCGTGTGCGATGGCGCTGCGCCGGCCGGTGAAGTGGATCGAGGACCGCCACGAGAATTTCCTGTCGACGCAACAGGAACGCGATCAGTACTGGGACATGGAAATCGCCGTCGACAAGGATGCAAAAATCCTTGGCGTGCGCGGCAAGCTGATCCATGACGCCGGCGCCTATATTCCGTGGGGGGTGGTGCTGCCGTGGATCGCGGCGACGACCGTGCCCGGGCCTTATGTGATACCGGCCTACAAGCTCGATGTGTCGGTGATGTTCACCAACAAGGTCGCAACCTCGCCGGTGCGTGGCGCCGGCCGCCCGGAAGCCGTCGTCACCATGGAGCGGCTGATGGATAGCGTCGCGCGGCAGATGAAGCTCGACCGCGCCGAGGTGCGCCGCCGCAATTTCATCACGCCGGAGCAGATGCCCTACAAGGTCGGCATCATTTTCCGCGACGGCCGCCCCGTCACATACGACAGTGGTGATTATCCGGTCTGTCAGGAGAAGGCGCTCGCGGCTGCCGGCTACGACGATTTCGCCACGCGGCAGGAGGCGGCGCGTAAACAAGGCCGCTATATCGGTCTCGGCTTCGCCAACGCCGTCGAAGCAACGGGACTCGGTCCTTACGAGAGCGCAACCGCACGGGTTTCCACCAGCGGCAAGATCACCGTTTACACCGGCGCGACGCCGCAGGGGCAGTCGCACAAGACGACATTGGCGCAGATCGCCGCCGATCA
Source organism: Xanthobacteraceae bacterium (assembly GCA_035494115.1). Lineage (GTDB taxonomy): Bacteria > Pseudomonadota > Alphaproteobacteria > Rhizobiales > Xanthobacteraceae > DATJHH01. Next base: position 176,915 of record DATJHH010000045.1, read on the forward strand.
ATTTGGCTGCACGCCGGACGATGTGACCATCGTGACGGCCGATACGGCCGCCACTGCGCTCGGCGTCGGTTCATTCGCCGCGCGCACGGCGGTCAATGCCGGCTCGTCGGTGCATCTCGCTTCCATCGAACTGTCGCACAAGATCAAGCAATTCGCTGCCGAGATGATGGAGGTCGCGGCCGAGGACGTGGTGCTGGAAAACGGCCACGCAAAAGTTGCCGGCTCCGATCTCACCCGCAGCTTCAAGGACATCGCCGCACGCGCCGTCGGCATGCCGGGCTATTCCATGGCCGGTGGGCTCACGCCGGGCCTCGAAGCCACGAGCCACTTCACGCCGGATCAGTCGACCTATTCCAACGGCACCCATGTCGCCGAAGTCGAGGTCGACATCGAGACCGGCAACGTCACGATCCTGCGCTACATCGTGATGCACGACTGCGGCACGGTGATCAATCCGATGGTGGTCGAGGGCCAGGTCGTCGGCGGCGTTGTTCATGGCGTCGGCAACGCCTTCTTCGAGCGCATGGTCTATGACGAGAACGCGCAGCCGGTTTCGACGCACTTTGGCGAATACCTGCTGCCGACCTCGACCGAGTCGCCGAATGTCGAGATCCTCCACATGGAGACGCCGAGCCCGCTCAATCCGCTCGGGGTGAAGGGCGCGGGCGAGGGCGGCACCATTCCCGCCATCGCCGCGCTGCTGTCGGCGGTGGAGAATGCGCTCACGCCGTTCGGCGTGATCATCAGCGAGGCGCCGATCACGCCGGACCGCATCGTAAAACTTCTCGGCAAGGCGGCACGGGGCCGGACCGCCTGACAGCGGTTTCCAATGAACGATAAAATGCTTTAGGCTCGTCGCCAGGGAAGCCTTCTCGGCTCGCTCAACAAGAACAGAAACGCAGACGAGGATACCGTGGCGCAAGAAACCATGACGCAAAACCCGGCGATTGAGGAAATCGTGTCGAAAAATGCCGGCGTGCCGGCCACGACCAAGCCGCAGGCCGATCCTGAAGCGGAAAAATTCCGGAAATTGCGCCGCAGTTATCCGACCATCGACATGCTGCGCCGGCGGGCGCGCTGGCGCGTGCCGCGTTTCGCTTTCGATTTCGTCGATGGCAGCGCCAATGACGAGATCTGCGTCGCGCGTAACAGCGATTCACTGGCCGGCATCGAGGTGCTGCCGCATTACTGCGTCGACACCAAAGGCATCAGCACCGAGGTCGAACTCTTCGGCAAGCGCTATGCGGCGCCGTTCGGCATCTCGCCCATGGGCTCCGGCGGGCTGATGTGGCCGGGCGCCGAGAAAACCCTCGCGCGTGAAGCGCAGCGGCGCAAAATCCCCTATGTGCTGGCGACGCCGGCGAGCGCCTCCATCGAGGAGATCGCGAAAATCGCGCCGGACGTGTTCTGGTTCCAGCTTTATCGTTTCTCCGAGAACAACCATGCCATCACTTACGACCTTGTGCGCCGCGCCGAGGAAGCCGGTGCCAATGTGTTGGTGCCGACCATCGACAGCGCCGGCAAGTCGAAGCGCCCGCGCGACATCCGCAACGATGTCCGCGTGCCGTTTCGCATCGGGCCGCGCATTTTCTTCCAGGTTGCATCGTCGCCGCTCTGGGCGCTGCAATTGTGGCGGAACGGCATGCTGCGCACGGAAAACCTTGTGCCTTATGTCAAAGGCCCGGCGACGCGCGACTCGACCGGCAAGCTGATGCGCATCAACTCGACCGGCAGCCATACGTTCGACGAACTCGCGCGCCTGCGCGACCGCTGGAAGAAGCCGTTCGTGGTCAAGGGCGTGCTGCATCCGGCGGACGCGGAGCGTCTGGTGTCGCTCGGCGTCGACGGCCTTATCGTATCGAACCATGGCGGCCGCCATTTCGACGGCGCGCCGGCTTCGATCGACATCCTGCCGGCCATCGTTTCGGCGGTCGGGTCGAAGGCCACCGTGATGATCGACAGCGGCATCCGCGGTGGCCTCGATATGGTGCGTGCGCTCGCGCTTGGCGCAAAATTCACGTTCGCCGGCCGGCCATATCTTTATTCGCTCGGCGCGCTCGGCTCCGATGGCGCGCGTCACATGATCGAGATGTTCGCCGACGAGTTGAAGACCGAATTCCAGCATGTCGGCGTGCGCACCGTGGACGAGGCGGCCAAGGTGACGGTGCGCCACAAGAGCGCCTGGCGCTTCGACCTCAATTGACGGGCGGAGCGGACGATGCGGTGACGAACAGCGCGATGATCGACATCGCCGGCGTCACCAAGTCGTATCGCCAAACTTCTCGCCGTCAAGATTCTCGCCGTCAGGACTCTCGCGGCCAGAACGCGCGCGACCAAAGAGCAAGCGACACGGATGCGTCGTTTGCGATCCAAGGCATCAACCTGCGCGTGCCGGAAGGCACGTTCATCGCCATCGTCGGCGGTTCCGGCTCCGGCAAGACGACGCTGCTCAAGACCGTGAATCGGCTTATCGACGTGGACGCGGGTCGCGTGTCGGTCGGTGGAGAAGAGGTCGCGCACATCGATCCGGTCGGTTTGCGCCGCCGCATCGGTTATGTCTTCCAGGGTATCGGCCTGTTTCCGCACATGACTGTTGCGGAGAACATCGCGATCACGCCGCGCCTGCTTGGCTGGGCGAAGGATGACATCGCCGCGCGGGTGCGTGAATTGCTCGACCTCGTCGCCCTGCCGCAGACCTACGCGCCACGCTTTCCCTCCGCGCTCTCCGGCGGCGAGCAGCAGCGGGTCGGCGTGGCGCGCGCGCTCGCGGCAAAGCCCAAGCTGGTGCTGATGGACGAACCGTTCGGCGCGCTCGATCCGGTCACACGTGACGCGCTTGGAGCCGCCTATCGCGACATCCACGCGCGTCTCGGCCTCACCACGCTGATGGTGACGCACGACATTCAGGAGGCGCTGCTGCTCGCCGACCGGATCGTCATCATGCAGAAGGGTCGCATTCTCGCGCAAGGCACGCCGCAGGAGTTGCTGGCCGATGATCAGCCCGATGGCGTGCGGGCCCTGATGGATATGCCGCGCCGGCAGGCCGCACGCATCGCGGATCTGTCGCACGCCGGACCGGCCGCGCCGCGAAACAGGTCAGGGCCGGGCGACGGGATTGGTGAGCGCGATGGATGAGCGCGTCGCCGCCGCACTTGCGCTGCTGCCGCGTTATCTCTCGCAGCATGTCATCCTGAGCGTTGCCGCGCTGGCTGCGGCGATCGCGGTCAGCCTGCCGCTGGCGTGGCTCGCGGTGCGCCGCGAGCGTGCGCGCTGGCCGATCCTTGCGGTGGTCAGCCTGATCCAGACGATTCCTGGGCTGGCATTACTCGCTCTATTCTATCCCTTGCTGCTCGCGCTGTCGGCGCTTGCCTTAAAACTTGCCGGGTTTTCGATTCCCGCGCTCGGCTTTCTGCCGGCGCTGCTGGCGCTGACGCTCTATGCGATGCTGCCGATCGTCCGCAACACCGTCACCGGGCTGACCGGCATCGATGCGGCGGCAGGCGAGGCGGCTGACGCCGTTGGCATGACGCCGGGGCAGAAGCTCTGGCAGGTCGAGGTGCCTTTGGCCGCGCCGGTCATCATGGCCGGCATCCGCACGGCGGCGGTATGGACGATCGGCGCCGCGACGCTGTCGACCACGGTCGGCCAGACGAGTTTGGGCAACTTCATTTTCTCCGGCTTGCAGACCGAGAACTGGATTTCCGTCCTCACCGGCTGCTTCGCCGCGGTCGGACTGGCGCTTATCGCCGACCTGCTGCTCGGCCTCATCGAGACCGGGCTGGCGCGCCGCGACCGCCGCTATGTGCTGGCCGGTGCGCTGGGGCTGCTTGCGGGAACGGCGCTGGCCTTGGCGCCGCTCGCGCGCGGCCAGGAGGCGGCGCAGAAATCGGTCTATGTCGTCGGCGCGAAAAATTTCAGCGAACAATACATTCTCGCCGAACTCATCGGCGCGCGTCTTGCGGCCACAGGCGCGGTTGTCGAAAAGCAGCAGGGGCTTGGCTCGGCGGTGATCTTTCGCGCGCTCGCTGCCGGCGATATCGACGTCTATGTCGATTATTCCGGCACGCTATGGGCCAACGTCATGCAGCGCCACGACACGCCGCCCGCCGATGACATGCTTGGCGAGATCACGCGCTGGATGAAAGAGCGTTACGGCGTCACCGTGCTCGGCCGTCTTGGCTTCGAGAATGCCTATGTTCTGGCGATGCGCGGCGAGCGTGCGGCAGCGCTGAATGTCAAGAGCATCGCTGATCTTGTGCCAAAAGCGCCGCAGCTTGCGCTCGGCAGCGATCTGGAATTCTTGAGCCGTCCAGAATGGGCCGCCTTGCGTGATGCTTATGGTCTGAAATTCGCGAGCCAACGCTCGTTCAATCCGACCTTCATGTATCGTGCGCTGCAGGACGGCACCGTGGATGTCATCTCCGCGTTTTCCAGCGACGGGCGGATCGCGGCGCAAAAGCTCACGGTGCTGACCGATCCCAAGCACGCGATCCCATCGTATGACGCGGTTGTCCTGTTGTCGCCGCGCCGCGCCGATGACGCGCGCCTCAAACAGGCGCTGATGCCTTTGATCGGCGCCATCCCCGTCGCGGCAATGCGCGAGGCGAATTATCTGGTTGATCGCAATGCCGACAAGAAAACGCCGGCCCAGGCGGCGAAATTCCTGGCCGACCGGCTGCATCTGAACTGAGCCTTCGGCTTCCCGGCCCCCGCCGCGCGCGGTGGAACAGGGCCGTGCGTCGGCTGGCATTTGCCTGTTGCCTCTGCGCTTTTTTTGCTTTCAATGGGCGCCAAATCAAGCAAGGAAGGACATCCCATGGCCGCACTCGATACCATCCGCACCGACGTCGTCGGCAGCCTGTTGCGGCCGGAGAAACTGAAGAAGGCGCGGGCGGACCTCGACGCGGGCAAGATCGACGCGGCCGCCTACCGCGTCATCGAGGACGAAGCGGTCGACCACGCCATCCGCGTGCAGGAGCAGGCCGGCCTCGATGTCGTGACCGATGGCGAAATGCGCCGTCTCAATTTCCAGGACAGCTTTGGCGTCGCCGTGTCCGGCTTCGATGCGAAAGAATCCAATCTCAAGGTCTATGAGGATCGCGTCGAAGGCGCGTCCCCGCTGCGCCGCTGGGACATTCCGCAAATGGAGCATCACGGTACGGCGATTTCGCATCGCCGCCCGGTCAAGCAGCGCCTCAAGCTTGAAAAGAACGTTCCGCTCGCCGAATACAAGGCCGGCAGTTCGCGCGCGAAAAAGCCGCTCAAGGTCACGCTGATCGGCGCCGACCGCATCGCGCAGCGCTTCGACTACGAACATTCGAAAGAGATTTACCCCGACATCGATGCTTTCGTTGCCGACGTCGTCTCGATCGAGCGTGAAATGGTGGGCGGCCTCGTCGACGCCGGCTGCCGTTATGTGCAGATCGATGCGCCAGGGTTCACGGCCTATGTCGATCCGCCCTCGCTCGAACGGATGCGGGCGCGCGGCGAGGACCCGATGGAGAACTTTGCGCGTTCGATCAAGGCGGAAGGCGACATCGTGCGCAATTTCGATGGCGTGACCTTCGGCATCCATCTCTGCCGTGGCAATCAGCGCAGCATGTGGCATCGCGAGGGAAAATACGACGAAATCGCCGAACGCCTGTTCAACGACCTGCCGCACCAGCGTTTCCTGCTCGAATACGACACGCCGCGCGCCGGCAGTTTTGAGCCGCTGCGCTTCATGCCCAAGGGCAAGACTGTGGTTTTGGGCCTCGTCAGCACCAAGGTGCCGGAACTCGAAACCAAGGACCATCTCAAGCGCCGCATCGAGGAAGCGACCAAATTCATCCCGCTCGAGCAGCTCGCGATCAGCCCACAGTGCGGCTTTGCGTCCGATGTCGTCGGCAATCTTTTGAGCGAAGATGAGCAGCGGCGGAAGCTCGAAGTGGTCGCGCAGACGGCCGAAGAGGTGTGGGGACATTAAGCCGCGGACACACGCGGTGCGATACTCAGGGAGGATTTTATGCGTAACTCATCGATAGAGATCTGCGGCAGGCGGGAGCGGACCGGATTCGCGCTTCTTGCCGGCTTTGCCGCGGTCTGTGTCCTTGCTTCGCCGGTGGCGGCGCAAGATAAGGTTGCGGATTTCTACAAGGGCAAGACCATCACGCTGTATGTCGGCTCGACATCGGGTGGCGGCTACGATCTTTACGGCCGGCTGATCGCGCGCCACATCGGTCGCTACATTCCCGGCCATCCGTCGCTGGTGGTGCAGAATATGCCCGGCGCCGGCAGCATCACCCTGACGCAGTTTCTCTACAATGCGGGGCCGAAGGACGGCACCGCGTTCGGCGCGATCTTCCCCGGCGCGATCATGCAGCCGCTCCTGCAAGACAATGTGCACGTCAAATACGAGCCGGCAAAACTGAACTACATCGGCAGCGCCAACAGCGATTCCTATGTCTGCATCGTGCGCAATGACGCGCCGATAAAAAACTTCTCCGAGGCCTTCACGAAGCAGATCACGCTCGGCGCGAGCGGCGGCGGCGGATCGACGGTCGATTTCCCGACCCTGCTCAACAACGTGCTGGGAACGAAATTCAAGGTCGTGCGCGGCTATCCGGGCAGCAGCCAGATTTCGCTCGCCATCGAGAACGGCGAGGTGCAGGGCACGTGCGGCGTCGGCTGGTCGACGGTGACGACCGCCCATGCGAACTGGCTTCGCGACAAGGTCGTGCGTGTGCTGGCGCAGGAAAATCTCAAGGCCAATCCGGCTATCGCCAAGCTCGGCGCGCCCTTGACCATCAGCTTCGCCAAGACCAACGAACAGCGCCAGATCATGGAATTGATCTACGCCCAGCCTACTTTCGGACGGCCCTATGTCGCCGGGCCGGACGTGCCGGCTGATCGCATTGCCGCGCTACGCAAGGCATTTTCCGACGTGACCAAGGACAAGGAGTTTCTGGCGGATGCTGCCAAGATCAAGCTCGACATCGACGATCCGCTTGATGGCGATGACCTGCAGGCCTTGATCGCCAAGCTTTACGCCACTCCGCCCGCTATCGTCGCAAAGACGAAAGCGGCGCTGATCCCGAAATAATTTTTACGAATGACGATCACGGGCATTTTGAAAAAATCGAAGGGCGGGAGAGGAAAACCTCTTCCGCCCTTCGATTTATAGCATCAAGCCGACAGCTTATTCCGCCGCCGCGGCTTGCCCCTTCGCCCCCTGAATCGCGCGCCAGACGCGCTCCGGCGTCGCCGGCATTTCGATGTGGCGAATGCCGAACTCGGAGAGCGCATCGACGATGGCGTTGGCGACCGCCGGCATGGCGCCGACGCAGCCCGCTTCGCCCGCACCCTTCGAGCCGAGCAGGTTGTTCTTGGTCGGCACTGGCGCGCTGTCGACGTGGACATTACTCAAATCGTCGGCGCGCGGCATGGCGTAATCCATGAACGAGCCGCTCAGATTTTGTCCTGAATCGGTATCGAAGCAGATGTCTTCCATGAGGATCTGGCCAACGCCCTGCGCCACGCCGCCGATGACCTGGCCGTGCAGCAACAGCGGGTTGAGCACGGTGCCGACATCGTCGACGACATTGTAGCGCTGCATCTTCGTCGTGCCGGTTTCCGGATCGATCTCGACTTCGCAGATATGCGTGCCGTTGGGAAAATTGGCCGCGGGACATTGATAGATCGCGGTGGCGATCAGCCCGGGCTCGAATCCGTCCGGCAGGTTCTTGGCATTGATCGAGGCCTTGGCGATGTCCTTGACCGTCATGGTCTCGTTGGTCGCGGATGATGAAAACAGGCCCTCGTCGAATTTGAGGTCTTTTGGATCGACCTTGAGCATTTTTGCGGCGATGCCTTTGGCTTTTTCCGTGATCCTGTCGGTCGCTATCAGGAAGGCCGAACCGCAGATGCTGGCCGTGCGCGATCCGCCGGTGCCTTCGCCGAAGAACACCTGATCGGTATCGCCCTGGACGTATTGCACGTCCTTCGGATCGAGGCCGAGCTTGTCGCAGACGAGTTGCTTGAACACCGTCTCGTGGCCCTGGCCATGCGTCACGCTGCCGGAATAAAGCGTCGCGGCGCCGGACCGGTCGAAGCGGATTTCGGCGCCTTCGTATCCGGGCGCCGCCGCCTTCTCGATGGAATAGGAGATGCCGAGGCCGCGCAGCTTTCCCTTCTTCTTGGATTCAGCCCGCCGTTTGGCAAAACCGGCGACGTCGGCCACCTTCAGCGCCTTGTCCATGTTCTTCTCGAATTCGCCGCTGTCGTATTTGAACGTCAACGCGGATTTGTAGGGGATGGCGCTTTCCGGAATCATGTTGCGGCGGCGCAATTCCGCCGGATCGATGTCGAGTTCGTCGGCCGCAAGATCGACGAGCCGCTCGATCACGTACGCGGCCTCGGGGCGGCCGTTGCCGCGATAGGGCCGGGTTGGATTGGTGTTGGTGAACACGGCCGTCACGTCCACATGCGCGGCCGGAATGGTGTAGACGCCGACGAGCGAACCGAGATTGCTGACGAAGGCATTGCCCGACGACTGAAGATAGGCGCCGAGATTGACAGAGGTCTTCACACGCAGGCCGACGAATTTTCCATTCTTGTCGAGGGCGAGTTCCGCCACGGTATCGTTGTCGCGGCCATGGGCATCGCTGACGAAGGCCTCCGAGCGGGTGCTCACCCACTTGACCGGACGGCCGACAACTTTTGCACCCCAGACGACAAGCGCACATTCGTTGTAGACGGCGGACTTCATGCCGAAACTGCCGCCGATGTCGCCGGCGATCACGCGCACCTTGCTTTCCGGCAGCTTGAGAACCGACTCCGCGATCTCCGTGCGGAAATTGTGCGTCCGTTGCAGCGTTGTATGGATCGTGTAGCGGTCTTCCGTCTTGTCGTAGACGCCGACGCAACCACGCGGCTCCATGGCCGCGGCGGTGACGCGATTAATGACGAAGTGTTGCTTGATGACGTGGTCGGCCTTCGCGAGCGCCGCATCGGCGGCGTCCTTGTCGCCCTCGAAATGCACGAAGCAGACATTGTTCGGGCAGTCTTCGTATACGAGCGCTGCACCGTCCTTCGCCGCGTCGCCGGTCCTGGTGATCGCCGGCAGGATTTCGTAATCGACCTCGATCAGTTCCGCGGCGTCTGTCGCCTGCGCCACGGTTTCCGCGATGACGAAGGCCACATAGTCGCCGACCCAGCGCACCCGGTCCTTCACCAGCGCGGGGAAGCGGGGGCGGTAGAGCGGCGAACCGTCACGGCGCTTCGGTCCCTTCGGCACCGGCAGATCGCCGTATCCCGAGGCTTCCCAGTCCGCGCCGGTGAGCACGGCGAGCACGCCGGGCGCCTGCCTGGCCTGGGTGGTGTCGATCGACTTGATTTTTGCGTGCGCATGCGGGGAACGCAGCACGATGCCATGCACCATGCCGGGCAGTTTCAGGTCGGAGACGTAACGCCCGCCGCCCCGGACCAGCCTTGGGTCCTCAAATCGCGGCACGCTCTGACCCAGAGCAAATTCACCCATTATCGTCCTCGTTGTTTTTGGCCCCGCCGGGCTGTCTTTTCTCTTTTCCGGGCGCAGTTTGACGAGAAATCGCCGGCTTGATCAAGCCCGGATACGCATTGCTGCCCATTGCATCGGCCTCATTGCGGCCCTGTGGCAGATCGTGGGAAGCCGCGCTTGCGGCGAAGGGGCTTCTGGTTCATCAGTCCGCCTGACAATCAGGGAGAAATGCCATGGACCATGCGTCGAAACTTCTCGCGGAGCGGCAAAAGCGGATCGTGACGACGCATGTCGGCAGTTTGCCGCGTCCGGACGCCGTCAACCACTTCATGGCGACCGAAGGCGCGATCGCGGCCGATCCGCAAAGTTATGCGAAGTCCGTGCGCGAGGCCGTCGCCGACGTGGTGCGGGCGCAGGTCGAGGCGGGCATCGATATCGTCGACGATGGTGAACAATCGAAGCCGGGCTTCGTGGCCTATGTCACGGAGCGGATCAGCGGCTTTGAACCGCGCAAGGAAAAGACCGCGCAATTCCTGACCACGCGCGAGAATCAGGCCTTCCCCGAATTTTATGCCTGCGGCCATTCCGGCGCCGTGCCGCCGCGCATGGCGACGGTGGAGCCGATCCGCTATATCGGCCAGCAGCAGCTCGCGACGGATATCGCGAACCTGAAAGACGCGCTCAAGGGCGCATCACCGGTCGATGTGTTCATGCCGGCGGCTTCGCCGGCAAGTGTCGAGGGCTGGCAGGTCAACCGGCACTACAAGACTGACGAGGAGTGTCTGTTCGCTATTGCCGAAGCGATGCGCGAGGAATACGAGGCGATCGTCGCGGCCGGCTTCATGCTGCAGGTCGACGATCCACGCCTCGCCATGCATTACATGCTGCATCCGGGCACAAGCGTCGAAGACTGCCGCGCATGGGCGCGCGTGCGCGTCGAGGCGCTCAATCACGCGTTGCGCAACATCCCGCCAGCGCGCGTGCGTCACCACACATGCTACGGCATCAATATGGGGCCGCGCATCCACGACATCGAATTCCGCGACGTCGTCGATATCGTGCTCACCATCCACGCGGATTATTTTTCCTTCGAAGGCGCCAATCCGCGCCACGAGCACGAATGGCGCATCTGGGAAGACGTCAAATTGCCGGCTGGCAAGGCGATCATTCCGGGCGTGATCACCCACACCTCGGTCATCGTCGAGCATCCCGACCTCGTGGCCCAGCGCATCGTCCGTTTCGCGAAACTGGTCGGGCGCGAGAACGTCGTCGCCGGTGTCGATTGCGGTTTTGCCTCGACGCCGCGCGGCGTGCCGGAAGTGCATCCCACCATCGTCTGGGCAAAACTTGCGAGCCTTGCGGAAGGCGCGCGGCGTGCGAGCGGCGAGTTGTGGCGATGAGATTTGCCTCAAGCCTTGGCTTGATCCTTGATGCAAGAATTTTGCATCGCAGCAAAATTCACATCGCGGCTTGTTGAAGAAGCGCTGCTGTCGCAATCGCTTGCAGCAGGTTTCGTCGCATTGTCTTCCCGCGTCATTCCGGTCTATCAAGAATGATCAAAAACCTGCACGGCGCTCCTCGCATCGGCGGATGGAGCCGTTCGGCCGACAGAGAGATTTTCATGAAAAAGAACAACGCGATGTTGCGGTTCACCATGGCGCTGGCAGCGCCTTTGATCTGCCTGGGAGCGACGGCGCCCGCAACGGCGGCTGATTTTTATGCCGGCAAGACCATCCGCTTCGTCGTCGGCGCCGATGTCGGCGGCGGCTATGACATTTATTCTCGCACCATCTCCCGCACCTGGCCCGATTTCATTCCCGGCAAGCCGACCATCGTCGTACAGAACATGCCGGGTGCCGGCTCCGGCCGCGCGGCGGGCTACATGCAGAACATCGCGCCCAAGGATGGCACCTATATCGCCGCGCTGATGCCGGGCGCGATCATCGGGCCGCTGCTCGACGACAAAATGAAGGGCCAGTACGACCCGACCAAATTCCAGTATCTCGGCACCGCCGACAGCGGCACGCGCGTCTGCGTCACATCGATCAATTCGAAGGTGAAGACGCTGAAGGACGCGATGACCCAGGAAGTGAAGATGGGCGCGAGCCAGTCGGGCGGCTCGACCGTCGACTACGCGGCGATGGTGCGCAACGCCACCGGCGCCAAGGTCAAGATCGTCGCCGGTTACAAGGGCACGGCGGAAATCGGACTCGCTATCGAGCGCGGCGAAGTCGACGGCCTGTGCGGCTGGGACTGGGCGAGCCTCAAGGCGCAGAAGCCGGATTGGCTGCGCGACAAGAAGATCAACATCCTCGTCCAGTTCGGCCAGGATCCGGAACCGGAACTCGTAAAACTCGGCGTTCCGCAATTTACGAGTTTCATCAAGGATGATGCGGTGAAGCAGGCGGCCGAGGTCGTCATGGCGCAGCAGATTTTTGGCCGGCCCTATATCGCGCCGCCGGGCGTGCCGGCAGCGGAAATCGAAACCCTGCGCAGCTCGTTCATGAAGACGGTTGCAGACCCGAAATTCATAGAGGACGCCAAGAAGGCGCGCATCGACGTCTCGGCCATGGCCGGTGACAAGGTCCAGGCGATTGTGAACAAGATCTACGGCAATCCGAAGGACGTGATCGTGCGCGCCAAGAGCCTGATCAAGCCCTGACGGCCCGCGCCCGGCTGCTTCGGACCAGCGTTCCCGACGGCCAGCCAAAACGGCTGGCCGTTGGTGTTTTCGGTATGACCTGACCGCCGCGTTCTGCACGCCTGCCGCGCAGCCGGGTGCTGGATCGCGCCGCTGTTCCATGCCACATAGAGGCGAGCCCTGCCGGCCGGCCGCGTTACGCCGCCGTCACGCCGCGGGAGAAAAACAAAACGAGGATGCCATGCACGACGTTTCCGCAAATGTTCATTGGCACGAGCCCAAATCGGGCCAGCGCGCCGGATTCGGAAAATTTGGTCGCCCGAAGACGCCCTATGATCTGTTCATGGAAGAAGAGGGCATTCCGTGTTTCCGCGACATCGGCTGTCGTCGGGTGCACGACCTTCCGCTGAAGCCGTGGAAGCGCATGGGCGGCAACGGCACCTTCGTCCAGCTTCACGGCACTGAAGGCAAATGGGGCATGTACGTTATCGAGGTGCCGGGCGCGGGCGCACTCAATGCCGAAAAGCACATGTACGAGGAAATTTACCTTGTCATCGAAGGCCGCGGCACCACCGAGGTCTGGCTCGACGGCGACAGCAAGAAGCACATCTTCGAATGGCAGAAGGGTTCGATGTTCTCGATCCCGATGAACGCCATGCACCGCATCGTCAATGCGTCGTCCAGCCCGGCGCTGCTCATCGGCGGCACCACCGCGCCGAACGTGATGAACCTGATCCAGAACAACGACGCGATTTTTGCCAATCCGATGAAGTTCACGGATCGCTTCAGCGGCGCCGACGACTTCTACAAATACAAGGACGACGTCGAGCCCGATCCGGTGCGCGGCCTCGCCATGCGCCGCACGAATTTCGTGCCTGACGTCGTCAATTGCGATCTGCCGCTCGACAATCGCCGCTCGCCCGGCTTCCGCCGCATCGAGCCGCTGATGACCAACAACACCTTCTATTTCTGGATCGGCCAGCACGAGAACGGCCGCTATTCGAAAGCGCACGCACATACCTCGGCGGCGGTGCTCTTCTGCCTTACCGGCAAGGGATACACCTACTCCTGGCCGGAGCGGATCGGTGTCAATCCGTGGAAGGACGGCAAGGCGGATGAAGTGCGCCGCGTCGATTACGAATACGGCGGCTTCGTCACCGCTGCGCCCGGTGGCGCGCGCTGGTTCCATCAGCATTTCAGTGCCTCGAAGGAGCCTCTGCGCCTGACGGCGTGGTTCGGCCCGCACAATCCCGGCCGCGAGCCCGGCCCGCCCGGCGAGAAACATATCGACTACACGGCGATGGATTTGACGGAAGGCGGCTCGGCGATCCCCTACTGGATGGAAGATCCCTACCTGCGCCAGGAATACGAAGCCAAGCTCCGGCAGGAAGGCGTCGAGATTCGCATGAAGCCCGAATTCTACGACAAGGATTTCAAGGGCGAATTGCCGAAGGGTATCTAGTCCCCCAGCGCGCATCATCTTGCGATGGTGCGTGTTTCCCTTTCGCGCGGATCAGCCCTGGCGGGCGGTCCGCGCCAGTTTCCAAAACCAATTTAGCGGAGCGTTGAGTCGATGAACGAAGAAGCCGAAGGCGGCCGCGTATTCTTTTCCAACGCCGGACGCACGCTCGATAACGACGAGCAGATTTGCGTTCTCAGCGTCGGCGTCGACATCGGATCGTCGACATCGCATCTGGTGTTCTCGCGCATCGTGCTTGAACGTCTCGACAGCCGTTACATCGTTACCGAACGCGAGACCTTCTATCAGTCGGACATTCTGCTCACGCCCTATGTCGGCAATGAGGAGATCGATTCCGCGGCGCTCGGCGCCTTCATTGAGCAGCAATACAAGGATGCCAATGTCGATCCGGCCGAGATCGACACCGGCGCGCTGATCCTCACCGGCGTCGCCGTGCGCCGGCGCAATGCGCGCAAGATCGGCGAGATTTTTGCCGCGCAAGCCGGCAAGCTGGTCGCGGTCAGCGCTGGCGACAGCCTCGAAACGGTGATGGCCGCTTATGGGTCGGGCGCCGCCGCGCGCACGGAGAACAACAAGACCGCCGTGATGAACGTCGATATCGGCGGCGGCACCTCGAAGATCGCCATCTGCGCTGGCGGCAAGGCCGTCGATCATACGGCCATCGATGTCGGCGCGCGTCTCGTCTGTGTCGATGAGAGCGGCAAGATCGTGCGGCTCGAAGAGGCCGGCAAGCGCTTCGCCGCCGAACTCGGCCATCCGCTGAAGGTCGGCGACACGTTGTCCGATGAATTAGCAAAGGCGCTCGCGGCGCGCATGGCCGAGCGGCTGTTCGACGCCATGAAGGGCGGTTCGCCGTCCGCGGATGGCGCGGCGCTGCTGCGCCTGCATCCGTTGAGCCTCAAGGGCACCATCGGCGAAGTCACGTTCTCTGGCGGCGTGTCGGAATATATTTATGGCCGCGAAACCGTGACCTATGGCGATCTCGGTCCGCTTCTCGCGGCCGAAGTGCGCAGGCGCGTCGAAGCCTGGGGGCCGAAGCTGGAGCAGCCGGTGCAGGGCATCCGCGCCACCGTCATCGGCGCCTCGCAATACACGACGCAGGTCAGCGGCAGCACGATTTTCGTCACGCCGCTGAGCGCACTGCCGGTGCGCAATATTCCTGTCATCGCGCCCGACATGGCGCTCGAGGACGAGACCATCGACAGCGCCGGCGTGGCCAAGGCCGTCCAGGGCGTGCTCAAGCGTCTCGATCTCGATAAGGGGCATACGCCGGTCGCGGTGTTCGTGCCGTGGGGCGGTTCGGCGACGTTCCAGCGTCTCGATGCGTTCTGCAAGGGCGTCGTGGAGGGGCTGGCGCCGGTCCTCGCCAAGGGTCATCCGATCGTGCTGGCTGGCGATGGCGATGTCGGCGGGCTGATCGGCATCCATTTGTGCGAGGAAATGAAGGTCAAGAATCCGATCATCTCGATCGACGGGCTTGAACTGAAGGATTTCGACTACATCGATGTCGGCGCGATGCTGGAAACATCGGGCGCCGTTCCCGTCGTGATCAAGTCGCTGATCTTCCCGACGAGCGCCGGTCTCGGCCAGGACTGGCAGAACGCGAAAGTGGACGAGGAAGTCGCGACGGTCTGACGCGTCGTGAGGTCTAGGCGGGTCTCCCCACGTGTCATGCCCGCGCAAGCGGGCATCCAGCTCTTTCGTCGTTGTCTCTGAGCATGCGGGCATCGTGACGATAAGTGCTGGGTACCCGCTTTCGCGGGTACGACAAAACTTTTGCGGTTGTCGGTTCTACCCTTGTTAGCTCGCGCCTCTTCCGTGTCATGCCCGCGCAAGCGGGCATCCAGCTCTTTCGTTGTTGCTTTTTGCTATCGCGAGCAGAAATAAAAAATGCCCGGCGTGAGCCGGGCATTTTCGCTTTTCGAATGTGGAAGAGCCTAGCCGATGTCGACGGCGCCGCCGGTTTCGCGATGGCCGAGCGCTGCGCCAGCCATGCGGTCTTCGCCCGGATCGATGTGGAAATCGATGACGCAGACCTTGCCGGCCTTCAGCGCGGCAAGGCCCTTGTCGATGGCGTCCTTCACGTCACTTGCCTTGGTGATCGGACCAATACCCATCGCACCCTGCGCCTCGGCGAATTTTGCGATGTCCGGGCTCGGATCGGCGATGCGCTGGCCGATCCAGCGGTTCTTCGGCTCGCGACCACGCACGCGCGCGATCGTTTCCTGATGCAGTTCGTCGTTGAAGTACGAACGGTTGTTGTTGATCAGGACCAGCATCGGGATCTTGTGGTGAACGGCGGTCCACAGGGCGTTGATGCCCATGATGAAGTCGCCGTCGCCGGTGATGCAGATCGGCATCTTGCCCATTTCATTCAGCGCGACCGCCGCGCCGATGGCGATGCCGGGCGCCGAGCCGATGCCGCCGCCGCCGTCCTTGCCGAGGAACGAATGCGGATTGGAAAGCGGCCAGATGTCGAGCGGGAAGCCGCGGCACAGGCTGGTGAAGCTGACCTGTTCCGGATCGTTGATCGCCGCGCGCAGCGTTGAAGCCAGTTGCGGGATCGTCGGCTTGCCGTCCATGTCGGTCGTACGCTTCTTGGCCTCGATACGCGCTTTCCACGGCTCCTTCTTGCCGGCGCCGAGCACGTCGTTGAGTTCGTGGGTGGCCACGTCGCCTTCGCAGGCCATGAACACGTCGATCGCTGGCAGGCCCTGATAGTCCATGTTGAAGCCGCCGTGCAGGTGATAATCCAGCGTCGCGCTGATCACCTTCGCGTTGACCTTGCCGGCCGACTTCGCCTGCTTGAGCGCGCCGCCGAGATCGACCCAGTCAAGCGCGAGGATGACATCGGCTTCGCACAGAAGGTCGCGGCCGGGCTTGCTGATGACGTTGAAGGGCGGAGCGAACTGCGCCGCATGTTCGGTGGGAAACACCGATCCGGTCTTGAGATCGCTCATCACGCAAGCGCCGAGACGTTCGGCAAGCTTGATGCGCGCGTCCCAGGCTTCCTGGGTGCGGGCGCCGCGGCCGATGAGCATGACGATCTTCTTGCCCTTCTCCAGGATGTCCTTGGCCTGCGTCATAACGTCCTTCGTCGGACGTGCCGGCGGCGGCGGCTGCAGACGATTGAGGTCGGGGAATTCGACGTCTTTCTTGAGCGGCTCTTCCTGCAATTCGGCGTCGAGGCAAATATAGACCGGGCCGGTCGGCGCCGTGCGCGTAATGATGTTGGCGCGCGCGAAACCTTCGACGATGGCTTCGGGCGAGGACGGCAGATCGTCCCACTTCACCATGTCGCGGACCAATGCGCCCTGATCGCGTGTCGTATGAATCCAGTCGATCCACGGACGGCGCTTGGCGCTGTCGAGCGGGCCGGTGGCGCCGATGATGATCATCGGAACGCGGTCGCACCATGCGTTGTAGATGCTCATCATGCCATGCATGAGCCCGACATTGCTGTGCAGCGCGCAGCCCATCGGCTTGCCGGTGACTTTGGCGTAGCCATGCGCGATGGCCACGGCGTGGTCCTCGTGCAGGCATAGCAACATGCCGGGATTCTCGTTGCCCAGATGATTGACGACGCTGTCGTGGAAGCCGCGATAGCTCGCGCCGGGGGTGAGTGCGATATAGGAAATGCCGATGCGGCGCATCATTTGCGCGGCAACGTCGCTGCCGAAACCGACTTTGCCGTCGGGCTTTCCTTCGGGACGGTCAAATTGCATTTACTGCCCTTCTTTTGTTGTGAGGTGGCGTTTTTTTAGAGTATGGGAGTGCCAGTACAGGCACTGCAAAGGGGCGGGGAAGCCGCTTTGTGTTAAGGGAGGTCTTAAAATGAAGCTGTTCCGTCTCCTCGGACTGTCCTCGTTTTTCTTGTCTATCGCCGTTCTTGGCGGCTCTGTCCAGCCGTCCCAGGCGCAACAGTCCGTTGCGGATTTCTACAAGGGCAAGACGATCGATCTGGTGATCGGTTATTCCCCCGGCGGGACCTACGATCTGTATGCCCGGCTGGTGGGACGCCATCTCGGCAAACACATCCCGGGTAACCCCAATATCGTCCCCCGCAATATGCCCGGCGGCGGCAGCCGCACGTCGGCGAATTTTGTCTACAACATCGCCCGCAAGGATGGAACGGTTCTAGCCACCGGCGACCAGTCGCTCGCCCTGGAGCAGGCCATGGGCGACAAGGGCGTCCGGGTCGACGCTTCCAAGTTCATCTATATCGGCAATCCCAATTCCGAGAACAACACGACGGTCACCTGGTACACGACCGGCATCAAGACCATCGAGGACGCCACGAAGAAGGAAGTCACCATGGGTGCGACCGGCGGCAGCACGTCGTCGCAATTTCCCAAGGCGATGAACTACTTCCTCGGCACCAAGTTCAAGATCATCATCGGCTATCCGGGTGGCAACGACATCAACCTCGCCATGGAGCGCGGCGAAGTGGGCGGCCGCGGCTCCAATTCATGGGCGTCGTGGAAAGCCACACGGCCGAACTGGCTCAAGGAGCACAAGATCAACATTCTCGTGCAGATCGGCCTGAAGAAAGCCGAGGACCTGCCCGACGTGCCGCTTCTCTCCGATCTCGGCAAGACGCCGGAAGACAAGCAGGCCCTGCGCCTTCTCGCGGCGCCGACCGCGATCGGGCGTCCGATCTTCACCACGCCGGGCGTGCCCGAAGACCGCGTCAAGGCGCTGCGCACGGCGTTCGACGAGATGATGAAGGACCCCGATTTCATCGCCGACGCGAAGAAGTCGAAGTTCGAGCTCGATTACGTGAAGGGCGAAGACATGCAGAAAATCGTCGAGGAGATCATCAACGCGCCGAAGCCCGTGGTCGACAGGCTGCACAAGGCGATCAGCGATCTGTGATCCGCAACTGAAGGTGGAAGCCCGCCAGGCGACCGCATTCCAGGCTTCATCGATGTTCAGCAGAAAAGCGCGGCTCATTCAGCCGCGCTTTTTTCTTTTGCGTCGAAGCCTTCGACTGGCGGCCGGCTTCGACCGCGAAGTCGCGGAAATTTTTCGCGCTTGCGGACAGGAAACGATCGGTCATGCAGGCGACGCCGATCGCACGTCGCGCCGCTGGCTTGACCAGGCGCAGGCTGACGATGCCGGGAAAGCGCCCGGTCTCCGCCGGCACGATCGCAACGCCGAAACCGGCGGCCACGAATCCGGGCACGCTGCTGGAATCGTCACCCTCGAAGCTGAACGACGGCACGAAGCCGGCCGACCGGCAAAGCGCGTCGGTCAGCCGTCGCATCGCATGATCGGGTTTATAGGAGACGAATTTTTCGCCAGCCGCCTCGCTCAGGCCAATGGCGCCGCGACGCGCAAGGCGATGTCCGCGCGGAACGATCAGCACCAGTTCCTGATCGGCAACCCGCGCCCACGAAAACTTCGGTGACTCGACGGGCAGCGCCGTGATGATCAGGTCGACCTCGCCCTTGAGCAGGTGGTCGCTGAGGATCGCGCTGTTGTTCTGCATGAAGGTGAACGACACGTCCGGAAAGCGCGAGGAAAACCGGCGCACCAGATGCGGCACGTAATGCGTGCCGAGCGAGCGCAGAAAGCCGAGCGCAATGGTGCCGCGATCCGGCGCGGCGATTTCCATCAGTTCCAGGCGCGCTTCCTCGATCTCGCCGTGCGCCCGCTCGATGCGGCGCAGGAATGTCTCGCCATGGGATGTCAGCCTGATGGCGCGCCCGACATGCTCGAACACCGGTACGCCGAGGTTGCGTTCAAACTGAGCCAGCGCGCGGCTCAAGGCAGGCTGGCTGATGTTCAAAAGCTGCGCGGCGCGCGTGACATGCTGCAGGCGGCCGGTGACGCGGAAATATTCGAGATGATTCCAGTCGAGGCGTTTCATCAGCCGATCCTAATCGATGCGTTTGCGGTATGTATATCACCTGATTAAGTATTGGACAGCATGGATCGGCTCGGCTTTTGTGCTGCGATTGCCGGCCCCGCGCGACAGAACGGTCACCGGCGGCAGGAGCGGTCTTCCATGATGCTCGCGATGCCTGCTGCGGCGCGGGTTTCACGTTCGCTGCACCGGGTTCCGCATGTGGTTCCGCCTGTCTTGACGGGCGCGGGCGGCCGGTCCACACCACGGTCAACCAATAAGACGAGCCCCGGTGAAGATATTCCGCCGGCGAGATCGAAAGGCATTGCCATGCACGACATCACCCAAAGCAAGCACTGGCACGAGCCGTCCGGCGGCAAGCGCGCCGGCTTCGGCAAGTTCGGCCGGCCACAGACGCCTTACGACCTCTTCATGGAAGAAGAGGGCATTCCGTGTTTCCGCGGCGTCGGCATCAGGCGTGTGCACGACCTGCCGATGAAGCCGTGGAAGCGGCTCGGCGGCAACGCCTCGTTCATCCAGTTGCACGGTACCGAGGGCAAGTGGGGCTGCTACGTCATCGAGGTGCCTGGTGCCGGCGCGCTCAATCCCGAAAAGCACATGTACGAGGAATTGTATTATGTGGTGGAGGGCCGCGGTTCGACCGAGGTCTGGATCGAAGGCGATAGCAAGCGGCACGTCTTCGAGTGGCAGAAGGGGTCGATGTTCGCGATCCCGATGAACGCCATGCATCGCATCGTCAATGCGTCGTCGAGCCCCGCGCTGCTCATCGGCGGCACGACCGCGCCCAACGTGATGAACCTCATCAACAACACCGGCGCGATCTTCGATAATTCCTACAAGTTCACCGACCGCTTCTCGAGCGCCGACGACTTCTACAAATACAAGGACGACATCGAGCCCGATCCGGTGCGCGGCCTCGCCATGCGGCGTACGAACTTCATCCCCGACATCGTGAACTGCGATCTGCCGCTCGACAACCGGCGTTCGCCCGGCTATCGGCGCATCGAGCCGTTTATGACCGAGAACACATTCTATCTGTGGATCGCGCAGCATCGCACCGGCCACTACTCGAAGGCGCATGCGCATACGTCGGCCGCGGTGCTGATCTGCCTCAAGGGCCAGGGCTATACCTATACGTGGCCCGAGAGCGCCGGCGTGACGCCGTGGAAAGACGGCAAGGGCGATCAAGTCAAACGCGTCGACTACGAATATGGCGGCATGGTTTCGGCCGCGCCCGGCGGCGCGCGCTGGTTCCATCAGCACTTCGGTGTCTCGGCGACGCCGTTCCGGCTCTCCGCCTGGTTCGGTCCGCACAATCCGGGCCGCGAACCCGGCCCACCCGGCGAGAAACACACCGACTACACGGCGATGGATATTCCGGAAGGCGGTTCGGCGATTCCCTACTGGATGGAAGACCCGTACCTTGCCAAGGAATATTCCGAGACGATGAAGGCCAATGGCGCCGACAATCTCATGAAACCTCAATATTACGACAAGAACTACAAGGGCGAACTGCCGAAGGAATGAGGCAGCGTCATCCACGACGGCAGGAAATCATCACGAGGAGCCATCATGTCAGTGACTGAATTAAGAAAAGCCGGCAGCAATCGCGACGAATCCGTTGAGCGGCTTGCAGCAGAGACCGCCGCGGCGACACGTATGCTCGTGGACGAGGAAATTCTGGATTACAGCGGCCATATCTCAACCCGTATTCCCGGACGCGACGACGCTTTCATGATCCAGATCGGGTCGGACTCGCGCGCCGAACTTTTGCCGGAACGCATCCTCATCGTCGATTACGACGGCAAGGTGCTTGAAGGCGACGGACAGCCGCCGAGCGAAGTGCCGCTGCACATCGAAATCCTCAAGGCGCGGCCCGACATCAACGCCGTCCTGCATTGCCACATGGATCTCGCCATCGCCTTCACGATGATGGAAGGCGTGAAACTCATCCCGATGCGCTCGCGCGCCCATCGCTGGCGCAGCGGCATTCCGATGCATGGCGACCCGAGCCACATCAAGCTCACCGAACAGGCGCAGTCGGTCGCCAAGGCTCTCGGACCGCATTATGCGGTGCTGATGCGTGCGCATGGCCTGACATTGGTCGCGGAATCGGTGCAGGCGCTGTTGATCGACGCCATCCACTTCAAGGAGAACGCCAAGGCGCAGATGCAGGTGCTGCAGGCCGGCGCCAAGCCGATCCCATTGAGCGAAGCCGAGATTGCGCAGATCGACAAGCACGAGATGCGCGAATGGCACATCAAGAAGCTGTGGAATTACTACATGCGCAAAGGCATTTCGGAAGAGGTTCTGCCGCACGAATGGGCGAGCAAGCTGATCCCGACGAAGGAAATGCTGACGCGTCGCTAAGCGCGCGAACGCTTCTTAGCTCTAGCGGTCGTGGCCAAGGAATTTGGCTATGACCCGAAGCACCGGCGGCTCACGTTCTTCAAGAGGAGGAGTGCGCAACCCGTCGAGGGGACGATCCGCAGCCCTGACGATTATGGACCGGCCGCGCAATCTCCGGTCCGGTTGCGCGATTCAATATAGGCTCGGGCGAAAATACCGGCAAGTCAACTGAACTGTTGCCGATTTCAGCGGCCGCCGATCGTTTCGGCGGCCGTTTGCTTGAGCCACGCGGCGAGATCGTTTTCGTGCGCGGCGATATAGTGTCGGAACCACGGCGCGTAGTCTTCAGGTCGCTTGCGCAAATCCGCGGCAATCGCCGGCAGTGTCATCCATTTCCATTCATCGACTTCTGCCGGGTCGGGCGCGATGGCGCCCTCGTGACGCCCGCCGAAGACATGCACGAATTCGTGCTCGGTGAGATCGTTGGAGACAGCCGCGCGATACTGCGTCGTGAACAGGAAGTGCAACGCGCAAGCCAGGCCCATCTCTTCGGTCAGACGCCGATGCACCGCAGCGGCGGTGTCTTCGCCGGGTCGCGGATGGCTGCAGCACGCATTGGCCCACTGACCGCCGGAATGATATTTCGCCGCTGCGCGCCGTTGCAGCAGGATTTCGCCTTTATCATTGCAGACGAACGCGGACACTGCGCGATGCAGGGTGCCGGTGCGGTGGGCCTCGAGTTTTTGCGCTGTGCCGAGCGGCGCATCGTGGCGGTCGACGAGGATCACGTCGTCGGCGTCCGTATCGGCGTCGCGCCGGACCGTCTTGTGTTTCATCCCGCCTGCTTTGGATTTCGTCACGCCTGTCTCACCTTGATGACTGAAGCCTATCATCGTGGTCTCGGCCACAGGTTGCAATCGTGTAACCCGGGTGCTTTTCTGATTAACCTTGACGATCGAGGGTCTGAATTCGTGAAACGAGAGAACGCATGAGCCAAAAATCCCTTGTCCAATCGCAGTTCGGCACCCATGCGGCGAATTATGTCGCGAGCCGCAGTCATGCCACGGGGGCGAGCCTCGCCCGCATGATCGAATTGTTGCAGCCGCGCAAGGACTGGCGGGTGCTCGACGTCGCGACCGGCGCCGGACATATGGCGCTTACGCTGGCGCCGCTGGTGCATGAGGTGATCGCGTCCGATCTCACGCCGCAGATGCTGGAGCAGACGCGCACGCTCGCGGTTGATCGCGGCATCACCAATCTCGCCGTCGAGCAGGCCGAGGCCGAAAGCCTGCCCTTCGGCGACGCTAGCTTCGATCTCGTCACCTGTCGCCTCGCCGCGCATCATTTCGACGACGTGATCCGTTTTGTGTCGGAAGTTTTCCGCGTGCTCAAGCCCGGCGGCGTTTTCGGCCTCGTCGACAATGTTTCGCCGGAGGGCGTGGCCAACGCCGCATATAATGCGTTCGAGAAGCTGCGCGATCCGAGCCACGGATATTGTCTCACGCTCAATGAATGGAAGAGCGCGATCACGCAGCAAGGTTTTCAGGTGAGGCATTCCGAAACAATCGAAAAGCCCATGGATTTCGAGGCCTGGACCGAGCAGATGAGCGTCACGGCGCCGGTCAGGGCCGAGTTGCGCGCAATGTTCGGCGCGCCCGCGCTTGCCGCTTATCTCAAGCCGGATGCCGACGCGACGGAATTTGTCCTCACCGAAGGTCTGGTCATTGCCGATAAGCCGAAATAATCAGCGCCGGTGATCGGCGCCGACAGCGTCCGCGACCGATGCAAAGCCATCGGCACGCAACAGCGCCGCAAGCTCGCGCTTGATATCCACCACCAGCGTCGGCCCATGGAAGACGATGGCCGAATAAAACTGCACCAGCGAAGCCCCGGCGCGGATCTTTGCATAGGCGTCGGCGCCGCTCGTCACACCACCGCAGCCGATAATCGGAATGCGGCCTTGCGTCAGCGCATACATCTTCGACAGGCACGCCGTGGCATGCGCCAGCAAAGGCTTGCCGGACAGGCCGCCCTCGGCATTGCGATCGCGGCTGCGCAGGGTCGGCGGACGTTCGATCGTGGTGTTGCCGACGATCAGGCCGTCGATACCGGCTTGCGTCACCACTTCGGCGATGTCGCGCAGCGCGTCGTCGTCGAGATCGGGGCCGACTTTCGCCAGTAGCGGCGGAAGCCGCTGCGCATCCGGCAGGCTTCTGCGCCGCGCGTCCATCACGCGCGCAAGCAGATCCTGGATCGGCGCGCGCGCCTGCAATCCGCGCAAACCGGGTGTGTTGGGCGAGGAGAGATTCACGACGAGATAATCGGCGAGGCCGCAGACCGCCTCGATGCCCTTGACGTAATCGGCGGCGCCATCGACGGTGTTGCGGTTCTTGCCGACATTTGCGCCGACGATGCCGCTGCGCTTGCGTGCGCGTAGCCGCTCCACATAGGGCGCAAGCCCTTCGCTGTTGAATCCGAAACGATTGATCACGGCCTCGTCCTCGTCGAGGCGGAACAGACGCTTGCCGGCATTGCCGGGTTGCGGCAGCGGCGTCACCGTTCCGGCTTCGGTAAAGCCGAAGCCGAGTCTGAGCACGGCATCGATGATCTCGGCATTCTTGTCGAAACCGGCGGCAAGGCCGATCGGATTGGGAAACGCGAGATCGAAGACGCGCGTTGCCAGCACGGGATCGTCGGCCGCGGTTGTGCGCGGCACGAGACCCGATCGCAGCGCGAGGATCGCGAGGTGATGCGCCGTCTCCGGTTCGAGCAGATGCAGCGCCGGGCGGACGAGAGAATAAAGGCTCATGATGGATCGTTCACGCCGCGGCGTTCAGGCCCGCTTCTTGTCTTGAACGACGCCGTCTGTAACCGGCGTGAAGAAGTCGTCGACCGGCAGCGCCTGCGCGATCACGCCGTCCTTGTGGGCGTACTCCACCAGCTTTCCAAAATTGTGCCGGTTGGCGGCGGTGAGGCCATATTCCCACGGATCGGGTCCAAGGATGTTCTGCTGCTCCTCCCACTGCTCTTCGTACCAGGCGAGCGGCGCGACCAGCGGGTTGGCCATGCGCTGCATCGCGATCGCCTTGGCTTCGTTGAAGGCGTTGAACAGGCTCATCGGCACCCATGGATGGGCTTCGACAAGTTCATGGCGCAGACCCATCACGTGCATGATGGGGAAAATCTTCGTCTTGGCGTAGTAGGCCAGTTCTTCCGTCTTGTAGTCGGGAAACAGACGGCCGACACGCGGGTCCTTGTCGAGCAGCGGCTGGATCAGGTCCGGATGCATCACCGCGTCAACCTCGCCATTGGCGAGCAGGGTCTCGACGCTGGGGGAGTCCGGCGGCAGCCGCGTCAGCTTGAGGTTCTTCGGCGGATCGAACGCGACGTCTTCGTCCAGTTCGACGACCCACTCCACATCTTCGCGGCGCACGCCGTATTCTTCCTCGAGGATGCCGCGCGACCAGGCGATCGCCGTGACCATGAATGTCTTCACACCGATGCGCTTGCCGATCAAATCCTTCGGCGTCTTGATGCCCTTGCCGGTATTGATGAAGATGAAGCCGTGCCGGAAGCGGCGATGCAGGAACACGGGCAATGCCGTGAACGGGCCGCCCTGGCCGACGCTGACGATATGGTTGCCCGATGACGTTTCCGACACGTCAAACTCCCGGTTGCGCAGGAAGCGCCACTGCCGGGTCGTGGAATCCATTTCGGAGACAACCGTCAGATCGATGCCCTCGGGCTTCACGATGCCTTCGATGAGCGGTCGCGTGATCTCGTATTGCCCGCAGGCGAGGGTGAGGGGGAGCTTCTTCGACGAATTCTGGGAATGTATCTTGAGCAACGGCCGCTCCCGCTTTTGATTTTGGTTCCGGAAGACGGCGCCCTCCGTGAACGATGTCGGTGTATTATTCTAGCCTATCGGCGCAGCCGTCGTCACCCCTTCGGACGGGCGTGACAGCGCTGCATAGTCTGCTAGGTCTAGGGCATGAATGCTCCGTCGCAACCCGCCGCTGGCGCACCCAGCCCCGGCAACCCGTTCTGGCAATTCTCGCTGCGGCTCTATCGCGTGCCCGGCGTGGCGCCCGCCTGCCTGCGGTTGCAGGACGAGGCCGGGGCCGACGTGAATGTGCTGTTCTTCCTGCTGTGGACTGCGTCCCGCGGCGCGCAGCTTTCGGCGGCCGCCATCGCTGCGGCCGACCGTCATGTCTCGCCCTGGCGCGAGGCCGCGGTGAAGCCTTTGCGCGCGGTGCGCCGGTCGCTCAAGGATGATGACGGGCTGCAAGACGCTGCGGCGGCGGAAGCCTTCCGCACCCGCGTGAAGGGGCTGGAGCTGGAGGCGGAACGCCTGCAGCAGGAGGCGCTCTATGCTTTTGGCCAAACAACTCTGGCCCCAACAGGCTTCGCCGCGACCTGGCAACCGGACAGGGCGGGGCCGGACGTCGCCGCCGCCGCGCATATCGAGGCCTATCAGGCCCTTTGCGGCGCTCCGTTTCCCGCCGAGGCCGTGATAACAATACGCAATGCTTTCAAATCCCTCGTCGATGCGGACGCATCCACGGCTGGAGCCCGACAGAATGAAGGATGACATCGACAAGAAAACCCCGAAAAAGATGGGGCCGGACCAGACGCCGCGCCGGCTGATCGTCGGCATTTCTGGTGCGTCCGGCGTCATCTACGGCATCCGCATGCTCGAAATCCTGCGCCATACCGACATCGAAACGCATCTGGTGATGAGCAAATCGGCGGAGCTGACGCTCGCCTATGAAAGCGATCTCAAGGCCAAGGACGTGCGCGATCTCGCCTCGGTCAATCACGTGGTCAGCGACATCGGCGCGTCGATCTCGTCCGGCTCGTTTCCGACCATGGGCATGGTCATCGTGCCGTGCTCGGTGCGCACCATGAGCGACATCGCCTGCGGCGTGACCAGTACGCTTTTGTCGCGCGCGGCCGACGTCGTGCTCAAGGAGCGGCGGCGGCTGGTGCTCGGCTTTCGCGAGACGCCGATCCATATCGGCCATCTCAAGACCATGGCTGCGCTCACCGACATGGGCGCAATCATCGCTCCCGTCGTGCCGGCGTTCTACAATAGGCCGCAGACTATCGACGACCTCGTCAACCACACGGTCGGGCGGCTGCTCGATCTGTTCGGCATCGATGCCAAAGTCGTCAAACGCTGGAAGGGCGGCAAGCCGGAACGGGTTGCTTCGGACGCGGCACGCAAGGAGTGAGCGCCTGACAATCCGCAATGAAACGTGACCGGGGAGGGTAGAATGGTGCCGCCGAATCTTCGATTCGCCCCAGTAACCGTTCGTTAGCCAAGCTCGGCCACAGTCATTCCTTCCCGCCACCACGATTGGAGCGGGTTTGTGGGCGGCCTGGGGCCCTCTTCCATATTCTGTCTTGAATGTGCCGCGATCTTGCGGGAAGGAGAGGGTCGAAAGAGCGCGCTGAATGCTGGTAGCATGTTGCGTGTAGTTCGAGGGGATCTGATGAATCGACGCTTTGTCGCCGCCTTTGCGGGTTTGTGCGGTGTGTTGATCGGGGCGGCAAGCGCTTCGGCCCAGCAATATCCAACCTCCCAATATCCGGGTTATCCGCCTTCCAACGCGTCTGAGGGTTATGGCGGCGGCTATCCCGCGACGCAGGATGCGCGCGAGCCCGTGCGGCGGCGCTACGAGAACAATCAGGCCAACGCCTTGCCGTATCCGTCGACCGGGGAGATCCGCGGGGACGCCTATTCGCCGCCGCCGCGCCGCAGCGCGCCGACAACAAGCGCATCCGCCTATCCGCAGGACGACGGCTATCCGCAGGGCAGTGCGTATCCTCAAGGGAGCGCCTATCCACAGGGAAGCGCCTATCCGCAATCTGGCGTCGCGCCGGCGCGTGAAGCCGCTATCCAGCCCGGCCCGCAGCCGATGGAATCCCGCGATCCGGTCCTGCGTCCGCCAGAGACAGTCGGATCGATTCCCTCGCAATCCGGCGGGGTCCCTGTTCAGGGCACCGTCGCGGGGCTGCCGCCCGACGATCAGCCGGAAATGGGTGCGCCGAAGAAGTTGCCGGAGCAGTTCCAGCGCCGGCTCGTGGACTTCCAGACCCACGAACCGGTCGGCACGATCATCATCGATACCGCCCACACATACCTTTATCTGGTCATGCCGAAGGGCAAGGCCATGCGCTACGGTATCGGTGTCGGCCGCGAAGGATTCACCTGGGCCGGCGAAAAGCGCATTTCGCGCATGGCGGAATGGCCCGACTGGCATCCGCCGGCGGAGATGATCGACCGGCAGCCGTATTTGCCGCGCTTCATGGCGGGTGGTCCGGCCAATCCGCTCGGCGCGCGGGCGATGTATCTCGGCAATACGCTCTATCGCATCCACGGCACCAATCAGCCGTCGACCATCGGCACCTTCGTATCTTCCGGCTGCGTGCGTCTCATCAACGCGGATGTCGAAGATCTCTTCCAGCGCGTCCGCGTCGGGACGCGGGTCATCGTTCTCGGCAAGAATCAGACGCTGGCCTCGATCCGCTGATCGTTAGTGTCGACCGTTCATAAAAACGGCGCCCTATGGGCGCCGTTTTTATTTGGACCACGCGTGTTTTATTTCGCGGGCATGCATTCATTTCGCTGGAATGACGTTGATCGGTTTGCCGTCGAGCCAGGCGCGGATGTCCTCGACCATGCCGCGGTAGAAGCCGCTGTAATTGTCTTCGGTGCAGTAGCCGAGATGCGGCGTGATCAGAATGTTGTCGAGCTTGCGGAACGGGTGGTCGAGCGCCAGCGGTTCGTGATTGAAGACGTCGATCGCTGCGCCCGCGATTTTCTTGCCGCGCAGGGCCGCGATCAGGTCCGCCTCCTTCACGCAAGGGCCGCGCGAGGTGTTGATGAGATAGGCGGTCGGCTTCATCAGGGCGATCTCGTCGGCGCCGATAAAGCCTTCGGTGCGGGCTGAGAGCTGGACATGGATGGTGATGAAGTCGGACTGCCGCAGCAGTTCCTCCTTGCTCACCCTGGTGACGCCGACTTCACGACAGCGTTCCTCGGTCAGGTTCTGGCTCCAGGCGATGACGTTCATCTCCATCGCCTTGGCAATGCGTGCGACACGTTCGCCGAGCTTGCCGAGGCCGATAATGCCGAGCGTCTTGCCATTCAGGCCTTTGCCCAGCGTGTTCTGCCAATAGGCGCCGGCCTTGAGCTGCACGTTCTCGTAGCCGATGTGGCGCGAGAGTTCGAGCATCAGGCCGGTGACGAGTTCTGCGGTCGGATAGCCGAGCGAGACCGTGCCGCAGACCGGGATGTTGCGTGCGGCGGCGGCCTTGACGTCGATCGCGGCATTGCGCGATCCGCTGGTGACGATCAACTTGAGATTGGGCAGTGCGTCGATGACGTCGCGCTGGAACTGGGTCCGCTCCCGCATCAGGCAGACGATGTCGCAGTCGCGCAGCGCGGCGATGACGGCGGCGCTGTCGCCGAGCGCTTTGTTGAAGACCTTGAACGAGACTTCGCCGACCTTGCTCCAGTCAGCGAGTGTGAGCGCGATGGTGTTGTAGTCGTCGAGAATTGCCCCGCGATAGGCCATGGCTTCCACCCCTGTTGTTCAAGGATGTTTCACCACACTGTCCGAGTGCGGGCAATGGCCGTTCTGCGGCCGCGGCGCGGGCGAGGAGTCCGCCGAACCGGCGCGTCGTCTATATGTGAACGCGGACCGTGCCGGCTTGATGGTCGTCCTTCTCGGCAGTCGTGCCGTTCTTGGCGTGCCATTTCGGACCCGGACCACGCATATAATGCTTCTCCGGCCGGTAGGGCCGGTAGCTGTCGAGCAGCGTGTGGGACAGGTCGTGGATCAGTCCGTCGAACTCGCGGCGGATGCTGTCTTTCAAGCGTGGTTTTTCGTTTTCTGCAGCCATGGGTGGACCTCCGGCCGCTCTCGATCCGCATACACACGGAACACACGTCACGGCCCTTGTTTCGAGCATGCGGCCGCACCCGTTAACGGCTGGTAGGAAATTGACTCTATCGCCCGCCATAATCGTAAAATGGTTTACGCCGATGCGAACCTGCAACACGTCCCGCGCCGGGAGGGTCATGAACG
Source organism: Xanthobacteraceae bacterium (assembly GCA_035494115.1). Classification (GTDB taxonomy): domain Bacteria; phylum Pseudomonadota; class Alphaproteobacteria; order Rhizobiales; family Xanthobacteraceae; genus DATJHH01. The sequence goes on from DATJHH010000045.1 coordinate 206,846, forward strand.
GGTCCGGAAGGCGCGGAGATGGGGCTTGGCGTCGGCTTGCTCTTTGGCCGCCGCGCCGCTACATCAGCCCTGAATTCCCGCCATCGCAGCCGTTTCTGGCAGTCCTCCCTGACAGGCGTCCTGAGCCGCGCCGGCGGAGCAGATGCGCGGGAGCGCAGACCCAAAGAGGCATTCATGAACGGCCGTCAGTTCGTCTATCACATGCAGGGCCTGAGCAAGGTCTATCCCGGGAACCGAAAAGTCCTCGATAACGTCCATCTGTCGTTCTATCCGGACGCCAAGATCGGCGTGCTCGGCGTTAACGGCGCCGGCAAGTCGACACTGCTGCGCATCATGGCCGGACGCGACACGGAATACACCGGCGAAGCCTGGGTCGCCGAAGGCGCCCGCGTCGGCTATCTCGAGCAGGAACCGCAACTCGACGCCGACAAGTCGGTGCGCGAGAACGTCATGGAAGGCGTCGCCGAAAAAAAGGCGCTGCTCGACCGCTACAACGAGATCGCGGTCAATTATTCCGACGAAACCGCCGACGAGATGGCCAAGCTCCAGGACATCATCGACAGCCAGAATCTGTGGGACCTCGACTCGCAGGTCGATCAGGCGATGGATGCGTTGCGCTGCCCGCCGGACGATGCCGACGTGTCAAAACTGTCGGGCGGTGAGCGCCGCCGCGTCGCGCTGTGCCGGCTTCTGCTCAACCAGCCGGAACTGCTGTTGCTCGACGAGCCGACCAACCATCTCGACGCGGAATCGATCGCGTGGCTCGAAGGCCATCTGCGCAAATATCCCGGCGCGATCCTCATCGTCACCCATGACCGCTACTTCCTCGACAATGTCACGGGCTGGATTCTCGAACTCGATCGCGGCCGCGGCATTCCCTACGAGGGCAATTACACCAACTGGCTGGCGCAGAAGCAGAAGCGTCTCGAGCAGGAAGGCCGCGAGGAGGCCGCGCATCAGCGCACGCTGTCGCGCGAGCAGGAGTGGATCGCCGCTTCGCCCAAGGCGCGCCAGGCCAAGTCGAAGGCGCGCTACACCGCCTATGAAGAGCTGTTGAAGAAGGCCAACGAGAAGCAAACGCAGACCGCGCAGATCGTCATTCCTGTCGCCGAGCGGCTGGGTCAGAACGTCGTCGATTTCGACGGATTGACCAAGGGCTTTGGCGACACGCTGCTGATCGACAATCTCACCTTCAAGCTGCCGCCCGGCGGCATCGTCGGCGTCATCGGACCGAACGGCGCCGGCAAGACCACGCTGTTCCGCATGATCACCGGCCAGGAGAAGCCCGACAGCGGCACCATCGCGATCGGCGAATCCGTGCAGCTCGGCTATGTCGACCAGTCGCGCGACTCGCTCGATGCCAAGAAGAACGTGTGGGAGGAAATCTCCGGCGGTCTCGATCAGCTCATGCTCGGCAAGCGCGAGGTGAATTCGCGCGGCTATGTCTCGGCCTTCAATTTCAAGGGCGGCGATCAGCAGAAAAAGGTCGGTCAGCTTTCGGGCGGCGAGCGCAACCGCGTGCATCTGGCGAAGATGCTGAAGTCCGGCGCCAACGTGCTGCTGCTCGATGAGCCGACCAACGATCTCGACGTGGATACGTTGCGCGCGCTCGAAGAAGCGCTCGAAGATTTCGCCGGCTGCGCTGTCATCATCAGCCATGATCGCTGGTTTCTCGACCGCATCGCGACGCATATCCTCGCCTTCGAAGGCGAGAGCCACGTGGAATGGTTCGAGGGCAATTTCCAGGACTACGAGGCCGACAAGATGCGCCGGCTCGGCACGGATTCAACGATTCCGCATCGGATCAAATACAAGAAATTCGGCCGCTGAGGACGACGTTAGGCGAATTGAATTCGAAGCGGACCCCGGCGCAGGTCCGCCATTCGGGCGCCGCGGCGCATCAGGTTTTGCCGCTTCGCGGATCGCCTGCGGATTGAGGTCACGTCGTCACGAATTGCTTTCGCAACGGGCATGACCGTCCGGGAGCTTCGCGTTAATGTCTTTTTTACCGGCCATGCTCTGTTTCCGATTCGTACGAGTTCATGGAACGTTCGAACGATGCGCGATATGATGCCGATATAATGCAGAGTATGTCTCTTTCGATGCGGCGCATGGCCGTCATGGCGCTGGTGATGGCCGCGGTGTGTGCCGCGCTCGTTTCATCCGCGCGCGCCGATGACGGCTTTGACCGCTGGCTCGCCGGCATCTGGCCTGACGCGCAGCGTGCCGGCGTCTCGCGCGCCACTTTTGAGACGGCGACGCGCGGGCTGACGCCGGACTATTCGCTGCCCGATCTCGTGATCCCCGGTCGTCCGGAAAAGCCGCAGCCAGGCCAGCCAGAATTCGTCCAGACGCCGGCGCAATATCTGCGCGAAAAGTCCTTCGACCGGCTTGCCGCACAGGGCCGCAAGCTCGAGGTGCAATACGGCGACGCGCTCAAGCGCATCGAGCGCGAGATCGGCGTGCGTCCGGAAATCCTGCTCGCCATCTGGGGCCGTGAGACCGATTTCGGACGCTACAAGTTGCCGCACAACGCGTTGCAGGTGCTGGCGACGCAGGGCTATGTCGGCCGCCGCAAGGATCAGTTCCGCACGGAATTCATCGACGCGCTGAGGATGATCCAGGACGGCTCCGCGCGTGCCGATGAGATGCGCAGCTCATGGGCTGGCGCCATGGGGCTCACGCAATTCCTGCCGTCGGAGTTTTATAAATACGGCGTCGATTTCGATCACAACGGCCGCGTCGATATTTTCAACTCGGTGCCCGATGCGCTGGCCGCCGCGGCACGGCAGCTTGTCGGCAAGGGCTGGGAACGCGGCAAGGGCTGGGCCTATGAAGTGCGTGCGCCACGTTCGCTGGATTGCACGATGGCCGACCCCGATGTGCGCATGCCTGTGGGTGAATGGCTCAAGCGCGGTTTTGTCTCCGCCTATGATCGGCCGATCGAGACGGCCGCGCGCGCCGAACAGGCGTCGCTGTTCCTGCCCGCGGGGCTCTATGGCCCGGCCTTCCTGACGCCGAAGAACTTCTACGTCATCAAGGCGTATAATTTTTCCGATCTCTATGCGCTGTTCGTCGGTCATCTGAGCGACCGCATCCGCGACGCCAAGCCGTTCGAGACGCCGTGGGCGAAAGTGGATCAGCCGCGCACGGCACAACTCGAAGCCATGCAGAAGATCCTCGAAGCGCGCGGCTTTTATCACGACAAGATCGACGGCAAGGCTGGGCAGAAGACGCGGCTTGCGCTCGGCGCCTATCAGAAGGCTGAACATATCGCCGTCGACTGCTGGCCGACGCCACAATTGCTCCGCCACATGGGCGCCGCCAGTCGCTAAAAACGAAAACGGCCGGCACAGTGGCCGGCCGTCGTCGTGTTGGTTTGAGGTGGCTCAGTCGCAGACGCGGACGCGGCGACGCACCCAGCCATAACCATCCCAATAGGGCTCGCTGCGCGCCCAATGGCAGGCAGGACGCGGCGCGACATAGACCGGCTCGACTTCATAGACCGGCGCCGGACGGCTATTGGCCACCGCGCTGCCGATGATGGCGCCGGCGGCAAGACCGCCGATCAGGCCCGCGCCAACGCCGCAACCGCGGCAATTGGCATTGGCCGGCGAAGACATGACCGTCGCTGTAGAAAGGGCCGCAATCGCAGCGGCCGTCAGGATCAACTTCTTCATTCGATTTCCCTCCGTCGGCATGCAAGTGCGACGCCGCACGCGCGGCGATCGCAAGGCCGTATGGGATCAGTCTTGCTGAGGCAAAATGAACAGAAGCTTAATGCAGGCGACTGTCGCGAAAATTTGCCGGAAATACCGGGAAGAATGTCTGGAAACGCACAGATACGCGCGGGCGTGACAACGGCCGACGTGAAACGAAAAGAGCGTCCCGAGGGACGCCCTTTCGACTCCAAACGCTTGCGCGACTAACGCTTACGCAACAAACACCTGCGCACCGAGAGAGGGCGCAGCGGTCTCAAAACTGCTCTCCGGCACGCCATCGCAGCGTGCCGGAGATTGGAACGTGCCGGAATTGCATTGCCCGAGCGGTCAAATCCGCTCAATCAAAGGCGTGCGTCAGTCGCACACCCGCACCCGGCGCCAGCGCGGTCCATAAGGAGTCGCAATGCGCTCGCGCGTGATGTAGCAGCCGCCGTAAGCCGGATATGCCGCGCCGTAATAATAGGGGCCACCGTAATATCCATAACCGGGGCCGTAATAGCCGCCGCCAGCCGCCGCGCTACCGATGATCGCACCGGCCGCGAGGCCACCGATCACGCCGGCCGCGACGCCACCGCCGCGATGCCAGCCGCGGGCGTCGGCCTGCGTCGGAACACTCAGGGCTGCAACGCCAATGACGGCGGCGGCAGCCAAAGCAGTAAATGTCTTCGTCATGGCTTTACCTCCAAGTAAAACGCCAGTGTTTCTAAACGCTTGATCCGAGACTTGGTTCACCGAGACTTCGTTGATCAAGACTTGGTTCATCAAGGCGCGGTCTATCGAATGGGTTCGTCAAGATTGAGGTTTCATGCAGCGCAACCAAGATAACGCGCCGGATCGCTCCAAGTTTCATTCACGCCGCTGAATGCGGCCTGAACAGGTGCGACGCAAATCCGCCACTTTTGCGGATGGTTTGCCCGCCGCGCCTTATCATGGTGGCTGTTTCACCCTCGCTAGGTGGCTCCCGGCGCGTTGTGCGGTGAACAGGATCAGATGATGATGGCGTGGACGCCGATGACGTGATGCGGAGGGGGTATTGATCGGTCGGGAGGAAAAGCTGATAGGACAATATCGGCGCAATGATAATGATGATGGAGAATAAATCGTGAGCGGCGATCGATCGGAAACCGGCAAGACGCAAAGCCCGGCTCAAGGCAGCGTGCAATACGTCTTCGATCACATCCATCTGCGCAGCCCCGATCCGGAAGCGACCGCGGTGTGGTTCGAGCGCGTGTTCGGCGCTGAGGTCATCCGCACGATCGAACAGGGCAAGCCGCGGGTTGATCTCAAGCTCGGCGGCCAGAACATCTTCATCATGCCGGTGCGCGACGGTGACGGCACGAACGCGCCTCCGACGACGCCCTATCAGGGGCTCGACCATTTCGGCTTCGCCGTGCGCGACATCGATGCGGTCGCCGCTGCAATCAAGGCCAAGGGCGTCGAATTTACCAAGGAGCCGCATACCAGCCGCCCCGGCATCCGCATCTGCTTCCTGCGCGGCCCGCAGGGGATTTCAATCGAGCTTCTGGAGCGGGATGAGAAGTTCGTGTGACGGTGGGTGCCGCATGCACGACCGGTTCGGACATAAGCCCGAGGAAAATCGGACCCGGGGAAATCGAAGGGGAAATCGGGCCCGGGAAAGCCTTGTGGGGACCGGTAATCGTTCATATTTAAGGTCTTGAATGGCCTTTCAGCGTTTTTGGCGCGTTTTCTTGCGCGGTTTGGGGGCCGCTCGATGGTCCCCACAGGAAAACAGCGCTAAAGGCATGGAAAGTAAGCAAGAATCTCGAAATTTGGGCCGCATGGTGCGATAAGCTTTTGCGCTACGGGGTCCGGCCGGGCATACTCCGGTATCGAAGCGTGCGCGTCGTGTTCCAGGGGTCCTGCTCCAGGCAGACAGTGCATTCGGCGTCTATCCCACCCCGTTCCGGCGCTGAGCCTTTTTCGGGCCCTTCTCCGTGATGACCGCGCATGCGGCATGTGCGGCACTATTCTTTCACAGGAGCCATTATGGCAGAGAAGTCCAAGAAGGACGAGGCGCAGGCGCAATTCAAGAAGATGCAGCGCGCCGAGGACGGCAAGAAGGCGATGACCGAATACGAGGCCGAGGCGATCGCGACCCGGGCGAAGACGGAGCGGCTGAAGGCGCTGCGTCTGGCGCGCGATGCGTCGGCGCCGCCGCCGGCGCCGAAGAAGGTGGCCGTAAAAAAGACCGTCACCAAAACGAGCCCAACGGGCGCCAGGATCACAACCAAGACGGCAGCCAAAACAACGGTCAAGAAAGCCCCGGCGAAAGCCAGGGGCAAGGTTGGAACCAAGACAGGAACGCTGTCCGATTGGATGGAGGCCGAGAAGGCGAGCGGCCGCAACAACTAGCGCAATTCCAGGAAAAGTGCGGAGCGGTTTTCCGTCCGGAATTGCGCGTCAGATGCCGTGCAGTTTTTTCAGGTCGTCAATGTAGGATTCGACGTCCGGCGGGAGCGACTTCAGTCCCTGTTGTCCGGCGGCTGAGAGCAGCGGGCGCAGATGCGAGTCGCGCAGAAACGCCGGCTCGCGGCCGGGCGGAATGATCCGTTCGAAGATCACGACCATCAAAGTGGCCAACAGGCCGATGCGGACAGCGCCGAGCAATGCGCCGGCCACGCGGTCCGGCAGACTGACGCGTTCTCCGACAAGCTCACTCACCGCCAGCCGCAACAGCGCGCCGAGCACGAGTCCCCCGACCACGAAGATCGCACCGAGCACCACCCATTCCTGCAAGTCGGCGAGGCCGAGTTGCTCCGCGAGGAGAAGGGACAGCTTTGGCGCCGCCCCGATCGCAATCGCCATCGCAGCGAGATAGCCGAAAATCGTCGCCAGGCTGCGCAACAATCCCGCATGAAAGCCCATGACGACAGCGACGAACAGGCAGAAATAAACCACGGCGTCGAAAGGATTCATGGGCGAAGCGCTGGACCGGCATGGGAGGCAAGGACAAAGCCGACAATGCCGGCTTGTTATGAATAGCCGATTACGCGCAAAGGATTTTTTGAGAGCGTTTTCTTAACGCGCCAACCGGATTTTTAATTCAGGCCAAAATACGCGTCCGTTTGCGCGGAAAATGCCTTGGCGTCGTTAATCAGTTTTGCGCCTCCCGGTAGCGCGGCGACGGCGGCGAATTCGAACACGCCGGTGAGGAAAATCACGGTGGGTGCGAACGGCGCCCAGTCCGGCGTGATCGATAGCAGCTTGTCGGGAACGGCAAGATGGGCAACACCGGCGGCCGCGAAAAACGCGGCGATCACCCAGCGCATGATCGCGCGCACCGGATTGGAAGATGGCGGCTGTCGGGGCGGCGGGCTCATTCCCGTGAATAATAGAAGACGACTGCCGCGACGATGAAGAACGCTATAGCCGCCCCCATCATGATGATTTCCATCATGCGCGAAGATTGCGCGCGCTCCTCCTCTGTTTTGTGCGTGATGATGAACTCCTTCACAGCCGCGCCACGGGGAGCCGCGCCGATGACGCCGTCCTCGCCTACGGTGCCGAGCACATAGACGGCCGTATCGATCTCGATAGCGCTTTCCTTCATGTGCCGGTCCTGACTGCCTTGGCCCATCAGGCTGGTTGCGATCGAGACGACATCCTCTGCCGCCGAATTTCCGCTTTTCGAAAACACTTCAAGGGCCTCGACCGAGGCGCCTTCGCCACGCACCAGAACGCGGCCGCTCGCATCCTCAACATGGAATGGCGCATGACGCTCGCTGCTGTATTCGGTGACGGTATGGATCTCGCGCTTGCCGTCGCGCCAGCGCTTCTCCTCGCGCTCGATCTCGGCTTTGTAATAGACGCAGCGGCGCTGGGAAAATTCGCCGGTCAACGGCGCATCGCAGCGGACCACGCCCTTGACCTCGGTGATGGTGCCCGGAGCCAGCGCCGCGACGTCGGCCGCCCGGCTGGTCGGCGTTGCATTCATCACCGCAATCTCGTCGCGGAATTTTTTCCAAAACCACAAGCATCCCACACCCAGCAGCAGCAGGATGCCGCTGAGGACCATCAATCCGGTGTTCATCGCGCCCCGCCCCCTACACCTTCTCTGCCGCCCTCATTGCGCCTTACGGTCGCGCCCTTTGCCGTCGAGACCCGCTGTCAGCGGTTGTGGTCAGCGCTATCCTGCACCTCGGTCTCGGGACGGTCGCTGCCGGCGGCCGTTTCGGTGTGCCACTCGCCCTTCTCATCCTCGAACTCGATGGCTTCGGTGCGTCCCGGCGTGCGCTGTTCGCGGGCGACGCGCCGCGCCGCGGCGAGGGCCTTCGCATGGGTGGGAAACGCCTCCGAGAAAACGCCGTCGGTCGTGTAGGCCCATCCGCCGTCGTGCTGCACGACCTTATACGTCACGTGAGTCATCGATCCTCCCTTGGAACGGTTGAGAGTGGCTCTGACCCCGACTCTAACGCAAACGCGAAAGGGTTGAACAGGGGCTGTCTCCGCACGACATTTCCGTTGAGCCGAAAGAGCCGGTCAACCTGAGGGAGGAGACAGCCATGTGCCGTAACATCCGCACGCTGTTCAATTTCGAGCCGCCGGCGACGGAGGGCGAAATTCGCGCCTCCGCGCTGCAATTCGTGCGCAAGCTGTCCGGCTTCAACAAGCCGTCGCAGGCTAACGAAGACGCCTTTGTCCGCGCCGTCGATGAGGTGTCCGACTCCGCGCGCCGCCTGCTGGCCTCGCTGCAAACGCATGCGCCCGCGCGCGATCGCGAAGTAGAAGCCGAGAAGGCAAAAGAGCGGAGCAAAGCGAGGTTTGGGTGAGCGGCCCGTCCATTGCAGGACGGAGCAGCAAGAGAGCGGACGGCGGCTTTCGCTCTGGTCGCGGGCTAGCTGTTGTAGCCGACGAACAGATGGACGATGGCCACGCCGATCCTCCGGGTGTTGGGAAACCCTCCCGCCAATTCGGCGAGCACCAAGAAAAGAAGGCCATAAAAGTATGACGGATAGCGCGGCTCGAAGGTCAGAATCCAGCGGGCGATCCATTTGCGCAGCGCCTCGCGATTGACTGCGACGCCCGTTGCGATTCCGATCAGCGCGCCGGCAAGAATGTCGCCCGGATAATGAATGCCGAGATAAACCCGCGCCAGCGAAGCAAACGCGGCGAAGATGCCGAAGAATAATGCCCACCGTCGCGAAATCGGCCACAGACTTGCAGCGATCGCGAAAAGATAAGCCGCATTGTCGCTCGGGAAGCTGCTCCAATGCTCGAGATCGGCGTGCCATTCGAAAGTCGGCGCGTTGGCGCCGACGCTGTACATCGGACGGTCGCGAAAGGGCAGCAGCATCGAAATGACACGGGTGGTGACGAGCGCCGCCGCGACGGCCACCACGATCAGGAGCAGTCGTTCGCGCCGCTCAGGCTGCCCCTTGTCGGCCCGGTACCATAGGAAGCCAAAAATCCCCAGGAACAATGAGCCCTTGAGAACCTCGAGGTGGACGACGATGCGGTCGAGCGTCGGGCTCCAGCCGCAAAAATCGTTCAGCGCGCGAAAGATCGAAAGGTCGATTGCCGCCAAGTCTTGCATCACCACCCTAATGCCCCCGATGCCGCTACCGTGACAGTGGCGCGACAGAAACATGACAACCTCGAAGCCGTTTGCGTCCGGAGTTTGGCGGCCTTCGGGCTGAAAGCGGGCGGGTGCTGCGCCGCGGCGTCGCGGCGATGCACGATGCCGTTGCCGCCTCGCGCCATTTCATTCCGTGCCGCAAGCCGCCAGCGCGTGCGCTTCCATCGCAATCGATATTGGACGAACAGGCTCAACGATCGGATTTCGCGTGGGTCAAGCGAAAGCAGGGGAAACAGGCAGGCGCGGGATTACGCTGCGCCGCATTCGGGATACCCTCGCGGTTCACTCAACGGGAGGAGATCACCATGCGTTTTCGAACCGGACTTCGCGCAGCGCTGGTCGCGCTGACTGCGGCTTTTGCCGGCCTTGCGTTCGCGCCCGCCGCGTATGCCGACAGCGGTACCATCAGCTTCAGTGTCGTGAAGGCCGGTTTTGTCATCGGCGGACAGGGCGGCCGCGGCGTGCTGCATTTTCATGGCCGCAACTATCCGGTCTCGATCGGTGGCCTGAGCTACGGTTTCACCTTTGGCGCATCGGAAACCCGCTTCCACGGCCGGGTCAGTCACATCCGCCGTGCATCCGATGTCGCCGGCGTGTACGGCGCAGCGGGCGCGGGCGCTGCGATCGGCCGCGGCGCGCAGGCCATCGTGCTGAGCAACCAGAACGGCGCGGTGCTGACGCTCTCGGGCGAGCAGCGCGGTGTCATCGTCAGCGCCGACCTCAGCGGCCTTGCGCTCACGTTGCGGTAAAGCGTCAAGCGCCGTCAGAAAAACCGGACGCAAGTCTGATCCAGCGAAGCTGGATCAGACTCTGATGCATCGGTTTTGAAAACCGTCATTGCCGGGCATTAGCCGTTGAAGACGGCGTCTTTACGCCTGATGACCCGGCAATCCATGTTTTAGAGCCAGGCTTGATCGCTAGCCGCCGCCGAGGCCGCGCAGCTTCCACGTTTCCAAAAGCTTTTCCGCTTCCGCGAAGGTGAGGTTGTCCTCACGCACCGGCCGCGACACATCCGCCGTGCGCGTGAGCGTGTAGCGGTCGCCGTGTGTTTCGAGCGTGAATTCAAGGCGCTCGGCCAGCGCACGCAAGCCGGCCTCGCGGTCTTTCGGGTCCTGCGTCGCATTTGTCATGGCTGGTCCTCGATCAGCCGATAACGGCTCGCGGACGGGAAGGGTTCCTTTCGGAAACGAAGGCTCCTCCGGGTGCGCGTCGCTGCGCGCGTCATTTCCGTCGCGGCACGCCGCACCACGATTCTCGCCCGCGGCAGGCGGTGAGACCTCTTCCGGCAACCCGCTAGATGTTGGCCGATGGCATCGTTTCGCCGCGTGCCTGCGCCGCCGACGGATGCCGCACCCGCGACAGGCGGCCGGCGGTGCGCAGTTGCGTTTCGGCCTCGCTCCAGTCCGGCAGCGCGTCCTGCTCCCAGTGCACGAGCGAAGCCTCGTCACACCAATATTGCAGCCGGAGCATCGCGACGCGATGGGGGCCATTGGTCATGTAGGCGCGCATGGCCTCGGCGTCGCGCCAGAGCGAGCGGGTCCAGAACACGCGGTCCGTCTTCGCGCGCACATCGGAGCCGAGGCAACCGTCTGCTCGACGCACCTGCCGCAGCGCGCGGAAGGTGATCACCACGAACGGTGGCAGAAAGCGCCAGTGGCGCACGCGCAGGCGGGTGATGGCGGCGAGCGGCATGGGCGTGAATATAGCGGCGCAACTACGATGATGATAGCCGCGTGGGCGCGTCGACCGCTCAAGCTTCTGCCGCAAGCGCCGCCACACGCGCGTCGTGCAAACACACCGCGTCACAGATCGCGAACACGTCCTCAGCCAGTTCGGTGCCGACGACCTCGGCGCGCGTGAAGGCATATGCCGCGATCGTGTGATGCTCGCCGCGTTCGGCATCGATCACTATGAAGGCGGGACCGGTCTCGAGCAGGCGATGGCGCAGCCGCACCAGGCCGCGATCGGTCGGACCGGTGCCGTCGCCCCATTGGCCGACAATCACGGTCCAGTGCGCGTCATGCTCACGAAAATGGCCGATGGCCCAATGAACGAAATACGTCGCGTAGGGGTGATCGTGCCGCCAGACATAGCCCCATACCGTCCGGCTCACATGCCCGCAACAGGGACAGACGCCCGTCTCGGCGCTGCCGTCGGGTTCGACTCGGAATATGTGATGAGGCGACGACATTGTGCTCCCGTTTCATCACCATCGCGGCAGCGCGGAAAGGCAACGCGCGCCGCGGCACGTCAGAATCCGCAATTCAGTCCATAGCGCTGTATGCGGGCCAAAGGCCCGACCCGAGGGCTCATCCGGGCTACGCTTACTGTCAAAAATACGGCCCGCGTTCGACGTGGTCCTTCACGTCTTCTTCTTCTTCGACAGCGCATCGCGTTGTGCAATGAGCTGCTGCAATTCCTCTTCCTGCTCCGCGATGCGGTCGGCGTTGCGCGCTTCGTCCGCGGCGCCGGAGACGGCCGCGGCCTGCTCGGTCAACTGACGGATGTTGTCGCGCAGGATGGCGATGCGCTTCTCGAGTTCGGCAAGCGGGAGTGTGTTGTCACTGGACACGGTTTCCTCCTGCGGCGGAATGGCGTTTCGGTGGCCCGCCCGTCAATGATGCGGGATTTGCTGCTATGATAGCGAAAAGAGGGTATCCGAAACAACCATCACTTGTCCGGTGGGATCAACACGACCCTGCGCCGTATGCGAGGTTAGAGTCGCTCGGCGCCCCCGCGCCGCAGCTTGTAGTCCCCGCATGAGCCCTCGGGTCGGGCCTTCGGCCCGCCCCAGGATAAACTCCGCGAGATGGGGGCAGGTCGGTCGGACATTCTGAATCCCGGATTTCGCTGCGCTTCATCCGGGCTACGCTTGCTAAACATCGTGAGGGCCTAAGATGTCGATGGAAATATGTATTCTCTCGGATCGAAAACTGTCCTCGGTTGAATCGTGGCAACACGCCGTCGATGCGTGCGGTCTCAATTATAAATTGTCGCCTGTCTTCGCGTCCAAACCGTTTGACGGCATCATGTCCGTTCAGGGCGAGAACCATCGCACCTCGTTTGAGATTCGGACCCGAAGTGCAGCCAATATTATGATGGAAATGCCCCGTATCGATTTCGGCCACCGATGGAAATTTGCCATTGAGCTGATCTGGGCTGGCGACATTAATGCCGGACCGGCGGCCTATGCGACCGGCGCCGCTTATGCAAAAGCGACCGGCGGCGTTGTTCTCGATTACGAGGAGGGAAAGCTCATTTCGCCGCAACGTGCGCAAGAGATTGCGCTGGAAATCGAAGCGCAGGCGCCTGACATTTTGGCCTTGGCGCAACGTGTAGTGCAGCAGTTTCGGAAGTAGGGCGCGGCTAATTGCATATGCAGAAATGCGCGTCGCGGCCCCCACCAACCCCTCCGCGCGAGGGGGGCCGCGTAGGGCGGATTAGCGAAGCGTAATCCGACACTCCACAAAGAAAAGGCGGGTTACGCCTTTGGCTAACCCGCCCTACGAGATGAGAAGATGTGGATGGCCGGGTCAAGCCCGGCCATGACACATTGAATACGTCAGCGTCCGGTTACCCGAACGCCTTATTACTTTCCTTCACCAGCTTCGCGTTCCTGGCGGCGTGGGCCGCTTCGGAATCGATTGCAGTGGTGCGCGGTGCGGCTTTGACCTTGTCGGCGTCGACATAGACCTGTTGGCCCATGGCGTTGAATTTTTCCGACATCTCTTTCATCCCCGCTTCGGCGGCTGAGGGATCGAGACCAAGCGCGGATTTTTCGTTCTCGCCAAGGCTTGCCGCGTAGTCGCGCACGTCCTGCGTGATCTTCATCGAGCAGAATTTTGGCCCGCACATCGAGCAGAAATGCGCGACCTTGTGCGCGTCCTTGGGCAGCGTCTCGTCGTGATATTGGCGCGCGGTGTCGGGATCGAGACCGAGGTTGAACTGGTCCTCCCAGCGGAAGTCGAAGCGCGCACGTGAGAGCGCGTCGTCGCGCAACTGCGCCGCCGGATGGCCCTTGGCGAGGTCGGCGGCGTGGGCGGCGATCTTGTAGGTGATCACGCCTTCCTTTACGTCGTCGCGGTCGGGCAGGCCGAGATGCTCCTTTGGCGTCACGTAGCAGAGCATGGCGCAGCCGAACCAGCCGATCATCGCGGCGCCGATGCCGGACGTGATGTGGTCGTAGCCCGGCGCGATGTCGGTGGTGAGCGGTCCGAGCGTGTAGAACGGCGCCTCGCCGCATTCCTTGAGCTGCTTGTCCATGTTGATCTTGATCTTGTGCATCGGCACGTGGCCGGGGCCTTCGATCATCACCTGGCAGCCCTTCTGCCACGCCACCTGCGTGAGTTCGCCGAGCGTTTCGAGTTCGGCGAATTGCGCGCGGTCGTTGGCGTCGGCGATGGAGCCGGGGCGCAACCCGTCGCCAAGCGAGAACGACACGTCATATTTGCGCATGATGTCGCAGATCTCGTCGAAGCGCTCGTAGAGGAAGCTTTCCTTGTGCCGCGACAGGCACCACTTGGCCATGATCGAGCCGCCGCGCGAGACGATGCCGGTGACGCGGTTGGCGGTGAGCGGCACATAGGCGAGGCGCACGCCGGCGTGGATGGTGAAGTAGTCGACGCCCTGCTCGCATTGCTCGATCAGCGTGTCCTTGTAGCATTCCCAGTCGAGCTTGACCGGATCGCCGTCCACCTTCTCCAGCGCCTGATAGATCGGCACGGTGCCGATCGGCACCGGCGAATTGCGCAAAATCCATTCGCGGGTGTTGTGGATGTTGCGGCCGGTGGAGAGGTCCATCACCGTGTCGGCGCCCCAGCGGATCGACCACACCATCTTCTCGATCTCCTCTTCGACCGAGGAGGTGACGGCGGAGTTGCCGATATTGGCGTTGATCTTCACGAGGAAGTTGCGGCCGATGATCATCGGCTCGAGTTCGCCGTGATTGATGTTGCACGGGATGATGGCGCGGCCGCGCGCGATCTCCTCGCGCACGAATTCCGGCGTGACGAAGGCGGGGAGCGCGCCGCCGAACTGCTCGCCGTCGGCAAGGGCTGCTTCCGCACGGTCGAGCATCTTTTTGCGGCCGACATTCTCGCGCTCGGCGACGTAGATCATCTCCTTGGTGATGATGCCGGCGCGGGCGAATTCGTATTGCGTCACCGGATGGCCGTCGAGCGCGCGCATCGGCCTCGGCGTGTTGGGGAAGTTGCGCGCGAGGTATTTGCCGGTGGCGTTGCCGTTATCGACCGCCTGGATGGCGCGGCCGTCGTATTCCTCGATGCCGCCGCGCTCCTTCACCCATTGCACGCGGGCGCGGGGCAGGCCCTGCTCGACGTCGATCCTGGCATCGGCGTCGGTATAGGGGCCCGAGGAATCATAGACGTGCACCGGCGGTTCGTTGGCCGAGGGCTGGAGCGCGATCTCACGCACCGGCACGCGCACGTCGGCCGCCGCGTCCGCGGTCGCATAAATCTTGCGCGAGCCTTCGATGGGGCCGGTGGTGACCTTCGGCGTGGTGAGGTTGGGATCGTGCAGGTTCATGGTGAGGCTCCCTTTGGGATGTTATTTCGGATGATTGCGTCAGCGCCCGCTGCGTACGCCAGCTTTGCCGGCCGCGGCGACGGAATTCGGGCGATACGGGGATTCAAGGAAAACGGATTCAACGATAGATGCGCGCATGATTGCGTCCTGTCCCTTCGCCGGCATGACCCGGATCAGGTTCAAAGGGTCTCCGCGTTGAACCCGCAAGGTTTTGAAAAAACCTTGCCGATGTCCTGCGGTCTCTCAGCCCTTTCAGGGCTCCCCTCGGAACGGTGCTAATTTAGGCTCCCAGGCCCGGCTGTCAATGCAGGGTGTGGCGGCGGAGCCCTCGATTCTTCAGCACCTTAGCCTCCGCGGACGCCGTCTTTACGGACAATTATGTCTTGCGCGATCTACTCGGGCGCACGCCGCCGCCGCGGTGGTCCGCCCAGGAATGCGCGCCATGGTCTATTCACTCGCCGAGGACGCAAGCCCCGTCGCGCGCCGGCGCGTGCCGATGGCGCTCGGCGTAGGCGCGGGCTGTTATCTCCTGCTGCTCGTGCTCGGCGGGCGGCTGCTTCATGATCCTGATACTTTCTGGCATATCGCGCTCGGCGACTGGATCGTCGCGCATGCGCAGGTGCCGCACGTCGATATGTTTTCCGCAACCATGGCGGGCGCGCCCTGGATCTCCAGCGAATGGCTGTCGCAAGTCGTGTTCGCGCAGGTGTTCGCTTATGCCGGATGGACCGGGATCGTCGTGCTCGGTGCCGCCGCTATCGCGACCGCGCTCGGACTTCTGACCCACGTCCTGCTGGAAAAGCTCGCCGTCGGCCCGGCGCTGGTTTTGACCCTCGGCGCCTTCGTGCTGATCTCGCCGCATCTCGTGGCGCGACCGCACGCGCTGGCGCTGCCGGTCATGGTGGCCTGGGTCGCCGGTCTCGTGCGCGCGGTGGATGAACGGCGCGCGCCGCCCTTCGCGCTGCTGCCGCTGATGACGCTATGGGCGAATCTGCATGGCGGCTTCACCTTCGGCATCGCGTTCATCGCGCCTCTCGCACTGGAGGCCTTGTGGAATGCGGCGCCGTCCGAGCGCGTTCGCGTCGTGCTGCGGTGGGGTCTGTTCGGCGTGCTGGCCGTCGCCGCCGCTTGCCTCACGCCGTATGGGCCGGAGTCGATCCTGGTCACGCGCCGAATCCTCGGTCTCGGCCAGGTGCTGGCGTTGATCGGTGAATGGCAGCCGCAGAATTTCTCCCGGCTTGCTGGCTTCGAATTGTGCCTGCTGTTGGGCATCGGCGCAGCACTTTATCGCGGGCTGACGCTGCCGCCGATCCGCATACTCGTGCTGTTGGGCCTTCTGCACATGGCGCTCAGTCACAATCGCAGCGTCGATCTGCTCGGCTTGCTGGCGCCGCTGATCCTCGCAGCGCCTCTGGCGCCGCAGATCGGGCAACGCGAGGCGGAACCCTCCCGCGCGCGTTGCGCCACGCATTACGCTAACTGGGCCCCTGCACTGGCCATGATCCTGGCGCTCGCCATCGCCAGCGTCGCCGCGGGGCGGGTCTTTGCCTATCAACCCGATCCGCACGTGACGCCGGCGCGCGCCGTCGCGGCGATGAAGGCGACGGGCAAAACGCACATCCTCAACAGCTACGATTTCGGCGGCTATCTGATCGCCTCGGGGTTCAAGCCGTTTATCGACGGGCGCACCGAAGTCTATGGCGAAGCGTTCACCGTGGCTCACACCCGTGCGTTGATGCTAAGCGATGTCGGCGGATTTTTGCAGTTGCTGCACAAGTACGACATCGATGTGACGCTCCTCGCGGTCGGCACCCCCGCGGCCGGCCTGCTTGATCGCCTTGAGGGGTGGAAGCGCATCTATGCCGACGATATCGCGGTGGTGCATGTGCGCACGGCAAGTCCAAAAGCCGGAAGTGCGGATATTTTGCGATAACCGACATCCCGCTGAAAAATGGCCGTGAAACGGCGAGGATTTTCTCCGCGCCACCTACCCCTCGACCTTTTCGCGACTTTTGACTAGAGCAATTCCGGAAAAAGTGCGAAGCGTCGGGGACGCATTGAGCGTTCGGGCCGATGGAATTTAAAGACGCGCGCGACGATCCGAGATCGCCGAAGACGCGTTACGGAAAAACGCATTCAGGGAGGTTGTCGTGCCACAGATCGACAAAAGGCGGGGCTACAGAACGCTGCTCGCTCTTTTCCTTGCGGTGGTGCTGGCCGGTGCCGCCGGCACGGCGCGGGCCGCGGGGGGAAAATGGCCGACGCATCCGGTCACCTTCGTGGTGCCGTTCGGTGCCGGCGGATCGACTGACGGTGTCGCGCGGCTTATCGCCAAGCATTTGACCGATGATTTCGGCCAGCAATTCATCGTCGAGAACAAGCCGGGCGCGGGTGGCAATATCGCCGGCGCGGCCGTGGCGAAGGCGTCGCCCGACGGCTACACGCTGTTCTTCGCCACGACGGGTCCGGCAGCGGTCAACAAGCTTCTCTACAAGCGGATATCGTTTAATCCCGACAAAGATTATGCGCCGGTCGTGCTCATCGGCATCGTGCCGCAGGCGATCGTCGTCAGCAAGAAGCTGCCGGTGAAGACGCTCAAGGACCTCATCGACTACGCCAAGGCCCATCCGGGCGCGCTGACCTTCGGCAATTCGGGCGTCGGCACCATGGCGCATATCTCGGCGGTGTCGCTGGCGCAGGCAACCGGCATCAAGGTGACGCATGTCAGTTACCGCAGCGGCGCGCAGGCGCTGCAGGATGTGCTCGGCGGACAGATCGACGTGGCCTTTCCTGCCTATATCCCGCAGGTCGCACACATGAATACGCTCGCCGTCACTGGCAAGGAGCGGCTCGCCTCGCTCCCGAACGTGCCGACGGTACGCGAAACCGGCGTTGCTGATATTGTTGCCGGAACGTGGTTCGGCGTCATCGCGCCAACCGGCACGCCGCCCGGCGTGATCGCGAAGATCAACACGTCGGTGAATGAGTTTCTCAAGACGCCGCAGGCCAGGCAGGTCTCCCTCCAACTCGGCATGCAGACGATCGGCGGCACGCCGCAGGACATGAAAAAATTCATGGATGAGGAAACCGCGCGCTGGGCGCCGGTGATCAAGAAAGAAAATATCAGTCTCAACTGAACGCGCAGTGCGAGACGATGACATCGCGATGCGGCCGTGAGCCGTTCTTGCGTGGGGGAATATGATGACGATGAAAGCCGAGTGGATTGACTACACCCATGGCGATGCCGCGCTGCGCGGCTATCTGGCGCATGATGCGGCGGTTGCCGAGAAGCGGCCGGCCGTCATGGTGATCCACCGTAACGACGGCATGAGCAACACCACGATCCGCTTCACCGAGCAGATCGCGCGTCTCGGCTATGTCGCCTTCGCGGCTGACATGTTCGGTGTGGCACACCAGCCCCGTGGCGGCGCGCAGCGCAAGGAGCAGTCCACGATCTACAACAAGGATCGTTCCTTGATGCGGGCGCGGGCCCAGGCCGGTTTCGACTGGATGCTTGCTTCGCCGCTCGTCGACGGAACGAAGGTCGCGGTGCTCGGCTATTGCTTCGGCGGCACGGTGGCGATCGAGTTCGCGCAAAGCGGCGCGCCGATCCGCGGCACCATCACGATCCACGGATCGCTTCGTGGCTTCACCGAAGGAGCATCGACAGGAATCAAAAGTCCCGTTCTCATCCTGCACGGCGCCGAGGATAAAACCTCGCCGATGCCCGAGGTGAACTGGCTGCTGCGCGATCTCAGCGTTTCGGGCTGTAGCTGGAAAATGGAATTATACAGCGGCACCGGCCATGGCTTCTCGGTGCCACAAAATCCGGCGGAAGAGCACGCCGACCGCGAAGCCCAGGCCGCTACATCCCGTTTTCTGAGCCAGATATTCGACCCCAAGGCGCGGGCTTGATGATCCTGTGAGGCCCTGTCGATCTGCGCGATGGCAGGTTTTGCGACGTTTCAGCCTCTAGTCGTGGCGATCCATTCGAGTCACACTCCTTCGCGGAATTGAATGTCGGCATTCCGGCATTGAATAAGAAAAAGCGCGCGGACCAAAATCCACAGCGCGCATAAAATCGCAGGGAGAGAATGATGGACCGCTTCACAGGCGTTACACGCCGCACCGTGTTACAAGCCGCGGCGGTGTTGCCGGGCGCCGCCGCGCTCGGGTGGCCTTTGGCCACACTGGCGTTGGCCGCGGACAAGGTCGACATCGCCGCTGCGAAGAAAGAGGGCAAGGTCGTTCTCTACACGTCGGCGCCAGTGAAAGCGGCGGAAGCGGTCGCCAAAGCATTCGAAAAAGAATACGGCATCAAGGTCGAGCTATTCCGCACCGGCGGGACGGAAGTCCTGCGCCGATTCATGATGGAGCAGCAGGTCGGGCACAAGGGCGCCGACGTGCTGGTGTCGTCCGATCCGGGCGCGACCATCGATCTCGCGAACAAAGGCAGCTTCATTCCGTTCGTTCCGAAAGACGCCGACAAAATCCGTGAAGGGCTCAACGACGAGAAGGGACGGTTCATCGCCCAACGCGTCAGCATCATCACCAATTACGCGCGCAGCGATCTTTATCCACTCGAGAAGATGCCGCAGACTTGGGAAGATCTGCTCAAGCCGGAGTTCAAGGGCAAGCTGGTGATGACCGACCCGTCATTCTCGTCGCTGGCGCTGGTCGTCGCGGCGATGAACGTGAAAAACCACGGCTGGGAATTTTATGAGGGCTTGCGCAAGAACGAAATTCTGGTTGTGCGCGGCAATCAGATCGCCTTGACCATGGTGAAGTCGGGCGAGCGGCCGATCGCAGCCGGCGTCGACAGTCAATATGCCAACGAAGCGCGCATGGCGGGATTCAAAATTCACAGCCTTCCGCCGAAGGACGGCACCTTCGCCATTCCCTCGATCACCGCGGTCGTGAAGGATTGTGCCCATCCCAACGCAGCGAAGCTGCTTGCCGAATACACGATCAGCAAGGAAGCTGAAATGCTCTGGCCGAAGGAGGGCGTCTACGCCGCGCGCGCCGATCTCGATCCGCCGGAAGGCGCGCCGCGCATTGCCGACATCAAGCTTTCACCGCTCGACTATCATTACGTCAACGATCAGGCCGCGGCGGTGAAGAAGAAGTTCTCGGAGATTTTTTCCTCGTAGCCCGCCGCCTTTAGAAAGCACGAAAAAGGCCTCACGCGATGTGAGGCCTTTTGTCTTTGATCGTCTGCTTTGATCGAGAGGCGCCGTTTAATATACGCCTTCCGCTCGGCTTGCCGTCTGCGCAGGCATCCGGGTCGTGCGGTGGGCGACGACAGGCGCAGCGCGCATCGGCATCACGACCACCTTGGCGCCGACCTTGACGCGGCTATAGAGGTCTTCAACGTCTTCATTGACGAGACGGATACAGCCGCTCGAGACGTGGTGGCCAATGGTCGACGGCGCATTGGTGCCGTGGATGCGATATTCGGTATTGCCGAGATACATGGCGCGCGCGCCGAGAGGGTTGCCGGGACCACCCGCCATGAAGCGCGGCAGATAGGGCTGGCGTGCGATCATCTCTGCCGGCGGATGCCAATCCGGCCATTCGGCCTTGCGCGCGATATGCTGCGTGCCGGCCCAGGTAAAACCTTCGCGGCCGACGCCGATGCCGTAACGCATCGCCTTGCCGTTGCCGAGAACGAGATAGAGATAAGTGTGCGGCGTGTCGATGACGACCGTGCCGGACGCTTCGTGCGTCGCGTAATTGACGATCTGACGGCGCAGATTGGCGGGCAGTTGCGCGTCGCCACTCTCCTGCGTGGTTTCTTCCTGCGGCATCACCTGCTGATCTTGCGGCATCGCCTGCTCGTAAGCGGCCGACGGATAGGCGTTCGCCTGATTGTAGAACGCGAGCGGCTCAGCCGAGGCGGCCGACGTGAAAAGGAATGCGGTCGCCATCGTGGAGATTGCGGCAACCGTGATCTGCGCAGCGCGCTTTCTGGAATTCAACATGGCTTCCCTCGCTTTTCCCATCTGCCAAATCAAATCCGCGGCGGTTTATTGGTTCCTGCTCACATTTTTGCGAACGTCCTGCCGCAAAGGGAACAAATTCCGCGCAGCGTTCAGAACCGCACAAAGGAATTGGAAAGCGCAGGTTTTCGGGGGTTTGGCAGGGGCCCAGGAGATCCAGAAAGGGCCTAAGGCCTTCCAGATCAAAACGCGGTGATCGTTGGAAAGCCGTTCGGCGCCTGTTTGTCGCGGCTCTCTGCCTTATTTCGCCCCTGCGTGCCAGCCGGCGACGGCGTCCGGAATGGCGTCGGTCGAGGCGAAATACGGCTTGATGTCCAAAAGCCGTGTCCCGTCCAGGCAGTCGAGCCCGATGACCGAGAGGGTGCCGTCGCTCACGGACACGAGTTTTACGACACTTAGGGCGATCGGGTTGGGCCGGGCCGGGGAGCGCAGCGCGAAGGTGCCGCGCTGTTGGCCGTAATGCCGCGGCACCTGTAGAACCAGATCTCGTCGCGCCAAGTCCATCCAATAGAGGATGATGAGGTGCGAGCAGGTCTCGACATCCTTGAGCGCCGGCGCAAAGCGCGGGTCGATTTCGATGGTGCAGACGGCATCGGACTCCCGGCCATTCTTCGGGCAGGCCTCGCGGCGCGACCACGGCGTGTGGATGATGCCAATGAAATAGAGGCCGGCGTCCGGCTGCTCGGGCAGGGCGACGGCCGTCTCGCCGGGCCGGATGCCGCTGTCATTATTGGCTTTGTCGCTGTTCATGGCGCTGCCGCTCCCGTTGTGTGCGGACCATGAACCGAACCGCGCTGCGTTGAAACCCTCGACCGCAGGATTACCTGCGCGCTTCCGGGGCTTGCCAACGCCCTTGCAGACTCCTAGATAAGCGTATAAAGATATCCTTATATGCGGTCCTGCGAGAGGATGCGGCATGACACTTCCCCAACCCGGCCTCCGCCCATGTCCACCTTGCGCCCAGGCGACCTGAACCGCCCCGATGATGCGATCCGCCCCGGCCATCGGGGCCGGGCGAGCGGCCCGATCAGTGACCTTGGTTTCACCGACCTCCAGGCTGTCATGAAGGCGGCCGGCGAGGCGACGCGGCTGCGCATCCTGGCATTGCTTTGCCAGGCCGAACTGACCGTGACGGAGATCACTGACGTGCTGCGCCAGTCGCAGCCGCGCATCTCGCGTCACCTCAAGCTGCTCACCGAGGCCGGCCTGATCGAACGTTACCGCGAGGGCTCGTGGGCATTCTTCCGTTTCTCCGAGACCGAAGGCGGGCCGGCGGCGATCCGCGATCTGGTCGGCCGGCTTGATCCAAGCGATGCCGTCATCGCCCGCGACAGCGAACGGCTGGCCGACGTGCGCCACGCCCGCGCGGCAGTGGCGCAATCCTATTTCCGTCGCCATGCCGCGGAATGGGACCGCATCCGCAAGCTGCATGTGGCCGATGAGTCTGTCGAGGCGGCGCTGCATGCCATCGTCGGCGATGGGCCGATCGGTTCGATGCTCGATCTCGGCACCGGCACCGGCCGCATGCTCGAATTGTTCGCGCCGCAGATCGATCGCGGTCTCGGCCTCGATTTCTCCCTCGACATGCTTTCGGTGGCGCGCGAGCGGCTCGACCGCGCCGGTCTGCGCCATTGCAGCGTGCGCCAGGGCGACATCTACGATCTCACATCGGTGCGCGACCGTTTCGACCTCGTCATCATCCATCAGGTGCTGCACTTCCTCGATGACGGCGCGCGCGCGCTGCGCGAAGCGGCGCTGGTGCTGCGCCCGGGCGGAAAATTACTGGTTGTCGATTTCGCGCCCCACGATATGAGCTTCCTTCAGGAGGAGCACGCCCATCGCCGCCTCGGTTTCGCGCCGGAGACTGTGACGCAATGGCTCGTGGAGGCCGGGCTCGAACCCGTTTCACAACAGACGCTCGCGCCCGAACAGGGCTCGGATGGAAAAATTGCCGTGTCGATCTGGTGCGCGCGCGATCCTCGCGTGCAGATGGCACAGCCGTCGCGGACGGCACCGCAGGAGGTCGCGTAGATGAATCCCATGCCGCAACGCGCGAGCCGGGCGACCGGAGAGGCCGATCGCATCAACGTGTCGTTTGAATTCTTCCCGCCGAAAACCGAGGAGATGGAAAAGACGCTGTGGGACGCGATCACGCGGCTGGCGCCGCTTTCGCCGCATTTCGTGTCCGTCACCTACGGCGCGGGCGGTTCGACGCGCGAGCGCACGCATTCCACGGTCAAGCGCATCATCGACGAGACGGCGCTTCTGCCGGCGGCGCATCTGACCTGCGTTGCCGCCACATGCGATGAGATCAACGGTGTGATCGACGATTATCATCGCGCCGGCGTTCGCCATATCGTGGCGCTGCGTGGCGATCCGGTGACCGGGCCGGGGTCGCGCTACGCGCCGCATCCGGGCGGCTATGAGACGTCGGCCGCGCTCGTCGCCGGCATCAAGAGCCGCTCCGACATGGAGGTCTCGGTCTCCGCCTATCCGGAAAAACATCCCGACAGCCCGACGGTGGCCGACGACATCGACATGCTCAAGGCCAAGGTCGATGCCGGTGCGAACCGCGCGATCACGCAATTCTTCTTCGAGAACGATTTGTATTTCCGTTATCTCGACAAGGTCCGCGCGCGGGGCATCGAAATTCCCGTCGTGCCGGGGATTCTGCCGGTGCAGAATTTCAAGCAGACGAAAACATTCGCCGAGCGGTGCGGCACGTCCGTCCCAGCCTGGCTGTGCGAACGCTTCAGCGGTCTCGATGACGATCCGGCGACGCGCAAGCTGATCGCCGCCGCTATCGCCGCCGAGCAGGTGTTCGATCTCGTCGACCGCGGCGTTACGAATTTTCACTTCTACACCATGAATCGTGCCGACCTGGTTTATGCCGTCTGCCATCTGCTCGGGCTGCGTCCGGCGCAATCGGCGCCGGTGCAATCGCAGGTCGCCCGCACGGCATAACCATTACACATATAGAAAATCAGAGCGTTCCAATGTCTGAGTCAGTGAAGTCCGGCGAGTTGGCCAAGATCGAGACGGAGACCGCGACATCGTCGCGGCCAAGACCCCAGTCCCGGAAGATGTCCGCGAAGGAGGTCGCGTTCCGCAAGGCGGCGGCCGAACGCATCCTGGTGCTCGACGGCGCCATGGGCACAATGATCCAGGGGCTCGGCCTCGACGAAAGCGGTTATCGCGGCGCGCGCTTCGATGCCTGGCATCGCGACATTCGCGGCAACAACGACATTCTCATCCTCAGCCGTCCGGACGACATTCGCGACATTCATCTCGCCTATTTTTTGGCGGGCGCCGACATTGTGGAGACCAATACGTTTTCGTCGACTTCGATCGCTCAGGCCGACTACGGCATGGAGGATGTCGTCTACGAACTCAATCATCAGGGCGCGATCCTGGCGAAGGAAGCAGCCGCCCTTGCGGAAAAGGAAGACGGTCGTCCGCGCTTCGTCGCCGGCGCCCTAGGACCGACCAACCGCACGGCGTCGATCTCGCCGGATGTGAGCAATCCCGGTTTTCGCGCGACCACATTCGATGAATTGCGCAAAGCCTATTCTGAGCAGGTGCGCGGTCTGCTCGACGGCGATGTCGATCTGCTGCTCATCGAAACGATTTTCGACACGCTCAACGCCAAGGCGGCACTGTTCGCCATCGCCGATGTGACCGAGGAACGCGGCATCTCCGTGCCGGTGATGATCTCCGGCACGATCACCGACATGTCGGGACGGCTGCTGTCCGGCCAGACGCCGGAGGCGTTCTGGAATTCGGTCAGCCATGCCAAGCCGCTCACCGTGGGGCTCAACTGCGCGCTCGGCGCGAAGGAACTGCGCGCGCATGTGGTCGAACTGTCGCGTATCGCCGACACGCTCGTCTGCGTCTATCCCAATGCCGGCCTGCCAAACGAATTCGGCATGTACGACGAAAGCCCTGAATACATGGCCTCGCTGATCGAGGAATTCGCCAGCGCCGGGCTGCTCAACATCGTCGGCGGTTGCTGTGGCACGACGCCGGAGCACATCAACGCCATCGCCAAGGCGGTCGCCGGCAAGACGCCGCGCGCGATTCCCGAAATTCCGCCGCGGCTGCGGCTCTCGGGCCTTGAGCCGTTCACCCTGACGCCGGAAATCCCGTTCGTGAACGTCGGCGAACGCACCAACGTCACCGGCTCGGCGCGCTTTCGCAAGCTCATCAAGACCGACGACTTCAACGCGGCGCTCGCCGTCGCGCGCGAGCAGGTGGAAAACGGCGCGCAGATCATCGACGTCAACATGGACGAGGGGCTGCTCGATTCCGAAGCTGCGATGGTCACCTTCCTTAATCTCATCGCCGCCGAACCGGACATCGCACGCGTGCCGGTGATGGTTGATTCATCGAAATTCACGGTGATCGAAGCCGGGCTGAAATGCCTGCAGGGCAAAGCCATCGTCAATTCGATTTCGATGAAGGAGGGTGAAGAGGCCTTCATCCGTCATGCCAAGACCGTCCAGCGCTATGGCGCCGCCGTCGTCGTCATGGCTTTCGACGAGCAGGGGCAGGCCGATACGCTCGAGCGCAAGACGTCGATCTGCAAGCGCGCTTACGACATCCTGGTCAACCAGGTCGGCTTCCTGCCGGAAGACATCATTTTTGATCCGAACATTTTTGCCATCGCCACCGGCATCGACGAGCACAACAATTACGGCGTCGACTTCATCGAGGCGACGCGCTGGATCCGCCAAAACCTGCCGCACGCGCATGTCTCAGGCGGCGTCTCAAACCTGTCGTTCTCGTTCCGCGGCAACGAGCCGGTGCGCGAAGCGATGCACGCCGTGTTCCTCTATCACGCCATCAAGGCGGGGATGGATATGGGCATCGTCAATGCCGGCCAGATGGTCGTTTATGATGATGTCGAGCCGGAACTGCGCAAGGCCTGCGAGGATGTCGTCCTCAACCGCCGTCCCGATGCCGGCGAGCGGCTGCTGGCCATCGCCGAGCGCTATCGCGGGCAGACGCGCGAGGCCAAGGAAGCCGATCTCACCTGGCGCGAATGGCCGGTCGAGAAGCGGCTGTCGCATGCGCTCGTGCACGGCATCACGGAATTCATCGAAACCGACACCGAGGAAGCACGCCAGCGCGTCGACCGGCCTTTATCGGTGATCGAAGGCCCGCTGATGGACGGCATGAACGTCGTCGGCGACCTGTTCGGTTCGGGCAAAATGTTCTTGCCGCAGGTCGTGAAATCGGCGCGCGTGATGAAACAGGCGGTCGCCTATCTGCTGCCGTTCATGGAAGAGGAAAAGCGCAAGAGCGGCTCCAATCGCAAGAGCACGAATGGAAAGATCGTCATGGCGACGGTCAAGGGCGATGTCCACGACATCGGCAAGAACATCGTTGGCGTCGTGCTTCAATGCAATAATTTCGAGGTCATCGACCTTGGCGTCATGGTGCCGGTGGCGAAAATCCTCGAGACGGCGAAGGCCGAAGACGCCGACATGATCGGGCTGTCGGGCCTGATCACGCCGTCGCTCGACGAGATGTGTCATGTCGCGGCCGAGATGGAGCGCCAAGGTTTCGACCTGCCGTTGCTGATTGGTGGCGCCACCACGAGCCGGGTGCATACTGCGGTGAAGATCAACCCGAATTACGTGCGCGGGCAGACCGTTTACGTCAATGATGCGAGCCGCGCGGTCGGCGTCGCACAGACGCTGCTGTCGCCGCAAGGCCGCGTGCCATACGTCGCCGAACTGCGCGCCGAATATGCGCGGATCGCGGCAGCCCACGCGCGCGCGCAACAGAACAAGAACCGCATCACGCTGGCCGCCGCGCGCAAGAACGAGACGCGGATCGACTGGACCGGCTATGTGCCGCCGAAGCCGACGTTTCTCGGCCAGAAGATTTTGCCGGACGTTCCGCTCAAGGAGCTTGTCGACTATATCGACTGGACGCCGTTCTTCCAGACCTGGGAATTGTCCGGACGCTACCCGGCGATCCTTGACGATCCCAAGGTCGGTGAGGCGGCGCGCAGCCTGTTCGCTGACGCGCAGACGATGCTCGACAAGATCATCCGCGAGAACTGGTTCCGCGCTCGCGCCGTCTTCGGCTTCTGGCCGGCCAACCGCGACGGCGACGACATCACGCTGTTCACCGACGACTCGCGTAGCAAGCCGCTGACGACGTTGCACACGCTGCGCCAGCAACTGGGCAAGCGCGAAGGCCGTGCCAATGCGGCGTTGGCGGATTTCGTCGCGCCGGCCGGCACGCCGGACTATGTCGGCGGCTTCATCGTCACCGCCGGTATCGGCGAAGATGAGATCGCAGATCGCTTCAAGCATGCCAACGACGACTACTCTTCGATCATGGTCAAAGCGCTGGCCGACCGCTTTGCCGAAGCCCTGGCCGAACGACTGCATCAGCGCGTGCGCAAGGAGTTCTGGGGCTATGCGCCGGACGAGGCGCTCGACAATGCGCAGCTCATCACGGAAGCCTATCGTGGCATCCGCCCGGCGCCCGGCTATCCGGCGCAGCCCGACCACACCGAGAAGGCGACACTGTTCTCGCTGCTCGACGGTGCGGAGATCGGTGTGGAGCTGACGGAAAGTTTTGCGATGTGGCCGGGGGCCTCCGTGTCCGGATTCTATTTCAGCCATCCGAACAGCGCTTATTTCGGCGTCGGCAAGATCGAGCGTGATCAGGTCGAAGATTACGCGAAGCGCAA
The DNA here is from genome assembly GCA_035494115.1 of Xanthobacteraceae bacterium. Classification (GTDB taxonomy): domain Bacteria; phylum Pseudomonadota; class Alphaproteobacteria; order Rhizobiales; family Xanthobacteraceae; genus DATJHH01. The sequence goes on from DATJHH010000045.1 coordinate 234,416, forward strand.
GGGATGGATGGCGGAGGAAGCCGAGCGATGGTTGATGCCGATCCTCAATTACGATCCCAAGCCGGCCGAAGGGCAGGGCGAAGCCGCTTGATTGGCGCTTGTCAAAAGTTCTGTTTTGAAAATGAAGAAGGCACCGGAGCAATCTCCGATGCCTCGTTTCGATGCCTCTTTATGTTCGTTATCGCCTCAACGTCGAGCCCAGGCAAATTAAAACGCACCCAACAAAACAGCTCCGACGAATAACACGGCCGCAGCCATCGCGATCGTGTTGAGCTTCAAGGTCAGGCTCATCAATGCACCTCCACCTCGTTGGTGGTGTGAAGTCTATCAAAACATTGGATGCGTCAAAGCGCGAAATTTGACGCACTGCCGCAATGTTATGCGGCGCCGGAGTCATCCATCTGATTTCGTTTTGAAAACCCGTCGTGAAAAAAATCGTCGCAGCCGTGGCGCGTTGCGCATGGCGATGCAACCCGTTACCGGCTTCGCGCCCGCGCGGAGCGACGTACCTTTCTGGCGATGCTTTGCTTTTTGATGATTCCCGTTCGGCGGCAAGTCATCATTGACAGGTCCTTAACGGAATTGCGCGCAATGTGCGCAAATGACGCGGAGAGTCTGTTTGTATCTCGTCGGCTCCGTCGTCCTCGTCGCCCTGTCGGGATGCGGTCACAGTTTTTTCCAGACGGAAGAGCGTGAACCCTGGCGGCACGAGGCTGAAGCCGCATGTCTGAAGTCCGGGGCCGTACGTGAGGGCCCGGGAGTCGTGCGCATTAGTCCGATCGACGGCCCCGGCATATGCGGGGCCGATTTTCCCTTGAAGGTGTCGGCGCTCGGTTCGGAGCAGGCCATGGGCTTCGCCGATGTGCCGCGTCCGCCGGGCGATATTGCTGGTGCGCGTTCGCCCGTGCGCCCGCCAGTGCCGTGGCCGGCGAACCAATCTTCCGCTCCGTATTCGCAGCCGGCTTCGCCGTCGTATTCAACGGCGCATGGTCCCATTTCCTTGCAGCCGCCCGGTATCGATGACGAGGTCGAACCGGATCCGCGTGGTGCGTCGGGCACGCCCTATCCACAGGCGAATAGCTATCCCGCAAATTCCTATCCGCCCGATCGCTCTTCCTCCGATTCCTATCCGCCGCCGCGCCGCAGCGCCGTGTCACCGGACTACGATCGCGGCCCGGCGCAGCAGGCGCCGCTGCCGTCGCTCGGTCCCACGCGGGTGGCAGCGGTTGGGCCGGTGACGCTGAAGCCGGCCGCAAAGCTCGCTTGCCCGATCGTGTCCGTCCTCGATCAATGGGTGACCCAGTCCGTACAGCCCGCGGCGCTGCGCTGGTTCGGTCAGCCGGTGGTGGAGATGAAGCAGATCTCGGCCTACTCCTGTCGCGGCATGAACGGCAATCCGCATGCAAAGATTTCCGAACATGCGTTCGGCAATGCACTCGATATTGCCGCCTTCATTCTAGCCGACGGGCGCACCATCACCGTGCAGCACGGCTGGAAAGCCTCGCCGGAAGAGCAGGGATTTTTGCGCGACGTGCAGGGCGCTGCCTGCCAGGATTTCACGACGGTCCTCGCGCCGGGCGCCAATGTCTATCACTACAACCACATCCACGTTGATCTGATGCGGCATGCGAAAGGCCGGCACATCTGTGAGCCACGCGCCATGTCGGGCGAGGTCGCCGCAGCGCGCGCTGCGCAGAAGCAGGGCGTGGCGGCGCGGCGTTTCGATCCGCCGTATACCGGCTCGATCGAAAAGCACGCGTCGGCGAAGATGCTGCAATATTCCGACGAACCGAAAGAAGAGTATCTCGACCGCTGAAACGGGTTACTTGCAGCGCACGAGATTGATCGTCTTTCCGCTTTCATTGAGATGGATGCGCAGGTGTTTCGCGTCGTTGATGCGCAGCGTGTAGCTCACTTTGCCGCGAGCCTGGCCATTGAAGAAGAGATCGACCACGGCGAATTGCGATGCGCCGTCATCGTGGACCGACACGTTGCGGTAGTCATGGACGCCGCCGCCATCGTCGAAGCGGCGGTCGCCGCTGAAATCCATCGCCGGACCGATGCGGCAGGCTTCCTCCGCATTTCCTTTGTCGTAGGCGAAGCGTCCCTGGATCGGATAGGTGGCGGCGAGAACTGGCGTACCGCCGCCAAGCATCGCTGCGCCGGCGAGCAAAACCAGCGCTGCTGTCCTGAGCATGAATCGTTGCATCGACGCCATCATCAGGAAATCTCCCAAAACATCTTTCGGCCCAAGACACCTTTCGTCCCAAGATATCTTGCGTTCGGTTTGGTCGCGCGGACAACGTTGAAAAGACCCGACAATGAACGCGGCAGCAACCCGTCCCGCTCCGCAGCTTTTTCACCCATGGTTAATGTCTGGTGAAGCGCCCTCTGCAACCCATTGGAAAATATATGGAAACACAAATGCTATGGTCGAATGCAGCGATCGTCTTTAAGCATAACGTATAACTTTGCGTGTAAAACGATTGGCATGCGCGTGGTTCTCGTTGATCCCAGTCGTATCGTTCTGAAATGCGTCTCCAAACTCTTGCAGGAGCGTGGGGATGACGTTTTTTCCTTCACCGACGGGCAGGCCGCGCTCGACTATATCCGGGCGGATCGTTCGGTCGAAACGCTGATCACAAGTGCCGAACCGGAATCGATGTCCGGCCTCGATCTGTGCTGGGAAACGCGCGCGCTCGCGACCAGCCGTCGCCCGATCTACGTCATCATGATGTCGTCGAACCAGCATCGCGGTCATCTTGTGAAAGCGCTCGATGCCGGCGCTGACGACTTCATCGGCAAACCGCCGGCCTCCGAAGAGCTTTATGCCCGGCTGCGCGCTGCTGCGCGGCTATCCTCGATGCAGCGCGAACTGATCCATCTCGCCTCGACCGACCCGCTCACCGGCGTGCTCAATCGCCGGGCCTTTTTTGAGCGCATGCAGGAATCGCACACGGACATGGCCGAGATCGGGTCACTGTCGGCGATCATGCTCGACATCGACCACTTCAAGAGCGTCAACGACGTCTATGGCCACGACATCGGCGACAAGGTGATTGCCGCGGTTGCGACGGCGGCGACATCGGCGGCGCCGATGGTGGGGCGGCTCGGCGGCGAGGAATTCGTTGTTCTTCTCGGCGGCAAGGGTCTTGCTGAAACCGCAACGGTCGCGGAAGAGCTGCGCCAGCGCGTGCGCGCGGTCGAGATCGCGACGTCAACGGATCCCGTGCGTGTCACCTGCAGTTTTGGCGTCAGCGAATGGCAGGGTGATGAACCGGTCGATCAGTTTCTCAAGCGTGCCGATCTCGCGCTCTACGCCGCCAAAAAAGGCGGGCGTGATCGCGTCGTCGTCGCCGATGACGCATTCATCCGGCATGCCGACGAATACAAGACGCAAATCACGCGCAGCGCCGCGCGCAAAGGTGAAGCGCCGCAGTCGAATGCGGTGGACGAATCGGCCATTGGACCGTCCCTCGCCAGCAGCGCAGCTTAGCGTCTCTCCCGCTTACCAAATCCGCCGCCGGTCGGCGTCACGATCGTCACCGCATCGCCGGGCATGACTGTGATCGCGTCGCAGCCCGACAGCGGCGCGATGGCGCCGGAAGCGCGCCGTACACTGTTTTCACCGCATTCGCCTGCGTTGCCGCCATCGAGGCCGAAGGGCGGCACCCGCCGATGGCCCGACAGGATGGTACATTCCATCTCTTCAAGGAAACGGATCGTACGGCTGACGCCATTGCCGGCGGTCCAGCGGCCTTTGCCGCCCGAGCCGTCGCGAATGTGAAAATCCTCGAGCACAACCGGATAGCGCTGTTCGAGAATTTCCGGATCGGTCAGCCGCGTATTGGTCATGTGCACCTGCACGGCGTCGGTGCCGTCGAAGCCAGGTCCCGCCGGCGAGCCCGAACAGATCGTCTCGTAATATTGGTGCCTTGCATTGCCGAAATTCAGGTTGTTCATCGTCCCCTGCGAGGCGGCGAGCGCATTGAGTGCGCCGAACAGGCAATTAGTCACCGCTTGTGAAGTCTCGACATTGCCAGCGACGACGGCGGCAGGATAGCGCGGCGACAGCATCGAACCCTTTGGCACGATGATGCGGATCGGCCGCAGACAGCCGCCGTTCATCGGAATGTCGTCGTCGACCATCACGCGGAAGACGTAAAGCACGGCAGCACGCGTAACAGGTTCGGGCGCGTTGAAATTCGTCGGCTGCTGCGGTGACGTGCCGGTGAAATCGACGGTTGCCTCGCGCTTGTCGCGATCGATGGTGATGCGCACCTTGATGACGGTGCCCTGGTCCATCTCATAGCTGAAGCTGCCGTCATGCAGACGGTCGATGACGCGGCGCACGCTTTCGGCCGCGTTGTCCTGCACATGCCGCATATAGGCCTTCACCACCGGCAGCGTGAAATGCTCGACCACGCGCTTGAGTTCGGCCGCGCCTTTTTCATTGGCGGCGATCTGCGCCTTGAGGTCGGCGACGTTCTGGTCGGGATTGCGTGCCGGGTAGGGACCGCTTGTAAGGAGCGAGCGCAGCGCGTCTTCCTGGAAACGGCCGCGCACCATCAGGCGAAAATTATCGATGTAGATGCCTTCCTGGGTGATGTCGGTGCCCTGTGGCGACATCGAGCCGGGCGCGATGCCGCCGATATCGGCGTGATGACCGCGCGAGGCGACCCAGAACAGGATTTTCTGCCGCTTTTTCTCTCCTCCCCCTTGTGGGGAGGGAAAGGAAGAAAACACCGGCGTGCAGACGGTGATGTCGGGCAGATGCGTGCCGCCGTTGTAGGGCGCGTTAATTGCAAAGACATCGCCGGGCGCGATGTGCTTGCCGTTCTGGCGAATGATGGTTTCCACCGCGCTGTCCATCGAGCCGAGATGCACCGGCATGTGCGGCGCGTTGGCGACAAGCGTTCCATCGGGGCCGAACACCGCGCAGGAAAAATCGAGCCGCTCCTTGATGTTGACCGAGGAGGCTGTGTTCTGCAGCGCGACGCCCATCTGCTCGGCGATCGCCATGAACAGGTTGTTGAACACTTCCAGCATCACCGGATCGGCTTTTGTGCCGACGGCGCGCGCCCGTGCCATCGCTTTTGTCCGGCTCAACAGGAGATCGTTTCTGTCGCTCACCGTCGCCCGCCAGCCGGGTTCGACGATCACCGTCTGATGCGGCTCGATGATGATGGCCGGACCTTGCACCCTTGCGCCGATTTTCAATTGGTCGCGTGTGTAAACGGAAGCGTCGTGCCATTTGCCTGAAGAGAAGAAGCGCATGGAGCGGGCGGGGGCCGGCAATCGTACGCGGCCTTCGGCGTTGTTGTGGTGACGCCGAACGCGCCGTTTCTCGCCGCCACCGATCGCCTCGACCGACACCGCTTCCACCACCAGCGTCTTGTCGCGGTCGATGAAGCCGAAACGCTCTTTGTGTTGCGTTTCGAACGCGCGCTGCATTTTTTTGAGCGCGGCCATGTCTTTATTACCCTCCCCTGGAGGGGGAGGGTCGGCCGCGAAGCCGCCGGGGAGGGGTGACTTGATCTTCACCCCTTCCCGCCGTGCCGCAGTTTGCTCTCTCCCCCCTTGCGGGGGAGGGTTGGGGTGGGGGGTAGAATTTCGCTCCGAGCTTTTTTGCTTCCCCCTCTCCCTCTCCCTCAAGGGGAGAGGGGACGATAGAGCCGCCGCGCTGAGGTCGATTGAAGATGCCGGCACAACCAATGCCGTATCCGTCCCCGCGTAACGGATATGCGCGCGGAGAACGATCTTGATCCTGTCTGCCTCCACGCCCTGGCTGGCGACTTCTTTCCGAGCGCTCGCGCCGAGCGCCATGCCCGCTTTCCGGATGGCCGCGAGTGCTTTGGCGCCGAGCGGTTCCTCGATTGCCTGCGCGCGCGTGGCGCGGATGTCGGCAAGGCCCATGCCGTAAGCCGACAGCAGCGACGAGAACGGATGGATCATCACCGTCTTCATGCCGAGCGCGTCAGCCACGCGGCAGGCGTGCTGGCCGCCGGCGCCGCCGAAGCAATTGAGCGCGTAGCGCGTCACGTCGTAGCCTCGCTGCACCGAAATCTTCTTGATCGCATTGGCCATGTTCTCGACCGCGATGGTGATGAACCCGTCGGCGATCTGCTGCGGCGTGCGTCCATCGCCGACGTCCTTCGCGAGTTGCACGAATTTTTCCGTGACGACCGCAGCGTCGAGCGGCTGGTCCTGCGACGGTCCAAAGATTTTTGGGAAATAATCCGGAATAATTTTCCCGAGCATCACGTTGGCGTCGGTCACCGTCAGCGGACCGCCGCGCCGATAACAAGCGGGTCCGGGATCGGCGCCGGCGGAATCCGGGCCGACGCGAAAGCGCGCGCCGTCGTAATGCAGAATCGAGCCGCCGCCGGCGGCGACGGTATGGATCAGCATCATCGGTGCACGCACGCGCACGCCGGCGACTTCAGTCTCGAAACTGCGCTCATAGTCGCCGGCGAAATGCGCGACATCGGTCGAGGTGCCACCCATGTCGAAACCGATGACGCGATCGAAGCCGGCATCGCCCGCCGTCTGCGCCATGCCGACCACGCCGCCAGCCGGTCCAGACAAAATTGCATCCTTGCCCTGAAAGAGATTGGCCGCGGTCAGTCCGCCCGACGACATCATGAACATCAGCGGAGTTTGGCTAATGGGCTCGCGCCTCTGCGCAGCACGCTCCCTCCCCCCTTGCGGGGGAGGGTTGGGGAGGGGGGTGGATCGAGACACAAGCGTGTGCCGCTTACCCCCCTTCCGACCGCCTTCGCTTACGCTCCGGCTGTCGACCTCCCCCTCAAGGGGGGTGGCAATAAGAGAGGCGACTCGGGACACGTAGCGCCGCAGGATCGGCGACAGATAGGCATCGACCACAGTGGTGTCGCCACGACCGACGAATTTGACCAGCGGCGAGACGTTGTGGCTGACGGAAACCTGCGTGAACCCGATTGCGCGAGCAATCTCTGCGGCCTGCTTTTCGTGCGCCGGATAGCGATAGCCGTGCATGAAGACGATAGCGGCGGCGCGCAAGCCATCGTCGAACGCGCGCTGCATAGCGGCGCGTAAAGGGGCGAGGTCGGGCTGCTGCTCCACCGTGCCATCGGCGCGCACGCGTTCGTCCACCTCGATGACGCGTTCGTAGAGAATGTCCGGCTTGATGATCTGCCTGGCGAAAATTTTCGGCCGCGCCTGATAGCCGATCCGCAGGGCGTCGCGAAAACCGCGCGTGGTCACCAGCAGCGTGCGCGCACCCTTGCGTTCGAGCAACGCATTGGTGGCGACGGTGGTGCCCATCTTGATGCTGCCGATGCGGGCATGCGGGATCGCCGTTTCCGCGCTGAGCCCGAGCAGGTCGCGGATGCCCTGCACGGCGGCGTCGTCATAGGCGCCGGGATTTTCCGAAAGCAGCTTGTGCGCGACACGGTCGCCATTCGGCTTGCGGGCAACGATGTCTGTGAATGTGCCGCCGCGGTCGATCCAGAAATCCCAAATGTCCTGTTGCGTTGGCGCATTCTTGCGCGATCTGGACGATGTCTTGCCTTTGGCTGGCGCGGTCATGCCTTCTCAATAACAGAGCGGCGCGGCACGCGCATCCGTTGCCCGATCAGCACCACCACGACGACGGCGGCGGCAAAAAGGATCGTCTCGGCGTTGATCGGCTCACCGTTGAACTGCGCCGCGATCAACACGGTCATGAACGGCTGCAGCAATTGCACCTGCGCCACGCGAGCGATGCCACCGAGCGACAGGCCGGCATTCCATGCAAAGAAGGCGATCCATTGCGCGACAAACGCGCCATAGACCACGCCGGCCCAAGCCGAATGCGGCGCAGCCAAAGCGTGGTCCGGCCAGAAGACCACCGTGGCAACGGCATAGAACGGCAGCAGTAGCACCACCGACCAACTGCTCACTTCCCAGCCTTGCATGTCGCGTGCAGCGATTGCCGCTGCGGTGTATCCGATCGAGGCCGAGGCAACGGCGCCGAGCAGCGCAGCATCGCCGACCGTCATTGCACCATGGCCCTGGCGCAAAGCATAACCGCTGACGATTGCGGCACCGACCACGGCGGCGATCCAGAATCCCGGGCTCGGCCGTTCCTTGGCGGCAATCGCCGCGCAGACGGCGGTGGCGAGCGGCAGCAATCCGACAACCACGCCACCATGCGATGCCGGCACGCTGTGCATGCCGATTGCGGACAAAAGCGGAAAGCCGACCGCATTGCCGAGCGCACTGATGACGAGAATTCCCCATAGCCGCTTCGGTGGCAGTGACCGCCGCATCACGACAATCAGAAGCAGACCCGCACAACCCGCGAGCATGGTGCGACTCGATGCAACGAACAGGGGCGTAAATGCGCCGACGGCCAATCTTGTCGCCGGCAGCGAGCCGGCGAACATCGCGGCGCCGAGGAAGCCGAGGAAGAGACCGAGCCGTGGTGAGGATTGCATAAGGAAAAACCGGAAGGCGCGGCGGTCATTTCCGCCGGAAAAACGGGTGCGATATGGCGGAGGCCCGATGGCATGACCACCGGGCCTCCATAACATATCAGACGGCCTGTAAGCCGGGTTCTGTATGGCGCCTGACGCCGAAGCGTTCGGCACGTGACAGCCATTCCTCTGCGACGCCGGTTACCCGGCGCCTTCAGCAACCTACCCGGACGGCAGGATCCGGACATCGATCCCGAAGATTGCTCTTCGCGCCGTCCCTATTCGGTTTTGCTCCCGGTGGGGTTTGCCCTGCCACCGACGTTGCCGCCGGCGCGGTGCGCTCTTACCGCACCCTTTCACCCTGACCGCGGCCGCAGCCGCGGCGGTTTGCTTTCTGTGGCACTGTCCCTGAGGTCGCCCTCGCCGGACGTTATCCGGCACCGTACATCCGTGGAGCCCGGACTTTCCTCCACGGCACCCTTTCGGGCCTTGCCGCAGCGGCTGTCCAGCCGACTGATGCGTCAAGGGATGGAGATTTGCAGACGGTCCGTCAAGGGCGGCGCCTGAGGTGAATGCTAGCTGGGCCGGCTTTCCAGAAGCCGCTCCAGCGTTTGCGCCGTCGAGCGGTCGACCAGCCCGTCGACCTTTTCGGGCCGGAAGTGACGCTGGAAGGCGGTGACCACGTGGCGCATCGCTTCGTCGAAGCGTCCGGTCATTTCAACCCCGTAGCCATATTCGGCCAAAGCCGACTGGATTTCACGCACGACATTGCTGGCTTCGTCGGGCGCGATAAGCGGCACGCCATCGCGGATGCGCGAGGATGCCACCCAGTGCCCGACGCCGGAGCGGTACAGCGTGCGCCAGGGAAATTGCTCGCCGGGATCCTGCTTTCGCGCCGGTGCGACATCGGAATGGGCGAGCACCCGCACGGGCGGGATTGTGCGCCGTGCGATGATGCCGCGACACAAGGCGGTCACCGCAGCAATCTGCCGTTGCGGAAAGGCAGGATAGCCGTGATCGTGCCCGGGATTGGCGATCTCGATGCCGATGGAGGCGGAATTGATGTCGGTCGCGCCTGCCCAGGACGAGAGGCCGGCGTGCCAGGCGCGCCGCGCTTCCGGCACGCATTGGACGATGTGGCCGTCCTCAAACACCACGTAGTGTGCGGAGACCTGGCTGTCGGCGGAACACAGCCGATCCACCGCCTCCTGTGCATCCGGCATGCCCGTGTAGTGCAGGAGGATCATGTCGGGGTCGCGCCCGCCCGCCCGCTCGCCCTGATTGGGAGATTCCCGCACCTGGGCAACGAGGGACGAATCGGGCTGGAAACTGAACATGGAGAAAGGAACTTCCAAATTTCAAAAAATGCGCCGTCCGACGTTGACGAACGCCGTCGCGCGCGGGGGTTGTAACAGGATCGCGCCCGTCTTCCGTCTCAATTGATTGCGACGCAAAAAAGACCGGCGCATCCGTGCGATACCCGACCATCGGCGCAGCCGCAGCGCGCCCGCCATACGACATGGCAACGCTTCTTTAAGATTAACGCTGATTAATGGGTTGCGCCGGCCTCGGGCTGTTTTGCGGACTTGCTGCCCCGTCGGCCGACCGGACTCCAGTGACGCCCTGTATCCATGATGGCCCTCCGAAAACATGCGCTGTATCCATTTGGGGCCCTTCCGGATTACCGCGATCGAGCGCGCCGTGCACGCGCGTCGGCGGTGTCTCGTAACCGCTGGGGTTTTGCCAGGAATTTTGCGATGAACAGCGGAACCGACGTGCCGCGCAGTCATGGCGATGACTCAAGGCATATCCCGGTGCTTGGTGGTCCGGCGGTCGCGGCGCTCGCGCCGAAGCCGGGCGGTGTCTATGTCGATGCAACCTTTGGCGCCGGCGGTTATACGCGGCTTCTTCTTGCGACGCCGGAGACGCGGGTCATCGGCATCGACCGCGATCCGACGGCGATCACGGGGGGCATGGGTCTCGTTGATGCGGCGGGCGGCCGGCTCACGCTGATCGAGGCGCGCATCTCCGAACTCGCCGATCTGGTCGCTGAGCCTGTCGATGGTATCGTCTTCGACCTCGGCGTGTCCTCGATGCAACTCGATACCGCCGAACGGGGATTCTCCTTCCGGCTCGATGGGCCGCTCGACATGCGCATGGGTCGCAGCGGTCCGAGCGCCGCCGATGTCGTCGCGCAAGCAAGCGACAAGGCGTTGGCCGCCATCATCGCCATCCTCGGCGAGGAACGCCACGCGCGGGCGGTCGCGCGCGCCATTGTCGCCCGCCGCGACGAGCAGCCTTTTGAGACGACGCGCGATCTCGCGAACGTGGTCGGTCGCGTCGTGCGTTCGCGGCCCGGCGAAATTCATCCGGCCACGCGCACGTTCCAGGGCTTGCGCATTTTCGTCAACGACGAGTTGGGTGAAATCCGCCGCGCCCTTGCCGCCGCCGAGCATTGCCTCAAGCCCGGTGGCCGGCTTGCGGTGGTTTCCTTCCATTCGCTCGAAGATCGCATCGTGAAGCAGTTTTTGGTGGAGCGCAGCCGCGTCGGCGGCGGTTCGCGGCATCGGCCGGAACGGATTGCTCCGGCGTCGTCCTTTGCCGTGTTGACCCGCAAGCCGGTGGTCGCGACCGAGACCGAGGTGCAAGGCAATCCGCGTGCGCGCTCCGCAAAGCTGCGCGCGGCCGAACGCACCGACGCACCGGCGCATCCGGATCGCGAGGATTTGGACCCGCGTCTGCCGCGTCTCGATGAGTTCATGGTGAACCGATGATATTTCTGCGTCTCATCAATCTCTTGGCCATCGCCTGTCTCATCGGCGCGGCGGCCTATGTCTATGACATCAAATACGACACGACGCGGCGCGCGCAGAAAGTCGCCCATCTGAGGATCGAAGTGCGCCATGAGCGCGAGCAGATCGCTGTTTTGCGGGCGCGATGGGCCCGATCCGAAAACCCGATCCGGATGGAGCAACTGACCGATCGCTTTCTCCATCTCGAGCCCGTCAAACCGCATCAATTCGGCATGATCTCGGCAATCCCCGACAGGCCGCCGCAGCCGGACGAGGAGACAGAAGATCTGATCGGCGCGTTCCTCGAAAAGGCCGGCGATGTTCCCACCGGCAGTATCGGAGGCCACGCCGCCGCGTCGCATGCCCATCAACCGTCGCAAAGGTAGACCATGCAGCCGGTCTCAGCCGCTTCATCCATGATTTCTGCCGACGAGCCGCGGCGGCGGCGCTTCATCCGCGCGCTGCTTTACGGCACCCGTGTCGACCGCGGCGCGAAGGCGCGCGCGCGCGTCGGCCTTGCCGCGATCGGTTTCGGGCTGTTCTATCTGATCATCGCCGGCCGGCTTGTGACCATCGCCATGCATGCCGACCCGCATGGCGTGCGCCGCGTCGCCACCGATGCGGTCGCGACCGCGCGTCCGGACATGCTCGATCGCAACGGCCGTATCCTTGCAACCGATGTGAAGGTGCCGTCATTATATGCCGAGCCGCGGCGGATCATCGATGTCGACGAAGCCGTTGAAGCGCTGACCGCCGAACTGCCCGATCTCGATCCGAAGGAATTGCGCGAACGCCTGTCTTCCAAGCGCGGCTTCGCCTGGCTCAAGCGCGAGATCACGCCGAAGCAGCAGCGTGAAATCCTGCGGCTCGGCATTCCCGGTATCGGCTTCCTCAACGAGAACAAGCGCGTCTATCCGAACGGCGCCGAGGTTTCGCACCTCATCGGCCTCGTGAACATCGATAACCAGGGCATCGCCGGCATGGAGCGCTGGCTCGACAAGTCGGGCCTTGCCGATCTTCATCTCGCCGGTTTTGCGAGCGACCGGCTGCAGCGTCCGGTCGAGCTGGCGGTCGATCTGCGCGTGCAGCATGCGTTGCGTGATGAATTGATCAAGGCGCGCAATAAATTCAGCGCCATCGCCGCATCCGGCGTCGTTTCCGATCTTCAGACCGGCGAAGTGGTCGCCATGGTGTCGGAGCCCGATTTCGACCCCAACAATCCCAAGGAAGCGAACGATCCCACGCGTATCAACCGTCTGACGACGGGTGTTTACGAAATGGGATCGACGTTCAAATCGCTGACGCTCGCCATGGCGCTCGATTCCGGCCGGGTTACGCTGAAATCATCTTTCGACGCACGCCAGCCGCTGCACTATGGCAAGTTCACCATTCATGATTTTCACGCGCAGCACCGCATCCTGACGGTGCCGGAGATTTTCAAATATTCGTCGAATATCGGCACCGCGCGCGCCGCGTTGATGATGGGCGTCGATTATCACAAGGCGTTCCTGAAGAAACTCGGCCAGCTCGATCGGCTGCGTACGGAACTGCCCGAAAGCGCAGCACCTCTTGTTCCCAAGCACTGGGGTGAACTCAATACCGTGACCATCGCTTTCGGCCAGGGACTCTCGGTTGCGCCGTTGCAGGCGGTGATGGGCATCGGCGCCTTGATGAACGGTGGTATCATGTATCCGCCGACCTTCCTCAAGCGCACACCCGAGGAAGCGGCGAAGCTTGGCAAGCGCGTTATCAAGCCCGAGACGAGCACGAAAATGCGCTACCTGATGCGCCTCAATGTCGAGGAGGGATCCGCGCGCAAGGCCGATGTCGACGGCTATTACGTCGGCGGCAAGACCGGCACGTCGGACAAGATCATCAATGGCCGCTATGCTCACCACAAGGTGCTCAACAGCTTTACCGCGATCCTGCCGGCCGATAATCCGCGCTACATGCTGCTGATCATGCTCGATGAACCGAAAGCCCTGCCGGAGACCCACGGATTTGAAACGTCCGGCTGGAACGCGGTGCCGACCGGCGGCAAGGTCATCGAGAGGATCGCGCCGCTTCTGGGCCTGGTGCCACGCTTCAATCTGCCGAAAGGCGACCAATTGATCCTCGCCAAGGGACCATAGACGCGCTAGGCACGTTTTCAGCCAAACGAAGTTCACTTGCGCGGATCAAGTGGACCAGCGCGATGCAGTCATGAATCTGGACGCCCTTTTTTCGGATGCGAAAATTTTGCACGGCGCGGTAGCCCCCGATGGCTGCGCGCGCGAAATGACTGGCGTCACATCCGACAGCCGCAAGGCGGGACCAGGATTTGCATTCGTCGCCATTGCGGGCGCCAAGGGTGACGGTATGCGATTTGTCGCCGACGCCATCCGCGCCGGCGCCGTTGCGATCGTTTCCGAAAAATTCCGCCCGGACGATCTTGCCGCCGATATCGCATGGCTGCGTGTCGACAATGCACGACGGGCGCTGGCGCTCGCGGCGAGTCGCCTCTATCCGGCGCAGCCCGGCACGACCGTCGCCGTCACCGGCACCAGCGGCAAGACGTCGGTCGCGGCCTTCACGCGCCAGATATGGGACAAGCTCGGTTATGCCGCTGCCAGTATCGGCACCATCGGCGTGGTTTCACCCTATGGTGAGGTGTACGGGTCGTTGACGACGCCGGACCCGGTCGACCTGCATCGCGAGATCGATGCGTTGGCGCGCCAGGGTGTGACGCATCTCGCGCTCGAAGCCTCATCGCATGGTCTCGATCAACATCGCCTCGATGGCGTTCATATCGTCGCCGGTGCCTTCCTCAACATTTCACGCGACCACCTCGATTATCACGGCACGCCCGAGGCCTATCTCGCTGCGAAGCTGCGTTTGTTCGAGCGCGCCATTGTCGACGGCGGCGCGGCGGTGATCGCGATCGATCATGCCGAATCGACGGAAGTCGCCGCCGCGGCGCGCAAGCGCGGCTTGCGGCTTTATACCGTCGGCCGCAATGGCGAGGCGATCCGCCTGCGCGATGCGACGATCGATGGCTTTGCGCAAGTGCTCACGCTTGCGCATGCGGGCAAAACCTACACCGTACATCTGCCGCTCGTCGGCGCGTTCCAGGTGGAGAATGCGCTGGCTGCCGCGGGCCTCGTTATCGCGACCGGCGGCGAGCCGGCCGCCGTGTTTGCTGCGCTCGAAACGCTGGAAGGCGCCAAGGGACGGCTCGAACGCGTCGGCGCGGTCGACGGCGCGCCGATTTTTGTCGATTACGCCCACAAACCGGATGCGCTCGCCAAGGCCATCGAGGCGTTGCGGCCATTTGCACGCGGCCGTCTCACGGTTGTGTTCGGCGCCGGCGGCGACCGTGACCAGGGGAAACGGCCGATCATGGGGGCAATCGCCGTCGAGAATGCCGATCGCGTCATCGTCACCGATGATAATCCGCGTAGCGAGGATCCGGCGACGATCCGCAAGGCGATTCTGGATGCTGCGCCCGGCGCGGAGGAAATCGGTGATCGCGGCGAAGCGATCCGCCACGCGGTCAACATGCTACGCTCCGGCGACGTGCTGCTGATCGCCGGCAAGGGTCACGAAACCGGCCAGATCGTCGGCGACCGCACATTGCCGTTTTCGGATCATGAGGCCGTTGCCGCGGCATTGGAGAGCAGGGCATGAGCGACGACGCGCTGTGGACCAGCGACGACATGGCACAGGCGATGGACGCCAGCGTCATCGGTACGCTGCCGTCGATCGTGAGCGGTCTGTCGATCGACAGCCGCACGATCAAGGTCGACGAGGCTTACTTTGCAATTTTGGGCGACACTCATGATGGACACGCTTTCGTCGAGCCGGCGCTGGCAAGTGGCGCCGCGCTTGCTGTAGTATCGCAGGAGAAGGCGGGCACGTATCCCGATCTTGCGCGCCTGCTCGTCGTTGAAGATGTGCTCGATGGGTTGCGTGCGCTGGCGCGTGCCGCGCGGACGCGCAGCAAAGCCAAAATCATCGGCGTCACCGGGTCGGTCGGCAAGACCAGCACCAAGGAAGCGCTGCGCGCGGCGCTGTCGGCCGCGGGCGAGACGCATGCTTCGGTCGCCTCGTTCAACAATCACTGGGGCGTGCCGTTGTCGCTTGCGCGCTGCCCGCGAAGCGCACGGTTCGCCATCTTTGAAATGGGCATGAATCATCCCGGCGAGATCACGCCGCTGACGCGGCTGGTGCGGCCGCATATCGCCATCGTCACGACCGTCGAGCCGGTGCATCTGGAATTCTTCCCGTCGGTCGAAGCGATCGCCGACGCCAAGGCCGAAATCTTCGAAGGTCTCGAACCCGGCGGCGCGGTCATCCTCAATCGCGACAATGCGCAATTTGCGCGGCTCGCCGCCCATGCCACCGAACACGGGATCGCGCATATTGTGTCTTTCGGTGAGCATGAGGAGGCGCATGCCCGGCTGATCGATTGCAAGCTGCAGCCGGATTGCTCGATCGTCACCGCCCGCATTCTCGGCACCGACGTGACCTACAAGCTCGGCGCGCCGGGCCGCCATATCGTGATGAATTCCCTGGCCGTGCTTGCGGCGGTAAAACTCGCCGGCGCCGATCTCGCGCTGGCGGCGCTGGCGCTGGCCGGGCTGCAACCACCCGCCGGACGCGGCGAGCGCATGATGCTCACGGTCGAGGGCGGCACGGCGACCCTGATCGATGAGAGCTATAATGCCAATCCGGCCTCGATGCGCGCAGCGATTGCGCTGCTCGGCCAGACCCCCGTTTCGGGCCGTGGCCGGCGCATTGCTGTCCTCGGCGACATGCTCGAACTTGGCGAGAAGGGCACCGTCTTGCACGCGGAACTGGCCGGTCCGGTTGTTGATAACGCTATCGATCTTGTCTTTTGTGCGGGGCCGCTGATGGCCGCGCTCTGGGACGCTCTTCCCTTCGAACGCCGTGGCGGCTATGCCGAGACGGCGGCGGCGCTGGAGGCGGACCTTCTCGCTGCTGTCCATCCCGGCGACGCCATCATGGTCAAGGGCTCGCTGGGGTCGCGGATGGCGCCCTTGGTCAAGGCGCTCGTGCGTCATTATCCCGTCGCGCGCCCACCCACCGAACGCGCGGAACAGGTTTGATTCGATGCTGTACTGGCTTGTCGATCTCTCCGACAAAATATCCGCGTTCAACGTCTTCCGTTACATCACCTTCCGCACCGGCGGCGCGGTGGTGACGGCGATGCTGCTCGTCTTCGTGTTCGGCACCTCCTTCATCGACCTGCTGCGCGCCAAGCAGGGCAAGGGCCAGCCGATCCGCGCCGACGGCCCGCAGTCGCACCTCATCACCAAGACCGGCACGCCGACCATGGGCGGGCTCATCATCCTCACCGGCATCGTCGTCTCGACGGTTCTGTGGGCGAACCCGTCCAATCCCTATGTCTGGATCGTGCTCGGCGTGACGCTCGGCTTCGGGCTTGTCGGGTTCTATGATGATTACCTCAAGGTCACGCGCCAGACCCATGCCGGCTTCTCCGGCCGCACGCGGCTGGTGATCGAAGCGGTGATCGCGGGCGTTGCCTGCTACGCCATCGCCGATCTCGGACGCGGAACGCTGGCGACGTCGCTGGTGTTTCCCTTCTTCAAGGAAATCGTCTTCAACCTCGGCATGTTCTTTACGCTGTTCGGCGCCTTCATCATCATCGGCGCCGGCAATGCCGTGAATCTCACCGACGGTCTCGACGGTCTTGCCATCGTGCCGGTGATGATCGCCGCGGCCAGTTTTGGCCTGATCGCCTATCTCGCCGGCAATTCCGTTTTCGCCGATTACCTGCAGATCCATTATGTCGCCGGCACCGGCGAACTCGCTGTCCTTTGCGGCGCGGTGATCGGATCGGGATTGGGCTTTCTCTGGTTCAACGCGCCGCCGGCTTCTGTCTTCATGGGCGACACCGGCTCGCTTTCGCTCGGCGGCATGATCGGCACCATCGCGGTCGCCACCAAGCATGAGATCGTTCTGGCGGTGATCGGCGGGCTGTTCGTGCTCGAAGCCGTCTCGGTGATCGTGCAGGTGCTGTCGTTCAAGCTCACGGGAAAACGCATTTTCCGCATGGCGCCGATCCATCATCATTTCGAGCAGCTGGGCTGGACCGAATCGCAGATCGTGATCCGTTTCTGGATCGTTGCGGTCATCCTTGCGCTCATCGGCCTGTCGACGCTGAAGTTGCGTTAAACGCGCATGATCCCTGTCACGGTATTCTCCGGTAAGCACGTCGCGGTATTCGGTCTCGGCGGGTCCGGGCTCGCCACTTGCCGCGCGCTTGTGGCCGGTGGCGCCCGCGTCACCGCCTTCGACGACAGTCCGCAGCGCGTTGCGGATACGGCAAAGGCCGGCATCGAGACCGCCGATCTGCGCACGCTCGACTGGTCCGATATCGCGGCGCTGGTGCTCACGCCGGGCGTGCCGCTGACGCATCCGGCGCCGCACTGGTCAGCACGGCTGGCGCAGCAGCATGGCGTCGAAATCATCGGCGACATCGAACTGTTCTGCCGCGAGCGCGCGAAAAATATGCCGCAGGCGCCGTTTGTCGCCATCACCGGGACCAACGGCAAATCGACGACGACGGCGCTGATCGCGCATATTCTGCGCAGCGCCGGACGCGACGTCGGCATGGGCGGCAATATCGGTGTCGCCATCCTGTCGCTGCCGCCGCTGGCCGCCGCCACCCATTACGTCGTCGAGGTCTCGTCCTACCAGATCGATCTCGCGCCATCGCTGGCGCCGACCATCGGCGTTTTCCTCAACGTCACGCCCGACCATATCGACCGCCACGGCACGCTCGAAAATTATGCGGCGATAAAGGAGCGGCTGATCACCCGGGCGGCGACGGCGGTGATCGCCATCGACGACGATTTTACGCGTGCCGCCGCCGCCCGGCGGCAGAGCGTGGACGGCAATGTCGTGCTGGTGTCGGTCACTGGCCGACCCGACGACGGTATCTTCTTCGATGACGGCAAGCTTTATCGCGTCGGCAAGGATCATGGCGCGCCATTCGCCGATCTCGCCGGGATCGGCGCGCTGCGGGGGCGCCACAACGGGCAGAATGCGGCTGCGGCCTGCGCCGTCGCCTTCGCGCTCGGCGTTGACGCAGCAGCTTTGAAAGCCGCGCTCAAAACCTTTCCCGGCCTGCCGCACCGGATCGAAGAGGTTGGGCGGCGCGGCAAGGTGATCTACGTCAATGATTCCAAGGCGACCAATGCCGACTCGACGGAAAAGGCGCTGGAGTCCTTTCCCTCCGACATTTTCTGGATTCTCGGCGGCAAGTCCAAGGAAGGCGGCATCGCCGCGCTCGAACCGTTCTTTCCGCGTGTGAGCAAGGCCTATCTCATCGGCGAGGCGTCCGACGCGTTCGCCGCTACGCTCGAAGGCAAAGTGGCTTACGAGCGCTGCGGCACGCTCGACAACGCGGTGGCGCGCGCGTCCGCAGACGCGGCTGCGTCATCGGGCAACCAGCCGGTCGTGCTGCTCTCGCCGGCCTGCGCCTCGTTCGACCAGTTCCCGAATTTCGAGGTGCGCGGCGATGCCTTCCGCACCCTCGTGCGTGCGATCGAAGGCGTTTCGCCGCGATCTTAGGAGCAATCACAGGAAAAGTGCGAAGCGGTTTTCCGTCCGGGATCGCGCAAGAATAACAGGAGCAATCCCAGGAAAAGTGCGAAGCGGTTTTCGGTCCGGGATTGCTCAAGAATAACAGGAGGGAGCTATTCCGCGATTCAGAGAAGAACGGGAAGCGCCAAGCGCGCGATCTTAAGGGAATGGAAACCCTACCGCGATTGAGTAAAAGCCGGGCATTCCGGTGAGGGCACGGTCATGATTTCGCGCGCGCAACGCACGCCATTCGGCGAATGGTGGTGGTCGGTCGACCGGCTGATGCTCGGCGCGCTCTTCACCCTGATGCTGGGCGGCATCGTGCTGTCGCTTGCGGCTAGCCCGCCGGTGGCGCTGCGCATCGGCCTCGACCCCTTCTATTTCGTCAATCACCAGATCATCTTCCTCATCCCGTCAGTCGCCGTGCTGCTGGGATCGTCGTTCCTCAATCACCGCCAGATCCGCCGCATCGCCTTTATTGTTTTTGCGGCGAGCATGGTGCTGGTGGTCGCGACGCTGTTTTTCGGCACGGAGATCAAGGGCGCGCGGCGCTGGATCGTGCTCGCCGGCATCAACATCCAGCCGTCGGAATTCGTCAAGCCGGCCTTCGTCATCATCGTTGCCTGGCTGTTTGGCGAATCTGCCCGCCGGCCGGAAATGCCGGCGAATACCATGGCGCTCCTGTTGCTTCTCTGCGTCATCACCCTGTTGGTGGCGCAACCTGATTTCGGCCAGACGATGCTCACCGTGCTGGTCTGGGGCGCGCTGTTCTTCATGGCCGGCATGCGCTTCATCTGGGTTATCGGCCTCGGCGCGACGGCATCGCTGGGATTGCTCGGCGCCTATTTTACCGTGCCGCATGTCGCCGCGCGCATTCATCAATTCCTCGATCCGAACGCCGGCGATTCCTTCCAGGTATCGACGGCGGTCGGCTCGTTCTATCGCGGCGGTTGGTTCGGGCAGGGGCCGGGCGAGGGGACTGTGAAGGGCATTCTTCCCGACAGCCATGCGGATTTCGTCTTCGCCGTGGCCGGCGAGGAATTCGGCGCCGTGCTTTGCCTCATGCTGGTCTCACTTTTCGCCTTTATCGTCATTCGCGCATTGATGCAGGCGATGCGCAACGAGGATGCTTTCACGCGCTTTGCCACGGCGGGGCTTGCCATTCTGTTCGGGACGCAATCGGTCATCAACATGTCGGTCAATCTGCATCTCATTCCGGCCAAGGGCATGACGCTGCCGTTCATCTCCTACGGCGGTTCGTCGATGATCTCGCTCGCCTACGGTATGGGCATGCTGGTGGCGCTGACCCGGACACGTCCGCGCGCCGAGGCATTGGCGAGCCGTACCCATTTTTCGCCGCCGCAATCTGCTGCGCAGGCCGATGTTGTGCAAGATGAGCCGGCGGAGGGCGATGCCGCCTACAGGAGCGCGGCTTGAGCGCACAGGCTCGCGCGCCGTTGATCGTCGTCGCCGCGGGCGGAACCGGCGGACATCTTTTTCCCGCGGAAGCCACCGCCATTGCGCTCGCCAAGCGTGGCGCCGCCGTTGACCTCGCGACCGACGAGCGCGCGGCTGCCTATGCCGGATCGTTTCCCGCCGGCACCATCCACACCGTCCCGAGCGCCACCTTCAAGGGTCGCGATCCGCTCTCGTTATTGCGCGCGGGAAGCCGGCTTGGTCTCGGGTTCGGCAAGGCCTTTAAATTGTTCGGACGCTTGCAGCCGGCTGCCGTGATCGGCTTCGGCGGCTATCCGACCATTCCGCCCATTCTTGCGGCGCGGATGCGCGGCATCGCCACGCTGATCCATGAACAGAACGGTGTGATGGGGCGCGCCAACCGGCTGCTCGCGCCGCGCGTCACGGCGATCGCGACCGGATTTCCCGATGTCGCGGCGGTTGCCGCCTCCGATGCTGCAAGGCTGCATCATACCGGCAATCCTGTGCGTCCCGCCGTCGTTGCGGCGGCGGCTCAACCGTTCCCGGAATACGGCGCGGACGTGCCGCTGCGCGTTCTCGTTTTCGGCGGCAGCCAGGGCGCGCAGGTGATGGCAGATATCGTGCCGGCGGCGATGGCGAAGGTCGAACCGGCGCTGTGGCCGCATCTGACGGTGACGCAGCAGGCGCGGGCGGAGGACGTTCCGCGCGTGCGCGCAACCTATGGCGAACTCGGCATCGCGGCCGAGGTGGCGCCGTTCTTCAACGATCTTCCGGATCGCATGGCACAGGCGCATCTGATCGTCTCGCGTTCGGGGGCATCGACGGTGGCGGAACTGGCCGCCATTGGCCGGCCGTCGATCCTGGTGCCGCTGCCGCACGCGCTCGACCAGGACCAGCGCGCCAATGCCGGATTCCTCCAGGATGTCGGCGGTGGGATTCTGATCGAGCAGGGCGCGTTCACGCCCGATCGGCTGGCCGTTGAAATCTCCGAACTGGCCGCCAATCGCGACCGCCTTGCCGCGATGGCTGCGGCCGCCCGCACGCTCGGACGCCTCGATGCCGCGGATCGTCTGGCCGACCTCATTCTCGAAGTGGCTACGGCGCATTCCGACCGGCTACGGACCGCGACCTGAGATGGATGTTCGCAGACTTGTCGCGCCCGGCGCGATCCGGCATGAGTGTCCCCCGTCGGACCGTGGCCCGGCCGGTCTTGGCCGCGATAACAGCCACGTCTTAGAGTTTATTGTCTTGAAAGGGCATGATCTTTTCCGAAAACCGGTTTCCACTTTTCGGGATCATGCCCCAGTTCCAATAATCGGTGCGAATCCATGAAACTGCCGCGCAATATCGGCCCCATTCATTTCGTCGGCATCGGCGGTATCGGCATGAGCGGCATCGCCGAGGTGCTGGCGAATTCCGGCTATGTGGTGCAGGGCTCCGATGTCGCCGACAGCGCCAACGTCAAGCGCCTGCGCGAGAAGGGTATTTCCGTCGCCATCGGCCATGACGCAAAAAATCTCGAAAAGGCCGAGGTTGTCGTCGTGTCGTCGGCGATCAAGCGCGACAATCCGGAACTGATCGGCGCGCGCGCGTTGCGGCTGCCCATCGTGCGCCGCGCCGAGATGCTCGCAGAACTGATGCGGCTGAAAAGCTGCGTCGCCATTGCCGGCACACACGGCAAGACGACGACGACCTCGCTCGTGGCGACGCTGTTCGACGCCGCCGGATTTGACCCCACCGTCATCAACGGCGGCATCATCAATGCCTACGGCACCAATGCGCGCCTCGGCGGCGGCGAATGGATGGTGGTCGAGGCCGATGAATCCGACGGCACGTTCCTAAAACTGCCGGCCGACATCGCCATCGTCACCAATGTGGACGCCGAACATCTCGATCACTTCAAGACCTTCGCCAATGTGCAGGAGGCGTTCCGGCTGTTCGTGGAGAACGTGCCGTTCTACGGTTTTGCCGTGATGTGCACCGATCATCCGATCGTGCAGCGTCTCGTCGGCCGCGTCGAGGATCGCCGCGTCATCACCTATGGCGAGAATCCACAGGCCGATGTGCGGCTCACCGATCTGCGCCATGCCGGTGGCCAGTCGCATTTCACCATCGCTTTCCGCGACCGCGCCGGCGAGGTGGTGCATGAGATCGGCGATCTCGCATTGCCGATGCCCGGCCGTCATAACGCGCTCAACGCAACGTCGGCCATCGCGGTCGCGCATGAACTCGGCGTACCGGACGAGCGCATTCGCGCCGCGCTCGCCGGCTTCGGCGGGGTCAAGCGCCGCTTCACCCGCACCGGCGAATGGAACGGTGTCGCCATCATCGATGATTACGGCCATCACCCGGTGGAGATCGCGGCGGTGCTGCGTGCCGCGCGGGAATCGACGCAAGGCCAGGTCATCGCCGTCGTTCAGCCGCACCGCTACACGCGGCTGCAATCGCTGTTCGAGCCGTTCTCGACCTGCTTCAACGATGCCGACGCCGTCATCGTCGCCGATGTCTATGCGGCGGGCGAAACGCCGATCGACGGCGTCGATCGCGACGCGCTGGTCAATGCCATGCGCGCGCGCGGCCACCGCCATGTGATGCCGCTCGACCGGCCGGAGGCTTTGGCGCCCATGGTGCGCGACCTCGCGCGGCCCGGCGACATCGTCGTCTGCCTTGGCGCCGGCAGCATCACACAATGGGCTTACGCTCTGCCCGGCGAATTGCAGGCGCTCGACAAGACAGCGGCGCGCGCGCCGTGATCGTGCCATGACCGAATGTCTCGCGATCCGCCATGTCGCCTTCGAAGACGCCGGGCTTCTGTCCGCGCTGCTGATGGAGCGCGGCAGGACGCTTCGCACTCTCGACGCAGGCATTGACCGGTTCGATCCCGCGCAGATTTTGTCGGCTGATCTCGTCGTCGTGCTTGGCGGTCCGATCGGCGTTTACGAAGAAGATCAATACCCTTTCCTGCACGAGGAATTCGCCGCCCTGCATCCGCGCCTGGAACAAAAGCGCCCGACGCTCGGCATCTGCCTCGGCGCGCAGATGATCGCAAAATTGCTCGGCGCCCATGTCGGTCCGGGACCGGCGAAGGAGATCGGCTGGGGCGGCATATCGTTGTCCGAGACTGGGCGTGCTTCGGTCATTGCGCCGCTTGCCGATGTGCCGGTGCTGCATTGGCATGGCGACAACGCCGATCTGCCGGCCGGCGCGGTTTCACTTGCATCGACGCCGGTCTGTCCGCATCAGGCGTTTGCCGTCGGTGACACGATCCTCGCGCTCCAGTTTCATATCGAGGCCGATCCCGCGCGCATTGAGCAATGGCTCGTCGGTCACACGGTCGAACTCGGCAAGGCCGGAATTGATCCGCGCGAGATCCGTCGGCAGGCCAGCGAACACGGCGCGGCGACCGCGCGTGCCGGCCGCAAGATTTTGACCGCGTGGTTCGATCAGGTCATGGGTCACGCATGACGTCGACATCCAGCGATCTCCGGTCCGATCTTCAAGCCGCCATGCCTGATCTGCGTGGCCGTCTTCTGGCGAACCAGCCTTTGTCCGACATGACCTGGTTTCGCGTCGGCGGCCCGGCCGAGGTTTTGTTCATGCCAGAGGGCGAGGACGATCTCGCTTACCTATTGGCGCATCTGCCGCCAGACATTCCGCTCACCGTGGTCGGGCTCGGCTCGAACCTGATCGTGCGCGACGGCGGCATTCGCGGCGTCGTCGTGCGGCTCGGCCGCGGCTTCAACGCGATCGTGCTCGAAGACGATTACCGCATTACGGCCGGCACGGCGGTGCCCGACGTGAAGGTCGCGCGTGCGGCGCAGGATGCAGGCCTTGCCGGCTTGGCATTCTATCGGGGCATTCCCGGCGGCATCGGGGGCGCCTTGCGCATGAACGGCGGCGCCTATGGCCGCGAGACCAAGGATGCGCTCGTTTCCGCGCGCGCGGTTGATCGCCAGGGGCGCGTGCATGTGCTGAGCAACGCCGACATGCACTACACCTATCGGCATTGCGGCGTGTCGGACGAATTAATCTTCACGCAAGCAACATTTGCAGGCGAGCCGGGCGATCGCGCCAGCATAGCCGCCGAAATGGACAAGATCACCGAGTCGCGCGAAGCGACGCAGCCGATCAAGAGCCGCACCGGTGGTTCGACCTTCAAGAATCCGCCCGGCCACAAGGCCTGGCAGTTGATCGATGCCGCCGGCTGCCGCGGTCTGAAAGTCGGCAACGCGCAGGTCTCGGAGATGCACTGCAACTTCCTCATCAATCTCGGCGGCGCCACGGCTTCCGACATCGAGACGCTGGGCGAAACGGTGCGCAAGCGCGTGCACGAGACTTCCGGCGTCACGCTGGACTGGGAAATCAAGCGCATCGGCGAAACAGCCGACACGAAGGAATAGGCGAAGCATGGCAAAACATGTCGCGGTCCTGATGGGTGGCTGGTCGGCGGAGCGGCCGGTGTCGCTGCGCTCCGGCAAGGCTTGCGCCGATTCGCTCGAGCGTCAGGGTTTCAAGGTGTCACGTATCGATGTCGGCCGTGACATTCCGGCGGTTCTCGCCGACCTCAAACCCGATGTGGCGCTGGTCATGCTGCACGGCCGCGGCGGTGAAGACGGTACGGTGCAGGGCGTGCTCGAAGTCATGGGCATCCCCTACAGCCATTCCGGCGTCTTCGCGTCCGCCGTGGCAATGCAGAAGGATGCCGCGAAGCTCGTCCTCGCCCAGGCCGGCGTTCCGGTCGCCGAAGGTCTGGTCGCCACGCGGCAGGAGGCGTCGAAGGGCCATCTGATCGCGCCGCCCTATGTCATCAAGCCGGTGGCGGAAGGATCGAGCTTCGGCGTCTTCCTGGTGCAGGAAGGACAGAGCCATCCGCCGCAGGAACTTTATCGCAACGACTGGGCGTTCGGCGATCGCCTGCTGATCGAGAAATTCGTACCCGGCAAGGAGCTGACCTGCGCCGTCATCAAGGACGAGCCGACCGAGGTCATCGAGATCGTTCCGACGGTACGGTTTTACGATTACGAGGCAAAATATGCCCCGGGTGGGTCAAAGCACGAGCTACCCGCTAAACTTTTACCAAAAGTTTACCAAGAGGTCCGAAGACTGACTCTTGCGGCACATCGTGCGCTCGGCTGCAGGGGCGTGAGCCGGGCAGACTTCCGTTTCGACGACCGTGTCGAGGGAATCGGAGGACTGTTCTGTCTCGAGGTCAACACGCAACCCGGCATGACCGAGACGTCACTCGTGCCCGAACTGGCCGCCTATGGCGGCATCTCGTTCGATGAGTTAGCACGATGGATGGTCGAGGACGCCTCTTTGAATCGCTGAAGCGGATCCTCCCGGTCCGCTCGCGCCGGCGGAGCGTCACGTCACGAAATTCCGCGTCGCGCCAGCGCCGCATGCCCAAGTCTGCCATTTCCGAAAATGTAGCCGCGCTCACACTGCAGGAACGCGCCACCCGCCTGTTCCATCGCACCGCATTCATGCTGGCCCGGACCCGCCGCGGCACCGGTATCGCCGCCACCCTTCTTTTGATCGCGGCCAGCGCCGGCTACGGCGCCGCGCGCGGCGGCCACATCGACGAGTTCACCGCGTTCCTTATCGACTTGCGCGATTCCGCCGCCAATGCCGCCGGCTTCCGCATCACGTCGATCGCCCTGTCGGGGCAGAAGCAGCTCAACCGCGAGGACGTGCTGACCCTTGCCGGCGTCACCGGCAACACCTCGCTTCTGTTCCTCGACGCCGATGTCGCACGCGAACGCCTTCAGGCCAGCGCGTGGATTGCCAGCGCTACGGTGCTGAAACTCTATCCGGGCCGCCTGCATATCGAGATCACGGAGCGCACGCCCTTCGCCCTGTGGCAGGAAAACAAACGCGTTTCCGTCATCGCTTCGGACGGTACCGTGCTCGAGCCTTACGTGCCACGCCGCTTCACGGGTCTGCCGCTCGTGGTCGGCGAAGGCGCCGAGACCCAGGCCCAGGCCTTCTTGAAAATCCTCGGCCGCTACCCCGAACTGCGCGAACCGATGCGCGCCGCCATTTTCGTTGCCCAGCGCCGCTGGAACATCCACCTCAAGAATGGTCTCGACATCAAGTTGCCGGAAGACAATCTCGATCAGGCGCTGGCGGAAGTCGTCAAGCTCGACCACGAACAGAAACTGCTGTCGCGTGACATCACGGTCGTCGATATGCGGCTGCCGTATCAGGTGACCGTGCGGTTGTCCGATGAGGCGGCGAAGGCGCGCGAAGACGCGGTCGCCAAGGCGAAAAAACTGGAAAAGGCCAAGCACAAGGGAGAGGACGCATGACGTCGCTCCATTATGGTGTCGCGCCGAAGATGAAGCCGATTTCGAAGAAGCGCAGCACGGTGGTTGCCGCGCTCGACGTCGGCAGCAGCAAGATCGCCTGCCTGATCGCGCGGCTGCGTCCCTGCGAGCAGCAGGATGTCCTGCCGCGCCGCACGCATTCGGTTGAGATTCTCGGCATTGCGCACACCGTCGCGCGCGGCATGAAGGCGGGCGCCGTCATCGACCTCGCGCAGACTGAGCAGGCGATCTGCCATGCCGTCGACCTTGCCGAGCGCATGGCCGGTGTCGAAGTCGATTCAGTTATCGTGTCGGTTGCCGCCGGCCGTCTCGCCAGCGAATTGCTCTGCGCCAGCGTCGACCTGTCGGGCCCGGAAGTCACCGACGGCGACATCGCCCGCGTGCTCCATGCCGGCAGCCGCAACTCCGTGCGCGACGACCGCGCCGTCCTGCATTCGCTTCCCGTCGGCTTTGCACTCGACGAGGCGCGTGGCATCCGCGATGCACGCGGCATGCTCGGCCGCCGCTTCGGTGTCGACATGAACGTGGTGACGGCGGAAGTTCTCGTCGCCCGCAATCTGATGCTGGCGATCGAGCGCTGCCATCTCGATGTCGAGGCGATGGTGGCTGCACCCTATATGGCGGGCCTCTCGACGCTTGCCGACGATGAGGCCGAACTCGGAGCCGCCGTCATCGATCTCGGCGCCGGCACGACGACCGGCGCGGTTTTCACCGGCGGTCACTTCGTGCATGCGTTCGGTTTCGCCCTCGGCGGTCACAACGTGACCATGGACATCGCACGCGGGTTGAACACGCGCATCGCCGATGCCGAGCGAATCAAAGCGGTTTATGGCACAGTGCTGTCCGGCGGTGCGGACGAGCGCGACATGATCACCGTAGCGCCTGTCGGCGACAATGATCGCGACACGCCGCAATTCGTTTCGCGCGCGAACCTTGTGCGTATCATCAAGCCACGCGCCGAGGAAATTCTGGAGATGGTGCGGGACCGGCTGGCCGCGTCTCCCTTCGCATCAGAACCACGCGCGCGTGTCATCTTCACGGGCGGAGCTTCGCAATTGGTCGGCCTGCCAGAGCTTGCCGCGCAGATTCTCGGGCGCCCGGTGCGCGTCGGACGGCCGCTCGGCATTTCGGGATTGCCAGACGCGGCCAAGGGGCCGGCCTTCGCGGTCAGCGCGGGCCTGCTCGTTTACCCGCAGGAAGCACAAAGCGAACACTACGAAGCGCGGCCAACGCGACGCATGATGACAGGAACGGACGGCTACATCACCAGGGTGGGGCAATGGCTTCGCGAAAGCTTTTGACGGATCCATCGACAGTTTTCACAAAGCAGCCGGCGGCAGACCGGATGCATAGGGTGCGCGCTCGCACAATGAAGAGGCAATCATGACCATCAATCTGCAGATCCCTGACATCCGGGAACTCAAGCCGCGTATCACCGTGTTTGGCGTCGGTGGCGCCGGCGGCAACGCCGTGAACAACATGATCACGGCCGGACTGCAGGGCGTCGACTTCGTTGTCGCGAATACCGACGCGCAGGCTCTGACCATGTCGAAGGCCGAGCGCGTGGTCCAGATGGGCGCGCAGGTCACCGAAGGTCTCGGCGCCGGCTCGCAGCCGGAAGTCGGACGCGCGGCGGCCGAAGAAGTGCTCGATGAAATCCGCGATCATCTGTCTGGCGCGCACATGGTGTTCGTCACCGCCGGTATGGGCGGCGGCACCGGCACCGGTGCGGCTCCGGTGATTTCGCGTGTTGCACGCGAACTCGGCATCCTCACGGTCGGCGTCGTGACCAAGCCGTTCCATTTCGAAGGCGCGCGCCGCATGCGCTTCGCCGAATCGGGAATCCAGGAACTCCACAAGGTCGTGGACACGCTGCTGATCATCCCGAACCAGAACCTGTTCCGCATCGCCAATGAGAAGACGACGTTTGCCGACGCCTTCGCCATGGCCGATCAGGTGCTCTATTCGGGCGTCGCCTGCATCACCGACCTGATGGTCAAGGAAGGCCTGATCAATCTCGACTTCGCCGATGTGCGCGCCGTGATGCGCGAGATGGGCAAGGCGATGATGGGGACCGGCGAAGCCTCGGGCGAGAAGCGCGCGCTCACCGCCGCGGAAGCCGCGATCGCCAATCCGCTGATCGACGATTCCTCGATGAAGGGCGCCAAGGGGCTGCTGATCTCGATCACCGGCGGCAAGGACCTGACGCTGTTCGAAGTCGACGAGGCCGCGACCCGCATCCGCGAGGAAGTCGATCAGGACGCCAACATCATCGTCGGCGCGACCTTCGACGAAAACCTCGACGGCGTCATCCGCGTGTCGGTCGTGGCGACCGGCATCGACAAGGTGGCACTCGGCCAGACCGAGGAGTCCGAATCACCGGCGGTCACCCAGCCGGATACGCGTCTTGCGGAAATCGCGCAGCGGTTGCGGGCTGATTCGCAGCGCAACGCCGAACAGATCGGCCGTGCCGATCCGTCGACCCTGCGTTCGCGTCCCGCAGCTCCGGTTGCGCCTGTCGCGGCTCCCGCTGCGGCACCGGTGCAAGCCTCCTTGCCGATCCAGGCTCCGGCCGAATCGGCAGCGCAGGCGGCCGTCGCTGCGGCCCTGACTCAGCCGATGCAGCATGAAGACGTGCAGATCCGTCCGATTCCGCCGAAGCCGTCGCTGTTTCCGGAACCGCAGGGCATGATCCCGACGGCGGCGCCGGAAATGCCCCAGCAGCAGCATTTCATCCCGCCGCAGGCTGAGCGCATGCCGCAACGTGCGCCGCGCATGCCGCGCATCGATGAACTGCCGATCCCGGGCCAGAACCAGCTCCGCGCCCATCGCGCCGGGCAGGTCGAAGCCGATCATGTCGAGAAGGGGCGGATGTCGCTGTTACAGCGCCTTGCCTCGGTCGGCCTCGGTCGCCGCGACGAACAGCGTGCGGATGTCCCGCCGGAAGCCCGTCAGGCTCCGCGCCAGCAGCCGCAGCGTCCGACGCAGCGCATGCACGAATCACGCGGCCCCGATCCGGTATCGGAATATGCCAAGCGATCGGCGCCCCAGGGCCTCGATCCGATGGGCCGGCAAACCGCTGTGCATAATCCCCAGGAAGAGGATCAGCTCGACATTCCGGCCTTCCTGCGCCGCCAGGCCAACTGACATCACAATTCAGCCGACCGCCGGGTGCCCAAAAGGTTCCCGGCGGTTTTCTTTTGTCCCGGGCGAACTTGGCTAGCATCCTGTTAACTTATTGAAATCAATAGTACCTATCTCCCGGCGTGGCCGCTTATGGCCACGCCGCGGAGACGCATGCGCGGACTGCCGCCGCATCTTCAAAAAGGCCGCAAACTGACGGGAATGCGGCAGCATCGCGGTAACAGTCTGTAACAAAGGGTGTGTTGAGTTGCGGCACTCCGTGGCTAAGGTGCTTCGTGTTCAAGCACTTTTGTCTTTGGGGAGACGGAAAGTGCCGCGGAGAGCTTCTCATTAATCCGTGTGTTGTCGTGGCCGAAGGGAGGTCGCAGGCACGCGAGCGGGAAGCGGGCAGTGACGGGGGACCCTGTTGGGGTTGGTCGAGGGAATGAAAGCTGGCAAACAGACCACGCTGCGGGGTCAGGTATCTGTTCAAGGCATCGGCGTCCATTCGGGCCTGCCTGTCAGCCTGACTCTCAGCCCTGCGGATGAAAATTCCGGCGTCCTCTTCATCAAATCTGGCGTCGATGGCCAGCCTGATCGCGAAATCCGCGCCGATTTCCGTCATGTGACCGCAACCGACCTTGCCACGGTCCTTGGCGACGGTGCGGGGGCACAGGTTTCCACAGCCGAACACGTTCTGTCGGCCCTGCGCGGCATGGGCGTCGACAATGCGACCGTCGAACTCGATGGTCATGAAGTCCCGATTCTCGACGGCAGCGCCGAGCCGTTCTGCGCCGCGATTGCGCAGGCCGGCATCGTCAACCAGCGCGCCGCGCGTCGCTTCATCAAGGTTTTGAAGCCGGTTCGGATAACGAACGGAGCCGCCTTCGGCGAACTGCGTCCTTACGATCGCGGTTTTCGTGTCGAGACCGAAATTGAATTCGATCATCCGTCGATTGGGCGTCAGGCGTTCGCCGTCGATATCGATCCGGTGAGCTATCGCCGTGATGTCGCCCGTGCGCGGACGTTCGGTTTCATGCGCGATGTCGCCAAGCTATGGGGCGCGGGCTACGCGCTCGGCGCCAGCTTCGACAACACGGTGGTGGTGACCGAGACCGGCGTGCTCAACCCGGAAGGCCTGCGCTATTCCAACGAATTCGTGCGTCACAAGGTTCTCGACGCGGTTGGCGACCTGTCGCTCGCGGGCGCGCCGTTGCTCGGTGCGTTCCGGTCGTTCCGCGGCGGACACGGCATCAATCATGCTGTCCTCTCCGCCCTGATGGCCGATCGCAGCGCCTGGACGATCGTCGAAGAGAAAGAGCCGGCCTCGCGGCGTGGCCGCAGCCCGGTCGAGCCGGCCATCGGTCTGGCCGTGCCTGTCTATGGGCCGGATCGCTCATAAGCACCGATTCCGCGGAATATCCCTGGACGTGTGGCGAAGCTGCCGGTTTTGCGGTCAGAATACGCGCAAACAGAGATCCGGATCGCCGCCATAATCCGGGCTGAATGCCGCTATAATCGCTTGGCCGGCGCATTTCTTGGATGGACCGGATTTCACTGAGCCGGAAAATGCTCTAATGACGTCGCGGGGAGCGGCGGACGTGAGAGCAAGCGCATCGGGGCGATTTTCGAAAATGCTGATGACGGAGTCGATTGTGCCGGAACTGTCCGTACGCCATGACGCGGAGACGCGAGTTGGCGCGAAGGCCTCACACCATGCGTTTGCGCGAAATTCGCTGCGCGCCCTCGTCGTGGGCCTGCTGCTGCTGACGGTCGGCGGTTGCACCCAGATCACCGCGCTCGGCAATTTGTTCGGAGACCATGATGTGCAGGCTCCCGACGAGCCGGCCGACAAGCTCTATAACGAAGGTCTCTTCCTGCTCAACGAGAAGGGTAATTCGAGAGACGCGCTCAAGCGCTTCGAGGAAGTGGACCGCCAGCATCCCTATTCCGAATGGGCGCGCAAATCGCTGCTGATGAGTGCCTTCGCCTCCTATCAGGCGAAGGACTATGACGAGGCCATCTCGACCTCGAAGCGCTATTTGGCGTTGCATCCGGGCACGCCCGAGGCGGCCTATGCGCAGTACCTGATCGGGTCATCCTATTACGACCGCATTCCCGATGTGACGCGCGACCAGGGCCGCACCGAGAAGGCGCTCAACGAACTCGATGAAGTTGTGCGCAAATATCCCGACACCGAATACGCTGCGAGTGCGCGCAAGAAGATGGAAGTCGCGCGCGACCAACTCGCCGGCAAGGAAATGACGATCGGCCGCTATTATCTTGAACGGCACGATTACACCGGCGCCATCAACCGCTTCAAGGTCGTGGTGACGCGCTATCAGCGGACGCGCCACGTCGAGGAAGCGCTGGAGCGGCTCACCGAAGCCTATATGGCGCTCGGCATCGTGGCGGAGGCGCAGACGGCCGCGGCCGTGCTCGGCCATAACTTCCCGAACAGCCCCTGGTACAAGGACGCCTACAATCTCGTGACGAAGGGCGGCGCCGAGCCGACCGAAAACAAGGGATCGTGGATCAGCCGGGCTTTCAAGGGCGTTGGCCTCGGCTAGTTCAATCGCGTGAGCATCGCCGCGAAACCGGTTCCACCCTCGGATCAAGTCCGAGGGCAAGCCTTTCGGGATCATGCTTGTTGTTGATGCATGATCTTTTCCGAAAACCGGTTCCCACTTTTCGGGATCATGCACTAGTATCCTGCCGACATGCTGGCCCGGCTTTCCATTCGCGACATTGTTCTGATCGAGCGGCTCGATATCGATGTCGCCGCCGGTCTGACCGTGCTTACCGGCGAGACCGGGGCCGGTAAATCCATCCTGCTCGATGCCTTCTCGCTCGCCCTCGGCGCGCGCGGCGATGCCGGTCTGGTGCGCAGCGGCGCCGACCAGGGGCAGGTGACGGCCGTGTTCGAGCCGGGCATGCAGCATCCGGTGTGGTCGCTGCTCAAGGACAATGCGGTGGCCGGCGAGACGGGGGACGCCCTGATCCTGCGCCGCGTGCAGTTCGCCGACGGCCGCACCCGCGCGTTGATCAACGATCAGCCGGTGAGCGTGCAGCTTCTCAAGACGCTGGGAACGATGCTGGTCGAAATCCACGGCCAGCATGACGACCGGGCGCTGGTCGATGCCGCCACGCATCGGCGGCTGCTCGACGCTTTTGGCGGACTCGGCAACGACACCGCCGCAGTGGAGCGCGCCTGGGAGCAGCGGTCCGCGGCGCGCGCCGATTGCGAGGCCAAGCGCGCTGAGGTCGAACGTGCCGCCCGCGAGGCCGACTGGTTGCGCCATGCCGCTGCCGAATTGCAGAAGCTCGCGCCCGAGGATGGCGAGGAAACGGCGCTTGCCGGGCGCCGCACCGGCATGATGCAGGCGGAAAAGATCGCGCAGGATTTGCGCGAGACGCACGACCTTGTCGCTGGCAACCAGTCGCCCGCTCCGGCGCTGGCTTCCGCGATCCGGCGCCTCGAACGGCGCGGCGCCCAAGCTGGCAGCCTGATCGAACCGGCGGTGAAGGCGATCGACGCAGCACTCATGTCTCTCGATGAAGCGCGCGGTCATCTCGAAGAGGCATTGCGCATCGCCGACTACGATCCGCGCGAACTCGAGCGCATCGAGGAGCGCTTGTTCGCGTTACGCGCGGCGGGCCGCAAATACAATGTGCCGGTTGATAATCTGCTGGCGCTGGCGCGGCGCTATGAGCACGACGTCAGCCTGATCGACGCCGGAACGGCGCAGCTCGCGGCGCTGGAAAAAGCCGTGGACGAGGCCGACGCGATTTTCTTCGCCAAGGCCAAGGCGCTGTCGAAAGCGCGGCACAAGGCGTCGGAAAAAGTCGGCAAGCTCGTCAATGGCGAGCTGAAGCCACTCAAGCTCGAACGTGCGCAGTTTTCCGTCTCTGTGGCGACCGATGAATCATCGCCCGGTCCCGCCGGCATCGACCGCGTCGAATTCTGGGTGCAGACCAATCCTGGCACCAAGCCCGGCGCCATGATGAAGGTGGCGTCTGGCGGCGAGCTTGCGCGCTTCCTGCTGGCGCTCAAGGTCGTGCTTGCCGATCGCGGGTCGGCGCCCACGCTCGTTTTCGACGAGATCGACACCGGCGTTGGCGGCGCGGTTGCCGACGCCATCGGCGCGCGTCTGGCGCAGCTCGCAAGCCGCGTGCAGGTGATGGCGGTGACTCATGCGCCGCAGGTTGCGGCCCGCGCCGACCGGCATCTCGTCATCAGCAAGGAGGCGCGCGACAAGGGCAAGCGCGTCGCGACCAGCGTCATCGAAGTCGCGGCCGATCATCGCCGCGAGGAGATCGCGCGCATGCTTGCGGGCGCGGAGATCACCAAGGAAGCGCGCGCGGCGGCCGAGCGGTTGATCCGCGCCGCGGCGGGATGAGCGCCTTCCGCGACGCGCACGACGAGTGGGAATATTATGGCGGCGAAAATCAAAACGGATAAGACGCCGGTCGATTTGCTGACTTCGAAGCAGGCGAAGACCGAGCATGCGCGCCTGTCCGATGAGATCTCGGCGCATGATGTGCGTTACTACCAAAACGATGCGCCGACGATTTCCGACGCAGACTATGACGCGCTGCGCAAGCGCTATGTCGCAATCGAGACGCGGTTTCCAGACCTGCGTACACAGGAAAGCCTGTCGCTGCGCGTCGGCGCAAAACCGTCGGGAAAATTCGCCAAGGTCCGCCACGCTGTGCCGATGCTGTCGCTCGGCAACGCCTTTGAGCCGGAGGATGTCGAAGAGTTCGTCGCGCGCATCCGCCGCTTCCTGAAACTTGCGGAGGATGACGCAACAGCCTTCGTCGCCGAACCGAAGATCGACGGATTGTCGCTGTCACTAAGATACGAGAACGGCGAACTGGTGCGCGCGGCGACCCGTGGCGACGGCTTTGAGGGCGAGGACGTCACCGCCAATGTGCGGACCATCAAGGCGATCCCGAATACGCTCAAGGGCAGGAAGCCGCCGGCGGTGTGCGAATTGCGCGGCGAAGTTTATCTGAAAAAGCAGGATTTTCTCGCGCTCAACAAACGCCAGGAGGCGGAAGGCAAGCCGGTGTTCGCCAATCCGCGCAACTCGGCCGCCGGTTCGCTGCGCCAGCTCGATGCCACGGTCACGGCGTCGCGGCCGTTGCAATTCTTCGCCTATACCTGGGGCGAGATGAGTGCGATGCCGGCGGACACGCAGTCCGGCATGCTGG
This sequence comes from Xanthobacteraceae bacterium, assembly GCA_035494115.1. Classification (GTDB taxonomy): domain Bacteria; phylum Pseudomonadota; class Alphaproteobacteria; order Rhizobiales; family Xanthobacteraceae; genus DATJHH01. Next base: position 269,360 of record DATJHH010000045.1, read on the forward strand.
ACTGGATCGACGCGCAGGGGCTGTCCGTCAATTCGTTATGGAAGAAGTGCGACGGCGCCGATGCGTTGCTTGCCTTTCATGCGGCCATCGAAGCCAAGCGCGCCAAGCTCGATTACGATATCGACGGCGTCGTCTACAAAATCGACCGGCTCGACTGGCAGGAACGGCTCGGCTTCGTCTCGCGTTCGCCGCGCTGGGCCATCGCGCACAAATTCGCCGCCGAGCAGGCGACGACGATCCTCAACGACATCGAAATCCAGGTCGGGCGCACCGGCGCGCTGACGCCGGTGGCAAAGCTTGCGCCGGTCACCGTGGGTGGCGTCGTGGTGCAGAACGCGAGCCTGCACAACGAGGACTACATCAAGGGTCTTGGCTCCGATGGAGCGCCGATCCGCGAAGGGCGCGACATCCGCATCGGCGATACCGTGATCGTGCAGCGCGCCGGCGACGTCATTCCGCAAATTCTTGACGTCGTTCTCGACAAGCGGCCGAAGGATGCCAAGCGCTATAAATTTCCGACGAAATGCCCGGCCTGCGGCAGCCATGCCGTGCGCGAGGTCAATCTGCGCAGCGGCAAGGAAGACGCGGTGCGCCGGTGCACCGGCGGGCTGATCTGTCCGGCGCAAGCGGTGGAGCGGCTGCGCCATTTTGTGTCGCGCCAGGCTTTTGACATCGAAGGTCTTGGCGAAAAGCAGGTCAGCGCCTTTTATCACGACGGTCTCATCATGGAGCCGGCCGACATTTTCACCTTGCAAAAGCGCGACGCACGTGCGGCGAAAAAGTTGGCGGAGCGCGAAGGCTACGGCGCGGTTTCGGCCGGCAACCTGTTTGCAGCCATCGAAGAGCGGCGGCGCATCGCGCTGCCGCGTCTCGTTTATGCGCTCGGCATCCGTCACATCGGCGAGACGAATGCGCGGTTGCTCGCGCGCCATTACGGCTCGATCGAAGCCTTGCAGGAGGCGGCTTTGGCCGCAGAAATGCCTGAAGCCGGCGAGGCCAAGGACGAAGGCGCGAAAGGCGAGGGGGCAAAAAGCGTTCGCTCGAAAGGCAATGAGGCCTGGCAGGACATGATCGCGGCGGAAGGCATCGGCGAGGTCGTGGCGGAAGCCGTGGTCGAATTCTTCAACGAGAAGCACAATCGCGAAGCGCTCAGCCGTCTGCTTGATGAAATCACCGTACTGCCGCCCGAGAAAGTCGCGAGCACGTCACCGGTCGCCGGCAAGACGGTCGTGTTCACCGGCGCGCTGGAAAAGATGACGCGCGATGAAGCCAAGGCGATGGCTGAACGGCTCGGCGCAAAAGTCGCCGGCTCGGTATCGAAGAAGACGGATATTCTGGTCGCCGGTCCCGGTGCCGGCTCGAAACTGACGAAGGCGAAAGACGCGGGCGTCAATGTTTTGACCGAGGACGAGTGGTTCACGCTGATCGGCAGGGCTTAGTTGCGGGCTGCGGTCACAGCGGCGCGGTCGCGCGCGCAAGCCATTGCCGGTCCGCAGAGTCGAGCAGCGGCGTCAGCGTGTCGCGCACCCGCGCGTGATAGGCGTCAAGCCACGCACGATCGTCCGCCGTCATCTGGGCGGGGATGATGGCGCGGCGGTCGATTGGCGCCAGCGTCAGCGTCTCGAACGCGTTGAGCGGCTTTTCCGCGCCAGCCACCGTCGGCGCCTCGACGACGAGTACCAGGTTCTCCGTGCGGATGCCGTAAGCGCCGGTCTTGTAGTAGCCGGGTTCGTTCGACAGGATCATGCCGCGCTTGAGTGCGACGCTGCCGAGTTTCGAAATGCGTGCCGGTCCTTCATGCACCGAGAGATAGCTGCCGACGCCATGACCGGTGCCGTGATCGAAGTCGAGACCTGCATTCCAGAGATCGCGGCGCGCAAAACTGTCGAGTTGTGCGCCGGTCGTACCTTCGGGAAAATTTGCGCGCGCAATCGCGATGTGGCCGTTGAGCACGCGGGTGAAGCGGTCGCGCATCTCGTCCGATGGTGCGCCAACGGAAATCGTGCGCGTGACGTCGGTGGTGCCGTCTTCATATTGCGCGCCGGAATCTAGCAGGAAGAATTCGTTCGCTGCGATCCTGCGATTGCTGGCCTCGGTGACGCGATAATGCACGATCGCGCCGTTCGGGCCGGAGCCTGCGATGGTCGGAAATGAAACATCCTTCAGAAGGCCCGTGTCGCGGCGAAAACTTTCCAGTGCCTTCACCGCATCGATTTCGGTGAGCTTGCCTTGCGGCGCTTCGCGATCGAACCAGGCGAGAAAGCGCACCAGCGCCGCCCCGTCGCGTTCATGCGCCGCGCGCGCGCCTGCGATCTCTGTCTCATTTTTGATGGCCTTGAGCTGCGTGACCGGGTCGGCCTGGCGCAGCACGGCGACGCCTTCGCACGTCAGCGCCTGCACGATGGCGCTTGCCGCCGAGCCCTTGTCGATCATCACCCGGCCCGGTGAATCATTCGATTGCGACAACGTCGCCATGAAGACGTCCGGCTCGCGCAGGTCGGCTTCACGCTGCAGCGCGGCCTCGACCGCGGGCGTCAGTTTGCGCCCGTCGATGAAAAGCAGCGGCTTCTGGTCGCGCCGCAACAACGCGAAGCCGAGCGCCACCGGCGTATGGGCGATGTCGTGCCCGCGGATATTGAAGGTCCATGCGATGGAAGTGGGATCGGTCATCACCAGCACGTCGGCGTTGTGCTTCTGCATCGCCTGCATGATGCGCGTGCGCTTGGCCGACACGCTTTCGCCTGCAAACTGCTCGTGCAGCGCGACACGGCCGAGCGGTTCGGTCGGGCGGTCCCGCCACAGGAGATCGACAAGATTCTCGTCCACCGCGACGAGCGTCGCGCCGGCTTTGGCGCAAGCCTTTTCAAGCCGCTCGGCATCGTCGATGGTATGCAGCCACGGATCGTAGCCGAGCCGCGCGCCGGGCGGCAGTTCGCTTTCGATCCACGCGGCCGGCCGTTGATCGGTGATGTTGACGATGGAAATCAGCGTCGGGTCGACTTGCTGCGCCGCCTGGATGGTGTAGCGGCCGTCGGTGAACAGCGCCGCGCGGTCCGCCAGCACGATGGCGGTGCCGGCAGAGCCGGCGAAGCCGGTCAACCAGGCGAGACGTTCGTCGGAGGCGGGGAGATATTCGCTCTGATGCCGGTCGGCATGCGGAACAATGAATCCCTGCAAGTCCGCGGCCGTGAGCGCCGCGCGCAAGGCGGCGATCCGCTGCGGCGTTTCAGTGGGATCGCTCAGGTCGTTGAAGGTCTGGAATTTCGCTTCGAACATGCGCTCAATCTAGACACGGTTGCGAGGGGCGGCAACGCGACCTGCTGGCAGCCGCAGGATCAGCGTCGCCCAGCCGTCGCGCAGGATGCGCCGTTCCAGGATCAGGCCGTGCGCGCGATAGGCGGCGAGCGCCGCATTGGCCTGCGCGGCGAGCAGGCCGGACAGGATCACGGTCGCGCCCGGCGCCAGCAGCGGCCGCATCGGGCGTGCGAGTCCCTTGAGCGGGGCGAGCAAGATATTGGCGAAGACGAGATCGAACGGTGCGTCACGGCGAAACGGCGGCGACTGCAGGCCGGCCGCGTGAACGAGGCGGATGTCGCGCGCGGTGTTGAGCCGCACATTCGCGTGCGCGGTGCGCACCGCCTGCCGGTCGATGTCGCTCGCCAGGATCGGCCGGCGAAGGAGTTTCGCTGCGGCGATAGCAAGCACGCCGCTGCCGGTGCCGAGGTCGAGAATGCGGCGCGGATGCTGCCGTTTGGCAACGGCGTTCAGCGCGAGCAGGCAGCCCAGCGTGGTGCCGTGGTGTCCGGTGCCGAAGGCGAGGGCGGCTTCGATCTCGATGCCGATGCGGTTCGGCGCGACGCGAGCACGGTCGTGGCTGCCATGTACCATGACGCGTCCGGCCGTGACCGGCGCCAGTCCTTCGAGGCTCGCCCGCACCCAATCCTTCTCGGCGACACGGGAAAAGACAAGCGCCTCGGCTGCATCCGCGCCGGCGATGGTGCCGACCAGCGCCCGCACGGCCGGTTCATCCGGAGGCGAAGCGAAATAAAGCGCTGCCGCCCATGCCCCGGCGTCCTCGAACGCCGCGGCGACGACGTCGTCTCCGTCGCAAAGCTCGGAGATCATGTCGCTGACGCGCCGGGCTGTGGCTTCGTCGGTGGCAAGGCGCGCCGTGACCGTGCTGCTTTGGGACGACGGCGCGGACATGGGGGAATCCTCTGGGGCGGATCGGTCAGGATTTGGATTATCGACTTGAACCCAACGGTTCGCGTTCTTCACATGCGATCCACAAGCCGTCCACAAGTCTTGCACCGGGTGTGAACGCTTGCGCCGGCGATGTCCACCGTGTCCACAGGACGGGCCGAAAAATGCGGCGGGGTCGCCTGTCCACGGATGCTGGGGGTGCAGGCTATCCACCGGTTATGCGCAATGGGATACCCAGGTTGTCCACAAACAGCTCTCATTATTCGTGCCAGACCTGTATGATGGAACCATGCCGGATAATTTCCAGATCGGGACGGACGGAACAGTGATCACGCCCCCGCGCAAGCGCCGCGGCGTGGTGCGCTGGCTGCAAAGCACGTCGAACCGCAGCTTCGGGGTCTATCCTATCCTCGTCGTGCTGGTGGACTATCTCGTGAACTGCGTTCTGCGCGGGGGCGATTTCGCTTTCATCCCGTGGGCTCTCCCGCTTCTGCCATGGGGCTATCTGCAATATCGCCTCAGCGGCCAGTACCGGACGGCGCATGGCGGCGGCGGACCCGGCATCGACGTGCCGCCGGATCGCGTCGTCGATACCGGAATTTACGCCTATACGCGCAACCCCATGTATCTCGGGCACCTCATCTTCATGGTCGGTCTCGCGATCACGTTCTGGTCACTGTTCGCGGTTGCCCTTCTCGTCTTCCATATTTTTTGGTTTCATCGCCGCGTACGCGACGACGAAGAGCGGCTGAAATCGCGGCTCGGGCCGCCCTATATCGACTATCTGACGCGGGTGAAACGCTGGATACCCGGCGTGCTCTGAACGGACGGTGCCGCGATGCCGGTGCGCCTTTCTCTGGTCCTCCCGACATTGATCCTGGCCATCCTTGCTGCAACGCCAGCCGCCGCGCAGACCAAAAAATCCGACGTCGATTTGCAATTGATCCTCGCGGTCGACGCCTCCGGCAGCGTCAGCCAGTCGCGGTTTCAACTGCAGAAGGAGGGCTATGCGACGGCCTTCCGTAATCCAAAAGTGCTGCAGTCGATCCGCGAAGGCATGGCGCAGGCCATTGCTGTCACGATGTATCAGTGGACCGGACAGTTTCTGCAGGCGCGCGTGGTGCCGTGGATGATCGTGAAGGACGAGGCGACGGCCACCGCGCTCGCCGACGCCATCGAGCATACCGGGCGCGAACTCTATGGCGGCGGCACGTCGATCTCGGGCGCGATCGATTTTGGCATGGGCTTGTGGGTGACAAGTCCGTTCCAGTCCGCGCGCCGTACGATCGATGTGTCAGGCGACGGTTCGAACAATTCAGGCCGCGATGTCCGTGCCGCGCGCGATGAGGCGGTCAAGGCCGGCGTCAGCATCAACGGCCTGCCCATTGTGTCGATCGAACCGGACCTCGATCGCTACTATTTCGACAACGTCATCGGTGGACCGGGATCGTTCATGGTCCCGGCGAAGAACTACGAATCTTTCGGCGATGCCGTGCTCAAGAAGCTGATCACGGAGATCGCTACCAACGAACGCATCGGCATGCGGCTTTCCGCACTGCTGCCCAAAGCGAAAGACAAGCGCACGGGCCGGCCGCGCTAACCGGTCATTCAGATGTTTGGATGCGATTGCGTGACCGGCCGAAACGCGGCGCTATTTCAACTGGTCAGCGGCTTTGTCCAGGCCGGCCTTGGCGCAGACCTCGTCCTTGTCGCCGCCGGGCGAGCCGGACACGCCGACAGCTCCGATCACATCGTCTCCCACCTTGATGGGGACTCCGCCCTGTGCCGCCGCGAAATTCGCCAGGAAGACCTGGCTGGTTGTCGGATTCTTTTTGACGCGCTCGGCAAATTGACTGGACGGCACGCGCATCGTGCGCGCGGTGTAGGCCTTGCGCATGCTGTTTTCGTAGGTGTGCGGACTGGCATTGTCGCCGCGCAACTGAACCATCGGCTGGCCGGCGCGGTCGACGACGGTCACCGTCACTTTATAGCCGTTCGCCTTGCAGGTTTGCGACGCGGTCTGCGCGATCAGCAGCGCGATATCGAGCGAGAGATCTTTTCGCGAGAGCAATTCGGCCGAAGCCGATCCTGTCGCGACCAGCAACAGTCCGCAGGCCGATATCGCGGACAGAGCGTTTTTCGGGTTGGCGATTTTCGGGTGGGCGATTTTCGCAGCGACGATTTTCGCAATCATGGCGTTCCTCCATGGAAGCAGGCGTTGTGCCTTTCCCAGAGGATAAAACCCCGCGCATGCAGGCCTCTTCCCGAGAGTGGGAAAAGGCCTCTTTGCTTTCCCGCCTTCAGGCAGCTTCGCTTGGTGTCGGCACGCGCCCCTTGGGTGTCAGCTTGTCGACGAACTGCGGCAGCTCCTGGCTGAGCTTCTGCAACAGCTCATCGCGGTCCATTCCCGTCTGCTGGCTGAGATGATTGATGACATCGCCGCCGAGCGCATTGCCGAGATCGTCCGGCGCGATCTGCTTGTTCGCACCGTCGCCAACCCAGGATTTGGCGACATCGCCCTGACCGTTCTCCTCCAGCCGGCGCATGATGTCCTGCAATCCATTGCTGACGACACTGCCGCCCGCATTCGCGCCGCCGCCCATCAATCCGCCAAGTAGCCCACCCAAGCCGCCGCCCGCTGCCGCACCGGACAACAGCCCGCCCAGTCCGCCCGCTCCGCCGAGCAGGCCGCCAAGTCCACCGCCGCCGGCCTGAGTATTCGGTGCGGTTTGCGGGCTCGTGGCGTTCGGATCCTGTGCGTCGCCGCCGCCAAACAGGCCGCCGAGGCCGCCTTTACCCTTGAACGCGTGATAGGCGAGCAGGCCCAACAGTGCCATCGTGATCGGCGACATGCCACCGCTGCTCTGGCCTGTGCCCGAGCTGCTCTTTCCGCCCAGTCCGCTCAAGACGTCGTCAAGCAATCCCATGACATCCTCCTGCAACGTGGTGTTCAACTGCGTCGAAGTCTTAGGTGCCCAACCGAAAACAAAGCAGCCCGGCTATTGCCGGGCCGCGATGTCATTCAGCGATAGGACCCATAACCGTCGTCAGGCACCTGCTCGTAATATCGCGGGTAACGCGAGTGCTCCTGATATTCCTGCGGCACGACGCGATAGGTCCGGCGTGGCGCGTAGACCTGACGGTCGTTCTGCGCATTGTAATAATAATCGCGGACCGGCTGTTGCTGTGCCGTGTAAGGGTTGGATGCGTAGGCCTGCTGGTCCTGGTCATCCTGAGGCGCAAGCTGCATCGGGGCGGACGGTGCTGCCCTGTGGCCGCGGCTTGCGACTAGCGGCTCCTTCGACAGCGGCGCTTCCTTGCCGGTGATCACAACATGAACGTTAGGCAGGCCTTGCTCTTTCACAAGGTCCCAGAAGACCGCGGAATGCGCGACCGAGAGGCGTACGCAGCCGTGGGAATACGCGGTGCCGAGATGCCGGGTGTCGTTGGTGCCGTGGATGGCGTGCCCCTTCATGGTGAAGAACACCGAATTCGGCATCGGCGCGTCGTCGAATTCCTTGGAGAAGTGATCCTTCTCCATGCGAAACGCCGTAAATTTTCCCGACGGCGTCGACCATCCGACGCGTCCGGTGGACACCGGCCAGTGGTAGCGCGGCACGCCGTCGACGGAGACGGTCATTTGCTGCGTCGTCTTATCCACGTTGACCAGAACGCTGGCTGCGGCAGGAGAGACGCTGGCGTAAAGTGTTGTGGCGGCGAAAAGAAAGGGTGTCAGGGCGAGAACGCGGTAACGGCGCATAGCGAAATCCCTCAATTTAAATCAACGGCCGATTTGCTTCCCCCTGACAGCCCGAAGGAGACGCAAAGACAGACAAGTATAACGGTGGGCCATCTCCTCAATTCCCAGAAGGCAAATTGGTTCGACCGTAACCATTGCGTGAAAGCCGGCGCAGCGTCTGGTCGAGAGCCTGGAGGAAGGCAGATCGGTCGCGCGGCGCAAAAGGCCGTGGCCCGCCGGTCACAGAGTCGGCCGAGCGCAGGTCGCTCAGGAGGTTGCGGGTGGCGAGTGCGAGCCCGATGGTTTCGGAGGTAAACGCCCGGCCGTCGGGCGCCAAAACCTCCGCCCCGGCCTTCACCGCCCGGCCGGCCAGGGGAATGTCGGCGGTGATGACGATGTCGCCGGGCCGGGCGCGCTCCGCGATGTAATCATCGGCGGCGTCGAGCCCCGCACCGACGACGACACGGCTGATCATGGGTGCGCGCGGGACGGCAATCGGGCTGTTGGCGACGACCACGACGGCAAGCGCCACGCCTTGCAGTGCGAAGCGGTCGGCGACGCGATAGATCTCGTCCTTCACCGGACAGGCGTCGGCATCGACATAAAGGGTGATTGGCTGATCGGAAGCGGCGTCTGACATGATCGAAGGGATGGTCCGAGCGAGGAAGAGGCGAGTGTGATGACGCAGGGATGCGGAGGAAACGTGGCGCTCCGCGCCTCACTGTGAAAGCGGGTTGCGCCGGAAAACGGGTCTTCGAGGCCGGCCGATGTGGCCGATCCGCGCGCGGCTTCCTATATCGCAGACAGCCTGGAGAAGCGACTGGCCGCGCGCACTTGAACGGCCGCCGGATCGCAAGCAACCGCAGCGAGATTGCAGGGAGACACGATGTCCAACGCACTCACCGTTTCGATTCCGCACAGACTCGGCAAGGACGAAGCCGTGCGCCGTCTCAAGAGCGGCCTTGCCGACGCGCGCACGAAATACAGCCAGTTCATGACCATCGGCGAGGAGACATGGACCGGCGACCAGCTTCGCTTCCATGTCAGCGCCATCGGGCAGGCGGCGAGCGGCCTCATCGACGTGCGCGAAGACCATGTGCAGCTCGAAGTGACTCTGCCGTGGCTGCTGCACAAACTCGCCGAACGGATCGTGCCGACAATCCAGAAGGAAGGCACGCTGATGCTGGAGAAGAAGTAGGGTTTAATCTCAAGCGGAAGCACGCTTCGGTGCGGCGGCAAAGCGGCTGAGTCCGAGCCATGTCTGCATACTGCGCGCGATGTCCTGATCTCCTGTCAGCGCAAGCTTTGCGCTCTCTTTGGCGACAGTGGTGTGGCCCATCCAGATCGCCGTCATCGTGTGCAGGTCGGTCGAGACATACAGATCGACGTCGAATCCCGGATCGGTCCAGCACAGATCGACCTCGCCACGCGGTTCGACGACCAGCCACCAGGAGCGTTTCGATGCCGGTAGCTCCTGATATAGAAACTGTATCACCGTGCGCCGGTCGGGCAGCGGCGAGGGATTGAGATTGCGCCGCATGTCCCACATCAGTAGCGACGGATCGAGATTTTTCAACGACTGCCGCGTCTCGATCCATCTCTGTCCCCACAACCCCATCGCTTCGATGATTGGCGTGAGGTCCCTGCCGGACTCCGTCATCCGATATTCGTAAACGCCCTTTTCCGATCTGACTTCCGTGCGCGTGACGATGCCGGCGGCCTCCAACTCCTTGAGCCGTTGAGACAACAGTGTCGGCGACATTCTCGGAACGCCGCGCCGCAGATCGTTGAATCGCGTCGATCCCGCGATCAGTTCGCGCAACAGCACGATGGTCCAGCGCGTGCAGAGGACTTCGGCGGCCATGGCGACAGGGCAGAACTGCTTGTATCCGGCTTGCGTCATCTGCTGACCTCTGAGCGGCAGCGAGGATAGCCAGGGAATTTGGCGCAGCCAGTCCAGATTCAAGACCGGCCCGCTCCAGTTCGTGGACTGGCCCGGTCCGGCGCTCTCCTGCGAGGCTGCGGTCACGTCACAGGATAGTCCTGTGCCGAACAACCGACCAGTGGAGTAAAGTCGATGACCGTTTATTTGATCGCAGACATCAAGGTGACGAACGACCGTTGGATTCCGGCCTACGCGGCCTCGGCCCACGATCTGGTGCACAAGCATGGCGGCAAATATCTCGCGCGCAGCAGCAACGTGAAGACGCTGGAGGGCAAGCCTCTGGAAACCAGTTTTATCGCCCTTCTGGCGTTTCCGTCGGCTGCGGCGGTCGAGGCCTTCGCCAACGATCCGCACTACGCGCCTTACGCCGCGGCGCGCAAGAAGGGCAGCGACAGCCGCTTCCAACTCATCGACGACACCGATCTGGCCGGGACGATCCCCTATCTCCCAACAGGATGTCCGCCGGTGAAGGCTGAGGGCGTGCGGTTCATTCCGCCGTTGCCGTCCATGCCGTTCAAGGCGTTGCGGGTCTGACCCCGCGCTCCTCTCTGCACGGGAAAGCAGATATGAATGGCCACCGCGTTGCTCTCTTCCTCCATGCGGGGAAGAGAGTTCGGCGGGTGTTTTCGGAGCGAACGGTTTACAAAGGGAGCCTCAGAGACCGGCAGTCTGGAGGCCGTCATGATTTACGAACGCCCGCGCACGCATCTCGAAACGCATGACGTCGCCAACCAGCCGCCGCCGTTCGAAGGGGTCAATCTCTACACAAGCGACATCGCGTTTCAGGCCGCCGTCGCGCACGCGGGCGGCAAGAGCCATGCCGAACGGCTTTCGGCATTCGGCGCGGCATGCGGAGCGAGCGACGTGGCCGACTGGGCGATGCAGGCGAACGGCAATCCGCCGCAGTTGAAGGCGTTCGACCGCTACGGCGACCGCATCGACGAAGTGCAGTTCCATCCCGCCTATCATCAACTCATGCAATTGGGCATCGGCGCCGGTGTATCCGCCGTGGCATGGACCGGCACGACGGCCGGCCACGTATTGCATGCGGCGCTGGAATTTTTGATGGCGCAGGCCGAACCCGGCGTCTGCTGTCCCATGACCATGACCTATGCATCGCTCGCCGCGCTCAAGGCGCAGCCGGATGTTTTTGGGCTGTGGTCGCCAAAAATCCTGTCCGCTACGTATGATCCATCTTCGCGACCGATGGTTGAAAAATCCGGCGTCAACATCGGAATGGCGATGACGGAGAAACAAGGCGGCTCCGATGTCCGCGCCAACACGACGCGCGCGACCCGCGACGGCGGAGACGGTGCATTCCGGCTGACCGGACACAAATGGTTCTGCTCGGCGCCGATGTCCGACGCTTTCCTCACCCTTGCCTACACCGACAAGGGCCTGAGTTGCTTTCTGGCGCCGCGCTGGCAGCCCGACGGCGAGCGCAACGCCATTCACCTGATGCGGCTGAAGGACAAGCTTGGCGATCGCGCCAATGCGTCGGCCGAAATCGAATACCACGATGCTTACGCCGTGCTCATCGGCGAAGAGGGCCGTGGCGTGCGCACCATTATCGACATGGTGCATCATACGCGGCTCGACTGCATCGTCGCGCCAGCCGCCTATATGCGGCAGGCCCTTGCCAATGCGCTGTGGCACGCGGCGCATCGCAGCGCCTTTCAAAAGAAACTCATCGACCAGCCGCTGATGCGGACCTTGCTTGCCGACATGGTTTTGGAGTCCGGAGCCGCGACCGCTCTTGCCTTCCGCATTGCGCGCAGCTTCGACGAGGGCGCGACGAACGAAGCGGCCGCCGCTTTTTCGCGCATCGCGACTCCGACCGGTAAATACTGGATCAACAAGCGTGTGGTGAATCTCGTCTATGAAGCGATGGAGGTGCATGGCGGCGCCGGCTACATCGAGGAAAGCGTGATGCCGCGTCTGTATCGTCAATCGCCGCTCAATTCGATCTGGGAAGGGTCGGGGAATGTCATCTGCCTCGACATCCTGCGCGCGCTACAGCGCGATCCAAAGTCGGCGGAAGTCGTGATTGCGGAATTGGAGCAGGCGCGGGGCGCGAATACGGCGCTCGACCGCGCCGTCGCGGACGTCAAGGAGTACATCGCGCATCCGGCCGACGAATCCGGCGCGCGGCGGCTTGCCGAGGTTTTGGCGCTTGCCTTGCAAGCTGCGGCTTTATTAACGGTTGCGCCGAGCTTCGTGTTTGACGGCTTTTGCGCCGCGCGGCTTGGCGATCGACCCGGACTGTCCTACGGCGCGCTCGATGCAAAGATCGACGTGGATGCAATCATCGAACGGGCCATGCCGTGTATCTGACGGCTGCAGGGGCAAGTCTATTTTGATGGGATCAAGTCTATTTTGACGGCATCGTGTCAAAGACCTTCAAGCCATGCGGAATGACGGCCCAGGCCGGGCGGTCGCGAGCGAAGATCGCAATCGACGGGCGGAAGAGCGAAGGGTCATCCAGGCTTCCCGCATAGATCGTGTGCGAGTCGTCCGTTCCAACTATGCCGCCGAAAACGAGACTGCCGCAGGCAGGGCAGAAATTGCGCACCGCGTCACCGCCATTCGCCGCTTTCGATGTGAACTGTCGCGTCGGGCCGCTGAAGCGAACGGCGCTGCTTGCAAAACCCATGAACGGAATGAAGCCGGAGCCGGACGCTTTGCGGCAATCGGCGCAATAACAGTGACCGGCAAGTCGCGGCTCACCGTCCGCTTCATAACGCAACGCGCCGCAAAGACACCCGCCGGTGTAACGGCTTTTACTTTCGGTCATCGATGCTGTCCTCGCTGGGAAGCCGTCATTGCGCGCGGCATGTGGTCCCGGACCAAAATCTTGAACTGCCGGCAGTTGTCAGTCTTTTCGCGCCGACACCGCTGTCGCAGTGACGAAAACCATCGGTCCGGTCACGAGCTTGTCGCGGCGGGTGTAGTCGCCGCTGCGGCGGCTCGATTCCGTCGGCACCAGTTCGAGCGTGAAGCGGCAGGTCGGCGATTGCTCGATGCCGTCGAGCGCGCCGCATTCCTTTTCCATTGCGGTCCTGGCCGCGCCGGGCTTCACGCTGTCGAGGACGATGCGCAGCGGCGCCTTGGTGCGGCACTCGTAATGGCCGGCATCGCTGTAGCAATACAGATCGTGCATGACGATCGGGGTGTTGAGATAGCGCTGCGGGGTTTTCGCCAGCGCTGCGGCGGCGACCACCGGCCGGTTTTGCGCCTGCGCTGGGCTGCCGGTCGCGCCGATCATTGAGCCGATGGCTGCGACGCCCAAAATTCTCAGCCCTCGCATCGCGTCACACCCTCTCAACAAAACTGTCGACCACGCGCTTCTCGCCGGCCCGGTCGAACAGGATCGTCAGCTTGTTGCCGTCGACGGCGATGACATTGCCATTGCCGAATTTGAGATGGAAGACCCGTTCGCCGATGTCGAAGTTCGACGGCGTGCCGGTCGATTTCGCGATCAGTTCGCCTTCGATGGTCAGCGGCCGCCGGCTTTGCGGTTCGCGGCGCGCCCCATAAGTCGGCCCGCGCTGGGCCGCGCGCTTTGCATCCTTCGGGTCCTGCGAGAAATGCTCGGCCTCGTCCTCGAAACCGCCGCGCGGTTGCCCGGCCTCATCGAACCCGCGACGGCCTTTGTTGGCCTGCGCGCGCTGCCAGCCCGGCGTGCCGTAATTCGAGCCGAAGCTACCCATGGAATCGAAGCGCGACGGTCCGTAACCACTTTTGCCGCCAAAACCATAGCCGCCTTGCGCTTCCGTCACCGTGACATGCGCTTCGGGCAGTTCGTCGAGGAAGCGCGAAGGAATGTTGGACTGCCACAAGCCATGCATGCGCCGGTTGGTGGCGAAGTAGATTTTGGCGCGGCGGCGCGCGCGCGTGATGCCGACATGGGCGAGGCGGCGTTCCTCTTCGAGACCGGCGCGGCCGCTGTCGTCGAGCGCGCGCTGGTGCGGAAACAGACCTTCCTCCCAGCCGGGCAGGAACACGGTGTCGAACTCCAGCCCCTTGGCGGAATGCAGCGTCATGATCGAAACGGCTTCGCCGCCGTCGCTGCGGTCGGTGTCCATGACGAGGCTGATATGTTCGAGGAAGCCCGCGAGATTCTCGAACTCCTCCATGGAGCGGACAAGCTCTTTCAGGTTTTCGAGGCGGCCGGCGGCGTCCGCCGAACGGTCCTTCTGCCACATCTCGGTGTAGCCGGATTCATCGAGCACCATCTCGGCCAGTTCGGTGTGCGGCAGTGCCTCCTTCTGCGCGCGCCAGCGGTCGAAATTTTCCACCACGGTGCGCAATGCGTTACGCGGCTTCGGCTTCAACTCGTCGGTCGCTGACATCACGCGCGCGGATTCGAACAGCGGAATGCGCTGGCGCCGCGCGTGATCGTGCAGCGTCTGGATCGTCGCGTCGCCGAGACCGCGCTTCGGCACATTGACGATGCGCTCGAAGGCAAGATCGTCGGCCGGCGAATGGATGACGCGCAGATAGGCGAGCGCATCGCGGATTTCTGCGCGCTCGTAGAAGCGCGGGCCGCCGATGACGCGATAGGGCATGCCGAGGGTGACGAAGCGATCTTCGAATTCACGCATCTGGAACGAGGCGCGCACAAGAATCGCGATCTCGTCGAGATTGTGCGGCTTGCCGTTGCCGCCATTGCGCTGCAACTGCTCGATCTCTTCGCCGATGGCGCGGGCTTCCTCTTCCGAATCCCACGCGCCGGTGACGGTGACCTTTTCGCCGGGCACGTCCTCGGTGCGCAGCGTCTTGCCGAGCCGGCCTTCATTGTGGGCGATGAGATGCGAGGCTGCGGCGAGGATGTGTGCGGTGGAGCGATAATTGCGTTCGAGCCGGATCACCTTTGCGCCGGGAAAATCGTGGTCGAAGCGCAAAATGTTGTCGACCTCGGCACCGCGCCAGCCATAGATCGACTGGTCGTCGTCGCCGACGCAGCAGATGTTTTTCTGCTCTTTCTTGCCCTCAAGGGGAGAGGGTGAAGTTGTGTCGCCATGAGTATGGATTCCGGACAGCCGCTGCGCGGCTTCCGGAATGACAGAAGATGTCGGTTGCGCCAGCAGCCGCAGCCACAAATATTGCGCGACGTTCGTGTCCTGGTACTCGTCGACCAAAATATACTTGAAGCGGTTCTGGTACATCCGCAGCACTTCAGGATGTTCGCGGAAGATGCGGATGTTCTCCAGCAGCAGGTCGCCGAAGTCGGCGGCGTTGAGCACCTTCAGCCGCTCCTGATAGGCGCGATAGAGAGCCTTGCCCTTGCCGTTGGCGAAGGCGGCCGCTTCTCCTGCGGGGACCTGATCGGGCGTCAGCCCGCGGTTCTTCCAGCTATCGAGCATGCCGGCGAGAACGCGCGCCGGCCAGCGTTTCTCGTCCAGATTCTCGGCCGCGAGAAGCTGCTTCAGCAAACGGATCTGATCGTCGACCCCGAGAATGGTGAAGTCCGGCTTGAGGTCGGCGGCTTCGGCATGGCGGCGCATGATCTTTGCGCCGATGGAGTGGAACGTGCCGAGCCACGGCATGCCTTCCACGACCTCGCCGACCATCTGGCCGACACGCAGCTTCATTTCGCGCGCCGCCTTGTTGGTGAAGGTCACCGAGAGGATGTCCGACGGCCGCGCCCGCCCGGTCGCCAGAATATGCGCGATGCGCGTGGTCAGAACCCGCGTTTTGCCTGTCCCCGCGCCGGCGAGGACGAGCACCGGCCCATCCAGCGTCTCGACCGCCTCGCGCTGTTCGGGATTGAGATCGCGCAGGTACGGCGCCTGTGCCGCCGGCATGGCGCGCGCGGCAATGCCGCCCGGTGCCGGGCCAGCCCCGGAAACGCTACGAGAGGGGGTCGGAGAATATGCCAAGCGCTTGTTATTCCGTGAAAATCGCGGCGATCTCTCCGACGGGCCGAGGGAGATTCGCAAGCGTCCTTAAAATGGCACTCGGGGGCGGCTTTTGCGAGGCCGTCGGTGCAAAAAGGCGGCTTTTCGGACTGCGGACAGGGAATCAGCCAGCGTTGGGACCGATCAGCTTCATTTCAGAGGATTGTGGGCGGGCCTAATGTCCCGGCATCGCGAC
The DNA here is from genome assembly GCA_035494115.1 of Xanthobacteraceae bacterium. Classification (GTDB taxonomy): domain Bacteria; phylum Pseudomonadota; class Alphaproteobacteria; order Rhizobiales; family Xanthobacteraceae; genus DATJHH01. Next base: position 285,343 of record DATJHH010000045.1, read on the forward strand.
GTGACGGCCGACTGCTTCGGGTTGCGGCAGGCGGGCGTGCGCGGCTTTCATCTTTTCCAGCGTGCTCCCCGCCGAAGCCGGCAGGGCGGCCGTCTTCTTCGTCGCCAGATCGACATGCAGCGCCATGTTCTCGGAGGTCGCCGAAACCCAGCCGTCAACAGCGTGGTAAAGCTGCTCGAACGTGTGCAGCCGCTTTTCGTCGTAGCCGAGAAGCTGCACCGTCACTCGCACTGGATCGTCGGCGTGCAATTCGCGCAGATAACGCAGATGGACCTCGGCGATGAAAAGCGAACGCTTGTGCGTGGCGACATAGGCCTGACCAAGACCGACGAGGTCCATCATCTCGTCGAGCGCCCGGTCGAAGAGCACGTTGTAATAAGCCATGTTGAGATGGCCGTTATGGTCGATCCAGCCCGGTTCGACGCGCATCACGGAGGAGACGAACGGCGAAAAGAACAAAGGCTCATAGGGTCGGTCGATCACGGCGGCTTTGGTCATCCGCCGATCTTAAGAAGCGATTCCCTACGCGTCTATTAAATTGCTGTTTCATGAATGATATCAGCGATCACGTCTCGCGACGGCTTGCAATCGACCGTGAGCATGCCGATCTGTCACATTGGGGTTTGGCGATGCGACGCGGCCGGCGGCGGCGTGCTTTTGTGTCGTGCAACGGCGTAAGGGATCGGACGTGGCGACCACAGATTTCTCGCGCTGGCTCGGGGTCCTGAACGAAGGGCCTGCCCGTCTCGCCGACGCCTTCAGCCTGACCGGTCTGTCGCAGAGTTCGACCGTCTGGCTTGCCGTCACGGGCCTGAGCCGCGCCGGCAAGACGGTGTTCATCACCAGCCTGATCCATAATCTGCTCAGCGCCTTTCATAATCCGAACCGCATGCCGCTGCTCGACGTTGTCGGCGAACGCCGGCTGCTGGCCGCTCGCCTCGACGAAACCCATGCCGGCGCGCTGCCGCGCTTTCCCTATCGCGAGAACATCGAGGCGATGGCGCGCGGTACGCCGGACTGGCCGGACCGCACCGCTGATATCAGCGAGATCGGCGTCGAAGTCTTTTATCGGCCGGCGAGCATGCTCGGGCGCTTCGCCGGACAGATCCGCGGCAGCGCCTCGCGTCTCAACATCCGCATTGTCGATTATCCCGGCGAGTGGCTGCTCGATCTACCGATGCTCACGCAGAATTACGCTGAATGGTCGCGCGGCATGGTGCGGTTGATGCGCGCCGGCGTGCGCGCGCAGGCGGCAGCACCGTTCTTGTCTTTCCTCGATGCCCATCCCGCGCAGCAGGCGGCGAGCGAGGATGTCGCGATCCAGGCGCGTGATCTCTACAAGCGCTATCTGTTCACCGCCCGCGACGAACACGGCCTCACGCTGTTGCAGCCGGGGCGTTTCCTTTGTCCCGGCTCGCTCGGCGACGAGATTTTCATGCGGTTCGCGCCGCTCGATGTGTCGGATGCGAATCCTGTGTTTGCGCGCGGCACGCTCGGCGCGCTGATGCAGGAGCGCTTCGATCTCTACAAGCGCGAGGTGGTCGCGCGTTTCTACGAGGATCATTTCCGTCGCTATGCGCGCCAGATCGTGTTGGTCGACGTGCTGCGCGCGCTGCTCGCCGGCCGCGAAGCGTTCGAGGATACGCGGCTCGCCATCGACGCCATCCTGCGCAGCTTCCGATACGGCCGCGGCAATATCCTTTCGCAGCTTCTGTCGGGCGCGCATATCGACCGCGTGCTGCTCGCCGCCACCAAGGCCGATCATGTGCCGGACGTGCAGCGCGACCATCTCGCCGAACTCTTGCGCAACATGGCGGCGCTGCCGGTGCTCGACATGACCGCGCGCAGCGCCGACATCGACGTGGCGGCCATCGCCTCGGTGATCTCGACCGTCGACGACAGCCAGGAGATCGACGGCCAGCGGGTGCAGGTTGTCGTCGGCCGGCCGCTCGGCCAGGAGAAGCGGGTCAAATTCTTCGTCGGCAATGTGCCGATCCGGCCGCCGCGCGCCGGCGCCTGGGATACCCCGTTCCTCAATGTTCCGGCGTTCGAGCCGCCTGCCATCGATCCGTCACCGGTCGACGGTATTCCCCATATCAATCTCGATGTCGCACTGGAATTCCTGTTGGGAGATCGTTTGCGATGAGCACGGAACAGTTCCGGCCGCAGGTTCTCGAAGCCGACGAGCCCGTCGCCGCGGCAGCGCGGCTGCAACCGCAAGTGTTTGCGACCGAACAAGGCGGCCGCATCGTGCCAGCCGATGCGCCCGCCGCCGCCTTGCCGGTCGCGCCGCCCAAGCGGCGCAAGAGCCGGATCGTGTCGCTGGCGTTTACCGGCATTACCGTCTTCGTCGGCGGCTGGATGGCGGTCGAGGCCGCCGACTGGATCACGGATGCGTTCGCGCGCAGTACGGCGCTCGGGGTTGTGGCATCCGCCGCGGTCGCGGCCGGCACGCTCGCCGCGTTCGCGCTGATCGGTCATGAACTGCGCAGTCTCTACCGGCTGCGCAATGTCGAGGCCATGCAGCGCGCCTTTGCCGCCGGCCTCGACCAGCTTCGCCCCGCCAAGGCGCGCGGCCTGATCGCAGATGCGCTGCAGGTCATTCCGCGCGAACCGGCGACGGTCGCGGCCATCGAAGCCTTCCAGCGTCAGGTGCAGGCGCATCATTCCGCTTCGCAACAGGCGGAGATATTGTCGCGCACGGTGCTGTCGCGCCTCGATCGGCAGGCGGAAACTTTTGTCCGGTCTGCCGTGCTGCGCGCCTTCGGCATCACCGCCATCAGCCCGACGGCGCTGACCGACACCGTGTTCTTCCTCGCCTGCGGCGTGCGCATGCTGCGTAATATCGCCGCCTGTTACGGGCATCGGCCGACGACGGCAGCAACGATGCATTTGCTGCGGCGGCTGCTGCTCGAAGCCGGCAAGCTGGGCGCGGTGGATCTTGCCAGTGCCAGCATTGTCCAGCACCTCGGCGGCGCGCTCACCGAGCGGCTGGCCTCGAGCGCGGCGGATTCGCTTTATGCCTCGTACCGCATGGCGCGGCTTGGCGTCATCGTGATGGAATTGTGCCGTCCGATTCCGTTCCGCGCGGAAGATGTGCCGAACGTGACCTCGCTGGTGACCAACGTCATGCGCCGCCGCGACAAGGCGTAACAGGCGTCCGGGCAATCCGCTGTTTGCGGCATCGGTGTGTGTGTCCGGCCGACACAGATTTGCCGGTAAAAGCTTGAATACCGGTATTTCAGGTCGGACCGCGACGACGGGTCTGAGGTCGAAGCCTGTCTGGCGCGGTCACGGGCGGGCGGCTAAGCATCGGGCGCCTTGACGCTGGCGTTAGGGGGCCATCCGGTGCGATACTTGACGCGTGTTTCGCAAAAACCTGCCCTCGGACGCGGTCCGAGAGCGGCACCGGTTTTTGCGGTCGGAATTGGCACGGGCTAATGCGATCTTAAGGCGCGCCCGCCAAACGAAAAAGCGACGGCAACACTCGCGGAGAAAGCGTGCAGACGACGCTGCTGGGCTTGGCAATTGCGATCATCCTTGCGCTGGTCGCGGCGATGGTGGGTCCATTCTTCATCGACTGGAACCGGGTGCGGCCTTATGCCGAGGCCGAGGCTACACGCATCATCGGCAGCGTGGTCAAGATCAACGGGCCGATCGACGCCCGTCTGCTGCCGACGCCGACGCTCGACCTGCAAGCCGTGACGGTGGGCACCGGCAAGGATGCCGTGCGCATCGGCAAGGTTGCCGTCGAGTTCGGCCTCGGGCCGTTACTGCAGGGCAAATTGCGCGCGGCCGAAATGCATGTGGCGAAGCCGCAGGTCTCGCTATCCATCGACCATGACGGCCACATTGCCGCACCGGTCCTGGCCAAGGCTTTCGGCGGCCAGTTGGACGCCAATGTTCTCTCGATCGAGAAGCTGACCATCGAAGACGCCAGCGCGAGCGTAACGGATACCCGCAGCGGCGCGACAAATGTGTTCGACAAATTGTGGTTCAACGGCGAGGTCGGTTCGCTGCGCGGGCCGTTCAAAGGCGAGGGCGGGCTGTCGCATGACGGCATCCGCACCGGTTATCGCATCAATGCCGGCCGCGCCGATGACAACGGCCAGCTCAAGCTCAGGGTTAATATCGATCCGACGGATCGCCCGCTTTCGCTCGAAGCGGATGGGTCGCTGGCGCTCGACGAGGACGTTCCGCATTTCGTCGGCACGCTCAAAGTGGCGCGGCTCGCCGGCGTTGAACTCGCCAACGGCCAGACGGTCGTCAACGATCCCTGGCAGTTGACGGCAAATCTCGACGCGTCCCTGCGCAAGGCGCTGCTTGAGAAGATCGCATTCAAATACGGTCCCGAGAAACGCGCCATCGACCTCACCGGTACAGCCGACGTTCAGTTCGGCGCCCATCCGCATTTCGACAGCGTGCTCTCCGCGCTGCAGATCGATCTCGACCGCGCCACCGCGACCAAGGAGGTCACGCAGCAGAAGCCGGCCGATGTGCTGAAAATACTGGCCGACATGATGACGTCGTCGTTGCAGCCGCCGTTTCCGGGCCGCATCGGCCTTGGCATCGAAAGCTTGACCATCGGCGGCTCGACCGTTCGGCAGGTGCGCGGGGATATCGTCACCGACGGGCGCAAGTGGAGCCTTGAGGGGTTCGAATTCCGCGCGCCGGGGCTGTCGCAGGTCACGATGAGCGGCGATCTCGATCTCTCCGGCAAGCGTGTCGGTTTCTCCGGACCGATCAGTCTCGATTCCGGCGACCCGGCAACGTTGGTGAACTGGCTTACGGGCAGCGGCGAGAACAATGTCGCAACCATGAGCCCGCTCCAGCTTTCGGGTGACGTGACGCTGCGTTCGGAAAAGATCGCGATCGAGCATCTGCGCACGGATATCGACAAGAAGTCGGTGCGCGGTCGCGTCGTCTATGCCTGGCCGATCGGCGACAAGCCGGCGAGCCTCGATGCCGAACTCAAGGCCGAGGCACTCGACCTCGATTCGCTCGTCTCACTGGTCAATGCCGCCCGCGGAACGACCACGTTCGAAATGCCGCAGGATATCGTGCTCAGCATGCACATCGGCAAAGCGACGATCGCCGGTCTTGAAGCCAAATCGCTCGACGCACGGCTCATTCGCAACGACCAGGGCCTGTCGCTGGAGCATATCGGCGTCGCCGATCTGGCCGGCACCGCGGCTGAAGGCAAAGGCACCATCGATCTGCGCGGAAAGGTGCCCACCGGCTCGCTGTCTCTCGCCATCGACGCGCATCACGTGGAGCAATTGCTGCCGCTTGCGGCTGCCTTTGCACCGGCCGCTGTCGAGCCGCTGCGCCGCTTCGCCGCACGCGTTCCCTCCGCCAAATTCAAGACGGTGTTCAATCTCGATCACGCCGGCGACAGCGCGACGGCAAAGATCGACCTGACCGGCGAAGCCCGCGGCCTTCGCATCAAGCTCAATGCCCGCGTCACGCCCGTGTCCGCCGATATTGCAACCATGGATCTCGCGGTTCTGAACACGGCCGACATCCACGTGACGGGGACGGTGACGGCTGACGATGCCAGCGTGATCACGCAGGGCACCGGGCTTGGCGCTTACTTCTCCGTGGCGCGCGGGCCGGGCGACGCTGCGCTGAGCCTTGACGGAATCCCCTCACGCAAGTTGGCTTTCGACGGACATCTGACGGCGCAGGGCTTGACCGGTACGGCGAAAGGTACGGGCCGGTTGACCGACAAAGGACCGGAAACGACCTTCCATGCCAGCATGACGGCCGCCGATCCGCTTCTGCTGCGGCCGTCGTCGCAACGCGCGACAAAAGGCGAGACGACAGGAGCGGCCAAAAATCCGGGCGCGGCCGAGGCCGTCCCGGTCGCGATGGCGGCGGATGTCAATTATGCCGATCACGTGCTCAAGCTCTCGGGTCTGAAAGGAACGGTCGGACAGTCCTCCCTGCACGGCGCCTTGTCGGCGGTGGTGGGAGACGATGTGAAGGTCGACGGCACACTCGAAGCCGACAAAGCGGATCTTGTGCGTGCCATCGGCAGCCTCGCCGGCGTCTATCCGCTGCGCGTCGCCACCGACAAGGGCAATGCCTGGTCGCGCCAGCCGTTCGGCGGCGATCTTATCGGCGATCGCGTCGGCAAGATCCAACTCAAGATTGGCCGAGCGACCCTCACGCCCTGGCTCGAAGCCAAAAAGGCGCAGGCCACGCTCGTTCTCTCGCATCACAAAGTGGCCCTCTCCGACATCAAGGGCACGGCGGACGGCGGCGCGCTGTCGGGCCATCTCACGCTCGATCGCAATAGCGATGGAATGAAGCTGGATGGCGAACTGTCGCTGACCAAGGCCGATGCCGCGCAACTCTTCGCGGCGCAGGGGCGGGCGCCGGTTTCCGGGCGGATTTCGACGCAGATCGAATTTGCCGCCGCTGGCCTTAGCCCCGAGGCGCTTGTCGGCTCGATGACAGGCAGCGGCACCGTCACGCTTGAACATGCGCTGATGGCGGACCTCGATCCGAAAGCCTTCAGTGTCGCGATCGCGGATATCGACGAGGGCGCAAAGCCGGACGTGACCAAGGTCACTGCCATCACCGATGAAGCGTTGCGCGCCGGAAACCTTTCGGTGCCATCGGCGGAAGGCGCGATCATGATCGGCGCTGGTCAGGTGCGGGTCAGCAAGTTGACCGCCCAGGCCAAGGGCGCGGATGTCGGCCTGTCCGGCCGTTATGATCTGCTCGACGGTCGCCTTGACGTGCGGGTCACGCTCTCGGCCACGCAGGCGCCGCAACTTGATGATGTCGAGCCGCCGGTCATCTACGTCGCCCTCCGCGGACCGTTTGCCGCACCCGCGCGCAGCATCGACGCCAGCGCCCTGACCGCCTGGCTCACACTGCGCTCGATCGAACAGCAATCGAAGAAGCTGAAGGCACTGGAAAAAGCGCGCCATGATGCCGCGCTGGAAGAGCAGCGTCAGCCTGCTCTCGAGAAGCCGGCTCCTTCATCGGCAGCCACTCCGCCGACCGCTGCGGTGCCACCGACGAGCCCGCCGCAAACCGCGCCGCACGCCGCCGCGCCACGAAAGCCGGTGGCTCCTGCTCATCCAGCGTCTGCGGCGGCACCCGCCGCGCGCGCGACCCACAGCGTTCCGGCGGGGCGTGCGCCATCCTTGCCGCCACCGGTCGAGATCAGGCCCGCGCCGAAAACGCACTCTGCCGTCCGCTCCAACCGCCGGCCTGCGCCCGCGCCCGCGTTCGTCCCGATGCCCGCACCCGAACCCATCCCGCGCCCGGGTGCTCCGCTGTGGATCACGCCGTTTCCCTAACGCCCATCAATTGGTGCAATTGGCGCAATTGATGATTGTCGCGCTCAGCCTGGCTTTCGCGCGGCAACGACGTGCCCTCATGCCAGCCAGCGGATCGGCGAAGTCGTTCGCGCGCAAAAAAACGCCGGAGGCGAAAAAGCCCCGGCGTTCTGTCGCTTTAAAAGCTGCAAGTGTACTGCAAAATCGATAGTCGCCCTCGGGATCACAGCCGAGGGTGGATTTTTTCGACATACCTCCCGGCAATGGAGCCAGGTTGAACGTCAGCTATTCTGACGAAAGCTTGCGCCGTCGGTGCGTAGCGGGATCACGTCGCCGCGCGGCAACATCATATCATGGTTGTCCGCGCCGTTGCCGGTCCGCGCACCGTCGTCCATCGCGTGGCCTGCGGCCAGCGACCGGTAATGATCGAGCACGAAGAGACGGATGGCCGATGACAGGTTGCCGAGATCGCGGCCCGTGTCGATGGAAGCCACGAGATCGGACAACGTCATGCTCCTCGCGGCGGCAATTTCCTTAAGCCCTCTCCAGAACGCATCTTCCAGACTTACACTCGTCTTGTGGCCTGCAATAACGATCGAGCGTTTTACGACGGGCGATTTCATTCGCTGTCTCCTGACTTGATACGATGCTGGTCGAGATCATGTTCACGTTTGACCGCTTGCGCGTTATTGCGCTCGCGGTCGGCCTTGGTGCGCCCATGCGCGAGACGATTGACGTCTGCGCGCCGCTCCTCCGCACGTTTGGCCACGCGCTTTCGTTCCGTTCGCAGGTTAACGATCTCAGCCATATCCGATGGAAGTATTCGTTCCACACGAGCCCCAGATTGAGTCACGATCGTGACCCGACGACGCCTGCTGCGATACGGGCGCATTGCGCCGAGAGCGAGGCAGAGTTTTGTCAAAATCGGCCATCAAGCCGAAACTCGTTCCGTGACAAGATGATGTGCCCTATTTCATGAGGAACACGCGACTGCTGGTAGGCGGTAACGGGTGAGGGGATCTTATTTATTGTCCCGGCAATGCCTTTGCGAAAAATGTCGCGCAGGACGTAAGCAATTCGGGTCTGCATGCGCATCTCGGATTTGATTCGCGCATCAGCCGGGACGAATCATTTTCTCCGGCCGCACGATGCGATCGAACTCCGCCTCAGACACGAAGCCCATCTTCACGGCTTCCTCGCGCAGGGTCGTGCCATTTTTGAGTGCAGCCTTGGCGATCTTCGCGGCATTGTCGTATCCGACTTTCGGCGCGAGCGCGGTGACGAGCATCAGCGAGCGCTGCATCAACTCGCTGATGCGCTCCTCGTCGGCGCGGATGCCGTGCACGCAATTGTCGGCGAACGAGACTGCGGCATCGCCGAGCAGGCGCACGGATTGCAGAAGTGCGTGCGCAAGCACGGGCTTGTAGACGTTGAGTTCGAAATGGCCCTGGCTTCCCGCCGTCATCACCGTGGTCTGATTGCCGAACACCTGGCAGCAGACCATGGTCATCGCCTCCGATTGCGTGGGATTGACTTTGCCCGGCATGATTGAAGAGCCCGGCTCATTTTCAGGCAGGATGAGTTCGCCCAGTCCGGAACGCGGCCCGCTCGCCAAAAAACGGATGTCATTGGCGATCTTGAACAGCGCGGTCGCCACCGACGTCAGCGCGCCATGAGCGAAGACATAGGCGTCGTTGCCGGCCAGCGCCTCGAACTTGTTGGGTGCGGTCACGAACGGCAGGCGGGTGATTGCGGCGACGCGCTGCGCAAATTTTTTGGCGAAGGCCGGCTTGCTGTTGAGGCCTGTGCCGACGGCGGTGCCGCCCTGCGCCAGGGGATAGAGTTGCTTGAGCGCCAGCCGCATGCGAATGATGCCGGAATGGACCTGCGCGGCGTAGCCCGAAAATTCCTGGCCCAGCGTCAGCGGCGTTGCATCCTGGGTATGGGTGCGTCCGATTTTGATGATCCTTGAAAATTCCTTCGCCTTGTCCTGCAGCGCGGTCTGCAGATGCGCGAGCGCGGGATCGAGATGCGTTGCGATCTCGATCGCCGCCGCAATGTGCATCGCGGTCGGGAAGCTGTCGTTCGACGACTGGCTCATATTGACGTGGTCGTTCGGATGGATCGGCGCCTTTGAACCGAGCGTGCCGCCGAGCATTTCGATGGCGCGGTTTGAAATCACTTCGTTGACGTTCATGTTCGTCTGCGTGCCGGAGCCGGTCTGCCAGACGACGAGGGGGAAATTGCCGTCGAGCCGGCCGTCGATGACCTCCTGTGCGGCATCGACGATCGCACGCATGCGTTTCGTGTCGAGAAGGCCAAGCCCATGATTGGTTTCTGCCGCCGCGCGCTTGACGATGGCGAGCGCCCGGATGAGAGGCGGCGGCATATGCTCGTCGCCGATCTTGAAATTCTGTCGCGACCGTTCGGTCTGCGCGCCCCAATAAGTCTCGCCGGGGACGTCAATCGGGCCAAAAGTATCCGTTTCGGTTCGTTTCGCCGCCGGTTTTATGGTGGCTTCAGGCGTCCGGATTGCCGTCCCGCGTCGCGTGCGCGCGCTATCGCCATGCGCAGCCGGCTTTGATTTCGGATTGGACTGGCGTGCCATGCAACGGACCTCGGGCTCTGCGTGCCCACGCCTTTTTCACGAAAAGACGTGACGGCTCAGATCATTTCTTGCGGAAGCGGTCGAGACGCACGACTTCCGCGCCGCCGGGCTTGTCCGGCTTCGGACCATCGGGATCAGGCTTATCGGGATTGGCGTTGCCCGGCTTTTCGCGAGCGTCCCTGTCCGCTTTCGCGACGGGCTCTGCCGGCTCACGCGCATGAAGTTGCGTTGGTTGCGTGGCAGCCGGCGTCTGGGCCGCTGCGGTGTTCCCGTCGGTCGCTGCGGCGTCCTTGTCGCTCTCCTCGTCCTCGAATTGCAGGCCAAATTGGACGGACGGATCGAAAAAACCAGTGAGGGCATCGAATGGAATGCGCAGGCGCTCGCGCACCCCCTTGAACGACAGCCCGACTTCGAAAACGTCGTCGGAGACGGTGAGATCCCAGAATTCGTGCTGGAGAACGATGGTCATGTTGCCGGGATATTGCTCACGCAGCCGCGCCGAAATCCGCACGCCTTCGGCGCGCGTGTCGAACGCGATGAAAAAATGATGATTGCCTGGCAGGCCCTGTTTGGCCGTCTGCGCCAGCACGCCGCGCACCATACCGCGCAGGGCCTGTCTGGTGAGGAGGTCGTAACGGATTTCATCGGTCGCCATGACGGGCCAAATCTCCTACTGACGAAAGTCTTCCACGACGAGGCAGATCGCCCGCGATCATGTTGAACGGTATGATGTTGCAACATCATGCCGATGGCGCAAGTCGTCGTCTCGAAGCGCCCCGCCGCTCGCACAGATGTGAGAATCGTAAGGGTTTCACCATGCAAAATGCTAGCGTCGGAAACTGTTGTCGTCACCTCGCTTGAATGCATCCTCGCGATGAGAAGAACGCACCGGCTGGCGTGATGTCCGCCGTGTTGTCCGAATAATGAAACAAAGCTGAAAAATGTCGGATCAAGTGGGGGCTTCTGTTGCCAGGTGCCCCCGAACCCCGCCTGACGCTGCTAAGACGCCAGGACTTTAGATCGGTTTTTCAAACTGCGTTACGCAGCCTGAGCAACCGGAGCATAGTTGTCGTTGGCAACTATTGCATTGGCCCGATATCGGCGGAACCATGCCGAGCAAAAGCACACCCTTTACGCCCTCGTCGATCCTGTTTCGCCCCCACCGAAATCCAGTCGCATCGTCTGCCGTGGCTGGACCGAAATTGTCGGCCCAAGACTTAATCGGTTCAAGACTTGGACTTGTCTGGACTTGGGTGGAGGCGCCGGGTACTGCCCCCGGGTCCGAATGGTTTATTACGATGCCCGTTTATCGCCATATCCGGCTTGCGCCGGCACCCTCAATATAAGCGGGTTCGTCCTGCAAAAAAAGGCGGGGCGCGGACAACTTTGCCACGTTATATGCCGACAGCTCTTTCCCCGCCTCCGCAAGCTGGTTCAAATACGCGATGACAACAGAAATTCTCCCTGCGGATGCGCGGCCGCCCTCGCTGCCGCTGATTTTCTTCTCTTTCATGCAGGTTGCGATCCTTGGCTTCGGAGGCACCATGCCGTGGTCGCGGCGGATGCTGGTCGATATCCGCAAATGGATGACGGCAGAGGAGTACAATGAGGCGTTTGCGCTCTGTCAGTTCCTGCCGGGACCCAACATCATCAACTTGTCGATCGTTTTCGGGGCGCGGGTCCGTGGGGCCGCGGGGGCGACGGCGGCTGTGGTCGCGCTGGTGGCGCCGCCGACCGTGCTGATGATCGTCATCGGCGTCATCTACGCGCATTATGGGGATGCGGAAGCGCTGCAACGCATTCTGGCTGGGGTGAGCGCGGCGGTGGCCGGCCTCATCCTCGGCATGTTCGGGATGATGCTCAAGCCGCTGCTGCGCGGAAATTGGCTGCGGCCGGTGGCGATCGTCGCCATCGTGGTCGTGGCCATCGCGATTTTCCGCATTCCGATGATCTGGACGCTGGCGGTCATGTGTCCGGTCAGCATCGCATTCGTCTGGCATGCGCTCGGACGTGCCGGGGAGGTGCAGAATCTCAAGAAACCGGGGCTTGAACGCGGGCCGGACCCGGATCAGGGCGGTGCATCATGAATGTGAGTGCGGGCCTTCTGCTGACGCTTGCCATCCAGTTCGGAATGCTCTCGTTCCTGGCCATCGGCGGCGGCATCTCGGCGGTTCCCGAGATGCACCGGCAGGCCGTGGAGGTCCAGCACTGGATGACCGATAGGCAATTCGCCGACCTGTTCACGATCTCGCAGGCCGCGCCCGGACCCAACTTCCTGCTGGTGACCCTCGTCGGCTACTTCACCGCGGGCATCTCCGGTGCGCTGGTGGCGACGCTGGCAATGTGCGGCCCGAGCTGTTTCATCGCCTATTTTGTCGCCAAGGCGTGGGACCGTTTCAAAGGCGCACGCTGGCGCGAAGCGATCCAGTCCGGGATGGTTCCGGTGTCGATCGGCCTCATCGGTTCCGTCGCATTCATTCTCGCGCGCACGGCCGACACCAGCGCGGTCGCCATCGGGCTGACTTTGGCGACGGCCTATATGACCCTGATGACCAAGGTCAGTCCGCTCTGGCTGTTCGCGGTTGCCGGCATTCTCGGTTTCGCCGGCTGGGTATAAGCCGGCTGAGGCCGATCACGCCTCCATAAGGCCGGCCGCCTGAGCTTGCTACTCCTCGGCGGCCTTGAAACCCGATCCGGGAAGGCCGGCGACAGCCTTTTCGGCCTCGCGTATGCGCGACTTGGGTCGGAACCGGACGTAAATCTGTCCCAGGATCAACAGCGCGCACAGGGCGATGAAGATCGCGCTGATCCAGTGCTGCGGTTCTACGAAGGTGAAAATATCGCCGCGCGAGATCAGCATCGCGCGCCGGAAATTCTCCTCGAAGCGCGAACCGAGCACATAGCCGAGCAGCACCGGCGCCGGGTGGAAGCCGAGCAGCAGCAGCAGGTAGCCGAAAACGCCGATCACGACCGTCTCGCCGACCTGGAACAGGTCGTTGTTGGCGCTGTAGACGCCTATGCACACGAAGAACAGCGCACTCGGATAAAGATATTTGTACGGGATCGACAGCAGCTTCACCCAGATGCCGATCATCGGCACGTTGAGGATGACGAGCATGATGTTGCCGATCCAGAAGCTGGCAATCAGGCCCCAGAAAATGTCCGGATGTTCGCTGATGAGCTGCGGGCCGGGCACGATGCCCTGGATGATCAGCGCGCCGAGGATCAGCGCCATCACCGCGTCGCCGGGAATGCCGAGGCTCATGGTCGGAATGAAGTCGCCCTGCACGGACGAATGCGTCGCCGCCTCGGGGCACACGACGCCCGCGATGTTGCCTTTGCCGAAACTCTCCGGATTTTTCGATATTTTCTTTTCGGTCGCATAGGCGACGAACGACGCGATCGTCGGCCCGGTACCGGGGATGAGAGAGCACATGCTGCCGATCAATGTGCCGCGAACGGCCGGCAGCGCGGCTTCTTTCAAATCGGCCTTCGATGGCCGCAGATCGCGCAGCTTGATTTTTGCGTATTTGAGATCGATCGGCGCGGTCTGATTGACGCTCTTCATGAATTCCGCGATGCCAAACAATCCGAGCGCGAGCGCGACGATCTCGACGCCGTCAAACAGTTCCTGCATGCCGAACGTGAAGCGCGGGGCCCCGGTTTCGATGTCCGCGCCAACGATCGAGAACGTCAGGCCGAGCAGCGTCATCGCGACGCCCTTGAGCGGCGAACCGCGCGCCAGGGTCGATCCGGCGAGCAGCCCGAGCAACATCAGCGAACAGACTTCCGCCGGTCCGAATTTCAGCGCCACCTCCACAAGCAGCGGCGCGAGGAAGATCATTTCAGTGATGCCGAACGAGGCACCGAGGAAGGAGGCCAGCACGGTGACGCCAAGCGCCACGCCGCCGCGGCCCTGTTTGGTCATAGGAAACCCGTCGAGACAGGTGACCGCATGCGGCGGATGACACGGCAGATTCAGCAGGATCGAACAGATCGCGCCGCCATATTGCGACCCGTAAAAGACGCCGGCGAGCATCAGGATGGCCGCGACCGGATGCATGCCGAAGGTCAGCGGCAGAAGGATTGACATGGTCGCGAGCACGCCCATGCCGGGCAGCACGCCGACGACGTTTCCGACGAACACGCCGACGAAGCAGAACCATAGATTATGCGGCTCGAGTGCGACGCCGAATCCGTAGCCGAGGTCTCTTAACGCTGTCTCGATCATGAGGGCCACCGCAGAATCGGGAACGCAACCCCGAGCAGGTAAACAAATATGATGACGCCGGAAATCGTGATGCCTGACGCGAGCAGCGTCGCCTGCTTCAGCGTCATTGTCCTGTCGCCGAGAGCGGAGACAAAGACGCAGGCAAAGGTCGCGGGAAGAAGTCCGAAATAGGCGCCAAGAACGATGAACAGCACCGGACCGGCGACGATGCAGATCCAGCCGCGCCATTCCGGCGCATCCGGGATCGCATCTTCATCGTGCTCGGGGTCGGTTGACGGTTGCATTGCGGAAATGGCGATGAGCACGCCGACGATTGTCATCGCGACGCCGAGCATGACCGGGAAATATCCGGGTCCCATCTGCCGCAAATTGCCAAGACGATATGTGCTGCCCTCAACAATTGTGCCGAGTCCCAGCAGCATCATCGCTCCGCCTGCGAAGTAGTCGCGGCGTTTCCTCAAGTAATTTAACACGTTCGCTTATCCTGCGATACCTTGCCGCACCCTGCTATTCGGTTTGGCCGATAGTCAAGTCCGACGCCCTGAAAGAGACCCGCGATTAAACGGGGAAATCAGCAGACGGCAACCTTTTTGTTTTCACACCGACGTTTTTGTTTTGGTACGGCAAAAAGGCCTGGGTTCGGCAATTGTGCGTTCGATGCTGCTTGCTTCGACTTTGGAACAGTGTCGCGAACCGTCTCAATATGGAAGATTGCCGCAGACGCCCGCTCACACCGCGTTTCAGAGAAGGGCACATGGGGGAATGGATGACGGACGGGCCTAACGCATCGCCATCGCCGCATAGCGGATGGATCCGGGACGAACAAAACTTCTGGGGCGGCCTCGCGCTTGTTGCTCTCGCCGCAATCTATTACTTCGCGGCCGGTGATCTTGGCGGAATGAAGGGATTTGCGTTTGGCCCGGGAACCGCGCCCCGGCTGTTTGCCGGCCTGCTCGCCCTTTTCGGTCTGATTGTGACGATTTCCGGACTGGTTGCAGAGGGGCCACGCGTCGAGCGTTACGACATCATTTCTCCAACGCTGTTTTTCTTTTCCTATCTGCTTTTCACTTCGTTCAGTTCCACGGCGACCCGGATCGTCGGCGGCGCGTGTTTCGTCGCTGCGCTGGGCTGGGGCCTCATCGGGCTGATCGGGCCGCGGCGCGAACTGGTTCGCGGCCCGCTGGCGATTTCTCTTTCGCTGATCTTTTTCGCCGCGGCCATCCGGCCGCTCGGACTGGTGATATCCAGTTTCATCATGTTCGTCATCGCGGCTTCCGCATCGAAGGAAACGCGATGGATGGAATCGCTGATCGCCGCAGTGATGCTGACCATCTTCTGCACATTGCTTTTTGCATATGCCCTGGAACTACCGTTCCAGCTTTGGCCGACATATTGAGGCGAATGGTCTTCACATGTACGACCTTATTTCCAATCTCTACCTCGGGCTGTCGGTTGCGGCGTCCCCCTACAATCTCTTTTTCTGTTTCATCGGTGCCCTTGTCGGCACGCTCATCGGGGTTCTTCCGGGTGTCGGATCGGTGGCGACGCTGTCGATGCTGTTGCCGATCACCTTCGGCCTGCCACCGGTCGGCGCGCTCATCATGCTCGCCGGCATTTATTACGGCGCGCAATACGGCGGCTCGACCACATCGATCCTGGTGAATATTCCCGGCGAAGCGACGTCGGTCATCACCACGCTCGATGGGCATCAGATGGCGCGGCAGGGACGCGCCGGTCCGGCGCTTTCGATCGCGGCGATCGGCTCGTTCTTCGCCGGTTGCGTCGCGACCGTGCTGGTCGCGGCGCTCGGTGCGCCGCTGACGAGTCTCGCTCTGCTGTTCGGTCCGGCGGAATATTTCTCTTTGATGGTTCTCGGCCTGGTGTTCGCGGTGGTGCTGGCCAAGGGTTCGGTCCTCAAGGCGATCGCGATGATCCTCATGGGCCTGATGCTGTCGATGGTCGGATCGGATATCGAGACCGGCGCGGGCCGCATGACGTTCAACATCACCGAACTGTCCGACGGTCTGAGCTTTGCCATCGTTGCCATGGGTGTCTTCGGCTTCACGGAGATCATGCGTAATCTCGAAATGACCAGTGAAAGCCGGGAGATCCTCAACACCAAGATCACGGGCCTGATGCCGACGCGCAAGGATCTCATCCAGGCCGCGCCCGCCATTGGCCGGGGCACCCTGCTGGGATCGATTGTCGGCATTCTGCCCGGCGCCGGCGCTGTCATCGCGTCCTTCGCGGCCTATACGCTCGAAAAGAAAGTGGCCAGGGACCCGAGCCGGTTCGGCCGCGGCGCGATCGAAGGCGTGGCGGGTCCGGAAGCCGCCAACAATGCGGCGGCGCAGACGTCGTTCATTCCGCTGCTCACGCTTGGCATTCCGCCGAACGCGGTCATGGCGCTCATGGTGGGAGCCATGACCATCCACGGCATCACGCCCGGCCCGCAGGTGATGACCAAGCAGCCCGATTTGTTCTGGGGCATGATCGCCTCGATGTGGCTCGGCAACCTGATGCTTGTCGTCATCAATCTGCCGCTGGTCGGCGTGTGGGTGAGCCTGTTGCGCGTGCCGTATCGGCTGCTCTTTCCCTCGATCCTGGTGTTCTGCGGAATCGGCGTCTATTCGATCAACAATTCATCCTTCGAGGTCGTGCTCGCTGGATTGTGGGCGGTGATCGGCTATTTCCTGATCAAGCATGATTTCGAGCCGGCGCCGCTGCTGCTCGGGTTTGTTCTTGGCCCGCTGATGGAAGAGAATTTGCGCCGTGCCATGCTGATCGGACGTGGCGACGTGACGGTGTTCGCGACGCGTCCGATTTCGGCGGTGTTGCTGGCGGTCGCGGCCATCCTCCTGGTGCTCTCGGCACTTCCGTTCATCCGCGGCAAGCGCGAACAGATCGTGGTGGATGATTAGACGGGGGCGCTGCGGCGCGCCGTTTATTTGCCAACGGTGCCGCGTTCTTATTCGGGGAGCCGCCTCCTTCTGCTGTCATGCCCGCGAAAGCGGGCATCCAGCGCTTTTCTCTTCCCGCCAAAACGCTGGGTCCCCGCTTGCGCGGGGACGACAAAGTGGGCGCGATGACCGTCGTGCAGGCAAATAGTCTGTGGAACCCGCCGTTATCCCCATCGCGCCGGTCTGCAGCGTCGCCTTGGCGGGCGAGGGGCGGTATCTTGTGCAGAATCGCAACCGGTCACATTTTCAGCGCATGCGCCAATATCTCGATCTCATGCAGCGCGCCCTCGACGACGGCGTCAAAAAAACCGACCGCACCGGCACGGGGACCCTGTCCGTTTTCGGGCATCAGTCGCGTTTCGACCTCGCCGCGGGATTTCCCATGGTGACGACGAAGAAGCTGCATCTCAAATCCATCATCTACGAACTGCTCTGGTTCTTGCGCGGCGAGACCAATATCCGCTATCTCAAGGATCATGGCGTTTCGATCTGGGACGAATGGGCGGACGCAAAAGGCGATCTCGGCCCCGTTTACGGACGTCAGTGGCGCTCCTGGCCGGCACGCGACGGCACGGCGATCGATCAAATCGCAAAGGTCGTCGACATGATCCGCCACAGCCCGGATTCGCGCCGGCTGATCGTCACGGCGTGGAATCCGGCCGATGTCGACCGCATGGCGCTGCCGCCATGCCACTGCCTGTTCCAGTTCAATGTCGCCGACGGACGGCTCTCTTGTCAGCTCTACCAGCGCTCGGCCGACGTCTTCCTCGGCGTGCCGTTCAACATCGCCTCCTACGCCTTGCTGACCATGATGGTGGCGCAGGTCACGGGCCTCAAACCCGGCGAATTCATTCACACGCTTGGCGACGCGCATCTCTATCTCAACCATCTCGAACAGGCCCGCACCCAGCTTTCGCGCACCCCGCATCCTCTCCCGACGATGACGATCAATCCGCAGGTGCGCGACATCTTCGCCTTTCGCTACGAGGATTTTACGCTCGACGGCTATGTCGCCGATCCCACGATCCGGGCGCCGATCGCGGTATGAGGGTCCGGATCGGTGCCTGACATCATTGCTGAACGCGGGATCGCCATCGTTCTCGTCGCCGCCATGGGCGAGAACGGCGTCATCGGACGCGACAACGCGCTGCCTTGGCGGATGCGATCAGACTTGCGCCATTTTCGCGACCTGACCATCAACGGCCCGGTGGTGATGGGGCGGCGGACCTATGAATCGATCGGGCTGCCGCTGAAGGATCGCACCAATATCGTGATCACCCGCAACCGCTCCTATGCGGCGCCCGGCCTTCTCATTGCGTCCACGCTCGCGGATGCCATGGCGATGGCGCGCGGCGACGCTTTGCGGCGCGCAGCGCCACGCATCGCGATTATCGGAGGGGCCGGCGTTTTTCGCGAGGTCATGCCGATGGCGGATCGCCTGGAGATGACGGTCGTGCATGCCGCCCCGGACGGCGACACGGTGTTTCCGGCCATCGATCCGCAATTGTGGCGCGAGGTCAAGCGTTCACGCCACGCCGCCGGCGCTCAGGACGATGCCGACTATTCTTTCGTCTCGTATGAACGGACCGCCTGATTACAAAGAATTCAGGATCAATTCGGATAGAACACCAGTATTATCCGAGTATCGTGAACGTGATGAATTCCAGTCTCTTAGACATAATGCTAGTGATAACCACGTCGTCTTGACCGCCGTCATGCCCTAAGTTCCTGTTCATTACATCCGCGTGACGTGCGTTGTCAGGATTCCGTCACTCCCCTATAAGCTTTGCAAGAGACGCCGGCCGGGCCGGCGCCGTGGAGAAGATTGTATGCCGTGGAGTAATCAGGGAGGCGGCGGACCATGGGGCCAGGGGCCCAAAGGTCCGTGGGGCCAGGGGCCCCAGTCATCCGGTCCGACACCACCCGATCTCGAAGATCTTCTGCGCCGCAGCCAGGACAAGCTGCGCGCCATTCTGCCGGGCGGCGGCCTCGGCGGCGCCGGCTTCGCGCTGATCGTCGCGGGCGTCCTCGTCCTGTGGGGCCTGTCGGGATTTTTCCGCGTCCAGCCGGACGAACTCGGCGTCGTCCTGCGCTTCGGCAAATATATCGGCGATAAGCCGCCGGGCCTGAACTATCACCTGCCTTACCCGATCGAAACGGCACTCACGCCGAAAGTGACGCGCGTCAATCGCATCGATATCGGCATGCGGGTCGTCGACGACTCGCGGCGCGGCGTATCCACGCGCGACATTCCCGAAGAGAGTCTCATGCTCACCGGCGACGAGAACATCGTCGACGTCGATTTCTCGGTCTTCTGGGTCATCAAGGTGGGCGGCGCCAGCGACTACCTGTTCAACATCCAGAACCCGGAAGGCACGGTCAAGGCGGTGGCGGAAAGCTCGATGCGCGAGATCGTCGGCCAGCGCGAGATCGGACCGATCCTGACCGGAGCGCGCCAGAACATCGAGGCCGCTGTGCACGACCGGATGCAGAAGACGCTCGACCAATACCAGTCCGGCATCCAGATCACGCAGGTGCAGTTGCAGAAGGTCGATCCGCCCAACCAGGTCATTGACGCCTTTCGCGACGTGCAGGCGGCGCGCGCCGACCTCGAACGCCTGCAGAACGAAGCGCAGACCTACGCCAACAGGGTCATCCCCGAGGCACGTGGCCGTGCCGCGCAGATCATACAGGCGGGCGAAGCCTATCAGGAGCAGACCGTGGCGGAGGCGACCGGCCAGACCTCGCGCTTCCTGAAGATTTACGATCAATACAAGCTCGCGCCCGAAGTGACGCGTGAGCGCATGTATCTGGAAACGATGGAACACGTGCTCGGCGGCGCCGACAAGATCATTCTCGACAATGACGGCAAGGGTCCCGGTGTCGTGCCTTATCTGCCGCTGCCTGATCTGACGCGCTCGCGTCCGCCGGCCACACCCCCGGCGCCGCAAGCGAACGCGACCACGCCGCCGCGCACCTCGAACCGCGGAGGCGGCCAATGAAATCCGGAATAGCTTCCGCCACGCTGGTCATCATCGCGCTGGTTCTGCTGGTGCTCGGCTATAGTTCGATCTTCACGGTGCCGCAGACGCGCCAGGCGCTGGTTGTCCGTCTTGGCGACCCGATCAGGATCGTTGAAGATGCGGGCCTGCACTTCAAGATGCCTTTCGTCGATAGCGTTATTTACATCGACAAGCGCATCCTCGATCTCGAAAATCCGCAGCAGGAAGTCATCGCCTCGGACCAGAAGCGCCTCGTCGTCGAATCCTTCGCGCGCTACAAGGTCAGCGATCCGCTGAAATTCTACCAGACCGTCGGATCGATCGACGACGCCAATTCGCGGCTGTCGACGCTGTTGAATTCGGCCGTGCGCCGCGTGCTCGGCGAGGCGACGCTGGTCAACTTCGTGCGCGACGAGCGCGCCAAGCTGATGGCGACCGTGCAGCAACAACTCGCGAACGAGTCGAAATCCTTTGGCGTCGAGATCATCGATGTGCGGATCAGACGTGCCGATCTGCCGGAACAGAACAGCCAGGCTGTCTATCAGCGGATGCAGACCGCACGTCAGCGCGAGGCCGCGGAGTTCCGCGCCCAGGGTAACCAGAAGGCACAGGAGATTCGCGCCAAGGCTGATCGCGACGTCACCGTCATCGTCGCCGATGCGACATCGAAGGCCGAACAGGCGCGCGGCGTCGGCGATGCAAAGCGCAACCAGATCTTTGCCGAGGCCTATCAGCGCGATAAGGACTTTTTCCAGTTCTATCGCTCGATGCAGGCCTACCAGAACGGTCTGCACGCCAACAACACGCGTCTCGTGCTCAAGCCCGATTCCAATTTCTTCCGATACTTCAATAACCCGTTCGGAAAAGCGTCGGCCGGGGGCAGCCCTGAGGGCGAAAATCAAGCGCCGGTGGCGGGAGCATCGCAAACTCCGGCGGCCAATCCACCTGCCGGCAGCCAGTAACCGTAGTGATGGCCGCTTGGCGCAACTTTTCCTTGATCGTTGCGCGGGCGGTGATCGATGTCTGATTTCCTGGTGGCTCTCGGTCTGGTTTTCGTGATCGAGGGCGTTATTTTTGCTGCCTTTCCCGAAACGACGAAACGCGCTATCGCCACCGTGCTGCAAACGCCAGATACCATCCTGCGCATTGTCGGCGTGGTTACGGCACTCTGCGGCGTGATCCTGGTCTGGCTGATACGCGGTTGAACCCGACGGCATCGTGAACGGGAAAAGCCGCGTTTCGGCCTTATTCGCTCAGCTAGTTTGCGGGTATGCTAACCGAAATCGCGCCCTGCTGCCGCGCATCGCGGACCAGGACACCAGGCGCGCCTCGCACGTGTTGGAGAGCGTTGATGTTGTTGGCCGGTCATCGATCCAGCCTTAAGCCTGTTTCGCGTTTGGCGATTCTGTTTCCGCAACCTGGTTCCGTCCGGCGCGTCGCGGCTGGCCTTGCTGCAGGAGCCGTTCTTGCGCTCTCGCTGGTGGTTGTGCCGCTGCGTCCGGCGTCGGCTGCGGGTCGAGGCCCCGACGAGATTGCCGATGTGGCGGAAAAGGTCATCGACTCGGTGGTCAACATCTCGACGTCGCAGACCATTGCCGGCGGCGTCGAGAGCCCGGTGCCGCATCTGCCGCCGGGATCCCCGTTCGAGGAGTTTTTCGACGAATTCTTCAAGAACCATCGCGGTCAAGGCGGCGGGGGCGACGGTTCGCAATCGCCACGTCGCGTCAATTCATTGGGTTCGGGCTTCATCATCGATGCGTCCGGTCTGGTGGTGACCAACAACCACGTCATCGCCGACGCCGACGAGATCAGCGTCATCCTCAATGACGGCACCAAGCTGAAAGCCGAGATCAAGGGTCGCGATACCAAGACCGATCTCGCGCTGTTGCAGGTCAAGACGGACAAGCCTCTGCCGGCCGTGCATTTCGGCGATTCCGATGCGCTGAGGCTGGGCCAGTGGGTGATCGCGATCGGCAATCCGTTCAGCCTCGGCGGCACGGTGACCGCCGGCATCGTCTCGGCGCGCAATCGCGACATCAATTCCGGGCCTTACGACAATTATATCCAGACCGACGCCGCCATCAATCGCGGCAATTCCGGCGGCCCGCTGTTCAACCTCAATGGGGAGGTCATCGGCGTGAACACGGCGATCATCTCGCCTTCCGGCGGATCGATCGGCATTGGTTTCGCGGTGCCGTCGCGCACGGTCTCCGCCGTCATCGACCAGTTGCGTGAATACGGCGAAGCGCGGCGCGGCTGGCTCGGCGTGCGCATTCAGCAGGTGACGGACGACATCGCCGACAGTCTCGCGATCAAACCGACGCGCGGCGTCCTTATTGCCGGCCTCGACGACCGCGGCCCGGCCAAGAGCGCCGGCCTCGAGGTCGGAGACGTCATCGTCAAATTCGACGGCAAGACTGTGAAGGACGTGCGCGACCTCACCCGCATGGTGGCCGACAGTCCGGTCGGTAAGGATGTGTCGGTGATCGTCATCCGCAAGGGCCAGGAAGAGAACAAGAGCGTCAAGCTCGCGCGGCTCGAGGACACCGACAAGAAGGCCGAGGCCAAGCCCGCAGAAAAGCCGCCCGTGGTGAAGAAGCCGGAAACGCGATCGAGCCTCGGTCTCGACATCGCAAGCATCAATGACGACTTGCGCAAGCAGTACAAGATCAAGCCAGATCTCTCTGGCGTCGTCATCGTCAAGGTCGACCCGAACTCGGCCGCCGCCGAAAAGCAGCTTTCGAGCGGCGAGGTCATCGTCCAGGTATCGCAAGGAGCGGTAGCCTCGACCGAGGATTTTGAGAAACGCATCGCGCAGCTCAAGAAGGAAGGCCGCCATTCGGCGTTGCTGCTTGTCGCCAATAGCGACGGCGACCGCCGCTTCGTGACGATTCCGCTGGAATAGGCGATCAAGCATACAAGGACGTTGGTCCTCGGGGTGTCGTCCCCGCGCAGGCGGAGACCCAGCACTTTTACGGCTTGTGCAGGAAAAGCTGGATGCCGGCGTTCGCGGGCATGACAGTGAGAGGCATTAAGAGCTGGATGCCCGCTGGAGTTTATCATCGGGCCGGCCATCGGCCGGGCCCGGTGACGGCAGACAAGGAGAAGGAGAGAGGGAGCCTTCAGGCGCTGACAAACTCTTCGCGCCGATAACCCTGCAGGTAGAGCAGCGCGGTGAGGTCGCTGTGGTCGATGCGCACATCGGCCGCCGCTGCAACGACCGGCTTGCCGTCATAGGCGACGCCGAGACCAGCGGCTTCGAGCATCGGCAGATCGTTGGCGCCGTCGCCGACCGCGATCACGCCGCCTGGCCGCAGACCCTTGCGCTCGCGCAGTTCGACGAGGGCTGCCAGTTTATCCGCGCTGCCGAACACCGGCTCTCCGACCTCGCCGGTCAGCCGTCCGTCGTTTCCAACCAGCAGGCGATTGGACCGGTTTTCGTCAAAACCGATCATCGCGGCGATCCGATCGGTGAAATGCTTGAAGCCGCCCGAAACGAGGCACGTATAGGCGCCGTGGGCGCGCATCGTGGCGATCAGGGTGCGGGCGCCGTCGGTGATGGTGATGCGGTCGCGGATCACATCGTCGACGATGCTGGCCGGCAGCCCCTTGAGCAGCGCCACTCGTTCGCGCAGCGCCGGCACGAAGGCGATTTCGCCGCGCATGGCGCGCTCCGTGATCGCCGCAACATGGGTTTTGAGGCCGACATGGTCGGCAAGTTCGTCGATGCATTCCTGGCCGATCATGGTGGAATCCATGTCGGCGAGCAGCAGCCGCTTGCGCCGCGCGACGGCAGGCTGGATCGCTACGTCGATCGGCGCCTTGCCGATGACATCGCGCAACGTCGCGAGCAGGGTTCTGTTCATCGCCCTGTTGTCATCGGACGAGGCTGGGCTAAACACGATGTCGGCGGCGATGCCGGGATCGAGCCAGGTTACGCCGAGCGCGCCGGGAAGCTCCGTCTGCACCCGCGCGGCCATGCGGCCGTCGATGGCGGATGTTGCGGGATTCGAGATCAGGGTGGCGACGTGAGTCATGCGAAAAGCGAGGTCCGGAGGGTCGGCGCGAGCGATGCGGTGCTTATCGCAGGCCCGACCGCGAGCGGCAAGTCGGCGCTGGCGCTTGATCTTGCCGCGCGCATCGGCGGCGTCGTCATCAACGCGGATTCGATGCAGGTCTATCGTGATCTGCGCATCATCACGGCGCGGCCGACGCCTGAGGACGAAGCGCGCGTGCCGCATGCGCTCTACGGCCACGTGGATGCCGCGGAAAATTATTCCGTCGGCCGCTGGTGCAGCGATGCGGCGGAAGCGATGAACGAGAGCCGCGTGCGTGGCCTCGTCCCGATCATCACCGGCGGCACCGGGCTTTATTACAAGGCGCTGACGCAAGGTCTTTCCGCCATTCCGCCGGTGTCGGCCGACATCCGCGCGGCGACGCGTGCGCGGCTTGCTGCGGAAGGGGTCGAAGCGCTCCATGCCGAACTCGCAAGCATCGATCCGCCGGCCGCAGCGCGGCTGATGCCGCGCGACGCCACCCGCATCACCCGCGCCATCGAGGTGTTCGCGGCGACCGGTCGGCCATTGACCGACTGGCACCGCGAGGGCTTGCGGCCGCTGCTTGATCCGCAGCGGGCGATCGGCCTCTTCCTGATGCCCGACCGGGCTGTACTTTACGCCCGCATCGCGGCCCGCTTCGACGCCATGCTCGAAGCCGGCGCGCTGGACGAAGTGGCCGCCCTCGATGCCCGCCGTCTCGACCCGGCCCTGCCGGCGATGAAGGCGCACGGCGTGCCCTGGCTGCGCCGGCACCTCGCCGGCGACCTGTCTTTGGAAGAGGCGGCGGAGGAGGCCATGCGCGACACGCGGCGCTACACCAAGCGGCAACTCACCTGGTTTCGTAACCAGATGCCGGGCTGGGATTTCGTGGCGCCGGAGGCCGCCCGCGACCACATTCTGGGGCGTCTGACTCCGGGCGCGACCTGACGCCTTCTCTCTTCCTGTCATGTCCGCCCTCGGTTCGGCCGAAGGCCCGATGATGAACTCCAGCGGGCATCCAGCCCTTCCGCCTCTCCCTGTCATGCCCGCGAAGGCGGGCATCCAGCCCTTCATGCAAGACACTAAAGAAGCGCTGGGTATCCGCTTTCGCGGGTACGACATGAGGGGTGGGAGCGCCGGCCGGACACCGCAGCGGGGGCGATATGGAACGATCGGCATTTTCTTTTGCAGTGCACTTGACCCGATTGCGTTTCATGCCTATAAGACGCAATGAAATGACGAAAGAAAATGGCAGTGCGCAATTTTATTGCTGAATGGTCAAAGAGGCAGGTAGGAAGCGCCGCGCGGCCCGCCCGGGACAGGTAAAACTGTCCTGTTGCTGTGGCGCGCGCAAAAAGGGCCCCGATCGGGCCTTTTTCTTTGGGCTTAGGCAAACGAGCATGCGGACGGAGTGACGATGATGACGAAGGAAATGACCGGCGCCGAGATGGTGATCCAGGCCCTGACCGATCAGGGCGTCGCGCATATCTTTGGCTATCCCGGCGGCGCCGTGCTGCCGATCTACGATGCGCTGTTTTCGCAAAAGGCGGTCAAGCACGTCCTCGTTCGCCATGAGCAGGGCGCGGTGCATGCGGCGGAAGGCTATGCCCGCTCCACCGGCAAGGTCGGCTGCGTCCTCGTCACCTCCGGTCCCGGCGCGACCAATGCCGTCACCGGCCTCGCCGACGCGCTGATGGATTCGATTCCCATCGTCTGCATCACCGGACAGGTGCCGACGCATCTCATCGGCAACGACGCCTTCCAGGAATGCGACACGGTCGGCATCACGCGGCCATGCACGAAATACAATTATCTGGTCAAGACCGTCGAGGATTTGCCGCGCGTGCTGCACGAGGCGTTCTATGTCGCGTCGAGCGGTCGTCCGGGCCCGGTCGTCGTCGATATCCCGAAGGATATCCAGTTCGCCAAAGGCGGCTATTCACGGCCGAATGAATTCCCGCACACCGGCTATCGCCCGAAGATCAAGGGCGACATCGAGAAGATCAAGCAGGCGGTGGCGATGATGGCAGAGGCCAGGCGCCCGGTGTTCTACACCGGCGGCGGCATCATCAATTCCGGCGACAAGGCGAGCAAGCTGCTGCGCGAACTGGTGCACCTGACCGGCTTTCCCATCACCTCGACGCTGATGGGGCTTGGCGCCTATCCGGCCTCCGGCAAGGAATGGCTCGGCATGCTCGGCATGCACGGCACCTACGAGGCCAATTGGGCGATGCACGATTGCGACCTGATGATCTGCGTCGGCGCGCGCTTCGACGACCGCATCACCGGCCGCACCGATGCGTTTTCGCCGGGTTCGCGCAAGATCCACATCGACATCGATCCGTCCTCGATCAACAAGAACATCAAGGTCGATCTCGGAATCATCGGCGATTGCGCGCATGTGCTCGCCGACATGGTGCATCTGTGGAAGGACGCAAAACATCACGACAAGAAGGCGCTCGCACCCTGGTGGGCGCAGATCGACAAATGGCGTGCGCGCAAGAGCCTGTCGTTCAAGAATTCGAAGGATGTCATCAAGCCGCAATATGCGCTGCAGCGGCTGGCTGCGCTCACAAAAGGTCGCGATACCTACATCACGACTGAAGTCGGCCAGCATCAGATGTGGGCGGCGCAGTTCCTGGGTTTCGAGGAGCCGAAGCGCTGGATGACCTCCGGCGGTCTCGGCACCATGGGTTACGGCCTGCCGGCGGCGGTGGGCGTGCAAATGGCGCATCCCAAGGCGCTGGTCATCGATGTCGCTGGTGAAGCCTCGGTGCAGATGACGATGCAGGAGATGGCGACGGCGGCGCAGTACCGGCTGCCGATAAAGATCTTCATCCTCAACAATTCCTACATGGGCATGGTGCGCCAGTGGCAGGAACTGCTGCATGGCGGGCGCTATTCGGAGAGTTATTCGGAATCGCTGCCGGACTTCGTAAAGCTCGCCGAGGCCTATCATTGCGTCGGCATCCGCTGTGACAAGCCGGACGAACTCGACGCTGCGATCAAGCGGATGATCGAGGTCGACAAGCCGGTGATTTTCGACTGCGTCGTCGATCAGAACGAAAACTGCTTCCCGATGATTCCGTCGGGCCGCGCCCACAACGAGATGTTGTTGAGCGACGCCGTCGAAAGCATCGAGGAAGCCATCACCGAAGAAGGCAAGATGCTGGTGTAGCGCACTGTTGTCCTCTCCCCTTGAGGGAGAGGTGGCGAGCGGAGCGAGCCGGGTGAGGGGGCCGGACTTGCAGCGAAGTGACCCCTCACCCGGTCCTCACATCGCTGCGCGATGTCGGACCACCCTCTCCCGCAAGGGGAGAGGGTGAAGCGGAGCGAATTGCGTGAGCACGACCACGAGCACGACTCATTATCCCGCGGCGCATGTCTCGGAAAAAATCGAACCCCATACGTTGTCGGTCATCGTCGATAACGAACCGGGCGTGCTCGCGCGCGTCATCGGGCTGTTCTCCGGCCGCGGCTACAATATCGACTCGCTCACCGTGTCAGAGACCGAGCATCAAAAACATCTCTCGCGCATCACCATCGTGACACGGGGAACGCCCATGGTGGTCGAGCAGATCAAGAACCAACTCGACCGGCTGGTGCCGGTGCATCGCGTCGTCGACGTCACGCTCGCCGGCCCCTCGATCCAGCACGAACTCGCGATGGTCAAGGTCGTCGGCAAGGGCGATTCCCGCATCGAAGCGATGCGGCTTGCCGATGCCTTCGAGGCCAAGGTCATCGACGCCACGACCGAAAGCTTCATTTTCGAACTGCGCGGCCAACAGGACAGGATCGAGCAGTTTGTCGCGCTCATGGTGCCGCTCGGCCTTGTCGAGGTCTCGCGCAGCGGCATCGTCGCCATCAGCCGGGGGGCGGCAGGGATGTGAGAGGCCGGGCTTGTCCGCGCCCCTCATTGATCCTAGAACCGCCCAGAAATCGAACGTTCAGAAATCCGCTTTTCAGTAAATAACCGGCGTCAATGGACCGGTTCCGACCAGGGGAAGACCATGCGTGTTTATTATGATCGCGACGCCGACCTGAACCTCATCAAGGGCAAGAAGGTCGCCGTTATCGGCTATGGCAGCCAGGGCCACGCCCATGCGCTCAACATGCGCGATTCCGGCGTCAAGGAGGTGGCGGTCGCGCTGCGCAAGACGTCGGCCGGCGTGAAGAAAGCCGAGGGCGAGAAGCTCAAGGTCATGGAGGTGGCTGAGGCCGCCAAATGGGCCGACGTGATCATGATGCTCACGCCTGACGAGTTGCAGGCCGACATCTATCGCGACCATCTTCATGCCAACATGAAGCAGGGCGCCGCGCTGATGTTCGCGCACGGGCTGAATGTGCATTTCAACCTGATCGAGCCGCGCGCCGACCTCGACGTGATGATGGTCGCGCCGAAAGGTCCCGGCCACACCGTGCGCTCGGAATATCAGCGCGGCGCCGGCGTGCCGTGCCTGGTTGCGATCCACCAGGATGCATCGGGCAACGCTCACGATCTCGGCCTGTCCTATGCGTCAGCCATCGGCGGTGGCCGCGCCGGCATTATCGAAACCACCTTCAAGGAAGAATGCGAGACCGATCTGTTCGGCGAACAGGCCGTGCTCTGCGGCGGCCTCGTCGAACTCATCAAGGCGGGCTTCGAGACGCTGTGCGAAGCCGGCTACGCGCCGGAGATGGCGTATTTCGAGTGCCTGCACGAGGTGAAGCTGATCGTCGACCTGATCTATGAAGGTGGCATCGCCAACATGAACTATTCGATCTCCAACACCGCGGAATACGGCGAATACGTTTCCGGTCCGCGCGTTGTCACGCCGGAGACGAAAGCCGAGATGAAGCGCATCCTCACCGACATCCAGTCCGGCAAATTCGTGCGCGACTGGATGCTGGAGAACAAGGTCAACCAGACCTCGTTCAAGGCGACGCGCGCAAAACTCGCGGAGCATCCGATTGAGCACATCGGCGCCAAGCTGCGCGACATGATGCCGTGGATCAAGGAGCGGGCGCTGGTCGACAAGTCGAAGAACTAACCGAGGCTTCGATCTTTTGAAACGAAGAAGGGCTCGCATCGCGAGCCCTTCTTGCGTTAAAGTCTGTGTGCCCTTCTTGCTTTGTTGTTTGTGCGGAGAGGCCATGAGCCCGCAAGTGTTGAGGGGCGTTCGCGCCTGCGTCTTCGATGCCTACGGAACGTTATTTGACGTGGCATCGGCGGCAAATGCCTGCCGCGACGTGCTCGGTGACGACACCGATGCCGTGAACGCCCTGTGGCGCGAGAAACAACTCGCCTACACCTGGCTTCGCGCCGCGCAGGGGCGCCATGCCGACTTCTGGCAGGTCACGGGCGAAGCGCTCGATTTCACGCTCGAAACGCTCAAGATCGACCGCCCGGGATTGCGCGAGCGGCTGATGCAACTCTATCTCGCGCTCGACGCGTTTCCGGAGGTTGCCAGCGTGCTATGCCGGTTGCGTGACGCGGGTATGAAGACCGCCATCCTCTCGAATGGCACCCGGTCGATGCTCGATGCGATTGTGAGCCGGGCCGGCGTAGCGGCGCTGTTCGATGCCGTGCTGTCGGTCGAGGAGGCTGGCGCGTTCAAACCCGATCCCCGTGTCTACCAATTGGCGGTCACACGGCTCGGTGTGCCGGTGGGTGCGATCGTGTTCGTGTCGTCGAACGGCTGGGATGCCTGTGCGGCATCCGCCTTCGGGATGAAGGTCGTGTGGTGCAATCGTTATGGCCAACAGGCTGAGCGGCTGCCCGGTAAACCGGATCGCGAAGTCACAACGCTCGCCGATCTTCCGGCACTCCTCGGGCTGTAATCCGCACGCTGCTTTCGCCGCGTTCGATTTATTCCCTTCCGATTTCCTGATTTCGCATTTCCATTTCAGCGCAATGGCGAGCTAGACTTGCGCCGCCGGCTGCCTTTACGGCCCCGGCGATGCCACGTCCGGCAAGGGCGGGTCACAAAAAGAGAGGGAGAACACCATGAGCATGAAGAGATATGCTTTAGGATTGACCGTTGCCGCCGGCGCGCTCGCGGCCGGTGCGTGGACCGCGGCAACACCTGCACAAGCGGCCGAGCCGTTCACGATCACATCGTCCACCTTCAAGGACGGCACGATGTTGCAGAAGAAGAATGCCGGAACCCGGCCGGGCAACGCCAACTGCGTCGGTGAGGATGTGTCGCCGGAATTGTCCTGGAGCAATCCGCCCGCGGGGACCAAGAGCTTCGCGCTCACGATGGTGGATGCTGAGGGCCGCGGCGGCCTGGGCGTCGATCACTGGATCGCCTATGGCATCCCTGCATCGGTCACGTCATTCGCAGAGGGCGAGGGCAGCAAGCCGTCCGACAAATTTGTCGGTGGTACGGGCACAAACAAGAATACGGTCTATGGCGGCCCCTGCACGCCGCCGGGCGCCGCGCATCATTACAACATCACTCTGATCGCGACCGATCTCGACCCCAAGGCGCTCAAGCCCGGCCTGACCAAGGAAGAATTGTTCAAGGCCCTTGCCGGCCACGCCAAGGGTGCCACAGGCATTGTGGGACTGTTCAAGCATCCCTAAAGCCATTGATCATGGTTGCGGCGCCAGTCCCCGCGCGGATCGGCGCCGCGATTTCGTTCTGTCTCTTTGCGAGCCTTCCATTGGATAGCATCGTCCGTATCGTGCGCGACCTCGATTTCAGCATTGCGCCGTGGGACTGGCCGTTCTCGCGCGAGCGCCGCGCCGACATCGACGCGTTCTGGCGGACGGCGAAAGCCGCCGCCCCTGCGCTCTTCAATGGGCGCGTGCTGTTACTCAACGCGTTCACGCTGGGTGATCGGCGTTGCAGCGGTACGTTTTTCGAGACGGATTATAGCGATTTCATTGCCTGGAAGACCTGGGGAGCGCCAGCGGCCGGCGCCTGGAATGGCTTTGGCATGGGCGCGCTGCGCGCAAGCGACGGCGCTTTCATGCTCGGCTGCATGGGCGCCCATACGTTCAACGCGGGCGCGGTCTATTTTCCCAGCGGCACGCCGGATCGCGATGACATTGTCGGTGGCCGCGTCGATCTCGCCGGCAGCGTCATGCGCGAGGTGGCCGAGGAAACCGGATTGACACCGGACGATTATCGCATCGCCGGAGATTGGACGATCGTCTGCCATGGCGCGCAGGTGGCGGCGATCCGGTGTCTCGACCTGTCGCTCACCGCCGAGACGGCGCGGTTAAAAATCCTTGCGCATCTCGGCTGCGAGACCGAGCCGGAATTATCCGACATCCGTATCGTGCGCGGACCTGCAGACCTCGAGCCCGCGATGCCGCCTTTCGTGATCGCCTATCTCAATCATGTCTGGGACAGCAAGGGGAGACGAGGCTAAGCAATTTCAGGAAAAAGTGCGACGTGGTTTTCCGTCTGGAATTGCGTAAGAACAAGGAAATCTGTGATTCAGGGAAAAGCGGAAATGCTCTAGGATATTTTTCCCGCCTGCCATGTCCGGAGATCAATCCATGAAAGATGCAAAAACCCTGTCCGATCTGGTGCGGCGCTATCGCGTGGACGAGCCGAAGAAATTCCGGCTGACGGCGATCGACCCGCACGACGACGGCGGTTTCGACAAGGATGAAGGCAAGGCGCTGCTGAAGCAGAATCTCGAACGCCTCTCCGACTTGCAGGAAATGCTCTACGCCCAGGGGCAATGGGCGGTGTTGATCGTGCTGCAGGCGATGGACGCCGCCGGCAAGGACAGTCTCATCGAACACGTCATGACCGCCTTCAATCCGCAGGGCTGCGTCGTGCATCCGTTCAAGGCGCCTAACAATGAAGAACTGGCGCACGACTTTCTCTGGCGCGCTCACCGGCGGCTTCCGGGACGCGGTCAGATCGCCGTGTTCAACCGCTCTTATTACGAGGAGGTCGTGGTGGTGCGCGTCCACCCGAAATTTCTCATTCCGCAAAAACTGCCAGGAGGTGTGAAGGAGCCGGGGCTATTTCAGCAGCGCTTCAAGGATATCGTCGCCTTCGAGGATTATCTGGCGCGCAGCGGCACGAAGATTCTGAAATTCCACCTCCGTCTGTCGCCGGATGAACAGCGCCAGCGTTTTCTCGACCGTCTCAACGAACCCGGCAAGCTGTGGAAGTTCTCGATGGCCGACGTCGAGGAGCGCAAGCTCTGGGACGATTACATGACCGCTTACGAGGACATGATCCAAAACACCTCGCATGCCTCCGCGCCGTGGCATGTCGTGCCGGCGGACCGCAAATGGTTCAGCCGGCTCATGGTGTCGGCGGCGCTGATCGAGGCGTTCGAAAGCCTGGCTCTGGCCTTTCCCGAGGTGCCGAAGGAGGCGCTGCCCGAAATTGACAAGGCCCGCGAGGTGCTGACGGCTCAGAAGGCCGACGGCGATGGACCGGACGGCAAGCCGGCTCGCACCGCACGGAAGCGTAAGCAATCCTGACCCAATAGAGGCTTGCGAGACCGCACCTGTTTCAATAAATACAGGCCCATAGACGTCGGCTTAACGCGGGGTTCACCATTCCCCGCGACGATGGCTGACAATGAGGATTCTGGGCGCATGACGGATACCCGTCACCACGGCAAAGACGAACCGCAGGCGATCACCGCCTGCGGTTGCGTTGCCGTGCGCGCCCTCCTTCTGCGGGACCTGCTGCTCCTTAGCTGCCCCTGAGGGTCGGCAGGGCGTTTTGCGCCCGGGCACTCAGGGGATGTGAACCGCACAGGAACCCCTTGAGCCCCGCAAGGCGCTCGCTACCAAGAAGGACTATTTCATGACAACGCCAGCTCAGTCCGACAAGGACCGCGTCGTCATTTTCGACACCACATTGCGCGACGGCGAACAATGTCCCGGCGCCACCATGACCCACGACGAGAAGCTCGAAGTCGCCGCGCTGCTCGACGAGATGGGTGTCGACATCATCGAAGCCGGTTTCCCGATCGCCTCGAACGGCGATTTCGAAGCGGTGTCGGAGATCGCGCGCCTCGTGAAGAACGCGACCGTTGCGGGCCTCGCCCGCGCCATCACCGGCGACATCGCACGCGCCGGTGAAGCGGTGCGCCATGCCGCCAGGCCGCGCATCCACACCTTCGTGTCGACATCGCCGATCCATCTCGCGCATCAGATGCGCAAGAGCGAGGAGCAGGTGCTCGACATCATCGCCGCGACGGTGACCCAGGCGCGCAATCTCGTCGACGATGTCGAATGGTCGGCGATGGATGCGACGCGCACGTCACACGATTATCTGTGCCGCTGCGTCGAGACGGCGATCGCCGCCGGCGCGACCACGATCAATCTGCCCGACACGGTGGGTTACGCCACGCCGGAAGAATACCGCACGATGTTCCGGTCCATTCGCGAACGCGTTCCGAATGCCGACAAGGCTGTGTTTTCCGTTCACTGCCACAACGATCTCGGCCTGGCGGTCGCCAACACGCTGGCCGGTCTCGAGGGTGGGGCGCGGCAGATTGAATGCACGATCAACGGCATCGGCGAACGGGCCGGCAATGCCGCGCTCGAAGAGGTCGTCATGGCGCTGAAGGTGCGTCACGACGTGCTGCCGTATCATTGCAATGTCGATTCAACGATGCTGACGCGGGCGTCAAAGCTCGTGTCCGCGGCGACGTCATTCCCGGTGCAGTTCAACAAGGCGATCGTCGGGCGCAACGCCTTTGCGCATGAGAGCGGTATCCATCAGGACGGTATGCTCAAGAACGCGCAGACCTACGAGATCATGACGCCGGAAACGGTGGGCGTCACCAAAACCTCGCTGGTCATGGGCAAGCATTCCGGCCGCCATGCCTTCAAGACCAAGCTCAAGGAGTTGGGCTACGAGATGGGCGACAACCAGCTCGACGACGCGTTCGCGCGTTTCAAGGCGCTGGCCGACCGCAAGAAGCACGTTTACGACGAAGACATCGAAGCGCTCGTTGACGAGGAAATCGCGCACGCTCATGACAGCCTCAAGGTGATGTCGCTCACAGTCATCGCCGGCACCATGGGGCCGCAATCAGCGACGCTGACGCTCGATGTCAACGGCGAGCACCGCACGACGCAGGCGACCGGCAACGGTCCGGTCGATGCGATCTTCCATGCGATCCGCACGCTGGTGCCGCATGACGCGACGCTCGAACTCTATCAGGTGCACGCGGTGACCGAAGGCACCGATGCGCAGGCCGAAGTGTCCGTGCGGCTCGCCGAAGACGGTCGCTCGGTGACGGCGCGCGGCGCCGATCCCGACACGTTGGTCGCGTCCGCCAAGGCCTATCTCGGTGCATTGAACAAACTGGTGGCGCGGCGTCTGCGTGGCTCGAAACTGGCGCCGCCCGAGCACCGCATCCATTCGACCGAAGCGGTATAGCGGGCCGCTTGCTGTGAAATGCAAAACGCCCCGGTAGAGCCGGGGCGTTTTGTTTCTCAGCGATCCGTCCAGCGATGACGAGACCTTAGTGGAATATCACCTCGGCGGGGCGCGCGTTCTGCCGCGCCTGATCGGCGATCACGGCGGCGGCCGGCATGGCACCTTCGCCCTGCTGGCGCAGGCGCTCGATGCGCTCGCCCGTCTTCTCGGCAAGCCGCATGGCGACCTGACCGAAATGAATGTACATGCTCATCAGCGTCACGATGTAGCGCAGCGCCTTGGGATTGGTTTTCGCGCAATCCGTGAACACCTTCCACATCGGCTCGCGCGCCTCCGGCACTGTCGAGACAACGCGATGCACCAGCGCGATGGATTCGAGCGCCTTGCGGCGATCGCCCTCGGGAAGTTTGTCGAGACGGTTTGAGCAGTCGAGCATGCCCATCAGGCGGCGCAGCCGGCCGGCGACGGCGTTCGGCTCGTACACCGTTTCCAGCACGTGCTTGTAATCCTCGAGCACCTCGATCTTCGAACGCAGGGTATCGAAGTTGAGCCCGACCTGGCAGTGGTCGCCGTCGTCCTTGGAGACGATGTCGTAACCGGGATGCAGGCGCCCTTCCTTCTCCAGCCGGCGGCCGAGCTGCGTGGTGCCGAGCGCGTGCAGCAGCCCGACGATGCCGATCGGAATCGCGGTGGACTCGATCAGGTCGATCATCGGCTGGGCCACGGAGCCTTTTTCGCTGTCGAAGCCGACGATGAAGCCGGCCAGCACGAACATGCCGTGCGCATAGATGCGATGGATGCTCTCGGCGATGCCGCGACGCGTGTTCTGCTTCTTCTTCATCTGGATGAGCGTCTCGGTATCCGGAGACTCAATCCCGACGAAAATGCCGAAGAAATTCGCTTCGCTCATCATCCGCATCAGGTCTTCGTCGTCGGAGATGTTGAGCGAGGCTTCCGTCGTGAATTCGAACGGATGATCCTTCTCGTTCAGCCAGTCTTTCAGATGCGGCAGGAACGCCTTCACGGCCTTCTTGTTGCCGATGAGATTGTCGTCGACGAAATCGACATGGCCGCGATAGCCGAGTGTCCGCAGCGTTTCAAGTTCGGCAAGCACCTGCTCGGTATTCTTGGTGCGCGGCACACGGCCATAGAGTTCGATGATGTCGCAGAACTCGCAGGTGAACGGACAGCCGCGCGAGAACTGCACGCCGATGTAAAGATAATGCTCGAACTTGAGGAGGTCATAACGTGGGATCGGCGTCTTGGTGACATCGATCTTGAATTTCGGCGCTTCGAACACGCCTTCACGTGCGCCGGCATCCCAAGCGATGATGAATTCGTCGATGATGCCTTCGGCTTCGCCGAGCACCTGGAAATTCGCGCGCTTGTAGATATGCGGAAAACTGGTGACGTCCGGTCCGCCGACGACGACCGGAAGGTCACGGGCGCGGCAGAGTTCGATGAGATCGATTGCGTCCGGCTGCTGCATCAGCATGCCGCCGGTCATCACCATGTCGGCCCAGTCGAGATCGGCGTCAGTGAGTTCTTCGGTGTTGCGGTTGACCAGCCGCACGTCCCAAGACGGCGGAAGCATCGCGGCGACCGTGATGAGGCCGAGCGGCGCGGTCGGATATTTCGCGCCCGTCAGGTCGCATGTCGCGGCGTAGCTCCAGAACGAGTCAGCGTGGAATTTCGGATATACGAGCAGAACGTGGCATGCGCGGCGTTCCAGCATTTTCACCCCCGAGCTTTCGAGCCGATCCGTCGCGCCGTTGCGGCGCGCACCCCTGTTTTACAGCGCGGATCGCACCATACTACGAAATCGCCCGGAAATATGACGAATTTCCGCAATTTTGCGAGGCAAAGGCGCGCGGGGAACCACCTTTTCAGGCTCTGGCAGCACAAATGCGCGAAAGGTGACGCAACGCCAGGCCTTTGTGTCGTGAGGGACGCATTGGTCGCGCCGGGGGCGACGGTTCCCGAGAGCATCGGTCGCGGGATGCCGCCGTTCAGAGAGGGGCTGCCTGACGCTGTCGATGCCCATCCGTCCGGCCCTGTATGTGAGTCGGTCCCGTGCGGCGACACCGATGATCCACACTCGGAACGGTGACGCCCCGCCAGGCGCGCACCGGCCTCTGCGCGCGAAACGGCTTCTACGCGCGAAACGGCATCGACACGATTGTCGCAAAATGTATCCACGAATGCGTGCATGGCATGACGATTTTATCGTGCCGTCGATCACCACGATTACATTTCCGTAATTTCATTCGCCGTTCACTTGCGGTTCACGGGGGCCACGCCTTTATGGGCTCAAGGGGCAGGCAACGCTTTTGGAGACGACACAATGTGGAAAACACTTTTGGCCGGTACGGCGGCGGCGGCCATCGCCGGTTCGACACTGGCCGTCGCACAAAACCGCAGCGATTCCGGTCGTGACACGCAGGCGCAAACCCAATCCGATCACAGCGGACAAAACGATCAGAGCCAAAAAGGCGATGACACCACGACGCGCAACAGCGATCAGGATCGTCACGATGCAACGAACACGCCGCGCGATGATCGCCGCATGTCGCGCGAAGATCGCGTGGCTTATATGGAAGCACGGATCGCCGCGCGCCTCGCGGCGCTGAAGGCCGGGCTTCAACTCAAGCCGGACCAGGAAAAACTCTGGCCGCCTTACGAGAAGGCTGTGCAGGACATGACGAAGATCCGCCGCGACCGGATGATGGCGCGGCGCGAAGCGCGTAATGACAAGGACGCCAGCAGCGATAAGAGTGCTAACAGCGATACGAGCGCCGGTAGCGGCGACAAGACGGATCATCAGCAAAACGCGGCCAGTCGCATGCGGCAGCGCGCCGAGGCCATGGTGCAGACGGGGCAGGCGCTCAAGGCGCTGGCCGACGCGCAGGAGCCTCTGTTCGCGAGCTTCGATGAAGGGCAGAAGCGTCGCTTCGGCCGGCTCGCGCACGGCGGCATGGGCAACGGGATGATGGGCATGATGGGCCACGGCATGATGGACCATGAGCGCCATGGCCGCGATCATCGTGGTCATCATCGCCACCAGGCGAATGGTGAGAACGGATGGCGCGCGCTCGGCGGACGCGACCGCTGGCGCAACGACAATGACGACCACCGCATGGGGTCGCAACGCGGCGAATATCGGCGGGATCGCGCCGATCGTGACGGCAATGATCGCAACTGGGAGCATCGCGATAATGAGCATCGCGGATGGGATCGCAACGATCAGCGGTCGGAGCGGCGCGAGGGCCGGGATTGGCGTCGTGACGAGAACGACCGCTCAGGCTGGCGGCATGAGCGCGATGGCGCGCGCGGCTATTCCGGCCGCGACGCGCGGCGCGATGATCAGGACTCGCGCGGTCGTCGCGGCTGGCGTCACAACGACGATCGCGACACCGACAGTGATCGCGGCGGACGGGGGTCAGCCGACCCCATGACCGATCACCAGTCGACCGGCAGCGGTGCCAACGAGGAACACCTCTAGGCCACGATGGCCACCCGCGGCGCGGTTGGCCTCGTGCCACAAATGCGAAAAGGCCGCTCGCGGGCGGCCTTTTTTTGCGCCGGGGTGGAAAGACGGCGCTGTCCGTGACGCGCGGCTGGACACCCGTCGCGGCCTTTGGTAGACGATCCCAGCTTCGGTGCCGCAAGGCGCCGCGGCGGGCGCATAGCTCAGTTGGTAGAGCAGCTGACTCTTAATCAGCGGGTCCAAGGTTCGAGCCCTTGTGCGCCCACCACTTTTACCCAATAATTACAAGGGTTTATGGTGGTCAGAGCTTCTCATGATGAAGCCGCCAAAAAGTAATAAACAGTAATAAACAAATTTTGGCGCTTGCGAACTAGGATTGGTCGGGAAATCTGCGTCGCTATGCACCTCTCCGATGCCCGTTATCGGCGGCTGGTGGATAAGCAAATACCAAGCCGAAGTGGTGACCCGGCACATATGCGGCGATAGTAAGTGTCGTGGTGCCGTAACGGGAGAACCATTCGCCGTGGATCGGCGCCGGTTCACGAGATTACCCCACCTCACGGTCGAGATTCACTGACAGGGCTTGCCTCACGGGTCTTTAATGAGCCTTGTGCTTGTGGCCCTTACCCCTCGAGATCCCTTGCGATCTCGCACCAGCATCGGGGTTTAATGGCGTCTAGCCGCGTCACATTCTCTATGTGGCCCCGACCATCGCTGATCACGCCTCGTGCCTCAAAAATAAACGAGATTGTTCTGCCCCAATGGTTTTGCTGCCCAGTTTCCTAGATACTAGCGGCCGTTGACATTCAATCATATTAAATATTTAATTACTTTAAATGGCCTCTCCGTTGCTGGCTTAACGCACCTGTGAGGGGTCAATGTCCAGCGTGAATCTAGGGGAAGTCCGATCGTAATAAAAGCTAACGTAATTGGCCGACGTGTCGTTTATGAAAACATGGTCACAAACAATGAATATTGTCGAAGCAATCGAAAAAGATCAGCCTCAGTTTCATTGGGGTGGAAGACAGCGTTGGAACGCAGCCCCGGGGACGCTGCGTGAGATACAGCGTTCAGTAAGCAGAGGAATGCGTACTCTCGAAACCGGCTGCGGTGCATCAACGGTCGTGTTTGCTGCAAAGGGGGCGAGACATACCATTATTAGTCCAACTCGCGACGAGCACGAAAGAGTATTGCAATATCTTAACAAGATCGGCGTCGACGGTTCGCTCCTACATTTCGAACCCGGTTTTTCAGATGACGTGCTCCCGAGGATCTGCAGCTATCCCGGCCGTGTAACCGAGTGGGATGCGTGGTTCGTCGATCACCTTGGTGCGGATGCTGCGGCAGCCAAGGCAAGTTCTTCCGATGAGTTGTGGAGGGATAGCAATGAGCGTTGTTTCGATTACGTGTTCTTGGACGGCGCTCATTCGTTCCCATACCCAGTAATTGA
>DATJHH010000046.1:0-78668 GCA_035494115.1 Xanthobacteraceae bacterium
GTTGCCGCTTTGATAGTTGTAGCCGCCCTGAATGCCGCCAGCGATGCCGTTCGGCTCGGTCGGGTTGTTCGTGACCGAACCCCATTCGTAACCGAGATTGAGGCCGGCATAGGGGCCAGTCCAATTATAGCCGGAAGAATAGGCTGGTGCCGGAGCATACGGCGCGCCGTAGGGCAGGTCGGCCGCGCGCGCGGAGTTCATCACGGCAATGAATGCAGTCGCACCTGCAAAGATCACCAGCCACTTCTTCATCGTCGACCTCCGATACTCAAACCCAAATCCAACAGGATCGCCCCGTTTTGCAGGCGAGTTTTATCGACTTGTTTAAGTTAATCAGGTCTGAATCCCTGGACTTGATTGAAGGCATACCTAAAGAAGCGTTTAATACGCCGTTGTTTGTGCAGGAATGATTCACCATACTGGGCGCGACCGGTTTCATTGCGCGGTCCTTGACGTGTTTCTTTGCGGGCGGTCGAAAGACCGTTGGTCCTCTCAACGCTGCAACGGCGGTCGTGTCGTGCAGCGTCGATCGATGATATGTTGGAAGATTGTGCGCACCGGACATTGACGGTGCGTTGAAAAGATCATGGCGAAAACAGCTCAATCCGAAGCCTTGCAGTCATTTTTCCCGCCCGCGACGCACGGCAGCGCGCTCGTGACGGGCGGCGCGCGGCGCATCGGCGCAGCGATCTGTCGCACGCTCGCCCATGCGGGTTATGCCGTCGCGATCCATGTCCGCCACGCGGGCGAGGATAGTGCGGCGCTGCGCGACGATATCGTGTCGCACGGCGGACGGGCTGTTGTGATCGAAGCCGACCTCGCGCAGGCCGACCACGTCCAGCGGCTCATCGCTGACGCAACGACCGCCATCGGGCTCGCGTCGGGCCGCGACACGGATCGCGATCCGCTTAGCGTGCTCGTCAACAATGCCAGCGTGTTCGAACACGATGAGGCCGAGATCATCGAGCCTGAGAAATTCGACCGTCATATGGCGATCAATGCGCGCGCGCCGCTGCTTCTGGCGCAGGCTTTTGCGGCGCAGGAATTTTCTCCGCAGGCGACCGCCGCCGGTCTCGTCTCGATCATTAACATTGTGGATCAGCGCGTCGCCAAGCCGACGCCGGCGTTCTTCTCCTATGCGCTGAGCAAGCATGCGCTCAATGTCGCGACCATGATGCTGGCGCAGCGGCTCGCGCCCGCGATCCGCGTCAACGCCGTGGCGCCGGGGCCGACCCTGCCGTCGCCGCGGCAGACAGCAGAGGATTTTGCCCGCCAGGCTGCGGCCTTGCCGCTCCAGCGCGGCCCATCCGCCGCAGACATCGCCGATGCGGTGCTGTATCTGGTTCGCGCGCGCGCGGTCACCGGACAGACCGTGATGGTCGATGGCGGCCAGCACACGGCCTGGCGCACGCCGGACACCGACGGCATCCGCGAATAATGCCGCTCCACTGGCCGTAAGGCCGAGGAAGGCTTATTTCTGGCAACGATGACCGGCGGCAAAAAAGACATCGATCCCCAAAGCGAACTGATCGAGGAGGACGAGGACACCTCGCTTCCCGACGACGCGTCTTTGCCCGAAGCCGAGGACCAGTTTCCCGATCTCACCGAAGTCGACGCGACTGCGGGCGGCCGCGCTGCGATTTTACGCTATGCGCGCCACGCTCCGTCGCAACCGGGCGTCTACCGCATGCTCGATGCCGGCGGCGACGTGCTCTATGTCGG
This sequence comes from Xanthobacteraceae bacterium, assembly GCA_035494115.1. Taxonomy (GTDB): domain Bacteria; phylum Pseudomonadota; class Alphaproteobacteria; order Rhizobiales; family Xanthobacteraceae; genus DATJHH01. The sequence goes on from DATJHH010000046.1 coordinate 1,723, forward strand.
CAAGGCCAAGAACATCAGGAAGCGCATCCTGTCCTATGTCCGGCCGACCGGACACGATACCCGCATCGCGCGGATGATCGCGGCCACCGCGACGATGGAATTCGTCACGACGAATTCGGAAACCGAAGCGCTGCTGCTCGAAGCCAATCTGATCAAGCGGCTGCGCCCGCGCTTCAACGTGCTGTTGCGCGACGACAAATCGTTTCCCTACATCGTCATTACGTCGGACCATTGGGCGCCACAGATCCTGAAGCATCGGGGTGCGCGTAATCGTCCCGGCAATTATTTCGGGCCCTTCGCGTCGGCGGGCGCGGTCAACCGCACGCTCACGGCGCTGCAGCGCGCGTTCCTGCTGCGCTCATGCACGGACTCTTTCTTCGAAAGCCGCACACGGCCGTGCCTGCTTTATCAAATCAAGCGCTGCTCGGGGCCATGCACCAACGAGATCGAGTTCAAGGACTATGCTGCGCTCGTGCGCGAGGCCAACGCGTTTCTGTCCGGCCGCAGCGGCGCCGTGAAGGGGCAACTCGCCAAGGACATGGAGCAGGCGGCCGAAGCGCTCGACTTCGAGCGCGCCGCCGTCTATCGCGACCGTCTCGCGGCACTGTCCGCGGTGCAGGCGCAGCAGGGCATCAATCCGGAAACGGTGGAGGATGCGGATGTGTTCGCCGCCTATCAGGACGGCGGCTTCACCTGCATCCAGGTGTTCTTCTTCCGCACCGGCCAGAACTGGGGCAACCGCGCCTATTTCCCGCGCGCCGACCGTTCGCTCGAACCACGCGAGGTGCTCGGTGCGTTTCTCGCGCAATTCTACGACGACAAGCCGGCACCGCGCCTGATCCTGCTGTCGCATGAGGTCGAGGATCAGGCCCTGCTTGCGGAAGCGCTGTCGACCCGTGGCGGCCGCAAGATCGAAGTGACGACGCCGCGGCGCGGCGAGAAGCTCGAACTGGTGCGTCATGCCACAATCAATGCGCGCGAGGCTTTGAGCCGCAAGCTTGCCGATACGTCGGCGCAAAGCCGCCTGCTGGCCGGTGTTGCCGAAGCCTTTGGCTTGCCGCGGCCGCCACGCCGCATCGAGGTTTACGACAACAGCCACATCCAGGGCAGCAATCCCGTCGGCGCGATGGTCGTCGCCGGTCCGGAAGGTTTTGTGAAAGGGCAGTATCGCAAGTTCAACATCCGCTCGACGGAGCTTTCGCCGGGGGATGATTTCGGCATGATGCGCGAGGTGCTGGAGCGGCGGTTCAAACGGCTCATGACGGAGACCCCGCGTCCGGACCCTGCGCTCGACGCGGCCACCGATACGCTCGCGATGCCTGACGACGCGGACGATGGTGCATCCCCCGACACGACGTCAGATACGCCACCCTGGCCGGATCTGGTGATGATCGACGGCGGACTCGGTCAGCTTTCGGCCGCGCGCGAGACGCTTGCCGCCATGGGCGCGCAGGACGTGCCGCTCGTCTCCATCGCCAAAGGGCCGGACCGCGATGCCGGCATGGAGACGTTCTTCATGGCCGGCCGTCCGTCGTTCAAGCTCAAGCCGCGCGATCCCGTTCTGTATTATCTGCAGCGGTTGCGCGACGAAGCGCACCGTTTCGCCATCGGCTCGCATCGTGCGCGACGCAAGGGCGACATCCGCGAAGCGGGATTGCAGGAAATCCCCGGCATCGGTCCCTCGCGCAAACGCGCGCTGCTGCATTATTTCGGGACGCTGAAGGCGATCGAGCGAGCTTCGCTGCAGGACCTTGCCAAGGCGCCGGGCATCAATGCCGAGACAGCGCGCAAGATCCACGATTTTTTCCACGGCACGCCCGAGCGAACCTGAACTCGCAGAGAAGCTGCCGATTATTGACCGGCACCCGCGGGCTTGTCCTTGGGCGTCGCCTCTTGAGGCGCCACGTCCTGCGGAGCCGTGTCTTTGGGCGCCGTGTCTTGAGGCGTTGTGTTCCCCGATGGCGCTGGCAGTGTCTCGGCAGCACATGTCTTCAGCCTGTCGAGCACGCCGGCGAGCGCTCCGTCGACGACGAAACGCTCATTGTGGCGTTGCGCGGAAATCTCGACCACCTTCGCCTGCCGCATCAGATCGACGGCGCGCGAATCAAGCGGGCCGGGAATGACGATGTGGAAATCCGATATGGCTTCGCCCGAGACGGCGATGCGCGTGGCGTCGATCGTCACGATAACGGGGACGAGCTTGGCGCGCTGGATGCTGTTGGGAGTGAAGAAGGCAAGCAGCCCGACATGGCCGGCCTTGTCGCGCGAGACGCCCAGCATGTCGTAGGGCGACGCGTTTATGGCCTCGATCGCGCGGTTATAGAGAACGCAGCGCGCGATCGCGCCCCCGCTGCCGGCGGTTGCGAATCCCTCCCAGCCGTCCTGCGCGATCTTGATTTGGGCCGAAGCCGGCAGCAGTCCCGCGTCGAGCCACAAGACAAACGCGGCCGCGAATCGAATAAAATGACTGCCGGGCACTCTTTTTTCACCATTTCAGACCGTGAGAGGCCGCACTCTCCGGGAATTGAACGCCTGCGACAAGGCCTGCACTTCGGCGCTGTTGACGAGGGCTGGGGAGAAGTATTGTGTCACCCTATGAAGGCGAACTCCCCTTCCTACCAGAGCCAGTCGTTGGCGCTGCCTAACCTGCTGACATACGGCCGCATCGCGGCCGTACCTGTGGTGGTCGGCTGCCTCTACTGGTCGAGCATTCTGCATGGCGGATTGTGGCTAAGGTGGGTCGCGCTGACGATCTTCATCGTCGCTGGAATCACCGACATCCTCGACGGTTATCTGGCGCGGGCGTGGGGCCAGCAATCGTCGCTCGGCCGCATGCTCGATCCCATCGCGGACAAACTTCTGGTCTCGTCATGCCTGCTGATGCTGTCGGCGGACAACACGATCAACGATCTGTCCGTGCTCGCCGCCATCATCATCCTGTGCCGGGAAATCCTCGTCTCAGGCCTGCGCGAGTTCCTCGCCGAACTCAACGCCCGGGTTCCGGTTTCACGCCTCGCCAAGTGGAAGACGACCGGCCAACTCGTGGCCATCGGTTTCCTGCTCGCGGGACCTGCCGGCGACAAGGTCCTGCCGGTGACGACCGAGATCGGGATCACGTTGCTGTGGCTCTCGGCGGTGCTGACCCTTTACACCGGGTGGGACTATCTGCGCGCCGGGCTGCGTTATCTTATCGAGGAATAGCGTGCGTATCCTCTACTTCGCCTGGGTGCGCGAGCGCATCGGCAAGACGGACGAGGTGCTCGATCCGCCGGCCGGCATCAAAACAGTCGGCGATCTCGTGACGTGGCTTGCCGGCCGCGGCGAAGAATATGCCCACGCTTTTGAAAATCCGAAAATAATCCGGGCCGCGATCGACCGCGTCCATGTCCGGCCGGAGGCCGTCATCGCCGGCGCCAATGAGATCGCGTTTTTCCCGCCGATGACCGGAGGCTGAATGGCCGCGGGGACCGAAACCAGAATTACCATTCGCCTGCAGCGCGAGGATTTCGACGCGGCGGCGGAAGCAGCGAAGCTGACGCAGGGGCGAACCGATGTCGGCGCCCTCGTCACCTTCACCGGCATTTGCCGCGGCGCCGAGGACGGCGCGCCGATCGCCGCCCTGACGCTCGAACATTATCCAGATATGGCTGAAGCCGAGATCGCGCGGCATGTTGAGGAAGCGTGCCGCCGCTGGCCGCTGTTCGGCGTCACCGTTATTCACCGCTTCGGCCGGATTCCGCCGGGCGAAAATATCGTTCTCGTCGTCGCGACATCGTCGCATCGTCAGGCCGCGTTCGCCGCGGCCGAATTCCTGATGGACTATCTCAAGACGCGCGCGCCGTTCTGGAAGCAGGTCGAGAGCGCATCCGGCGCGCAATGGGTCGCGGCCCAGGATGCCGACGATGCCGCCGCGGCGCGGTGGCGCGCTCCCGGTGAGAACAAAGACGTTTAAGAGACGGTTGCCTGCCGCAAACCTTTATCCGTCATGCGCGGGCATAGCCGTTGAAGACGGCGACTGAACGCCTGATGACCCGCGCATCCATCATTCTTCTTCGCAAAAAGATGGATTGCCGGATGCTTGCGCCAAGACGCGCTCGGCGCTTTTGCCCGGCAATGACAGTTTGCTAGCGCATTTTCCAGTTGAGTTGACCCATAGCTCAAACCCACGACCGTCATTCCGGGATGCGCCACTTGGCGCAGGCCCGGAATCCATAGTCCCGGCGGTGGTTATGGATTCCGGGCTCACTCGCGAAGAGCTCGCGCCCCGGAATGACATCGTGGATCAAATCAAATCAGGTCAAAAATGCTCTAGCGCTCGCGCCCGGCCGCCTACGCCGCCGCGGCTTTGCCCTTCGGCTGCACTTCGGCCATGTAATCGTCGAGCAACTGCTTGGTGATGTTGCCCGGCGTGAAGCGCCAGTCGGCAATCTCGCCCACGGGCGTGACCTCGGCGGCCGAACCGGTGATGAAGCATTCGGTGAAGCGCACGAGTTCGTCCGGCATGATGCGGCGTTCGATCACTTCGATATTCCGCTTGCGCGCAAGCGCGATCACGGTCTGCCGCGTGATGCCGTCGAGGAAACAGTCGGCGAGCGGCGTATGGATCTTGCCATCGACGATGAAGAAGATGTTGGCGCCGGTGCATTCGGCGACACGGCCCTGCCAGTCGAGCATCAGCGCGTCGGCGTAGCCTTTGCGTTCGGCGCGGTGCTTGGAGATGGTGCAGATCATGTAGCAGCCGGCGGCCTTCGCGCCCGCCGGAGCGGTCTTCGGATCGGGCCGGCGATACTCTGCGAGATCGAGCCGGATGCCCTTGAGCCGTTGCACTGGATCGAAATAGCTCGGCCATTCCCACGATGCGATGGCGAGGTGGATTTTGTTGTTTTGCGCGCTGACGCCCATCATTTCGGATCCGCGCCACGCGATCGGACGCAGATAGGCGTCACGCTGGCCGTTCTTCTCGAGCACCAGCCGCTTGGCCGCGTCGATGTCGGCCGCCGCATAGGGAATGTCGAAGTCGAGCATCTGCGCTGAGCGGCGCAACCGTTCCGAATGCTCGGTGCATTTGAAGATTTCGCCGCCATAGGCGCGCTCGCCTTCGAACACGGCGCTGGCGTAATGCAATCCGTGCGACAGCACATGCAGGGTCGCGTCGGACCAGGGCACGAGCTTGCCATCGTACCAGATGACGCCGTCACGTTTGTCGAAGGGCTCTGTCATGACTATCCCTCCTGGGGATCATTCTGTTCTTGCGCCGGCGCCGGTCTCGCGTGAGGCTGCACCGTACTGTTTTCAGCCAATTTTGCGTCGTGGGGCAAGTCCGCTATTGTTCGCAGCAACCACCAGATAGGCGCTGGGTGCCGATCAGGCGAGACAAGCGACCGGGTCAAAATTTGGCCCCTTCGGCACGATCATTTCGCCGAAGGACAATTCTGGGTAACATTCTGAGCAAAATATGTCAACATGACTGACATAAATTCCACTGCCCTGAGATCGGCGACGGGTTCGCCCGGGAAGACGACGCCTCCGGCCGCGCCGGAACCGGTCTGGGATTTGATCGAATTGCTGTTTTTTGCCTATCGCGACTTCGTCGGCGATGCCGACGGCGTGCTCAATACGCTCGGATTCGGCCGCGCCCACCACCGCGTTCTCCATTTTGTGAACCGCAATCCGGGTATGAAGGTCGCCGAATTGCTGGATATTCTCAACATCACCAAGCAGTCGCTCGGGCGCGTGCTCAAGCAGTTGATCGATGAAGGCTACATTGCGCAGAAAGAAGGTGCGACCGATCGCCGGCAACGGTTGCTGTCCGTCACGGCACGCGGCGAGACGCTCGCGCGCAAGCTCGCGGATCTGCAGACTGAGCGGATCACTCGCGCTTTGACCAGTCTGGGACCGCACGGACACGAGACAGCGCGGCGCTTTCTGATCGCCATGCTCGATGCGCCGGGACGCGATGATGTCATGCGCCTCATCGACGGCGCTCCGCGGACGGCCCGCCGCAATCCCTGATTTCGCTCGAGGCCCGCCATGAGTCTGCCACCTCAACCGCCCGATGACGATGCGCCGCATCTCCTGATCGTCGATGACGATCGCCGCATCCGCGCCTTGCTCTCGCGCTATCTCGCAGGCGAAGGCTATCGCGTAACGACGGCGGAGACGGCCGCCGACGCGCGCGCAAAACTGCTGGGCCTGTCGTTCGATCTGTTGATTCTCGACATCATGATGCCGGGCGAGACCGGCCTCGAATTCGCGAAAGCGCTGCGCGAAACTTCTGGCGTGCCGATCCTGATGTTGACCGCGCGCGATGAAAAGGAAAGCCGCATCGAAGGTCTTGAATCCGGCGCCGACGATTACGTAACCAAACCGTTCGAGCCGCGCGAACTCTCGCTACGGATCGCGGCAATCCTCAAGCGTGCGCGGCCGGCCGCGCCGCCGCCTTCGGAATCCGTGCGTTTCGGGCCTTTCGTGTTTCATCTCCTGCGCGGCGAATTGCGCAACGGCGAAGAGGCGATTCGGCTGACCGACCGCGAGCGTGAGATGCTGCGCCTGCTCGCCGCGGAGCCGGGCGAAACCGTTCCGCGCATGGCGCTCGCCGGCAACGGAGGCGCGGTGAATGAGCGCGCCGTCGATGTGCAGGTCAATCGCCTGCGCCGCAAGATCGAGCGCGACCCCGCCAATCCGCTGTTCGTGCAGACCGTGCGCGGCATTGGCTACAGGCTCGTGGTGTCCTGATGGTCACGCTCGACTCCGGCATGACCTCGCTGCGATCGGCGAGCCGCTCGGTCGGGCGAACACTCTGGAATGCACTTGTTATCGTCTTGACCCCGGCGGCTTTCGTTTACGACCGCGCGGGCCGGTTCTTCAACAGCTTCATGCCGAAAGGGCTTTATGCCCGCGCGCTGCTCATCATCATCATGCCGATGGTGCTGTTGCAGTCGGTCGTTGCATTCGTCTTCATGGAGCGCCACTGGAATCTGGTGACCCGGCGGCTGTCGTCGGACGTCGTGCAGGACATCGCGGCGCTGATCGACGTGCAGAAGTTGTATCCGCAGGATGCCGGGGAACGCACGCTGCGCACGATCGCGCAGCAGCGATTCGGCCTTGTCGTCGATTTCCTGCCCGTCGGCGAAATGCCGGCGCCGGCGCCAAAACCGTTCTTCTCGCTGCTCGATCAGGCGCTGTCGGATGAAATCCGCCGACAGATCTCCCGTCCGTTCTGGATCGACACCGTCGGCCGGTCCTCGCTCGTCGAGATTCGCGTGCGCCTCGATGACAAGGTGATGCGCATCTTCGCCAGGCGCAGCGCGGCCTATGCGTCGAATTCGGAGATTTTCCTGTTGTGGATGGTCGGCACTTCACTGGTGCTGCTCGGCGTCGCCATTCTCTTCCTGCGCAACCAGATCCGGCCGATCCAGCGCCTCGCGGATGCGGCAGAAGCCTTCGGCAAGGGCCGCGAGGTGCTCAATTTCCGGCCGCGCGGCGCGCGCGAGGTCCGCCGTGCCGCGCACGCGTTTCTCGAAATGAAGCAGCGTGTCGAACGCACCATCGAACAGCGCACGACGATGCTCGCGGGCGTCTCGCACGACCTGCGCACGATCCTCACCCGCTTCAAGCTCGAACTGGCGATTTCCGGTGACAGTCCGGAAACCGAGGGGATGAAGCGCGACGTCGATGAAATGGGACGTATGCTGGAAGCCTATCTCGCCTTCGCGCGCGGCGATTCAGGAGAGCTTTCGGCACCCACAGATATTTCCGCGCTGCTGGAGGAGTTGCAGACGGATGCCGAGCGCAGCGGGCACAAGACCGAGGTGACATTCCACGGCGTGCCGATCGTCACCGTGCGGCCGGCCGCTTTCAAGCGGTGCCTTGCCAATCTGGTGACGAATGCCTGCCGCTTCGCGGATACGATTTCGCTGACCGGCCATCGCGACCACCGCTATCTCACCATCACCGTCGATGATGACGGGCCGGGCATTCCGCAGGACATGCGCGATGATGTGTTCAAGCCGTTCCTGCGGCTTGATCATGCGCGCAATCAGGATCTCGGCGGGACGGGGCTGGGATTGGCGATCGCCCGTGACATCGCACGCTCGCATGGCGGTGACATCGCGCTCGCCGACAGTCCGCTCGGCGGCCTGCGCGCCACCGTGCGCGTGCCGGTTTAAGCAGCGCGAAAAATTACGCCGCGTAACTTTCGTCATCCTCGTAATCGTCGCGGCGGCGTCGCCGACGACGGGGAAGACGCGGCGGCAGGCAGTGCGCTACGTCGTCGAGGAAGATCGCCCAGCGTTCGCCGCGCGCCAGCGCGCGATCGAGCGCGGCCATGGTGCGCGACACATCTTCGTCATCGTCATCCAGCCAGGTTTCGATCACGCGTCCAAAGATCACCGCGAGACCCTGCGCCCGGATCATGCCCATGGGACCCGCGGCCTTGATGCCGGCGGCGGTGAGCATCCATTGCTGCGAGCGAACGGCAAGACTGTTGACGGCAAACGCCAGCGGTGGATTGCGCCGCACCGAACGCAGCAGCGACCGTGTCGCCTCCTTGTAAGGTGTCATCGCCTCGATCCGGCGCATGAGAACCTCGAACAGGCGTTCGCGCGCCGGCTCTTCGGCCATGTCGCTGCCGTCCTCGGCGAGGACGGCCTTGTCGATTTCCTTGATGTGGGCGGCGAGGATTCCCATCGTCGAAGAGAATTCGCCGCGCATCGCCGCGAGCGACAGGCCGGATTCGCGCGCGATATCGGTCAGCCCGATGCGCTCGAACCGCGTCTCGGCAAGCAGCAGGCGAAATGCGTCGATGATTTTTTCGCGGTCCGTATCGCCAGTGGCGCGCGGCCCGTCGCCGGATGGGGCTTCGGCCTGAGCCCGCTTGGCGCGGGCGGAGGAGGCACGGGATTTTCGGGCGGAATCGCGGGCGGGTTCACGGGCCATGTCGTCGTCTCCTGCCATTATTCGTTGAATGACCTCATTCTTGAATCTAGGCAGCACGTGCGGTGTTTCCAAGGCAGGCTCAAGGCCGGCTCTTGGGCGAAATGGCACCGCCCTACAAAACGGCGCGATCAGGCACACCGCGATGCGGGGCGATCAGCCCGCCAGTTCGCGCGAGCGCTGTGTAGCGGCTGCGACTGCCTTCTGCATCAACGGGGCAAGGCCGTCCCTGGCCATCAGCACGTCGAGCGCGGCGGCGGTGGTCCCGCCGGGCGACGTCACGTTCTTGCGCAACGTGGCGGCATCGAGCGTGGAGCGGTGCAGCAGCTCACCCGATCCGGCGACGGTTTCCCGCGCCAGCGCGAGCGCGAGATCGGGCGCAAGCCCGGCCGCGACGCCGGCTTGCGCGAGACATTCGACGAGAAGGAAGACATAGGCCGGGCCGGAGCCGGAGACGGCCGTCACCGCGTCCATCAGCGCCTCGTCGGCGACCCATTCCACTTTGCCGTTGGCCGCGAGCAGCGCATGGGCGAGGGCGCGGTGCGTGTCGGTGACGGCGGCATTCGCCACCGCGACGGTCATGCCGCGACCGATCGCGGCCGGTGTGTTCGGCATCGCGCGCACCACCGCGCCACCGATCGCGCCGGCGACAGCGGCGATGGTCTGCCCGGCCATGATCGAGATCGTCAGGGTTTTGGCCGTGGCGAGGGGTTTGAGGCCGGCCATGATCGCGGGCGCGACCTGCGGCTTCACGGCCAGCACGATTGTATCCATCGTGTCCGCCTTCATCGCGCTTTCCTTGGCGGCCTCAGCGATCACGCGGACGCCGCGTTTGGTCAGTGCCGCCACCTCGGGTGCCGGGGAGGGCTCAATGACAGTGACCGATGCAGGATCGAGGCCGAGCGCCAGCCAGCCTTCGAGCATTGCGCTGCCCATCTTGCCGGCGCCGACCAGCGCGAGGCGGCCCTTGAATGCGCCGAGCGCGGCGGTCGAATGTGATGAAGCGGTCATGGCGGGCGGTCTCTCTCACGCGGACATATGTTTGTTGTGCGGACGCGCACGACAAACCCGACAATGAGAGATCGGCGCGGGAAAGAAAACCCCGACGGCGCGTATTCCGCAAAAGTGGATACCGGTTTTGCGATCAGAATACGCGCAAACAAATATCTAGAGCATTCACCGGATGTTCGGCCGAATTCCCTTCTCGATCAAAAGAATGCTCTACGCTTCGCCCGCGGTTTCGAACATCGCGGCTTCGAGGGCTTCCTTGGCCGGCTTGCCGGCCCAGACGACGAACTGGAACGCGGGGAAGTAGCGCTCGCAGGCGCCGATCGCGGTGTTGAACAGGGCTTCGCACTGATCCTTCGAGGCGGACGTGCCGCCGGCGAGCACCAGCGCATGGCGGAACATCACCAGCCCGTCCTTCGGCCACAGGTCGAAATGGCCGACCCATAATTGCTCGTTGATCTGCGAGATCAGCTTCTGCACTTCGGCGCAGCGCCGGTCCGGAACTTTGAATTCGAACGCGCAGGCAAGATGCAGTGCCTCGATGTCCGTCATCCAGGTGAAGGAGAATTGGTAATCCGTCCAGCGTCCGCCGCGAACCAGCGTGATCTCGTCGTCGCCCGCGCGTTCGAAGGACACGTCCTTCACCAAAGCCATGCCTTCGACGACGTCGAGGGGATTGGTGCGATGCGCGTGTGGAAAGTCGATGAGTGACATGCCGTCTCCAACGGGTAGTGTTTTTATTTAGCGCGCACGACATCGCGCGTGCGATGGCCGCATCGACACTGCAAGTAACGATGTACGCTGATGTGAACTGGTGCTAGCCGCCCGCGACGCGAATCAGCAACCTCTTGACTATAAGCACAAGGAGTCGGCGACGCCAAAGCCCGATTCAAAAAGACTGTGAGTAAGGATTCACGGAGTCGTCAGAAGTGCAGAAAAGGCCCGTCGTTACTGCACTTCTACGACTTCAATGACCTGTGTGTATCTCGGATTTCACGTGCCAAAGCAGCGCCATAATCGTTAACGCTACGGCGTGCGCGCACGGATGCAATCCGCCCGTCGATGATGCGGATTCGAAGCGCAAAAAGCAGCAATGCGTGAAAAAAAGCGAGCGTTTAGTCGAACAGGCTCGACACGGATTCTTCGTGCGACGTCCGGCCGATGGCTTCGCCGATGAGTTCGGCGATCGAGATGACGCGAATGTTCGGCGTCGCGCGCAGTTCTTTCGTCGGCAGGATCGAATCCGTCACGACCAGTTCCTTGAGCCGCGATTTGCCGACGCGCGCGACCGCGCCGCCGGACAGCACGCCGTGCGTGATATAGGCGGTGACTTCCGTCGCGCCTTGTTCGAGCAGCGCATCCGCCGCGTTCACCAGCGTGCCGCCGGAATCGACAATGTCGTCAATGAGCACGCAGGCGTAACCCTCGACCTCGCCGATCACATTCATGACTTCGGATTCGCCGGCGCGCTCGCGGCGCTTGTCGATGATGGCGATCGGCGCATTGATGCGCTTGGCGAGACCGCGCGCCCGCACCACGCCGCCGACGTCGGGCGACACGATCATCAACTTCGAGACGTCGAAGCGCTCGCGCATGTCGCGCACCATGACCGGTGAGGCGTAGAGATTATCGGTCGGAATATCGAAGAAGCCCTGTATCTGGCCGGCATGCAGATCGAGCGTCAGCACGCGGTCGGCGCCGGCGCGGGTGATGAGGTTGGCGACGAGTTTTGCCGAGATGGGCGCGCGGGGGCCGGGTTTGCGGTCCTGACGGGCATAGCCGAAATAAGGCAGCACCGCGGTGATGCGGCGTGCCGAGGCCCGGCGCAGCGCATCGATGATGATGAGCAGTTCCATCAGGTGGTCGTTCGCCGGATAGGACGTCGACTGGATGACAAAAACGTCCGCGCCGCGGACGTTTTCCTGGATCTCGACGAAGATCTCCATGTCGGCGAAACGGCGCACCGAGGCTTTTGTCAGCGGCGTCTTGAGGTAGTCGCTGATGGCCTGAGCCAGGGCGGGATTCGAATTGCCAGCGACGAGCTTGATCGCGCCGTTGGTTGCCATTGTGCCCCGCCGTGTATGCCGTTGAAGAATGCGGCTTTGATAACCACGCCATCGCGCCGCTGGCAATGACCCACGACAGGAAACGGCGGGAAACCGCATCGCCGCGGCCGGTGGTGTGGACAGCCCTAGCGGGCGGCTGGCTCAGCCGAGGCGTAGGCGAGGGTGGTGGCAGCCTGCGCCGGCTGGGCGTCGGCCACATTCCCCGGAATGGTGGCGTCCGCCGGGGCCGGTTCGGCTGGACCCTGCTCGCCGGCCGGAGGCGTTGCGTCCGGGGTCGCGGCAACGGGAGCGCCGGACGATCTGCTGCCGCCGGCCAGATAGGCCGTCAGTTGCGTCATGCCGTCCTGCGCGACGCGGCGGATGGCGTCGTCGTCCATTTCACTCCAGGCCTTGGGGTTGGCTTTTCCCAGGCTCTCTTCGCCGCTGAGACGCTGGGTGCGCTGTTCATGGGCGTCATAAACGTCCCACACCCAGGTCACGGCCGTCTTGCCGCCCTGCACATGGGTCGCGAGATAGCCGCGCAGGCGATATTGCGCCGAGGCGGTGCGCGACACGACAGCCAGTTGGCGCGCGCGTGCCTCGTCGTTGAGCGTGCTGACCAGACGGCGGAAAACAGGATCGGGCGGTCCGTCGATGGATTCGAAGGCGACGGTGGGCTGGCCGTTGGCTGTCACGCCCGGCGCGGACTGGCCGGTGGTGTCGCAACCGGCGAGGGCGAGAGCCGACGCGAGGACGGCACAGCAGGTCAACCCGCGGCTCAATATCATCGGTCGGTGGAGAAAATGACCGGCCCGGTGTCCCATCACTTGATCGAACATGCCTCCCCCGAAGCAAATCCCAAAACCGCGATTTTATGCGCGGCATCCGGCCGCGGCCGTCCTGCCTTAAGGCTTTAGTAACCGCGTTTCAGGGACGGGTCCAGTGCCATCAGGAGAAGGTTTACCTGCCAAACCGTCAGGCCAGCGCGATGGCGCTGACGTGGCGGCCATAATCCGGCTCGCCGCGGTGGGTCGTGCGCCGGAAACTGTAGAACCGCTCCGGGTCGGCATAGGTGCATAACCCCACATCCTCGATGTGCGCGATGCCCGCCGCCATAAGTCGCGCCTGCACATAGCCGGCGAGATCGAATTGCGCGTGGCCGGGGCGCGTCGTCGGTGCAAAGAAGCGCTCATTGTCCGGGTCGGCCTGCGTGAACTTCACGATCAGGTCGGCGCCGACCTCGTAATTCGGCTGGCGGATCATCGGCCCGATCGCCGCGACGATTGTCTCGCGCCGTGCGCCGAGGGTTTCCATCGCCGCGATCGTCGCATCGGTGACGCCGCCGAGCGCGCCGCGCCATCCGGAATGGGCGGCGCCGATGACGCCGGCGTTTGGATCGGCAAACAGGATCGGTCCGCAATCGGCCGTCGAGACGCCGATGGCGAGGCCGCGCGTCCGCGTGACCACGGCGTCGGCGCGCGGCCGTGTCTCCGGCGTCCATGGCGCGTCGGCGACGACGACCTGCGGGGAGTGGATCTGATAGACGGTGAGGAAATTGTCAGACGACACGCCGACCGCGTGGGCCATGCGCGCGCGGTTCTCGGCGACCGCGTGCGGATCGTCCTGCGATCCGACGCCGGCATTGAGCGTCGCATAAATGCCCTTCGAGATACCGCCGTCGCGCGTGAAGAACGCATGGCGCAGGCCGGGCAGGGCGGACAGGCTTTGTGCGGTGACGATGTCCATCGATTGACGCTCGGATTGGGTTTGCCGCCGGGACTGCTGCGCGATTGATCTTCAATCAAATCCTGGCAGGGCTTTCAGGTCTCCGTGTGACAGACCCAGCACTTTGAACAATCGCCCCATGTTTTCTGTGCCCGCGCCGGTCAGGCGAGCGACAGCCGCGTCGATCTCCTCGCTGCGATGGGCCGCATTGGCCTTGAGAGCATTGGCGCGATTGGCAATGCCAAGCCGGCGCAGGAACTCGCCTTGTTCGAGCGGTCCATGCACGCGCGCACCGATGCTGTCGGTGGCGGCGGCGAGCGCCTGGAAATCGACATGCGCGGTGATGTCGGCAAGGCCGGGGCCGATCAGCGGATCGGAATAGGTGTGCCCGCTCACGGCCTGCAGGGTGTCGCCGATGTCGCTGCGCTCATGACCGTAGTCGATGATCAGCGCGACGCCGCGATCGCGTGCGAGCCGGCGGCCGATCTCATAGGCCGCCGCGTCGTTGCGCCATTCGAACACGCTGCCGTCCGGCGCCGACCTGATTTGCGGCGGCAAAAATTTCTCGAAATGCGCGAGCGGCTCGCGCGCCGCGCCGAAAGCGAGTTCATCATTGTCGTCGATCGCGATCACCCGCTCGTGCCACGCGCCGTCCGTCCGCACGGCCTGATGCACCGGCAGCGCATCGAAGAATTCGTTGGCGAGAATGATGCAGGGGCCGTCCGGCACGTCGTTGAGACTCTCGTGCCACGTCACGTGCACATCGACGCCCTCAAAACTCTGGCGCTGGCGCTTCTGCAAAGCGGGGCTGATCTCGACGAGATGCAACTTCACGGCGTTGCGAAAGCCGGGCAGCACTTTGGCCGCGCGCAGCGCATCGTTCATCATCGTGCCGCGACCGGGCCCGAGTTCGATCAGGTTCACGGCCTCCGGCTTGCCCATGTGATGCCACGCCGCGGCAGACCAGAGCCCGATCAGTTCGCCGAACATCTGGCTGATCTCGGGCGCCGTCGTGAAATCGCCCTGCGCGCCGAGCGGATCGCGCGTCATGTAGTAGCCATGCTCGGGATGGCCGAGGCAAAGCGCCATGTATTCGGACACGGGCATCGCCCCGGCGACCGAAATGATCCGGCGGATTTCCCGTTCGAGCGGAGCGTTCAGGTCGGCCATCATGGCGCGCGCGGCTTTCGCAGAAGAGCATTGGCGATGAAGGCAAAACCCGCCGCCATCAGCGGAATGGACAGCAGCATGCCCATGGTCAGGCCGCCCCACAGGAAGCCGACCTGCACGTCGGGCTCGCGGAAATTCTCTCCGATGATGCGGGCGACCGCATACAGCACCGCAAAACTGCCGACGATCAGGCCCGGCCGTTTCAGCGCGCCGGTGCGCACCATCAGCGCCAGAATCACGAACAGCACGATGCCTTCCATTGTCGCTTCGTAAAGCTGGCTCGGGTGGCGCGGCAGCGGACCGCCGCCGGGAAACACCATGGCCCACGGCACGTCGGTCGGCCGTCCCCACAACTCGCCGTTGATGAAATTGGCGATACGGCCCAGAAAAAGTCCGATCGGGCCGACCGCGCAGGTCACGTCGCCGAGCGAGAGAACGGGAATGTCGCGCTTCCATCCGAACAGCAGCACGGCGGCGACGCAGCCGAGAAAGCCGCCGTGGAACGACATGCCGCCCTTCCACAGTTCGACGATCTCCGCCGGGTGCTGCATGAAGAAATGGAAATTGTAGAACAGCACGTAGCCGGTGCGGCCGCCGAGGATGATGCCGAGCGTCACCCATAGAATGAAATCGTCGAAATCGAGCGTCGTCATGGGGGCAGGGCCGCCCCACCATTTCTCCCTGCGGATGATGGCGCGCGCATAGATCCAGCCGAGGATGATGCCGGTGATATAGGCGAGCGCGTACCACCGGATCGCAAACGGTCCGATCGAGACGAGAATGGGATCGAATGCCGGAAAGGGAATGACGAAAAAAGGCATCGAATCTACAGTCCCCCACAGGCTTACGGTCATGCGGCGTCGATCGCGCTCAAGTCAAGGGCGGCCCGCGTGCGACCATCTTAACGCTGTGATCTGTCGCCCGGCGCCGCCGCTTGCGCCGCAGTCCGCCGATTGCCATGTTGCGATTCGCTGCGTTGGTCATCTAACCAAGACCGCCGCAGTCGCACGAAGGAGAGCGTGATGGTCCAGACCTCGAACCGCATTTTCGACGAGATGGCGAAACTGATGAATGACGCGGCTGGAGCGGCCCAGGGTGTGCGGCGCGAAGTCGACACCGTCTTCCGTCACCAGGCCGAACGCATCCTGCGCGACCTCGATGTCGTGCGCCGCGATGAATTCGAGGCGGTCCAGGAGATGGCGCGGCTCGCGCGGGAAGAGAACGAAGCGCTGAAAGCGCGCCTCGATGCGCTCGAAGCCCGCCTGCCGATGGTGACGCCGGCGCCTTCGGAGCCCGATTCCGGCCTGGCTTGAGCGGCCAGCCGCTTCCGTTAGCGGCGGCGGAAGCCGGCAAACCTTGTGTTTGCGGGCCTTTATCGCTATAAGCCGGCCGTTCGCGGCCCCGACACCCCTGGAGGTTCGCCGCGCCGTTTGGCCGCCGTAAGCGGCCGTTTTCATTGATCTTTCCGGCGCTGCCGGAACTTCAACCACGAGGATCAAGACCTATGGCTACCGTCAAGGAACTTAACGCGACGGCACGCGCGGGGACAGGCAAGGGGGCCGCCCGGGCAGTTCGTCGTGACGGCCGTGTGCCGGGCGTCATCTATGGCGACAACCAGTCGCCGCTCCCCATCGCGCTGGACAACAAGGAATTGCGGTTGCGCATCCTTGCCGGCCGTTTCCTCACCACCGTCCACGACATCAACATGGACGGCAAGAAGCACCGCGTCATCCCGCGCGATTATCAACTCGATCCGGTGAAAGACACGCCGATCCATGTTGATTTCATGCGGCTGGGCGAAGGATCGCTGATCCGCGTCAACATTCCCGTGCATGTCATCGGCGCCGATGTGTCGCCGGGCGTGAAGCGTGGCGGCGCGGTCAATATCGTGCGCCACACCATCGAGGTGCGATGCCGTCCGGATGCGATTCCGTCGGCGATCGACGTCGACGTGAGCGCTCTTGAAATCAATCATTCCAAGCATCTCGACGAAATCGATCTGCCCGAGGGCGTGAAGGTTCTGGGCCGCGCGAATGCGACGCTCGTGACCATCGTGCCGCCGTCAGGCATGGCCGACGAGAAGCAGGCGGCAGCGGAAGCCGCCGCCGCTGGTGCTGCGTCCGAAGCCTCGGCTGCGGCAGCGGCCGGTGCCGCAGCGCCGGGTGCCGCAGCAGGTGCCAAGGCTCCTGCGGCCGGTGCGAAGGCGCCGGCAGCCGGCGCAAAAGCCCCGGAAAAGAAGTAAGAATAAAATCGGGCTCGTCCTCCGCGGACGGGCCCGAATTTTTTCCGACGCTCTTGTCTCTCGTGTCTCTTGTGCGGCCCTCATCGTGTGAGATCGGGCCCGACGCCGTTGCGGGATCACCGCCATGCTGCTCTTCGTCGGACTGGGCAATCCGGGCAGCCAATATGTCCGCAACCGGCACAATATCGGTTTCATGACTGTCGACGCGATCGCCAAGCGGCATTCGTTTCCGCCGTGGCGCCGCCGCTTTCAAGGCGTGACGGCGGAAGGCACAATCGGCGGCAAGCGCGCGCTGTTGCTTCTGCCCGGCACCTTCATGAATGAATCCGGCCGCGCGGTGAACGAGGCGATGAATTTCTACAAGATCGCGCTCGGCGATATCATCGTCTTTCAGGACGAGATCGATCTTCCGCCGGCAAAACTGCGCGTGAAGACCGGTGGCGGCAATGCCGGCCACAACGGATTGCGTTCGATCAGCGCGCATGTCGGCAATGAATATCGCCGCATCCGCATCGGCGTCGGCCATCCCGGCGCGCAGGCGCGCGTGCATAACCACGTGTTGCAGGATTTCGCCAAGTCCGAGATGCCGTGGGTGGACGCCATGTGCGAGGCGATCGCGGAGAACGCCGCGATGCTCGCGCGTGGCGAGGACGCAAGCTTCCAGAACAAGATCCACCTCGTCATGGATGCCAAGGGCTTTGCTGACAAGACGCCCGGCGACAAGGCGCCGTGATGCGCTGCGCTGGCCGCGCCCGCGCATAACGGCTCTCGGATGAATGCGACGTCGATCAGAAGCTAATGCGTATACAGCGCGTCGATCGCGCCACTCTTGTCGAGCGCCGCAACAAAACTCGCATCATAAAAATCCTGCGGTTTGTGCCGGCGCATTTCGCGCCAGTCATACACTTCGATCATCTTCTGCAGTCCTTCGACTGACGGATAAGGCTTTGCAGGCAGCGCCTGGACTTCCGCGTAAATGGCTTCCTGACGGTCGCGGTCGGTGATGCCGTACCATTTCGCCATGGCCTTGAAAGCCGTGTCCTTGTCGGTCTTGAGCTTCGCCACGGCTTCGACGGTTGCCTTGATGAAACGTGCGGCGGTGTCGCGGTTCTGGGCAAGCCAGTCCTTGTCGGCATTCACCCCTGAGCCGGGCATGGGAATTTTATATTGGGCGATATCGCCGAGATCGGTGAGGCCGAGCTTCTTGGCCTCGAAGCGTGCGATGACCGAGGCGAGATAGAAATCGACCTTGCCGGCCTTCAATTCCTTCGGTCCGGCGCCGTTCGCAAAGAACGACAGGTCGGTTTTCGGATTCCAGCCCATGCGCTGCGAGAGGATCAGCATCGTGTAGTGCGAGATTGCGCCGACGCTCGAAAAGCCGAAACGCTTGTCTTTGAGGTCCTCCACGCGCGGGATGTCACCGCGGGTGATGATATGGAAACGCGCGATGTTTTCCGTCGTCGCGAGGATGACGCGTTGCGGCGCGCGGGCGTCGGATGTCATGCGCACTATGGTCGGGCTGCCGCCGCCGATATTGATGTCGCTGTGTCCGCGGCGCACATTTTCCTTCGGCACGACCAGGCCCGAGCTTTGCCGGATCAGTTCGGCGGCGCGGGGGGAAATGAATTGCGAGACCTTCAGGCCGTTGCGCTCATAGATGCCGCTCTCGGCCGCGACGATGAACGGCAGCTTTGTCAGCGAGACGTCGCCAAGCTCGACCGAAACCGGCCGCAGATCGCTGGGTTTGATGTCGTCGGCCCTGGCCACGCCGATGGTGAGCGGCAGCGCGAAAAGAGCTGCAGCGATCCAGACCGTCTTCTTTTTCATGAGAGTGTTCTTCGGCATCGGCGAATCCTTCCCTTTATTGTCTTCTGTTGTCTTCGGATCGGATGGCAGAACGCGTGACGCGGCCCCAGTCAGCCATCACCGCGTGCAGTTTAGAGCGCAAAGAGGCCCGGCGGAACGGGTGTATGGTGGCGCGACCCGGATCAGTTGAGCCGCCGCCGTGGACGTTAAATCGAAGGGGGTCCTTGCCAATCCCCCCGGATTAGGCCAATTCCCGCCTGAAAGATCGCGACCGATCACAAATTCACGGGTTTTCTGAAATGGGTTTCAAATGTGGGATCGTCGGTTTGCCGAATGTCGGCAAATCGACGCTGTTCAATGCGCTGACGGAAACGGCGGCCGCACAGGCGGCGAATTATCCGTTCTGTACGATCGAGCCGAATGTGGGCGAAGTCGCTGTTCCCGACCCGCGTCTCGACACGCTCGCGAAACTCGCGAAGTCGGCGCAGGTCGTGCCGACGCGGCTGACCTTCGTCGATATCGCGGGGTTGGTGCGCGGGGCGTCGAAGGGCGAGGGGCTCGGCAATCAGTTTCTGGCGAATATCCGCGAGGTCGACGCGGTCGCGCATGTGGTGCGTTGCTTTGAGGATTCCGACGTCACCCATGTTGAGGGCCGCATCGATCCGATCGCCGATATCGAGACCATCGAGACCGAGTTGATGCTGGCCGATCTCGACAGCCTGGAAAAGCGCGTCGATACGCTCGAGAAGAAGGCGCGCGGCAACGACAAGGAGGCGAAGGAGTCGCTGGACCTGGTGCAGCGCGCTCTGGTGTTGCTGCGCGATGGCAAGCCGGCCCGTCAGCTTGCGGTCAAGCCGGAAGAGAAAAGCCGGTTCGAACAGCTTGGCTTGTTGACATCGAAGCCGGTGCTTTATGTCTGCAATGTCGAGGAAGACGCGGCCGCGAAGGGCAACACGTTCTCCGCGCAGGTCGAAGAGCGCGCGCGGCAGGAAGGCGCCGTCGCGGTCGTCATCTCGGCCAAAATCGAATCGGAAATCGCCGTGATCTCGCGCGCCGAACGCGCGGACTTCCTCGCCACCGTCGGACTGGAGGAAGCCGGTCTCGATCGGCTGATCCGCGCCGGCTACGACCTGTTGCACCTCGTGACGTATTTCACCGTCGGACCGAAGGAGGCACGGGCGTGGACGATCACGCGCGGCACCCGCGCGCCACAGGCTGCCGGCGTCATCCATACCGATTTCGAGCGCGGCTTCATCCGCGCTGAAACCATCGCCTATGATGATTATGTCCGTCTGGGAGGTGAAGCCGGCGCGCGCGATTCAGGAAAGTTGCGGCTCGAAGGCAAGGAATACCTTGTCGCCGACGGCGACGTGATGCACTTCCGCTTCGCGACCTGATCAACGCTGATCGACGCCATACTCGGCTTGATTGCGCAGCGCGCCAAGGTGCTCGTTGATGCGGAAAACGATCAGGACGAATTCGGCGGCGATCCGCGCCAGCAGGATGCCGATGCCGATGCCGAGAAGGCTGCCGATCAGCGTGAGCAGGCCGGCGACCGGTTTGTCCACCATGAGCCCCAAGGCGCCGATCAGACTGGAAACCCCGAACAGAACGACGACAGCGACCGTCAGCCAATAAAAAATCTTGATGATCGACGGCGAAATGAACCGTTCCCACTGAAAAAGATCACCGATACCCGACATCAACACACTCCTGTCCATGGGGCGCAGCGGTCGACTGAAATTTGAGTCGAGGTCGGAACAGGAAAACGTCGTTCTCCGTGTCGCAGCCCGCCTGCACCCCCGTTGCGCTGCAGCGACATGTCCGTTTCCAGCGCATTCGTGAACGCAATCGTGCCGTCAGTGTGGCAGCGGGGACGACTTTTCCTTTTTTCGTGAAAATGGTGGGAACTGAATCCCGAAATGCCCGTTCAAGATCCGCCGCCCGCGTATTCAGCGCGAGAGGTGATCGTTTCTTTTCGGTTAATGGAAATTCGAGTTTGTTTCGCGCCGTCCGGGTTTCCCGATACCGCCCGCGCTTACAACATCGTTATAGAGGAGGATTATTTATGAAAAAGCTTTTGCTTACTGCTGCCGCTGCTGCGGTTCTTTTTGCAGGTCCCGCCGTGGTTGCGTCTGCTGCCTCGGCCGCGCCGTCCTATCAGGTCGCTCAGGTTGAGCTGAATATCGGTGACCATGATCGTGACCGCGATCGCGATCATCGCCGCGTCATCGTCAGGGAGCATCGCCGCTGCGAGAACGTGACCATCCGTCGTCACCGTCCCGATGGTTCGGTCGTGATCCGTAAGGAACGCCGCTGCCATTAACCTTTGCACTGCGGATCGTTACTAATCGGGCGGCCCCATGTGGGCCGCCCTTTTTGTATTCGCGGTACATCAGTCTGGCGCGGCACCGAATGGCATAAGGGCCAGCGTGTCGCGGAAACCATTGCCGGCACCGGCCGTTGTTCCAAGGGCAGCCCGAATATCGTTCGACGTGAAGCGTTTCGATCGGCTCCGGTTCGACCCCACAGGAGGATCAACAGATGCATCACAGTCGCATGCGGGCTCCCATCCTGGCCGCCGTGGCTTACCTGTCTCTATCGGTTGCCGCGGTGCAGGCGCAGGATCAGCATCAGACGCCGGACAACGCCACTCCGCAGACCTCGTCCGACAACATCCGCTCGCTGCCTGACCTCAATCTGAGCGCATCCGACAAGCAGACGATCTATACGAGCGTCAGCAGCAAGATGAACAAGGAAGCCGCGCCGCCCACTTTCCTGCCGAAGGTCGGCGTGGTGGTCCCGTCCACAATCACCTTGCACACATTGCCGGATACCATCCTCACCCTGCTGCCGCGGCTGAAGGACATGCGTTATGCCATGGTCGCCAACGCGGTGATGCTGGCTGATCCGAAGGACCGCAGGGTCGTCGCCGTCATCACGGAATAACGCAGGACGAGGCGCCAGCGGTCGTAGCTTATGCGCGTTTGGCGGATTTGCGCTTTGCCGACCGGCCCCGTGTTTTGCTGGCCGTTTTGACTGGGGCTTTACCACGGGCGGCCGTGCTTCGCTTCTGGCTGGATTTCTTTGCAGCTTTGGTCCGCTTGGACGTTTTGGCCTTTTTCGACGCCTTCTTCTTCTTTCGGCCTTTCGTCAGGCCCGCGGCTGCGGCCTGCTGGGCCAGCACGAGGCGAGCCTCGTGAAGCGTCTCGATCACCTGGTCGAGCGAGACGGAAGCCGCCTTGCGCCCGAGCCGGATCGGCTTGCGAACGGCTTTTTTGACTTTCTTGGTTGTCTTCTTGCTGAGCGCGTTCTTGGCGAAGGCTTTGGCGCCGTCATAGGGGGCCATGATGTAGGAGCCGATCGTCTCCTGCACATTCCGCAACGTGCGTGAAACCGTCGTGCGTTTCGCCATCCTGCCTGCTCCCAACCCGAATTTGCGCTCTCGCTGCGCCTGTAAGTCGATACTGTCTGCGACCGTAAGGCGCGGATTGTAACGCATCAACGGAATTTGCCGAAAAGCCGCCTGCAAGCCGGCGAATCCCCCAGCTTTCGCTCGCTCCCGGTCTGGCATCGCCGACACTTTTGTCACGCAGTCCTGTTAAACGCGTGACGCGGTTAACGAGGTCTTGCGGGTGGGGAGCCCCGCCTGTACATGCCCGCCTGTACATGGGCGTTTTCGTAGCGCTCCTCTGGAACAGTCGGCCTTGCCGAGCGTTGTGGCTCCAGAATACCCGCGCGATAGCTCTCAGTCAGAGGCTCGCGGCTCTGAATAGAAACGAAAGATTCAGGGACTTGAGCGATTGATGGTAGGGACGAGCGACTTGATGCCGGATTGGGCGCTCAGGCCGTTCGCGGGGACGAGGGACTAAGGGCGACCGGACGATGTCGGGGCAGGGGATAATGGACTACACATCTCAAATTGTTTCACCGGTCACGGGAGCGCTTTCCAAAGCTACCCCGCGCACGGCGGATCTGGCGGGCTTGCGGGCCATGGGTTTCATTCTTGTGTCGGTGACGGCGGCCGTCGTCATGATCGGCGCATTCGTCGTGACGGCTCAGATTCGCCAGGGCATGACGCGCACCCAGGCTGCGCTGCCCTACGCGACGGCGTCCTACACCGCACCGGCTGCCGCCGCACCGGCGCAGCGTTTCGATATCAGCGTCTATACCGGGTACGGCCGCAACGCCGAGCCGTTCGCCATTGGCGCGGCGACTTCGGCCGTGTCGGATTCATTTCTGCCCGCGACACTGCGATAGTGCAGTTGCGTCAATCCCAGTCCCAGTCAGTTTTGTCTTGTAGCGTCGCGCGTTTTGCCCCGGCCAAGCGCGTGTTTTCGTGCCCGCGCCTGATGAACCGGCGGTCCAGCCCGTGCTCTCGAGGCGAGCCATGAACGTGCTATCTCAAAAGACTTTCGAGCGGCTTGTTATCGCGGGAATCGTGATGCTTGTGGTGGCGCTGGTTGTGGTGGTGCGTTCGGAGCCGCCGCCGCCGCACATGGCGCTCGATCTGCCGCAGCCGTCCGCCCCGCAGACGACGGGAAGCATCGATCCTCACCCCTCGACGAAATAAAAACGCCGCCGGCCCTGGACTCTGATCCAGCTTCACCGACGGCGTGCGTTTCAGCAAACCAAACCTTATTCGTCGACGACGATCCACGTGCCCGACGGATCGGCGAGGTGAAATTTCCCACCCAGCTTTTCAAGGAACGCTTTCCGGGCGTTCGACTCCGTGTGGCCGCCCAACGGCATCGGCGCGAGATAGCTGTTGCGGCCGGTCACGGTGCCGATGTCTTCCTTGAGCTGTTCGATGCTCTCCACCTTGAACCCGATATGGTCCGGTCCGGGCCGCTTGATATGGATGCCGGCGAACTTGTCGATCGACCACGGCATGATCGACAGCGTCACGCGGCCGTCGGTGAGATCGTAGACGCCGTTTTCGCTCTTCGTGTTCGTCGGCTTCAGTTCGAAGACCTCGTTGTAAAACTCGGCGACCGCTTCCGCGTTCATGGTGCGGATGGCGAACTTGTTGAGGATGCGCTTGGGCTGCTCTTCCGTCTTGTAGCCCTTCTCCGCCTGTTCGGCATAGACGGTGGAAAGCTTGCTGCTGTTCTTTTCGGCGAGGTCGAAAATATTGCAGTCGGGATCGTGTCCGCTATAGGCGGCGAACGGTCGCGTCGACGGCCTCTTGATGATATTGGCCCGCGAAAATTTCTTCTTCATGCGATCGAGAGCGAGTTCGACGTCGTCGACCACCATGCCGAAATGGTCGAGGCCGCCAATCCCGCCATCGCGCAGGGGATTGATGTTGAGACCGACATAGCCATCGCCGACCGTGGCCGCGTTGAACGGGCGGCTGACTTTGGTGGATGGCTGCAGCCCGAACAGCGCTTCATAGAACCGGGCCAGGAACGGCCATTGCGGGCTGACCATGGCGAAGTGATTGATCTGGGCAAACATGCGGATGCGCTCCTCGTTTTTTCTTTTGCGGTGCTGAGGCTGGGGGCCGTCGGTCAAATTGAATGTAGCGCAGCGCCACGCGCCGCGCTATCGGGCCGATCTCTTTGACACCCCACGATCCGACGCTCCCGCCATGCGTTGGACGGCCGATCGGCGGGGAGATGCAAAGCTCACGGCGGGCTGCCGCCGCGCGGTGCGAGCCGGATTCGTTCGCGCGTGCGGGAACGCAGCTCTACGGTCCAGCGCCCGTCGCGCGTGGCGATGAACGGGCGTTCATTATTGATATCGTTGAGTTTTTTGGAACGAATACATCTTCTGCCCGTTAAGATGTGCAAGCCGGGCACAGGACCGGTGAAGAAGAGGCAACACGCGCGGACGGATGACTCCGAACTCGCACGTAAAATTGGGAAGGGTAATATTATGAAGAAAATTGCTTTTGTCGTCGCCGCCGTTGCCGCAATGGCGCTCTCTGCTCCGGCGTTCGCCGATTCAGTCAGCGTTCGGGTTCACGACGGCCATCGAGCCCATGCCGAAGTGGTGAAGAAGAAGGTTGTTGTCAGACACGACCGGGGACTGCATCGCGGGTGGGAGCATAACCGGGGAATGCATCGCGGTTGGGAGCATAATCGCCATCGCACCGTGGTCATCAAGAAGCATCCGCGTCACGTGACCGTCGTCAAGCGCGTTCATAAATACTAAGCTTGGCGGCTGAATTTCAAATTACGAATTGATATTGAATTGAAGCGGCCACCTTTTGGGTGGCCGCTTTTTTCAACGTCGATGAGCGGTTGAAATTGAAATCGGGATCAATCGTCCCGTTCTTCATGCCGCCGATCTGTGATCTGCTCAGGCCGCCATTGTTGCAGGCTGTCGCCGATGACCTGCATGGTCGTCGCCGCCGATTGGCTCAAGCCGGCATAGCCGGAGATTTCGCGCTGAACGCGTTCGCCTTCCTGACGCAGCGTTTCCTTGATGGCCATAAGGTCCTCGATCAGGCGATCGATCTCGTCGAATGACGCGCCGGCCACGCGCTGAATAACGGTATTCATATGCTCGGCCGCGGTCGAACTCGGCGACAAGGCCGGACGCGCCTTTTCGCGCAGGGTGACGTCGCGACGAACAAAGTCGCGGATCTCGCCTTCAACCTCGGCCATTCTGCGCACTTCCGCACCGTTATCGCGGTCACCGGCCGGCCGGCCCTTGGTCGCGGCCTCATTGGCGGCATTGGAATTGGCCACTCCGCTTTTGGGCGTCGGGTTTGCCTCGGTATTCGACGCCGGCGGCTTGGGCGGGGCCGTATTGGACATGGCGTTCATGGCGAAAACTCCCTTTTACACGTGCAGCGGAAACCGAAATTGGATCGCGGCACCACAAATTCCACGAACTTCGAAAGAGCACACGGTGTGCTGGTGCGGCATCTTCGTCACGCGAATCCGATTGCACTGGGGCAAACCTCGGGCGGGATTGCGGCGGATTCAAGAGCGAAGCCTCGGATTTCGAGAGCATAAACAAGTCTCTAACAGCCCAATGCTGCGCAGTCCCGTGAAATCCCATGTGGCACTTCCGGAACTATCGTCCCGTCCTGACATTGTGTCCACGTCAACGAGCAGGATTGGTGAATCATGAAATTTTTTATCCCATGCGCTGCGGCGGCAGCGATTGCCGTTCTCGGATCCGCTGCGCCGGCTGCTGCGAAGGGCTGCATCAAGGGGGCGGTCGTTGGGGGAGTTGCCGGCCACTATGCCGGACACCACGGCGTGCTCGGCGCAGCCGCGGGTTGCGCCATCGGCCGCCACGAGGCCAACAAGAAGGCGCGCGAGCGCAAGGCGCAGGAACGCGCCCGCCAGCATCATAATGGCGAAGAGCATATGTGAGCGGCGAAAGCCGCCCTGCGGATCAGCCCTGCGAACAAGGGGACGGTTGCTACCGTCCTCTTCGCTTGAATCCGCCGTGCATGCCGGGCTTACCGAGAGTCGAGCGCGGGGCGGGGCGCACCGCATTCTGATCCGGACGTGCGGGGATGGCTTCCACGCCCGGTCCCATTTCATCGAGCGTCGGCTTGCGCGGCGCGTCCTTGCGTCCGCGTGATTTTCCGCCACGTCCGGCCGTCGGCAACGCCAGGCGCTTCGCGGTTGGATCATCCACCACCGCGAGTTCGGTTGCACGCAGGCGCTTGATTTCGTCGCGCAGATGCGCGGCCTCCTCGAAATCGAGATCGGCGGCGGCTGTGCGCATGCGCGCTTCAAGGTCGCCAATGACGGCTTCAAAATTGTGGCCGATGGTGGCGGCATCGGCGAATTCGCCTGCGCTGCCCTGGCCGGTCGAAACCAGCACATGGTCACGCTCATAGACGCTCGACATGATGTCGGAGATCGAGCGCTTGATGCTCTCCGGCGTGATGCCGTGTTCGGTGTTGTATTCCACCTGCTTCTCACGCCGCCGGTCGGTCTCGGCAATGGCGCGCTCCATCGATCCCGTCATATGGTCGGCATAAAGAATGACGCGGCCGTCGACATTGCGCGCGGCGCGGCCGATGGTCTGGACCAGCGATGTCTCGCTGCGCAGGAACCCTTCCTTGTCGGCGTCGAGAATGGCGACCAGTGCGCATTCGGGAATATCGAGGCCCTCGCGCAACAGGTTGATGCCGACGAGCGCGTCGAAGGCGCCGAGCCGCAGATCGCGGATGATCTCGATGCGCTCGATGGTGTCGATGTCCGAATGCATGTAGCGCACGCGGATGCCCTGTTCGTGCAGGTATTCCGTCAGGTCTTCCGCCATGCGCTTGGTCAGCACTGTGATGAGCGAGCGATAGCCTTGGCGCGCCGTCTCGCGCACTTCGCCGAGCAGATCGTCGACCTGGGTACGCGCCGGGCGGATAGCGACCGGCGGATCGATCAGGCCGGTCGGGCGGATCACCTGCTCGACGAACACGCCGCCGGATTCGTTCAACTCCCACGCAGACGGCGTGGCGGATACGCCCACGGTCTGCGGGCGCATGGCGTCCCACTCCTCGAAGCGCAGCGGCCGGTTGTCCATGCACGAGGGCAGGCGGAAGCCGTATTCGGCCAGCGTCGCCTTGCGCCGGAAGTCGCCGCGATACATGCCGCCGAGTTGCGGGATCGTGACGTGGCTCTCGTCGGCGAAGACGATGGCGTTGTCGGGGACATATTCGAACAGCGTCGGCGGCGGTTCGCCCGGCTTGCGGCCGGTGAGATAGCGCGAGTAATTCTCGATGCCCGCGCAGGAGCCGGTGGCTTCCATCATTTCCAGATCGAACCGCGTGCGCTGTTCGAGCCGCTGCGCTTCGAGCAGCCGGCCGGCGTGATTGAGTTCGTCGAGACGGCCGATGAGTTCGGCCTTGATGCCATGCATGGCCTGGATCAGCGTCGGGCGCGGCGTGACGTAGTGCGAATTCGCATAGATTTTGACGAATTCCAGTTCGTCGGTCTCCTGGCCGGTCAGCGGATCGAATTCGGAAATCTTTTCGATCTCGTCGCCGAACAGCGACACGCGCCAGGCACGATCCTCATAGTGGGCGGGAAAGATTTCAACGCTGTCGCCGCGCACGCGAAACGTGCCGCGCGAAAAATCGTTCTGGATGCGCTTGTATTGCAGCGCCACGAGATCGGCGAGCAGCTGCCGCTGGTCGAGGCGCGCGCCCTGCTTGAGCGCAAAGGTCATCGCCGAATAGGTCTCGACCGAACCGATACCGTAAATGCACGACACCGATGCGACGATGATCACGTCGTCGCGTTCGAGCAGGGCGCGCGTCGCCGAATGGCGCATGCGGTCGATCTGCTCGTTGATGGAGGATTCCTTTTCGATATAGGTGTCCGTGCGCGGGACATAGGCTTCCGGCTGGTAGTAGTCGTAATACGAGACGAAATATTCCACCGCGTTGTCGGGAAAGAAATTCTTGAACTCGCCGTAGAGCTGCGCGGCCAGCGTCTTGTTCGGCGCGAGGATGAGTGCGGGGCGCTGCGTCGCCTCGATCACTTTCGCCATGGTGTAAGTCTTGCCGGAGCCGGTGACGCCGAGCAGCACCTGCGTGCGGTCGTGGCGCTGCACGCCTTCCACAAGCTCCTTGATCGCCAGCGGCTGATCGCCTTTCGGCTCGAATTCCGATTTGATGACGAAGCGCTGTCCGCCTTCGGACTTGTCGGGGCGTGTCGGACGATGCGGCGTCCATACCCGTCCGGCACCGTCCGGATCGTTGAACTCCTTACGGCCCTCGCGAAGCAATTTGTCCAGAGAGTGGGCGGTGGCGGTGACACCCGAGGGCAGGGAGAGATCGGCATCGCTCGCCGCCTCGGCGCCATCCTCAGGTGTGGGAAGCTGATAGCCGAGCGCCTGCGCCAGCTTGCGGTTGACGCCGGGTTGTTCGGCGGGCCGCGACAGATCGGGCCCGAGCAAGGGTCCACGCACGGGGGTTTTCGTCGTGTAGCCGCTCTGCGGCGCTTCATCGAAGCCCTTCGGCGTCGATTTGCGCGCGGTGTGCGAGCGCGCGAAATCAGCACGCCGGTCCTTGGAATTGCTCGGCGGCGGCTGCACGCCGGTTTGCGATCCGACGCCGGCCGCGCCGCGATTGAGTGCAGGATTGAGAAGCTCCGCGAGCGCCGGCTCGAGCGGCTTCATGTCCGGCCGCG
This sequence comes from Xanthobacteraceae bacterium, assembly GCA_035494115.1. Taxonomy (GTDB): domain Bacteria; phylum Pseudomonadota; class Alphaproteobacteria; order Rhizobiales; family Xanthobacteraceae; genus DATJHH01. The sequence goes on from DATJHH010000046.1 coordinate 30,759, forward strand.
CGGCTTTCGCGCGCGTGGCTTTTGCCGGGTCTTTCGGCTTTTTCGGCGGTTTTGGCATCGGCCGGAATATGGGGTGAGTCCGGCAGCGAGAAAAGGGCTTCAGCCCATCGATCAAACTGGGCGACAAGAACGTAGAGAAGGCCCGCCGCGATAAGAAACGGGTGACGGGATCGAGCGACGTTGCTGATTTGATCGGCCGCTATCGCATGGCAGCCCTTGTGTATTTTTCGAACTAAAAAGCCTCCATCTCGCGATGGAGGCTTCTTTCGCTTGGATCTCGTTGACGCGCCTCGCGGCGGTCAGCCCTTCAGGCGTTTGTTGCATTCGCTGTAGTAGCCGCCGCCCTTCTGGATCCACTTCAGGCCGCCATTGCCGTTGCCGGCCTTGTTGGCGTTGTACTGATCGAGGCAGGTTTTCTGACGCGCCTTGCCCGCCGACTCCTTGGAGTATTTTGGCGACACGGCGGTCGGGAAGACGGCGTTCGTCGCCGCGGCCGGAGCGGACGCCGGCGCGGATGCTGTTCTTGCGGGAGCCGCAGGCTTTGCAGTGGGCGCTGGCTTTGCTGCCGTCGTCGTCGTCGCAGGCGTCGCCGCGGCGGAAGCGTTCGCTCCGCATTGCGCCTTGCGGTAGTCGTTCCACTTCATGCCGTTGAGTGAGCCGTCTTTCTGGGCAGCCTTATACTTGGCGCTGCATTCTTTCATTGTCAGCGCATGAGCGCTGGTGATCGGGGCGAGGGTGGCAAAGGCGGCGAGGCCAGCCACGGCGGAGCTAAGCGCCGCGGTGCGGAACAGTCTGCTTGAAAGTCTCGACATTGCATTCACTCCGTAAGGACGAGGGCGGCTTGCCCGTAGTCAGTCTAATGTTTCGGGTTGCCCCAAATTATGACCATCGTTTGAGGGTCGAGCAGCGGCGAACCCGAGGACAGACGGTCATATTCAATCCCTACCGATCGACCGAAACAAGGGGCCTTAGGGTTTTGGTCAGGCGTCGTCCTCGCCGGGCAGCGCCCATCCGGGCCCCGTCGGACGGTGACCAGATGTAAGGCACCGATCCGGCGCTATGAGGCGCCCAAGGGGGTGTCGATTTTTGCAGCCAAAATCGCATCGCGCCAGCCTGTTAAGCCGATGGTAACGACAATTACCCAATGTCTGAGCGTTTCTTCGTGTGTGTGTCACGAAGACGGCTGATCCTGCCCTTGCTTGAGAGCACCTCTTTCTCATGACCGCATCGATACGCAGGCTGATGCTGAAGATTTCCCTGTCCTCGTGGATGTTCATTCTCGTTGCGATCGCGCTGGTCGGCTACGCCGCCTTCGGATTCGAGTTTTATTACATCGGGCAAGAACAGCGCGCGCTCCTGAATTCCAATTTGATTTTTACAGAACTCGACCGTCAGATGCTCGAAGCGCGGTCTCAGTACTGGACCGCCGCAAAAATGGTCGAGCATGCGGACGTCCTGCCCGCGAATGAAATTAACGACAGCGTCCGGACGTTCATCACCCTTGCGCGCAACGCCACGAGCTTCGATTCGGCGCAGCAGTTGAACCCCGATTTCGCTGTGATGAAGGGATATCTCGATCAGGCGCAGGATGCGATTGCCGGAGACAAGACGGATATCCCCGCCCTGAGCAAGGCGCTGGACGGCGTTCGCCCGACGCTGACGAAACTTATGCTTCTTTCCAGTCAAGGCCGCGCGCGCGAGTGGGAAAATCTGGCGGTCGGATTCGGCTCCGATTTCAAGCTGCTGACCATCCTGCTCATCACAACGGCGTTCATCGTCGGCTCCATCGGCTATCTCATGGCGGTGACAATCCGGCGCACCTTCGCCCGCATCCTTCTGATCAACAACGCGATCGCGGAAGGAAACTACGGCGTTAATATCCCGGCCGTCGCTGACCGGCAGACTGATGTCGGCCGGCTCTTTGCGGCCTTGCGCGTTTTCCGCGATCAGGCGATTGCCCGGGCGAAACTCGAAGGCGAGGCCAAGGCGAGCGAGAGCTTGAGCGTCGAGCGGCAGCGCGCGATCGAGGCCGAGATCACGAAATTCCGGCGGCATGTTCTGGCGCTGGTCGCCGCGGTCGGCAGCAACATGGATCAGATGCAGGCGACGGCCCAGCAACTCTCGTCCACGGCCGAGGAGACGACGCAGCGCTCCGGCAGCGCGGCGGCGGCATCGGAAGAAGCCGCGGCCAATGTCCGGTCCGTCGCTGCGGCGTCTGAGCAGCTTGCGGCGTCGATCGCGGAGATCAACCGTCAGGTGACCGATACGTCGGGCATGGTCGATGCTGCGACCACCGGCGCCCGCGACACCAATATGGCCGTCGACGCGCTGTCTGAATCCGTCAGCAAGATCGGCGAGGTCGTCAATCTCATTCGCGCTATCGCCGACCAGACCAATCTGCTCGCGCTCAACGCCACCATTGAAGCGGCGCGCGCCGGCGAGGCGGGCCGCGGCTTCTCCATCGTCGCCTCCGAGGTGAAATCGCTTGCCAGCCAGACCGCCAAGGCGACGGAAGAGATCGCCGCGCAGATCGCGGCCATCCAGCTTTCGATGCAGAAATCCGTGCAGGCGATCGGAACGCTGACCGCGACAATGGAAGACGTCAACGCCTACACCGCCGTGATCGCCTCCTCGGTGCTGCAGCAGGGACAGGCGACGGGCGAGATTTCGCGCAACGTGCAGCAGGCATCGGCGGAAACGCAGAAGGTGACGGTCAACATCACCGCGGTCTCGGCCGCCGTCGGTCAGACCAAGAACGCCGCCGCCATGGTCGAGCAGGCGGCAACCGATGTTGCGGCCTGGACGGACGAACTGCGCCAGACCCTCAACGCTTTCCTGGACAAGGTCGCGGCGGCCTGACGCCCGGCATTTTCGCGCGGCTTATTCCGCGGCGGTCGACTGGATCGCAACGTGGCCGTGGCCCGGACCCGCATCGATGAAGCCGCCGGACTGGCGCCGCCACAACGCGGCGTAATGGCCGCCGGCCGCCAGCAATTCCTCATGCGTGCCCTGTTCGACGATCCTGCCGCGGTCGAGCACCACCAGACGATCCATGCGCGCGATGGTCGAAAGCCGATGCGCGATCGCCATCACCGTCTTGCCGGCCATCAGTGTATCGAGGCTGGTCTGGATCGCCGCCTCGATCTCGCTGTCGAGCGCAGAGGTTGCTTCGTCGAGCAAGAGGATCGGCGCATTCTTGAGGATGACGCGGGCGATCGCGACGCGCTGGCGCTGGCCGCCGGACAATTTCACGCCACGTTCGCCGACCTGGGCGTCGTAGCCGCGATTGCCGCGCCAGTCTTCGAGCGAGTCGATGAACTCCGCCGCGTGTGCGAGCCGTGCGGCGGAAACGATCTCGTCTTCCGTGGCCTCCGGCCGTCCGTAGCTGATATTTTCGCGGATGGAGCGATGCAGCAGCGAGGTGTCCTGCGTCACGACGGAAATCTGGCTGCGCAGCGATTCCTGGGTCATCTGCGCAATGTCCTGTCCGTCGATCAGGATGCGGCCGGACTCCAGATCGAAGAAACGCAACAGCAGGTTCACGACCGTCGATTTGCCGGCGCCGGAGCGGCCGACCAGGCCGATGCGTTCCCCCGGCTTCACATGCAGCGAAAAGCCATCGAGCACGCCGACGGCGCGACCATAGCCGAAGCGGATGTTGTCGAATGTAATCCCGCCCTCGCGGACATCGAGCGGCTGCGCGCCGGCACGGTCGACAAGCTGCAACGGCCGCGCGATCGTGATCATGCCTTCCTGCACAACGCCGATGTCCTCGAAGATCTCGGTGATCTGCATGGCGATCTGGCGCGACATGTTGGTGAGTTGCAGCGTCAACGGCAGCACCATCGCGATGGTGCCGACTTCGACCGATCCGCGCTGCCACAGCCAGACGGCGAGCGCGCCCGCGCCGGCGATCAGCAGCGCGTTGAGGAAGGCGAGGATGGTGGCGAAGCCGGTCATCAGCCGCTGCGCCGAGAGGAAACGCGCGGTGTGGCGATCGACGGCGTCGCCGACATAGCGGTCCTCGTCGCGCGGACGGGCGAACAGCTTGACCGTGAGAATGTTCGTGTAGCTGTCGACGATGCGCCCCATCAGGGCGGAGCGCGCTTCCGAGGCGACTTTGGATCGGTCGCGCATGCGCGGCACGAAGTAAGCGAGCATCGCCATGTAGCCGACGAACCACAGCACGATCGGTAGCGTGAGCCAGGCATCGGCCGATGCCGTCATGAAAAGCGCGGTCGTGCCATAGACGAGCACGTACCAGACAGCCGTGACCGAGGCGACGAGCGTGTCGCGCACGGCCGGTCCGGTCTGCATCACGCGGTTGGAAATGCGGCCGGCGAAATCGTTCTGGAAGAACGCCCAGCTCTGGCGCACGACATGCCAATGCGCCTGCCAGCGGATCATGCTGGTAAAATTCGCCGAGATCGCCTGATTGGTGATGAGATAGCGCGCGAGCCCGATCAGCGGGCGCGCAATCACCACGACGAAAACCATGCCGACGAGCCACGGCCATGTCTGCGCGAGGAACTGGTCCCGCGGGATGTGGCTGACGAAGGAAACGATGCGGCCCATGAACCACGGCACTGCGCTGTCGGTCAGGGCGATGAGCAGTTCGACGACGAACAGCGCCACGAACAGCAGCTTCGCCTGACGGGCAAAGTGCCAGAAAAACGCAATCAGCCCGGCGGGCGGCTCGGGCCGCGCCGGGGTCTCGGTCGGGTTCAGAAAGTTTTCGAATCGTCGGAACATGGGTCGATCATCATAAAGCAAGAAACGACCGGCGGCGCGGGAAGTCCCGGCGTCCGGTCGAAGCCATTGACAGGCTATGGCAAGGTAAGGCGCCAGACTAGGCAGCGTTCGCGGCGAAAGCGGGGCGCGGGCAGCGGTTACAGGATGATACATAAAAACAAAAAAGGGCCGCAATCCGGTCAGCCATTGTTCATTCAAGGCGCTTTAGATTTTGCCCTTGGAGATGCGGCTCCTGCCTTCCGATGCGTGACCCATCCGTGATCGGAAAGACGTGAAATTCTAAGGATTTTGAAATTCTGAGGACACCGATATGGCAATCGATCCGAAGGTCGAAAGTGTCATCGGGCTGCATCGCTTCGGGCTCGGTCCCAAGCGCGATAGTCTTGCGCGGGTCGGCTCCGACGTGCGCGGCGCGCTTCTCGCCGACCTCGATCGTCGCGACGGCACACATTTAAGCAACAGCGATCTTCCGTCGTCCGGCGAGGCGGTGCGTGACGCCGCGGATTTCCGGCGCAAACGCCGGATGAACCGCCGTGCCGAAGCCGAGGCCAATCGCCAGAAGAACGATTCTGATCGTGGCGCTGGCGGCATGCGCCCGGCACAACAAGGCGACCCCGTACAGCAACAGGCAGACGACAAGCCCAAGCCCCGCCCCGGGCCGGGTGTGCCGCAACGGATTTTCCTCGACGAAGCCGCGGCGCGCTTCGACGGCGCACTGACCCAGGACATCGGTTTCACCGAGCGGCTGGTCTGGTTCTGGTCGAACCATTTTTGCGTTTCTGCCGACAAGGGTCTGGTGCGATCCATCGCCGGTGCGTTTGAACGCGAGGCGATCCGCCCACATGTGCTCGGCCGCTTTGCCGACATGCTGCTCGCCGTCGAGAGCCATCCGGCGATGCTTTATTACCTCGACAATGCAAAGTCGATCGGGCCGGATTCCATGGCCGGTGTGCGGCGTCACAAGGGGCTCAACGAAAATCTCGCGCGCGAGACGATGGAATTGCACACGCTCGGCGTCCGCACCGGCTACACGCAGGCCGATGTCACCAATTTCGCAAAGGTCATCACCGGCTGGACCGTGGTTCCGCCGCGTTTCGAAAAGGGCGGTGAATTCGTTTTCAATCCGCGCATGCATGAGCCGGGCGCGCAGACGGTGATCGGCAAGGCGTATGGTGCGGCGGGAGTGGCGCAGGGCCGCGCCGTGCTCGCCGATCTGGCGCGCAATCCGGCGACGGCAAAACACATCGCGACGAAGCTCGCGCGGCATTTTGTTGCCGACGAACCGCCGCAGGCGCTGGTCGACCGGCTCGCCAAAACCTTCATCGACACCGACGGCGATCTCAAGCGCGTCTCGCGCGCGCTGATCGAGGCGCCGGAATCGTGGAACGTGACGCGAGCCAAGCTGAAGAAGCCGAGCGAGTGGATTGTCGCCGCTCTACGCGCGACCAATGCCGAGCCGCGCAACACGCGTCCGCTCATTTTCGCGCAAGCCTCGCTTGGCGAACCGCTTTGGCGTCCCCCGGCGCCGAAGGGATTTGAAGACGACAACGCCGCCTGGTTCGACGGCCTGCCGCAGCGCCTCGACATTTCCAATCTGATGGCGCGCCGGATGATGGGCGACGCCGATCCGATGGACACGCTCGAGTCGGCGCTCGGCCCGCTTGCATCCGCCGACACGCGGCAGGCAGTCCGCCGCGCCGAAAGCAAGCAGCAGGCGCTCGCCCTGCTGGTGATGGCGCCCGAATTCCAGCGCAGGTGAATCGATGAAGCTGAACCCGCGCGGGTCAATAGCGAAGGTGATGTGATGTCTGACCTCATTCATGCCGCAACGCGCCGCGAACTGCTGCTCGGATCGGGCGCACTGTTCGCGTGGGCCTACATGCCGAAAATGGCCATGGCCGAAGGGCGCGATCCGCGGCTCATGGTCGTGATCCTGCGTGGGGCGCTCGATGGTCTGGCCGCCGTCGCGCCGGTGGGCGATCCCGACTGGCAAAGTTTGCGCGGTGATGATGCCCTCACGCTGCAATCGGCGCGGCCGGCCTTGCCGCTCGATTCGCTGTTCGCGCTCAATCCGGCGATGCCGAACCTGCATCGGCTCTATCAGGCCAGGCAGGCCGCCATCGTGCACGCGGCGGCGACGCCCTATCGCGAGCGCTCGCATTTTGACGGTCAGGACGTGCTGGAAAGCGGCGTCACGCGGCCGGGCGGATCGGACACCGGCTGGCTCAACCGCGCGCTGGTCGCGCTTGCGCCCGGCGAACGCAGCAATCCGCGTGGCCGTCAGGCTTTCGCGGTCGGTCCGGTGACGCCGCTGGTTGCGCGCGGCAAGGCGCAGGTTCTCTCCTGGACGCCGTCGCGGTTGCCGCCGGCGCCGGGCGACACCATGGCGCGCGTGCTCGACATGTATCGCCACACCGATCCTGAACTCGCGCGCGCACTGGAAGAACGCGTCGGCTTCGCCGCCATGGCCAAGGCTGACGGCACGCCCGGAAAGGCAAAGCCGGCAGCGGGACCGGCGCAGGCGCGCGCCTATTTCGCGGAAAGCGCAGGCGCTGCCGCCCGTTTCCTGTCGCGGCCGGATGGCCCGCGCATCGGCGCGCTCGCCTTCGACGGCTGGGACACCCATGCCAATGAGGGCCCGTTTAATGGCCGGTTGGCGACGCTGCTCGGCGCGCTCGACGGTGCCATCGGCGCGATCGAGACCGGTATGGGCGACGCCTGGAAGGATACGGCTGTGGTGATGGTGACAGAGTTCGGCCGCACCGCGCGGATCAACGGCACAGAGGGCACCGACCACGGCACGGCGACGGTGGCGTTCCTCGTTGGTGGTGCTGTCAAGGGCGGCCGCGTGATTGCCGACTGGCCCGGCGTCAAGCAAAGCGCACTCTACGAAAGCCGCGATCTCAAGCCGACGACCGATCTGCGCGCGGTGCTCAAGGGCCTGCTGCACGATCACGTCCGCGTCGACGACAAGGCGCTGGCGTCGGTGGTCTTCCCCGACAGCGCAGCGGTGAAGCCGATGGCCGGTCTCGTCGCGTGATCGGTTTCAGCGAAGCTGGATCAGTCTCTAGGGCGAGATGTCGCCGCCACCGCCGCCGATGACACCGGCGATGCGCCAGGTGTCGCCGCTCTTGGTGTAGCAGACCTGATCCGATGTCAGCGGTGCTAGCGCCGAAATCGGCACGTAACCGACTTTTCCGGAGGGCGTGACGATCCGCGCCACGCGTGTTTCGGCCGGCTGCGTGTCGTCGAAAAGCGCACGCACCAATTCGACACCGAGCGTGTCGATGACCGGGGATTCCGGCTCGCGTGCCGCGTGGACCTGCGTGTCCGGCCTGACGACATAGCCCCATTCGCCGGGAGTCGTCTGCGTGGATTCGACGATCGCCTGGAATTCGGGGTCGCTGTAATCGGGATCGGCCGGCGCACACAGCATGTCGGGCCGTTCCGGCATCGGGCTCGCGGTCGCCTCTTCGGCATAGCGCGAAAGCATGTCCCATCCGCCGCTTTCCGGGTCGTCGAGCTTGAAGATCATCGCGAAATTTTCGATGCCGCTCAGCTTATCGTCGGCGGCGTCGCCGTCCTGCTGCTCCCAGAAGAAGTCCTTCGCGACAATGAACTTCGCCAGTGCCGCGCGGTCCTTCTGTGCGGCGACGTCGGCAAGTTGCCGGCGGAAGGTCTCGAAGCTGGGATCATGGCGCGCCTGCGGCGGATAGACCGGCACGACTTTATACTGCTTCGGAGGGGCGATGGGTGTCGGGGTGTCTTCGGTCGCGGGGTCCGGCGCCTGTGTTTGCTGCGACGAGGGATCGGCGCTTTGCGCCGCGGCCAAAAATACAGCGCCGCCGCTGATCGCGGCAGCAAGGACAATTACGGCAAGGCGTCGCATGAGCGTCTCCGCAAAAAATTCAGACCTATTCGCAACAGGGCGATTGCGGCTGATCCGGGGCTGGGAGGGCCGGTGCCGGCTGTTTAGGGTGGGATAAACAAAAGAAGTGATGTCCCGGCAGATGGCGCAGGTCAAAGGCGCGGGTCAACCGCGCGTGCGTTTGGTGCGGGAGGCGAGCAGGAGGACGCCGATTGCCGCGAAGCCGCTCGACGCCAGCAGGGAGGAGATGACCAAAAGCACGGTGGTTATGGGCGCGGACAGTCCCGCCGACAGTTCGGCTCCGTCCGTCGGCGCGACGACACCGGCGCGCGCGATGCCGATCGAGATCATGGTCGCGGCGATGATGATGCAGATCGCCAGCGTTGCGGTCATGATCCAATGCACGCAGGTGCCTTTTTGGGCATCGTCCCGCACCCCTTGAGGCCGGGAAAAACCGACTCTGTCGAATAAAGGCCGCGTCATCTGCTCGTGCACCGGCTAAGCGAATCATTGTCTGCCTGTAAAATGATCCGGCATGCTGGCGGCGGTGCGTCGCGACTTTGACGCGGACCGCGTCGAATGACGGCGCTTTTGTGATTATGGTTAATGAAAGGTTAATGCCGCGCGGTGTTTCAAGCGCCGACGGTGCGTCACTCGGCGGCGACGGCCGTCGCGGGCATCCATTTCATCGACACGTAGCCCGGCTGCTGCGTGACACGTTGCAACCAATCGCGAACCGCCGGATAGCCGGTGAGGTCGAAGTCGCATTGCTCGGCGAGGTGGGTGTAGCCATAGAGCGCGATATCGGCGACCGTGAACATGTCCGCGGCGATGAACGTCTTGAGATGCAGGCGGCGCTCCATTACGCCGAGCGCGCGATAGCCTTCCTCCATCCAGTCGTCGAGTGCGTGGCGCTGCAATTCGCGGCCGCCGCGCACAAGCGCCAGCCAGAACCAGGCCGCGCCCATATTCGGCTCGAGACTGTGTTGTTCGAAGAACATCCATTGCAGCGCTTCGGCCCGGTCATAGCGATCCTTGGGGCGCAGGTGCGTGCCGCTGGCGAGGTGCCAGAGAATGGCATTCGACTCCGCGAGATACCGGTCGTTGGCAACTTGCAAAAGCGGCACCTGGCCGTTGGGATTCATCGCCAGAAATTCCGGCGTATGGCTGTCGCCTTTGAGGATGTCGATTTCGACCAGTTCGAAAGGAATGTTGAGCATCGCCAGCGCAAGGCGAACCTTGTAGCTGTTGCCCGACCGTTGCATCGAATAGAGCGTGTACATCCGTCCGATTCCCTCGCCGCGCTTCATCATGGGCGACTTTTGCTGCTCGTCCAGCGTCGACATCACCGGCGTCCCGACGGCCGCGAGAAAACATCATAAGGCGGCAAAATCGAGGTGTCCAAGAAGCCTCATCGTGGAGCCATGCCAAACCGATTCACAAGACCGTCACCCTTGTGTCGTCGTTGGCCGTAAGGCACCACAAAGACAGGACGAACGCAGTTTCGCGCCGGTGTTTTCGTCAAATGATGTGCCATTTAACGCGTGCAATGCAGCACAAAATGACTGCGGCCGTGCGCAAGCGGCACGACGCATTGGAATTGTTCGAAGGCGGTCGGCTGCCTTCATGACCGAAATTTCATGTTCTAAATTTAACGTGAGCGATGGTGCGGCGACCGGCGATGTCGTCGCGGTCCGTTTACGTTCGTGCTGGCAGCGCTGCTGCTGCGGCCTCATTGGCTACACGGTGCAGGGTCACGGCCAATGCGAGAATGATGATCAGCACGCCGATCGGGACTAGCGACACCTGCGCAATACTGCGCGCAACCAGCGGCACGATCCATAACAAGGCCAGGGTCGTCTTCTGCCACGGCGCGAAGCCGGCCGAGAGGCCGTGCGCGACAAGGAAGGCGATGGCGACAGCAAGGATCATCATGTCGTAATCGAGGGTGTATGGTGTCCCGAGATAAGCGGCACACACCAGCACCGCCGCCTGCAACGGCCGCGCGACCGGCGCGCGCCAGACCCGGACGACGATCCCGGCCATTGCCATGGTCGTGATGCCTTGCAGGACATAGGCGAGCATCACGGAGCCGCCCCACATCCGCACCCATGAAAACACGCTCTGGATCTTGTGCCAGCCGGTATCGCCGGATTCGAGCACCACGACGCGGGTGAAATGCGTCGAAGCGAAAAACGCGGTCCAGACATCGACGCCGAACGCCCATGTGGTGAGACCGATCAAGCCGACAACGGTCGCTGTCGCCGCCCCGAACGTGCGCCATCGCCCCGACGCTATGAGGGCGAGGGGAATCATCACGCCGAACTGCGGCTTGTAGGCTAGGAGGCCGATCAGCACGCCGGCGACGATGGGCCGCCGGTCGAGCAGCAGCAAGGCGCCGCCGATCAGGGCCGCGGTGAGGAAGCCGTTATGACCGTGGCCGAGATTGACGAACACGGCCGGGAAGGCGACGGCGAGCAGCAGCCATGGTGCGAGCGGTATTGGCGCAAGCGGCGTCGCGCGATCCGGCTGTGCGGCGTCTCGATGCACCTCGCGGGCGATAGCCACGATCACGCAGAGATACAGCGCGAGCGTGACGCCCTGCCACACCGCGAGGGCCCAGAGATAAGGGAGAAATGCCAGCGCGGCGGCGAGGAACAGGAAGAAGGGCGGATAGTGCCAGCCGTAGAACGGTGTCGCCGCGCCGAACAGCGCCTGTTCGCGCACATACTGTGCGGCCGGCGAGAAGGGCAGGTCGGCGTGCCCGTCGCGCACATAAGTACCTGCGGCATAGACGTTGGAAAAATCCGTGCCGATCGGTCGGCCCTGATAATCGATGACGCCGTGGGCCGTGGCGAAAATATAAGCCATTGCCGCAAGCGACGCGATCAGAACGGCCGCGGCCCACAGCCGCATCCGCTCCGATGTGAGCCAGGAGCCGTTGCGCAGAACATCGCCGGCCGGCCCGGCGCCGCGCAGTATTGCGATTTGCATGGCCATCTCCGCTTCGTCGGTGCGCCGGCCGTGGGCACGCCTGCGGCCGGGCGGCATGCCGCCTGCGCATCTTTGGCCTAGCAGCCGCATATTAAGGGAGGGTTGCGGGTGACAGGTCGCGAGACGGCGAATTCCGGCACGAAAGCAGGTCGATGCGAAAGAATGCCGTGGCTTTCAGGGGATGCAAACCGGGTTCGCCGTTGGAAGGGGTTGCCCCGATCCGGGATGAGGATTAGGACGTTCGCGCCTGCGAAAAGGCTCATTCCAAGACTTTAAACCTGTCTCCAGCCCAACAGCCCGAAAGGACCGGAATCCCGGATCGTGCCATGGCCTTCCTTCTTTCCGAAACGCTCAAGCGCATCAAGCCCTCGCCGACGATGGCGGTGACGGATAAAGCGCGCGCGCTGAAGGCAGCCGGCCGGGATGTCATCGGGCTTGGCGCCGGCGAGCCGGATTTCGACACGCCGGACAACATCAAGCAGGCTGCGATCAACGCGATCCAGACCGGCAAGGCGGCAAAGTACACGGCCGTCGAAGGCATCGCCGAGTTGAAGGCCGCGATCGCGCGCAAGCTCAAGCGCGACAACGATCTCGACTACAAGCCCGGGCAGATCATCGTCGGCACCGGCGGAAAGCACATTCTCTATAACGCCTTCATGGCGACGCTGAATCCCGGCGACGAGGTGATCATCCCCGCGCCGTACTGGGTCAGTTATCCGGACATCGTACTGCTTGCGGGCGGCACACCGGTCATCGTCGCGGCCGGCATGGAAGCGGGATTCAAGCTCACCGCCGCGCAGCTCGAAGCCGCGATCACGCCGAAGACGAAATGGTTCCTGTTCAATTCGCCATCGAACCCGACCGGCGCGGCTTATTCGCGCCAGGAGTTGAAGGCGCTCACCGATGTCCTCGTGAAGCATCCGCACGTCTGGGTGATGACCGACGATATCTACGAGAAGGTCAGCTATGACGGCTTCGAATTCGCGACGCTGGCGCAGGTCGAACCCGCGCTCTACGAGCGCACGCTGACGATCAACGGCTGTTCGAAAGCCTATTGCATGACGGGCTGGCGCATTGGTTATGCGGCAGGACCCGAAATGGTCATCAAGGCGATGGCGATGTTGCAGTCGCAATCGACGACGAATGCGACGGCGGTGGCGCAGTGGGCCGCGGTCGAGGCACTCAACGGACCGCAGGACTTCATCGCCAAGCACAATGCGGTCTTCAAGGAACGCCGCGACCTCGTGGTCAGCATGCTCAATCAGGCGAAGGGCATTAAATGCCCGATGCCGGAAGGCGCGTTCTACGTCTATCCGTCCTGCGCCGGCACGATGGGCAAGACGGCGCCTTCAGGCAAGACGCTGAAGACGGACGAGGATTTCGTCACCGAACTGCTCGAGTCGGAAGGCGTCGCGGTCGTGCACGGCTCGGCGTTCGGGCTCGGGCCGGCGTTCCGCATCTCCTATGCGACAAAGACGGAAGATCTTGAGGACGCCTGCCGCCGCATCCAGCGCTTCTGTGGCAATTTGAAATAGGTGGACGGCTACCGCCCCGCTGTCATGCCTGCCAACGGGTCCGGCCTCAAGCCGGCCCGATGATAAACTCCAGCGGGCACAGTCCTTCCGCTGTCATGCCCGCGAAAGCGGGCATCCAGCTTTTTTAGCGTCATCCCCGAAACGCACTAAACAAAAGAAACGCTGGGTCCCGCTTGCGCGGGGACGACAGATCGACTTTGTCGAATGGACAAGAACCCTCGTTGTCATGCCCGCGAAAGCGGACATCCAGCTTTTCCATAATTTCCTACGTTGTCATGCCCGCGAAAGCGGGCATCCAACGCTTCCGTTCTGCTTTACATTCCGAAAATCAGGTCAACGTTACTTCCATAATTTGTCTGCTTAATTTGTCTCCTTGCCATCGCCGCAAACTGCGCAGACGATAGACGTCTTGATGGCTTCCTGGCGATGCGGCCCAAATGGGTGCCGGTCATCCGTTTGGCAGATCACCCTCGCTGGGTCACAGTGGAGGTGTAGATGGGACAGAACGGCACGAGGTCCAAGGGTCCCCGGTGTATTGCGCTGGTGGGCCCCTTTCAGAGCGGCAAGACAACGCTGCTCGAAGCAATACTCGCGCGCACCGGCGCGATCGTGCGGCCGGGAACGATCGAGGCCGGCACCACGGTCGGCGATGCCTCCAAGGAGGCGCGGCAGCATGTGATGAGCGTTGAAGCGTCCGTCGCGACCACGACCTTCATGGACGAGACCTTCACCTTCATCGATTGCCCCGGTTCAATTGAATTTCTCCAGGACATGCGCGCCGCTTTGCCTGCCGTCGATGCGGCGGTCGTCGTCTGCGAGGCCGACGAGAAGAAAATTCCGCAACTGCAGCTCGTGTTGCGCGAGCTTGAACAGCTCGACATTCCGCATTTCCTTTTCCTCAACAAGATCGACAAGGCCGACAAGCGCGTGCGCGACACGCTGCAATTGCTGCAGCCCGCATCGCGCAAGCCGTTGTTGCTGCGCCAGATCCCGATCTGGAAAGACGACATCGTCACCGGTTTCGTCGATCTCGCGCTCGAACGCGCGCATGTTTACAAGGAACATGCGGCGTCCGAGGTGATCGACCTGAGCGGCGACAATCTGGAGCGCGAGAAGCAGGCGCGCTTCACCATGCTCGAGACGCTCGCCGATCACGACGACGAGTTGATGGAGCAGTTGCTCGAGGATATCCCGCCGCCGCGCGACAGGGTTTTTGACGATCTCGCCAAGGAGTTGCGCGAACACGTGGTGACGCCGGTGCTGCTCGGCGTCGCCACGCGCAGCAACGGCGTCCTGCGGCTGCTCAAGGCGTTGCGCCACGAAGCCCCCGGCATCACCGAAACGATGGCGCGGCTCGACCTCGCACCGAAACAAGGCGATGCCGTCGCCTATGTGCTCAAGACCGCGCATACGGCGCATGGCGGCAAGCTGTCGATCGCCCGCGTGCTGGCCGGGGAGATCGGCGATGGCGCGACGCCCGCCACGCCGGACGGCGAAGCGGGCCGCGTCTCCGGCGTGTTCAAGCTGTTCGGGCAGAACAGCGAGAAGCGCGGTCCTGCCATGCAAGGCGAGACCGTCGGTTTCGCCAAGGTCGATCTCGCGCATACGGGCGACACGCTCACCGCGGGCAAGGATGCGTATCCGCCCGTTGCCACGGTTGCCCCGTGCGCGCCGGTGCTCGCTATCGCCGTTTCTGCCAAGGAGCGCAGGGACGACGTCAAGCTCGGTCAGGCGCTCAGCAAGCTTGTCGATGAAGATCCCTCCATCGTCGTCCATCATAATCCCGAAACCCATGAGGTCGTCGTCTGGGGACAGGGCGAGATGCATCTGCGCGTCGTGACGGAGCGGCTGAGCGATCGCTACGGTATAGCCATCGTGCAGGGGCCGCCGACGGTGGGTTATCGCGAAACCATCCGTAAAAGTGCGACACAGCGCGGCCGGCACAAGAAACAATCCGGTGGCCACGGCCAGTTCGGCGATGTGATGCTGGAGGTTAAACCGCTGCCGCGCGGCAGCGGATTCAGTTTCGAAGAAAAAATCACCGGCGGCGTGGTGCCGCGCAATTACATTCCGGCTGTCGAGGAAGGCGTCGTCGACGGGCTCAAACAAGGGCCGTTAGGATTTCCCGTCGTGGACATCGCGGTGACGCTGACGGACGGCTCATATCACAGCGTCGATTCCTCCGACATGGCGTTCCGCACGGCGGGGCGCATCGGCGTCGCGGAAGCGTTGCCGCAATGTCAGCCGGTGTTGCTGGAGCCTATTCATCTCGTCGAGATTGTTTGTCCGATGGATGCGACGGCGAAGATGAATGCGATCCTGCCGGCGCGGCGTGGCCAGATCCTCGGTTTCGAGGCGCGAGAAGGATGGCCCGGTTGGGATCTCGTGCGCGCGATGATTCCGGAAGCGGCGATTGGCGACCTCATCATCGAGTTGCGCTCGGCGACGGCGGGTGTCGGCAGCTTCACGTTCAAGTTCGACCATATGGCCGAACTTGCAGGACGGCCGGCCGACCAGATCGTCACGGCGCGCAAGAAGGATGCCGCCTGACGCACCCGCATAACGGATGACGATCGTGAGGAAGCCGGCCGGCTCGTAAAGAGCCGCCCGGCTTTTTCATTGGCCGCCATGCATGTGTCGTCATGGATTTTATGGAAAGCAGGAAGGCGGCGCGATCTTTAAAAACGCGGCCGACATCCTATCTGCGAGACCTTGCCCAATAGGAGAGCCGCCGTGCGCGCAACTATGTTCAAGTTCTTGCCTTTCGCATTTCTGCTCGCGGCGGCGGTCGCCCCGCTGCATCCGGCAGCCGCGGCCGACCAGCCCGACCTGATCTTCAAGAAGTCGACGGTGTTCAAGTGGCTGTCGCCGAACGACAAGCTCGCCACCTATGGTCTCGACGATCCGGAAGTGGAGGGCGTGGCGTGTCATTTCACCGTGCCGGAAAAGGGCGGATTCAAGGGCTGGATCGGCGTGGCCGAAGAGGTCTCCGACATCTCGCTCTCCTGCCGTCAGATCGGGCCGGTGCATTTCAAGAAAAAATTCGAACAGGGCGAGGACGTGTTTCGCGCGCGGCGGTCGCTGTTCTTCAAGAAGATGCAGATCGTGCGCGGCTGCGACGCCAAGCGCAACGTGCTCGTCTACATGGTCTATTCGGATCGCATCATCGAAGGATCGCCGAAGAATTCGACATCCTCGGTGCCGATCATGCCGTGGGGAACGACCACGGCGATCGAGAAATGCGCCGACTGGATCGAAAAATAATCGCGAATAGCGGAACAGGTCTGCATCCGCTTGCTCAGGGCGCGGGCGTAACCAGTTCGGCGGGGACAAGTCCGCGCACGGAATTGCCGAGATAGATCGCGTCGGCGGTTGCGAGATCGTCCGGCATCAGCGTCTCTTCTCGCGCCTCGCCGGTGGCGATAAGTTCGGCGCGCAGCACGCCGGGCAAAAGGCCCGCACTCAGCGGTGGCGTCAGCAACGTCCCGCCACGCGCGATGAACAGGTTGGTGAAGCTGCCCTCGGTGAGTTCGCCGCGTTCGTTGCAGAAGACGACCTCGCCAACGTCATGGGTTTCCGCCGCCGCTTCGCGCGGACGATCGTAAATCGCGCGCCGTGTTGTCTTATGCGCGAGCAGGGGGTCGGCCGACTCCATGCGGGCACCGGCGATCATGAAGCGCAGCCGCTCTGTCGGCGGCAACGCAACCGCGGTGACTGTGACAGCGCCGTCATGGGTCAGCACCAGCCGCACACGCAGCGGGCCGTCGCGCTCCGCCACCACGCCCTCAAGCGCCGCGAGGATTGTCGCGCGGTCAAACGCGTAACCGAAATGCGCCGCGGAGGCTGCCAACCGCGCGAGGTGCCGCTCGAGCAGCCAAAATCCATCGGCGGTCCACAGCAGCGTCTCGATCAAGCCGGGCGGTTCGACAGCTTCGCGAAAGAAGCCGAGCTTGAGCAGGCACTCGTCGTATTCGGCATCGACGCGCGAATCCGCAACGATGCCGCCGCCGATCCCGATCTCGCCGCGTCCGGCGGTGTCGATGACGGCGGTCCGGATGGCGACGTTGAACGCGAAGTCTCCGTTCGGCGCGATATGGCCGATGCTGCCGGTATAGACCCCGCGTGCATTCCGCTCGACCTCATGGATGATCTGCATGGCGCGGATTTTCGGTGCGCCGGTGACCGAGCCGCAAGGAAAGAGCGCGCGCAGTATGGCGCCGAGACTGATGTCGGGCCGCAACGTCGCGGCGATGGTCGATGTCATCTGATGCAGGCTTTGATAGGTCTCGACGGCGAACAGGCTGTCCACCTTGATGCTGCCGGTCTCGGCGATGCGGCCGAGATCGTTGCGCAGCAGATCGACGATCATCAGATTTTCCGCCCGCGTTTTCACGTCAGCCTGCATGGCGGCCTTGATCGCGTCATCCTCGGCGGCGCTGCGCCCGCGTGGCGCGGTACCTTTCATCGGCCGGGTGACGATGCGGCCGCCGCGGTTTTCGACGAACAGTTCCGGTGACAGCGACAGCACGTGATGCGCACCGGTGCAGACGAGCGCGCCATGCGCCACCGCCTGGCTGCGGCAGAGGTCGCGATACAAGGCCACAGGATCGCCGTGCAGGCCGAAACGCGCGCGCATCGTCAGGTTGATCTGATAGGCGTCGCCGGCGCGGATATAATCCATCACGCGCGCGAAAGCGGCGTCATAGTCCGCGCGTGTCATCGAGAAGTCGATGTCGTCCACATGCACGAGGTCGAGCGGTGCGTGTTGCGTGAGCCAGCGCCACGCGTCGGCCCGGTCCATCTCGAACGGCGGGTCATAGATGCCCAGCCAGAGCAGGGGGAATGCCGTCTCTGCCGGCAGCAGCGTGGCAAGCCGTTCCTCGAACGCAAGGCCGAGTTCGTAGGCAAGATAGCCGGCGAGATGCAACCCTGCGGCTGATGTGGATTCGGCCTCGGCGAGCAGCGCCGGCACGTCCGCAAGTCGACAGGTCGCCAGTACGCGGCGCGGTTGCGTGAACAACAAGCTGCGGCCTGCGTCAGAGGTGTTATCATGCAGAAGAACGGTGCCGGGGGCGATCATCGCAAGCCTGTTTCGATCCTGTCTTGATTCTGTCTTGGCATTTCGTCTTGGCGCAACGGTTCGGTTGAGGGCGCCCCTGCAGGAACGACGCGCTGTGCGGCCATGCGTGTCTTGGTTGTGGTCTTGACCGTGGTCTTGGCCGTCGTTTTGGCTGCGGTCAACCAATCCTTGGCCTTCGCTTGTCTGTCCAGTGTGGATGTCCGATAAATGACATGCGGGCGCAACCGACGGACTGTCTGGCATGTCAGCCAGACGAGAGGAACAGATGGCCGAAGAAAAGACGACGGAAAAACGTGCGGCCTGCGTGATCGGTTATCCGGCGGAGCATTCGCGATCGCCACTCATCCATAATTACTGGATCCAGCAACTCGGTCTCAACGCCGAATATCGGCGCGAGTCGGTTTCGCCTGAAGATTTTCCGGATTTTATCGCGCATCTTGCCGATCATGGTTATGTCGGCGCCAACGTGACGATTCCGCACAAGGAGGCCGTCATGAAGCTGGCCAGGCCAGACGCAGACGCGGAGGCGTTAGGCGCGGCCAATACGCTCTGGTTCGAAGGCAAAACGCTGCGCGCCACCAATACCGACGTCGAAGGATTTTTGGACAGTCTCGATGCCCAGGTGCCGCGTTGGGATTCCGGGCTCGACAACGCCATGGTGCTGGGCGCCGGGGGCGCTGCCCGCGCCATCGTGGCAGGGTTGAAAGCGCGCCATGTCAGGGAAATCCGCGTTGCCAATCGCACGTTCGGCCGAGCGGAGGCGCTGCGCGAGAAATTCGGATCGTCCGTGCTTCCAACCGAATGGAATGAGGTCAATGGCATCCTCGCGAGCGCCGATCTTGTGGTCAACACCACGTCTCTCGGCATGGTCGGCCAGCCGCCGCTGGAATTGAAGATGCGCGCCTTGAAGCCGAGCACGGTGATCGCCGACATCGTCTATGCGCCGCTCGAAACGCAACTGTTGAAGGGCGCGCGCGAACGCGGACTGCGCACGGCGGATGGTCTCGGGATGCTTCTTCACCAGGCTGTGCGTGGTTTTTTTCTCTGGTTCGGCGTCAAGCCGCAGGTCACGCCTGAATTGCGCGCGCTCGTTGTTGCAGATTTGACGGAAATGCCGAAGGCGCAGACCGAAACGGCCAAGCCGTCGCGTAAGACGGAATAGCGAGCGCGGCACGGGGTTCATCCCGTGAGGGACGGCCGGGTGGCGTCGTGATCCGCGAGCCATCTCTTGTTCCAGGAGCTTTCGCGGCACAATCGCAAATGCCGCCGGAGTGCTTTATGATAAAACCACGGCGATAAAATCACGATCTGGGAGGATGATGATGAGAAGTTGGATGCAAGGCGGACTGTGTGCGCTAACCGTGCTGGCGATGACGGTTGGCGCGCAAGCGCAGATGCAGAAGCAATCGAAGACCGTGCGTCTGCGCGGAGAGATCACGAATGTCGACGGGTCCGTCGTTTCGCTTAAGGACGCCAAGGGCGCCGACGTAAAGGTCAAACTGGCTGACAAGTTGAAGGTTTACGGTGTCGAGAAGACGTCGCTGTCCAGTATCAAAGTGGGTGATTTTGTTGGTGTCGGCGCGATGCCGCAGCCGGATGGGAGCCAGAAGGCGATCCAGGTCACGATTTTCTCGGAGGCTCAGCGCGGCACCGGTGAAGGTTTCAAACCTTGGGATCGGCCCAATTCAACGATGACCAATGCCACTGTCGCCACGTCCGTGTCTGGCATCAACGGCCAGGAGATGATGGTGAAATACAAGGACGGCGAGAAGAAGATCATCATCGGGCCGGATGCCGTCATCCTGCGCTATGTCGACGGCAACAAAAGCGAGATCAAGCCAGGCGCCAAGGTGGCGATCAGCCGGGCCCAACCGACAGGCGCGGGCCAGTATGCGGCGGACCGGATCAATGTGGGCGTTGGTGGATACGCGCCGCATTGAACTGCGTTGCCGATGTCTTCCGTTGAAGCGGCAAGCATGATTGCTTGAGTCTGAAGCGGATTTGAGAGGCTGCCGGACCGCGGAGCGCGAGCTTCGCGGTTTTCTTTTTATCGGGGTCATTCCGGATTGTTTATGTTTCGCGTTGGTTGGCGTCGTTATGCAAAGAGGCCGGCCATTACGGCCGGCCTCTCTTGTCGACTTTCATCGTCGTGTATGGCGCTCCCCGACATCGACGGTAACCGGACAAAAGCATCTGCCGGTTTGTCCTAATGCCGGCTGGCCAGGCCGTGTCGGGATTAGCGGTTGCTGCTACCGCCGCCGCTGCTACCACCGCCACCGCCGCCGCTACCACCGCCCCCACCACCACCGTGACCACCACCGCCACCGCCGCTACGACCGCCGCCACCGCCGCCACGCGCGGCCGGTGCAGCACCGCCGCCGCCACGTGCGGCTGGCGCAACGGCAGCGCCACCGCCGGATCGGCCGCTGCTGCGTGTTGTCACGCTACCGCCACGGCGACCGCCGTCACGGAATCCGTCCCGGCCGCCACGGCCGCCGCGTTCACGGAATTCTTCCCGGCCGCCACGATGGCGAAAACCGTCTCTACCGCCGCGATGATGGCCGCGGACGACCCAGCCGTGGAAGCCATATCCGCCGCCCCAGCCGTAGCCGCGACGGTAATTATAGCCGCACCAATACCAGCCGGGTCCGTGCCAGCCATCATCATAGAAGCAATAACGACGGCCGCGATAAACGCGGACAAACAACTGCACCTGTTCGGTCAGATGCAGGCCATCGGCTACCGAATTAAGACCGGGCGCGACCGGTGCGGCGCTGGCTGGACCTGTTATCGAGCCCAACGCCAACACCGTGCCCGCGAAGGCAAGTGTCCCGAAGAACCTTTTCATGACGTGCTCCTTCAAAAATTTGTATGTGTGAATAGCCACCGCCGGACAGCAAACAGCAACCATTTTGGTAAAACAGCGTTTCCTTCCTGAACGGGTATTCAGTTTGAACGCGAAGTCAGCAAATCGCGTCGTCTTTCTCGCTCACCCGGCGGACACTTTCGCGTAAAAGCATCCGCAAAAACGGCAACGCGCATCCCATTGGCCTGTTCCGGCTGGAGGGATAAGATTTCGCATGACTCCTGCACCGCGCCTCCGCATTTTGCATTCGAGCAAGCCCAGCATTCCACGTCACGCTGTCGGCCTCCTCGTCACATGCCTTGTCGACGTCATCCGTCCGTCCGTCGGCTTTGCAGCGGTCGCGTTGCTCGAAGAGGCGGGATGCGTGGTGTCGGTCCCGGCACAAAGTTGTTGCGGCCAGCCGGCTTTCAATTCCGGCGACCGCGCGACCGCTCGCGCTCTCGCGCAGCAGGTGATCACGGCGTTCACGCCGTACGACTATGTCGTTGCGCCATCCGGTTCATGCGCAGGTATGATGAAAACACATTATCCTGAACTCCTCGCTGACGATCCTGTCTGGCGCGATAGGGCTGACGCGTTCTGCGCAAAGACTTTCGAACTTGTTTCCTTCCTCACCGATATCCTGCAATGCGATCATGTCCGCGCAGAGTTCAGCGGCACTGTGACCTATCACGACGCCTGCGCCGGCTTGCGCGAACTCGGCGTCAAGACGCAGCCACGCCGGCTGTTGTCGTCGGTGAAAGGATTGACGCTGACCGAGATGCGCGACGCCGATGTCTGCTGCGGTTTCGGCGGCACCTTCTGCGTCAAATATCCGGACATCTCGACGGCCATCGTGGCGAAGAAGGTCGATGCCATCGTTGCAAGCGGCGCAGAAACCGTACTCGCCGGCGATCTCGGTTGCCTCATGAACATCGCCGGCCGACTGCAGCGTGAAGGACATCGGGTGAAAGTGCGTCATGTGGCAGAAGTGCTCGCCGGTATGACGGACACGTCGCCGATCGGTGAGCCGGCGCCGGCGGTGCGCGAGGTGGAACAGTCGTGAACGCGCTGCCGCATGAGATGCATTCCGCAAATTTCAAGGAGCGCGCCCGCGCTGCGCTTCGCGATCCGCTGATGCAGAAGGCGCTGCGGGCGCTCGGCGGCGGATTCGTCGCCAACCGCCAGCGGGTCGTGGAAAAGCTTCCTGAATTTGAGGCATTGCGCGACAGCGCGCGCGCGATCCGCAACCACACGCTGGCGCATCTCGATCTTTATCTTGAAGCCTATGCAGACAACGCGCGCGCAGCGGGTGCGCATGTCCACTTCGCGGTGACGGCGGAAGAGGCGCGGCGGCAGGTTCTCGACATCTGTCAGGCCGCGGGCGCGCGCACCGTCACCAAGGGCAAGAGCATGGTGTCCGAGGAAATCGGACTCAATGATTTTCTCGATGCACACGACATCGCGGCGGTTGAAACCGATCTCGGCGAATACATCATCCAGATCCGCGACGAAGCGCCATCGCACATCATTGCGCCCGCGATTCACGTCACCAAGGAACAGATCGCCGACGATTTTCGCCGCGCGCATCCGCATCTCGCGGCGGACCGCCCGCTCGACGAGGCAACGACGTTGCTGGCGGAAGCACGCGGTGTGCTGCGTGAAAAATTCCTTGCCGCCGAGGTTGGTGTCACCGGCGCTAATTTCCTCGTCGCCGAGACCGGCAGTTCGGTCATCGTCACCAATGAGGGCAATGGCGATCTGACCCAGACCTTGGCCAAGGTGCATATCGTGCTCGCGACGATCGAGAAGATCGTGCCGACGCTCGAGGATGTGTCGCAATTGCTGCGCGTGCTGGCGCGCTCTGCGACCGGGCAGGAAATCTCGATCTACACCACGTTCTCCACCGGCCCGCGCCGCCCGGACGATCCCGACGGGCCGTCGGACTACCACGTCATCATCCTCGATAACGGACGGTCCGCGATGCTCGGCGGGCAGATGCGCGAGATGCTGCGGTGTATCCGCTGCGGCGCCTGCATGAGCCATTGCCCGGTCTACAATGCCATCGGCGGCCACGCGTATGGCTGGGTTTATCCCGGACCCATGGGCGCAGTGCTCACGCCGTCTCTCACGAATTTGGAAAGCAGCGCCGACCTGCCCAATGCGTCGACGTTTTGCGGACGCTGCGAAGAGGTCTGCCCGGTACGCATTCCATTGCCGAAACTGATGCGGCATTGGCGCGAGCGCGAATTCGAACGGCATCTTTCGCCGGCGACGCAGCGCGGTGGGTTGGCTCTGTGGGGTTTTTTCGCGCGGCGTCCGAGCCTTTATCGTTTTGTCACGGCGCTTGCAGCACGGGTGTTGGCGACGGCGGGCCGGGCGCGCGGGCGTTTCGCGTCGCTGCCGTTCGCATCGGGATGGACGGGCACTCGCGATTTTCCGGCGCCGCAAGGAAGCACCTTTCAGGCGCAATGGCGCAAACGTGCATCGCACGAAGAAATGGACCAGGCACGGGATCAGGCAGGAGACGTGGTGCCATGACACGTGAAGATCGGCGCGATGGTCTGGTGTTGGCATCGGTGCGGCAGTCGCTCGGTGCCGGCGCGGATGACGATGCACGGCGCGGGATCGTTACCGCGCGACTCACCGGGCATCCGCGCGGGGTGATCCCGCAGCGGGGAGAGGGGGATGAGGAAACGCGGGTCGCGCTTTTTTGCCGGATGATCGAGGCTGTGTCGGCCACGACCCGCAAGCTCGCATCGTCCGCCGACATTCCGGCCGCGATCGCCGATTATCTGCGTGCCGCCAATCTGCCAATGGTGGTGCGGCACGGCAGCGATCCGCTGTTTGCGTCGCTCGATTGGCCGGCGACGCTCACGCGCAGCGAAGGGTTTTCGGACGGGAGCGATCTTGTCTCCGTCTCCCGCGCAATCGGTGCGGTGGCGGAATCGGGAACGCTGGTGCTGGTGTCGGGTGCGGACAACCCGACGACGCTCAACTTTCTTCCCGACTATCATATCGTTGTCGTGGCGGCGGCGGATATCGCCGGTGACTATGAGACCGTGTGGGATCGTTTGCGCGCGCGCTTTGGTGCGACACTGCCGCGCGTGGTGAACTGGATTTCCGGGCCGTCACGTTCCGCCGATGTCGAACAGACGATCATTCTCGGAGCGCACGGGCCGCGCTGCCTGCATGTCCTGATCGTCGAATCCTGACGGCCGTTTTGATCCCTCGCGTCCCGCTTCGTCCGTCTTATCGTCCGCCAAAAGCGTGGGCCGGCGGGGAACCGTGGTGGTCTGCCGCACGTTGTTCCAACACGCCTGATCACGCATGTCGGCATAGCCAGGAGGATCGTTATGGGTGGATCGCCCCCGTCGCACGGCAAAGACACCGGCAAGAAAAGCAAAGCGGCTGAAAAGAAGAGTGAAGACAAGCGCTTGGACGAAGCGCTGGAAGAGTCCTTTCCGGCCTCCGATCCTGTGAGTCTGGCGCAGCCGTCAAAGAGCAAGGAAGACAAGCGGAATCCTTGACGATTGTGGCTCTAAGAGTATGAATGGCCTGACAAATCGCCGCCGGTAGCGGCGATTTTTCTTTACGCTAAGTGGAATTAGAAACACTAGGAGATGGAAATTTACCGGTTCGTGGGCGGGAGGTTGTATATTGAACGGGCGCGGGCAGGACGTTTCGCCGGCGCGGGGGAGTAGCACGACAATGGTTCGGAAGTATTTTGGCACCGACGGCATTCGGGGGCTCGCCAACGCCGTCATCACGCCGGAAATTGCCCTCAAGGTGGGCCAGGCCGCCGGTCTTGTGTTTCGCCGCGGTGAGCATCGCCATCGTGTGGTCATCGGCAAGGATACGCGTCTTTCCGGATACATGATCGAAACCGCCATGGTGGCAGGCTTCACCTCTGTCGGCATGGACGTTCTTCTGCTCGGCCCGATGCCGACACCGGCCGTCGCCATGCTGACGCGCTCGATGCGCGCCGACCTCGGCGTTATGATCTCCGCATCCCACAACCCGTTTGCCGACAACGGAATCAAGCTGTTCGGCCCTGACGGATTCAAACTCTCGGACGAGATCGAACTCGAGATCGAGGAACTCATCGATGCCGATATCGCAAAGCGGCTGGCGAAGGGCTCCGCTCTCGGCCGCGCCAAGCGCATCGACGGCGTGCATGACCGCTACATCGAATTCGCCAAGCGCACGATGCCGCGCGCGATGAGTCTCGACGGGCTGCGCGTCGTGGTGGATTGCGCCAACGGCGCCGCCTACCGCGTTGCGCCTGAAGCCTTGTGGGAGCTTGGCGCCGAAGTCTTCTCGATCGGCGTCGATCCTGATGGCATGAACATCAACCGCGATTGCGGTTCGACGTCGCCGGATGCGCTGTGCCAGAAGGTGCACGAAGTGCGTGCCGACGTTGGCATTGCGCTCGATGGCGATGCCGATCGCATCATCATCGTTGATGAGAAGGGCCGTGTCGTTGACGGCGACCAGATCATGTCGGTCATCGCCGAGAGCTGGAAGGAGGATGAGCGTCTGACGCGTCCCGGAATCGTCGCGACGGTCATGTCCAATCTCGGCCTCGAGCGACATCTGGAAAAATCCGGACTTGAACTGATACGGACGGCTGTCGGCGATCGCTATGTTCTCGAGCACATGCGCGCCCACGATTACAATGTCGGCGGCGAATCCTCCGGCCACATCATCCTCTCCGACTACGCGACGACGGGCGACGGGTTCGTCGCCGCGTTGCAGGTCCTGGCCGTTGTGAAGAAGATGGGTCGGCCGGTGTCCGAGGTCTGCCATCGTTTCGACCCGCTGCCGCAGATCCTCAAAAACGTGCGCTACAAGAATGGACAGCCGTTGGAGAACGCCGGCGTGATTTCCGCTATCTCCCATGGCGAACAGCGTCTCGGCCGTGACGGCCGTCTCCTCATCCGTCTATCGGGAACCGAGCCGGTGATCCGCGTCATGGCCGAAGGCGATGACAAGGATCTCGTCGAGGAGGTCGTCGATGAGATCGTCGACGCGCTCAAACATGTCGCCGCGTGACGACGGTGTGTGCGGTTTTGCGCCGCAGATAGGTGTGCTCCGGCGGCGTTGTGAGCGAGTCGCAGCGGCGGGATAAGCCAAACAGTGCCGCCGGTTGGGCGGCATTTATCAGAATCATTCCAAAACTTGCTTCCGTTCGCGCATGGGTCATATGCCACCGTCGGCGTGCCCAAGGGGCTCCGGCGTCATTATCTAAGTGATAAGAAGGGCTTAGACGCTTGGGACGCTAGTTTTTGCGTGTTCTAAACTGTTGATTTTGCTTGGTTCGGTGTGGGCTCTCATGCAATGGTCCACGCGTTCGAGGAAACGCCGAATGATCGTCTGCTCCTGTAACGTCCTGACCGAAAAAGACGTGCGTGCCGCCGTCTCGTCCCAGAGCGCTGCGCCGCGCACGCCGGGGCAGGTCTATGGGTGTCTCGGATGCAGTCCGCATTGCGGGCGTTGCGCACGTACGATCAAGGCGCTGCTCGACGAAGCCAATGAAAAAGCCGCCTGCTGCCAATCGCAGGGCAACTGCGGCTGTTCAGCCAAAGTATGAGCTTCAGGCGTTCGTCATCGCGCCCGTCTGCTTGAGTTTCAAGTCCCTGTTCCTCATAATGGAATTATTACAAACTGAGCGTGCTCCCGGGCGCGCGGCAGGCGAAAGAGGTTGCGATGAAGGGCGACGTAAAGGTCATCGAATATCTGAACAGGGGTCTGCGCAGCGAACTTACGGCTGTGAGCCAGTATTGGCTTCATTATCGCCTTCTCGAGAACTGGGGTTACATGAGCCTCGCCAAAAAGTGGCGTGAGGAATCGATCGAGGAAATGCGGCATGCCGATCGTTTCACGCAGCGTATTATTTTCCTCGATGGTTTCCCCAATATGCAGGTACTTGATCCACTGCATATCGGACAGACCGTGAAAGAGGTTCTTGCCAGCGATCTCGAAGCCGAGATCAAGGCTCGCGCACTTTACCAGGAGGCTGCGACCTACTGCCAAGGCGCAAAAGACTATGTGACTCGTGATCTCTTCGAGGACCTGATGTCTGACGAGGAAGATCACATCGATTTCCTCGAAACGCAGCATACCCTGGTCGAGCAGATCGGCATTGAGCTTTACTCTCAGCACCACATCGGAGAGCGCGGCGAGTCCGATTGAAGTTCAATTCTGTTGTAACTGTTTCATGCGGCTCCCGATTTTGGGGGCTGCATTCGTTTGGGAGCCCCGTGCGCTTTTTGTGTCGTGCGTTTTTTAGGCAAGCCGCCATTTCCGCGCCGATGCCCCCCGGAAAGCGGACGTTAACGCCGCGGCAACCTTAAATTTTAGGGTTAATCATCATTTAAGTATTGTCTGCAAATGTCTTCCCTGATGGCGAGCGCGTGCCGCTATGCCGCTTGAGTGTAAGAGGGATAAGACATGCGTAGAATCGCAATGATGGCTTTGGCTGGCATCGCCAGCGCGACGTTTTGCGGTGGGGCCTCCGCTGCCGATATGCCGTTGAAGGCGCCCCCAGCCTGCGTTCCGCGTTCGCAGGCGGCGATGATGCCGAACGTGCCGATCTGCGCCGAAGAGGAATTCGGCGGCTGGTATCTGCGCGGCGACATCGGCATGAGCAACCAGAAGGTCTCACATCTGGATAACGCCCTGTATGCCGGCAATACCATCGAGCATCACGGTGTCGGGTTCGACTCTGCGCCTTTCTTCGGTCTCGGTGTCGGTTATCGCGTCAACAACTGGCTGCGCTTCGACGTGACCGGCGAATATCGCGGCAAGGCCAACTTCCACGGGGTCGATATCGTCAACGCGACCTTTGACGACCAGTACCATGCCAGCAAGTCGGAGTGGACGTTCCTCGCGAATGCCTATTTCGACCTTGGTACCTGGTATTGCATCACGCCGTTCGTCGGCGGCGGCGTCGGTTTCTCGCATAACACCATCTCGGGCTTCACCGACATCAGCACGATCAACAACAGCGTTGCGTTCGGCGATACCGCGAGCAAAAATTCCTTCGCCTGGGCGCTCTATGCCGGTCTTGCCTACAAGGTCACGCCGGGCTTCACGGTTGAACTTGCTTATCGCTACCTCAACCTTGGGGATGCGCAGAGCGGTGACCTCATCACCTATAATGGTAGCAACACCGTCTACAATCCGATGCTGTTCAAGGATCTGACCTCGCAGGACGTCAAGCTCGGCGTGCGCTGGGATCTCGACACCGGCGGATCGGCTCCGATCTATGCTCCGCTGATGACGCGCGGCTGATCGCCCAAACGGCCTTTCTTCAACAGGGAAGGCTCACTTCAAATCGAGAGGCGGCGCGGACCATCCGCGCCGCTTTTCTTTTTGGCTTTTGCAACAGCCGCGACCGCCACCGCCAATGGTTGAGAAAGACGGTGAAGAGTTAACCTTAATCGCCGCTTAACCTCTCTTTGCGATGATCGGGATCGTTAGGTTGCGTCGTTGCTCTTCCGATCGGCGCACTGCTTGTCCGTGTGAGAGGAACAGTCATGCGTCGCCTCGCCATTTGCTTCATTCTTCTCGGTCCGATCTGCAGCGCCCATGCGGCCGACATGTCTGACGATTACGGTGTGTTGCGGGGGACTTCCACATTCGATCCGCCGTCAGACAGCTTGAGTGGCCCGTCCTTTGTGCCGGGAACGCCAGCCTATACGGATTGGTCCGGCGTCTATGTCGGTGTCTCGGCTGGCTACACAAGTTCGAATTTCAATTTTGAAACGGCCTCGAAGCAACTCGTCGCAAAGGCCTTGCAGCAGACCACCGTCGACAGTGTGCTCGACGTGCAGGACTGGAAGATTTTCGGCAACTCGAGCACCTCGGGAAGCAGCTACGGAATTTTCGGTGGTTACAACTGGCAGTGGGAAGATGCGGTGCTCGGCGTGGAGTTCAGCTATGGCCGCAGCGAGGCGTCTGGAATTGCGTCCGTCCTGCCGCTCGGACGCAGCAAAACGGTCGGCACCGTGACATATGATGTCGATCTCAACGGCAGTGCTTCGATGAAGGTTAAGGAAACCGGTGGCGTTCGCGCGCGCGCGGGCTGGTCGTTCGGCAATTTCATGCCCTATATGACGGCGGGTCTTGCAGTCGGCCGGGCTGACGCAAATCGCGCCGTGACGGTTTCGGATACGGAAACGGACACAAGCACCGCGCCAGCCACCGTCCGCGGAGCGACTTACACGCAGTCAGAGTCAAGAAGCGACGCCTTCATTTACGGCTACTCCGTTGGGGCGGGCGTGGACATGATGCTGTTGCCGAATTTGTTCGTGCGCGGCGAAGTCGAATACATGAACTTCGCTCCATTGCTCGGCATCAAGGCTGACACGATCAACGCGCGCGTCGGCGCCGGCCTGAAATACTGATCACACGGCCGGATCGTCCGCATCGGGCGTCAAAAAAATATCATCATGCGACTCTCACGCGGCGCTTGACGCCGCGTTCGTCCTTCCTTATGCCCGGCGGTGGGAAACCTCTCCCCACCGAGAGGCGGCTATCTGGAAGGATAGATTCAGATGACGACGACGCCTACTGCGCGGCCGATGAGCCCGCATTTTTCCTCTGGCCCGTGCGCGAAGCGCCCCGGTTGGAACCTGCAAGCCCTCACAGACGCAGCGCTGGGACGCTCTCACCGGTCGAAGATCGGTAAGGCGAAGCTCAAACGCGCCATCGATCTGACGCGGGAAATCCTTGAAATCCCCGCCGATTACCGCATCGGCATCGTGCCGGCCTCCGATACCGGGGCCGTCGAGATGGCGCTGTGGTCGCTGCTCGGCGCACGCCCGGTCACCATGGTCGCATGGGAATCGTTTGGCGAAGGCTGGGTCAGCGACGTTGCCAAAGAGCTCAAGCTCAAGGACGTCAAAAATCTGAAGGCCGGATACGGTCAACTGCCGGACCTGTCGAAAATCGACTGGTCGGGCGATGTCGTGTTCACCTGGAACGGCACCACCTCCGGCGTGCGCGTTCCGAACGCCGACTGGATTCCTGAGAACCGCGATGGTCTTGCGATCTGCGACGCGACCTCGGCGGTGTTCGCTCAGGCCGTCGATTTTTCCAAGCTCGATGTCGTCACCTTCTCCTGGCAGAAGGTGATGGGCGGCGAGGCGGCGCATGGCATGCTCGTGCTGTCGCCGCGTGCGGTGGCGCGGCTGGAAAGCTACGATCCGCCGTGGCCGATTCCAAAAATCTTCCGGCTCACCAAAGGCGGCAAGCTGATTGCCGGCATTTTCGACGGCGACACGATCAACACACCGTCGATGCTGTGCGTCGAGGATTATCTCGACACGCTCGCGTGGGGAAAGAAAGTCGGCAGCCTCAAGGGGCTGATCGCACGGTCGGACGCCAACACGAAAGCGATCTCCGATTGGGTCGCGCGCACGCCGTGGGTCGATTTCCTCGCATCCGATCCGGCGATCCGTTCGAACACCTCGGTCTGTCTAAAAGTCTCCGATCCGGACATCACCGGATTGTCGGCCGAAAAGCAGGCGAGCTTCGCCAAGGATCTGGCGGCGGCTGTCGAGAAGGAAGGCGTCGGCTACGACATCGCCGGCTATCGCGACGCGCCTCCAGGCCTGCGCATCTGGTGCGGCGCGACGGTGGAGCAGGGCGATGTCGAAGCGCTGCTGCCGTGGCTCGATTGGGCCTTTGCCAAGACCAAGGCTGCGCTGTCGAAAGCGGCATAGTTTTTACCCTCCCCTTTGAGGGGGAGGGTCGACGCCCGAAAGGGCGGCGGGGAGGGGTGGCAGTGTTGCTGCTCACCTCAGTCCTTGCATCCGGCCATTCACCCCACCCCGGCCCTGCGGCCGACCCTCCCCATCGAGGGAGGGTGAAGGAAGAAACACCATGGCTCCCAAGGTTCTCATTTCCGATTCGCTTTCTCCCGCCGCCGTGCAGATCTTCAAGGATCGCGGCATCGATGTCGATTTCCAGCCGAAGCTCGGTCCCGACAAGGACAAGCTCGCCGAGATCATCGGCAATTATGATGGTCTTGCGATCCGCTCGGCCACGAAGGTGACGGCCAAGCTGCTCGAGAAAGCGGCGAAGCTCAAGGTCATCGGCCGCGCCGGCATCGGCGTCGACAATGTCGATATTCCGGCCGCGACCGCCCGCGGCGTCATCGTCATGAACACGCCGTTCGGCAACTCGATCACGACCGCCGAACACGCAATCACGATGATGCTCGCGCTGGCGCGTGACATTCCGCAGGCCGACGCCTCGACCCAGGCCGGCAAGTGGGAAAAGAACCGCTTCATGGGTTTCGAGATCACCGGCAAGACGCTCGGCATCGTCGGCTGCGGCAATATCGGCTCCATCGTCGCCGACCGCGCGATCGGATTGCGCATGCGCGTCATCGCCTATGATCCGTTCCTTTCGCCGGAGCGCGCGCGCGATATCGGTGTCGAGAAGGTCGACCTGGCTGACCTGTTCCGCCGCGCCGACGTCATCACGCTGCATACCCCGCTGACCGACAAGACGCAGGACATCGTCAACGCCGATGCGATCAAGACCATGAAGAAGGGCGTACGCATCATCAACTGCGCGCGCGGCGGTCTGGTCGACGAGCAGGCGCTGCGCACCGCGCTCGACTCCGGCCAGGTCGGCGGTGCGGCCTTCGACGTGTTCGTCGAGGAGCCGGCGAAAACCAATCCGCTGTTCGGCCATCCGAACGTCATCTGCACGCCGCATCTCGGCGCATCGACCATGGAAGCGCAGGAGAACGTCGCGCTGCAGGTGGCCGAGCAGATGTCGGATTATCTTTTGACCGGTGCGATCTCCAATGCCGTCAACTTCCCTTCGATCACTGCGGAAGAAGCGCCGAAGCTCAAGCCTTTTATCGACCTTGCCGAAAAACTCGGTTCGTTCGCGGGCCAGCTCACCGAGACCGGCATCAACAAGGTGCAGATCGCGTATGAAGGCCTTGTTGCGCAGATGAAGACCAAGGCGATGACGTCGTCGGCCATGGCCGGTTTGCTGCGTCCGATGCTGCAGGACATCAATGTTGTCTCGGCGCCGTCAGTGGCAAAGGAGCGCGGCATCATGGTGGAGGAGGTCACGCGCGAGGCGGCCGGCGATTACGAGAGCCTGATTACGCTCACGGTCACGACCGAGAAGCAGTCACGCTCCGTGTCCGGCACGGTCTATGCCGACGGGCGGCCACGCATCGTCAATATCAAGGGCATCCGCCTCGACGCCGAGTTCGGCGAGAACATGGTGTACATCACCAATCTCGACAAGCCGGGCTTCATCGGCCGCTTCTCCTCGACGCTGGGCGACGCCAACATCAACATCGCGAGCTTCCATGTCGGCCGCGAAGCGCCTGGCGGAAACGCCGTCGCGCTGATCGAGGTCGATGGCGAGGTGCCGCGTGATGTCCTGGCCAAGGTCCAGGCGCTGCCGCAGGTGCAGAGCGCCAAGCCTTTGAAGTTCTGATCGCCGGGGCGCAATCCTTGCGGTGGTCTCGACTGCTAAAGCATCGCCGCGGCCGACAGGCTGCGGCGCTGCGTTATTGGAGTTCCGTCGGCCGCATTGGCCGCTTTTGCCATCGTTTCGATTCGCGGCAGGCTGGAAGGCGGCCGTTTGACCTGTAGAACCGGTTGAATCCTCATGATTTTTGCGCGACAAAGGGTTGCCTTGCGGCGGCTGCCGCCATCCTTTATCCGATAGTGAGACAGGGTCCCGCAGGGGCTTCCGATATTTGATTGCCGCGATCGGCCGCAGGCCATGCGGGTGAAGGATACCTCATGGCGAATGTAGTCGTAGTCGGGTCCCAATGGGGCGACGAGGGCAAGGGCAAGATCGTCGACTGGCTGTCGGAGCAGGCCGACATCGTCGTGCGGTTTCAGGGCGGGCATAACGCCGGCCACACGCTCGTCATTGATGGCATCACCTACAAGCTGTCGCTGCTGCCGTCGGGCGTTTTGCGTCCCGGCAAGCTCGCGATGATCGGCAACGGCGTCGTGCTCGATCCGAGCGCGCTATGTGAAGAGATCACCCGGCTCGGCGCCCAGGGCGTGCGCGTGACGCCGGATAATCTCATCATTGCCGAGAACACCGTCCTGATTCTTCCGCTGCATCAGCAACTCGATGAGATGAGGGAATCCTCGAACGAGTTGACACGCATCGGCACCACACGACGCGGCATTGGTCCAGCCTATGAGGACAAGGTCGGACGGCGCGGCATTCGCCTGATGGATCTCGCCGACGAAAAATCGCTCGAACGAAAGATCGTGCGGCTGCTCGCCCATCACAATGCCTTGCGGCGCGGCGGTGGCATGGACGAGATCGCGGTGGAGACCGTGCGCGATCATCTTCTCAAATTCGCACCGAAGGTGCTGCCGTTCATGGGTTCCGTCTGGTCGTTGCTCGACGAGAAGCGCCGCGAAGGCCGCCGCATTCTTTTCGAGGGTGCGCAGGGCGCGCTGCTCGACATCGACCACGGCACCTATCCGTATGTGACCTCGTCGAATACGGTCGCGTCGCAGGCCGCGACCGGATCGGGGATGGGGCCGAGCGCCATCAATTACGTGCTCGGTATCTGCAAGGCCTATACGACCCGCGTCGGTGAAGGGCCGTTCCCTACCGAATTGCACGACGAGACGGGCCGCAAGATCGGAGAACGCGGCCGCGAATTCGGCACGGTCACCGGCCGTCCGCGCCGCTGCGGCTGGTTCGATGCCGTGCTGGTGCGCCAGACGGTGCGTACGAGCGGCATTCAGGGCCTCGCGCTCACCAAGCTCGACATCCTGGATGGGTTCACCGAGATCAAGGTCTGCACCGGCTATCGTCTTGACGGCAAGGTGATCGACTATCTGCCCGCGAGCGAGCGTGCGCAGATGGAGGTGCAGCCGATTTACGAGACGATCGAAGGCTGGAATGAAGGCACGGCCGGTGCGCGGTCGTGGGCCGATCTGCCGGCACAGGCGATCAAGTATGTGCGCCGTGTGGAGGAACTGGTCGGGTGTCCGGTTGCTTTACTTTCGACCAGCCCCGAGCGCGAGGATACGATCCTGATGCACAATCCGTTCGAGTCCTGATCGTAACCGTATCCGGAAAGCCAGAATGGCAGACTATTATCCGCTTATCGCCCGTGCCATCACCGTGCTCGACAAGAGCACGGGTGAAGCGCGCCGGGCGATCTATGAGCGGGCGCGCACGGCTCTGGTCAATCAGTTGCGCAGTGCTGATCCTCCGCTCACCGAAGAAGCCATCACGACGGAGCGTCTGTCTCTCGAAGAGGCCATCCGCAAGGTCGAAGCCGACGCGGCGCGGCGTGCGCGCGAACAGAATCGTTTAAAACCGGCGGGAAAAACCGGCGAGGGCGCTGCACCGAGCACAGGATCGGCGCCAATGGGCCGTCAGGTCGCGAAAGAAAGCGGTCTGAGCGATGTTGTGAGGGAGGCCGCGCAACTCGGCGGCGCGACGTCGAAAGCTTCGCATTCCGCGCGCGAAGCTTATGGCGCCATGGAATCGCCGTCGGCGCGCTACGACCGTCTCGATCCGCGCCTTGATGAGGAAGCGACCGCGCAGGCAGAGTTTCCGCGCGATCCGCAGATGGAAGTCCCGACAGGACGTCCCGACGGCGGGACGGCCGGTTCGATGCCGTCCCATCCGATGCAGGATGAGGACGATATTCCATCCGGACGTCTGCCGCGCGCGGGCCGCGGCCGCGGGATTGTCATCGCGCTCCTCGTCCTTCTCCTTGTCGGCGGGCTGGGCGCTACGGCGTTTTATGCCGGACCCAAAATCATCCTCGCGTTGAAGTCCGCGACCGAACCGGCGCCGGCACCGAGAACGTCGCAGATCCAGACACCCAATTCACAACAGCCGAAGAAGATTCCCGATCGCATCGGCCAGAATGCGCAGACGCCCGGTGAGTCCGTCAATCAAGCCAATGTCGCGCAACGCGCGGTGCTGTTCGAACAGGTTCCCAACAGCACGGACAAGCGGCAATTCGTTGGTTCGGTCATCTGGCACAATGAGCAGATCACGCCAACTCCGGGCCAGCCGGCGCAGACGGCCATCAAGGCGGATATCGACATTCCCGATCTTGCGCTGCGCCTGTCCTGGATCATGAGCCGCAACGCGGACACATCCTTGCCGGCGAGCCACACCATCCAGATTATTTTCGGCGACTCTGAAAAATTTCAGAGCAGCAAGGTGGCCAACATTCCGGGCATCCTGATGGACGTCCCGGAACAGAACAAAGGGGTGCCGCTGGCGGGTCTGTCGGTGAAGGTGACCAACGGATTCTTCCTCATCGGCCTGTCATCCGTCGATGTCGACGTGCAACGCAATGTCAGTTTGCTCAAGGATCGGCCGTGGATGGATATCCCGATCGTCTTCGCGGACGGAACACGGGCGTTGCTCGCGGTTGAAAAGGGGACGCCGGGCGAACGCGCGTTTGCGGATGCGTTTGCGGCCTGGAAACAATAGGTCCGCATCATGCGGGTTAGATAAAAGGCGCCCTTAGAGCATTTTCCGGCTAAGTGGAATCCGGTTAGCCGCAAGAAAATGCTCTCACTCAATATCTTGCGCGTATTCTGATCGCAAAACCGGTATCCACTTTTGGCGCCTTTTGCTTTTGGAGATCGGCAGATTTTCGATTGAGGTGACTCGGTTTTCACGCCGGCGGAAGCGGACATGGACGGACGTGGGCTCAGACATGCTGTTGGGCGTTACTGTTCCTCCGGTGGCTTTACGTGCCGGAACTGCAGCAACAGCAGCAGGTCATAGAGAATTTTAAGTGCGCCGCAGAT
The DNA here is from genome assembly GCA_035494115.1 of Xanthobacteraceae bacterium. GTDB lineage: Bacteria > Pseudomonadota > Alphaproteobacteria > Rhizobiales > Xanthobacteraceae > DATJHH01. The sequence goes on from DATJHH010000046.1 coordinate 66,637, forward strand.
GAGGAGTGGCCACGTGCGGAACGAAGCGGCGAACAGAGCGCCAGCCAGCGCGGGACTTGCAGCCGCTGCCAGACTGCGGGGCACGGCTGTGAAGCTTGCCGCAGCGGCGCGCTCAGCTTCGGTAACGACAGCCATGACGTAGGAGGAGCGCGTTGGCACGTCCATCTGCGATAGTGCCGATCTGATCAGAAGCAGGACGAGAGCCAAGCCCAATGTGGGAGCAACCGCAGCCAGCATCAGCGCGACGCTGGAGGGGATGTGGGTAAACACCATCGTGTTGATGAGCCCGATGCGCCGCGACAGCCAGGCGGCAACGGGGAATGAGAACGCCGAGAGCACGCCCGACCAGAAAAAGAAAAAGCTGGCAGCCGAAAGCGACAAGTCAAATCGTTCAAATAACCACAACGCCAGCAGCGACTGGACGACGAAGCCTCCGGCGAAGGCATCGACACTGAACAATATCGCAAGCCTGTAGACGATTTTCCGGGAAGGGCCGAGGCTGCCCGTTGCTGCAACTTCCGAAGTATGACGGCGCCGCGGAATGCGCGTGTAGAGCAGGCCGCCGACCACGCCCAATATGGCGTAGAGGACGAACATCATCTTGATGGCGAGAAGCTGACCGACCGCGGTCGGGGCCAGGACATCAGGGATGGCCGCAGCCAGGGCGCCGACTGCGGCTGCGAGCGCGCCCACGAGGCTGTAGCGTGCAAACATCCTGGTGCGCTCGGCATCGCTGACGTTTCCCGACAGTACGGCGTGTTCCAGCGGCACGAATACGCTGACGCTGCCGGACGACGGATTGACTGTGCCGGCAAAGGCAACGACCAGGATGAGCGCATAGTCATGGATCACAGCGAAGGCAGCGCCCGTAGCCAGCATCAGACTGGCGGCGGCGATGAGGAGTTGCCGGTGGTCGTAGCGGACGCCGAGAAAGCCTACGGCGATGGTCAATAGCGAAGAGCCGAGCAGTGATGCGGTTGCGATGATCCCAACGTCCAGCGGCGTGAATCCGAGCGCGAGCAGATAGACCGGCAAAAGAACGGCTACGAATCCGTCGCCGAAATCACGCACAGCGCGGGCCGCAAAAAGATAATTTGCTGGGGTCTGGCTACGAACGTCCATGCTACCCCCGTGCCGGCTCGTCAGCCGTGGGTTGGTAGCAGAGCTTGGACGCGAGCGGCGTCTTTTGAAAGTTTGGGGAGCCTGCCGATCCCCACAGAAACAAAGTTAGCAGACGGCGATAGGGTGTTGCAAATTTTCGGCGTTGCAGCCGACGGCAGTAGGCCGCGTCATGCGGGTTAAATAAAAGGCGCCCTGGGGGCGCCTTTTGCTTTTGCAGGTCCGACGCGAGCGGGTCCGCTAGTGATAGGCGACACGCGCTGGCGATGCCGTCGGCGTCTCCATCTCGGCGACGCGATGCGTCACCGCTTTCTGCACCTTCTCGAAGGCGCGCACTTCGATCTGGCGCACGCGCTCGCGCGAGACGCCGAATTCCGAAGCAAGGTCCTCAAGCGTAACAGGATCGTCGGCGAGCCGGCGAGCCTCGAAGATGCGCCGTTCACGCTCGTTGAGCACGGTCAGAGCCTGCGTCAACGCGCTGCGGCGATTATCGAGTTCCTCCGACTCGGCGAGGATGCGCTCCTGGCTCGGCGCATCGTCCATCAGCCAGTCCTGCCACTCGCCGGAATCGCCGTCTTCACGCAACGGCGAATTCAGCGACGCGTCGCCGCCAAGACGGCGGTTCATGTCGACGACATCCTGCTCGGTGACGCCCAGGCGCTTGGCGATCAGCTTGACCTGATCGGGGCGCATGTCGCCTTCCTCGAGCGCGGAGATTTTGCTCTTCGCCTTGCGCAGGTTGAAGAACAGCTTCTTCTGGTTCGCGGTCGTGCCCATTTTCACGAGCGACCACGAACGCAGGATGTATTCCTGGATGGCGGCCTTGATCCACCACATGGCATAGGTCGCGAGGCGGAAGCCCTTCTCGGGTTCGAATCGCTTCACGGCCTGCATCAGGCCGACATTGCCCTCAGAAATGACTTCGGCGATGGGCAGACCATACCCGCGATATCCCATGGCGATCTTGGCCACGAGGCGCAGATGGCTGGTCACCAGCTTGTGCGCGGCATCACGATCGGAATGCTCGCGCCAGTTCTTGGCGAGCATGTATTCCTGCTGCGGTTCCAGCATGGGAAACCGCCGGATTTCCTCAAGGTAGTGGGTCAGTCCTGACTCACCGGTCAGGATCGGCAAAGAAGCGGAGCGGGCCATCATGCACCCTCCTGGTTGTGCCCCCTGGATCGGCGGGCGGTTGCGTCGCCGCTCCAGAGCCGACGACGCACATGTTGCAATGCATCAGGCATCGCACCTGCAGCATACAAGACGGCGGGGCAAAGAAAAGAGATGTCCCGGTCACACCCCCGCGAGCGCGGCGACTTCACCGGCGACAATCTCAAGCCATTGTTTTCTTGAACGATTTTAGTATCTCTACGTATCCCACGTTCACCGACCGTGTGGACCGGCCGCGAGATTGGACCTTAAACGCACCAAATCCTCCGGCAGTTCCGATTGGAACTCCAGAAACTCCCCGCTTGTCGGATGCTCGAAAGCAAGGATGTAAGCATGCAGGGCCTGTCTGCCAAGATCGGCCAGGGCTGACCGGGCCGATTCAGTTAAAAGGGCCGCTTTGGTCTTGAATCCCGGGCCGTACGTTTCATCGCCGATCAGCGGATGGCCGATATGGGCCAAATGGACGCGGATCTGATGCGTCCGGCCGGTCTCCAACTGACAGTCGACCAGGCCCGCGACCGGCTTGCCGTCCGCTCCGGCATAGGTCTCGACCCGGGACCAATGGGTGATCGCCTCGCGACCGCCGGGGCGGACCGCGCGCTTGTCGCGCGCCCGTGGGTTTCGATCGAGCGGGGCGTCGATGGTGCCCTTCGGGCGGTCGGGGGCACCCCAGGTGAAGGCCAGATATTGCCGCCGCAACGGCCCCGTCCGTCCATGATCCGCGAACTGGGCGGCCAGCGCCTGATGGGCCGCATCGGTCTTGGCGACGACCATCAGGCCGGTGGTGTCCTTGTCGAGACGATGGACGATTCCCGGCCGCCGCACCCCGCCGATGCCGGAGAGGCTGTCGCCGCAATGGGCGATCAGCGCATTGACCAGGGTGCCGGTCCAGTTGCCCGCGGCGGGATGGACGACCAGCCCGGCCGGCTTTTCGATGACGATAAGCTGGTCGTCCTCGAACACCACGGTGAGCGGAATGTCCTCGCCCTCCGGCGTGGCCGGCAGCGGCGGCGGAATTCGTACGCTGACCGTCTCTCCGGAATTGACGCGATAGCCCGGATCGCGGATCGTGCGCGCGCCGATGGTGACCTCGCCATCGAGGATCAGGGCCTTGAGGCGCGTGCGCGACAGGCGCTCGATCCGTGCGGCAAGCACCCGGTCGAGCCGTTCGCTGGCTTCGGTGTCGGCGATCAAAACTGTTTCTTCATTCGGGTGCGACATGGCTCCTTCGATACATGATGATGACGAACGAGGCGACCCCGCCGCCCCGATGGTCGCGCGCGTGCGGATGATGATGCTGATTTCCCTGCTCACGACCTTCGGCGCCGTCGCCGTCGTCGTCGGCATCATCATCTACAAGTTGGCGCATACCGGGGAGGGCAAGGTTGCGACGGCGGCGCCTCAGCTTATCGAAAACAGCGTTGCGCTGCCGGCCGGCGCCCGCGTGGTGTCGACGGCTGTGGCGGACAACCGTCTCGTGGTCACGATCGACGCCGGCGAGGCCACCGAAGTGCGCAGCTTCGACATCCGGACGATGAAACTTCTCGGCCGGCTGCGCTTCAGCCACGCGCCCTGAGGCTGGGTGTTAGAGGTTCAGCGCATGCCGAGAAGTCGCGGCAGGATCAGCGACAGCCCCGGCCAGTAGGTCACGACGATCAGGAAGGCGAGCATGGTGCCCAGCCATGGCAGCACCGCCTTGGTGAGTTCGGTGATGCCCATCTTCGCGATGCCCGACGCGACGTAGAGATTGAGACCCACCGGCGGATGGCACATGCCGACTTCCATATTCACCGTCATCAGGATGCCGAAATGGATCGGATCGATCCCGAGCTTCATCGCAACGGGAAACAGGATCGGCGCCATGATGAGGATGATGGAGCTTGGCTCCATGACGTTGCCGGCCAGCAGCAGCAGCACATTGACCACGAGCAGGAAGCTGACCCAGCCCAGGCCCTGTGAAATCATCCAGCCCGCCAGCGCCTGCGGAATGTTTTCGTAGGTCATCAGGAACGAGAACAGGACGGCATTGGTGATGATGTAGAGCAGCATTGCGCTCAAATTTGCGGATGACAGCAGCACCCGCGGCACGTCCTTGAGGCCCATGTCGCGATAGACGAAGACCGCGACGACGAAGGCATAGACCGCGCTCATGGCGGCGGCCTCCGTCGGCGTGAACAGGCCGGCATAGATGCCGCCGATCACGATAATGACCAGCAACAGTCCCCAGACGCTGACCCAGTACGAGTTCCAGACATTTGCGGCTTCGTGGCGCAGAAAGCCCAGCTTCGCACGGTTGGGAAACAGATAACCGGCAAAGAGCAGCCACAGCACGGAGAGCACAAACAGCGCAAAGCCGTGCCGGCTGTTGAGATAATTGCTCTGGCTGATGAAACCGAAGACATCGCCGGTAAACAGCGCCGAGAATGACGCGCCGGGATTGGTGATGAGGCCGATCACCCAGCCGATGAACAGCGGGAACGTCGTTGCGATGAAGCACAGCACCAGCCCGTAGAAGGCCGAGAGGGACGCCTGCGATGCCGTGCGTCCGCCTTCGACCGGCACGCGCGGGTAGCCGTTCTTGCGGGCGATGTACCAAGTCGTCAGACCGAGCAGGAAGGCGAGGGCGAGGCCGGGAACGATGCCGGCGATGAACAGTTTGCCGATGGAGCTACCGGTCGATACCGCATAGAGCACCATGGCGATGGACGGCGGGATCAGAATGCCGAGCGCGCCCGAGGTCGTGACGATGCCGGCACCGAATCTGCGGGGATAGCCTTGCGCCACCATGGCCGGCAGGATGACGGAGCCGATTGCCACCACGGTCGCCGGCGATGAGCCGGACACCGCGGCGAACAGCGCGCAGGCGACGACGGCGGACAGCCCGAGGCCGCCGAAAAGATGGCCGACGAGTGATGTGGCGAACGCGATCATGCGCTTGGCCACGCCGCCATGTGTGAGGAAGTTGCCGGCAAGAATGAAGAACGGGACGGCCAGGATTTCGAACTTCTCAAGTCCGGTAAAAAGCTTCAGCGCCACGGTTTCGAGCGGCACCGTCGTAAGCGTGAATGTAAATGTGAGAACAGTGAGGCCGAGGGCGATCGAGACCGGCATCCCGGTCATCATCATCGCCAGGAGCAGCGCGAAGATGATCGACACGCGCATGCCCGGAGTGAACGATACGAGTCCGAATTTGTACAGGAAGCACATCCCGACAAGGACGACCGGCACAAGGATGATGGCGAGTGCGAGGCCGGTGCCGTGGCGAGGATCGGAGCCTGCGGTCTGGTCGATGGCGGCGTTCATGAGCGCACCCCGGCAGGACGCGGATCGGCGGGCTGGACGTCACTAGGATGAAGATCGTCTGTGATGCCTTCAACGTGCGTTTGATCGTGATGCGGCAGTTCGCCGGTGCGCCAGAAAATGAACGCGACCTGGAGGAAGCGGAAGCACATCAGATAGGAGCCGAGCGGGATCGCCAGAAATGGAATCCACATCGGGACTTCGAGATCGTTCGATGTCTGGCTGGTCTGCGAGACCGCCCAGACGAAGCTCGCCCCAAGCGTCCCGATGACGCCGGTGAACAGCGCGCCGCAGAGAAGGCCGAACAGGATCACCCAACTGCGCGGTCCGAAGCCGAGCCGGTTGATCATCACGTCGACGCCGACATGGATTCCGGTGCGCACGCCGTAGGCCGCGCCGAATTTCGCCATCCAGACGAACATGTAGATGCAGAGTTCCTGCGTCCAGGACAGGTCGAACATATGCGCATAGGGGAACAAGACCGGCACGGTCGCGGCGTAGCGATGCACGACGGAGACGAAAATGAGCAATGTTGCAGCGGCGATCAGCGTCGCGATCAATATCTCTTCAAGACGATCGAGAATTCGCAACATTTTTCCCCCCAGAGAACCCGACCATGGATGCAAATCCGCCGGCGACTATCTCCGCCGGCGGATGTGGTGTCCGGGTCAGTTCGTCTTGAAGCCCGCTTCCTTGTGCAGGAGATCAATAATCTCCTTGCCAATGCGGCCTTCCATCTGCTTGTGGACCGGAAGCATCGCTTCCATCCACACCTTCTGTTCTTCCGGTTTGAGCGTATAGACCTCCGTGAAGCCCGACTTCTTGATGGCTTCGAGGTCTTCCTTGTTCTCTTCTGCGGCGATCGAGTTCGCATAATCCGTCGACTCGGCCATGGCCTTGTCGAGCTGGGTGCGGATGTCCGGCGGCAGCCCGTCCCAGAACTTCTGGTTGGCGATCACGGCGTATTGCAGATGGCCGTGATGGGCCTGGGTGATGTGCTTCTGCACTTCATAGAATTTCTGCGTGTAGTAGTTCGAAGGCGTGTTCTCGCAGCCGTCGACAACGCCGGTTTGCAGCGCCTGATACACTTCCGAGAACGCCAGGATCTGTGGCAGCGCGCCGAGCTTGCGGAAATAGGCATCGGCGACCTTGGAGCCGGAGATGCGAATCTTGAGGCCCTGCAGGTCGGTCGGCTTACGCAGCGGCTTGTTGGCCGAGATCATGTGGAAGCCGTTATCCCAGAACGCCAGGCCCTTGATCCCCTTGGCCGACAGCTTGCTGAGCAGCATCTTGCCGACGGGACCCTTGGTCACCTTGGTGTAGGTGGCTTCGTCCGGAAAGATGTAGGGAAGGTCGAGCGCCTCGAACTCCTTCACGCCGAGCGGCGCGAATTTCGAGGTCGATGGTGCAAGCAGTTGCACAGAGCCGAGTTGCAGCGCCTGGATTTCTTCCTTGTCGCCGTAAAGCGTCGAATTCGGATAGATTTCGACCTTCACTTTTCCGTTCGTGTATTTTTCAGCCAATTCCTTGAATTTCAGCGCGGCTTTGCCCTTCGGCGTGTCATCGGTGACGACGTGGCTGAATTTGATGACGATCGGCTGCTGCGCCTGGGCCGTCCCAATTGCAGCAAGTGACATCACCGCCGCCGTAAGCCCCACGAAACGCCAAGCTAACTTCATCTCGAATACCTCCTATGTGATTTTGAAGTATGTCACGGCGAAGGTATAGTCCGTCAAGCCAAGTTTGGGTCGAATGCCTAGGCGTATCGTAGTATAAGGCCGCGTCGCTTTAACGCGGGGGTCGCCGCGCGGATTAACGCCGCGGACCGGCCGTGACTAATCCGAGGAAACCATGCGCGATATGATGTCTATTCCCTGCCTGCTGATGCGCGGCGGAACGTCGAAGGGCCCGTATTTCAGGGCCGAAGATTTGCCGAAAGATGTGGCCGAGCGTGACCGCATCCTGCTCGCCGCCATGGGTTCGCCCGACCTGCGACAGATCGACGGGCTCGGCGGCGCCGATACGCTGACCAGCAAGGTCGCGATCGTGTCGAAGTCCGAACGCCCCGGCGTCGACGTCGACTATCTCTTCTGCCAGGTCGATATCGGCAAGCCCGTCGTCGACACCGGCCCGAGCTGCGGCAACATGCTGTCAGGCGTGGCGCCTTTCGCGCTCGAAATGGGCATTGTCCCGGCCAAGGACGGCAAGACCGAAGTCGTGATTTACGACTGCAACACCAAGAGCAAGATCGAGGCCGTCATCGAGACGCCCGGCGGCCAGGTCAATTACATCGGCGATGCCGCGATCGACGGCGTACCCGGCACGGCAGCGCCGGTGGTCCTCAACTTCATGGAGGTCGTCGGCTCCAAGACCGGCTCGATGGTCCCGACAGGACACGTGCGCGAAACCATCGAGGGCATCGAGGTGTCGTGCTTCGACGTCGCCATGCCCATGGTGCTGATGCGCGCGAAGGACCTCGGCTTGACCGGCACTGAAGGCCGTGCCGAGATCGACGGCAATAAAGCGCTGCTGGCGCGGATCGAGACGATCCGCATGGAAGCGGGGCGCCGTATGGGATTTGGCGATGTGACTCACAGCGTCATTCCCAAGGTCGGGCTTTTGTCGCCGCCGCGCGACGGTGGCGCCATCACCTCGCGTTACCTGACGCCGCATGCGCTGCATGCCGCGCACGCCGTCACCGGCGCTGTTTGCGTTTCCACCGCCCTGATGGTGGAAGGCTCGATCGCCTACGACCTGGCGGTGCGGCCGGAGGGAAATCCGCGCACGATCTGGATCGAGCATCCCTCGGGTCAGGTTGATGTGCGTCTGGAAACGGCCGGCTCCGGCAAGGACCTGCAGGTGATCAAGGCCGGCATTCTGCGCACGGCGCGCCCGATCATGCAGGGGAATGTCTTCGTGCCGCTGCGCCGGGAGGCTGCGCGGATCGCCAGCGCGGCCTGACATCGCGCGTCGGCGCGGACTGTTGTGGTGCGTCTGGTGTCGATGCTAGCTTTTGCGCGCTCGATCCACCTTGTGCGATCGGACTTGATCGTTCGATCCGAACAGTAGAGGCAGGCGGCATGGCCCCGCGCAAGCGCAAGACAGGCAGCGACGCGAGAGATTCAGTCGCGAAGGACCCGGCTACGAAGGACTCTGCCGCCGCGAAGACCGCCGCCGCGCCGGCAGCCGCTTTGCCGGCCGATGCGCTGGTCGTCGGCAAGAGCAGCAAATACGAATATCTCGAACTGAAATTCGGCAACCGCCACGGCCTTGTCACCGGCGCCACCGGCACGGGCAAGACCGTAAGCCTGCAGGTGATGGCGGAAGGGTTCGCGAAAGCCGGCGTTTCGGTTTTTGCTGCCGACGTCAAAGGAGATCTTTCCGGCATCGCGGCCGCAGGCGAAGCCAAGGATGCTTTCGTCAAACGCGCGCGCGACATGGGCCTCGACTATCAGCCCGATCAGTTCGCGACCGTGTTCTGGGATGTGTTCGGAGAGGAAGGCCATCCGATCCGCGCCACCATGGCGGAGATGGGGCCGCTGCTGCTCACCCGCATGATGGACCTCAACGACACGCAGGAAGGTGTGCTCAACATCGCCTTCCGTCTTGCCGACGAACTTGGGCTTCCGCTTCTCGATCTGAAAGATCTGCGTGCGATGCTCGGCTACATCGCCGAGCAGGCCAACGAGTTGCGCATGAAATACGGCAACGTGTCGGCTACATCCGTCGGTAGCATCCAGCGCCAGCTTCTGGTTCTGGAAAACCAGGGCGGCGACAAATTTTTCGGCGAGCCGGCGCTGGCCATCAGCGACCTGATGCGCACCGATCGCGACGGACGCGGGGTCGTCAACATCCTCGCTGCAGACAAGCTCATCAACAATCCGCGCCTGTATGCGACGTTCCTGTTGTGGCTGTTGTCGGAATTGTTCGAGCAGATGCCGGAAGTGGGCGATCCGGACAAGCCAAAACTCGTGTTCTTCTTCGACGAGGCGCATCTTCTGTTCAACGATGCGCCAAAAGCGCTCCTCGACAAGATCGAGCAGGTGGTGCGCCTGATCCGCTCCAAGGGCGTCGGCGTGTTTTTTGTGACGCAGAATCCGATGGACGTGCCGCAGACGGTGCTCACGCAACTCGGCAATCGCGTGCAGCACGCGCTGCGCGCCTTCACGCCGCAGGATCAGAAGGCAGTGCGCACCGCCGCCGAAACGTTCCGGCCCAACAAGGATCTCGACACCGCCACGGTGATCACTGAACTCGGCAAGGGCGAGGCGCTGGTCTCGTTCCTCGAAGGCAACGGCGTGCCGTCCGTGGTGCAACGGACGACGATCCGTCCGCCGACGGCGCGGCTCGGCACCATCACGCCGCAGGAGCGTCAGGCGCTGATCGCGAGCAGTCCGCTCAAGGGCAAATACGACACCGCCATCGACAGCGAGTCGGCTTACGAGAAGCTGCAGAAGCGCGTCGAACAGACGGCGGCGCCGGAAGAGCAGGCCGGCGGCGGCGGATTGCTCGGCGGGCTCGGCAGCGTCGTCGGCACGATCTTTGGCACCGACCGCAAGCGCGGCGAACGCCTCTCGACCGGCCAACTCGTCACGCGTCAGATCACCCGTTCGGTGACAGGTCGTGTGGTGGGAAAGCTCGCTGCGGATATGGGAAAATCGGTGGGCGGATCGATGGGCGGCACCATCGGCCGCGCCATCGTGCGCGGCGTTCTCGGCGGTATTTTGCGGCGGTGATTGTGCCGACCTCTGTTCCTCGTTCTGCTGCGCTTTGATTTTGCAAACAGCAAAAGCTCGCTTCCATTGGGAAACGAGCTTTTACTCACGCTGCCTGAAACGAAGTACTGGAAATTTGAACGCGCTGCTCAACAGCCGCGAAATTCTCCCGCGCCCTAACGCGAAACGTGCCGGACATGATGACGACGAACGTGGTGGCGCCGATAATGCCGGTGATGCCTGACACCAAGTCCTTCCGCAATATTGGGACCCGCCGTGTAGCCGACGACGCCACCCGCGACCAGTCCGACCGGACCGGCGACCAGTCCGCCCGCGATAGCGCCGCCCACGGCATCACCGAGACGCTCCTGTGCGCTGGCCATCGCCGGCAAAAGCATAATGCCCGCAGCGACAAAACCTATCGTCATGATCTTTTTCATTTTGCGCTCCTCCGCAATTTGGGCTCATCTGTGGCGTCAATGCGCAGCCCCGACATTTCGTTCCAAATCACACACAAGAGTCCGGAATCTTAAGAGTCTGAAATCTTAATTGCGACACGCATCAGTTAACCATTGAAGGCTGGAAATGGTGATGCGAGCCGCGGCCTCCGCCCTGCAAATCGTTTTAAGTCGGGCCGCTGAGCAGCTCATCGAGCATCGCATCGACGAGAGGGTGGCGGTGGGCCTTGCGAAACACGGCCCCGAACGGCACGCGTCCGAACAGCCGCTCAAGGTTGATCGATGATGTCTTCGCGCTGGCCTCGTGTGCAATACACAAGGAATGAACGATCGCGACCCCGGCATTCGTCTCCGCAAACGTGCTGGCGAGCCGACAGTTGGCCACTTCGATAATGCTGCGTGGTTTGGCGCCGTGGTTTGCCATGACCTTGTCGACGAGCCGGCGCGTGGCGCCGTGCCGCGGATGCACGATCAGCTTGTGCATCGCGACATCGCGCAGATTTTTGCGATCAGATCCGGCTGTTCGCCCTTGCACGAGGGGGCATTCGCGGTTATTGCATCGCACCGTGGCAGGCATGCCGCTCCGCTCCCTTCGTCTAGCGGTCTAGGACGTCGCCCTCTCACGGCGAAAACAGGGGTTCGAGTCCCCTAGGGAGCGCCAGAGTGCCTGGATGTAATTGAATTTCTTCATCTTCTTCGATTGTTGTCCCACTCGTTTTTTTCGGTGGGACAAACCCCATCGCAGCATCCGCTAATCTCGGCCACGCCGCTGCTTGCGTATAGCGCTCCACTTCCGCAAGCGTGCGATGGCCCGTCACACTCATAATTTGATGTGCAGATGCGCCGCCCTCTGCGAGGCGCGCAGCCATCGCTTTGCGTAACCCGTGCGCGCGCCCGGGCACACCGGCTTGCACGCATCGTTCTTTGAACCAGCCTCCGAATCCATTTGCTGTGAACGGATTGCCGTATTCTGTTTCAAGGAATCTTTTCTTGCCGCACGGACCAGCCTTGATCGCTATGTCGAGATCCTGATGCAATGGAATGTCGATGGGCACAGGCTTCCTGTGTTCGTTCTTGGCATGTGTAAACTGGAAGCGATCGCCTACGATGTTGTCTGGTCCGAAGCGAACAACATCTTCACGACGGCACGCGGTGTAGAGCAAAAGAGATAAAGCCAACCGCTCGCGCGTTCCCAACGGCCAGCGCTTTTCGTACTTCTCCACTTCGGCAAGAGTCCAACTGTGGTGACCGGCGGTTTTGTATTTGATTA
>DATJHH010000047.1:0-2085 GCA_035494115.1 Xanthobacteraceae bacterium
GCGCCGGAGGGGCCGAACAGGCCGATCACCCGGCTGTCGCTCTGGAATGCGGCTTCGAGGGTCAGTTCGCCGAGTTGTTTGGTGACATCGATCCTCAGCATGTCACAACCCGTGAACGCGGCGTAGCGCGCGGCGCGCGAAGAATTCCGATGCGATCAGCGCGCCGATGGCCATGATGGCGGAAATAATGACAAGCCGCAGCGCGGCGGCATCGCCGTCCGGCGTCTGGATCAGCGAGTAGATTGCCGATGAAATCGTTTGCGTCTCGCCGGGAATGTTCGAGACGAAAGTGATGGTCGCGCCGAATTCGCCGAGCGCCTTGGCAAATCCCATGATCATGCCGGCCAGGATGCCGGGCAGCGCCAGCGGCAGCGTCACGGTGAAAAACACCTGCCACGGCGTAGCACCGAGCGTGCTCGCAGCCTGTTCAAGCTTGCGGTCGATCGCTTCGATCGACAGCCGCATTGGCCGCACCAGCAGAGGAAACGACATCACGCCGCAGGCAAGCGCCGCGCCGGTCCAGCGGAACGAGAAAACGATGCCAAGATAATGATCGAGGAATTCGCCGACCGGCCCTTTGCGCCCGAAACTCAGCAGCAGCAGATAGCCGGTGACGACGGGCGGCAGCACCAGCGGCAGATGGATCAGCGCGTCGAGGATCGCCTTGCCCCAGAAATTGCGCCGCGCCAGCAGCCACGCCACGGCGATACCGAGTGGCGTGGACACCAGCGTGGCGACGACGGCGACACGGAGCGAAAGCTCGATCGCCGTCCATTCCTCGGGTGTGATGTCGAACACGTTGTGCGCGATGTCGCTTAGGTCGTCGGCTTGATGAGATAGGTGAAACCGTATTTCTCGAACGTCGCCTTCGCCGCCGAACTCTTCAGGAAGGACAGATAGTCCGCGGTGCCGTCCTTCGCGTTGGCGGTGGCTGCCACCGGATAGATGATCGGGGGATGCGAGTCCGCCGGGAAGGTGCCGACGATCTTCACGCCGGGATCGACCTTGGCATCGGTGGAGTAAACGATGCCGAGCGCGGCTTCGCCGCGCGACACCAGCGCCAGCGCGGCGCGCACGTTTTCAGCCATCGCCATTTTCGGCTCGACCGCCTTCCATGCGCCGAGCTTCTCCAGCGCGGCCTTGGCGTACTTGCCGACCGGCACGGCCTTGACGTCGCCGGTGGTCACCTTGCCGTCACCGGCGAGCTTGGCGAGATCGAAGCCCTGCTTGATGTCGACATGATCGATCTTGGAATCCTTCGGCGCGATCAGCACGATGCTGTTGCCCAGCAGGTCGATGCGGGTGGCGGGATTCACGCTCTTGTTCTTGATGGCGTAGTCCATCCAGGCGGTGTCAGCCGAAATGAAGACATCGGCGGGTGCGCCCTGTTCGAGCTGCTTGGCGAGCGCGGAGGAGGCCGCGTAGCTTGCGGTGATCTTGTTGCCGGACTTCGCGGCATAGGCGGCATCGGCGGCGTCGAGCGCGTTTTTCATCGAGGCGGCGGCAAACGCGGTGAATGTCTTGGCGGAAGCTGCGGCAGGTTTTGCATCCTTGGCAAAGGCTGAGGTGGCGAGCGGTGCGCTGACCAGCGCGGCGGCAAGGACAATACGGGGCAATAATCGCATCATGCGCTCCATGCTTCTCCGCTCCAGAATTCGGGCAGAGTCCAAGTGTCAAACGAGAGGAGATGAAATTGGAAGCGCCGTTCCAAGGCTTTGGCAGGCTTACGGCGAGCCAAAGCGTCGTGCGGACGTACCTTAATCAGGCATAACGCGCGCGTAAAGGGTCAGAACTGTCGCGTTTTTTGCGGTTTGTTGAATGTTGCCAATGGCCTGAATAATCAGGGTTTGCGGTGGTGCGAAGGTTGCGTCAATCCGACGAAGGCGTGACCGCGAGCTTGATTGTTTTGGTGGCGACGCCGCTGATCTGCACCGTCGTCAGTCCGGCGGCGAGATCGAATTTCAGAATCTTGCGGATGCCGTTGCAGCCGCTGACGCCGCTCGAATCCACCGGCTTGAGATAGTTGCCGTCCTGCAGCACATCGATCCAGGCAGAATCCGAAACGCTGACGGCGTAGGTGCCCGC